>NZ_JYJA01000035.1 GCF_000956465.1 Microbacterium trichothecenolyticum
CCGCGCCGCCGGCCCCGCCCGCGAGAATCCATCTGACGGCCGAGACAGCGGTTTTCACCCATGGTCTCGGCCGTCAGATGAATTCTCGCGGGGATGGGCCGCTACCCTCGGGCGAGAAGGGCGAGAAGGGCGACAAGGGAGAGAATGCGATGAGTCTGCGCTACGCGCTGCTGGCGATCCTGCGCGTCGGCCCCCTGTCGGGCTACGACCTGCAGAAGCAGTTCCACCAGTCGGTCGGTCACGTGTGGCACGCGCCCGACTCCCAGATCTACCCTGAGCTGCGCAAGATGGAGGAGCTCGGCCTGATCGAGGGCGAGGAGCAGACCCGCGGCGAGCGCGGCACGCGCCGCATGTACCACGTGACGGATGCCGGCGACCGGGCTTTCCTCGCCTGGATGGCCTCCCCCCTCGACTACCAGAGGGTGCGCGACCCCGCGCACCTGCGCGCGGCCTATCTCGAGACCGCGACGCCGGAGGAATCGCGCGCGTTCCTCGAGCGGCACATCGCCCAGTGGCAGGGCGAGCTGGCGCAGTGGGAGGGCGAGCTCGAGCGCATCGACGCGGTCGCCAACCCCATGCTCGTCCGGCGCCTCGCAGTCACGGCGGATGCAGACCGCGAGCGCACCATCGCCTACAAGCGCTTCGCCTACGAAGGCCTCGTCGAGCGCGCACAGGGCGAGATCGCCTGGGCCCGCCGCGGCCTGGAGCTCGTCGACCGCCTCGACGGCGCCGCGACGAACTCAGCGACCGGGTCCTGATCCGGTCGCGGACCCGACCGGCGTCCACGGGGCCCCGTCCCGGGCCTGGGGCGCATCCCGTCCGTTGGGGCGCGGATTGCGCACCCCAACGGGACGAATCGCTCCCCGCACCCGGAAGACGGCTCAGAGCCGAACCCGAATCAGGTCAGTGGGCCATCGAGGCCAGCGCCTCCGGGTCGAGGGTCGCGATCGAGCGGGTGTCCTGGAAGGCGCGGACGCCCTCGATCCCCTGCTCGCGACCGAACCCGGACTGCTTCATCCCGCCGAACGGGGCGCGCAGGTCGAGGCGCGTCGCGCCGTGGTCGTTGACCCAGACGTAGCCGCACTCCAGCTGCGAGCCGACCCGCTGCGCGGCCTCGGGCGAGGCCGTCCACACCGAGCCGCACAGGCCGCCCCACGTGTCATTGGCGAGGCGCACGGCCTCGGCCTCGTCGTCGAACGGGATCACCGGGATGACCGGACCGAACTGCTCCTGAGTGACCACGCGCAGGTCGAGACCAGGGTCGACCACGATCGCGGGCCGAACGAAGTTGCCGCCGGCCAGGTCGCCGCCGGGAAGCTCGCCGAATTCGCGGACGTCGGCGCCGGCATCCTTCGCCTCCTGGATGATCTCGTCGACGAACGCCTTCTGGGCCGGCTGGTGCAGGGGGCCCATCGTGGTGCCCTCGTCGAGCCCGTAGCCCAGCCGTGCCGCCTCGAGCCGGGCCGTGAGTCCCGCCACGAGCTCGTCGACCCGCGAGCGGTGCACGAACACGCGCTTGGCGTTCATGCAGATCTGACCGGTGGTGTCGTAGATCGCCGCGTACAGCCGGTCGAGGTGGGCATCGTCGAGGATCGCGTCGTCGAGGAACACCGCCGCGTCGTTGCCGCCGAGCTCGAGCGTGACCCGGGTGAGGGTCTTCGACGCCATCTCCATGATCCGCTTGCCGCCGTTGACGCTGCCCGTGAAGCACACCTTCGCGATGTCGGGGTTCTGGATGAGGCCGGCCATGTCCTGGTCGCGTCCGGTCACGACGTTGAGCACGCCGGGCGGCAGCTTCTCCGCCACGCGCTGCACGACACGGGTCGTCGCGAGCGGCGCCGAGGGCGGCGGCTTCACGATCGCGGTGTTGCCCGCCAGCAGGGCGTGCGGCAGGGCGGCGCCGAGGATCGCGATCGGCCAGTTGAACGGCACGATCACCGTGACGACCCCGAGGGGCTGGTACGTCACGTCGGTCGAGACCGGGATCGCCCCGGGGATCGGAGGCAGCGTCTTGGAGGCGTCGACCTCGTCGGCGAGCATGAGCGCGAGGTTCCAGCGGATCTCGAACACGAGGCCGTCGATCCAGGCCTCCATGCGGATCTTGCCGTTCTCCTGCGACAGGATCGCGGCGTCCTCGTCGCGGTCGTCGGCGATGCCCGCGATCGCGGCGGCCATCTGGGCGGCGCGCTCCTGCGGTGTGAGCGCCGCCCACGCCGGGAAGGCCTTCTTCGCCGCGGCGACGGCATCCTTCACATCCGATTCCGTCGCGGCCGCGGCCTCACCCACGACCGCGCCCGGCTTGCCGGGGTCGGGGATCGTCAGCACGTCGTCGGTGAAGCGCTCCTCACCTCCGATGAACAGGCCTGTCCGGACCGCAGTCCCCATCGCCGTCTCGCCCATGGAACGTCCACCTCTCCGTGTTGTCCAACGTGGATCCGCCTCGGGTCGGCGCGGATCGACACCTCTCCCAGCGTGCCTCTCCCATGCGCCTGAATCAAGATTGTCGACGATTTTCGCGCGGATTTCGTATGAGATTCTTCGCGTCGATCGGCGCCACGCGAGATAGTGTCAGTGCACGGATGAAGGCGCCGAAGGAGGTTGGCCGAGATGACGGATGCTGCAGTGCTGAGCGACGACGAGACGATCGAGCGTCCCGACCTGACGCAGGTGATCCGCGAGGCGATCCTCGACGCGCAGTTCGCGCCGCATCAGCGCCTCATCGAGGCCGATCTCAGCGAGCGCTACGGCGCTTCGCGGGCCTCCGTGCGCACGGCTCTGCTGAACCTCGCCGGCGAAGGCCTCGTCGAGCGCCTCCCCAACCGCGGTGCGCGCGTGCGGGCCATCACCGTCGACGAGGCGATCGAGATCGTCGAGGTGCGCATCGGCCTCGAGACGCTGTGCGCCCGCAAGGCGGCCGAGAACCTCACCCCCGCCGACGCCGACCAGCTGCGGGCGCTGCGCGCCGACATCGAGGCCGCGATCGGATCCGGCGACCTGATGGCGTACTCGCGCCTCAACCAGGAGCTCGACCGCCGCATCCGAGACCTCAGCCGCCACGGCACCGCGACCCAGCTGCTCGAGCGCCTGCGCGCTCAGTCGGCCCGTCACCAGTTCCGTCTCGCCTTCCACCCCGGCCGCGCCGCGACGTCCGCCCCCGAGCACATCGCGATCATCGACGCGATCCTCTCGAAGGACCCCGACGCCGCCGAAGCCGCCACCCGCGCCCACCTGTCGGGCATCGTCGAGGTGCTGCACGGCATGGAGTGAGGCACCGTCCTCGCTCCGTCGCACGCGAGAGACCACGAACGCGCTGAACCACCACCGCGGGGATGGTTCCGCGGTGCGATCGCGGTTTCTCGGCAACGGCGAAGGGGCGGACGGATGCCTCCGCCCGCCCCCTCGCCCCGCTCAGGTCATTCGTCCCAGGATTCGGCCGGGGCGTAGCCCTTGCCGTTGTACTTCTGCACCTGCACGGTCGAGACGGCCGGCTGGCCGTCGACGGTCGTGTCGACCGTCGAGCCCTCGAGCATGAGCGGTGCGGTGTAGCCCGAGATCGTGCGAAGCTGTTCCATGAAGTCGGCGCGCGTCGGCTCGGTCATCTTCGCGAAGACCTGCTCCAGCGTCGCGCCGACCTGGTACGACCAGACGCAGTGCGGGAACGCCGGCGGGTCGGGGTAGTTCCCGAACTCCTTGAGCTCCGACAGGAATGCGGCGCCCTCTTCGCTGTCGGCGAAGGTGGGTGCCGCCGCCGACTGCGCGAAGGCGACGGTGTAGACACCGGGGAACGCGGCCGCGCCACCCGGCTCGAGGATCGCGCTCGGGCTCGAGGTGTTCGACGGCAGGAACCACGAGGGCAGCCAGCCGAGTTCCTGCGTCTTCTGCAGCGACGAGATCACCAGCGGGGTGATCGACATCGCGTTGAAGAACACGTCGGCGCCCGAGCCCGCGAGTTCGGTCAACTGCGCGTCGACCGATGTGTCGGTGGCCTCATATGTGAGCTCCTTCACGACCTCGATGTTGTCGGCGCCCTCGATGCCCGACTTGAAGCCCTCGACGTAGCCTTCGCCGTAGTCGTCGTTCTGCGACAGGATCGCCACCTTGTGGTCTTCACCCGATCCGGCCAGCAGCTCACCGAAGGCCTGACCCTCGTTCAGGTAGGTCGGCACGAAGCCGAGCTGCCAGGGGCTCTCCTCCGCGTCGCTGAAGATCGGATCGCCCGTCATGATCAGCGCCTGCGGCACCTCGTCGGCGATCGCCGCTTCGCGCCACGCGCGGTTGGTGGGGGTGCCGAGGCCGGCAGTCATCGCGAACACGCTGCTCTTGAGCTGGTCGTAGTTGGCCTTCGCCTTCTGCGGGTCGTACTCGTCGTCGAGCGCTTCGATCTCGACCTTGCGGGTCTTGCCGTCGCCGAACTCCACCCCCCCGTCGGCGTTCTTGGCGCCGAAGTAGGCGGTGATGCCCGCGACGGTGCACGTGCCGGGGCCCGCCGTGGGTCCCGACAGCGGCGTCGTGATGCCGAGCGTGATCGAGCTGTCGGTGATGCCGGGACTCGCCTCGGCCGCGCCGTCTTCGGTGCTGTTCGGCGTTCCGCCGCCGCGCGAGCAGCCGGCGGCGAGGACGGCGACGATGCCGATCCCGGCGACGACCGAGGCGACACGCATCCTCCTGCGGTTCGTGCTCATGGTCCTGCCTCTCTGTGTGGGTTATGACTGTGTCGTTGACGGTGGTGGGGTCGATGGGGGCGTCGGCGGGCCGCCGAGGGCGTCCGCGACCGCCGAGGTGCCGGCGACGGATGCCGCGGCATCCGTCCGCTTCGCGTCCACGTTCGGCGCGGCCCCTCGTGGCGAGCCCGAGCCGCGGTCGGGGCGCCGCCACAGCCGCGGCAGCGAGACGAGGCCGCCAGGGAGGACGAAGAGCACGACGAGGAGGATGGCGCCCTGCAGCATCGCCGTGATGTTCGGGTCGATGAGGTTGGTGATCTGCGGAAGCACCACGTACCAGACGCCGCCGAGGAGCGAGCCGATGATGCTGCCGGCGCCTCCGATGACCATCGACGCGAGCAGTTCGATCGAGTGACCGAAGTGCAGCGTCTCGGGCGACGTGTACTGGATCACGACCATGTAGAGGAATCCGCTGACGCCGCCGATGAGCGAGGCGATCGTGAACGCCAGCACCTTGTAGCGGTACGGCGAGACACCCATGGACGCCGCGACCGCCTCGTTGCCCTTCACGATCGCGAACGCACGGCCGTATTTGCCGCGCACGAGGTTGCGGGTGAGCAGGAATGTGATGCCGCCGATGAGGATCACGATGTACAGCTGCCACTGGTCGTCGTACAGGCCTGTCCACTCGGGGGCGTCCGAGAAGCGCGCGGAGGTGCCCTGCGATCCCCCGGTGAAGTCCGACAGCCTCTTGGCGAGCGGGAGGCCCACCAGGGGGAGCGCGATCGTCACCATCGCGATCGCGAGCCCGCCCAGGCGCGCCGCGGCGAGCGCGACGAGAAGCCCGAGCACCGCCGGCAGGACGCCCGCGAACAGGAAGACGAGCGCGATGTTCCAGCCCGCGTTGACGCCGAAGGCGGTGGCGTAGGCGCCCGCACCGACGAAGAAGATCTGACCCAGCGAGACCTGGCCGGTGTAGCCCATCACCACGTTCAGTCCGAGCACCGCGACGGCGAAGACGCCGATGCGCGCGATCGTCTGGTTGGCGAACTCGGGCAGGATGAGCGGCCCGACTGCGAGCAGCACGACGACGAGGCCGATCCACGCCCACCTCACCCAGGGGCGACTCCAGAACTCCGTGGTCGAAGCCATCAGACGCGCACCACCGCTTTCCGGCCGAACAGGCCCTGTGGCCGCACGATGAGCACGACGAAGATGAGGATGAACGGCACCGCGATCTTGAGGTCGTGTCCGATGAAGGGGATGTAGACGGCCGCGAGGTTCTCGAGCACGCCGATCAGCCACGCCGCGACGACGACGCCGATGGGGCTCGTCAGGCCGCCGAGGATGCAGGCCGCGAGCGCATAGACGAGCGCGGAGTCCATCATCCCCGGGGTCAGCGTCAGCTGCGGGGCGACGAGGACGCCGGCGACGGCGCCCAGCACGGCGGCGAGCCCCCAGCCGACCATCAGGCTGCGGCCGACGTTGATGCCCGAGAACGCCGAGGAGGCCGGATTGATCGCGACCGCCCGCAGCGCCAGGCCGAGCTTGGTGCCGAGGAACAGCGCCTGCATGAGGATCATGATCGCGACGATCACGAGGATCGTCCCGAGCGAGCGCACACTGATGACGGCGCCGGCGACCTTGATCGTCTCGAGCGGGAAGAGGGAGGGGAAGAGCCGGTTGTTGTACGTCCAGATCCACGCGCACACGCCCGTGATGAGGGTGAGCAGGCCGATGGTGACGACGACCGCGGTGTCGGGGTCGCCGCGCTCGAAGCGGCGGATGAGGTACCGCTCGATGAGTGCACCGAGGAAGAACGACGCGACGATCGCGATGAGGATCGCCAGCACGAGCGGGATGCCGAACCCGTTGAGCGCCCATGCGATGTAGGCCGACAGCACGGCCATGCCGCCCTGCGCGAAGTTGATGAGGCCCGTGGCCTGGTTGACCAGCACGATCGCGAGCGCGAGCGCCGCATAGATCGACCCCGTCGACAGTCCGTCGATCACGAGCTGGATGAACGTGCCCACCCTCAGCCTCCCAGGTACGCGCGGCGGATCTCGTCCATGCCCTTGAGCTCCGCGGTCGAGCCGGTCAGGACGTTGCGCCCCGTCTCGAGCACGGTCGCGCTGTCGACGAGGGTGAAGGCGAGGTTGGCGTTCTGCTCCACCACGACCATCGCGATGCCCGACTCCGTGCGCAGCCGCCCGATCGCCTGGTAGACGGCCTTGGCGGTGCTGGGAGCGAGACCGAGGGATGCCTCGTCCAGGAGCAGCAGCCGCGGCCGGGCCATGATCGCCCGCGCGATGGCGAGCATCTGCTGCTCTCCTCCCGACAGCGCGGACCCGTTGGAGCGGATGCGGTCCGCGAGCTGCGGGAAGAGCTCGAGGCAGTAGTCGACGTCGGCGCGGATCGCCTTGGCGTCCTTGCGGCGGTATGCGCCGACACGAAGGTTCTCGCGCACCGTGAGGTCGGAGAGCGTGCCTCGCCCCTCGGGCACGTGTGCGATGCCCAGCGCGGCGACCTGGTCGGGGCGGAGGCCTCGGAGGTCCTTGCCGTCGAAGCGGATGGTGCCCGTCGAGCGCACGGTACCCGACACCGCGCGGAGCGTCGTCGTCTTGCCGGCGCCGTTGGCTCCGAGGATGCCGACGGCGCCGCCCTCGGGGACGGTGAGCGACACGCCCTCGAGCACCTGGACGCGCCCGTAGAACGCTCGGACGTCGGCGAGTTCAAGCAGCGTCATCGACCGCGTCCTTCCCGAGGTAGGCCTCGATGACCCGCGAATCGGACTGGGCCTCGGCGGCCGAGCCCTCCATGAGCTTTCGCCCGTGGTCGAGCACGACGACGCGGTCGGTGAGGGCGGAGATGAGCCCCATGTTGTGCTCGACGATCACGACCGTGATGTCGTCGTCGCGGACGCGCCGCACGGTCTCGATCAGCTGCTCGACCTCGGAGTGCGGCAGGCCGGCGGCCGGCTCGTCGAGGAGGAGCAGCCGCGGCTTCATGAGGAGCGCGCGGCAGAGCTCGACACCCTTGTGCAGCCCGTGGGAGAGCTCGTCGGCCCGGGTCTTCGCGGCCCACCCCAGACCATGGCTCTCGAGGAGGTCGAGCGCCTCCCGGCGCAGCGCCTTCTCGGACCGCACCGTGCGCGGCAGGCGCAGCGACCACTCCACCGCGCCGCCGGGAAGCCGGCTGTGGGCGCCGAGCAGCACGTTCTCGAGCACCGTCTCGCGCAGCTGCAGCGCCGGATGCTGGAAGGTGCGCGCGAGGCCGTGCCGGGCGAGCGTGGCGGGCGGCGAGCCGAGCACCTCGTCGTCGTCGATCGTGATCGAGCCGGCGCTCGGCCGGTAGTGCCCGCTCACGCAGTTGAACAGCGATGTCTTGCCGGCGCCGTTGGGCCCGACGAGACCGAAGATCTGCCCGGCTTCGACCGTGAAGGTCACGTCTTCGAGCACCTCGACGCCGCCGAACTGAAGGCTGACGTCGCGGACTGCGAGCCGAGCGCCCATGGCTCCACCTTTCGCATCGTCGCGTCGTCGTGGTCGGTCGGGGACTCGAGTCCTCCCCTGGTTGGGAAGCTACGGATCCACGGCGAGATTGTCAACGATTTTGGTGTGAAGTTCCGCGACCGTGATCTTGCGACTCCGATGCTGGCGCGCAGGGCGGTCGGCTGCGGCATCCGTTTCCGCTCAACGGAACTTCTCGACGAACCTGGGCGGAGTCGCTCCTACGCTGACCGCAGCTTCCCCATCAACGAAGGAGGGTCGACGATGACCACGACCGACTCGACGCCAGAGTCACTCGCCCAGGCGATCGATCGCGCCGGCAGCCCTGTGGAGCTGCTGCGCAACCAGAACTGGCCGGCGTTCACGTTCCCGGTCGCGCCGGAGTTCACGAACTGGCGCGACGAGCAGCGGGCATGGAACACGTCGGTGGCGCTCATGGACCAGTCGCACCACATGACGCAGCTGTTCCTCGACGGCGCCGACCTGATCGCCCTGCTGAGCTCCATCTCGCCGAACACGTTCGCGACGTTCCGCCCGGGCGTCGCGAAGCAGCTGATCTCGGTGAACCAGGACGGCTATCTCATCGGCGACGGCATCCTGTTCTACAACGCCGAGGGGCCCGAGGGCCTGGTGCTCATCGGGCACCACATCCTCATCGACTGGGTGCGCTTCAACATCGAGAAGGCGCAGGCGCTCGGCAAGGACGTGCGGTATCGCCTCGAGGCGAACTCGCACATGCGCCAAGGTCCGCCGACGTTCTACCGCTACGAGCTGCAGGGACCGCACGCCGACCTCGTGATGGAGAAGGTGTTCGGCGGGCCGGCGCCCGAGATCAAGTTCTTCCACATCGGCGACGTCACCATCGCGGGCCGGCCCGTCAAGGCGCTGCGCCACGGCATGGCCGGTCAGCCCGGCTTCGAGTTCTACGGTCCCTGGGAAGACCACGAGATCGTCCTCGACGCCCTCATGGAGGCGGGCGCCGAGCATGGCATCCGTCGCGTCGGAGCGAAGGCGTACTCGTCGTCGCCGCTCGAGTCGGGCTGGGTTCCGACGCCGTTCCCGGCCGTCTTCGACGACGACTTCGCCGAGTATCGCGAGTGGCTGCCGGCGGCCCGCATCGGCTCGGTGGGCGGCTCGCTGTACTCGACCGACATCCACGACTTCTACATGACGCCGTTCGACATCGGCCTCGGCCGCTCGGTGCGCTTCGACCACGACTTCCACGGACGCGAGGCGCTCGAGAAGCACGCCGAGAACCAGCGGCGCCGCAAGGTCACGCTGATCTGGAACGCCGACGACGTCGCCGCGGTCGTGCGCTCGCAGCTCGAGCCCGGCACTCCCGCGAAGTACCTCGACTTCCCGAAGGCGCGGTACGGGCTGTACCAGATGGACGAGATCCTGAAGGACGGCGAGCGCGTGGGGATCTCGACGGATGCCGGGTATGTGGCGTACGACCAGCTCTACATGTCCCTCGCGACCCTGGACGCCGGCCTCAGCGACGGCGACGAGGTCGAGGTGGTGTGGGGCGAGGACCCGATCTCGCGCAAGGACGGTGTCGACGCCGACCACCGCCAGGTGCGCATCCGCGCGACGGTCGCCCCTGCGCCCTACCACGACTACGCCCGGACGGTATATCGCGCGAACGCCTGAGCCGGCGGGCATTGCGGGCGTCATCGAGGAGGATGCCGTGGCACGAGGATCTGCGGGCGAGTCGGTGCTGCACCGGCACCTGCGCGTGCTCGAGAGCTTCGACGCGTGGCATCCGTTCCTCACCCTGACGGAGATCGCCGAGGCGGCGGGCATCCCGCCGTCGAGCGCGCACCGGCTCATCGCCGAGCTGGAGCGGGAGGGGCTGCTGGAGCGTCTGCCCGATCGCACGTATCGGCTCGGGGTGCGGCTGTGGGAGTTCGCCAGCCGCACGCCGGGCGCGGTCGGCCTCCGCGAGATCGCGCGACCGTGGCTGGGCGCGGTGCACGAGCGGGTGCGGCAGCACGCTCAGCTGGGGGTGCTGAGCGGACGCGACGTGCTCTTCATCGACCGGATGTCGACCCGCGATGCCGTCGTCAACGCGACGCTCATCGGCGGCCGCATCCCGCTGCACGCGTCCTCGAGCGGGCTCGTGCTGTTGGCGCACGCCGACGCCTCCCTCGTCGCGGACGTGATCGCGCGGGGCCTCCGCAGCTACACCGACCGCACCATCCACGCCGGCGTCGAGCTGCGGGCGCAGCTGCGTCGCGTGCGCGAGGAGGGGTACGCGGTGACCGAGGGGCACATCCATCCCGAGTCCCGCGGCATCGCCGTGCCGGTGACGGGGCCCGGCGGGGGCGTGTACGCCGCGATCGGCGTCGTGGTGCCGAACGACGGCGCATCGACGCACGCCTACGCCGAGCTGCTGCACCGGGCCGCCACCGGCATCGCACGCGATCTCGCGGTCGCCTACCGGCCCGACGTGGACGAGCGCACGCACGGCATCCGGTCGCTCGTGAGCGGGTCGCGCCGCTCCCTCGAGTTCCTCGAGAGCCTCGACAACGACCCTCACGACGCGGGCGCGCTCCCCGCCCCCGGCCCCGCGGCCCTGCTCTAGGGTGGCCGCCATGACGACGATCGCGATCCTGGGTCTCGGCGAAGCCGGCCGCAGGTACGCGCGCGGCCTGGCCCACGCCGGCGCCCACGTGCGCGGTTTCGACCCCGCGCACGATCTCGGCGATCCCGACGTGCCGCAGTTCGCGACCCTGGCCGACACCCTCGCCGGGGCGGACGTGGCGCTGAGCCTGGTCACCGGCCATGCCGCGGCATCCGTCGCCCGCGATGCTCTTCCGCACGTCGTAGACGGCGCCGTCTACGCCGACCTCAACACCGCCGCGCCAGAGCTCAAGCAGCGCATCGCGCGCCTGGCCGCCGATCGGGGTCTCGCCATGGCCGACGTCGCCGTGCTCGCGCCGGTGATGCGCGCGGGTCACCGCACGCCGCTGCTCGCGAGCGGCTCCGGCGCCCATGGGTTCGCCGAGCGCATCACCCCCTTCGGGGTGCCCGTCGAGGTCGTCGACGGTGAGGCGGGCGAAGCTGCCCGCCTGCGGCTGCTGCGGAGCGTGTTCATGAAGGGCCTCGCGGCACTGGTGCTCGAGGGACTCGGCGCCGCCCGCGCCGCAGGAGCCGAGGACTGGCTCCGCGTGCAGATGGCGCAGGAGCTCGGGCCTGACGGGGCCGCGCTCATCGATCGCCTCGTCGACGGCTCGACGACGCACGCCGTGCGCCGCGAGCACGAGGTGCGCGCGGCCCTCGCTGCGCTGGAGTCGTCGGGGCAGCCCGCCGACATGACGCGCGCCACGCTGGCGTGGTTCGAGCGGCTGGTCGCCGAGCGCGACCACGGCTGAAACCCGGCGACCCCGCAAGTCCGGCCGCGCCCGGCCCGGCCGGAGTTACCGGCACCGGCTCTCTCGATGACGCGAGCTCGTACGCCTGGGTGACGCAGTGATGCGCCGGCCGAGATGACAGGCGAGGGCCCCGGAATCCACCGATCCCGGGGCCTTCGGCGTGCGGGGTCAGCCCACGGATGCCGACGGCATGGTGTGCGCGTCGAGCGACGAGAAGTAGTCGAGGGACCGCCGCGACGTGCTCGCCATGGTTCGCATGCCGTGGCCGCCCGGCGCGCCACCGGCCTCGGTGAGAGCGCGGGCGATACCCGCGGCCGCCACGGTCAGCAGCTCGATCGCCGGCTGAGGCGGGGTGCCGTCGCTCGCCACCACGACGCCCAGTGCGGCGTGGACCACGCCGTGGTGATCCATCACCGGCACCGCGATCCCGCGCGACTCCCGGTGGATGTGCCCCTCGGTGACCGCGAACCCGTCGGCGCGGACCCTCCGAAGCCTCGCCCGCAGCGCTTCGGCGTCGCGGATCGTCGCCGGAGTGTACGCCGGCCATCCGGCCGCGATGACGTCCTCCACGACGCCGGGAGACGAATGCGCGAGCAGGACGAGCCCGCTCGAGCTCACCGGCAGCGGCACGCGGCCGCCGATCACCGTGGCGTTGACGACGGCATCGCGGGTCGAGAGCCGCTCGATGAAGAGCACATCGCGTCCGCTGAGCACGCCGAGCTGAGTGTGCTGGCGCACGCGGGAGTGCACGGCTTCGAGCCACGGCCGCGCCAGCTCCCGCAGACCGAGGGCGCCGGGCGTGCGCGAGGCGAACTCCCACAGCCGGAGGCCGAGCCGGTACGAACGGTCCGGCATCCGCTCGAGCAGACCCTCGCGCTCGAGCTCGGCGACCAGGCGATGGGTGGTCGACACGGCCAGCCCGGTCGCGTCGACGATCTCGGTGAGCGTCAGTAGGGGACGAAGAACGTCGAAGGCCTGCAGCACCCGCAGGTGCTTGTGCAGGACCGACTCGCCGTCCGAGCCGCGTGCCACGTCGGCACCTCCTTCCCTTTCGGCGACGGATGCCTCCGCACCCGGTCGCGGGCTAGACCACTGCCGCGGTGCGCCACCCGCCGTGATACTCCTGGCGGGCGGTCACGGCGTACGGCACCGGGCTCACGACGGCGCGCACGGCGAGCTGCTCGTGCGGCTCGACGGTGGTCTTGCGCGAACCGCCGTCGGGCTCGCCCCACACCACACGCACCTCCGCGCCGATCGGCACATCGCGGTCGACGGTCGCAAGCGACAGGCCCCGCTTCTCGTTCGCGGTGACGCCGGTGAACAGGGACAGGCCGACCGTGTCGCCGTCGGCGTCGATCACGGCGTCGTAGTTCGACGAGCCGTAGTTCGCGTTCGGCAGATCGAAGAACTGGTACCCGGGACCCTCTCGGTCGATCACGCTCGTGAGCAGCTTGCTCAGGTCCTCGTCGTTCCACGCGAGGGTGACCTTCTTGCGCTGCGTCTCGGGGTCGACCCGCTCCAGCGCGTCGCGGCCGATGAAGTCGTGGTCGAACTTCACGAACGAGCCGTAGCCGAGGTCCCAGGGATTGAGGTAGTAGTCCTCGATGTTCTGCGACACGAACGACCCTGCGAGGGCGTTGATGGCCTCGTAGCTGCTCGCGGGCAGCCACTCGCGGTAGCGGCGCTCGATGTCTCCGCCGGTGTAGATCGCCGGCAGCGGCGAGGGGATCCAGCCGGACTCGAGCGTGTTCGACGAGTACGCGCGCGAGCCGCACGGCTCGAGGCCGAACTCGCGGCCCGCCTCGAGCACGGCGTCGCGGATGCGACCGTGCTCTGAGTATGGTCCCCAGATTTCGAGGCCCGGGGCTCCCGCCATACCGTGGCGGAGCGTGCGCACCTGCTGCCCCGCGATCTCGAGCTCGCCCATGTGGAAGAACCGCACCTGCTCGACCTCGTGCCCGGCGAGCTTCTCGATGATGGGCCACGCGTTCGGGCCCTGGATCTGGAAGCGGTAGAACTCGCGTGTGACGGCCTCGCCGTAGGGGCGCGACGGCGAACGGTCGTCGTAGCGCGTCTCGACGTCGTAGTCCCCGGTCTCGGCGTGGAACTGCAGCCAGTTGGCGCCGGGCGCTCGGCCGACGTAGACATACTCGTGCTCCGAGAGGTGGAACAGGATGCCATCGCCGACGACGCCGCCGGTCGACGAGGTCGGCACGAACTGCTTCGCCGTGTTCACCGGGAAGTTCGAGAAGGAGTTGACGCCGGTGTCGGAGAGCAGCGTGAGCGCGTCGGGACCGGTCATGAAGAAGTTCACCATGTGGTGGGTCTGGTCGTAGAGCACGGCGGTCTCGCGCCACGCCTTCTGCTCGCGCCGCCAGTTGGTGAACTCGGCCGGCACCACCGGGTAGATGTACGTGCCCAGCTGAGAGTTGCGGAGCAGGTCGACGACGCTCCCCCGCTCGGCGGTGTATTCATCCAGCAGTTGTTGAAGGTTGCTCGCCATGCCTGTCTCGACTTCCTCGTCCAGTGGTTCGTGCCGGTGACCTGACCGCGATGCTACGTCGGGGCTATACCTACGTCCAGAGGTATTTGGTCGCCACGATTGTAGACAATTTGTTGACCATTTCGCCACGGGTATGGTTCGCTGGCCCCATGACAGACACCGCCGCCGACACGCTCCTCGTCGTCAGCGCCCACGCCGGCGACTTCGTGTGGCGGGCGGGCGGCGCGATCGCCGCCGCAGCCCTCCGAGGGGAGCGAGCAGTGGTCGCGTGCCTGTCGTACGGCGAGCGCGGCGAGTCGGCCAGTCAGTGGCTCGACGGCAAGTCGCTGGATGAGATCAAGCGCATCCGGCGCGACGAGGCCGAGGCCGCAGCATCCGCACTCGGAGCAGAGATCGAGTTCCTCGACCTCGGTGACTACCCGCTGGTCGAGTCGCGGGACGCCGTCTCGCGGCTCGTGGACCTGTACCGGCGGGTGCAGCCCACCGTCGTGCTCACGCACACCCTGCGCGACCCCTACAACGGCGACCACCCGGCGGCGGCGCGCATGGCGCTCGAGGCCCGCGTGCTCGCGCAGGCGATCGGCGTCGCGAACTCCGACGGCAGCTACCCCGGAAAGGCCGACATCATCGGCGCCCCTCCGGTCTTCTTCTTCGAGCCGCACCAGCCCGAGCAGTGCGACTTCACGCCCGACGTGCTCCTCGACATCACCGAGGCGTTCGGACGCAAGCGCGCCGCGATGGAGTGCCTGCCCGCCCAGAAGCACATGTGGTCGTACTACACCGACCTCGCGGTCCGCCGCGGCGTGCAGCTCAAGCGCAACGCGGGCCCGAACCTGGGCCTTCACCACGAGACCATGGGCGAGGCCTACATGCGTCACTTCCCGCAGGTCACCTCGGTGCTGTCGTGAGCGGGGTGCGTCCGTGATGAAGCCCGTCATCGTCACCGACATCGCGAGGACGGATGCTGCGACCGCCCGCGCGCTCGGATCCCACGGCGTCGCGACGGTGCACGAGGCGATGGGCCGCACGGGACTCGCGGGTCCCGGCATCCGTCCTATCCAGGACGACGTGCGCATCGCCGGAACCGCCGTCACGGTGCTGAGCCACCCCGGCGACAACCTCATGATCCACGCGGCCGTCGAGCAGTGCACCGAAGGCGACGTGCTCGTGGTGACCACGACGTCGCCGTCGCTGGACGGCGCGTTCGGCGAGCTGTTCGCCACGGCCCTGCAGGCGCGCGGGGTGCGTGGACTGGTCACGACGACGGGAGTCAGGGATGTCGCGGAACTGCGCGAGATGGGCTTCCCGGTGTGGTCCGCGGCCGTGTTCGCGCAGGGGACCGTGAAGGCGACGCCCGGCTCGGTGAACGTGCCGGTGGTGGTCGCGGGTGTGACAGTTCGCCCCGGCGACGTGATCGTCGCGGACGACGACGGCGTGCTGTGCGTCCCCCGGCGGGACGCGGACCACGCCCTCGCCGCCGCCGACGCGCGCATCGCGAAGGAGGAGGCCGACCGTTCCGCGTACCGCGGCGGCGAGCTCAGCCTCGACCGCAAGGGACTGCGTCCCCTCCTCGCCGAGCTCGGCATCGAGTACGTCACGCAGGCCGAATACGAGGCGCGCGACCATGAGCGCGCCTGACCTCGTGCGCGACGGCGTCCGCTGCATGCTGATGCGAGGGGGCACGTCGAAGGGCGCGTACTTCCTCGCGGCGGACCTGCCGTCCGACCCGGCCGAGCGCGACGACCTGCTGCTGCGGATCATGGGCTCGCCCGACCCCCGCCAGATCGACGGCATCGGCGGCGCGCACCCGCTCACCAGCAAGGTCGCGGTCGTGTCGCCGTCGAGCGCCGAGGACGTCGACGTCGACTACCTGTTTTTGCAGGTCGGCGTCGACACGGCGACGGTGGCCGACGCGCAGACCTGCGGCAACCTGCTCGCCGGCATCGGCCCCTTCGCCGTGGAGCGCGGCCTCGTCGCGGCGACGGGCGCGCGCACGACCGTGCGCATCCGGCTCCTCAACACCGGGGACACCGCGACCGCCGTCTTCACCACGGCCGACGGTCGCCCCGACTACGACGGCGACGCCGCCATCGACGGCGTCCCGGGCACGGCATCCGCCATCGAGCTCGAAGTCGGGGGCGGCGACGACAAGCCCCTCCTCCCCACCGGCAACCCCGCCGACGAGCTGGACGGCGTCACGGCGACCCTCATCGACAACGGCATGCCGGTCGTGCTCCTGCGCGCCGACGACCTCGGCCTCGACGGCTCCGAGTCGCCCGCGACCCTCGAGGCCGATGCCGACCTCGAGGGTCGCATCGAGCACCTGCGGCTCGTCGCGGGTCCGCTCATGGGCCTCGGCGACGTCGCGGCGCAGACGGTGCCGAAGGTGATCCTGCTCTCACCGCCGCGGGCGGGCGGAGCGATCTCGACCCGCGCCTTCATCCCGGCGCGCGTGCACACGGCGATCGGCGTGCTGATGGCAGCATCCGTCGCCGCGGCCCTCCGGATCCCCGGCGCTGTGGGGCACGATATCGCGGGCCCCCTCGGCGAGGAGGAGACCGCCATCGAGCACCCGAGCGGCACCTTCCCGTCGCGCGTGCGCATCACGCAGGACGACGCCGGCACCTGGCGTGCGACCTCCTTCTCGCTGCGCACGGCCCGCAAGCTCTTCGACGGCACGGTCTTTCCGAGACCGCGCCGGTGATTCCCGTCAGAGAGGACGCCCCATGACCGCCGACACGTCGTTCGACGTCGCCCACCTCGCCCACGTCGAGCTGCTGACGCCCACCCCCGCCGAGAGCCGCTGGTTCTTCGAAGACCTGCTGGCGATGCGGGTCGTCGCCGAGGAGGGCGACGCCGTCTACCTGCGCACGTGGGACGAGTATCAGCTGTACACGATCAAGCTGACGGCATCGGATGCCGCGGGCGTGGGTCACACGTCGTTCCGCGCGTCGTCGCCGCAGGCGCTGGAGCGGCGCGTCGCCGCGATCGAGGCGGCCGGGCTCGGCGTCGGGTGGACCGACGGCGACGTGGGCTGCGGGCCGACGTACGAGTTCACCGACCCCGACGGTCACGCGATGGGGATCTTCTACGAGGCCGAGCGGTACGAGGCGGGCGACGACGACCGTCCGGCGCTGAAGAACCAGGCCTCGCGGTTCCCGGGCCGCGGCGTCAACGCCCGCCGACTCGACCACATCAACTACCTCGCGAAGGACGTCGAGGCGAACGGCGCGTTCCTGCGGGACGCCCTCGGCATGCGCGAGTCCGAGCGCATCCGGCTCGACACCGGCCGCTTCGCGGCGTGGTGGTTCCACTTCTCACTGAAATCGTACGACGTCGTCTACTCCGACGACTGGACCAAGCACGGCAACCGCCTCCACCACATCGCGTTCGCACCCGACACGCGGGAAGACATCCTCAAGGCCGCCGACATCTTCCTCGAGAACGGCATCCACATCGAGTCAGGGCCTCACAAGCACGCGATCAACCAGACGTTCTTCCTCTACGTCTGGGAGCCCGGCGGCAACCGCATCGAGTTCGCCAACGCGGGCGCCCGCCTGCTGCTGGACCCCGATCAGCCCGTCGTGGAGTGGACCGAGGCCGAGCGCCGAAAGGGCCAGGCCTGGGGCATGAAGACGATCGAGACCTTCCACACCCACGGGACCCCCGTGGTCGAGACACCCGGGCACTGAGCCCACCGTCGCACCGTCGCGAGAGGTTCTTCCCGGGTTTGGGGCGCAGATTCTCCGTTGGGGCGGAGTACCTGCGCCCCAACGGACGGATTACGCCCCGAACCTCCCACAGAGGCGGGGCCGGGCCGGGACGGGCCGGATCAGCGCCAGACGTCGGCGGCGATGTCGACGACCTCGCGCACCTTGGCCCACTGCTCGTCCTCGGTGAGGACGTTGCCCTCCTCGGTCGAGGCGAACCCGCACTGCGGGCTCAGGGCGAGCTGCTCGAGCGGGGCGAACACGGCCGCCTCGTCGATGCGGTGCTTCACCGCATCGACGTTCTCCAGCTCGCCGCTCTTGGACGTGATGAGCCCGAGCACGACCTTCTTGTCGCCCTCCGGAAGGAACCGCAGCGGCTCGAAGCCGCCGGCGCGCTCGCTGTCGTACTCGAGGAAGTAGCCGTCGTACGCGGTGTTGCCGAGGAGCTGCTCGGCGACCGGCTCGTACCCGCCCGACGAGATCCACGTCGAGCGGAAGTTGCCGCGGCAGACGTGCGTCGTGACGACCAGGTCGTCCGGCTTGCCGTCGAGGATGCGATTCAGGATGCCCGCGTAACGCTCGGCGATGCCGTCGGTCTCGATGCCGCGCTCGCGCGCCTTCTCGAGCTCGACCTCGGAGCACAGGTACGCCCACGCGGTGTCGTCGAACTGGAGGTAGCGGGCACCGGCGTCGTAGAACGCGGCGACCGCGTCGCGGTACGCCTGGACGAGGTCGTCGACGATGTCGTCGCGGCCGTCGTACCCCGACCCGGAGAGGTGACCGGGCTCAAGACGGAAGTCGAGCACGGTGGGCGCCGGGATGCTGAACTTCGGCACCGCGCCGGTGGTGCGCTCGAGCAGGCTCTTGAGAGAGCGGAAGTGGTCGAGGAACGGGTGCGTGTCGCTGAAGCCGATCCTGCCCGAGATCTCGATGCCGCGCGGCTTCGTCTGCACGCCCTGGAACTGGATGCCGTGGTCGAGCTCGACGATCTCCACACCGTCGAGCAGCCCGAAGAAGTCGAAGTGCCACCACGAGCGGCGGAACTCGCCGTCCGTCGCGAGCTTCAGACCGGCGTCGGACTCACGCACGACGAGCTCGGCGATCGCCGTCTCTTCCGCGACGCGCAGCGCGTCGGCGTCGATCTGGCCGGACGCGAACCGGCGACGGGCCTCGGCGAGCTCAGCGGGACGGAGGAAGCTGCCGACGATGTCGGCGCGGAACGGCGGTGTTGACACCCTCGCGAGCGTAGCCGATCCCTCCCGGCATAGGTACTCGCTCGTCACCCGGCGTCATCCCCCTCCGCCGCGCGACCGCACCGCACCGCGTGAGACGACACTCGGCGGACGGACACCGACGGCGAGACACGCCGGTCTAGAACACGTACTCCATGAGGTCGGTGCCGAGGATGCGGAACGCCTCGTGCGCGCGCAGGCGGTGCGAGATCGACAGGTCGTCGAAGCACACGATGAGCGCGTACGACACGCCGGCGCGCGGGCCCGCCAGCACACCCGCTTCGACACGGATGCCGGCATCCCGGCCGGTCTTGTTGATGAAGAGCAGCCCGTGCTCGTCGTTCTCGTGCGAGAACGGGTCGAGTCCGGTGGCGGATGCGACGAGCGACAGGTCGTGGTTGAGGCTCAGCCACTCCGCCACCTGGGCGCTCACGCTCGGCGAGACGACCTGCGAGTTCACCAGCGCCGCGAACACCTCGGCGAGCTCGCGCGCGGAGCCGAGAGCGAAGTGCGGTGCGTCGTCGGGGCCGCGCTCGTCGCGGAAGCGGTCGAGCAGTGCCGATCGGGCGAGCCCGAGATCCTCGATGCGAGCGCGCACCGCCGGCAGGCCGACCCGCTTCAGCAGCGCATTCGCCGCAAGCGCGTCGCCCGTCGATGCGGTGAGCACCGCGAGGTCGATGAGAGGAAGGGCGGGCGCCTTGAGATGCTGCCACACACCCCCGACCCCGACAGGCTCGATGTGCGCGCGGTCGATGATCTCGAGCGGCTCGAGGCGCCCCGACTCGAACGCGGCCGCGACCTCGATGAGCAGCGGCACGACGCCGAGCCCGGCGACGGGCAGGGTCACGAAGTCGTCGCCCGACAGGACGGACGTGCCGCGGTCGAGGTCGGTGATGCGCACCGAGATCTTGGCCCCGGATGCGGCGAGATCGTCGAGCGCCTTCAGCGTCGACGTGAACGATCGACGACCGGCCGCTGCCCTCTTCGGCAGCCGCCGACCGGTGCTCCGTCGCGCCCCCCGCAGCGACTCGGCATCCTTTCTGGGCTCCATGCCCACGGAGTTTCCCTCCCCTTGACGTTGTTGCGGGGCGATCGGGCCGCACGCGGCCCGGCCGTCACCAGATGGTGACGCGCTGATCTTCGTCGAGCCAGAGAGCATCCGACTCGGTCACACCGAACGCATCGTAGAACGCGTCGATGTTGCGCACGATCTGGTTGCACCGGAACTCGTTGGGCGAGTGCGGGTCGATCGTGAGCAGACGGATGGTCTCAGCATCCCGTCCCTTCTGCTGCCAGACCTGTCCCCAGCTCAGCAGCAGTCGCTGGATACCCGTGAAGCCGTCGAGCTCCGGGGCTTCGGCATCGCCCAGCGACAGGGCGTAGGCCTTGATCGCGATGCCGAGTCCGCCCAGGTCGCCGATGTTCTCGCCGATGGTGAGCGCGCCGTTGACGTGGTGCTCGTCGGCGAGCCCCCGCGGCACGAGGGCGTCGTACTGGGCGATGAGGTTCTTGGTGCGCTCCTCGAACGCGGCGCGGTCGTCGTCGGTCCACCAGTCGCGCAGCGACCCGTCGCCGTCGAAGCGGCTGCCCTGGTCGTCGAAGCCGTGGCCGATCTCGTGGCCGATGACCGCGCCGATGCCGCCGTAGTTGGCGGCTGCGTCGCGCTCGACGTCGAAGAACGGGTACTGCAGGATCGCCGCCGGGAACACGATCTCGTTCATCAGCGGGTTGTAGTACGCGTTGACGGTCTGCGGCGTCATGAACCACTCGTCGCGGTCGATGGGCTGGCCGACCTTGGCGAGCTGGCGGTCGTGCTCCCACACGTGGGCACGGCGGACGTTGCCGATGAGGTCATCGCTCGCGATCTCGAGGGTGGAGTAGTCCTTCCACTTCACCGGGTACCCGATCTTCGGGGTGAACGCGTCGAGCTTCGCGAGCGCCCGCTCCCGGGTCTCGGGGCTCATCCACTCGAGCTCCGCGATCGACTGCCGGTAGGCCTCGATGAGGTTGGCGACCAGCTCGTCCATCGCCTCCTTGGCGGCGGGCGGGAAGTGACGCTCGACGTAGACGCGGCCGATGGCCTCGCCCATGGCGGCCTCGCTGAGGCTGACGCCGCGCTTCCAGCGCTCGCGGTTCACCGGGACGCCGGTGAGCTGCGTGCCGTAGAACCCGAAGTTCTCGGCGACGAACTCCTCCGACAGGAACGGGGCGGCCGAGTGCACGACCGCGAACCGCAGCCACGCCTTCCAGTCCTCGAGGCGGTCCTCCACGAGCAGGACGCCGAGGCCCTCGAAGAAGCTCGGCTGGTAGACGTTGATCTCGGCGAACGCGTCGGCATGGCCGGGGGCCGCGCCCTCGCGCCACGGGGTCAGATCGACGCCGACGAGCTCCTGGACCTCGTCCCACGTCTTGAGGTTGTAGGTCTTCACCGCGTCGCGGCTCGAGACGTTGTCCCAGTGGTGGGTGGCGAGCTCCGTCTCTATCGCGACGATGCGATCTGCGGATGCCTCGGCATCGGCCACGCCCGCGAGCTCGAGGATGCGCTGCACGTGGGTGCGGAACGCGATGCGCGTCTCCTGGAAGTTGTCGAGGCGGTAGTAGCTCTCATCCGGCAGCGACAGGCCGCCCTGGATGAAGAACGGCACGTAGCGCTCGGGATTGCCCGGGTCGGGCTCGAAGTAGAGGTGGATGAGGGCGGCGATGCCGTCGCGCTCGAACTCGCCGATCGTGCGGAGGAACCCGGGGATGTCGGCGACCGCCTCGACCCGCTCCAGCGACTCGGCGAGAGGGGTCGCGCCCTTCGCCTCGATGCGCTCGGTGTCCATGAAGCTCGTGTAGAGGTCGCCGATCTTGCGCGCCTCGGTGCCGGGCTCGGCCTGCTGCGACTCCTCGACGATCGCGTGCACGTCCTTCTCGGCCTGCTCCGCGATGAGGTGGAACGAGCCCCACCGCGCCTTGTCCTCCGGGATCTCGGTCCGCTCGAGCCAGCTGCCGTTGACGTGGCGGAACAGATCGTCCTGGGGGCGGATCTCGGCGCTGAGTTCCTCGAGCGCGAGACCGGAGCGGGGGGCATCGGTCATGCGTTCCAGGGTAGTCGCCCGAAGCCTGGACAACTCTCGGGAGCGGCCGGATCGCCGCTCGTGACGACATTGTGATGAAGCCTGCTCGCTCCTCAGTTGAGGGCTGTTGCCGAGTTGCGGATGCAACGGCGAGGATCGGCCCGCATCCCGGCTCTCGTCCTCAATTGAGGATTGACGGATGCTGCGCCCCGGCGTCGGCGGCGCCTCATAGGCTCGCAGGGTGACGACCGACACCCTGAACCGCGACATCCTGCGGCTCGCGGTGCCGGCGCTCGGCGCCCTGATCGCCGAGCCGCTGTTCCTCATCGTCGACTCGGCGCTCGTCGGCCATCTCGGCGTCGAGCCGCTCGCCGGGCTCGGCATCGCGTCGGCCGTGCTGCAGACGATCGTCGGGCTCATGGTGTTCCTGGCCTACTCGACGACGCCCGCCGTCGCGCGCCGGTTCGGCGCGGGCGACCCGTCTCGTGCGGTGTCGGTCGGCATCGACGGCATCTGGCTCGCGCTCGGCCTCGGGGCGGTGCTCGCGCTCGTCGGCTACGTCGCGACACCACTGCTCGTCGGCCTGTTCGGCGCGACGCCGGAGGTCGCCCAGCAGGCCGAGATCTACCTCGGCATCTCGATGTGGGGCCTTCCCGCGATGCTCGTGGTCTTCGCCGCGACCGGCCTCCTGCGCGGAATGCAGGACACCGTGACGCCGCTGTGGATCGCCGGACTCGGCTTCGCCGCCAACGCCCTGCTCAACGGGCTCTTCATCTACGGCTTCGGGTGGGGCATCGCGGGTTCCGCGATCGGCACCGTCGTCGCGCAGTGGGGCATGGTCGCCGCGTACGCGGTCGTCGTCGGACGGCTCGCGCGGAGGCACGAGGCATCCATCCGCCCCCAGCGCGAGGGCGTGCGGGGCTCGGCGCGATCCGGGGGCTGGCTGTTCCTGCGCACAGTGTCGCTGCGGTTCGCGCTGCTGGCGACGGTGGCCGTCGCGACCGGGCTCGGCACGGTGGAGCTCGCCGGCTGGCAGGTCGCCTTCACGATCTTCTCGACGGCCGCCTTCGCGCTCGATGCGCTCGCGATCGCCGCGCAGGCGCTCATCGGCAAGGGCCTCGGTGCCGAGGACACGCCTCTCGTACGCCGCGTGCTCGGCCGCACCGTCGCGTGGGGCGCCTGGTTCGGCGTCATCACCGGCGCGATCATCGGGGCGCTCTCGGGCGTCATCGGGCTGGCCTTCACCGGCGACGCTGGCATCGCCACCCTCGTCCAGCCCGCGCTCATCGTGCTCGCGATCGCACAGCCGGTGTGCGGCGTGGTGTTCGTGCTCGACGGCGTGCTCATCGGCGCCGGCGACGCGAAGTACCTCGCGATCGTCGGGGTGCTGAACCTCGTGCCCTTCGTCCCCGCGCTCGCGCTGGTCGCGTGGCTGCATCCCGTCGGGGCGGCCGGGCTCGCGTGGCTCGCCGTCGCGTTCTTCGGCGTCTACATGCTCGCCCGGCTCGCCACCCTCGGCTGGCGCGTGCGCGGCTCGGCCTGGCTGTCCGTCGAGGCGTGACGACGGGTTCCGCGCACCGAGGTATCACGCCCGCCGCCGGCCGCTCCTGAGTCACATGGCGTCCATCCGCGGCCGCCGGAAGGAGCCTCCCGTGTCCGGCACCGGAACATTCGGATTCACCGTCCACCCCCGTGCGCGCCTGCGCGAAGACCTCGCGCGCGCGTGGCGGCCGCTGGGGCTGGTGCCCGAGTCCGTCTACGACGCCGCACTGCGGCGTCTGCCGCTGCCGCCGGTCACGATGGCCGGCGTGCAGATCGGCGGTGAGCGCGTCGGCCACATCGTTCTGGTGCCCTTCGGCGCACGCCACCTGCTGTCCGACATCGAGGGCGGCCGGCGGCGCGTGAGCCGCGCGGTCGACCGTGCCGCCGCACTCGGCGCGGACGTCGTGGGGCTCGGCGCACTCACGGCGACGGTGACGGCCGGCGGAGCCACCCTGCGCGGACGCTCCGACATCGGGGTGACGAACGGCAACGCGTTCACGGCGGCGATCGTCGAGGACCAGATCCGGATGCTGCTCCCCCACGTCTCGGCGCGCGCCACACGTGCGCACATCGCGATCGTGGGCGCCAGCGGCAGCGTGGGCACCGCGGTCACGAAGCTGCTCGCCCGCGACCCCGCGGAGGCACGCCTGACGCTGATCGCCCGCACCGCACCGCGCCTGGAGGCGCTCGCGGCGTCGGTCGCCGGCGACGTCGACGTGACGGTCGCGCTCTCGATCGATGCGGTGCGCGACGCCGACCTGGTCGTGTTGCTCACCGCGTCGGCCGACACGATTCTCGGACCGGACCACCTCGCACCCGGGGCGGTCGTGCTCGACGCGACCCAGCCCCGCAACACCTCGCCCGCCCTCGCCACCGCGCGGCCCGACGTGCTCGTCGTCGACGGCGGGATCGTCTCGATCCCCAGCCTCCGGCTCTCTGGTGGTGAGATCGGCCTGCCCGACGGCCGCTCGTACGCCTGCTTCGCCGAGACGGCGATCCTCGCTCTCACCGGCCACCGCGGCCACTTCTCGATCGGCAACCCCACGCTCGACCAGATCGACCACATCCGCGATCTGGCCGTCGAACTCGCACACCTGGGCTTCCACGCAGCCGCGCCGACGAGCTTCGGCGCACCGGTCGTGCTCGAGCGGCGCGCGACGGTGATCGCATGACCCGCGTGGTGCTGCTGGGCGGGGGCTACGTCACCCTCCACGCCTACGCGACCCTCGCGCGCCGTGCCGGGCGGCGACTGCGGCGAGGCGACCTCGAGATCGTGGTCATCTCGGCCGACACCGCGCACCGCTTCCACGGCTTCACCGGCGAACTGCTGGCAGGGATGATCGGCCGCGACCGCGTGGCCACGCCTCTGGCCGAGGCGATGCCGCTCGCGCACATCATCGAGGGCCGCGCGGTGCACATCGACGCCGCGCGCCGGTCGGTGTCGTACCGACGCCCCGACGACGCTGACGTCGAGACCGTGGTCTACGACCACCTCGTCGTCGGCACCGGAGCGAGAGAGCCGGTCGCCGAGGTACCCGGGCTCGCCGAGCACGGCTACGCCCTGCGCGGCCCGGACGAGATCGCCGAACTCGCGGACCACCTCGCGGGTGTCCCCGCATCGCCGGTCGTCGTCGCCGGCGGCGGGATCGCGGGCGTCGAGCTGGCGGCGGCCATCGCCGACCGCGGACATCCCGTCACCCTCGTGCACTCCGGCGATCGCCTCGTCGGCGAATGGTCGGATCAGCCACGACTGGCGGCACGCGCCGCGCAGGAACTCGAACGACTCGGGGTGCGGGTGGTGACGGGCGTTCGGCTCACCGAGGTCACGGCGACCGCGGCGCGGTTCTCCGACGGCTCGTCGCTCGCGACGGCGACGGTCGTCGCCACGACCGGCCAGCGTCCCGTGCGCATCCCCGGGCTCGACCCCTGGCGCGACGAACGCGGTCGCCTGCGCACGCAGCCGACGCTCGCGGTCCGGTACGGCGTGTGGGCGGCCGGCGACGGCGCGCGGGTCGCGCATCCCGTCACGGGCGAGCCCGTGCCCGCCAACGCTCTGTGGGCGATGAAGGGCGGCGACCACATCGGCCGCGCGATCGCACGGCGGCTGCGCGGACGGCCGGCGGGGCGCTTCGCCTACCGCGGGCTCGGGCGCGCGGCCTCGTTCGGCTTCGGTCGCGGCGTCTCGGAGCTGTATGGGGTGCCGTTCACCGGGACGGTCGCGTGGATCCTGCGGCTCGGGTTCTTCCTGCGCTTCATGCCATCGCGTTCGCGGGCAGCGGGCGTCGTGGCGGACCTCACCCGCTTCGCGTTCACGCCGCGTCGGCGCGTCGCGACGAGCGCGTCTCAGCCCGCGCCCGGACTGACGACGGCTCCCGCCTGACCTCGGGGCTCACGCCCAGCGGCGGCACCACTCGTACATCACGACCGCCGCGGCGGCGCTCGCGTTGATCGAGCGGGTCGAGCCGTACTGCTCGATCTGGACGGTTCCGGATGCAGCCGCCAGCGCCTCGGGCGACAGCCCGGGTCCTTCCTGGCCGAACAGCAGCACGCACGCCTCGGGCAGGTCGGCGGCCGGCAGCGGCAGCGACCCCTCGACGTTGTCGATCGCGATCACGGGCAGGGACGCGGCATCCGCCCACGCGGTGAAGGCTTCGACGGTCTCGTGATGGCGCACGTGCTGGTAGCGGTCGGTCACCATGGCGCCGCGGCGGTTCCAGCGGCGCTTGCCGATGATGTGCACCTCGGAGGCGAGGAACGCGTTGGCGCTGCGCACGATCGAGCCGATGTTAATGTCGTGCTGCCAGTTCTCGATCGCGACATGGAACGCGTGGCGGCGGGTGTCGAGGTCGGCGACGATGGCGTCCATCGTCCAGTACCGGTAGGGGTCGACGACGTTGCGGGCGTCGCCGTTCGCGAGCAGCTCGCGGTCGTAGCGCGGATCGTCGGGCCACGCGCCTGGACCACCCGGCCACGGCCCGACGCCGACCGGCAGCGTCGGCTCGGCGGGCTCGGCGGGCTCGGTGGCGCTCGGGTCGGGCGGATTCACCGGCCCAGGCTATCCGCCCGCGGCGCGCACAGCGTCGATCCGGATTTCGGACGTCCGGCCGCTCTCCGGACTCGACGGCGGCTGCGAACCGGAAACGCGGCGAATGTCCGAATTCCGGATCCGCGGATCGGGCGTCAGGGGTTCGGCGTCTCGTGCCACCGGCCGCGCCGTGTCTCGGCGAGCGACGCGCGCCACGTCCGACGGGCCGGCCGTGGCGTCCTGCGCGGGCGCATGCCCCGCAGCAGCTCATGGATCGCTGCGACCAGCTTCGAGGCCATCTCCATCACCTGCTCTCCCCACGATTCGAATCAGGCTTATCCCCGATCGTCATCGCCTGCGCGGGGGTTGACATGTCATCGCCGACGTGGGCGCGTTGGCGGCTTTTCGGTTCGCCGAAAAAAGGGTACGTTTTCGGTATGCCGAAAACTGCCGAGGATGTCAGCACGTCGACGCCGATCCTGAGCCGGCGCCTGTCGATGCCGCGCCTCGCGTGGCTGATCGGCCCGGCGCTCGTGGCGGGGGTCGCGTACCTCGACCCCGGCAATGTCGCGAGCAACATGACGGCCGGCGCCCGGTACGGGTACCTGCTGGTCTGGGTCGTCGTGCTCGGCAACGTGATGGCCTGGCTCATCCAGTACCTGTCGGCCAAGCTCGGCATCGTCACCGGCCGCAGTCTCCCCGAGACCCTCGGCCACCGCATCGGCAACCGCTGGGGGCGCCGTGCCTACTGGCTGCAGGCCGAGCTCGTCGCGATGGCGACCGACATCGCGGAGGTGATCGGCGGCGCCGTCGCGCTCAACCTCCTCTTCGGCATCCCGCTGCTCTGGGGCGGCGCGATCACCGGCGCGGTGTCGATCGCGCTCCTGCTCATCCAGTCGCGGCGAGGTCCGCGCACGTTCGAGTTCGTCGTGATCGGCCTGCTCGCCATCATCGCGATCGGGTTCTCGTTCGGCGTGTTCGTCGCCCCGCCCGACGGCCCGAGCGTGGTGGCGAGCCTGGTGCCGCGCTTCGAGGGCACCGACTCGGTGCTGCTGGCGGCCTCGATCCTCGGCGCCACGATCATGCCGCACGCCATCTACGCGCACAGCGCCCTGGCGCGCGACCGCTTCGCGCCGGCGCCGGCGACGGCCGGCGCGGCGCTCGGCGGCGACCGACTGATGCCGCGCGGCTCCCGCGCTGCCGGGGCCCCGATCGGGGCCCCGGCAGACCCGACGCTGGCCGAGCTGCGCGGCATCCCCACCCGTCGCCTCCTGCGCGCGACCAAATGGGATGTCACCATCGCGATGCTGATCGCGGGCACCGTGAACCTGTGCATCCTGCTGCTCGCGGCGGCGAATCTGGCGGGCGTGCCCGGCACCGACTCCCTCGAGGGCGCCTACGCCGCCCTGTACGCAGGGCTCGGCCCCCTGGTGGCGACCCTGTTCGCCGTCGGCCTCCTCGCGAGCGGTCTCGCCAGCACCTCGGTCGGCGCGTACGCCGGCGCCGAGATCATGCACGGCCTGCTGCACATCCGCGTGCCGCTGATCGCCCGCCGGCTCGTCACGCTGATCCCGGCGCTGGTGATCCTCGCGGTCGGCTTCGACCCGACGGTCGCGCTCGTGCTCAGCCAGGTCGTGCTGTCGTTCGGCATCCCGTTCGCGCTCATCCCCCTGGTCGCCCTCACCGCGAACCGCGAGGTGCTGGGCGGGTACCGCAACCGCGTGTGGACGACGATCGCGGGGATCGCGGCATCCGTGTTCCTCATCGCCCTCAACGGCGTGCTGCTGTACCTGGTGCTGACAGGGGCGTGAAAGGCCGCCCGGTACCCTGAAACGGTGGCCTCCCCTGCGATCGACGACTACCTGAAGACGATCTACCACCACACCGAGTGGCAGGACGACCGCATCACGCCGTCGCAGCTGGCCGCCGAGCTCGGCCTCGCGCCGTCGAGCGTCACGGAGATGGTGCAGAAGCTCGCCGCCCAGGGTCTCGTCACTCATCGCCCGTACGGGCCGATCGCGCTCTCCGAGGAGGGAGAGCGTCGCGCGGCGGCGATCATCCGCCGCCACCGCCTGATCGAGACGTGGCTCGTGAGCGAGTTCGGGTACGCGTGGGACGAGGTGCACGACGAGGCCGAGGTGCTCGAGCACGCGATCAGCGACCGGCTGCTGGAGGGCATCGACGAGCGGCTCGGCAGGCCGCGCTTCGACCCGCACGGCGACGCGATCCCGGATGCTGCGGGCCACGTCCACCGCGAACCCTTCGTGCTGCTCGCCCAGGCGCCCGCGGGGCACGTCGGGCGGGTGCTGCGCGTGAGCGACCGCGACCCGGAACTGCTCAGGGCCGTCGAGTCGGCCGGCGTGGCCGTCGGCACGACCGTGACGGTGACGGATGCTGCGGCCCTCCGCATCGGGACCGCGTCGGTGTCGCTTCCCGACGCCGCGGCCGACGCCGTCTGGCTCAGCATCTGACCCGAGCCGCAGCCGGGTCGCGGCATGCGTGTCCCGACACAGAATCGGAGATTCACGACGACACGCCGGGGACGGGATGCTGCGCGCCGGCGTGCCGCCCAGAACCTCCGATGCTGTGCGCGACGGGTCAGCGGCGCGCCGCTACCTCGAACGGCCAGCGCACGCCCGTCGCGGTCTCGGCGACGTCCCAGAGGCGCGCGGCCACGACCGGGTCGCGAGTGATCTTCGAGGCGGTCTGCTTGCGGGGCTCGCCGCGCGAGCCGGTGCGCGGGCCCCAGAACTCGCCGCCCTCGACGTCGGGATCCGTGAGCGCCCGCACGAGCGGCCAGGCGCCGTGCTCCTTCGACTGCGCCATCGCCGCCTGCAGGTTGTCGCGGAAGCGCTTGGCGCGCGACGGCTCGTTGACGCCCACGATCCCGGCCGTGCGGCCGCCCGTCGAGTAGCCCGGGTGGGCGACGACGCTCGCGACCGGGATGCCGGCCGCGCGGAGGCGCCGGTCGGCCTCGAAGCCGAGCGCCGTCGTCGCGACCTTGGACTGCACGTATGCGCGCCAGGCCGAGTATCCGTCGACGAGCTGCGGGTCGACGGGGTCGTACGGTGTGAGGGAGGTCGACATGCTGCCCACCCACACCATGCGCCCGGAAGCCTCGGCGAGGGCCGGCAGGAGCTCTCCGGCCAGCGCATAGTGGCCGAGGGCGTTGGTCGCGAACACGACCTCGTGCCCGTCGATCGTGGTCTCGCGGGACTTCGGCGCGTGGACGATCCCGGCGTTGAGCAGCACGCCGTCGAGGGCGCCCTTGCCCCGCACGCTCGCGGCGGCGGAGCGCACCGATGCGAGGTTCGAGGTGTCGAGGATGAGCGGCTCGGTCGCATCGGGCGCGGCCTCCGGCAGCCGGCGACGGATCGCCGCGCGCGCGGCCGAGAGCCGGTTCGGATGGCGCGCCGACATCAGCACGTGAGCGCCTGCGCGCACGAGCTGCTCGGAGGCGAAGTAGCCGAGGCCGGCGTTGGATCCGGTCACGAGATACACGCGTCCGGAGAGGTCTGGGAGGGTCCGGGGGTCCCACGTCACGGGAACGACCCTACGCCTGCCCGCCACCTAGTCTTGACGCATGCGCACGCGGTCCGACATCGAATGCTGGCTCACCGACATGGACGGCGTGCTGGTCCACGAGAACACCCCCATTCCCGGGTCATCTGATCTGCTGCAGCAGTGGACCGATCAGGGTGTGCCGTTCCTGGTGCTCACCAACAACTCGATCTTCACGCCGCGAGATCTCTCGGCCCGGCTGCGGGCCTCAGGCCTCATCGTGCCGGAGGAGTCGATCTGGACCTCGGCCCTCGCCACCGCCGATTTCCTCAGGTCGCAGATGCCCGGCGGCTCGGCGTTCGTCATCGGCGAGGCGGGCCTGACGACGGCCCTTCACGAGGCCGGCTTCATCATGACCGAGACCGATCCCGACTACGTCGTCGTCGGCGAGACCCGCAACTACTCGTTCGAGGCGATCACGAAGGCGATCCGCTTCATCAACGCCGGCGCCCGCTTCATCGCGACCAACCCCGACGCCACCGGCCCTTCGACCGAGGGCGTGCTGCCGGCGACGGGTGCGATCTCGGCGCTCATCACCAAGGCGACGGGCATGGAGCCGTACGTCGTCGGCAAGCCGAACCCGATGATGTTCCGCTCGGCTCTGAACCGCATCGGCGCGCACTCCGAGAACACCGGCATGATCGGCGACCGCATGGACACCGACGTCGTCGCCGGCATCGAGGCAGGCCTGCACACCGTGCTCGTGCTGACAGGCATCAGCGACGCCGCAGAGATCGCCCGTTACCCGTTCCGCCCCGACGAGGTGCTGGACTCGGTCGCCGACCTCCTCGACCACGAGCCCGTCGAGTCGGAGGACCCCGAGCTGCTGTAGCCACGAGCTCCCGCATGGCGCCACGCCCGCAGCATCCGTCGCCCTTCTCCGCCCTCGCGTCCCGCTGCGACAGGTCAACCGGCGTTCCACCGGAGAAACGCGGCGCATTCCTCCTGCAAAGGCCCGGTTGACCTGTTGAAGGAGGGGGACACGGATGCCTCGGGCCCGGCACCGATCCCACACGCGACCTCCGCGCTCACAGCCGCAGCATCCGTCCCGCTGCGACAGGTCAACCGGGCTTCCGCAGGAGAGTTCAGGCATGAACGTCCTGTCGAGCCCCGGTTGACCTGTCGAACATGCGGCGAGGGACGGATGCTGCGGCCCCGGGCCTGCGCCCGCTGAAGTGCGGCGGGCTTCCGCAGCGCCCGCCGCACCTCGTCAGGCCGCTACCGACGCGCGGACGTCGAGGTCGGCGGCGTCCAGGCGCGCGCGCACGTCCGCGTCGAGGTCGAGCTCGGACGCGGTGAGCGCCTCTTCGAGCTGGGCGACACTCGAGATGCCCACCACGGGGATCACCGGCACATCCCCGCCCAGCAGCCACGACAGCGCAACCTGGTTCGGCGTCGCCCCGATCTCGGCGGCGACGTCGTGGAGCGTGCGCACGCGTTCCCGGTTCGACGCGTGCCGCATGGGCGCCCACATCGGCTTGTCGTCGCGGGCGAACGCGCCCTGATGCAGCGGTGAGTACGCCGTGATGGCGAGCGGCGGCCGGCCGCCTGTGCCCGCGGCGGCGACGTAGTCCAGGAGCTCGATCGACACGTCGTTCGTGCGTCCGAAGCCCGGGCTCGGGTAGACGTAGCTGTACCCCTGCTGCACGACGCCGTACGGGTCGACGCCCTGGCGCAGCGCCTCGTCGCGCGCCTCGATCAGCCGCCACAGCGCGACGTTCGAGATGCCCGAGATGCCGACGAGCCCCTCGCGCTGCAGCTGCCCGAACGCGGCGACGGTCTCGGCGATCGGCGTCTCGCGGTCGTCGACGTGCCCGTACAGCACATCGATGCGATCGACGCCGAGGTGCCGCAGGCTGAGGCGGGCCTCGCGGGCGACGACCTCGGCCGACAGCCCCTGGAAGTTCGTCGGCTCGACGTTCTGCAGCGGCAGCGCCGGGTCCTTCTTCGCAGCGCCGAGCTTGGTCGCCAGGCGTACGTCGCCGAGGCCGCCGCGGCGGCGGATCCACGCGCCGAGCACGTCCTCGCTGTCGCGCCCGTGCCCGCCGACCCACGCGTTGTAGTTGTTGGCGGTGTCGACGAAGGTGCCGCCGGCGCCGGCGAAGCGGTCGAGGATCTCGAGCGACGTCGCGGCGTCGGTGCGCGTGCCGAAGAACATGGTGCCGAGGCAGAGGGTCGAGACCTCGAACGAGGTCGTGCCGTTGGAGATGGTGCGGTACCGCATGGGGTGCCCTTTCGTGGTTCGTGGTTCCCGGTTCCATCGTGGATCGCGGGCGGTCTGGGAGTACGATCCGATTCCATGGCAGAAACCCAGACCAATTCGGTCGCGTGGGAGACGCTGCTCGACCTCGCCGCGTACGACGGCCCGCGTCACGTGCGGCTGGAGCAGGCGGTGAGGGATGCTGTGTCCACGGGCCGCCTGGCCTCCGGTGCCGCGCTTGCCCCGAGTCGCCTGCTCGCGTCGTCGCTCGGCGTCTCGCGATGGGTCGTCACGGAGGTGTACGGGCGGCTCACGGCCGAGGGCATCCTCGATGCGCGAGCCGGCTCGGCGACGCGGGTCGCCGCCGGGCCGACGCGCCCCGAGGCTCCGCGCGACGCGCCGACGCCGCGTGGCGAGGGCGTGGGGACCGTGCCCGCCACTGCTTCGCGACCCGCGCCGGAGCCCGTCGAGCCGGTGCGCCGGCCCCGGTACGATCTCGCCCCGGGTGTGCCCGACCTGCGGAACGCGCCGCGCGCACTGTGGCTGCGCGCGATGACCGAGGCGCTGAACGAGGCCCCTGACGCCGAGCTCTTCCGGCTCGACGGCGACGTGCCGGCTGCGCGCGCGGCGCTCGCCGCCTACCTGTCGCGGTCGCGCTTCGCGCGGGCCGACGCGGACGCCCTCCTCGTCACGCACGGCGCCGCCGACGGCATGCGCCGCGTCGCCCGGGCACTGCGCACACTGGGGCACACCGCGCTCCTCGTCGAGGATCCGTCGTGGCAGCGGATGCGCCAGGTCGCCGCGGCGGAGGGGCTCACGTCGGTGCCCGTTCCCGTCGACGGAGACGGGGTCGACGTCGCGGCGCTGGTCGAGGCATCCGTCCGCACCGGCGCGCGCGCCGCTCTCGTGACACCCGCGCACCAGTTCCCCACGGGGGTGCCGCTGTCGGCCGAGCGCCGTGAGGGACTCCTCGCCTGGGCGCGCACCCGCGACGGGGTCGTGATCGAGGACGACTACGACGCCGAGTTCCGCTACGACCGGCGCCCGATCGGCGCGCTGCAGGCGATGGCGCCCGACCGCGTCGTCCTCGCCGGAAGCCTCAGCAAGACCGCGACGCCCGCGCTCGCCCTCGGCTGGCTCGTGCTGCCGTCATGGCTGCGCGACGTCGTGCGCAACGCGGGATCAGCAGTTCCGTCGACGTTCGACCAGCTCGCGCTCGCCCGCTTCCTCACCTCCGGCGGTCTCGACCGGCACCTGCGCGGCGCTCGCACCCGCTACCGGCGCCGGCGCGAGGCGCTGCTCGCGGCGCTGGAACGCACGATGCCCGAGTGCCGCGTGTCGGGCATCGCGGCGGGGCTTCACGCCGTGCTCGACCTGCCACCCGGGGTGCGCGCGGCCGAGGTCGTGCGCGCAGCGGAGCCCCGCGACCTCGGTCTCACCGACATCCGCCGCTACCGCGTCTCACCCGACGCACCGGCACCCGAACGCCTCGTGCTCGGCTACGGCGACCTCGCCGATCCCCTCGTCGACGAGGCCGTGCGCCTGCTCGCCGACACCGTGCGCGAGGTCGCCGCGCGCGACGTCACCGGCTCCCGGTAGGGTCGCGACATGGGTGCGCTCGACGACGGCGAGATGGTGGAAGTGACGGATGCCGCGGCCTGGCGCGCGTGGCTCGACGCCAACCATCGCACCTCCAAGGGGGCGTGGCTCGTGCGTGCGCGACCGGGCTCGGACCTCGAGGTGATCGGGTACGAGGACGCGATTCTGCAGGCTCTCTGCTTCGGGTGGATCGACGGCCCGGTGCGATCGTTCGACGACGAGCGCGGCGGCCTGTGGTTCGCGCCGCGGCGGGCGACGAGTGGCTGGGCGGCGACGAACAAGGCGCGGCTCATCCAGCTCGAAGAGGCCGGTCTGATCACCGAGGCCGGCTATCGGGCGATCGAGGTCGCCAAGGCGAACGGCGCGTGGACGGTGCTCGACAACGCCGAGGCGCTGCGCGAACCCGACGACCTCGCCGCGGCGCTCGACGCAGAGCCCGCTGCGCGCGCCGCCTGGGACGCGTTCCCGCCGTCGAGCCGCAAGCTGGGCATCTCCAACGTCGACATGGCGCGGCGCCCCGAGACCCGCGCCGCGCGCGTTGCGAAGCTCGTGGCCGATGCCGCCGAAGGGAAGCGCCCGTGATCTCCGAGACCGAGCAGACGCTGCTCCTGCTGACAGCCGCGATCATCACGCTCGGCACGCTCACCGTCATCATCTGGCAGTGGTGGCGGGGCCGCGGCAAGCGCGACTGAACCCGACGCCTCCCCTGCTGCCGACCCGGCCTCGACGCCCGTCAGCCTTTGCGCAGCTCGCGGTAGGCACGCGGACTCATGCCGTGCGAACGACGGAACTGCCGCGAGAAGTAGAACGGGTCGTCGAGCCCGATCCGGCGCCCGACCTCGGCGACCGGGAGATCGGTCGTGTCGAGCAGCGCCCGGGCCCGCGCCATCTTCAGCGCCTGGTGGTGCGCGTGCACACCGCCACCGGTGGCCTGGCGGAACAGCGCGGCGAGGTGCGACGGCGACACACCCACCATCGCGGCGAGCTCGGCGACCTGCACGCGCCCGTCGACACGCTCAGCGAGATAGCGCATCGCGCGCTCGACGGGCGCGCCCTCGCTCGGCAGCGCCCGATCGACGGCGAGCTGGGTGAACAGCCGCCAGGCCATTCCCGACGTCGCGATCAGCCGCGCCGGCGTCGGCTGGAGCGCGAGTGACACCGAGATCTCGTCGAGCAGGGCGGTGACGCGATCGACCTCACGCAGTGACAGTGTCAGGCGGTCGGGACGAATGCCGGCCGCCTCGGTGAGCTCGAGCACGTCTGCCCCGCGCACGTGGCACCACCAGATCGTCCAGGGATCGGTTGCATCGGCGCCGTAGGAGTGAGCCAGACCGCCGGGGATGACGACCGCCGTCGAGCTCCCCACACGCGTGCGGACACCCTCCGCCTCGACCCATCCCGCCCCGGCGACGCACACGATCGCGATCGTCTCCGCCGCTCCGCGGGGACGATGCCGCCCATGGTGTCGCGCACGAGGGAAGTACCCGGCATCCGTCACCAGCATCCGCCGCGTGACCGGTCGTGCGAGCGCAGCGTCGACGAGGGGGCGTGGAGCGATGCTGAGTCGCTCCCGATCGAATCCCTCCGCACGCTCCATGACGGAATCCTGCCACGAACCATCGTCGGATCGTCCAGGTCGATTCCACGATCCGCCATGGTCGGCGGACGCGCGCCGACGTAGCTTTGCCCGGTGACCGACGACACCGAGGCTCCGAGCCGCATCGAGCTCCCCGCCGCTCCCGCCGATCAGGCCGCGATCCTCGCGGCGGGCGGAGTCGCATGCTGGAGTGAGCCCCTCTGGATCGACACGTACGAGCCGGGCGAGCCGGATCCGTACCCGCTGTTCCTCGATCGCCGCGTGTACCAGGGATCCAGCGGCAAGGTGTACCCGCTCCCGATGATCGACAGCGTCGCGCACGAGAAGGCGCCGCGGCAGTGGCAGGCCATCCATCTCGAGAACGCCTACGTGCGCCTCGCGCTGCTGCCCGAGATCGGCGGTCGCATCCACATCGGCTACGACAAGGTCGCGGGCTACGACTTCTTCTACCGCAACAACGTCATCAAGCCCGCGCTCGTGGGACTCGCCGGTCCATGGATCTCGGGCGGCGTCGAGTTCAACTGGCCGCAGCACCACCGGCCCGCGACCTTCCTTCCGGTGGACGCCCGCATCGAGCGGGAGGCCGACGGCGCCGTCGTGGTGTGGCACAGCGACCTCGACCCGTTGCAGCGCATGCGCGGAGTGCACGGGGTGCGGCTGCGGCCGGGATCGTCGCTGATCGAGCTGGAGGCGGCGCTGCACAACCGCACCGACGTCCCGCAGACGTTCCTGTGGTGGGCCAACGTGGCGGCGCGTGCGCACGAGGGATACCAGTCGTTCTTCCCCGACGACGTCGCGTTCGTCGCCGACCACGCGCGCCGGGCGATCACCGCGTTCCCGCGCGCCGACCGTCCGTACTACGGCGTCGACTACCCGGCGCTCGCAGCGGAGCGGCCGGACGCCGACCGGATCGACGTGTACAGCAACATCCCGGTGCCGACGTCGTACATGATCACAGACACCGACGACTCGTTCTTCGGCGGCTACGACCACACGGCCGATGCCGGGTTCGTCCACTGGGCAGACCGCGCGATCTCCCCCGGCAAGAAGCAGTGGACGTGGGGCGACGGAGCGATCGGGCGCGCATGGGACGACCAGCTGACCGACGACGACGGCCCGTACGTCGAGCTCATGGCCGGCGTCTACACCGACAATCAGCCCGACTTCAGCTGGATGCTCCCCGGCGAGACCAAACGGTTCCGCCAGTACTGGTATCCGGTCCATGGCACGGGAGCCGTGCGGCAGGCGACGACGGATGCTGCCATAGGCGTGCGCGCCGAAGGCGACGGCACCCGCATCACGACGATCGCCACGCGTGCGTTGCCGGCGGCCGTGATCGAGGTCCGTCGCGACGGCGGCCTGCTCGCCCGCTGGGACGCCGACCTCGGGCCCGACGCTCCGTTCGCCGCGATCGCGGGGGTCACGGCCGGTTCCGCGGGTCTCGAGGTCCGCGTACTCCACGCGGGCGAGACCCTCGTCGTCTGGCGGGCGCGAGCCGCGAACGCGGGCGAGCCATGGGTCGCAACCGCGCCGCCACTTCCCGAAGACATCGCGTCCAACGACGATCTGTTCGCGACAGCCGTGCACCTGCTGCAGTACCGCCACCCCACCCGCTCGGCGGTGCCGTACCTCCACGAGGCGCTGCGACGTGATCCGGCCGATTCCCGCGCGGCGACCGCGCTCGGCTCTTGGCACCTCGCGCGCGGCGAGTATGACGCGGCGCGCGATCTGCTCGGGGCGGCGACCGCGCGGCTCACCCGACACAATCTCAACCCGCGTGACGGTGAAGCCGCGTACCTGCTCGGCCTCGTTCACGAACGGCTCGGCGACGACCACGCGGCTGACCGCTGCCTGGCGAAGGCGGCATGGAGCGCGGCGTTCGCGCCGGCAGCGATGCTCGCTCGGGCACGAATCGCCCTGCGCGCGGGGTCGGCGGTGGTCGCGCTCGACCTCGCCCGCTCGGCTGCGCCGATCCCCGAGGCGGGGCGGATCGAAGCCCTGGCTCTCGTCCGCCGCGGTGAGGTCGCAGCATCCGTCGCCCGCGTCGCCGAACTTCTCGCGGCCGACCCGCTCGACCCGGCGACCGGTGCGCTGGCGGGCGAATCGATCGACCGCGACGCCCGCACGGCGCTCGACGTCGGTGCCGAGTTCGCGCGAGCAGGCGCGGTCGACGAGGCGCTCGCGGTCACCGCGGCCGCCGTCGAGCGCACGCCTTCTGCGGGTCTCGCAGGTCCGCTCCGCCACTACCTGCGCGCGCACTGGCTCGAACGATCGGGACGCGCCGGTGATGCGGCCGGCGAGCGCGCCCTGGCGCGCGGCGCCTCGGCGGCGCTCTCCTTCCCGGCCGGCCTCGACCACTTCGACGCGCTCGTCGCCGCGGTCGCCGCCGACCCGGACGACGTCGTCGCCGCGGGGCTCCTCGGCATGTGGCTGCTCGACGCCGGCCGTCACGCCGACGCGCTCGCCCACCTGCGATCCGCGACCGAGGGCGGCTCGACAGACCCGGTGGGGTGGCGCAATCTTGCGATCGCCCTCGTGGCGGTCGAGGGCGACGACGCCGCGGCCGACGCGGCACTCACCCACGCCCTGTCACTGCGCCCGGACGCGCGGCTGCTTCTCGAGCGCGATGTGCTCGCGGTGCGGAGGGGGACGGATGCGGCAACCCGGCTCTCTCTGCTCGAGACCCACGCCGTCCTGCTCGACGCCCGCGACGACCTGGCGGTGCGCCACGCGAACCTGCTCCTCGACGTCGGGCGCACCGACGAGGCGTGGATCCTGCTCACGACCCGCCGCTTCCGTCCGTTCGAGGGCGGCGAGGGTCTCGTGATCGCGGCGTTCGACCGGGCGTCGTGCGCACTGGCCGAACGGCTGCTGCGCGAGTCGGCGCCGGCGGAGGCCGCGGCGCTCCTCGAGGCCGGCTTCGTCCCGCCGAGCAGCCTCGGCGAGGGACGCCACCCGGCCGAGCGCCCCGTGCAGCGGTGGGTGCTGCTCGGCGCCGCGCGCGCGGCCACCGGAAACGCGACAGGTGCGGCCGAGGCCTGGCGCGCGGCCGTCGCACCGTCGCCGCTGGCGGTGGCGCCTCGCGCGGCGGACGAGTCGACGTACTGGACCGGGATGGCGCACCTCCACCTCGCCGACGGGACGAGCGCGGCGGCCGCGTGGGATGCGTTGGACGCCCGCGCGACGGCGCTGCGGACCGCGACGGATGAGGTCGGCTACTTCGCCACCTCGGTGCCCGAGCTGACCTCGTTCGATGCCGCCACCGCGACGGCACGTGCTGCCATGGCGGACAGGCTCGGACGGCTGGCGGCGCGCGGACGCACACAGCAGCTCTCAGCGGGGACCGCCGAGGTTCCGGAGAGGACCGACGCATGACGCAGCGGTACCGGCGGCTCAGCGGGCGACCACGGCCTCGGCATCGACATGTCCGAGCTTCTCGGGGTTGGCGATCGAGTACACCTGCGTGATGCGCCCCTGCACGACGGTCAGGCTGACGACGCCGACGAGCACGCCGTCGAGCTCCATGCGCACCCCGGGCTGCCCGTTGACCCAGGTCGACGACGCCACCAGAATGCCCTCGACCTTCGCCATCCCGCCGACGAGGTAGCGCGCGAGCCGATCCGCGCCGACGATCGGCCGGCGGGCCGCACCGCGGACCTTGCCGCCGCCGTCGGCGACCGACACGACGTCGGGGGCCAGCACGTCCATGAGTCCCTGCAGGTCGCCGCTGTTGAGCGCGACGACGAGGCGTTCCACGACCTCCTCGTGCTCGGCGGGGCCGACCGTCACGCGAGGGCGGCGCGCGGCGACGTGGTCCTTCGCGCGGTGCGCGATCTGCCGCACGGCCGCAGGAGTCTTGCCGACGGCATCCGCGATCTCGTCGTACGGCACGTCGAACACCTCGCGCAGCACGAACACCGCCCGCTCGGCCGGACCGAGCGTCTCGAGGACCGTGAGCATCGCGATCGAGAGGTTCTCGGCGAGCTCGACGTCGTCGGCCACGTCGGGGCTCGTGAGCAGCGGCTCGGGGAGCCACTCGCCGACGTAGTCCTCGCGGCGCCGCGACACCGTGCGCAGGTGGTTCAGCGCCTGCCGCGTCACGATGCGCACGAGGTAGGCGCGCGGTTCCTGAACGGTTCGGTGGTCGACGGCCGCCCACCGCAGCCACGACTCCTGCAGCACGTCCTCGGCGTCGGCGGCCGAGCCGAGCATCTCGTACGCGACGGTGAACAGCAGGCTCCGGTGCGTGACGAACGGGTCGTCGACGACGGCGGTGCTCATGGCCGGGAGCCTACGCGGTAGCGCCGACGGCGGGCCGTGCGGCGAGCGGAGGGAGACCGCAGGCATCCGCGAAGTGCTCGGAACGGATGCCGAGCGCGATGTTCATCCGCGCCGACATGTTCATGAACGCCACCCGTGCGGCCAACTCGACGAGCCCGGCGGGGCCGAGATCCTCGAGCAGCGCATCCGACAGCTCGTCGGTCACCGCGGGCGGCGTCTGGCTCGCCGCCTCGGCGTACTCCATCACCCGGCGTTCGAGCGGCGTGAACAGGGTGGACTCCCGCCACCGCGGCACATCGCGCACCTTCGCCGCGTCCACGTCGCGGTCACGCGACATGAAGTAGTTGAAGTCGAGGCAGAAGCTGCAGCCGATGGTCGCGGCCGACGCCATCGCGGCAAAGGTCGCGAGACTCGGGTCGAGCTCGTGCCAGCCGTCGACCTTCTGGCCGATGCCCATCGAGTCCTTCATCACGCCGCGGTGGTGCCAGAGCACGCCGAGCGAGTCGGGCACGCGTCCGACCATCTTCTTCGCGACCGCTTTGATCAGCGCGCCGGAGACGCCGGTGACCTCTGCGGTGGGGATGCGGGTGTCGCTGCTCATGTCTACCTCCGTGTCGATTCGGTCCTTCGACATGGAGACACCGGCCGTCGCCGGCGTGTGACACGCCACCCCTGGAGATTACTGCGGGTCGAGACCCAGGTCGTCGAGGTCGATGGCAGCGAGCCACTGCAGGCCCTCGGCCTCGACGGCCGCCTGCGCCCCGGTCTTGCGGTCGACGATGACGGCCACGGCGACGGGCTCGGCGCCCTCGCGGCGGAGCGCCTCGACCGCCTTCAGCGCCGACTGCCCAGTGGTCGAGGTGTCTTCGAGCACGACGACGCGCTTGCCCGCGACATCCGCCCCCTCCACCTGGCGTCCGCGGCCATGGTCCTTCGGCTCCTTGCGCACGACGAACGCGTCGAGCGGCTTGTGGGTGCGCGCGGACTCGTGCATCACCGCGTTCGCGATCGGGTCGGCGCCCAGGGTCAGGCCGCCGACGGCGACGATGCCGTCCACGTCGCGGATGAGATCGAGCATGATGCGGCCGATCGACGGGGCAGCGCGGTGGTCGAGCGTCAGCTTGCGCATGTCGACGTAGTACGTGGCCTTCTTGCCGCTCGAGAGGGTGAAGTCCCCGTGGAACACCGCCTCGTCCTGGATCAGCGCGATCAGATACTGGCGGTCGGCTTCGAGCTGCGGCGTGGAGGCGGCGGTCATGCCCTCGATTTTACGGATGCTCCGCCCCGGCGCCGCTCATGGCTGATGGCGCCTCAGTCTTCCACAGCCGGGTCGGTTCCGTCCTTGACCGGTCGCCCGCTGAGCATCGCGGCGTCGCGCGGGGCCGCGCGGGACGCGACAGCCTCGCGTCGTTCGTCTTGCCCGGTGGCGCCCGGGGGCAGCAGCGCCGCCACGGCTCGCGATACCGCGGGGTCGGCGTCGGGTCCCTCCCAGGCGTCCGTGCGCGAGAGCGCCAGACGAGCGGCAGCGGCGGTGCCGGGGTCCTGCGACTCGGCGAGTCGCTCCAGCGCCGGCTCGGCGGCGCCGATGACGCCCGCGCCCAGGAGGCTCTGCACCACATCGCGATCCCGGAGGTCCGCGGCGAGCGCGGCGTCCTCTCCCGCGGTGCGCACGAGCACCCCCGTGTTCGAGGTGATCGTCTCGCCCGGTCGTACGGCGAAGCGCGCCACCACCTCGTAGCGACCGGCAACGGGGAAGAGCGGCTCGCTGCCCTGCGACACCAGCGGCACCGCCGCGACGAGGCGCTCCCCCGCGGCGAGCTCGATCGAGCGCGGCGCCGAGTCGGCAGGCCACGGCCAGGTGGCACGGGCGACGCGACTGTCGGGCCCCGTCACCTCCACCTCGAGGTCGCCCTCGATGAGGTTGAGCCGGGCGCTCACGGTCGCCGCACCGCCGACCGCCGCGACCTCCACCTCGGCGAAGGCGACGCGATCGAGGGGAACGGACGCGGCGGGGAGCCGGAGCCGAAGCTCCAGCCCGCCGCCATGCGCATCGGACCTCACACGTCGATCCTTCCTCCGCGCAGCGCCGTTGTCACCGGGTCAGCGCCCCTGCGGCGAGACGAAGTCCTCGGCGATCTGCTCCGCCGCTGCGACATCCTTCCCGGCGGCCGAACGGGCACCGCCCTTCGTGCGCGCCTTGAGCGCCGCCACCGTGTCGGCGACGACCGGCGCGTTCTTCTCTGTCGGGCTCGCAACCGTCACAGCGAGAGCGGCGACGCGTTCGGCCGACCGGCCGGCCAATGCCAGCTCGAGGAAGTGCGCCGCTTCATCCGGTGCCGCGTCCCGCACGCCGCGGGCGCGGACGTCGGTGAACGAACGCGCCAGCGAGTTCGCGAGCACCAGCGCCCCGGCGGCGCCCGTGTCGGTGTCGCTGTGCTGCTCGGCCAAGTCCGTCAGCACACTTCGGGCCGCGGCATCCGTCGCGAAGTCGCCCAGGGCGATCGCGCGCCCGACACCCGGCGTGAGCGTCTTCGCGCTGATGTCGACCTCTGCTTCCGAGCCGGGTCCTCGCACGTCGATCGTCACCGGCGCCGACCGCACGGTCGTGACCGGATCCACCTCGAGCTGCGCGGCCACCGTGTGGCGTCCCGGCTCGGTGAAGGTCACGCCCTGGTTCGTGAAGAACACCTGGACGTGGCCTCGGATCGACTCCCCCGGCTGCAGCACCGTCGTGGGCCGCGGACCGCACCCGATCGCGACGTCGACGAGGTGCTCGAGCGAGTGGTCGGGCGACGTGTGGAGGAACACGAGGTCGCCCTCCGACAGGTTGATCAGCGTCGTGACCGTGCGCGGCTGGTCCGACACGTTCGTCAGTGCGACCTCGGCGGTGACGTATTCGCCGACGAACGCCTGCGCGGGCATCGTGACCGTCAGCTCCAGCGCCTCGTCGCCCGTGTCTCCTGCGAGACCTGCGACGTCGACGGGTGCCGGCAGCCCCGCCGAGAGATTGCCGTGCCCCCAGCCGAAGTTCTTCCACCCTGGCCGCACCTGCGGGTCGGGCGAGTGGATGAGCGACGTGCGGTCGTGTTCCGAGAACACGAACGCCGCGTTGCCCGGGTAAGGGTTCGCGACCGTGGCGAAGCCCATGACGTCGCCCGTCTGGTTCATGATCTCGATGCCGATGCCCGGGTTGTGCACGTCGTGCTTGGGGTGCCACAGGTTGAACGCGTGCCCCGCCTCGTGCACCAGCGTGCGCAGGAACGCCGCCGGCACCTCGTCGAGCGGGCGGTTGCGCGCCGCCGCGGCGATGAACGAGTCGTTGCCGAGCACCACGTCGGCGAACCCCCCGGCGCCCTCGCGTGGCACGGTGTCGTCGTCGAACATGATCCCGAACAGGCCGCCCTGCGATGAGCCCACGAACAGCCACAGCCGCCACTGCTCACCGGCCACCGTCTGGCGGTGCCCCGACATGAGGGTCGCGAGCTCGGCGTTCGTGAGATCGGCGTCGTCCGGCACGTCGATCTCGTCGGTGACGACGGTGACGTCCCAGCCGGCCGACGCATAGACCGAGCGCACGTTGGCCGCGGCCCCCGAACCGATGGTGGCGGAAGCCGGGAACACGCGGTTGACCATGGCATCCACCTCGATGCGGCACCCGCGGTACATCGGCGACGTCTTGCTCGCCGTGACGTCGCTGACGGTGCCGCCGATCGAGAGCGTCCCCGTCATGCGCTGCGAGGGCACCACCAGCGCGGACGCCGGCGCCAGCACGAGCGGGCGCCGGCAGCGGAGGGTGAGCGTGCCGGTGTCGGTGGAGACGAACTCCTGCGTCGTGCGGTTCCAGAGGTGGCGCACGATCTGCACGGTGAGGGTGCCGTCGACGTAGGTGGCGCCGTTGGAGCGGAAGTACCAGGAGTACTCCGCCTTGGGGAACGCCGGGTACGAGCGCCGAGTCACGGGCAGCACGTCCGAGACCGCCATCTCGTCCGCGGAGCCGACATCGCGCGCGGCATCGGCGCCCGCGGCCGGCCCGGGATCCGGGATGGGGACGGGGCGCTGCACCTCGCCGAGCACGGGCGGGAAGACTCGCCGCGAGTACATGTCGCCCGAGATGCGCAGCGAGGACGCGCCGACCTCGATGCGCAGCGCTCCGCGCACCTCGGGGGCGAAAACGGTGCGCCGCTGGAGCTCGAGCAGCCACGAGCCGTCGAGCGTGCCGAGGGGGCACGGCCGGGTCGGCAGCTCCGGCCGGATGATCGGCCCGGTGACGAGCTCGCCGTCGGCGTCGAACTCGAGTGGGATGTCGTCGTGCGCCGCGGAGGCCGCGTGGCCGCAGCCGCAGTCGTGGTCCATGGTGGGGTCTCACTTTCCCGACCGCGGACGCGGCCGCTGACAGAAAGGAGAATCCTCCTCGGAGCGCTGATACGCCAGGGGTGGCGCGATCCCGCCGCGCCGTTCGACGTCCGCCGCCCCGCCTAGGCTTGATCCCATGCGCCTGGCCACCTGGAACGTCAACTCGATCCGCGCGCGGGTCGACCGCATCGTCGACTTCGCGGTGCGCGAGCACATCGACGTGCTCGCCATGCAGGAGATCAAGTGCAAGACCGAGCAGTTCCCGTTCGACCGCTTCGAAGAGGCCGGCTACCACGTCGAGGCGTACGGGTTCTCGCAGTGGAACGGTGTCGCCATCGCCAGCCGTGAGCCGCTCACGAACGTGCGCACCGCCTTCCCCGGCATGCCCGGCTTCGAGAAGGGGCACAACGGCCCCGACGCCCCGCAGGAGGCGCGGGCGATGGGCGCGACCATCGGCGGCGTCGAGGTGTGGAGCCTGTACGTGCCCAACGGGCGGTCGCTGGGCGACCCGCACTACTACTACAAGCTCGACTGGCTGTCGGCGCTCGAGCAGTACGCGGCGGAGTCGCTGACCGTGAACCCCGACCTCGCCCTCGCACTGGTCGGCGACTTCAACATCGCCCCTACCGATGCCGACAACGGCGACCCCTCAGTGGTGCAGGGCTTCGCGACCCACGTGTCGCCGCCCGAGCGCGAGGCGTTCGCCGCCCTCGAGGCGGCGGGCCTTCAGGACGTCGTGCGCCCGCTCGTGGCGACCGGGTACACCTACTGGGACTACAAGCAGCTGCGCTTCCCTCGCAACGAGGGCATGCGCATCGACTTCATCCTCGGCTCGCACGCGATCGCCGACGCGGTCACGGGTGCGACGATCCACCGCAACGAGCGCAAGGGCGAGGCGCCGAGCGACCACGTGCCGGTCGTCGTCGACCTCGACCTCGAAGGCCCCGACGACGACGATCGCCCGATGATCTTCTGAGAACCGTTCCCCACGCCCTCTGCCCGCACCGCCGGCGCGTCGCGCGGAGCCTCTGGGCGCGTGGGCCGGCCGCCACCCGTTGCATCCGTGATCTCCAGAGGATCTCCGCGAGAAATCTTCGCGCCGCGCGTCATGATCTCGCATCGGCGTCGTCTTGCCTGTTGTTCCCCCGTTCCGCGCGATGCCGGACGCCCCTCTCGAGGAGCTGACCGGAGCGCGTCATCACGCCGTCACCGCTCCGCGGCCGGCTGATATCCGAAGCCCCCCGGCGAGGAGACAAGTGTCCACCCACCCGAGCGCCGTCATCGACGGCCCGCTTGCCGAGCGCTCCGACGAGGACCTCGTCGCGGCGGCGCGCGCCGGCGACGACGCGGCCTACGCCGCGCTCTGGGAGCGTCACGTCGCGAGCGCGCGCAGCGCGGCGCGGGCGGTGAGCCCGAACGTCGACGCCGACGATCTGGTGTCGGAAGCGTTCACCTCGATCCTCTCCACGATCCGCAGAGGCGGAGGCCCCCAGGACGGCTTCCGGCCATACCTGTTCGCCACCATCCGCAACGTCGCCGCGTCATGGGGGCGCCGCACCGCCGAGACGCCCTTGGACGATCTCGACGAGCGGTCCGCGGACTCGGCCGCGGAGTTCGCCGAGCTCGTGGCCGACCGCTCCGTGCTCGCGCAGGCGTTCCGGGAGCTTCCTGCCCGGTGGCGGACGCTTCTCTGGTACCTCGAGGTCGAGGGCATGAAGCCGCGCGAGGTCGCGCCGCTGCTCGGCTTGAGCGCCAACGCGGTGTCGGCCCTCGCGTATCGTGCGCGGGAAGGCTTCAAGCAGGCCTGGCTGCAGGCCCACATCAGCGACCCCGCACGGCCCGCGGAGTGCCGCTGGGTGTGCGAGCTGCTGGTCGCGAGCGAGCGCAAGGCAGTCACGCGCACGGATCGCCGGCGCCTCGACGCCCACCTGCGCACCTGCCGGGCCTGCCGCATCGTCGCGGCCGACATCGAGCATGTCTCGCAGAAGCTCCGCATGGTGCTGCTGCCTCTCGTCCTCGGCGGGGCTGGTGCCCTCGCCTATACCGCCGATGCCACTCCGGCCGTGGCAGCGGTGATCGCCGGAACGCCCACCGGGGGTGGCGGGGCGTCCGGCTCTGGGGAAACAGGCGTCTGGGGCGCCTCTGGCGGGAGTGCCGGCGCGGGGGGCGCCGGCACTGCCGCCCTTCCCCTCACGGGGATCGCGATCGGCGTGGGCGTGGTGGCCGTGGCCGCCGCCGCGGCGGTCGCGATCGCACTCGCGCCGTCGTGGAGCGCGCCAGGGAACGAACCCGCGTCTGCCGTCGAGACGGACGGGAGGACGGATGCTGCCGCCGACCCGGTGACCGCGCCGGAGGATGTCGTGGCCGAACCGGCCGAACCCGCTGTCGTGCCGGAGGACGGGGCATTCGAGACGGTTCCGGAGCCCGCACCGGGGCCGCGAGCGCAGCCCGCACCGGCGCCGCAGCCGACCGCGCCCGTGGCCACGAGCCCGTCGCCTGCACCGCAGCCGGCGCCGGCTCCCGCTCCGACCCCGATCCCCGACCCGGATCCCGTCGTCAGCGCTTCCCCGGCGCTCGACGCGGCCCGCGACCTCGATGCGCCGGTTCCGACGGCGATCGCCGGCTCAGGCACACCGGGTTCCTCCGTCGCGCTGATCGACGAGACGGGCGCGACCCTCGCGACGACCACCGTCGGCACCGACGGGCGGTTCTCGGCGGTGGTCCCCGGCGACCTGCTGCACGTCGGCCTGACGGTGCGCGCGGTCCAGACGGCGCCGGGCGCTGAGCCTTCGGCCCCGAGCCCCGCGATCGGCCCGTTCACGCTCCCGGTGCCCACGGTGACCGCCTCGAACGGATCCCTCGACGCGCCGCTGCAGGACGCGGATTTCGACGGCCGCGCCGACGACCTCTACCTGCTGCTCGACGGCCGGCGCGCCCAGACCGTCGAGGTCTCGGTCGACGGCGCCTGGACGGGCAACCTCCACGTCCTCACGGGCACACCGCTCCTCCGTGTGGTGCACGACCTGGCGCCTGGCGAGCACGTGATCGGCCTCCGCTACGTGGATCCGGCCTCCGGCCGCGAGGGCCGCCTCGCGACGGTCACGATCCGCGCGACGCGCTGACCCGGGGTTCGCGACCGCGTCCTGGGCGTCTCGTCCCGCTCGCTCGACAGGGATTCCCGCTCGTTGAGCGGAGGGCGCTCCGGCACCTGCGCCTGGAGCACTCGACGCGCTCTCAGTCCTCGGGGCCCATCTCGCCGGTCTGCGGCTCGCCCGGCGCCGGCCCGTACCGCAGCTGCAGCACGCCCAGAGGGCCCGTCACCGCCGGCTCGAGCAGCCGGACGTTGGCGGGATGCGCGCCTTCGGGGAACACCTTCTTGCCCTGCCCGAGCACGACCGGGTACACCCACAGCGTCAGCACGTCGAACAGCTGCTCCTTCAGGAGGGTCTGCACGAAGTCGACGCTGCCGATGACGTGGATGCTCTCGTGCTTCTCGCGCAGCGCCTCGACCTCTCTCTTGAGATCCATGCCGAGCTGCGACGACCCCTCCCACTCGAGGGTGGGCAGACCCCGCGAGGCGACGTACTTCGGTGCGCTGTTCAGGGCGTCGGCGATCTTGCCGGACTGGTGCGGCCAGTAGCCGGCGAAGATGTCGTAGGTCCGCCGCCCGAGCAGCAGCGCGTCGAGCTCGGCGATCCCCTTCCCGATCGAGGCGCCGATGGTCTCGTCGGGGAACGGGGCCTGCCAGCCGCCGTAGGGGAAGCCGTTCGAGGGGTCCTCCTCCGGCCCGCCCGGCGCCTGCGCGACGCCGTCGAGGGTGGTGAACAGGTCGATGTAGATGCGACCGGTCATGGCCGCCTCCTTCCATTGGCGGAGCAGGCTCAGGCGACGAGCACGACCCCGGGGTCGATGGGGATGTGGAATGTCCGGGCGAAGCGTTCGAGCAGGGTTCCGTCGCCGGAGACGATCGCCAGCACCTCCTGGTCGATCGCAGCGGCCGGCGTCAGTTCGCCCGAGATGAGGCGACGGATGCCGGGGCCCGCCGCGAACACGAGATCGGGCTCACCCGAGGTCGAAGCCTGCGTGCCGAGCCGCGGGTCGATCGGCCGGCCGGCCGGCTGGAGCTGCGCGATGCGGAGGCCGGACGCGTCGACCTGCACGCGCAGCGCGACGTCGGCCACGTGCAGCTCGTAGTCGGCGGGCGGCAGGGTGGCCGCAGCATCCGTCTGGAATGCCGTTCGCAGCGCCATCGTGAGCGAGTCCGCCGTCACGACGTCCTCGGGCTGCGGGTCGCCCATCTCCTGGAAACCCCACCGGCCGAGGGCGAGCACGATCGGCTCGAGCTCGCGCCCGTACGGTGTCAGCTCGTACACGAGCCCGCAGTGCAGCAGCGGGACGCGGCGCACGACACCGCCCTCCTGCAGCTCCTTGAGCCGCGTGGAAAGGATGTTGGTCGGGATCTTGGGCAGCCCCTGCTTGAGGTCGGTGTAGCGGCGGGGGCCGACGAGCAGATCGCGGATGATGAGCAGCGCCCACCGCTCGCCGATCAGCTCGACGGCCGTCGTGACCCCGCAGTACTGCCCGTAGCTGCGGGACGCCATCTACGCCTGCGCCTGCTCCGCCATATAGGCCTCGGGGCCCTTGGCGGCCGCCTCGGGGTCCATCCACATGAACTGGACGCCGTTGCCGTCCGGGTCGATGAGGTCGCGCGCGTACATGAAGCCGAAGTCCTGCGGCTCGCCGGGTGCGGTGCCGCCGGCGGCGACGCCCGCCTCGACGATCCGGTCGACGTCCTCGCGGGTCTCGCGGCTGATCGACAGCAGCACCTGGGCGTGCGTCTTCGGGTCGGCGAACTCCTTGTCGGTGAACGTCGCGAAGTACTCCTTCGTGAGGACCATGAAGAAGATCTGGTCGCTCCACACGATGCACGCGGCGTTCTCGTCGGTGAAGAGCGGGTTCAGTGCGCAGCCGAGGGCTGTGTAGTACGCCTTCGAGCGCTCGAGGTCGTTCGTCGGGATGTTGACGAAGATGTGCGTCATTGCCTTGCTCCTTGTGACCGTGGGCGTCGACCGGACCGCCGACACGAGAATAGTTGCAAAAAGCAAGCGCGCTTGTCAATAGCAAGTAAACCCGGATGCTGCGCCTCACGGCTTCCCGTGCGGCACGGGACAGCCGGGCGCGAACGTCCCCATCTGCTCGATGTCGAAGCCGTTCAGATAGCTGCGGATGCGGGGCAGATCGATCACGTGGAGCGGGGTGCGGCGCTTCGGCAGCACCGCGACCGCCCGGGCTCGCAGGCGGAGCGCGCCCGCGGCGAGGCGACGCGCGATCCGCCCCGGCTCGCGGTAGCCGAAGGCCCGCAGCAAGGGCGGATCCATGAGCGCCCGGCTGAAGACCTCCACGACAGGGGCGAAGAGCCGCGGGTAGAACGAGACCAGCAGCGCCAGGGTGCGATCTGCGACACGCGCCGACGCCGCGTCGTACGCGAAGTGCGCGCGCTCGTACTCGTCCATCACCGTGGCGAACTCCGAGTAGGTCCTGGGGATGTCCGTGATGCCCATGTGGCGGCCGAGGCTCTGGTAGTACCGCACCGACGCGAGCCGCTCGTCGGGGGTGAGTGGGCGCCACCCGAATGCGTGCAGCCAGCGCACCGGCACGACGACGAACGTCGACAGCACGTACCGCATGTCGTCGTTCGAGATGTCGTACATGCGGTGCATCTGGTTGATGCGCCGGATCGCCGCGCGACCGCGAGGAGTGTCGAATCCCTCGAGAAGCGGCACCTCGAGCAGCAGCGAGGTGTCGTCGTACCGCTTCTGCGTCGCGCGCTCGAACTCGCCCGTCTCGTCGAGCAGGCGCCCGATCGTCGGCACCGCGTAGGTGCGGAACAGCGCGAAGCTCAGCGACTGGTTCAGGTCCCACGCGAAGTCGTAGGTGCCGAGGTTGCGATAGATCTCGACGAACTGGGTCTCGGGGTCGAGCCCCGCGTTGCGGTCGTGCACGAGGTCCCCTGTCGACGCGAGGTGAACGCTCGCTAACTTACTCGGCACGGGCCCCGGGACACAGCGGGCTTGCGCGCCCCGAAGCTCCGGGCGACGCGCCGACGGCGTCTGGAGGGTGCGCGGGGGCCCGGTTCTCCGTCTCGCGGGGGATGCCGCGGGACCGGCGCCCCCGTAGCGTGGAGGGATGTCCGACCTGCCTTCCGCACACCCGGTGCGGCGCCCGGCGCCGACCGCGGGCGAGCTGCGCAACGACGTCTGGCTCGCGGGTGCCCTCTTCGTCGCCGCCGTGATCAGCACTGCGCTCGGCTCGGTCGCCGGGATCTACGGCGCCGACGCCACCGCCGGCATGCAGTGGGCACTGCTGTACAGCCTCGGGCTCACCGCCCCGCTGGCGGTGCGGCGGCGCTTCCCCGAGCTGGTCGTCGTCGCGATCGCCGTGGTGTTCTTCGTGGGCGTGACCTTCCGCATCCCCGACCTCTATGTCTCGAACATCGCCATGTTCATCGCGATGTACACCGTCGGCGCCTGGGTCGACGACCGCCGCCGCGCGATGTGGGTGCGCGTCGGCGTGATCGTGGCGATGTTCGTGTGGCTGCTCATCACGATGTTCCAGGCGGCGATCGATCCGTCCGACGAGAGCCTGTCGAGGGCGGGGCTGTTCTCGCCGTTCGCGGCGATGATGCTCATCCAGCTGCTCATCAACGCCGGATTCTTCGGCGGCGCGTACTACATGGGCGATCGCGCCTACGCCGCGGCGATGGCGCGCGCGGTGCTCGAGGAGCGCACGCGGGAGCTCGAGCGCGAGCGCGAGGTCACCGCCGCCCAGGCCGTGGCGCTCGACCGTGTGCGCATCGCCCGGGAGCTGCACGACGTCGTGGCGCACCACGTCTCGGCGATGGGCGTCCAGGCTGGTGCCGCGCGCGCCGTGCTGGACCAGGATCCGGATGCTGCGCGCACCGCGCTGCTCGGAGTCGAGGCGTCCGCCCGCTCCGCGCTCGTCGAGCTGCGCCAGCTGCTCGAGACCCTCCGCACTTCGGGCGGCGACGCCGATGGCGCATCCACGGTGCACCTCTCGGCTCTCAGCGAACTCGTCGCCCACGCCAACGACAACGGCCTGCCCACGACGCTCACGATCGTCGGCGACCCGGTCGACCTGCCCGAGCTCGTGCAGGTGAACGTGTTCCGCGTCGCCCAGGAGGCGCTCACGAACGCACGACGCCACGGCGGACCGGATGCTGCCGCCGACGTCCGTCTGCGCTACGCCCTCGACGCCGTCGAGCTCGAGGTCGTGAACACCGGCCGCGCCGTCGCCGCATCGATGCGGCCGGGCCTCGGCCTCGTCGGCATGCGCGAGCGGGCGGCCTCCTCGGGCGGGGAGCTCGAGGCAGCGCCACGCGCCCGCGGCGGGTTCCTCGTGCGCCTGCGCGTGCCCCTGGCAGTGCCGGCCGGGGCGGTCGGCGCGTGATCCGCGTGCTGCTCGTGGACGACCACGCCGTGATGCGCGCCGGCTTCCGGATGATCCTCGAATCGGCGGGTGACATCACCGTGGTGGGTGAGGCGTCGACCGGCGTGGAGGCGGTGGCGGCAGCATCCGATCTGCGTCCCGACGTGATCTGCATGGACGTGCAGATGCCCGACATGGACGGCCTCGAGGCGACCCGGCGCATCGTCGGCGACTCGTCGCCGGAGGCGGCGGTGGTCGTGGTGACGACCTTCGACCGCGACGACTACCTGTTCGACGCGCTCGCCGCCGGCGCGAGCGGGTTCCTGCTGAAGAACGCCGGCCCCGAGGAGCTCATCTCGGCCGTGCGGGTGGCGGCCGCCGGCGACGCCCTGCTGGCCCCTGAGGTGACGCGCCGCGTGATCGCCCGCTTCACCCAGCGCGCGGGCGCGGAGCCGTTCGCCCTTCGACAGACCTACGAGGGGGCGGCAGCTCAGGAACCGGTCGTGCGGCGGGCGCCGGGCCGGGCGCTTGCGGAGCCTGTCGAGGCGCCCGCGGTCGAGCTCACCGACCGCGAGGCGGAGGTGCTGCAGCTCGTGGCGCAGGCGCTCAGCAACGCCGAGATCGCCCAGCGGCTCTACATCGGCGAGGCCACCGTGAAGACGCACGTCTCGAACGTGCTGCAGAAGCTCGGCGCCCGCGACCGCGTCGCCGCCGTCGTCTACGCCCACCGCCACGGCCTCGCCTGACCTGTGCCACCTCTGCTCCGCAGTCAGAATTGGTGGCCCCTTGGGGTCGGGATGTCGCCAAATGTGACTGCGGAACTGCGGGGCGCCCGGTCGACGAGCGCGGGGCGCCCGGTCGACGAGCACGGGGCGGCCGGCGACGGAGGGGCGGCGGGAATGACGGATGCCCCGGACCGGCGCCGCGAGGGGCGCCAGGCCGGGGCATCCGGGGTGCTGGAACGGGTCATCGGCCCGGGGTGAGGCCGACCGGGGGGATCAGGCGGCGACGGGGACCGCGGCGTAGCGGTCGACCAGGGCGCCGAAGGCCTGGAGGTAGCCGACGAGGAAGTCGGCGGTCTGCTCGTTGGTGACCTCGCCGGCCTCGGTGAAGAGCCCGGGCGTGGTCTGCACGTAGCCCTCGGGCTGGCCGAGCGTCGGAGCGTTGTAGTGGCTCAGGATCGCCTTGAGGTGCTGCTGCGCGGCCGCGGTGGCGATGCCGCCGCCCGAGGTGCCGATGACGGCGGTGGGCTTGCCGTCGAACGAGCCCTGGCCCCACGGGCGGGCCGACCAGTCGAGGGCGTTCTTCAGCACGCCGGGGATCGAGCGGCTGTACTCCGGCGTGATGATGATGACGCCGTCGACGTCGGCGATGGCCTGCTTGAAGTCGCGGGCGACCTGGGGGAAGTCGGCGTCGAAGTCGGGAGAGTAGAAGGGGAGGTCCTTGATCGGGATCTCGACGAGCGTGGTGCCCTCCGGGGCGAGACGCTCGAGCGCCTTCGCGAGACGACGGTTGATAGAGGTCGACGAGATGCTGCCGACGATGTAGCCGATGGTCCGCTCGGACATGTGGGTTCTCCTTGAAAAACAAAGGCGTCCCCGGTGGGGACCACCGTGGACGTTCCACATCCATGCAAGCACATGCACGCCCCTTCTATTCCGGTGCATGAAAGATCTCTCATCCACCCCCTCCCCCGCGCGGCGGAGGAAGCTCGAATCCGCCCCACGGGGGAGGACGCCCAGCCCTCCCGTCCGTAGCGTCTGTTGCAGGGGGATCGAGAGGAGACAGGGATGCTGCAGCTTCGCGGTATCGGCAAGAGCTACGGAGGGCGCCGCGTGCTCGACGACGTGTCGTTCGACGTGCGGCCCGGCCGGCTGACCGGCTTCGTCGGCGGGAACGGCGCGGGCAAGACCACCACCATGCGGATCGTGCTGGGGGTGCTCGCCGGGGATGCCGGCACCGTCACCCTCGACGGCGCCGAGGTGACGGCCACCGACCGCCGCCGCTTCGGCTACATGCCCGAGGAACGCGGGCTCTACCCGAAGATGAAGGTGCACGAGCACATCACGTACCTCGCGCGCCTGCACGGGTTCTCGAAGACGGATGCCTCGACCCGCGCTCGCGCGCTGCTCGAGCAGCTCGGGCTCGGCGAGCGCCTGAACGACAACGTCGAGACGCTCTCGCTCGGCAACCAGCAGCGCGCGCAGATCGCCGCCGCGCTCGTGCACGACCCGCAGGTGCTGATCCTCGACGAGCCGTTCTCCGGTCTCGACCCGCTCGCGGTCGACGTCGTGGCGGAGGTGCTGCAGGAGCGCGCCGCGGCCGGCGCCGCCGTGCTGTTCTCGTCGCACCAGCTGGACGTCGTCGAGCGCCTGTGCGACGACCTCGTGATCATCGCCGGCGGCACGATCCGCGCGGCCGGCGCCCGTGACGCCCTCCGCGCGCAGCACTCGACCCGCCGCTTCGAGCTCGTCTCGGCCGGCGACGCCGGGTGGCTGCGCAGCGAGCCCGGCGTCGAGGTGCTCGACTTCGACGGCGGCTACGCCGTGTTCGACGCCGACAGCGACGAGACCGCGCAGCGGGTGCTGCGCCGGGCCGTCGCGAACGGGGATGTCGCGAGCTTCGCGCCGCAGCATCCGTCCCTCGCCCAGATCTTCAAGGAGGTCATCCAGTGAGCACCACCGACACTCGCCGCGGCGGGAGCACGCTGGGCGCAGGCCAGGCGATCTGGCTCGTCGCCGAGCGTGAGATCGGCTCGAAGCTGCGCAGCAAGGCGTTCGTCATCTCGACGGCCATCCTGTTCATCGGCGCGCTGGCCATCGTCATCTGGGGCGGCTTCCAGGCGGCGAACAACAGCGGCACGCCCGTCGCGGTGACCGCCGACGCGCAGCAGTACGTCGCCCAGGCCGAGGGCCTCGACGTCACGGACGTCGCAGACCGTGCCGCCGCCGAAGCGCTCGTGAAGGACGGCGAGGTCGACGCCGCCGTCGTGGGCGACTCGTCGTCGCCGCTCGGGTTCGCGATCGTCGCGGAGTCGTCCGCTCCCACGTCGCTGATGCTGCAGCTCGCGCAGGTGCCGCCGGTCGAGCTGCTCGCTCCCGAGGAGGGGAACGCGGCACTCGGCTACATCGCCGCGATCGGCTTCGGCATCGTGTTCCTGCTCGCCGCGTCGCTGTTCGGCGGCACGATCGCGCAGAGCGTCGTCGAGGAGAAGCAGACCCGCGTGGTCGAGCTGCTCATCTCGGCGATCCCGGTGCGGTCGCTGCTGGCCGGCAAGGTCATCGGCAACACGGTGCTCGCGATGGGCCAGATCCTCATCCTCGCCGCGATCGCGATCATCGGCCTCACGGTGACCGACCAGACAGCGCTGCTGCAGGGCCTCGGCGCCCCGATCGCCTGGTTCGCGATCTTCTTCCTCTTCGGCTTCATCCTGCTGGCGTCGCTGTTCGCGGCGGCCGCCTCGATGGTGTCGCGCCAGGAGGACATCGGCTCGACCACGATGCCGCTGACGATGCTCGTGATGGCGCCGTACTTCCTCGTCATCTTCTTCAACGACAACCCGCTGGTGCTCGCGATCATGTCGTACGTGCCGTTCTCGGCGCCGGTCGGAATGCCGATGCGCATCTTCCTCGGGCAGGCGCAGTGGTGGGAGCCGCTGCTGTCGATCGTGATCCTCATGGCGACGTGCGTCGCGGCGATCCTCATCGCCGCCCGCATCTACGAGAACTCGCTGCTGCGCATGGGCGGCCGGGTGAAGCTCTCGGAGGCCCTCGCCGGCTGACCCGGGTCACATCGGATGAGGGATGCTGCGGCCCGGCGCACTGCGCCGGGCCGCAGCATCCCTCTGTCCTCTGCACTCTTCGTGTGCTCCGGCCGAGCGCATAGGGTCTGCGCGCGCACAACGCGTGTCCTGGGTGCGAGCACACGATGCGGGCGGTCGCGCAACGCGCACGGGCGCAAGCCCCTGCCCACAGCGAGGGTGCGTGGGTAGCGTGAGGCGCATGTCGGCGCAGACCACCTTGCTCATCCTGGGCGCCTCGGGCGACCTCACCTCGCGGCTGCTGCTGCCCGCGCTCGGCCAGCTGCTCGCTCGGGAGCCGCAGCGCTCGGTGCGCCTGCGCGGCGCCGGCATCGATGACTGGGACGACGAGCGCTGGCGGCAGACGGTGCGCGCGTCCTTCGAGTCGGCCGGGTTCGCCGACGCATTCGACGCTGTCGCCGACACGACGTACGCGCGTGCCGACATCACCGATGCGAAGGACCTCGAGCGGCTGCTCGCCGACCATGACGGACGGATCGCCCTGTACTTCGCCGTGCCGCCCGCGGTCGCGAAGGCCGCGTGCGAGGCGCTCGTCGGCGTCGACATCCCCGAGGGCACGGTGCTCGCGCTCGAGAAGCCGTTCGGCGTCGACCAGGCGAGCGCCCACGCGCTGAACTCGACGCTCGCCCGTCTCGTGCCCGAGGAGCAGGTGTTCCGCATCGACCACTTCCTGGGCCGGTCGACGACGCTGAACCTCCTGGGCGTGCGCTTCGCGAACCGCGTCTTCGCGCCGGTGTGGCGCGCGCAGGACGTCGCATCGGTGGTCATCCGCTACGACGAGACGCTCGGCCTCGAGGGCCGCGCCGGCTACTACGACCGGGCGGGCGCGCTCGTCGACATGATCCAGAGCCACCTGCTGCAGGTGATGGCGGTGCTCGCGATGGAGCCGCCGGCGACGCTGCACGAGCGGGACTTCCGCGATGCGACGGCCGCGGTGCTGCGCGCGACCCGCGTGTGGGGCGACGATCCGGCGAAGGCCTCGCGGCGGGCGCGGTACACGGCCGGACGGGCGGGGAACAGAGAGCTTCCGGCGTACACGGACGAGCCCGGCGTCGATCCGTCGCTCGGCACGGAGACGCTCGCCGAGGTCACGTGCGAGGTGCGCAACGAGCGGTGGAAAGGCGTGCCGTTCACCCTGCGGTCGGGCAAGGCGCTCGCCGGCAAGGACGGCGAGGTCGTGGTGACCTTCCGTCCCGTGAACCACGTCCCCGAGGGCCTCACCGGGGCGGCGCCCGGCTCCGTGCTGCGCTTCTCCCTCGGCCCCGACCGGATGGAGCTCGAACTCAACGTCAACGGCGGCGACGACCCGTTCGAACTCGAGCGGGCGCTGCTCGAAGCCGACCTCGGCGAGGGCGCGCTCAAGGCCTATGGCGAGGTGCTGTCGGGCATCCTCGACGCCGACGCGACCCTCGCGGTGCGCGGCGACGCGGCCGAGGAGTCGTGGCGCATCGTCGACCCCGTGCTGGCGGCCTGGCGCGCCGGCGACGTGCCGCTCGACGAGTATCCGGCGGGGTCGCCCGGCCCCGCCGGCTGGCCGGTGCTGCCCTGACCGGTGGCGCCTATTGCTTGCCCATCATCTGCGGCTCCATGCGGCCGACCGAGATGACGTTGCCCGCGGGGTCTTTGAACCATGCGATGTCGGGGCCGCCCTCGAAGCCCCGTGAGATGCCCTTCTCGTCGGTGCCGTAGTCGGGGTCGGTGTAGATCTTCGTGACGACGCCGCGCTTGTTCAGGTCGTCGACGGCGGCATCGACGTCGGCGACGCTGAAATTGAGGATCGTGAACACGGCCGGCTCGTGATCCTCCTTCGGGTAGACGAAGATGCTGCCCTCGCCGGGGAGTGCGATCGTGAAGCCTCCGCCCATCTCTTCGTAGACGGTGACGTCGAGCCCCAGGGTGTCGCGGTAGAAGGCCGCGGCTGCGCCGATGTCGGGTACGGCGAAGCTAGAGAACGGCCGATCGGGTGTGAACATGACAGCCTCCCAGTGGTTGTGCCGCCGCCAACGATCCTCTTGCCCGCAGGGCATGTCCAGAGGGGTCGCGGCGCACCTTCGCTGCGCCGCGGGCGCGGCGTAGACTCCCGGCATCCGCACGAACCGTGACAGCGCTGTGACCGTCAACGGGCGGGTCGTCCCGCTCGTGGGCGCGGTCGCGCACGCCACCGCGCTCGACTGGCTGCGCAGCCTCGGACTGACCGGCGCGAAGGAGGGCTGCGCCGAGGGCGAGTGCGGCGCCTGCGCCGTGCTGGTCGCCACGGCGGGGCCCGAGGGCACCGCCGTGTGGACCCCGGTCAATGCCTGCCTGGTGCCCGTCCATGCGCTCGACGGGCAGGAGGTGGTGACCTCCGAGGGCCTGGGTTCACCCGACCACCTGCATCCGGTGCAGCAGCGACTCGCTGCCGCGGGCGGCTCGCAATGCGGCTACTGCACGCCCGGGTTCGCGTGTGCGATGGCCGCCGAGTTCTACCGGTCCGACCGCGGGGCGGGCACGGCCGACGGCGAGCACGGGGCGAACGGATTCGACCTGCATGCGCTGAGCGGCAACCTGTGCCGCTGCACGGGCTACCGGCCCATCCGCGACGCGGCGTTCGGGCTCGGGATGCCTCGGCCCGACGATCCGCTCCGTGAGCGGCTGACCGAGCCGGCGCCGACGGCGGTCGCCACCGCGGTGCGAGCAGCCGACGGGCGCTTCGTGCGACCCGAGACGCTGGGCGAGGCCCTGCAGCTGCTGCGCGACGAACCGGAGGCGCTCGCCGTGGCCGGCAGCACGGACTGGGGGGTCGATGTGAACCTGCGCGGCGCGCGCGCCCCTCTGGTCGTCGCGATCGACCGCCTGCCCGAGCTTCGGGGTCTCGAGTTCACCGGCGACGCGGTCGGGATCGGCGCAGCGGTGCCGCTGTCGGAGATCGAGCAGAGCGTGGGCGAGCGGGTACCGCTGCTCGCGCAGCTGCTCCCCCAGTTCGCGTCGCGCCTGATCCGCAACCGCGCGACGCTCGGCGGCAACCTCGGCACCGCCTCGCCCATCGGCGACGCGGCTCCGGCGCTGCTCGCGCTCGGGGCGAGTGTCGTGCTCGTCTCGGCCGGCGGCGAGCGCGAGGTCGACCTCGCCGACTACTTCACGGGGTATCGCACCTCGGTCAGGCGCCGGGACGAGCTCATCCGGATGGTGCGGGTCCCGCTGCCGTCGGCGGGTCCGACCGCGTTCCACAAGGTCGCGAAGCGGCGGTTCGACGACATCTCGTCGGTGGCGGTCGCCTTCGCCCTCGAGCTCGACGGCGGCTCCGTCACAAGAGCGCGTATCGGCCTCGGCGGCGTCGCCGCGACGCCCCTCCGCGCGTACGCGACCGAGCAGGCCCTCGAGGGACGCCCGTGGAACGCCGCGACGGTGGCGGCGGCATCCGTCGTCCTGCAGCGTGAGGGGACGCCGCTCGACGACCACCGCGCGAGCGCCGCGTACCGCGCACGCATGCTCGGCACGGCGCTGCCGGCGCTCTTCGCGGCGTCGGCCGACGACGAGGAGGCGACGGCATGAGCTCGCTCGCCGATCGCCCCGAGAACCCGGTCGTCGGGCGCCCTGCGGTGCACGAGAGCGCGGCCCTGCACGTGACGGGCGCGGCCGTCTACACCGACGACGTCGCGGCCCGATCCCACGGCGTGCTGACCGCATGGCCGGTGCAGTCGACCGTCGCGCATGCCCGCGTCAGCGTCGACGTGGCACCCGCCTACGATGTGGCCGGGGTCGTCCGGGTGCTGACCGCCGACGATGTGCCGGGCATCAACGACGCGGGAGTCAAGCACGACGAGCCCCTCTTCCCGACCGAGGCGATGTTCTTCGGCCATGCGCTGGTGTGGGTGTTGGGAGAGACGACGGATGCTGCGCGCCAGGGCGCGGCCGCCGTCACGGTGTCGTACGAGCCGCTGCCGTCGCTGATCACGGTGCAGGAGGCGATCGACGCGGGGTCGTTCCAGGGCGTGCCACGCACGATCGCACGCGGGGACGCGGCATCCGCTCTCGCATCCTCGGCATTCGTCTTCGAAGGCGAGAGCGCGGTCGGCGGCCAGGAGCACTTCTCGCTCGAGACGCATGCCTCCTACGCGGTGCGCGATCCCGACGGACGCTACTTCGTGGAGTGCTCGACGCAGCATCCGTCCGAGACGCAGGAGATCGTGGCGCACGTGCTGGGTGTCCCGTCGAGCGAGGTCACCGTCGAGTGCCTGCGCATGGGGGGCGGGTTCGGCGGCAAGGAGATGCAGCCGCACGGGTTCGCGGCGATCGCGGCGCTCGGGGCGAAGCTCACCGGACGCCCCGTGCGCCTGCGGCTCACCCGCACCCAGGACATCACGATGTCGGGCAAGCGCCACCCGTTCCACCTCGCGTGGCGGGTGGGCTTCGATGCAGACGGGTTCCTGCAGGCGCTCGACGCGACCCTCACCGCCGACGGCGGCTGGAGCCTCGATCTCTCGGAGCCGGTGCTCGGCCGCGCGCTCTGCCATGTCGACAACGCCTACTGGATCCCCAACGTGCGCGTGCACGGCCGCGTCGCGCAGACGCACAAGCAGTCGAACACGGCGTTCCGCGGCTTCGGCGGGCCGCAGGGCGTGTTCCTCATCGAAGACATCCTGGGCCGCGCGGCGCCCGTGCTCGGGGTCGATCCCCTCGAGCTGCGGAAGAAGAACTTCTACCGACCGGGTCAGTCGACGCACTACGGGCAGCTGGTGAAGGACGCCGGGCGGCTCACGGCGATATGGGAGCGCCTCCGCAGCGAGGCCGACCTCGACGCCCGCCTCCACGAGATCTCGCGGTTCAACGAGGCGCACGCCGACCGCAAACGCGGGCTCGCGATGACTCCGGTGAAGTTCGGCATCTCGTTCACCTTCACGTCGTTCAACCAGGCCGGCGCGCTCGTGCTCGTCTACAAGGACGGCTCGGTGCTGATCAACCACGGCGGCACCGAGATGGGTCAGGGCCTGCACACGAAGATGCTGCAGGTGGCCGCAACGGCGCTCGGGGTGCCGCTCGAGGCTGTTCGGGTCGCTCCGACGCGTACCGACAAGGTGCCCAACACGTCGGCGACCGCCGCGTCGTCCAGCGCCGACCTCAATGGCGGCGCCGTCAAGCTCGCGTGCGAGGAGATCCGCGGCCGGCTGGCCGCCGTGGCAGGACGCCTCCTCGGCGTCGATGCGCGTGATGTGCGGTTCTCCGACGGCTGCGTCACCGCACTGGGCGGAGGGGAACGGATGCCGTTCGCCGACGTGGTCGCCGAGGCCTACCTGCAGCGCGTGCAGCTGTTCGCCGCGGGCTACTACCGCACCGAGGGGCTGCACTGGGACGCCGACCGCCAGCAGGGGTCGCCGTTCAAGTACTTCGCCTACGGCTGCGCCGCCGCGGAGGTCGAAGTGGACGGCTTAACCGGCGCGTACCGCCTCCGCCGCGTCGACATCGTGCACGACGCCGGCGACTCGCTCTCGCCGCTCCTCGACATCGGCCAGATCGAGGGCGGCTTCGTGCAGGGCACCGGATGGCTGACCCTCGAGGAGCTTCGCTGGGACACCGGCGACGGACCGACGCGCGGCCGCCTGCAGACCCCGTCGGCCAGCACGTACAAGCTGCCGAGCTTCTCCGAGATGCCCGAGGAGTTCCACGTCGCGCTCTTCGAGGACGCCCGCGAGGACGGCGCCGTATACGGCTCCAAGGCCGTGGGTGAACCTCCGCTGCTCCTCGCCTTCAGCGTGCGCGAGGCGCTGCGGCAGGCGGTCGGGGCGTTCGGCCCGGCCGGGCGCAGCGTCGAGCTCGGCTCGCCCGCCACCCCCGAGGCGGTGTTCTGGGCGATCGAGGCCGCGCGCGGCGCAGCAGGTGCGGAGGCGGCGTCCGTTTCCCGCGACGGCACGGTCCCCGCCGCCCCGCCACTCGCCGCCGGCGTCCGCCGGGCGGCGGACCCGGGGCCTGCGGAGCCCGACCTCCTCACGGCGGGCCGCTGAGGCCGGCCGTGGACTGGCTCGACGCGGTGCGGACCCTGCGCGACGCCCGCACGCCCGCAGTGATCGTGACGCTGGCGATGGTGCGCGGCCACGCCCCGCGCAACGGCGGCGCGAAGATGGTCGTCTCGCCGGGCGGGGTCTTCGAGACGATCGGAGGCGGCAACCTCGAGGCCACCGCCCTCGCCCGCGCCCGTGCGATGCTCGCCTCCGGAACCGCCGAGCCGGAGCTGCTGACGCTCACCCTGAGCGACAAGGAGACCACGGAGTACGGCGTGCAGTGCTGCGGAGGAGAGGTCACGCTCATGCTGGAGCCGGTGCGGGTCGTGCCGTCGGTCGCGGTGTTCGGGATGGGACACGTGGGACTCGAGGTGGCGCGGATCCTCGCGCGCCAGCACATCGACCTGCACCTCGTCGACTCCAGGGAGGCGATGCTCGGCCCGACGCGCCTGGGGATCGGCGGCGCCCCGGGGCCGCTCGCCGACGCGGTCGCGGGGGTGCATGTGCACCATGCGCCGGTGCCGGAGGCCGTGCTGGCGTCGGTGCCGGCCGGGACGCACGTGCTCGTCATGACCCACGACCACGCCGAAGACCTCGCGATCGTCGACCAGGCGCTGCGCATCGAGGGCATCGCCTCGATCGGCCTCATCGGCTCGCGCTCCAAGTGGGCCCGCTTCCGGGCACGCCTCCAGGAGGCCGGCCACGACCAGGCGTCCCTGGCCAGGGTGACGACGCCGATCGGTCTGCCCGAGATCCCCGGCAAGCAGCCCGCCACGATCGCGGTGAGCGTCTCCGCCCAGCTGCTGCAGCTGATCGAGCAGGCCGCCCCCGTCGCTTCGAGTCCCTGAGTGAGCGGGCCGTTCGAGGCGTTTCGTCAGTACTCGATGCGGGTCGAGGTCCGGCCCCACTCGGTGAACGGCGCGATGCGATGCTCGGGGGTGAGGTCGATCGACTCCACGGGCATGATGTCGCGATGCTCGGGGTGGCCGTCGAAGTAGCGGTAGAAGACCGCGTCGTCGAAGCCCGCCGCCGCGGCGTCCTCGCGGTCGGCAGCGAAGTACACCCGGTCCACGCGAGCCCAGAGCGCGGTGCCCAGGCACATCGGGCACGGCTCGCAGCTCGTGTAGAGCGTCGCTCCGGTGAGGTCGAACGTCCCCAATCCCTGGCATGCCCGCCGGATGGCGACGACCTCGGCGTGCGCCGACGGGTCGAGGTCGGCGGTGACGCGGTTCACCCCCTCGAAGACCTGCCCGTCCGCCGACACCACGACCGCCCCGAACGGACCGCCCGCATTGCGGACGTTCTCGGTCGCGATCTCGATGGCCCGGGCGAGGTAGCGGGCGGGCGTCCCGTCGGTGGAGGACATCAGGCCTCCACCATACGAGCGCCCAGCGCCCCGCGCATCACCCCCGCGCGCGAGGCCGTCACCGCTCGACCAGCACCCCGTCGGCGTCGGCCCACACATGCTTGTGCGGGACGAAGGCGACGCCCGCGATGACCACCGGCACGTCGACCTCGCCGACGCCCGTCTTCGCGCTCTTGCGCGGGTTGGAGCCGAGCGCCTTGACGCCGAGGTCGAGCTCGCCGATCGCCACCCGGTCGCGGATCGCGCCGTGCACGATGATCCCCGCCCAGCCGTTCTCGACGGCGGAGGCCGCGATGAGGTCGCCCACCAGCGCGGACTCGAGCGATCCGCCCCCGTCGATGACGAGCACGGCGCCGACGCCCGGGGTCGCGAGCACCGCCTTCACGAGCGCGTTGTCGCGGTGGCACCGCACGGTTCGAATCGGCCCGTCGAACGCGACGCGCCCGCCGATGTCGTGCAGCTGCAGCGCGAGCGAGTCCAGCTCGTCGCCGCGTTCGTCGTAGAGGTCGGCCGTCGCGGTGGTCATGCTCCGACGCTATGACGATGCTGCGCCCCGAGGCATCCGTCATGAAGAGAAGTTCGCGCACCCTTCTGCGCACCGCAAGAACGGGCGTCAGGCCGGGGAGGGCGGGTTGTCGTCGGGGTGGAGGGTGCTGAAGAACGAGTAGGTGTCGCCGTCAGCGTCGGGATCGCGCTCCTTGAACTCGTTGACCAGTTCGTACAGGCGGCGCTGGAACTCCTCCTTGTGCTCGTCGTTGAGCTTGAGACCGAGCCAGGTGACGTCCAGGTCGTCGGGGTCGAGCCCTTCGATCTGCTGGAGGAACGTCTCGACCAGGATCGGCGAGCCGCCCGGCATCGACGTGCGCCACGACAGCCCCGTCGCCTTGTACGGCACCTCACGGGCGCCCTGCGCGCCGGTGCGCTCGGCCTGCGCGGCGAGATAGCCGGTCTGGACCAGCGTGCGCACGTGGTGGAGCATCGTGCCGGGGTTCACGCCCAGCAGGCCGGCGAGCTCCTTGTTGGTGCGCGATTCGAACGCGCACAGGCGCAGCACGCGCAATCGGAGCGGCGAACTGAGCGCGCGCATCCGGGCCTCCGCCTCGGGGTCTCCCTCGCGCAGTTCGATCCGCTCTTCCTGGTCCGCCACGACGTCAGCGTACAAGACCGATTGACACACCTCAATCAGTGACGCAGACTGATTGGCATGTCCCAATCAGACGAGGTCCGCGAGGCCGAGGTCGTCGACGACGCCGCCCTCGCGGAGGCCCGGGCCGAGTCCTCCACGCTCACCTCGCGCGCCGACGCGGGCGAAGCGGTGGAAGCGGATCAGGATGCTGCAGCCGCCCCGGACTCATCTCCACCGGCACCGAAGGGTTCGCTGTGGCGCGACCGCAACTTCCTGACGCTGTGGTCGGGGCAGGCGCTCAGCCAGTTCGGCGCGCAGATCACCGAGCTCGCCATCCCGGTGCTGGCGGTGCTGATGCTGAACGCGACCGAGTGGGAGGTCGGACTGCTCAATGCGGCGCAGGTCGCGGCCTTCCTCGTCGTCGGCCTTCCCGCCGGGGCGTGGATCGACCGGATGCGCAAGCGCCGCGTCATGATCTGGGCGGACGCGGTCCGGGCAGTGGCGCTCGCGACGCTCCCCGTCCTCGCCCTGCTCGGTGTGCTGGAGATCTGGCACATGATCGTCGTCGCGTTGATCATGGGCGTGGCGACCGTGTTCTTCGACGTCTCGTACCAGAGCATCATCCCCTCGCTCGTGCGCACCGACCAGATCGGCGAGGCGAACGGCAAGCTGCAGTCGACCTACGAGCTCGCCAATATCGCGGGCCCCGGCATCGGCGGCTGGCTCATCGGAGTGCTCACGGCGCCGTTCGCGATCTTCGCGACAGTCGGCACGTACGTCGCCTCCTTCGTCGCGCTGCTCTTCACACGTGACCACGAGAAGCCTCGCGCCAGGGAGGATCACAAGCCCCTGGTTCAGGAGATCGGTGAGGGCCTGCGCTGGGTGTTCGGGAATCCGCTGCTGCGCCGCATCGTCGGCACGACGGGGACGGCGAACTTCTTCGGGACGATCGCGCAGACGCTGGTGCCGATCTTCGTGCTGCGCGAGCTGGGCCTGAGTCCTCAGCTGTTCGGCATCGTGTTCTCGCTGTCGGCGGTCGGCGGCCTCGTCGGCGCCATGGTGACGCCGCGGATCATCGCGTGGCTCGGCGAGGCCCGTGCGATCCCGATCAGCGCGATCGCGTTCAGCGTCGCGCCCTTCTTCCTCCCGGTGATCTCCCTCGTGCCGGCGCTCGCCTTCCCGCTGCTGGTGGTGCAGGGGTTCATCATGAGCTTCACGATCCTGCTGTACAACATCACGCAGGTGACGTTCCGCCAGCGCATCACGCCGCCGCGTCTCCTCGGCCGGATGAACGCATCGATCCGCTTCGTCGTGTGGGGCGTCATGCCGATCGGGGCACTCATCGCCGGCGCGCTGGGAACGTGGATCGGCACCGTTCCGACACTGTGGATCGCCGCGACCGGCGAGCTTCTCGCGTGCCTGTTCGTCGTCATCGGCCCGTTCTGGCGCATGCGGGAACTCCCCGACGCGCACGCCGAGCACACTGACCACGAGCCCGCCGGCTGACAGACCAGGATGCCTCGGCCCGCCGCGCAGGGTGCGGGCCGAGGCATCCGTCCCCCTCCGCCCTGCGGTACCCGACCTGCGGGATTCCGGCAAGGTCGTGCCCTTCGGGGTTCGAGCATGCTTAGGTTGCACCATGACGGCCCGCATCGTCTCGATCGGCACAGCTGTTCCGCCCACCCGCATCGCGCAGGCGGTCGCGCGCGACATCTTCGCGGCGCAGGAGGGCGCCGACCGGCTCGCGCGGCGCCGCATCCAGGCGGTCTTCGACGCGTCGGCGATCGAACAGCGGCATACGGTCCTCGCCGAGTTCGCGTCCGGCCCGGCGACCGGCGCCGCTGACCCTGCCGCGTTCGTCGACGTCGAGGGCCGACTCCTGTCCCCCACCACCGGCGCGCGCAACCAGCGCTTCATCGCGTCGGCGCCGAAGCTCACCGCCGCCGCCGCCCGCACCGCGCTGGCCGACGGCGGGATCGATCCTTCCGCGGTGACCCACGTCGTCACCGTCTCGTGCACGGGGCTCTTCGCGCCCGGCCCGGACTATCACCTCGTCCGCGAACTCGGGCTGCGGCCGACAGTCGAGCGCTGTCACCTCGGGTTCATCGGATGCGCCGCGGCGCTGCCCGCACTGCGCGTGGCGTCGGCCCTGGCGGGGAGCAAGCCGGACGCGGTCGTGCTGGTCGCCGCGACCGAGCTGTGCACGCTCCACCTGCGGCCCTCGAACGATCCGCAGCAGATCGTCGCAGCATCCGTCTTCGCCGATGGCGCGGCGGCGGCGATCGTCACCGCCGATCCGGCCGCGGGAAACCCCGGCGGCCTCGAGCTCGACAGGTTCGGCACAGCCCTCACCGACGAGGGCGAGACCGACATGGTCTGGACGATCGGCGACAACGGGTTCGAGATGATCCTCTCTGCCGAGGTGCCGCGCATCATCGGCCGCGAGATCCAGGGCGCGGTGGGCAGATTCCTGGGCGACGACGCGCCCCCCGAGGTGTGGGCGGTGCACCCCGGCGGCCGCAGCGTGCTCGATCGCGTCGAGACCGGGCTCGACCTCCCAGCCCATGCCCTCGCGGTCTCGCGCGCAGTGCTGCGGGACTTCGGCAACATGTCCAGCGCGACGATCCTGTTCATCCTCGCCGCGCTCCTGCGCGACGACGACGTCCGCGATGGCGCGCGCGTCGCCGGACTGGCCTTCGGCCCGGGGCTCACCGTCGAGTCGGCGCTGATGACCCGGCGCCGTCCGGCGGTCACGGGCGCGGAGGACGTCGGCCTCGCCCTGGCGGCCTCCGCGTGACGGCGGCGCCGGCATGACCCTCGCCGTCCGCGACGACCGGCTCGCCGAGCTCATGGACGACCCCGACTGCGATCCGGATGCCCTGCGCGCCACGCTGCGGCGCTTCGGCACGGTCAACCGCCTCGTGTCGGGCTGGGGCGTCGTGTACCGCACCCGGCTGCGCCCGCACCTGAGAGCCCTCGGCCGGCCGGCGCACGTCCTCGACATCGGATCGGGCGGCGGAGACCTCGTCGCGCGCCTCGCCGCGGCCGCCCGGCATGACGGGCTCGAGGTGACCTGGACAGGCATCGACCCCGACCCGCGCGCGCACGAGGTCGCCACGGCACGCGGGCCGATCGCCACGGCGAGCTTCCGGAGATCGGATGCCGCCACCCTGGTCGCGGAGGGCCGCACGTACGACGCGGTGCTGTCGAATCACGTCCTCCACCACCTCGGCGACGATCTCCCCGCGTTCGCCGAGGAATCGCTCACGCTCTCCCGCGGCATCGTGCTGCACAGCGACATCGCCCGCTCGCGGCTGGCGTACGGGCTCTACGCCGTGGGGATCACGCCGTTTGAGCGCGGCACCTTCCTTCGCACCGACGGCCTTCGCTCGATCCGCCGCAGCTACACGCGCGCCGAGCTCGCGGCCGCGCTCGAGGACAGCAGCCGGGGCGCCTGGACGGTGCAGATGCCGGTGCCCTTCCGCCTCGTCGCCGTCGGGCGCGGCCGTGCGTGACGTCACCGTCGTCGGCGCCGGGCCCGTCGGGATGCTGCTCGCCGGCGAGCTCGCCCGTCGCGGAGTCGACGTCGAGCTCCTCGAACGGCGACCCGCTGTCGGCGACGGCACCCGGGCCATCGGCATCCACTCCCCCGTCCTGGCGGCTCTCGAGGCGTCGGGCCTCACGGACCACCTCCTCGCCGAGGCGGTGCGGGTGAGACGCGGCGAGGCACGTTCACGCGGCCGCCTGCTCGGGACGGTGCACTTCGACGTCCTCTCGGCGCGCTTCCCCTTCGTGGCGACACTGCCGCAGGCGGCCACCGAGTCCGTGCTCGGCGCCGCGGCCCCCAAGCCGCTGCGCGGGGCGTACGTGCTCGCGGTGATCCCGCATCGCGACGCCGTGGTGGTGCGCGCAGGCCTCCTCGGCCGCCCGATCGAGTCCGAGAGCCGCATCGTGGTCGTCGCAGGCGGAGGCGCCGCGCGCGACCTCGTCTACCGGCCCGGCGCCGTGCCGGCGCGGGACTACCGCGACCGATACCTGATGACGGATGCCGCCGCCGACGGCGCCGCTGACGGCGAGCTCGCCGTGATCCACCTCGATCCTGACGGCGTGCTCGAGTCGTTCCCGCTGCCCGGCGGCCGCCGCCGGTTCGTCGCGTGGGACCCGCCGGGCGCAGACGACGAGCCCGAGGCGCGCACTCGGCGGCTGCGCGACGCGCTCGCCCGTCGAGGGGAGGCTGCGGCGGCCGATGGGGTGACGGCGGCGACGTCGTTCGGCGTGCGCCGAGTCGTCGCGCCCCGGCTGCGCCACGGCCGCGTGTTCGCGATCGGAGACACCGCCCACGAGGTCAGCCCGATCGGCGGGCAGGGCATGAACCTCGGCCTGCTCGACGCGGTGACGCTGGCGCCGCTCCTGGCCTCCTGGGTGCGCACCGGCCGCGCCCCCGACGTCGGGTTGCTGCGGTGGGAAGCCCGTCGGGTCCAGTCGGCGCGACGGGCCGCGTCGCTGGCGAGCGTGAACACGGCGCTCGGCCGGCCCAGCGGTCGCGGCGACGCGCTGAGGCGCGCGGCGGTGCGCGCGATGCTCGCCGGCCCGTCCGCCCGACTGTTCGCGCGTGCCTACTCGATGGGCTTCGACGTCGACGCCTGACGTGCCGCCGGCCCGAGGTCAGCCGGGGTCCGGTTGTGGGTTTGGGGCGCACAATGTCCGTCGGGGCGCATAAACACCGCCCCAATGGAGGCATCGCGCCCCAAACCCGGCCGGGAGGGGATGGTGCCACCCCTGACCCAGCGAGCGGATGCCTCGACGCCGGGCCCCGCGTCACGCGACGAAGGCGCTGCCCGAGGCGACGAGCTGGGCTGCGAGGAGCAGCGCCGCCAGCATCACGAGGCGGAACAGCGCGCGCGTCGGCGGCCTCGAGATCGCGCGCCACGCGGTCACTGCCGCCACGGCGACGACGGCCGCGAAGAAGACCCACGACACCGGCGACACGGCCCCGAGGTCACCGCCGGCGGCCCCGAGCAGCACCGCGACCGCACCGCCCACGACGGCGAGCGCGGCGACGATCGCCGCCAGCCGCGGTCCGAGCCGGTGCGGAAGACCGCGCACGCCGGTGCGCGCATCGTCGGCGAGGTCGGGCAGCACGTTCGTGAGGTGCACGGCGGCGCCGAGCGCGGCGCCGGCGATCCACGCCCACGGCGCCGCGAACGAGGGGTCGGGCGCCGACAGCGTCGCGAGCGACGGGAAGATCCCGAAGCTCACGAGGAACGGCACGATCGACCACGGGGTCGATTTCAGGCCCGCGTTGTAGGCCCAGGCCGAACCGAGCGCCAGAGCGTGGGCGGCCAGCATCCGCCAGCCCAACGGCGCGGAGAGAACCAGAGCCGACGCCAGCAGTCCGAGCGCGGCGCCCCACGCGGCCTGCGCCGAGACGTCTCCGCGGGCGATCGGCTTGTCGGTGCGCCCCACGGCGCGATCCCGCTCAGCGTCGAGGGCGTCGTTCGAGATGCCGACCGACAGCTGCCCCGCGAAGACCGACGTCGTCAGCAGCGCCAGGCGCCAGGCCTCGAGCCCCGTCGCGATGCCCAGGGCGAGGGCGAGCGCAGTCACGACGAGCGTCGGCCCCGGATGCGAAGAACCCCACAGAGCACGGACGGTGCGCACGCGTCGATGCTCTCACGACCCGGTCGACGACGCGGGAGGACATGGAGGGAATGTTCCCAGGTCTATGTCGTTGCATGGATCTGGGCCGACGGGGTCCCGGAAGAGATCGCTCGACCCCAGAGGAGCAGCCCATGTCCACTCTCACCGCCCGCACCGCCGAGACCGACGCGCCGATCATCGACGTGCTCGCCGAGCGCTGGAGCACCCGCATCTTCGACCGCGAGTCGGTCATCGACGAGGCCGCCCTCGCGAGCGCGCTCGAGGCCGCCCGCTGGACGCCGACGGCCGCCAACACACAGGCCTGGCGCGTCATCGTCGCCCGTCGAGGCTCGGCCGCGCACGCCACCGTTCTCGGCTCGCTCGCCGGCTTCAACAGCGCGTGGGCGGGCGACGCCGCCGCGCTCGTCGTGTTCGTCGCCGAGACCACGCGCGACGGCGAGCCGATGCGCTGGGCTCAGTACGACACCGGCCAGGTCGCGGCGCACTTCACCGTGCAGGCCCACGCCGACGGCCTGTCGACTCACCAGATGGGCGGCTTCGACCGCGATGCCATCACCGCCGGCTTCGGCCTCAGCTCCGACTTCACTCCCGTCACCGTCATGGCGGTCGGCGAGCTCGGCGACATCCGGCTGGCGTCGGAAGAGCTGCAGGCCCGCGAGAACGCCCCGCGCGTGCGCCGCCCCGCCGCCGACTCGGTGCTCGTGAACGACTGATCCACTGGTACGGGAAACGGATGCCTCGACCCGCTGCTGCGGGTCGAGGCATCCGTGTTCCCTCTGTCTTGCCGGGTTTGGGGCACGCTGAGACGCGGAGGCCGGGGGCGACCTCCCACCATCAGTCGTCGAGCAGCTCGGCCTCGATCACGTCGTCGTCTTCCGTCGGGGGCTCGGCCGCGACGGGGCCGTCGCTCGTCAGCACGAGCGACGAGCCGTCGGCGGCGACATCCACCCGCACCACGTCGCCGTCGCGCACACCGCCCGAGAGCAGGGCCATCGCGAGGCGGTCCTGGATCTCGGACTGGATGAGGCGACGCAGTGGCCGCGCACCGAACACCGGGTCGTAGCCGCGCTCGGCGAGCCAGGCACGCGCATCGGGCGTCACGGCGAGGGCGAGGCGGCGGTCCTTGAGGCGACGCTGCAACGCGAACACGGCGAGCTCGACGATCTGCGCCAGGTCGTCCTGGCTGAGCGCGGCGAACATCACGATGTCGTCGAGCCGGTTCAGGAACTCGGGCTTGAACGCCTGCCGCACGATCGCCATGACGGCGTCGCGCTTCTCGTCGGCCGAGAGCACCGGGTCGATGAGGATGGGCGAGCCGATGTTCGACGTCAGGATGAGGATCACGTTCGTGAAGTCGACCGTGCGACCCTGGCCGTCGGTGAGCCGGCCGTCGTCCATGACCTGCAGCAGCACGTCGAACACCTCGGGGTGGGCCTTCTCGACCTCGTCGAGCAGCACCACCGAGTAAGGGCGCCGACGCACGGCCTCGGTGAGCTGGCCACCCTGCTCGTACCCGATGTAGCCGGGAGGGGCGCCGACGAGGCGCGAGACCGAGTGCTTCTCGCCGTACTCCGACATGTCGATGCGCACCATCGCGTGCTCGTCGTCGAAGAGGAACTCCGCGAGCGCCTTGGCGAGCTCGGTCTTGCCGACGCCGGTCGGACCGAGGAACAGGAACGAGCCGGTCGGGCGACCGGGGTCGCTGATGCCCGCGCGGGAGCGTCGCACGGCATCCGACACCGCCTTCACGGCATCCTTCTGCCCGATCAGGCGCCTGCCGAGCTCGGACTCGAGGTGCAGCAGCCTCTCGGACTCCCCCTGGAGCAGCCGGCCGACGGGGATGCCGGTCCACGCCGCGATGACGGCCGCGATGTCCTCGTCGGTCACCTGCTCGTTGACCATGCGCTCCTCGGTCGACGCCGCCTCCGCCTGCTCGGCCTGCGCGATCTCGACCTCGAGGCGCTTGATGGTCTCGTACTCGAGCTTCGACGCCCGCGTGTAGTCGGCCTCGCGCAGCGCGCGATCGCGGTCGATGATCGCCTGATCGAGCTGCTTCTTGAGCTCGCCGACGCGATTGAGACCCGCGCGCTCGCGCTGCCAGCGCTGCTCGAGCACCGACAGGTCCGCTTCGGCGGTGGCCATGTGCTCGCGAAGCGTGGCGAGACGCTCCTTCGACGCGGAGTCCTTCTCCTTCTTCAGGGCGAGCTCCTCGAGCCGCATGCGGTCGATCTGGCGCCGCAGCTGGTCGATCTCGAGCGGGCTCGAGTCGATCTCCATCTTCAGCCGGCTCATCGCCTCGTCGATCAGGTCGATGGCCTTGTCGGGAAGCTGGCGGCTGGGGATGTACCGATTGGACAGGGATGCCGCGGCCACCAGGGCTCCGTCGTTGATGGTGACGCCGTGGTGGGCCTCGTAGCGGCCCTTGAGTCCGCGCAGGATCGCGACAGTGTCTTCGACACTGGGCTCGCCGACATAGACCTGCTGGAAGCGACGCTCGAGCGCAGCATCCTTCTCGATGAACTCGCGGTATTCGTTCAGCGTGGTCGCGCCGATGAGGCGCAACTCGCCGCGCGCGAGCATCGGCTTGAGCATGTTGGATGCTGCGACCGACCCCTCGCCGCCGCCCGCGCCCATGAGCACGTGCAGCTCGTCGATGAACGTGATGATGCGGCCGTCGGACTCGGTGATCTCCTTGAGCACGCTCTTCAGGCGCTCCTCGAACTGGCCGCGGTACATCGCGCCGGCGACGAGGGCGGAGATGTCGAGGGTGACGAGCTCCTTGTTCTTGAGCGACTCGGCGACGTCGCCCGCGACGATGCGCTGGGCGAGGCCCTCGACGACGGCGGTCTTTCCGACGCCGGGCTCGCCGATGAGGACGGGGTTGTTCTTCGTGCGGCGTGTCAGCACCTGGCTGACCCGCCGGATCTCGCTGTCCCGCCCGATGACGGGGTCGAGCTTGCCCTGTCGGGCACGGTCTGTGAGGTTGATGCCGAACTGCTCGAGGGCGCTCTGCGCGTCCTCCTGCCCGGGCTGTTGCGTGGCGTTCATATGTCTCCTGAAATCTGGGGACCCAACTCTTGGTCAAAGTTGAGTCGTCATGGCTCAAGTTTACCAGCGGGGCGCTCCCCGAGCAATGCGACGCTAGTCCTCGATCTCTGCCCGGGCGTCGGCGTAGGCGCGGCGCAGCCCTTCGCCCACCCATTCGGTGCCGCGGTAGACGTTGTCGGCGCCGATGTCGGCGGTGAGTCCACCGGCATCGAGCTGCGAGATGACGCGGTCCTCCGTGGCCACCACCTTGAGTGTCGAGTCGGCATCTCGCAGCCCGGCCGCGAACCGCCGCAGCACTTCGACGTGCGAGAGGCCGATCTCGTCGGTGCCGCGCAGACGCACGATGACCACCGATCCGCTCGATTCGCGCCTGACGTCGGGCAGCTGGCGCTCGAACACCGGCGCGCTGGCGAAGAACAGGCTCCCGTAGGGCTGCAGCACCAGCACCTCGCCCGGTGGAACGACTGCGGGGGGATCGGTCTCGCGCATGCGACCATCGTGGGCGATCACGACGGCCCTCACCCGCACGCTGTTCGACTGCTCGGCGACGTACAGGATGACACCGAGCCCCACACCGACGAGCACGGCGAACTGCAACGGGATGATCAGCGTCAGTCCGAACGTCACCGCCATGATCGTCGTCGGCAGCGGGCCCGACTTGATCACCGAGTAGATGCGGCTCGGCTTGATCGCGCGCCAGCCCACGACGATGAGCAGCCCCGCGAGTGCCGGCATCGCCACGAACGCGACGACGTCGGCCAGGGCGAAGATCACGACGGCCATCACGGCCCCCGCGATGAACAACGACATCCGCGTCTTCGCACCCGCCTGCACGATGAGCGACGAGCCGGACATCGACCCGCCGACCGGCATGCCCTGGAACAGCCCCGAGACGACGTTGCCGAGTCCTTGCCCCATGAAGTCGCGGTTCGCGTCGGCACGCCTGCCGTCGGCGGTCGGGATGCCGGCGGAGACGGCTGCCCCCTGCACGAGGCCGATGAAGGTGAGCGACAGCGCCGGAATGAGCAGGGTCGGGGCATCGGCGATGCTCGGCAGCACCGGCGCAGGCAGCCCGCGCGGCACGTCGACGATGTCGCGCAGCAGCACGACGGAGTCCGGCACCCACACATTCAGCAGCACCGCGCACAGCGAGCCCACCACCACGGCGATGACGAGCCCCATGCTGCCGACCCGGGTCGGCAGGAGCACCACGATGATGAGGATCGCGATCGCGCCGACGACAAGGGACGGGATGTTCCACTGCCCGACATGCACGAGCACGTCGATCGTCTTGAGCAGCCGGTTGGCGCCCTGCGCCTGGTAGCCGGTGAAGTTCGACAGCTGGCCGAGGATGATGTTGACGCCGATCGCCGTGACGAAACCGGTCATGACCGGCGTCGGCACGAAGCTGATCAGCCGCCCGCCGCGCAGGAGGCCCGCGATCACCATGATGATGCCGGTCAGGATCGCGAGGGTGAAGAGCCCGCGATCCGGATCGGGGAGGGTCTCGAGCCCTGCATCCGAGACGACGAGCGCCATCGCGCTGGTCGCCTGCACGGCCATGAACGCGCTGCTCGTGAGCACGGCCGCACCCACCATGCCGAAGAGGTACCCGTAGAGGCCGGCGAGCGGGTTCACCCCGGCCAGCAGCCCCGCGGCGAGGCCGTCGGGCACCGCCTCGACGCCGAGGATCACACCCGCGACGGCGTCCTTGCGCAGCGTCTTACGGGAGAACCACGATCTCGGATCGAACCCCACGGGTCACACGCTAGCGAAGGCCTCCCCGCACGCGGCGGGAACCTTTCGACGCGCACGGACATCGCGCGTCATTCGCGCGACCTGCATGAAGAGGACTCTTCCCAGGATTCTCCCAGGATGGCTAGTCTGACGCCTAGCGGCACCAACACCGCACGGGCGCCGCGACGCCCGACGCTGAACGGCCTCCCCGGCCGACATGAAGGGACCTCGCCATGACCAACTCTGATGTCAACACCTCCGGTTGGGCCGGATGGGGCGTCTTCGCCGCCGTCGTGCTCATCGTCGGCGGCACGATCGACGCCTTCCACGGCCTGCAGGCGCTCATCGGCCCTGACACGGCCTACTTCCTCGGGCAGGAAGCGCTCTTCTCGATCGACGTCCAGGGCTGGGGCTGGTGGCACCTGATCGCCGGCGCGCTGCTCATCCTCGTCGGCATCTTCCTGCTGCTGGGCGCGACCTGGGCGCGCGTCACCGCGATCGTGCTCGTCGCGATCAACGCGATCGGCCAGATCACGCTCATCTCGGTGCAGCCGTGGCTGTCGCTGGCACTGCTCGCCGTCGACATCCTCGTGATCTACGCGCTCACCGTGCACGGCCGCGAGATCGACGCCAAGAAGGCCTGACCCCGTCGTAGGGCGTGAGAACGCCCTACGCCACGGACACGAGAACGGATGCCTCGTCCCCCGCTTCGGCGGAGGCCGAGGCTGGGCCCCCGCGCCCGGAGGCTCCGAACGACGCGTCAGCGGCGTGTGGGGTGGGCGTGGGGACCCTCATCTCATCGAGGTGGCAGGTGAAGCGCGAGCGGTACCCGGTCGGCGTCGTGCCGAGCACACGCGCGAAGTTCTGGCGTAGCACGGCGGCCGACCCGAACCCGCTCTCGTAAGCGATGCGGTCGAGACCGAGGTCGGTCTTCTCGAGCAGGCGCTGGGCGTGGATGATCCGCTGGCGGGCGAGCCACGCGGCCGGCGTCGCGCCGTAGTCGGCCTTGAACCGACGGGCGAACGTGCGCGGCGACATGTGCGCCTTCGACGCGAGCTGGTCGACCGTGAGGTCGAGGCGCAGGTTGTCGAGCATCCAGTCGGTGACGGGCGCGAGCGACAGCGACGTCGTGGCCGGAAGCGGGTTCGCGATGAACTGCGCCTGACCGCCGTCGCGCTGCGGCGGAACGACCATGCGGCGGGCGATGATGTTGGTGAGCTCCGCGCCGAGCTCCTGACGCAGCAGGTGCAGGCAGGCGTCGAGACCCGCGGCGGTGCCGGCGCTCGTGATGATGCGGCCGTCCTGCACGTAGAGCACGTCGGGGTCGACGTCGATGGACGGGTACATCTCCTTCATCTTCTGCGCGTACATCCAGTGCGTCGTCGCACGGCGGCCGTCGAGCACGCCGGAGGCCGCGACGACGAACGACCCGCTGCACACGCTCAGCACCCACGCGTCGCGGGCGACCGCGGCGCGGATGACATCGAGCACACGGTCGTCGACGCTGCCCCAGTACTGGTGGGGAACCGGCGACACCACCACGAGGTCGGCCTCGTATGCGAACGAGAGGTCGGCGTCGACGTTGATCGAGAAGCCCATCTTGGACTGCACGACTCCCGGGTCGGGCGTGACCACGCGGAAGTCGAAGTTCGGGATGCCGTCGTCGGACCGGTCGAGGCCGAACGCCTCGCACGCGACTCCGAACTCGAACGGCGCGAAGCCGTCCGTGACGATGCAGGCCACCGTTTTCATGCGAACCTCCGCGACTGGCAGTTTTCGTGCGATGTGTGTCAATTCTGCCACTCGTGGCAGGACTGACGCAAGCGTAGCGTTTCTGCCATGTTCATGGTGATTCTTCTCGCAGCCCTGTCCGCGGTGGCCTTCGCATCGACGATCGCCGCCCTTCGCAACGACGGTTACCGTCGCCTCCCCACCGACCGCACCCGCCTCCCCTGATGCGGCGCCGGCCACCCCGACCCCTCCTCAACTGAGGATGAGAGCCGGGATGAGGGGCGGATCCCGCGATTCGCTCCTCATCCCGGCTCTCGTCCTCATATGAGGAGCGAGAGATCCGAGCCGCGATCAGGCGGTGGCGCGGACGTAGACGTCGACCATCGCCGCGGTGCGCGACGACTGCCGGAACCGCTCGCGGATGGTCGGGTCGGGCACGCGCGGCGTTCCGGCGGAGATCTCGGATGCTGCCTCCCGCAGCGCGTCCGCCAGCGCAGCGACCGACGGGTCCGCGGTCGTGCCATCGCCGACCGCCCAGGAGCCCCCGCCGAGTTCGGCCGCGAGGTCGGGGTCGCTGACCACCGACGGCGTGCCGAGCGAGGCCGCCTCGAAGATCGTCATGCCCTGCGTCTCGAAGCCGATCGAGGTCTGCACGACGGCGTCGGCGGCCGCGATGCGCCTGAGGGTCTGGGCGTACGGCATCCGTCCCGCGAAGGTCACGGTCGCAGGGGGCCGGAGCTTTTCGACGAGGCGTCGGGCGGCGCGCAGCTGACCGCCGCCGCCGATGATCTCGACCTCGGCCTCGACGCCCGACGCGGCGAGCGCCTCCAGGAAGGGCATCAGACGCTTCTCGGGACTCATGCGCCCCAGCCACACGAACCGCGCCGGCCCGGGAGCCCGCTCGGTCGGGGTCGTCGCGAGGACGTCGTCGAGGACGTCGTCGTCGATGCCGTTCCAGATCACGTCGACCGCCGGCGCGCCGGAAGCGGGCAGCACCCCGTTCGCCTCGAGCCGGTGCGCGAAGTGCGCCGACGGCGCGGTGATCGCGGCGGCGCAGGCGCCGAACCGCCGCAGGTACGCCCAGCCGTCGTGTCCCGGCTCCGGCGCCCCGACGCGGCGCCCGAGCGCCCGGCGCTGCCACGCGTTCAGCACCCGCAGCACGGTCTTCGGGAACGGCGTGGTCGCCTCGATGCCCACGTCGAGCCGGTTGTGCATCGTGTGGACGATCGGGATGCCGTGTCGCTGCGCGTAGCGCACGCCGATGAACGCACCCCAGAAGTCCGCCTGGATGTGCACGACGTCGACCGGAGGACGACCCGCCATCGCAGCATCCAACCACCGATCGGTGCTCCGGCCCGGCCACGTCATGGAGTATTCGCGGTCCACCGTGATGGGGATCGACGGCAGGTCCACGTACGCGGAGTCGCCTGCCGCCGCGCGCGCCCGTGGGCCGTGCATCGCCGGCGCGACGATCGTCACGGTGTGCCCGGCCTTCTCGAGGAAGCGGCGCTGCAGGCGCATCGAGACCTGCGCCCCGCCGAGCGACTCGGCGTGCTGGTCGCCGAACATCACGACGTGCACGGCGGCCTACTCTGGCAGCGGCTCGTCGCGGTACAGGGCCTCGAAGGTGTCGAGCGTGCGCTTCATGTCGTGCACCTTGACGCCTTCGAGCGAGCACCGCTGCATGCGCATGCGCTCCTCGGGCGACTGCGTCAGCACCGTCGTGAGCTTGGCGGCGAGGTCGTCGACGTCTCCGGGGCGGAACAGATACCCGTTCTCGCCGTCGTGGACGAGGTGGGGAAGCGCGACCGCGTCGGCGGCGACGATCGGCAGTCCCGACGCCATCGCCTCCATGGTCGCGATCGACTGCAGCTCGGCGATCGAGGCGATCACGAAGAGGCTCGCGTCGGTGAGCAGAGCCCGCAGCTCCTCGTCCGTCGTGTGGCCGTGGAAGAAGACGCGGTCGCCGAGCCCCAGCTCGGTGACGAGCTGCTCGAGGTTGCGGCGCTGATCGCCCGAGCCCACGATGTCGAAGCGCACGTCGAGCGCCGGGTCGAGCTTCGCGATGGCGCGCAGCACGACGTCGATCTGCTTCTCGGTCGTGAGGCGCCCCACGAACACCAGACGGTGCGCGCCACGGGGCGTGAGGTCGGCCGTGTAATTCGACGCGTCGATGCCGCAGCTGACCGGGATGACGCCGTCGATGTCGATCGTGCGCTCGAGGAACTCGGCGGCCTTGCGCGTCGGGGTCGTGACCGCGCGCGTCATCTTGAACGTACGCTCGGCGTCCTCCCACGCGAGCTTGACCGCGTACTGCGTCCACGACGGCGGCAGCACGGTGAAGTCGAGCACGTTCTCCGCCATGACGTGGTTGGTCGCGACGACCGGGATGCCGCGCTTGCGCGCCTCCCGCGTGAGGCCACGGCCGATCACGATGTGCGACTGGATGTGCACCACGTCGGGCTTGACCTCGTCGAGGACGCGGCGCGCATAGTGCTTCGACATGAACGGCATGACGAAGGTGAGCCAGTCGTGCGGGTACCAGCGCCACGACGGCAGCCGGTGCATCGTCATCGGCTGCCCCTCGATCACCTCGGTGAAGGTGCCGTGCTCGCGGTGCGTCTTGCTCGGTGCCATCACGTGCACCTCGTGGCCGCGCGCGACCATGCCGGCGGCGAGGCGCTCCGCGAAGCGGGCGGCGCCGTTCACGTGCGGGAGGAACGTGTCGGCGCCGTAGAGGATCGTCAGTGCGCGAGGACTCGCGGCGTCGGCGGGGGTGTCGTCGGGCGTCGCAGGATCGGTCACGGGTTGGGGGCCTGTCTGTGCGGCGGGGGACGCGCGGCAGCGGCTGGCGCCACGCGCCCTCCACCCTACCCGAGGGCTTTCCGGGGGCTCCCCAGGAACGCGCCAGTGGAGGCACGTACCCTGGTCGCATGCCCCGCCTGCAGGCCGACGCCGACCCGAACCTCTGGGTGCCCGTGACCGAATCGCTCGGCTTCCGCGGGCGCCGTCACCGCAAGACCGCGATACGGATGCTGCTGAATCAGGCGGGCGGCTTGATGATCGGCCCTGCGGGCGCGACGCCGATCGAGTCGTCGGGCGCCGCGAGCGGGCAGCCGCGCTCCGGGAACGGCTTCGCCGCCTGGGCGATGAGCCAGGCCGCACCGTTCCTCATGCGCAAGGCCGCGGGACGCGTGCTGGTGTGGGTCTGGAAGGCCGATGCCGAGCTCGTCGTCGTGATGGCGCAGGTGCAGCAGGCCACGAACGACCTCCGTGCCGCTCGCGCCATGATGCCGATGGAGTACGACGACACCGAGAGCTTCCGCAATCCGTACCTCGGCGTCGGCGAGAAGCTCGAGATGGCGCTCCCCTCCGATCAGCGCACCCCTCCGTTCGCCACCTACACGTGGGACACCGGCACGCACTTCGTCACCGTCACCGCCGTCTGCTCCGATCGCGAGCGCTTCGGCACCGTGATCGGCAGCGTCGACGACCTCGCGCGCACGCTCCGTGTCGTGGACGACCTGACGGTCGGCGAGTCGCCCGAGGTGCTCCGCATCGAGCCGAAGAACTGAGAGGCTCTTCGACGTGACTTCGTCGAGGCATCCCGCAGACCATCGTCCGTTGCGGATCGGCGTGCAGCTCGCGCCGCAGCACGGGTCGTACACCGCCTATCGTGATGCCGTGCTGCGCGCGGAGGAGCTCGGCGTCGACGTCGTCTTCAACTGGGACCACTTCTTCGCGCTCACCGAGCCGTTCGACGCCGCCCATTTCGAGGCGTGGACTGTGCTCGCCGCGATGGCCGAGCAGACCGAGCGCGTCGAGTTCGGCCCGCTCGTCAACTGCAGCTCGTACCGCAACCCCGATCTGCAGGCCGACATGGCGCGCACCGTCGACCACATCAGCGCCCGCGCCACCGGGACGGGGCGGCTCATCTTCGGCACCGGCTCGGGGTGGGCGCAGCCCGACTACGACGCGTACGGCTACGAGTTCGGCACCGTCGGCTCGCGGCTCGACGACCTCGCCGAGGACCTCCCGCGCGTGCGCGCCCGCTGGGAGCGCCTGAACCCTCCGCCCACACGGCGGATCCCGATCCTCATCGGCGGTCAAGGCGAGCGCAAGACGCTGCGACTCGTGGCTCGGCACGCCGACATCTGGCACACCTTCACGAAACTCGACGACCTCCCCCGCAAGATCGGCGTGCTCCACGACTGGTGCGAGCGGGAAGGCCGCGACCCCGCCGGCATCGAGCTGTCGACCGGCTACACCGTGCGCGGATTCGGCCCGCTGCTCGAGGACGCGGATGCCGCGTCCCGCCTGTACGACCTCGGCTTCCGGCTGATCGTCCCGGCGATCGACGGACCCGACTACGACCTCGCGCCGGTGAAGGCGCTCCTGGAGTGGCGCGACCGGATCAACGGCGCCTGACGGCGAACGCCCGATACGGTAGCCACGCCGATATCGTTCGACGACCCCAGGAGGACGCCCATGGGCGCCGTCATCGGAGAGATCCTTCCCCTCGCCCTCGGTGTGGCGATCAGCCCGATCCCGATCATCGCGGCGATCCTCATGCTGCTGTCGCCGAAGGCGCGGGTCACGAGCGTCGGCTTCCTGCTCGGCTGGGTGCTGGGCATCGTGGTCGCGGTGACGGTGTTCACGCTGCTCTCGTCGATCCTCCCCGCGCAGGACGCGGATGCCTCGAAGCCGATCCAGGGCGTCATCCAGCTGCTCCTCGGCGCGGGGCTGCTCCTGCTCTCGCTCCGCCAGTGGCGTGGCCGGCCCAAGGCGGGCGAGGAGCCCCAGATGCCGACCTGGATGCAGGCGATCGACAAGGTCAGCCTTCCCGTCGCGTTGGGCCTCGGCTTCCTCCTCTCGGCGATCAACCCGAAGAACCTCCTGATGGCCGCCGCGGCCGGCGTCGACATCGGGTCGGCGGGGCTCGAGGTCGGGTCGATCGTGCTCGTGATCGCGGTGTTCACGCTGATCGCAGCATCCACCGTCCTCGTTCCGGTGGTCGGCTACCTCATCGCCGCCGAGAGGCTCCGCGGGCCGCTCGACGCGCTGCGCGTATGGCTCGGCAAGGAGAACGCGGTCATCATGGCGGTGCTGCTGCTGGTCATCGGCGTCTCGCTCATCGGCAAGGGCATCGGGTCGTTCTGACTCCGCGCCGGGCTACGGTGGAGCGGTGACGGCGGCGACCCACGACCAAGTGCTCCTCGACGGCGGCGTGTTCCGCATGGGGTCGGACGAGTTCTACCCCGACGAGCAGCCCGTGCACGAGCGCAGGATCGGACCGTTCCGCATCGACAGGTACGCCGTCACCAACGCGCAGTACGCCGTGTTCGTCGACGACACCGGCTACGTGACGGTCGCCGAGCGCGAGCTCGACCCGGCCGCGTTCGAGGGCGCGGATCCCGCCGACCTCGTCCCGGGCGCGATGGTGTTCACTCCGACTCCGGGCCCCGTCGACCTCCGTGACTGGCGCAACTGGTGGCGCTGGCAGCCGGGCGCGTTCTGGCGCCGGCCGTTCGGACCCGAGTCTTCGATCGACGAGCGGCTGCAGCATCCGGTCGTCCACGTCGCCTTCGAGGATGCGACCGCGTATGCCGAATGGGCCGGGCTGCGCCTGCCCACCGAGGCCGAGCACGAGTACGCCGCGCGCGGCGGGCTCGAGGGCGCGCGGTTCGCGTGGGGCGACGAGCCCTACCCGGGCGGCGTCGCGCAGGCGAACTCGTGGCTCGGCCGCTTCCCCTACGACAACCAGGGCGTCGGGGATGCCGCACCCGTCGGCTCGTACGAGCCCAACGGCTACGGGCTCTACGACATGACCGGCAACGTGTGGGAGTGGACGACCGACTACTACACGCCTCGCCACCTGCGCCTGTCGGACAAGCCGGTCGACGCCGGCAGGCGCGCGAACCTGCTCGCCGCGGCGAGCGCGCAGGACGGCTTCCCGTCGATCCCGCGCCGCGTGCTCAAAGGCGGCTCGCACCTGTGCTCGCCCGACTACTGCCTGCGTTTCCGACCCGCCGCGCGCTCCCCTCAGGCCGAGGACACCGGCATGTCGCACATCGGCTTCCGCTGCGCCTCCGACGCCTGACCCAGTCCCCGCTCCCCGCTCGTCGAGCGAGCGAAGCGAGACGAAACGCGCCGAACGCGGCCCGCACGCCGGCCCGCTGACCCAGTCTCCACTCCCCGCTCGTTGAGCGAGACGAAACGCGCCGAGCGCGGCCCGCACGCCGGCCCGCTGACCCTCACTCCGCCGGCGGGAAGACCTCGGACCAGTCGTCGCGCACGCTCACCACGGTGAAACCATGAGGCATCCGTCCACCTCCGCGTTTCAGGACGTCAGCGCACACCGCGCACCCGAGAGGCGCGAGGCGAAGCGCGAGACGCGACATCCGCGACGCGCCGCGGAATCACGCGCTTCGAACGACGCGCTGCCGCGTCCGGCGGTGCCACACTGCTCTCGTGGGGTCTCTCTTCTTCGCCAACCTGTCCTGGTCGCTCGCCGTGCTGGTGCACGCCGCGATCGTCGTCACCGCGCTCATCGTCATCCCGCGCGGGCGAAAGCCCACGGCGGCGATGGCGTGGATCCTGCTCATCGTCGTCCTCCCCGGCGTCGGGGTGGTGCTCTATCTCGTCATCGGCAACTACCGGCTACCGCAGAAGAGACGTGCCGAACAGGCGCACATCGACGAGATCATCCGCAGCCGGGTGGCCGCAGGCGCGCTGGACGAGACGGATGCCTCGTGGCCGCGGTGGTTCCAGCGCGTGGTGCAGCAGAACCAGAACTTGACGGCGCTTCCCGCCTCGTCGGGCAACGAGGCGACGCTCCTGCCGCACTACCAGGAGTCGATCGACACGATGGCCGCCGAGGTCGACACGGCGAAGGACTTCGTGCACATCGAGTTCTTCATCGTCGGATGGGACGACACCACCCGCGGATTCTTCGCGGCGATGGAGCGTGCTGTCGCCCGCGGCGTCACCGTGCGCCTGCTGGCCGACTACGTGGCGACCAAGAAGGTGGCCGACAGCGACAAGATGCTGGCCGAGCTCGACCGCATCGGCGTGAAATGGGCGTGGATGCTCCCGGTCGAACCCTTCAAGGGCAAGTACCAGCGCCCCGACCTGCGCAACCACCGCAAGATCGTCGTGGTCGACGGACGCGTCGCGTTCATGGGCTCGCAGAACCTCATCGCACGGCATTACGACTCGCCCAAGAACATCAAGCGCGGCCTCAAGTGGCAGGAGCTCATGACACGGCTGACCGGCCCGGTCGTGGCATCCGTCAACACCGTCTTCCTGTCGGACTGGCTCATCGAGACCGGCGAGGATCTGTCGCAGACGGCCCACGTGCCGGCGGCGCAGCTGCCGGTGTCCACGGCGCCCGATGCGCTGCAGTGCCAGGTCATCCCGAGCGGACCGGGCTACGACACCGAGAACAACCTGCGGCTGTTCCTGTCGCTCATCTACGGCGCGACCGAGAAGGTCATCTTGACGAGCCCGTACTTCGTGCCCGACGAGGCGATGGTCTACGCCATCACGAGCGCCTGTCAGCGCGGCCTCGAGGTGCAGCTGTTCGTGTCCGAGATCGGCGACCAGTTCATGGTGTGGCACGCGCAGCGGTCGTACTACCAGGTGCTCCTCGAGGCGGGCGTGCGGATCTTCCTGTACCCGGAGCCGTTCATCCTGCACTCGAAGCACTTCTCGATCGACGACGACATCGCCGTCATCGGCTCGAGCAACATGGACATCCGCTCGTTCAGCCTCAACAGCGAGGTCTCCCTCATGGTCCGCGGCGAGTCCTTCGTCGCCGGCATGCGCGAGGTCGAGCAGGCCTACCGCGACGCCGGCCGCGAGCTCACCCTCGAGGAGTGGCGCCGCGAGCCCGCCAAGGCCACGTTCCTCGACGGCCTGATGCGCCTCACCTCTGCCCTCAACTGAGGTTTCCGGGGACGGATGCCTCGGCCCGAGGCATCCGTCCCTTCTCGTGTGTACGCCGGCGGCGTCACCTTCTCCTCATTTGAGGACCATGGCCGAGATGAGGTCGACTCTCGCCGATCCCGTCCTCATCTCGGCAGAAATCCTCAGTTGAGGAGCAGGCGTGGGCGTCAGTCACCGCTCGATTTCACCTCCTCCCCAGGGCGCACATAGCGGCGGTTCTCACCGGATCGCCGTCGGCGCGGTGAGTCCACGGCGCGAGGCATCCACCCTGAATCGATGAGGACAGGGACTTCGGAGCCGGCGTGGATGCAGCGGCTGCAGGCGCAGAACGGGATCGCCCGCCAGTCAGCCCTCCTCGGCAGGGACACCAACAAAAGAGATCTGGCCGATGCGGTCGCAGAAGGGTCTCTCTCGCGAATCCGCCGATCTGGCTGGCGCTGCCAGGCGCGGATCCGCAGCTGGTCGCCGCCGCACGCGCAGGAGTCGTTCTGGGGTGCATCACGCGGGCTCAACGGCTCGGATTGTGGGTGCACGGCGACACTGCACGGCCGCACGTCTGCGCTCCGCCGAGCTCTGGAGGCGTGCGGCCGGAACTGGAGCAGAGCACAGGACGTCCGAAAGCGATCACCCACTGGTTCGTACCCGTCGTCGCTCGCACGCCGCATGTGCTCGAAGACGGGATCGAGAACACCCTCGTGGCGGTCGCGCAGTGTCAACCCTTCGAACACGCTCTTGCCGTGTGGGAGTCTGCGCTCAACAAGGGCCTGGTCGACCGCGACGTGCTCGCGCGCCTCAGACTGCCTGGCCGTGCCCGCGACATCCTCTCCGAGGCGACGCCCTTCGCCGACTCGGGGCTCGAGACCATCGTGCCGCGACGGCTGCGCTGGCTCCGGCTGCGGATCCTCCACCAGATCTGGCTTCACGGCCATCGTGTCGACTTCCTCATCGGCGACCGGCTTGTTCTGCAGATCGACGGTGGCCACCATGTCGGCCCCCAGCGCGAGTCCGACAACCGACATGATGCCGAGCTCATGCTCCGCGGCTACCACGTGATCCGCGTCGGCTACACCCAGGTCATGGATGACTGGCCCTCTGTCCAGCAGCTCGTGATGAACGCCGTCGCCCAGGGACTGCACCTCGCTCGCTGAGGCCGGGATCCCACCGCGGCTCGGCGCCGTCAGCAGGGCCGTGCCCCGGCGCACTGACGAGCGAGCTCCTCAGTTGAGGAGCTGCACCCAGATGCGGAGTCTTCCGGGGCCGACGATCCTCCACTCGGCGTCGCTCCTCGATTGAGGACGATCGCGCGCGGCCGCCGGAGCGGCGGAACGTCGCACCGCGGGCCGGGGAGCGGCGGAACGTCGCACCGCGGGCCGGGGACTCAAATCCGCTTCCTCGAACGAGGATGCGCCGAGATGCGGAGCATCCGTCCCTGTGCGGTCCTCGACTCGGCAGCGCTCCTCAATTGAGGAGGGGGAAGGGCTGCGCGCCACACAGGATGCGCGGCGCACACGAGATGTGAAGACGGATGCCTCGGCCCGAGGCATCCGTCCCCCATCCGCAGAGGACCCGCTAGACCTTGAGGTTCTGCCGTGGCACCACGACCTCGCGGATGATCAGCAGGATCGATGCCATCACGGGCAGGGCCACCAGGACGCCGACGATGCCGGCGAGCGCGCCGCCGGCGAGGGCGCCGATGAGGACGAGGGCGGCGGGGATCTCGATCGCCTTGTTCATCACGCGCGGGCTCACGACGTAGGACTCGATCTGGATGTAGACGAGGTACGCGATGAAGAAGATCAGCGCCTGCGTCGGGCTCGTGAACAGCGCGATGATCGACGCGAAGATCCAGAAGATCACCGAGCCGAACAGCGGGATCAGCGTCACCACGAATGCGATGACGGCCATGAGCGCAGGGAACGGCAGCTGGATCACGACGTGCAGGACGAAGACCACGGCCGCGTTGATCGACGAGAGGATGACCGACCCGATGAGGGCGCTGCCGACGGAGTCCGTGATCCGCTCGGTCAGGTCGGCGAGGCGCACGCGGCTGTGCGCCGGAGCGAGGTCGTAGAAGGCGCGCTTGGCGGCGGTCAGCGACGCGAGGAAGTACAGCGTCAGCGCGATGACGACGAAGCTCGCCGAGATCGCCGCGACGAACCCGACGCCGACCGCCAGCACACCGCCGCCGAGGGCCGCGAGGGTCGACGGCGCCGAGATCCACTCGGCGATCTGCTCGAGGGCGCCGAGCACCGCGACCTGAGCGTCGGGGGCGAGCCGCGCGAACCACTCGGATTGCGGGATGTTCTCGACGAGCTCGGGGATCGCCTGCACCAGCTGCACGATCTGGGCGATGACCGGCGGCAGCACGAAGACGAAGAACGCCACCATCACCAGCGCGAAGCCGCCGAAGACGATCGCGATGCCGGCGCCGCGCTTGACCTTGTGGCGCTCCAGCATGCGCACGATCGGGTCCAGCCCGACCGCGAGGAACATCGCCAGGATGATGTAGACCAGGATCGTCGAGATCGACCCGATCGCCGAGCCGAGCACCAGCGCGCCGAGCACGCCGATGGTGACAAGGAACCCCGTTGCGAGCGGATGGTCGAGGCCGGTCAGCACCTTGGCGAAGCGACGGGGGCGCTCCTGCTCCACCGCGACGACCTCGTCGGCGGACACGGACGACGAGGCAGATTCGACGGGGTCGGTCATGCCCCAATGATGGGGCCTGTGAACGCCGCGGGAACAGTCCCACGCGGCACGGATTTTCCTTGCTCGTCTGCCGCGTTTAGGTAGTACGGTTCTGCCAGGGGATGACCACGATGTAATCGATCCCTTCGACAATCGATTCCGACGGCTCGTCCCGTCGAGGAAGCTGGTGTGACATGGGTGGCGGTATCTGGGACTTCATCCTCTGGTTCTTCTGGATCTTCGTCTTCGTCGCGTACCTGATGGTGCTGTTCTCGATCATCGGCGACCTGTTCCGCGACGACTCGCTCAACGGCTGGCTGAAGGCCATCTGGATCCTGTTCCTGATCTTCGTCCCGTTCCTCACCGCGCTGGTCTACCTGATCGCGCGCGGCAGCGGCATGCAGAAGCGCTCCATCGCCCAGGCGCAGGAGCTTCGCGCCGCACAGGACGCCTACATCCGCCAGACGGCAGGCTCCGGCGGCTCCAGCGCGACCGATGACATCGCGAAGGCCAAGTCGCTGCTCGACTCTGGCGCGATCTCGCAGGCCGAATTCGACGCGCTCAAGGCCAAGGCGCTGGCAGCCTAAGCCGGCACCGGAACAGGAGAAGACATGACGACCTTCGACTACGGCCCGATCGAGTTCTACGCGATCGGGTTCGAGGGCGACCGGCCCGGTCCCGCAGTGCTCCAGGCGATCGACGACCTCGTCGCCGCCGGTACGGTGAACGTGCTCGACCTCGTGTTCGCGCGCCGCTCGCCCGAGGGCGAGATCGAGGTGCTCGAGCTCTCCGACACGATCGACGACGGCGCTCCCGCCCTCGACCTCGCCGGACTCGCGAGCCAGGACGACATCCTGTACCTCGCCGAGAACCTCGAGCCGGGTTCTTCGGCCGCGATCCTCGTCGTCGAGCTCCTGTGGGCGAAGTCGTTCGCCGCCGCGCTCTACGACGCCGGCGGCGCCGTCATCGCCCGCGAAGGCATCCCGGCACCGATCGTCAACGCGTTCCTCGCCGAGAACGCGGACTGAAGGAGGAGAGACACATGCCACTCGGAAGAATGGGCCGTCCCGGCCTGATCGGCATGGCCGCCCGCACCGCTGTCGTCGCCGGCACGGCGACGGCCGTCTCGGGCAGCGTCGCGCGCCACCAGCAGCAGAAGTACTACGACCAGTCGCAGCAACAGGCCTACGAGGCCCAGGCACAGCAGGCGGCCATGGACCAGGCGGCGGCGCAGGCCGTCGCCAACGCGCAGGCGCCCGCGCCGGCGGCTGCGCCCGCTGAGGACGACCTGATGGCCAAGATCACGCAGCTGGCGCAGCTGCACGCTCAGGGCATCCTGTCGGACGAGGAGTTCTCGGCCGCGAAGGCCAAGCTGCTCTCCTGACGCACACCGTCGAGAAGGCCGCGCTCCCCGCTCGGGGACGCGGCCTTCTTGCATGTGACGGGACGGATGCTGCACCCCGCCGGAATGCCCCGATTCAGCCGCCGGGGCGGTCGTCGCCGCCGTCGCCGAGACCCCCCGCGTGCCGCTCCGACCGCGGGGCCCCCGGCGAGCCGGGCGATTCGTCCGCGTCAGACCGCGCGAGAGGATCCTGGCCACCGATGTCGCTCGACACGTCGTCCCCAGGCGGGGCGCCAGGTGCACCGCCGACGGGGCCGGCGGGCAGGGCGAGCGCGTCGATCCTCTCGATCAGCGCGCGCAGCTGCGCGCGCGTCGCGGGCTCCTCGTCGTCGTGGTCGCGGGCCGCACGCTCGAGCACCCACGATGCAAGCGTCGCCGTGATCACCCCGGCCAGCGCGACCCCGCCGAACATGAGCCCGACGCCGACCCATCGGCCGGAACCGGTGACGGGCGTGTAGTCGCCATAGCCGGTCGTCGTGACGGTCACGCACGACCACCAGATCGCGATGTCGAACGTCGTGATGTTGGCGCCGGGCGCGTGGCGCTCGGCCTCGAGCACGGCAAGTGACGCGATGTAGATCAAGATCAGCGATGCGCCCACGCCGTAGACGAGGATCTGCGTGCGCAGCACTCCGCCGGCCGTCGTCTTCATCCCCGGGATGTGCGTCAGGAACCGCAGCAGGCGGACGAGCCGCAGCACCGGAACCAGAGCGAACGCCAGGGCGGGCAGATGCCTGCGGAACCACAGCCGCTTGTTGTCGGCAAGGCTGAGACGCACGAGGTAGTCGGCGATGAACATCGCCCAGGTGACGAGCACCACGACTGTGGCGATGGTCCAGGCGGCTCCTTGCAGGTCCCCGATCACGCGCCACGAATAGGCCACGAGGTACGCGAGACTCGCGATGATCAGCGGAGTCTGGGTCCGCTTGTGCCAGGTGTGCTCGTCCACAGCCGAATCATGGCGCATGCCGCTCCGCGGTGCGCGTGGACGCGCCCCACGGTGCGGGATCGTGTCGCGCGCGATCCTCGCGGTGGTGACCCCCTGCCGATATCGTGTGCCCATGCCCGGCCCCTCCGCCCCCTCGCCCGCACCGGCCACGCCGCCGGGACCGCAGCTCACCGTCCGCCGGCTGATGCTGCTGTCGATCCCGGCGATCCTCATCGGCGTGCTCTCGGCCGTCAGCCTCTGGGGCCTCAACCAGATCGCCGGCCAGCTCGAAGACGGTCTCTGGACGAGCCTGCCGAAGTCGCTGGGGATCGCTTCCGATTCGCCGTGGTGGATCTTCGCCGTCCTCACCTTCACGGGAATCGCGGTCGGGCTCGTGGTGTGGCTCGTGCCCGGGCACGCCGGTCCGGACTCGGCCACCACCGAGCTCGCGGCCACCCCTCTGCCGCTGTCCGTGCTTCCCGGCCTGGCCGTGGTGGTCATGCTGAGCCTCGCGGGTGGCGTGAGCCTCGGGCCGGAGAACCCGATCGTCGCCATCAACGTGTCGCTCGCCGTCGCCATCGTGGCCCGGATCTCGAAAGCGGTGCCTCCCGCCCTCATCGGGGCGCTGGCCATCTCGGCGACGATCGGTGCGCTTTTCGGTACACCCGTCGCGGCGGCGCTCGTCTTCACCGGAATGGTCGGCGAGTTCAAGATGGGCGGCTCCCTGTGGGACAAGCTCTTCCTCCCGCTCGTCGCCGCCGGGGCGGGCTCGGTCACGACCTACCTGCTCGGCGGCGGCTTCGGAGCTCAGTCGCCGTTCGATCAGTACGGTGCGCCGCAGCCGTTCGACCTGCTGCAGGGCGCGCTGGTCGCGTGCGCCGCGGCCGCGTTCGGTCTCGTCGGCATCTATCTGTTCCCGCTCGTGCACCGCGCCTTTCACGCGCTGCGGCACCCGCTGCTGTTCACGGCGCTCGGGGGGATCCTGCTGGGAGCCCTCGGCGCGATCGGTGGTCCGATCACCTTGTTCAAAGGCCTGGACCAGAGCGCACAACTGCTCGCCGACCCCAGCGCCTACCCGCCAGGGCAGCTCAGCGTCATCCTGCTCGTCAAGCTCGCGGCGCTCGTCGTGGCGGCCTCGGCGGGGTTCCGGGGCGGCCGCATCTTCCCCGCGGTCTTCCTCGGCGTGGCGGCGGGCCTGCTGGGCGGGGCGCTCCTGCCCGGCCTTCCGCTCTCGCTCGCCGTCGCCTGCGGCATCCTCGGTGTCGTGCTGGCGATCGCGCGCGACGGTTGGGTCGCCCTCTTCGTCGCCGTCGCGCTCGTGGACGACATCACGGTGCTGCCGATGCTCTGCATCATCGTGCTGCCTGCATGGCTGGTCGTGACGCGGGCGCGCGAGATGCTCATCACGCCCGACGACCTCGCGCGCGAGCGCCCGCCCGCCCGCCTCCCGTGGGGGCAGCCGGCCTCAGTGCGCTGAGGCCGGCTGCCGCGAGTCCTGCTGCAGCGCCGCCGCGTTGCGGATGAACAGCACGATCCACGTGAACACGAGGATGCCCGCCACGAGTTCGACCGCGGTCAGCGTGTAGTAGCCGATGAAGAAGAAGACGGCGAGCAGCAGGGTGACGGCGAGGAAGAGCCAGCCGAGCACGACGAAGGCCCGCGAGATGCCGGTGATCCACTTCGGAAGCGCGATGACGAGCACGCCGAACGCGGCGACCATGCCCGACGCGACGCCGGTGTGCAGCGCGAAGAACCTGTCGACCGGGAACACGCCGACCATGCCGAGGAACACGCCGAGCACGATGAGGGTCACGCGCACGCGCCCGATGCCCTTCGAGTTCGCCGTCGGGATGCCGCGCGTCGAGTAGCGAGCCAGGGTCGTCACGAGGAAGCCGGCGACGATGATCGTGATGTTGAACGCGAAGGCCGAGACATTCGACGACATGCCGAGGGCGCTCAGGTTGTCCTTCCACCAGTTGGGGTCGCTCGCGGTTAGCATGCTGGCGAGGACGCCGAACACCAGGAACACGGCGAGCACGACCGCGAGCAGCTGCAGGTCCATGTGCGTGGCCGAGTAGAACGCGATGTAGCCGCTCATCGCGGCGGTGGCACCCGCGAGGAGCAGCACCGGCAGAGCGAAGACCGTCGCGCCGATGAAGGCTTGCTCGAGGATCACGGCGAGCAGCGTCCACCCGAGCAGCGCGATCACGCCGTGCGCGAAGGCGAGTGCCGCGATGTCGACGTAGTCCAGCACGCGCAGGCGGTAGCCGCCGTCATGGCGGTGCACGACGAACCGGCCCGCGATCACGGACAGGAAGGCGACGACACCCGAGGCGATCGCGGCGAACTGGCCGACCGAGCCGGGACCGGAGATCGGCGCCGCCTGGAACTGGAACGCGATCAGGGAGACGAGGGCGACGAGGACGAACGAGATCGCACCCACGCCGAGGGCGAGCGACTCGAGCGATCGCTCGCTCGACGCGTCGAAGACTCCCGCGCTCCGGCGAGGCGAGGCGGGCTGGGCGGGGGTGGGCCGGTCGAGCGAGGTCTGGGTCATCGAAGGCTCCGGGAGGACTCGAGGGGTGCGGGCGAGAGGTCGGTCAGGCGTCGGTGAGTGATTCGCGGGCGGCGGACGCCGGGGTGGCCGTGCGGTCTCCCGACAGCCACCGAAGCCATAGTGAGCCTGGGTCGCCCTCGAGCACCAGCGTCCGCACGAACAACGTCAGCGGGATCGAGAGGATCGCACCGAGCGGGCCGATCACGAAGGTCCAGAACACGACCGAGAAGAAGCTCAGCGTGAGACTGAGGTCGACCGCGTCGCTCACGAACTTCGGCTGCACGAGCACCTGGAGCACGACGTTGACGACGCAGTAGATCGCGATGACCGCGAGGAACATCGGCCATCCGCCGACGACGAACGCGAGCACGGCCGGCGGGATGAGGCCGAGCACGAACCCGATGTTGGGGATGAAGTTCGTCACGAACGCGAGCACCGCCCACACGATCGGCGCGGGAACGCCGAGGGCCCACAGCGCGAGGCCGTCGATGATCGCGACGATCGCGCCGAACGACGCATTGACGACGTAGTACCGGCGGACCCCGGTGTTGAGGCGTCCGATCCGGGCGAGGACCGGGCGGCGGCCGGCGCCGAAGACCCGCTCCGCGTCGCGGTACCGCGCGGCGTCGGCCGCGGTGAAGATGATGTACGACACGACGAAGAACAGGGCCGTGACCACCCCGATCACCGTGCCGCCGATGCTCCCCACGAGACCCAGCAGCGCCTTGGGGTCGAGCACCGAGGCCGCAGCATCCGTCGCCTGCTGATCCAGCCCCGCCGACCGGAGCCATGCGAGGAACTCGTCGAGGCTGCCACGCAGCTGGTCGAGGTAGTCCGACACGAGGCCCGCGAACTGCACACCGGCGACCCACAGCAGCACGCCCATGACGGCGAGCACCAGGTACGCGAGCAGGATCACGGCGGTCGTGCCCGCCCAGCGCGGCCAGCCGCGCCGTTCGAGCGGGCGCCGGATGGGCTCGCAGATCACGACGAGGACGATGGCGAGCGCCAGCGGGCCGATCAGGCTCCGCGCGAAGTACACGCCCGCGAGCACCACCACGCTGGCTGCGAGCACCAGCAGCACGCGCAGGCTCGGCGTGATCGCAGGCGGTGGAGCGGGCTGTGCGGCGCGGGTCACGGCGTCAGGGTACCGCTCTTACGGGCCGGTGCCGCTCAGTGCCACACTGGGCCCATGTCTACGATCGACGACTCGCCCATCGGCCGCACGTGGGCCCCTCTGCCGTCGTACGCCGACCACATCGCCGATGGCCGCGCCGCCCGCGAGCACACTCCGCGGGAGTCCCTCGCCGAGCTGCCGACGAACGACCGCGACCCGATGGGGATCCTCGACGCGCAGGACGCGGACCGGGTCCCCGAGCTCGTGCCGGTGCGCACCGAGCGCATGGCGGCGAGCGCCTTCGCCTTCTACCGCGGGACGGCCGCCCTCATGGCCGCCGACCTGGCGCGTTCACCGTCGAGCGGCGTGAGCGTCGGGTCGTGCGGCGATGCGCACGTGTCGAACTTCGGCCTGTACGCGTCGCCGCAGCGCACCCTCGTGTTCGACCTCAACGACTTCGACGAGTCCGCCTGGGCACCGTGGGAGTGGGACGTGAAGCGCCTGGTCACCAGCATCGTCATCGCCGGGCAGTCGACCGGGCGCGCCGAGTCCGTGGTGCGTGAGGCATCGCTGGACGCGGTGCGCGTCTATGCGCGTGCGATCGGCACGGGCGCCAAGCGCAGCCCGCTGAAGCGTTACTACGACCGCTTCGACGCCATGGCCGCCGAGCGGGCCGTGGACGACGACACCCGCGCCGCCATCGACTCCGCGATCAAGGAAGCCGAGAAGCGCACCGGCGCCCGCGCGGCGAAGAAGATGACACAGGTCGACGCGGAGGGCAGGGTCGTCTTCGTCGAAGCGCCGCCGACGATGACCCACATCGACGCCCAGTCGGAGGAGCGGGTCCTCAGCGTGTTCGACCAGTACGTGCAGTCGGCCAACATCGACATCCGCGCGCTGTTGCAGAAGTACCGCATGTCGGACATCGCCCTGCGCGTCGTGGGGGTGGGAAGCGTCGGCACGCGGTGCTTCGTGATCTCGATGCAGGACGGTGACGACGGTGTGCTGCTCCTGCAGGGCAAGGAGGCGGGCGAGAGCGTGCTGATCCAGTACGGGAAGGCCGAGCAGCCGGACGTCGTGACGCGGTTCATCGACCAGTACGGCGACGGCGGCCGCGTGGTCGGCATGCAGCGCATCCTGCAGTCGGTGTCGGACCCCTTCCTCGGCTTCGTCCGCCGCACGACATACGGCGCGCAGCGCGACTTCTATGTCCGTCAGTTCCGCGACAAGAAGGGCGGATTCGACATGGACGAGCTCGACGACTCGGCGTTCCTCTGGTATGCCGATGCGTGCGCGGCGACGCTCGCCCGGGCGCACGGCCAGTCCCCCACCTCCGCCGCCGTCGCGGGCTACGTCGGCGGAGGCCGCGTGGCGGGCGAGGCGATCCTGGAGTGGGCGTACGCGTACGCCGACCTCTCGCGGGCCGACTGGGAGCTGTTCCGCAAGCACCGCAAGGTCGACGCGGCGAACTGAGGCTCAGCGGCGGTTCTGCAGCCGCAGGCGCAGCGACGCGACCAGCATCTCCAGACCGATCTCGAAGGCGGCATCGCTGCGCTCGGCGCCGTGCGCGGCATCGGTGATCAGTCGTCCGAGCGTCGCCGTGGGCACGGTCGGCTGCCAGATCTCGTCGGGGGAGGCGAGGTCGAGACCGAAGCCGATCGCGTAGGCGTCGACGATGGCCACGATCGCGAGCACCTCGTCGTCGGGCACGCCCGCATCGACGAGGGCGGTGGCGAGCCTGTCGTAGCTGCCGATGACACCGGGATCGGTGATCGTCTTGCCGACGATGAGCGGCACGATGAGCGGGTGATCGGCGTACAGGCGACGCAGGCCCCGCACCGTTCCTGTGACGATCTCGTCCCAGTCCCCCGTGACCGGCTCGGGGAAGTACCGCGCGCCGAGCCGCGAGCGCATGAGCTCGATGATGGCGTCCTTGCCGTCGACGTGGTTGTACAGCGACGACGGCGTGACCCCGAGCTTGCGGGCGAGGGCGTTCACGCCGAACGTGTCGCCGGAGTCGGCGAGCTCGATCGCGGCATCGGCGATGAGATCGACCGACAGCAGGTTCACGCGAGGACGCGGCATCCGTCTCCCTCCCTCGCGGTCAGCCTAGCTTCGGCGGTCTGCCGTAATCGGGGCTTCCCGGATCCGTCACACCCGTGCAACAATAAACGAATACCGTTCGTTTACCGGCCAGGCTGGCCGGGTGTCGCACACCGTCGTGCAGGAAACGACAGAAGGATCCCGTATGAACGACCTCACCGCCCGCGTGCCCCTGCGGTTCCCGACCGCAGCCGCGACCTTCGCCATCGGCATCGCCGGCTACCTCGGCGTCAACCTCTCGCCCTACATGATCACCGCCCTGCAGACCGGGTTCGCCGTCGACGTGCTCACCGCGAGCTGGATCGTCACCGCCACGCTGCTCGCGACGGCGATCACCGGCCTCGCGACCGCGCCGCTGTGCGCCGGGGCGCGCCGACGCATGGTCGCGCGCATCGGGCTCGCGGCCGGGCTCGCAGGGTTCGCCGCGGCGGCGCTCGCCCCGTCGGCGGGCGTCGCGATCACCGGACTCCTCGTCGGCGGCGTCGGCGCCGGCTGCGCTGTCGCCGCCGCGGGCGCCGCACTCGCCGCGTTCCGCAACCCGGACCGTGTGGCGGGGTTCAACGGCCTCGCGAACCGCGGTGTCATCACCATCGTGCTCGCGGTGATCCCGGTCATCGGCCTCGCTCCGATCGACGTGTTCGGCGCGCTCGCACTGTTCTGCCTCATCGGCCTGGTCGCGGTCGGCTGGCTTCCGGTGGCGCCCGTCGTCGACCCGCAGGCAGGCGCCGCGGTGCCGGAAGCCATGCCGGTGACGGTTCCCGAGACGGGCGCCGTACGCAGCCCTCGCGCGCGCACCGCCTCGCGCACCGTGACGATCGCCGGCTTCGCGCTGCTGGTCACCTTCGCGCTCTGGGCGGCGAGCGAGGACTCCCTGTGGGCCATGGCCGGCGTCATGGGCGGCGAGCAGGCGGGACTCACACCGGAAGGCTTGGGTCTCGCGCTGAGCGGCGCGACCGCCGGCGGGCTCGTGGGCTCCGTGCTGCTCATGATCGTCGGCAACCGGCTCGGCCGCGCGGTCCCCCTCGTGGTGCTGCTCGTCGCCGGCGGCGCCCTGAAGATCGCGCTCGGCTTCGCAGGCGACCAGACGGCGTTCATCACGCTCTTCATCGTCTGGAACACCATCTACGCGATCGCCTTCATGTACTTCGTCTCCACCTCGGCCGCCCTCGACGCGGACGGCCGCTGGTCGGGCCCCCTGCTCGCGGTCTACCTCGTCGGGTCGGCGCTCACGCCGGTGATCGGCGCGGCGCTCGTCGAGGCGTTCGGCTACCAGGGGTTCACCGTCGTGCTGGGCGTGGCGAGCTTCGTGCTCGCGATTCCGGCGGCGATCGTCGCGACGATCTCGACAAGGGTGGAATCGGATGCCGCGGCCGGGGCCGCTGTCGAGACCGCTGCGGCGGAGACCGAGGAGCTCCACGCATGACCGCCACCATCTACACCGGAGGACGCATCTTCACCGCGGGCGCGGAGCCCTGGGCGGAGGCGCTCGTCGTCGCCGCGGACGGGGTCTTGTTCGCAGGCGACGCGGAGGGCGCGCGCGCCGCGGCGGGCGCGGATCCCGCCATCGTCGACCTCGGCGGCCGGCTGCTGCTCCCCGGGTTCACCGACGCTCACACGCACCTCGTGATGATGGGCGAGGCCCTGGGGCGCGTCGGGCTCACCGACGCCCGCACGCTCGCCGACATCCAGGAGCGCCTCCGTGCCGCACGGGCGGCGCAGCCCGACGCCGCACGCGTGCTGGGCCGCGGATGGCTGTTCGACTCGGTTCCCGGAGGCAGGCCCACGGCCGCCATGATCGACGCCGCGGTCGCGGACGTGCCTGTCTACCTCGACGCCAACGACTACCACTCGTGCTGGGCGAACTCGGCGGCCCTCGCCGAGCTCGGGATCACCCGCGACACCCCCGACCCCCTGGGCGGGCGCATCGGCCGCGACGCCGACGGCGAGCCCGACGGCATGCTGTACGAGACGGCCGCGCAGACGCACGTGTGGGCGTTCCTGGCGGCGGAGACCGATGACGCCGCCCGCGACGCCGCGGTCGAGCGCACGCTCGCGGCCTATGCCGCCACCGGCGTCACCGGAGCGGTCGACATGGCGTTCGACGACCTCGGGCTCGCGGCGTTCCAGCGGGCAGCCGAACGGCGCGGCGGGCACCTGCCGGTGCGCGTCGCCGCCCACTGGTTCGTCGAGAACACCGGCGACGAGGCGGCGAACCTCGGCCAGGTCGCCCGGGCCGTCGAACTGGCCGAGACGGTGCGCTCGCCCTGGCTGCGGATCGTCGGCATCAAGCTCGTGATCGACGGCGTGATCGATGCGTGCACGGCCGCGATGCGGCATCCGTATTCCAACGGCTCGAACGCTGAACCCATCTGGTCGCTCGCCGACATCACGCCGGTCGTCGCCGCCGCCGACGCGGCGGGGCTGCAGGTCGCGCTGCACGCGATCGGCGATCTCGCCAGCGGCATCGCCCTCGACGCGCTCGAGCACGCCGCCGAGGCGAACGGCGACCGCCCGCGTCGTCACCGCATCGAGCACCTCGAGTACGCGTCGCCCGGCACAGCCGAGCGCATGGCGCGACTCGGGGTGACGGCATCCATGCAGCCCGTGCACGCCGACCCCGCCATCTTCGACAACTGGGCCGCGATGCTCGGCGACGAGCGCGTCGACCGAGCGTTCGCGTGGCCCGAGTACGTCGACGCCGGCGCCCTGCTCGCCTTCTCGACCGATGCGCCCACGGCGCCCCACGAGGCCCTTCCCAACATGTACATCGCGGCGACTCGCCGCTCCGCCCTCGACGACTCGTTCGCCCCGCGGCACCCGCAGTTCGCGCTGCCGCTCGCCCAGGCGCTCGGACACGCGACGAGGGATGCTGCCGCCTCCGTGGGCGATGGCGCGACGCGCGGGCGGCTCGAGGCGGGGCTCGCCGCCGACTTCGCGATCATCGACGCCGACCCGTTCGCGGACGGTCCCGAATCGCTGCTGACCGCCCAGGTCGTGCGCACTGTCATGGCCGGCGAGACGAGATACGACGCGGGAGTGCTCTGACCGCTATCCGGTTGACGGCGGGTGAGTCGCGAGCCATTCGGCCGCGACCCGCTTCGTGACCTTGAGCAGCCAGGCGTCGGTGATGACCTCGCGCAGCTGCTCGAGATCGATGCCCTCGAGACGCACGAGCACGGCCGGGTAGCCGTCGAAATGCGGGATCGTGAAGAACGCGTCGGGGTAGGTCTCGAGAAGGGCCTCTTTGACCTGCGCCCCGTCGGTGCGCACGCCCACGACGTCGCCCGGGGGCCACCCGCGCCCGAGCGCCGCCAGCTGATCGAGGTCGCGGCCGCTCGGGCCGCGCTGCCACACGAACGCCCCCGCCGGCGTGCGCCAGCTCGCCCCGCCGCGATGGCCGTCGACGCGCTCGATCACACCCGGAAAGCCGAGCGCGACGGCGCGGACGTCGTCGAGTGTCGCCATGCCCTCCATCATGCGCGCTATGCCGGCAGGGGGCGAGCTGTTGATTGTCCGGTTGATCGGGACCGATAGGGTACGACTACCGAGCGGCGCGCCTCCTCGCGCCCCGGGGGGAGAGGGGCCTCGCGCATGCCACGATTCGATCGCCCACGCCTGCGACGCGTCGTCGCCGGGATCACCGCGACACTGCTCGCCGCCACCGGCGCAGTCGTCGTGGGAGCGATCGAACCGCAGACCGCCTCAGCCGCCTATCCCGAGTCCGTCAACCCGTTCGCGATCGCGGGCGGCTTCACCGTCTATGCGCGCCAGAACGCCCTCCTGCAGAACCAGGAGACCGAGGGCAGCATCGCGGTGGGCGGGACCGCGACGGTGCAGGGCAGCAGCGGGCAGTACACGATCGTGCACGTCGTGGCCGGCACCGGGAATTACGACCTCCCGACCGTCGACGGCGACCCCACCCGGTTCCTCGTCGGTGAATACAGCACCGCGAGCACCGGCATCCTGGCCATCACGAGCGCCGGCACGACCGACCCGACGTTGTGGGGCGACCTCAAGATGGTCGACCGCGACGGCGGCTGGGAGGCCTTTGCACGGGCAGACTGGCTCCGGCTCAACCAGAACCGGTCCAACGCCGACCAGACTCCCCTCATCGACGCCACCCACCAGACGTATCCGACGAGCGCAGCGCCCCCGGCGGGTGCGGCCGGCAACGGGAGCATCTACACGGCGAACATCTCCGACACCGCGGTCGCCGACTACGTCGAGGCGAACCGCGACGCGTCGTGGGAGGAGGCGTCGAGCTGCTTCGACGGCATCGCCGACCCTGGAACCGGCGTCGGGTATCCGGTCGGGGTGGCCGAAGACGCGGGCGACCGCGTCGTGCTCGAGGAGCTGAGCCCCGACCAGCCGAACGTCGTGGACTACTCCGCCATCGAGGGCGCGTCTCTCATCCAGTTCTCCCCCGGACCGACGCCGGGAGTGTCGAACCCGCTCGTGATCCGGGTGCCCGCGGGGACGACCGAGGTGATCGGAGCGCGCGCCGATCCGCAGGGCGTGCACTCGCCGTACATCGTGTGGGACCTCTCGCAGATTTCCGGCGACGTCACCGTGACAGCCGGTCAGGCCCGCATCGACGGCTCGATCTACGCGCCGAACGCGTCGGTCACCGTGAACGCCGCGCCGCTGGACGGCCAGGTGATCGGCCAGAACGTCACCATCCAGGGCGGCGAGGTCCATTCGTTCCTCTTCTCGGGCGAGATCTCGTGCAACGACGCGAGCGGCACGTTCACCGTGCGCAAGGAACTCGACGGCATCGAGTCCGGCGACCTCCCGGAAGGCACCACGTTCACCGTCAACTACCGCGCTGTCGACCCGGACGGCAACGTCACCGTCGGCACGCTCGAGGTGCCGGCCGACGGCACTCCGGTCGCCGCCGGCGAGCGATTCCCGGAGGGCACCCAGGTGAACTTCGAGGAGATCGCGCCCGAGACGGTGCCGGGGTGGGAATGGGGGGATGCCACGATCGCACCCGACCCCCTCATCATCGGGACGGGCACCGCCCAGGTGGTCGTCACGAACACGGCGACCCGATCGACAGGCACCTTCAGCGTCTCGAAGTCGATCGACGATCCGTCGGGCGAACCTCCGGCGCTCGAGGGGACGGTGCCCGTCACGTGGATCGCGCGATACGGCGGCGAGCAGATCGGCACCGGCACCATGAACGTGCCCTTCACCGGCACGCCCGTCGTTCCGGTCGATGGGAACGGCGCTCCGATCCCCTTCCCGGTGGGCACCCGCATCATCCTCACCGAGAACCTCGACGGAATCGATCCGCCGCCGGGGTACGACTGGAGCGGCATCGGGTGGAACCCCGGGCGCTCGTTCGTGATCACCGAGGCCGACACGACCAGGGCCGTCGAGCTCACGAACATCGTCACCCCGACCGACGACGGCCGGACGATCACGATCGTGAAGTCCGCGACCGGCTCGGCCGCGGACCCGCGGTTCGGCTACGAGGTCACCTACAACACGAACCCCGCCCCTGAGCGGGCGACACTTCCCCTGCCGGTCGGCGAGCCCCAGCTGATCGAGGATCTCGAAACGGGCGCTGAGACACTGGAGCTGGCCGAGCTTCCGCCGACGTTCGAGGGCGCTACCGTGGCGAACGTCGGCGACTGGGCGCCGCCCGTCTTCAACGTCACGATCGACGGCGTGACGACTCCCTACGAGCCGGACGGCTTCGGCGACATCGTGGACATCCCGCTGCCCGCCGACTCGGACGCCGACGTCGAGATCGAGGTGACGAACGCGCTCAAGGAAGGCACCTTCACGATCTCGAAGGAGTTCGACGGTGTCCCGCCCGACCAGGTGCCCCCGGGTCTGGAGTTCAGCGTCGCCTGGACGGCGTACTTCCCGACGACGGAGCCCGAGGACGTGATCCAGCAGGGAGTGCTGCGGGTCCCCGGCAACGGCGACCCCGTCGGCCCTGTCGACGACGCGGGCGAGCCGCTGCTGTTCCCCTACGGCACTGTCGTGACGTATGAGGAGCAGGCCGCGCCGACCATCCGGCACCTCTCCTGGCTCGGCGCCGCGTTCGACCTCGACCGGCTCACGATCGGCGTCGACGACCAGGCCGTGGTGCACGCGACACTCACCAACGACGCGTCGCTCATCGAAGGAACCTTCCTCGTGCAGAAGAACATGGACGGCATCGATCCGGGCGACCTGCTCGTCGACTCGTTCACGATCGACTACGTGGCGCATCTGCCGAGCCGAGATGTGCTGGTGGGCCGGTTCGAGCTGCCCGCAGACGGCACGCCGACGGGTCCCGTCGACGATCAGGGCGACCCGATCTCCTTCCCGATCGGCACGATCGTCAATCTCCTCGAAGAGGAGCCCGACGCGTCGGCGCTGCCACCGGGCTACGAGTGGGGCGAGACCACGTGGAGCCCGTCGAACTTCGTCGAGATCGGGCCGGAACAGACCCCTCCGGTACTCGAGGTGACGAACTCCGTCGTGGCCATGACGCGCTGGGCCGTCACGAAGGTCGTCGCGGGCAGCGGAGCGTCGTCGCTGCCGGCGGGGACCACGTTCCCGGCCGACTGGTGGCTGACCGGTGTCGCCCAGCCCCGCATCGAGCTCGAGCCGAACGTCACGATCACATCGCCGTACTTCCCGGTGGGCACCATCATCGAAGCACGCGAGGCGGATCTGCCGTCGATCCCTGGCGTGGACTGGGGGACGCCGACGTGGACGGTCGACGGCGAGGCCCTCGTCCCCGACGAGGACGGCAAGGTCACGCTGCCGATGTCGGGTGTGCGCACCCCGCAGACGGCGGAGCTGACGCTGACCAATACCGCGACGACGCGTCCGCTTCCGGCGACCGGCGGCGGCGGGCTCTCGCCCCTCGTCCCGCTCGGAGCCGTCGGCCTGATCGCCCTCGGCGTGCTTCTGGCCGCCCGACGCGCGCGACGCACCTGACGCACCGCCGCGAACGAACGCGAAGAGGGAGGGGACGGCATCCGTCCCCTCCCTGTTCGGTGAATCAGCCCGCCGGGCTCTCGTCGGGAGGTTCGCTCTGCTGCGCGAGCGACGCGCGCGGCCGCCACACGACGACCTCGGTCGCGCGGCGGACGCGAGTGCCATGGCGCAGCGTCACGACGGAGCCGGTCGAGCCGGCCGCGAAGACGCGGGCGCCCGGCCGCTTCTCGAGCTCTGCGCGCATACGGTCCTCGAGGTCGCGGACGCGGCCGTGAAGCTCCTGCACCCGATTCTCGAGCTCGAGGATGCGCACGATCGCCGGGAGGCCGATGCCGTCCGACGACATGCGGGCGACCTCGCGGAGCTGCTCCACGTGGCGCAGCGAGTAGCGCCGCGATCCGCCCTGCGTGCGGGCGGGCACGACCAGCCCGAGCCGGTCGTACTGGCGCAGCGTCTGCGGGTGCATGCCCGACAGCTCGGCGGCGACGGCGATCGCGAAGATCGGGGCATCCTCATCGATGTCGTCCTCGGACATTCTCGTCACCTCCTCATCGCTCACCAGAACAGGAGATCTCGCCAGCACAGGACGCTTCGCGCGGAATCGTCCTGGTCTCGCCAGATCTCCTGTTCTCGGCAAGCATCTCAGCCCTGCGCCTTGGCCATCAGGTCGGCGCGCGGGTTCTCCTTCGACTCGAGGCTCTGGAAGCGCTCGAGCGCTTCGCGCGCAGCCTCGTCGAGATGCGACGGCACGGCCACCTGCACCTCGGCGAGGAGGTCGCCTGTGCCCTTGGCCGTCTCGACACCGCGCCCCTTGACGCGCAGCACGCGGCCGGACGGCGTGCCCGGCGCCACGCGCAGTCGCACCGGATCGCCGCCGAGCGTCGGCACCTCGATGGTGGCGCCGAGCGCGGCCTCGGTGAACGTCACCGGCACGGTGACGCGCAGGTTCAGCCCGTCGCGCGTGAACACCGGGTGCGGACGCACGGTGACCTGCACGACGATGTCGCCGTTCTCGCCGCCGTCGGGCGAGTGACGCCCGCGGCCGCGCAGCCGGATCTTCTGCCCGTCCGAGACGCCGGCGGGGATCTTCACCTTGAACGGCTTGCCGTCCTCGCCCTGCAGCGTGATGGTCTCGCCCCTGGTCGCCGTGACGAAGTCGATCGTCGTGCGCGCCGTGACGTCGGCGCCGCGCGTCGGGCCGCCGAAACCGCGGTAGCCGCCGCTCGGCTGCCCGAAACGCCCGGAGCCGAAGCCTGTGCCGCGCTGCTGCTGGTTGAACATCGCGAAGATGTCGTCGAGGTCCTCGGCGCTCTGGTAGCGCGCGCCGCGGCCCTGGTTGAACATCGAGAAGACGTCCTCGAAGCCGCCGGCGCCGCCCGGGCCACCCGAGGTGAATCGAGCACCCGAGCCCATCGCGCGGATCTGGTCGTACTCCTTGCGCTGCTCCGGGTCGGAGAGCACCGAGTACGCCTCGCTGACCTCCTTGAACTTCGCCTCGGCGGCCGCGTCGCCCTGGTTGGAATCCGGATGGTAGGTGCGCGCGAGCTTGCGATACGTCTTCTTGAGGTCCGCCTCACTGACGTCCTTCGAGACGCCCAGCACCGAGTAGAAGTCCTTGTCGAACCAGTCCTGACTGGCCATGCAGCCTCCTTCGGGCTAGTCGGCGGGAACCGCGACGACGACCTTCGCCGGACGCAGCTCCACCGCGCCGAGGCGGTAGCCGATCTCGACGACCTCGACGATCGTGGTCTCGGTCGCGCCCGGCGTCGGCACCTGGAAGATCGCCTCGTGGTGCTGCGGATCGAACGCCTCGCCGGCGGCACCGTACGTGGTGAGCCCGATGCGCTCGGCGACGCCGCGGAGCTTGTCGGCGATCGCCGCGAAGGCGGATCCCTGCTCCAGGTCGCCGTGCTTCTCGGCGCGGTCGAGGTCGTCGAGCACCGGCAGGATGCCCTTCGCGACCGCGCCCTGGGCGCGCTCGATCTCGACCTCTCGCTGCTCCTCGGTGCGGCGGCGGTAGTTGGCGTATTCGGCCTGCAGGCGTTTGAGGTCGTTCAGCAGCTGCGACTCGAGGTCGGCGAGCACGGCGTCCTCGGCCGCGGCGTCGGCGTTCTGCGCGGCGCCGAGGATGTCGTCGACCGTGAGCTCGTCATCCTCCCCGTCCTGCGGCGCGGGGCCGGAGGCGTTCGCCTCCGACCCCACACCCTCAGGCCGGACCTCGTCGCCGTCGCCCGGTTCTTCGACCGGTTCCGGGTTGTGGTCCTTGTTCGCCATGGTTACTTCTTCTCGTCTTCTTCGTCGACGACCTCTGCGTCGACGACGTCCTCGTCGGAGTCGGTCGGAGCCTGGCCGTCACCGGCGTCGCCGGACGCAGCATCCGGAGCGGACTGCGAAGCCTGGCTCGAGGCGTAGATGGCCTCGCCGAGCTTGCCCTGGCTCTGGTTCAGCTTGTCGAACGCGGCCTTCACGGCGTCGTCGTCCTCGCCCGCGAGCGCGGTCTTGAGAGCGTCGACGTCGCCCTGCACCTCGGTCTTCACCTCGGCGGGGAGCTTGTCCTCGTTCTCCTTGATGAGCTTCTCGATCGAGTACGACAGGGTCTCGGCCTGGTTGCGCACCTCGGCGGCCTCACGACGCTTCTTGTCGTCGGCGGCGTGCTCCTCGGCCTCGCGCACCATGCGCTCGATGTCGTCCTTCGGCAGCGACGAGCCGCCGGTGATCGTCATCGACTGCTCCTTGCCGGTGCCCTTGTCCTTGGCGGACACGTGCACGATGCCGTTCGCATCGATGTCGAAGGTGACCTCGATCTGCGGGATGCCGCGCGGAGCCGGCGCGATGCCGGTCAGCTCGAACGTGCCCAGCGGCTTGTTGTCGCGGGTGAACTCGCGCTCGCCCTGGAAGACCTGGATCGCGACCGACGGCTGGTTGTCGTCGGCGGTCGTGAAGGTCTCCGAACGCTTCGTCGGGATGGCGGTGTTGCGCTCGATGAGCTTCGTCATGATCCCGCCCTTGGTCTCGATGCCGAGGCTCAGGGGGGTGACGTCGATGAGGAGGACGTCCTTGCGCTCACCCTTGAGGACACCGGCCTGAAGGGCGGCGCCGACGGCGACGACCTCGTCCGGGTTCACGCCCTTGTTGGGCTCCTTGCCGGCTTCCTTCATCACGAGCTCGGACACCGCGGGCATGCGGGTCGAGCCGCCGACGAGCACGACGTGGTCGATGTCGCCGACCTTGATGCCGGCCTCGCGGATGACGTCCTCGAAGGGCTTCTTGGTGCGGTCCAGCAGGTCCTTGGTGAGGTCCTCGAACTTCGCGCGGGTGATCGTCTCCGACAGCGACACGGGGCCCGAGTCGGTCAGCGACAAGTACGGCAGGTTGACCGAGGTGCTCGTCGACGAGGAGAGCTCCTTCTTCGCCTGCTCGGCGGCCTCCTTGAGGCGCTGCAGCGCGATCTTGTCGCCCGAGACGTCGACGCCCGTCGTGTCCTTGAACTGCTTGATGAGGTAGTCGACGAGACGCTGGTCCCAGTCGTCGCCGCCGAGACGGTTGTCGCCGGCGGTCGCGCGCACCTGGATGGTCGAGAAGTCGTCGTCCTTGCCCACCTCGAGGAGCGAGACGTCGAACGTGCCGCCGCCGAGGTCGAAGACGAGGATGAGCTCGTCCTCCTTGCCCTTGTCTAGGCCGTAGGCCAGGGCGGCCGCGGTCGGCTCGTTGATGATGCGCAGGACGTTGAGGCCCGAGATCTCGCCGGCCTCCTTGGTGGCCTGGCGCTCGGCGTCGTTGAAGTACGCAGGGACCGTGATGACGGCGTCGGTGACGGTGTCGCCCAGGTACTGCTCGGCGTCGCGCTTGAGCTTCTGGAGGATGCGCGCGGAGATCTCCTGCGGCGTCCAGCGCTTGCCGTCGACGTCGAAGCCCCAGTCGGTGCCCATGTGACGCTTGACCGACGAGACGGTGCGGTCGACGTTCGTGACGGCCTGGCGCTTCGCGGTCTCGCCGACGAGCACCTCGCCGTCCTTGGTGTACGCGACGACCGACGGGGTCGTGCGGAAGCCCTCGGCGTTCGCGATGACCTTGGGCTCGCCGCCCTCGAGGACGCTCACGACCGAGTTGGTCGTACCGAGGTCGATTCCAACAGCACGTGCCATGTGTATCTCTCCTTCATGGGGGCGCAGACGGATGCTGCCACCCGGGGTTACAGGGAAGTCTTCACGCGGCTCGCCATGAGGTTGAGTCGCGATGGCTCAACCATACGCCCGGGGTGCAGCATCCGTCAAATCAAAGTTGATACGCGACGGCTCAACTTACCTTCAGATCGAGTGGGCGAGGGTCTGCAGCCCCACCACCAGCAGTCCGAGTGCGACGAGGAGTGCGAGTGCGATCACCTGCTTCCACCACGCGAGGTCGGAGCGGCGCACCGCGAACCAGCCGATGACGGCGAGCGTCGCGATGTAGACGATGGCGCTGGCCTGCAGCGCCGCGTCGAGCGGCATCACCTCGAGCCACGCGAGAAGGAGGAGGATGCCGGGGGTCAAGAGGGTGCCGAGCGCACCGCCGGCGATCCGCGTGGAGATGATGAGGTCGACGCGGCCCGGGAACGTGCGGTGCACCGACAGGTGCGAGATGACGTCGGAGACGAACCCCGCCGCCGTGATGCCGACGACGCCGAGGATCAGCGCCCAGAAGGCGTGGTCGGCCTCCGCATGCTCGCTCGAGGCGACGACGAGCACGATCGCGAGACCGGTGAACGTCGCATACACGCGCTCCTTGAAGTAGGCGACGATCGCCTGCTCGCCGCCTTCGACCTGCTCGAGCTGCGCCCGCGCGCGGTCCGTGCGCCGGCTCACCCGCCCAGGATCCCTTCCGCAGCCTCGTTCGGCTTCGGATCGGGCAGGCGCCGCATGCGGAGTCCGTTGAGCACGCCCAGCACGGTCGCGAGGATCGGGATGAGCAGGGCCACCTGGAGCGCGATATGACGCGCTTCGGTGTTGATGCGGACCACTTCGGCCGATGCCTCCGGCGGCTCGTCGGCGAGGAGCTGCTCGAGACCGGTGTTCGACATGAGCTCCGCGTCCTCCTCGAGCACCGTGGCGACCTGCTGCTGCTGCTCGGAGCTCAGCACGGTGCTCGAGTAGGCGAGCGTGGTGAACGACGCCGCCAGGGTGGCGAGCATGATGGCGCCGGCGAACGCGAGGCCGAACGACAGGCCGAAGGAGCCCGCGGCCGAGTTGACGCCCGCGGCCTCGCTGACGCGCTCGTCGGAGATCGGCGACAGCGTGTAGTTGTTCAGCTGCGAGACGAGCAGGCCGAGTCCCGCCCCCGCGACGACGAGCGGGATCGCGAGGTACCAGCCGCTCTCGGCGATGGGCACGAGCGGCACGATGACGATCAGTCCGACGGCGGCGAGCGAGAACCCGAGCAGGATGAGGTTGGCGGGGCGCCCCTTCGCCCGGCGGCCGGCCCAGATCGCGACCACGAACATGCTGAGCGAGAGCGGCGCGATCGACAGGCCCGCCTGCAGCGCGTTGTACTCGAGCACCATCTGCAGATAGAGGGGAAGCACGATCATCGTGCCGCCCAGCGCGATCTGCTGCAGCAGCTGCCCGCTCACCCCGGTGCGGAACGGCTTCGACGAGAACAGCGCCGGGTCGAGCAGGACCGGCTTGCCGCGCTTCTTGCGCGTGTTGAGCCACCATGCCAAGCCGCCGAGCGCCACGGCGCCGAGGCCGATGATGAGCCCGACGTACCCGCCGCCCTCCTGCCACACCAGGATGCCGAGCACGACGCCACCCATGCCGATGACCGACAGGCCCGCGCCGACGAGGTCGATCGACCGGTCGCCGGTGTACTTGACGTCCTTGACCAGACCCGCGCCCAGCAAGACGATCGCGATGATGACCGCCTCGAGCGCGAAGGCCACGCGGTACGACCAGAACGTCGTGATGAACCCGCCGAGCAGCGGCCCGACCGCCGCGGCGATCGCGGCCGACGCGCCGACCAGCGCGTACACGCGCTTCTGATGGCCACCGGAGAAGTTGCCGTGGATGAGCGACTGCATGGACGGGAGGAGGAGGGATGCCCCGATCCCGCCGATCACCGCCCAGAAGATGATGACGGCGGTCAGACTCTGTGCGAAGGTCATCGCGACCGCGCCGACGGCGTAGCCGAGAAGGCCCAGGATGTAGGCGAGCTTGCGCCCGATGAGGTCGCCGGTCTTGCCGCCGATGAGGATGAAGGCCGCCGAGACCAGGGCCTCCAGAGCGATCGCGCCCTGCACGCCGCTGGCGGTCGTGCCGAGCTCGGTCACCACCGCGGAGATCGAGACGTTCATGATCGACGTGTCGACGACGAGGACGAACATCGCCATCGCGAGGAGGATCGCGAGACGGCCGTTGAACTTCGCCTCCGGCACGTTTTCCCCTGTCATGAACGAAGCAAAGCACCCCGCGCCCCCGGAGCGCTACGTTGATTGCGCATCAGTTCACCGAAGGGCCTTAACGTGACCGACATGAGCTCTCCTGAGCCCGGGGCCGATGAGTCCAGCACACCTTCGCCGCCCGCCGCGCCGACGCCGGGCGCTCCCGCCGATCACGTGCTGTCGACGGCGGCCCTCAACACCGACGGCCTCGACGACACGCCGGTGCCGCGGCGGCGCGTGTTCGCGTGGGCGCTGTGGGACTGGGCGACGCAGCCCTTCAACTCCGTCATCCTGACCTTCGTCTTCGTGTCGCTGTACCTCGTGTCCGACGCCTTCCTGCCGGCCGACGTCGCCGAGCAGAACGCGAACGGCGACATGGCGTGCTCGAGCGCCGCCGACGCGGGCACGGCGTACTGCGGCGCCCTCGCCGATCTGTCGGAGTGGTACGGCTGGGTGACCTTCGCCGCCGGCATCCTGATCCTCCTGCTCGCTCCCGTGCTGGGCCAGCGCGCAGACGCCGCAGGCACCAAGAAGCGGTGGGTGGTCGGGGCGACCGCGGTGCTGGCGCTCCTGCAGTTCGCACTCTTCTTCGTGTACTCCGAGCCGCAGTTCTTCTGGCTCGGGGCGATCCTCGTCGCCCTCGGGTCGGTCTCGTCCGAGATCGCGGGCGTCAACTACAACGCGATGCTCGTGCAGGTCTCGACGCCGAAGACGATCGGCCGCGTCAGCGGGCTCGGCTGGGGCATGGGCTACATCGGCGGCATCCTCGCGCTCGCGCTCGTCGTCGTGCTCAACACCTTCGACTGGTTCGGCCTCGACGTGTCGGACGGCCTCGCCTATCGCCTCATCGCGGTCGGCGCGGCGGTGTGGACCGTGCTGTTCGCCCTGCCGTTCGTCTTCCTCGTGCCCGAGTCGCCGGCCGACCCCGGCCGTCGGAAGGTCGGCTTCTTCGAGGGCTACGTCGTGCTCGTGCACGACATCGTCGCGCTCTTCCGCGAGCACCGGCCGACCTTCTGGTTCCTCATCGCGAGCGCGGTCTACCGCGACGGCCTCGCCGGCGTCTTCGCGTTCGGCGGCGTGCTGGCCGCGGTGTCGTTCGGGTTCAGCGCGACCGAGGTGATCGCGTTCGGCATCGCCCTCAACCTCGTCGCGGGCGTCTCGACGATCATCGCGGGCCGCCTCGACGACCGCTTCGGCGCGCGCGCGGTCATCATCACCGCTCTCACGATCCTCATCGTCAGCGCCCTCTTCGTCTTCTTCCTCCGCGAGGGCGGCAAGCCGGTGTTCTGGGTGGGCGGCATCATCCTGTCGGCCGCCGTCGGTCCGGCGCAGGCGTCGAGCCGGTCGCTGCTCGCACGTGTCACGCCCACCGGGATGCAGGGCGAGGTCTTCGGCCTCTACGCGACCACCGGCCGAGTGATGAGCTTCCTTTCGCCGCTGCTGTGGGCGACGTTCATCGCGGCGTTCGGCGCGACGCACTACGGCATCCTCGGCATCGTGATCGTGCTGCTCGTCGGGCTCCTGCTCCTGCTCCCCGTGAAGCTGCGACCCAAAGACATCGGCCGCTGACCGCCGCGGATCGGTTCCGACGGTCGCGACAGCCATCGCATCGGATACCCTCGCTTTCGGGCAGCATGCGCACGGGGGGTCGTCGCGCACGCGTGCCTCACCTCGCCCAACCCGAGAGGCACCGTGACGACCCCGCCGATCCTGCGCCTGCGCGCTGAGCGCGCCGAGCGCCTGCGCGCCGCGCGCCACCGCCGCGCGGTCGGCTACTGGTGGGTGCTGATCGGGTGGCTGCTGTCGCTGTGGATCGGCACGTCGGTCGTTCCGCATGAGTGGCTGCACGCGCCTGCGCTGTTCGGCCACCTGGCATCGGTGATCGTGGGACTCGGGGCCGCGGTGCTGCTCGAGATGAGCGGACTGCTCTGGATGCTGCGCCGCACCTCGCTCGACGACATGCGCCGCACCGAGCCCCCGGTGACCGCCCTCGCCTGGCTGGGCATCGCGGGCCTGCTCGCGACCGGCGCCTTCCTCCAGCCCGATCTCTCCCAGCCGCTCACCGCGATCAAGATGATCGCCGTGCTGGTGGCCGCGATGAACGGCGTCGCCATGACGAGGCTGACCGACGAACTCGACCGGCTGCCTGGTACGGTGCGCTTCTCGTCGCTGCCGGCCCGGTTGAAGTTGTGGTGCGTCTGGAGTGCCGTCGTATCGCAAACTGCCTGGTGGACAGCAGTTCTGATCGGCATGCTGAACACCGCTTCACGGTGATCTCACGGTCTTCTCCCGCTCGTCTCGCACGTGCACTCGGGCTAGGCTGTGCCCTGACCGGACTACCCGGCCGGTGACCCCCCGCCCGGCTTCACGGCCGCACCCGCTTTGAGGATGCCCCCATGCGCGATGGAACGCGCGGCGACGAGGACGTCCCTGGCCCCCGCAGGGGCCAGACCTCCGACCCGAAGACAACACACACGCCCTCGGCTGTCTCGCCGACCCCTTCTCCCACCTTCTCGACCCGGGCCGCGTCGTCGCAGCCCGCGAAGCCTTCCGCGATCGACGAGCGCCGCGAGCGCCGCCGCAAGCGCCGCCGCCAGGCGATCATCGCGACGACCATCGTCGGCATCGTGGCGCTCCTCGGCTCGATCGGCACGGTGTCGTACGCGATCGTCTCCAACCTCGCCGGCGCCGAACAGCCGGCCGCGGGCCCGGCTCCCGAGGCGCCCGCGGTCGCCGAGCCGATCATCTTCCCCGAGGACGAGCCGGCCGCCACCGCCGGCGCGGAGCCGTGCGCGACGGTGAGTGTGCTGTCGTCGTTCGAGAACGCCGAGATGGTCGAAGGACTCGCGGCCGCGTACAACAGCCAGCCGCGCAATGTCGCCGGCTCGTGCGTGACGGTGACGACCAGCCGCGAGAAGTCGGGTGTGGCCGCCGCCGTGGTCGCGACCGGCTTCCCGAACCTCGCCGACGACCACAAGCCCACTGTGTGGCTGCCCGACTCGTCGACCTGGGTCGACGTCGCGCAGGCAGACGGCGCCACCAACCTCCGCGCCGAAGGCACGAGTGTCGCGGTCTCCGACATCGTGCTCGCCATGCCCGAGAACCTCGCTTCCGCGATCGGATGGGATGCTGAGGCCCCGACCTGGGCCGAGATCTTCACGTCGGCGGGCGACCCCGACCTCTGGGGCGGCCTCGGCCACCCCGAGTGGGGCGCGTTCAAGCTGGGCAAGACGAGCCCGCTCGTCGCCACGAGCGGTGAGGCCGCGATGTTCGCGTCGTACGGCACCGCCGCCGGATCGATGAGGGACTTCACCGTCGCCCAGGTCCAGGACCCCGCCGTGCAGGCGGAGGTGCATGAGAACGAGCTGGCGACGAGCCACTACATGGCCACGCCCGAGCACTTCCTCTGGCACGCACGCCAGGCCGAGGCATCCGGTTCCACTGCCGACTTCCTCTCGGCGGTCATCGTCGACGAGAAGTCGGTGTGGGACTACAACCGCGGCATCACGAGCCGCGACGGCATCACGCGCACGCAGGCCGACCCCCCGTCGGAGCAGCTCGTGCCGATCTACCCGGCCGACGGCTACTACTCGGCCGACAACCCGGTCATGCGCCTCACGGGTGAGTGGATCGATCCCGTCGAGTCGGAGGCGGCGGCGGACTTCATCCGCTTCACGCACACCGCGCAGGGTCAGGCGGCCGTCCGCGCCGCGGGCTACCGTGACCTCAACCGCGACCTCGACGAGGGCGTCCAGCAGGTCGGGCAGCTCGACGGCGACCAGGGCGGCACCCTCACCTTCCCCAGCGCCGACGTCGTCACCGCCGTCCAGGCGGCCTTCCCCGAGGTCCGCAAGCGCGCGAACGTGCTCTTCCTGCTCGACGTGTCGGGATCGATGGACGAGCCCATCTCTGCGAGCGACACCAAGCTCTCCCAGGCCCGCAAGGCGATCGAGGCGGCCCTCGGCCACTTCACGAGCGGTGACGACGTCGGGCTCGCGGCGTTCGCCCAGGCGCCCGACGGGGCCGTGGTGCCCGGGCTCGTGTCTCCGGTCGCCGACATCGGCTCGTCGCGCGACGGCTTCCTCGGCGCGCTGGGCGGCCTCACCTCGATGGGCGACACTCCGCTCTATCAGGCCGTCGACACCTTCGCGGCGCAGCAGGCGGCGTCGTGGTCGAGCGACCACATCAACGCCATCGTGCTGCTCTCGGACGGCGAGAACGATGCCCCGAACGCGCCGACGATCGGCGCCGACCAGATGCTCGCGAACCTGAAGGACATGCACCACGCCACGCCGGTGCTCATCTTCACGCTGGCCTACGGCGCCGACGCCGACGTGGCGACGCTGCAGTCCATCTCGAGCGCGACCGGCGCCCACTACTACGACGCGACCGACCCGTCGAAGCTCGAGGCAGTGCTCGGCGACCTCGTCACCAGCTTCTGACCCGTTCGGAATCGGGTCGTCGAGCGAGCCGGGGACGCTCCTACGTCTTGTGCTGCAGTTTCCTGCGAGTGCGGCGTCGTGCGACGCAGCACTCGCAGGAAAGTGCAGCCGTCGTGGGGTGAGTCCGGCGGTCAGGCGCCGGGCCAGGAGTCGGCGAGCTTCGTCAGCAGGCGGGCGAGCTCCGCGCGCTCCTCGTCGGTGAAGGCGGCGAGCGCCGAGTCGATCGCCTCGCGCCGCTCACCGCGGAATCCGCGCACCAGACGGGTTCCGGCATCCGTCAGCGCGACCCGCGTGCGGCGGGCGTCGTCGGGGTCCGCCTCGCGCCGCACCAGGTCGAGCTCGACGGACTGCTGCACGAGCCGCGACGCCCGGGGCTGATCGACGCCCACCGCGTCGGCGATCTCCCCGACCGAGAGCGGATGGGATGCTGCGGCCAGCGCCTCGAGCAGCCTCATGCGCGCGGGGCCGCCGAAGCGGCCGCCTCCTCCGGCCCACGGCGGTGCGCCGAAGCCGGGGCCCGGTCCCCCGCGACCCCACGGACCGCGACCGCCGGAGCCGTGCATCGTGCCGTCGGCGTGGACGTGCTCCCCGCCATCGCCGCTGTGCCCGTGCGGTCCGGCGGGCCCGTGCGCGTGCGGGCCCGTGGAGTGCGGACCGACGCCCTCCATCCACGGCGGACGGGGGCCTCGTCGTCCGCGGAGGCGGGCGAGGGCGGCGGCGATCGCGTCGGACGGGTCGTCGGGAGTGGACGGCATGCATCCAATTTACATGCGACTTGACATGGATCTGGAATGCATGTCACACTGCATGTACATGCACTTCGACATGTATCACTCGGCGGCCCTTCGAGCCGCCCCCGAAAGGACTTCCCCCATGAACGACATCAATGACAACGAAGAGAACGACATCCCCGCCGGCACGCGTCCGCTCGGCTATTGGCTGCGTGCGGTCGACGGCCTGCTGACACGCGAGTTCGCGACGGCGCTCGAGGCCGAGGGCATCACGCGGCGGGACTGGATGGCGCTCAACGTGCTGTCCGGCGACATCGACGCCCCCGAGTTCCGCGAGCGTCTCGCCCGCAAGGGCAAGCGCCTGCGCGACCTCGAGGAGCGCGGCTGGGCCGAGGAGCAGGGCGACGGAACGTGGGTCCTGACCGAGCTCGGCCGCTCCGAGAAGGAGCGCATCGGCGCGATCGTCGACAGCCTCCGCGCCCGTGTGGTCGCCGCCGTCGGCGACGACGAGGCCTACGCGGCCCTGACCGCCTCACTCGAGGCCATCGCCCGTGAGCTCGGGTGGGACGAGAACGCCACCGGCCGCGATCGCGGTTTCGGCGGTTTCGGACGCCCCGGGTTCGGCCCCGGCTTCCGTCCGGGCTTCGGTCCGGGCTTCAGCGGCTTCGGCCCGGGCTTCGGAGGCTTCGGCCCTGGATTCGGCGGGCGGCCGCGTCCGTTCGATCCCGACGTCCACGACGGCTACGGCCGCAACCGCCATCGCGGATTCGCTCCCGGGCGCCCCGGCCACCCCGCCGAGCGCTTCGACGAGCCCATGCGCGGCTACGGCGATGAGGGCTGCCACGGCCACCACCCGCATGCCGGCCACAGCCACCACGACCACGAGAGCCACGGCCACGGCGGTCATGGCCACGGCCACCACGGCAACCACGGGCGCGGCGGACGGCGCACCCAGCAGGCGTACGAACGCGGCTTCGACGCCGGGTTCGCCCGCGGCCGGGAGACCGGCGCGGCCTGAGCCGCAGCATCCGTCCCTCCGAAGGGTGGTCCCCGCTCGCGCAGGGCCCACCCTTCGGCGTGTGTCCCGCGGTCCGGATTTCGCGGGCGACCCAGCCTGAGATCCTGCGAAGTCCGGACATCGCACCGGGGGGCGGGGGGCGGGGGGAGGAGACGCCGTCACACGCGCGTCACACGCGCGGGGCACAATGGGCCCGTGAGCACCGCCCCCGCACTCCTCGCCATCTCGCACGGCACGTCGTCGCCGGCGGGTCAGGCGGCGGTCGCGGCGCTGGTCGACGCGGTCGCGCGGCGGCTGCCCGACGTGACGGTGCGGCTCGGGCATGTGGACGTGCAGCAGCCCGATGTCGCGGCATCCCTCGACGCGATCCCGGAGGGCACCCCCGTCGTGATCGTGCCGCTGCTCCTTTCGGCGGGCTACCACGTGCGGGTCGACCTCATCGAGCAGTCCGCGGGGCGCGACGGCGTCGTCATCGCTCCGGCGCTCGGCCCCGACCCGCGCCTCGTCGACGCGCTCCTCGCACGCCTGGGCCCCGTCGGCCCCGACGACGCCGTCGTGCTCGCGGTGGCCGGCTCGACCGATGACCGTGCGAACGAGGACTGCCGAGAGATCGGACGGATGCTGAGCGCCCGGCTCGACCGCGAGGTCACGGTCGGCTTCCTCGCCGCCGCCGACCCTCGCGTCGACGTCGCCGTCGCGGAAGCCAAGACGGGCGACGACCGCGTGGTCGTGGCCGACTACCTCCTCGCGCCGGGCTACTTCCACGACCTCGCCGTGCGGCTGGCACCCGGCGCCCGGGTCGCGTCGCCGCTTCTCGGCGATGACGAGCCCCCGGCCTCCCTCGTCGACATCGTGATCGATCGCTACAACGAAGCCGCGAAGTAGTCGGACCGAGTCCACAAAGGCCCGCAGCCGCAACTGTGTGACGCACCGTTACGTCGGTTAACGTCACTTGACGTTCGGATAGGTCTGACAGGCCCCCGCTTCTAGCCTCAGGCAATGGACTCGATAGGGTCCCGCCCGGGGGACGCCCCGGGATTCACCCCGGAGGCCCCCGTGACCATCAGCGACACCGAAGCGCGCGCAGCCGACGACCGCCCGCGCGCGGCCGTGCGCCCGCCGCGCCCGTCGTCGAAGCCGAACGGCCAGTGGAAGGTCGACGGCACCGCCCCGCTCAACGGCAACGAGGAGTGGAAGCAGGTCGACAACGGCCTGAGCGTGCGCGACCGCATCGAGAACATCTACTCGAAGGGCGGGTTCGCATCGATCGACCCGACCGACCTTCACGGCCGCTTCCGGGTGTGGGGCCTCTACACGCAGCGCAAGCCCGGCATCGACGGCGGCCGCACCGCGACGCTCTCCCCCGAAGAGCTCGAGGACGAGTACTTCATGATGCGCGTGCGCATCGACGGCGGCCAGCTCACCACCGAGCAGCTGCGCGTCATCGCCGGCATCTCCATCGACTTCGCCCGCGGCACCGCCGACCTCACCGACCGCCAGAACGTGCAGCTGCACTGGGTCCGCGTCGAGGACGTGCCCGAGATCTGGCGCCGGCTCGAGGCGGTCGGCCTCGGCACCACCGAGGCGTGCGGCGACGTGCCCCGCGTCATCCTGGGCTCGCCCGTCGCCGGCATCTCGGCCGACGAGCTCATCGACCCGACGCCGCAGATCGACGAGATCACGTCGCGCTTCATCGGCGACGAGTCGCTCGCGAACCTGCCGCGCAAGTTCAAGTCGGCGATCACCGGCCACCCGAGCCAGGACGTCGTGCATGAGATCAACGACGTCGCCTTCGTCGCCGTCGAGCACCCGGAGCTGGGCATCGGCTACGACCTCTGGGTCGGCGGCGGTCTCTCGACCACCCCGCGCCTCGCGGAGCGCCTGGGCGTCTTCGTCTCGCCGGAACGGGTGGCGGAGGCCTGGCACGGCGTCGCGCAGATCTTCCGCGACTACGGCTACCGGCGTCTGCGCAACAAGGCGCGCCTGAAGTTCCTGCTCGCCGAGTGGGGCGCCGAGAAGTTCCGGCAGGTGCTGCAGGACGAGTACCTCGGCTACTCGCTGCCCGACGGCCCGGCCGCTCCCAAGCCGCTGACGCAGGGCGACCACGTCGGCGTGCACAAGCAGAAGGACGGCCTCTCCTACATCGGCGCGACGCCGATCGTCGGCCGCGTCTCGGGCCCAACCCTGGCGAAGCTCGCCGACCTCCTCGAGGCGCACGGCTCGACGCGCCTGCGCACGACGCCCCACCAGAAGCTCGTGTTCCTCGACATCCCCGAGGAGAACGTCGAGCCGTTCATCGCGGGCCTCGACGAGCTCGGCCTGTCGGCCCGCCCGAGCCTCATCCGCCGCGGCACGATCGCCTGCACCGGCATCGAGTTCTGCAAGCTCGCGATCGTCGAGACCAAGGCGTACGCGACGGCCGCGGTGCTCGATCTCGAGAAGCGTCTCGAGCAGTTCGAGCTGCCGCATCCGATCTCCCTCCACGTCAACGGCTGCCCCAACTCCTGTGCGCGCATCCAGACCGCCGACATCGGCCTCAAGGGCCAGCTCGTCACGATCGACGGCGAGCAGGTGCCCGGCTATCAGGTGCACCTGGGCGGCGGGCTCGTCAACGCCGACCGCGACGACGCCGGCCTCGGCCGCACCGTGCGCGGGCTGAAGGTCGCCGCCGACGGCATCGCCGACTACACCGAGCGCGTCGTCAAGCGGTTCCTCGCCGAGCGCGACGCCGAGGCCGACGAGACGTTCGCCCAATGGGCGCACCGCGCCGACGAGGAGGCCCTCCAGTGACCGTCTCCCTCGCGCCCCGCGTCGCGGTGAAGCGCACTCGCGAAGAGCTGAAGGCCCTCGCCGAGCAGGGCAACCTCGAACTGGGCAGCCTCACCGATCACGAGGCATCCGCTGCCGAAGTGGTCGCGTGGGTCGCGCGCAATTTCGGGACGGATGCTGCCGCCGTCGCCTGCTCGATGGCCGACGCCGCCCTCCCCCACCTCGTGGCGGAGCAGCTGCCCGGCGTCGACGTGCTCTTCCTCGACACCGGCTACCACTTCACGGAGACGTACGCGACGCGCGATGAGGTGCAGCGCGCGCTCGACGTGCGGATCATCGACATCACCCCCGACCAGACCGTCGCCGAGCAGGACGCCGAGTTCGGCGCGAAGCTGTTCGAGCGCGACCCCGGCCTGTGCTGCGCGCGCCGCAAGGTCGCACCCCTGCAGGACGCGCTGGGCGGTTACGAGGTGTGGTTCACCGGCGTGCGCCGCGACGAGGCGCCCACCCGGACGAACACGCCCCTGGTGACGTGGGACGAGCGCAACGGGCTCGTCAAGGTGAACCCGGTCGCGGCGTGGAGCTTCGACGACGTCCTCGCCTACGCGGCCGCGCACAAGGCGCCGGTGAACCTGCTCGTCGGGTTCGGCTACCCCTCGATCGGCTGCGAGCCGTGCACGAAGCCGGTCGCGCCCGGCGAAGACCCCCGGTCCGGCCGCTGGGCCGGACTCTCGAAGACCGAATGCGGGCTCCACGAATGACCGGAACGATCGCCGCCCCCACCACGCTGAGCACCCTCGACCTGCTCGAGGCCGAGGCCATCCACGTCATCCGCGAGGTCGTCGCCGAGTTCGAGCGTCCCGTGCTGCTGTTCTCCGGCGGCAAGGACTCCGTCGTCGTGCTCCACCTCGCCACCAAGGCGTTCGCGCCCGGCAAGGTGCCGTTCCCGGTGCTGCACGTCGACACCGGCCACAACTTCCCCGAGGTCATCGCCTTCCGCGACGAGACCGTCGAGCGACTCGGCATCCGTCTCGAAGTCGCGAAGGTGCAGGACTACATCGACGACGGCCGCCTGCAGGAACGTGCCGACGGCACCCGCAACCCGCTGCAGACGCTGCCGCTGCTGGACGCGATCGCCGCCGGCCGCCACGACGCCGTCTTCGGCGGAGCGCGTCGCGACGAGGACAAGGCGCGAGCCAAGGAGCGCATCATCTCGCTGCGCGACGAGTTCGGCCAGTGGGACCCGCGCAACCAGCGCCCCGAGCTCTGGAGCCTGTACAACGGCCGCCACACCCCCGGCCAGCACGTGCGCGCGTTCCCGATCTCGAACTGGACCGAGCTGGACGTCTGGCGCTACATCGAGCGCGAGGGCATCGCGCTGCCGCCGCTGTACTTCGCGCACGAGCGCGACGTGTACGCCCGCGACGGCATGTGGCGACCCGTCGGCCCGTTCTCGCCGCCGCGCGCGAGCGAGACGGTCGAACGCCGTACGGTGCGCTACCGCACGGTCGGCGACATGAGCTGCACCGGAGCAGTGGAATCGGATGCCGCGGACCTCGCCGCGATCGTCGCCGAGGTCGCCGTCTCCACCATCACCGAACGCGGTGCGACGCGCGCCGACGACCGTCTCAGCGAGGCGGCCATGGAGGACCGCAAGAAGGACGGGTACTTCTGATGACCGCGACTCTCACCGCCCAGCCCACGCTGTTCCGATTCGCCACGGCGGGCTCGGTCGACGACGGCAAGTCGACGCTCGTCGGCCGCCTGCTGCACGACTCGAAGGCGATCCTCGCCGACCAGCTGGAGCAGGTCGCCCGCACGTCGGCCGACCGCGGCTTCGCGCATGGCGCTTTCGACTTCGCCCTGCTCACCGACGGCCTGCGCGCCGAGCGCGAGCAGGGAATCACGATCGACGTCGCGTACCGCTACTTCTCCACGGGCACCCGATCGTTCATCCTCGCCGACTGCCCCGGGCACGTGCAGTACACCCGCAACATGGTCACCGGCGCGACGACGGCCGACGCCGTGATCGTGCTCGTCGACGGACGCAAGGGCGTGCTCGAGCAGACGAAGCGGCACCTCGCCGTGGTGGCGCTGCTGCGGGTGCCTCACGTGATCGTGGCCGTCAACAAGATCGACCTGGTCGGCTTCTCGCAGGAGACGTTCACCGAGGTCGCCGCCCAGGCCGAGGCCGTGGCGACCGAGCTCGGCATCGAGGACCTGCACGTCATCCCGGTGTCGGCCCTCGAGGGCGACAACATCGTCGACCGCTCCGAGCGCACGCCCTGGTACGAGGGCCCGGCGCTGCTCGAGCTGCTCGAGACGCTTCCCGCCGCCGATGACGCCGAGCGCGAGCTCGAGCCGCTGCGTCTGCCGGTCCAGCTCGTGCTGCGCCCGCAGGGCGGCCTCGCCCCGGGCATCGACCCCGCCGAGGCGGAGCGCCTGCGCGACTACCGCGCCGTCGCAGGCCGTATCTCGAGCGGCATCGTGCGCGTGGGCGACCGCGTCGAGATCTTCCCCGGCGGCTCGGCGACCACGGTCACCGGCATCCGTGCCGCGGGCGCCGAGGTCGAGGAGGCCACGGCTCCGCAGTCCGTCTCGCTCGAGTTCGACCGCGACATCGACACCGCGCGGGGCGCGCTCGTCGTCGCCGCCGGCACGCTTCCGACGGGTCGCCGCGAGTTCGATGCCGAACTGTTCCAGCTCGACGCGCGGGCGCTGACCCCCGGCATCCGTGTCCTCGTCAAGCACGGCACCGCGACCGTGCAGGCCATCGTCGCGCAGATCGAGTCGCGCTACGACCTCGACGCGCTCACGCACGAGCCGGCGCAGACGCTCGAGACCAATGACATCGGCCGCGTGCGGCTGCGGCTGGCGGCCGACCTGCCGCTCGAGCCGTACGCCGCCAGCCGCCACGGGGGCTCGTTCCTCGTGATCCATCCGTCCGACGGCGCAACGCTCGCCGCCGGCATCGTGCGCGACTGATCCGGCGCGCACAACCCCACCACTGAGCAACACCGAATCTAAGGAGGCGACACCGTGAACAAAATCCGCACTGCGACAGCACTCACAACCCTGGGACTCGTGGCGGCGATGATGGCCGGCTGCGCCTCCGCCGCGGCGTCGCCGAGCGAGACCTCGGCCGGTGACGCCGGGCCCTCGGTCGACGAGCTGCGGCTGGGCTACTTCGCCAACGTGACGCACGCGCCCGCGCTCGTGGGGCTGGAGGAGGGCCTCTTCCAGGACGCCGTCGGCGACGACGTCACCATCACGACGCAGGTCTTCAACGCCGGCCCCGCCGCCATCGAGGCGCTCACCGCCGGCGCGATCGACGCGACCTACATCGGCCCGAACCCGTCGATCAACACCTTCATCCAGTCCGGCGGGCAGTCCGCGCGCATCATCGCCGGTGCCGCCACCGGCGGTGCGGCGCTGGTGGTGCGTGACGGCATCGACGACCCCGCCGACCTGGAGGGCACCACGATCGCGACGCCGCAGCTGGGCAACACGCAGGACGTCGCGGCCCGGGTGTGGCTGGCGGACCAGGGCTTCGAGACCGACACGTCGGGTGGCGGCGACGTGCAGATCACGCCGACCGAGAACGCACAGACGCTGACGCTGTTCCAGGACGGTCAGCTCGACGGCGCCTGGCTGCCCGAGCCGTGGGTGTCGCGGCTGGTCATCGACGCGGGCGCCCACGTGCTGCAGGACGAGGCCGACCTCTGGGAGGACGGCGAGTTCCCCACCACCGTGCTGCTGGTGCGCAAGGAGTTCCTCGACGAGCACCCGGATGTCGTCGCCGACCTGCTGAAGGGCCACGAGGCCGCCGTGCAGTGGATCGCCGACAACGCCGACGAGGCACCGGCCGTGATCAACGACGCGATCGAGAAGGAGACCGGCAAGCCGCTCGCGGACGCCGTCATCCAGCGCGCGCTCGAGCACGTGACGTTCTCGGTCGACCCGCACGCCGACACGTTCGAGACGCTCGTCGACAACGGCATCCAGGCAGGCACCCAGAAGGACGGCTCGATCGAGGGCCTGTTCGATCTTCGCCTGCTCAACAAGCAGCTCGAAGCCGAGGGCGAAGAGCCCATCTCGGCAGCAGGACTCGGCGAGGACTGAACATGAGCACCGCTCCCGCCTCCGCCTCCGGGTCCGCACACGCGGGCCCGGAGGCGGGCGCGCCCGCTCCGGCGGGCACGACCAAGCCGCTCGCGCCGAGCTTCGACAGCGTGACGCCGGTGCCCGTCGCGGCGCCCGCACCCCCACCCGCGGTGCGCGTCGACGGCGTCTCCAAGCGCTTCGGCGCCGGGCCGGTCGTGCTCGAGGACGTGTCGCTCGACATCGCGCCGGGCGAATTCGTGTGCCTCCTGGGCGCGTCGGGATGTGGCAAGTCGACTCTGCTCAACCTCATCGCGGGCCTCGACCGGCCCACCGCGGGCCGCATCGAGACTCCCGACGAGGGCTCGGCGGTGATGTTCCAGGAGTCGGCACTCATGCCGTGGCTCACGGCCCGCCGCAACGTCGAGCTCGCCCTGCGTCTGCGCGGCGTCCCGCGGGGGGAGCGTCGCGAGAAAGCGCTGTCACTGCTGGATGCCGTGAATCTGGCGGATGCCGCGGAGAAGCGTCCTCACGAACTCTCGGGCGGCATGCGGCAGCGCGTCGCCCTCGCCCGCGCGCTCGCTCAGGACAGGCCCGTCCTCCTGATGGACGAGCCGTTCGCAGCGCTCGACGCCATCACCCGCGACCTCCTCCACGAGGAGCTCGAGCGCGTGTGGCGTGCCACCGGACGCACCATCGTGTTCGTGACCCACAACGTCCGCGAGGCCGCCCGCCTCGGTCAGCGCGTGGTGCTGATGGGCAGTCGCCCGGGTCGCATCGTGCAGCAGTGGCAGATCGCGAAGACCACGGGCCGTCGTATCGAGTCCCCCGAGGTCGCCGCCCTCTCGGTGGAGATCACCGAGCAGCTGCGCAAGGAGATCCGCCGAAATGCCGCATGACACCACCGCGACCATCGCTCGCGACACGATCGACGCGAAATCGGTGCTGCCCGACGACCTCCGCAGCCTCTCGACGGGGCTCGACCGGCTGCAGACCGACGCCGAGCGCGGTCCCAGCCGCTGGCGCCGCTTCGCCCAGAGCGTCGTGCCTCCCGTGGTCTTCGTGATCCTCCTGATCGTGGCGTGGCAGCTGTACGTCGTGATCGCTGAGCCTCGGCCCGACAAGGTGCCCAGCCCCGCCGATGTCTGGAACGCGCTCGGCCTCGCGTGGGAGACCGGCCGCCTGCAGGAGGCCGTCGCGACGAGCCTCGAGCGCGGCGTCGTCGGCTTTCTCATCGCGATCGTCGTCGGAACGCCCCTCGGCCTGCTGCTGGCAGAGGTGCGCCCGATCCGGCGCGCCGTGGGGCCGATCATCTCGGGTCTGCAGGTCCTCCCGTCCGTCGCGTGGGTGCCTGCCGCCATCATCTGGTTCGGCCTGTCGGACGCCACCGTCTACTTCGTCATCCTCATGGGCGCCATCCCGTCGATCGTCAACGGCCTCATCGCCGGCATCGACCAAGTGCCGCCGCAGCTCCGCCGCGTCGGCACGGTACTGGGCGCCTCACGGTGGCAGCTGGCCACGTCGGTGATCCTCCCCGCCGCACTGCCGGGATACCTCGCGGGCCTGAAGCAGGGCTGGGCCTTCTCGTGGCGCTCGCTCATGGCAGCGGAGATCATCGCGACCGGCGGCTCGATCGGCTTCGGCCTCGGCTCGATGCTGCAGCAGTCGCGCGAGCTGGCGGACCTCGCCGGCGTGCTGGCGACGATCATCCTCATCCTCGCCATCGGCATCCTCATCGAGCTCGTCTTCTTCGGACCGCTGGAGCGACGGATGCTGAAGCGCCGGGGCCTGCTCATCTCGGGAGGTTCGCGATGACCGCGGTCGGCAAGGTCTGGCTCGTCGGAGCCGGACCGGGCGATGCGGGCCTGCTCACCGTGAAGGGCCTCCGCGCCCTCGAGGCGGCGGACGTCATCGTCGCCGATCGGCTCGGCGCGCGCGCGGTGCTCGACGGTCTGGAGGCCGACGGGATCGAGCTGCGCGCCGAGGTGGTCGACGTGGGCAAGCGCCCCGGCCACCACGCCGTGCCGCAGGACGCCATCAACGCGCTGCTCGTGCACCTCGGCCAGGAGGGCAAGACCGTCGTCCGCCTCAAGGGCGGCGACCCGTACGTCTTCGGCCGCGGCGGCGAGGAGCTCCACGCCTGCCAGGAGGCCGGCGTGCCCGTCGAGGTGGTGCCCGGCATCACCAGCGCCATCTCGGTGCCCGCGATCGCCGGCATCCCCCTGACCCATCGCGGCGTCGCGACGGCCTTCACCGTCGCCACCGCCCACGACCAGATCCAAGCCCTCGGCGGCGGCCGCGACCACACGGTCGTGCTGCTCATGGGCATCGGCACACTGGCGAACTCCGCGATCACACTGGCCCGCGGTCACCGCGGTGCGGACTGCCCCGTCGCCGTCGTGGAGGACGGCTACGGGCCACGCCAGCGGGTCACCGTGGGCACGCTCGCGACCATCGCGCACCAGGCCGCGGAACGAGGCATCCGTTCGCCCGCCGTCGTGGTCGTCGGCGACGTCGTCCGGCTCAGCCCCTACGCGCCCGCCGAGCTCGCGACCCTCGATCTCTCCCAGTACGACCCGCTCGCACCCGAGCGCCTCCGAAAGGCCCCCACGCAGTGACTTCCTCGAGCCTCCAGAACCTCCGCGTCGCGATCGTCGGCGCCGGTCCCGCCGGCATCTACGCGGGCAACATCCTCACCAACTCGGTCGTCGAGGCGGGCGGAACCGTCGCCATCGACCTGTTCGAGTCGCTCCCGGCACCCTACGGACTGATCCGCTACGGCGTCGCGCCCGACCACCCCCGAATCAAGGGCATCGTCAACTCGCTGCACGAGATGCTGGATGCCGGCACCACGCGCTTCATCGGCAACGTCGAGGTCGGCCGTGACATCTCGATCGACGAGCTGCAGGAGCGCTACGACGCCGTGATCCTCGCCACCGGCGCGATCCGCGACGCCGCGCTCGACATCCCCGGCATCGATCTCGAGGGCTCCTACGGCGCGGCCGACTTCGTGGCGTGGTTCGACGGCCACCCGGACGTGCCCACCGAGTGGACGCTCGACCAGCGCGAGGTCGCGGTCATCGGCAACGGCAACGTCGCACTCGACGTCGCCCGTATGCTCGCCAAGCACGCCGTGGACCTCCGCTCGACCGAGATCGCCGACAACGTGCTCGCCGGACTCGAAGCCTCGGCCGTCACCGACGTGCACGTGTTCGGCCGCCGCGGCCCCGCCGACATCAAGTTCACGCCCATCGAGCTGCGCGAGCTCGGCGAGGTGCCGAACGTCGACATCGTGGTGCACGACGAGGACTTCGCCCACCTCGAGGGCATCGTGCCGGCGAACAACCAGCTGAAGGTCATGCTCCGCATCCTGCAGAGCTGGCGCACACGCGAGTCGACCGGGGCCAGCCGCCGCCTGCACCTGCACTTCTACCACTCGCCCGTCGAGGTGCTCGGCCACGGCAGGGTCGAAGCCGTCCGCTTCGAGCGCACCGAGCCCACCGGCGAGGGCAGCGCGGTGCGCGGTACCGGCGAGTTCCGCGAGATCGCGGTGCAGCAGGTCTACCGGGCCGTCGGGTACTACGGCACTCCGGTCATCGACGCGCCGTTCGACGAGAAGGCCGGCGTCGTCTCGAACGTCGAGGGACGCGTGAAGGATGCTGCGGTGACGGGTGACACGGAGGCTCCCGTGATCGCCGGGCTCTACGCCACGGGCTGGATCAAGCGCGGGCCCGTCGGCCTCATCGGCCACACGAAGTCCGACGCGATGGAGACCATCGCGCACCTCGTCTCGGACGTCCGGGATGGACGCCTGTCGGCCCCGACCGTGGACGCAGACGTGCTCGACGTGCTCGAGGAGCGCGAGGTCGCCTACACGACATGGGACGGCTGGCTGGCCCTCGACGCGCACGAGCGCGAGCTGGGTGCGAACCACCTTCACACGCGCGAGCGTGTCAAGGTCGTGCCCCGCGACGAGCAGGTCGCGATCTCGCGAGGAGCGCTCGTCCCGTGACCTACGTGATCGCCCTGCCGTGCGTCGATGTGAAGGACCGCGCCTGCATCGACGAGTGCCCGGTGGACTGCATCTACGAGGGTGAGCGGTCGCTGTACATCCACCCCGACGAGTGCGTGGACTGCGGCGCCTGCGAGCCGGTGTGCCCGGTCGAGGCGATCTACTACGAGGACGACCTGCCGGAGGAATGGCAGGACTACTACACCGCGAACGTCGAGTTCTTCGACGACATCGGGTCGCCCGGCGGTGCGGCCAAGACCGGCGTCATCGCGAAGGACCACCCCGTCATCGCGGCGCTTCCTCCCCAAGGAGACGGCCATGACTGAAAGCGCTCGCCCCGACCGCGACGCCCGCCCCGCCGCGCCCTCGACCGAGGTCGACGTCGTCATCGTCGGCGGCGGCCCCGCCGGGCTGTCGGCCGCGCTCAACCTCGGACGCGCCCGCGCGTCCGTCGTCCTCGTCGACGCCGGTCGTCCGCGCAACGCCGCGACCCTGCGTTCGCACGGCTTCCTCACGCGCGACGGGGTTCCGCCGCTCGAGCTGCGCAAGCTCGCACGCGCCGAGCTCGCCGCCTACCCCGATGTGCAGGTGTTCGACCGCACCGTCGTGACCGCGCTGCAGGAGCGGGACTGCGGCGAGGGACTCCGCTTCCTCGCGGCGCTCCAGGGCAGGGGCGCCGGTATCCCGCCCGCGGTCGCCGCGCGCTCCGTGCTCGTCGCGACAGGGCTGCGCGAGACGCTCCCGGCCATTCCCAGCCTGCGCGCCTTCTACGGAATGACCCTCTTCAGCTGCGCCGCATGCGACGCATGGGAACTCCAGGACCGGCCGCTCGCCCTCATCGGCGAGACCCGCGACCTCGCCGCGCGGGCCCGGCTCATCGCCCGCTGGACCGACCGGCTCACGGTCTTCACCAATGGCACCGATGCCGTGGACACGGTCGAAGAGGCCGAGCTCGCAGCATCCGGGATCGTCGTCGAACGACGGGTGATCGACGACCTCGAAGGCGACCGCGGCACGGTGACGGCCGTACGCCTCGCCGACGGCGCGCGCGTCGAGATCGACGGCGGGTTCGTTCGCCCGCAGTGGCACCCGGCGCTCGACTTCGTGGGAGGAATCGACCTCGAGCGCGACGGGTCCGGCAACCTGGTGACCGATCGCTCCGGACGCACGTCGGTGCCCGGGCTGTATGCGGCGGGGGATGCCGCCTCCCCGGGTCCGCAGCAGCTCATCGTCGCCGCGGGCCAGGGTGCCCGGGCGGCGGCCGTGCTCGTTCACGATCTCGTCGGGGTGAGCACCGCTCACTGAGCCGGCGCGCACTTCCGAGGGGCGCCGCAGGGTGTTCACCGATCGGACACCCGTCCGTTCGGCTTCCGGACGCCGCGATCGACGATGATGTCGCCGATGTCCGACGACCTGACCGACGCCGCCGCGGGCGAGCTGCAGGCGCTGCGGCTGCGCGCCTACGGACCCGATGCCGACATCGACGACGATCCGCAGGCGCTGAGCCGGCTGCGCGAGCTCGAAGCGCGAGCCGCCGGTGCGACAGAGGCTGACATCCCTCTGGTCACCGTGGTCGCGCCTGCGACGACCGGGCAGGACGAACCGACGGACGCGGTGTCGGTCGTGACGGTCCCGTGGTGGGAGCGACACCGCCCGCTCCTGTGGGGCGGATCGCTGCTGCTCGCGGTGCTTCTCGGCGCTGTGGTGGCGTCTGTGCAGCTGCCGTCGGGTCGAGAGCAGGTCGCTGTCCTCGGCGAGGACGCCGATGGGCTCTGGCCGGAGCAGATGTGGGGCGCGCGGCCGCCGGACGGCGTGACGTTCGATGAGTACCTCGGCCTCACCGCGATCGCCTCTGCCCGCGACTTCGGCAACGGCACCAACAGCACGTGCCTGTGGGTGTACGACTCGGACTCGGTCAACTTCGGCCTCTCGGCCGGATCGTGCGCCACCGGTTCGGCCCCCTCGTCGACGACGATCGCCGTCACGGCGCAGGCGCCGCCGGCCCTGCTCGAGGAGTTCGCCGAGGGCACCACGCTGCAGTTCGTCCGCGAGGGCGACCGCGTGATCGTCTACGCGCAGCGACCGTAGGAGCGGCGCGTCACCAGTCGGTGCGCTGGTCGCCGGCGAGCGCCTCACGGCCCGGCGCCAGCATGTCGCGCACCTGTCCGCCGTGGGTGCGGGCGGGCGCGACCGTGTCGGGCCAGTCGGCGATCTGCTGCTCGGCCCACTCGGTCCACGAGACGACGTGGTCGTAGTGGCCGATCATGAACGTGTTGGCGAGCGCGAACAGATGCCTGCGCTCGGGGAACGTGCCGCCGGTCTCGCTGATGAAGGAGGCGTAGCGCGCGAACATCTCGCGGTACTCCAGGGCCTGCTCCCGGGTGCGGGCGAGGGTCGCGCGGAGGTCGTCGAGGGAGCCCTGGTCGGAGAGCAGCACCCGCACCATGCCCTCGAACTCCACGGTCGGCGGACGCACCGGGGTGCGCAGCCACGCTGCGAGCGCCTCACGCCCTTGCGGCGTGATGGAGTAGATCGTGCGGGCGCGCTTGCCGGTGTGCTCCTGCCGGGTCGCCACGAACCCGTCGGCATGGAGGCGGTTGAGCACGGCGTACCGGCCGCGGTCGGCGGACGGCCAGAGCTCCGAGACGCCACGCCCGAGCTGCTCGGCGAGCTGGTACGCCGACCAATCGCTCCCGGCCAGCAGACCCAGCGTGAGGTATCCCGTGATCGAGGGTTCGCGTTCGGGCACGACAGAGCTCCTTCCCGTAGGCAGTCGGGTCGCGTCGCGGAACAGAAGGTCGCCCCGCGGACGCAGGAACGACCATATACTGCAGATTGCAGTAACCATCGGCACGGCAACCTGTGTGGGGACACGGGCCGTCGCCGTGGGTGGGACTACGCGTGGGGACGCGGGCTCACCTTGGCGGCGGGCGATCTGGGGATCGCCCGCCGCACATCTTCCCGCCCGAGGGTCAGCGCCGGGTCTGCTCCGAGCCCGACAGCCGCTGCGCGAGGTAGATGGGCACGATCGACACGATCACCAGGACCACGGCGATGACCGAGACGACCGGCGCCTGGTTCGGGCGGAACATGTTGTTGAGGATGTAGATCGGCAGCGTGGTCACTCCGGACCCCGCGGTGAACGTCGTGACGATGATCTCGTCGAAGCTCAGCGCGAACGCGAGCAGCGCCCCGGCGAGAAGCGCCGAACGCAGCTGCGGGAAGGTCACGAGGCGGAACGTCGTCCAGATGCCGGCCCCGAGGTCGGCCGACGCCTCCTCGAGATTCGTCCCGGTGCGGCGGAGGCGCGCGATGACGTTGTTGAAGACGGTCACGATGCAGAAGGTCGCGTGCGCGATCACCACCGTCCAGATCGACAGCGGCACCCCCACGATGGTGCGGAAGAAGTTGTTCAGCGCGATGCCCGTGATGATGCCGGGCAGCGCGATCGGAAGGATGATCAGCAGCGAGATCGCGTCACGGCCGAAGAACTCGAACCGCTGCAGCGCGAGCGAGATGAGGGTGCCGAGCACGAGCGAGATCGCCGTCGCGACCAGCGCGATCACCACACTCGTGCCCACCGCTTCGAGTGCGCCCGTGCTCTGGAACGCCTTGCCCCACCACTCCAGCGTGAAGCCGGGTGGTGGCCAGCTGAGCGATGTCGACGTCGAGAACGAGTTGACGAGGACCACGAACAGCGGCAGATAGACGACCAGCAGGATCAGCACAGTGACGACGCCGAGTACCGTGCGGGAGAGTCGCGAGAGTCGCATCGCCGGGTTCCTAGAGGTTGTTCAGGGCGCCGGTGCGGCGCACCAGGGCGAGGTAGCCGAAGATGATCACGATCGGGATGAGCGCGATCGCCGCCGCGAGCGGCAGGTTGTTCGCCGCCCCGACGTTCGTGTAGACGAGGTTGCCGAGCATCTGGTTGGTGCCGCCCACGATGTTGACGGTGATGTAGTCGCCGAGCGACAGCGAGAAGGCGAAGATCGTGCCCGCGATGATCGCGGGGAACGCCAGCGGCAGAACGACGGAGACCAGCGTGCGCCAGGACTTGCCCCCGAGATCAGCGGATGCCTCGAGCAGCGAGTCCGGTACGCGCTCCAGCCCTGCGTAGATGGGCAGGATCACGTACGGCAGCCACAGGTACGACAGCGTGATGACCGTCGCGGTGAGCCCATACCCCGGAGTGTGCAGGCCGAACGGGGCGAGGATCCACTCCAGGATCCCCTCCTGCGACAGCACGGCTCGCCAGGCGTACGCCTTGACGAGATAGCTCGCCCACAGCGGCATCAGCACCGCGATCACGAGCAGCCGCTGCGCGCGCGGCGACGCGACCTTCGCCATGTAGAACGCGATCGGGAGCGCGACCACGACGTCGATCACGGTCACCAGCAGCGCGATGCCCACCGTGCGCAGGGTCACCGTCTGGTAGAGCGAGCCGGTGACGACGGTGACGATGTTGTCGAGCGTCCACTCCGTGATGATCTCGCCGGTGAAGGAGTCCACCTGCCAGAACGCCGTCACCAGCAGCAGGGCGAGCGCCACGATGTACACGACGACCAGCCAGAACAGCGGTGCCGTCAGGAGGAACGCCAGCCGGAACCGCGGATGCGCGCTCAGCCACGCCGAAGAGCGTCGCGCGGGCGTCACGCGGGGCGCCGGCACCGTGCGGGCCGGCGGCGGAGCAGTCGCGGTGTCGGTCATCGAGTGCCTCCGGGTTCGGGGTCGGTCGATGCCGGGGGCGGCGGCATCCGTCCACCCCCGGCGTGCTGCGAAGGGATCAGCCCTTGATCTCGGACCAGGCCTCGGTCCAGGCCGAGTAATCCATGCACTCGACGTCGGTGCGACCGTCGAGGCACTCGGCGATCGGGGTCGTCCAGTACCAGATCTGCGATGCGTAGTCGGCGTCACCAGCGTGGTACGCCTCGCAGTCCTCGCGATAGTCGCAGGCCGCGTCGTTCGACGGCGCCTCGCCGAAGTACGAGGTGGCCACGCCGTTGACCTCCGGGCTCGCGATCCAGTCGAGCCACGCGTACGAGCAGTTCGGGTGCTTCGTCGTGGAGGAGATCATCCACGTGTCCGACCAGCCGGTGGCCCCCTCGTCGGGCAGCACGACGTCGGTGGTCGCGCCCTCGCCGGCGAGGACGTTCTGGATGACCTGCCACGTCGTGCCCGCGACGGAGTCGCCGGTCTCGAACGCCTGGATCTCCTTCAGGTAGTCGGACCAGTACTCGCCGACATGCTGGCGCTGCTCCTTGAGCAGGTCGACGGCCGCCTGGAACTGCGTCTCGTCCAGCGCGTAGGGATTCTCGATCCCCAGGTCGGGCTGGTGGGCCATCAGGTAGACGGCGGCGTCCGCGATGTAGATCGGGTTGTCGTACGCCGTGATCTTGCCCGAGTAGTCCGCCGCGTCGTCGAAGACGACGTCCCACGAGGTGGGCGCCGGCGTCACGACATCCGTGTTGTACAGGAGCAGGTTGGCGCCGTAGCCGTGGGGCACGCCGTAGTGCTCGCCGTCGACGGTGTTCCACGGCTGGTCCTTGAGGAAGTCGTAGATGCCCTCGTAGCTCGGGATGAGGTCCACGTTCACCGGCTGCACGTCACCCGCCGCGACGAGGCGGAGCGAGGCGTCGCCCGAGGCCGAGACGACGTCGTAGTCGCCGGTCTTCATCAGGGTGACGGCCTCGTCCGAGGTGTTGAACGTCTTGGACGTGACCTGACAGCCGGTCTTCTCCTCGAACCCCGAGACCCAGTCGTAGTCGGGGTCGTTGCTGCCGTCCTCGACATAGCCGGCCCACGCGATGATCGAGACTTCGTCTTCGTAGTCTCCGAGCTCGTCGACGGCTTCCGTCGGCGAGCTGCTGCCGCTGGACGTGCCGCAGCCGGCCAGGACGGCGATCGACCCGACCGCCAGGGCGGTCGCGGCGAACCGCGCTCCGCGTGATGTGCGCATCATGGTGTTTCCTCTCGGGTGCTGTGCTGCTGTGTTCCGGGGCTCGGGCGCCCAGGTCTCGGGGCCGGGTCTCACGTGCCCGGCGGGATCAGGGAGACGACGTCCTCGTCGTGCCACGTGACGTGCACACGGTTTCCGCGATCGTCGTCCGCCAGGCGGGTGCGGTCGTTGCGTTCGAGCACGGTCACCCGCATGCCGGCATCCAGGTCGATGACGCGACGGATGCCGCTTCCCACGTAGATCGACTCGACCACGGTCCCCTCGGCCGAGTGCTCTCCCGGCGCCGAGGCGGCCGACGAAGCCAGCGTGAGCTTCTCGGGGCGGATGGAATGCTCGCCCTCTCGCCCGATGAGGGCCGCGGACCGCTCGTGGTCGAACAGGTTGGATGTGCCCACGAAGTCCGCCACGAAGCGCGACGCCGGACGCTCGTACAGATCCTGCGGAGTGCCGAGCTGGATGATCCTGCCGTCGTGGAAGACCGCGATCCGGTCGGAGAGCGTCAGCGCCTCCTCCTGATCGTGCGTGACGAAGATGAAGGTGATGCCGAGGTCGCGCTGGATCTGCTTGAGCTCGACCTGCATCTGCTCGCGGAGCTTGAGGTCGAGCGCGCCGAGCGGTTCGTCGAGCAGCAGCACCTTCGGCTGCACGACGGTGGCGCGGGCGAGCGCGACCCGCTGGCGCTGACCGCCCGAGAGCTGCGACGGCTTGCGCGCGGCCAGCTGGTCGAGGCGCACCGCGGCGAGCGCCGTCATCGCCAGGTCGCGGCGCTTCGCACGCCCCATCCCCCGGACGCGGAGCCCGTAGGCGACGTTGTCGAGAACCGTCATGTGCGGGAACAGCGCGTAGTCCTGGAAGACGGTGTTCACGTCGCGGTCGAAGGGCGCCTTCTTCGTGACGTCCTGTCCGAACAGCTGGATCGTGCCGTCGGTCGGCTGCTCGAAGCCGGCGATCAGCCGCAGCACGGTGGTCTTGCCCGATCCCGAGGGCCCCAGCATCGAGAAGAACTCGCCGGCGGCGATCTCGAGGTCGACGTGGTCGACGGCGGTGACGGCCCCGAACTCCTTCGTGAGGCCGGTCAGCCGGATGGCGGGCTGCTGCGCGGTCATGGACGTCTCCCTCGATGTCGATGCAACTAAATCATATGGATCCATATGTCAAAAGAGGAGTGGCCGTGTTACGGTCGGGTCACAGTTGCGGAGGACGAGTTCTTCCGCCGTCCACACGGGAGCCTGATGCCGCACGCGACGGGAAGAGTCGACGCCGCCCGCGCCGTCGTCTTCGCCCCCCTCGACGGCACCGGCAGGGCCGAGCTCGTCGAGAAGCGGCTCACCGATGCGATCGTGACCGGCGTCCTCCACGACGGCGAACGGCTGCCCACAGAAGCCGACCTGTCACGCAGCCTCGGGGTGGCCCTCGTCACCGCGCGCGAGGCGCTGGAGGTGCTGCGCGACAAAGGGCTCGTCAAGACGCGGCGCGGCCGCGACGGCGGCAGCTTCGTCACATTCGACCGCGACGCCGCGACCCGTCTCCTGGAGAGGCGGCTGCGCGAGCTCAGTCGAATCGAGCTGCGCGACTTCGCCCTGCACACCTCGGCGATAGCCGGCACGGCGGCCGAGACCGCCGCAGGCCGCGCGAGCGACGACGATGTCGAGACGCTCGAGCGGATCGCCGACGCCGCTGATCTCACGACGGCCGGCGGCGCGCGGCGAGCCGTGAGCCGGTTCCAGCTCGAGGTCGCGGCGGTGAGCCAGTCGCCGCGCCTCGTGCACGAGGAGATGCGCCTGCAGGGAGAGGCGGGCTCCCTCCTCTGGATGTGCCTGCGGGAGCAGGAGTACCGTGACCGCAGCGCCATCGCCCGTTTGCGGGTCATCGACGCCATCCGCGACGTCGCACCCGACGAGGCCCGCGCGGAGACGATCACACATATCAACAGCGCCTTCGAATGGCTCATCGACGAGCGAGCGCGCATCGACGCGCGCACCGAGGACGCGGCATCCGACCCGAAGGACGTCCCATGACCACCATCGCGACGAGGTCTCCGGCCGATGTGGCGATCAGCGTCGCCGCGACCATCGACGGCATCTTCGCCATGATCGACGGATGGCGCGATCTGCTCGAGGAGCAGCTCGCGCCCGCCCCCGCGCTGACGACGCAGGCGATCGATCCGCTCGTCGAGGCATTCGCGGTGCCGGCCGTCTCGGGAGAGACGCTGCTCACCGGCGCGGGTTTCGTGGCGGCGCCGGGCGCGCTGACGGACGCCGAATGGCACCTCGCCTGGTGGCTCGGAACCACCGGCTCGACCCACGGGGTGCGCCGGCTGGCCACGATCGACGACCCGACCCACGAGCAGTTCCGCGACTACACCGCACTGGAGTGGTGGCGTGTTCCGCAGGCGACCGGCACCCGGCACCTCACCGGCCCGTACGTCGACTACGTGTGCACCGACGACTACACCGTCACGATCACCACGCCCGTGGTGCGCGACGGTGCGATGATCGGCGTCGTCGGCGCGGATGCCCTGGTCGACCGGCTCGAACGCGTGCTCCTTCCTGTGCTGCGCGCGGGCGAGACGCCTGCGACCCTCGTCAACGCCTCGGGTCGGGTCGTGACCTCGACCGACGCGCGCCGCGAGCCGGGCTCGATGCTGCGCGATGACGACCTCACCGCCGCCGTGCGGGCGCTGTCGCCGGTTCCCGTCCGCCTGCCCGGCGGCACGTCGGTGCTCGCCTGCGGCGACACGTCGCTCGCCCTCGTCGTCGGAAGCTAGCGGGCCGGGCGCGATGGGGAAGGATGGCCTCGATGTCAACGCCGACCGACTCCTCGCGTGACGAGCTCGCCGAGCTCCGCGAGCGCGCGTACGGACGCGACGCCGACATCCACGACGACCCGGCGGCTCTGGCCAGGCTGAGCGAGCTGGAGGAGCAGGCCGCCGCCGCGAGCGCCGCGAGCATCGCGGCGAGCGCGCGTCTCTCGACCAATGGCGGAGCCCCGCGCAGGTCTGCGTTCGAGGGCGACGAGGAGGGCGCGGAACGGCCGGGGCTCGCCCCGCCCGCATCGGAGGAGACGGATGTCGCGGCCTCGGCGGACCCGATCGCCCCGGATCGCGACGAGCACGGCTCCCCCTCCCCCGCGAACGCTCCGAGCGCGGACGACCGCGCGGGCGCAGCGGTCCCCACGCCCGCTCATGTCGCCGCTGGCGCGTCGGCGGGAGTCTCCTGGCGCGTGGGCCCGGCTGCCGACTCGGCAAGCGACGCCGGTGACGACGTCGTCGATCCCGACGCCACGAAGACCCCTGAGGCGGCGGCCGTCCGCCCGTGGTGGCGGCGCATCCCCGTCCTGTGGGCAGCCTCTGTCGTCGCCGCGGTGCTCGTCGGCGCCGGGCTCACGGTGCTCGTGCAGAGCATGGAGGCGGGCCGGGTCGGCGTGCTCGGCGTGGATCCCGACGCCGATTGGCCCGAGGAGGTCTGGGGCGGCCCGACGGAGGACTCGCTCGCCTTCGAGTCGTTCTACGGCCTGTCGGTGCTGTCGCAGCCTCAGGTGACGGGCGACGGCACCCAGGGGGAGGTGCCCTGCCTGATCGTCTTCAGCGGAGTGGGCGACAACCCGTCCTATCTCGGCGGTTCGTGCGGCGCGGGCTCGTTCCCCGCGCAGGCGGCGTTGGTGGTCGGAAGACAGGCACCGTCGGAGCTGCGCGAACGCTTCGCCGAAGGCACGGCGCTGCAGTTCGTGCTCGATGGCGAGCAGGTGCACGTCTACGCGCGCGAGCCGGAGATCGTCGAGCCGGCACCCTGAGGGTTTCAGGCGCCGCGGCTCCCGGCATCCGTCGCGCCCACGTCGCTGCGGTGGAAGTTCTGGAAGGAACGGGATGCGGTGGGCCCGCGCTGCCCCTGATACCTGTTGCCGTACGGCCCTGAGCCGTAAGGGCTCTCGGCGGGCGAGGTGAGGCGGAAGTAGCAGACCTGTCCGATCTTCATGCCCGGCCAGAGCTTGATGGGCAGCGTCGCGACGTTGGAGAGCTCGAGCGTGACGTGGCCCGAGAATCCGGGGTCGATGAAGCCCGCGGTCGAGTGGGTCAGCAGGCCCAGGCGGCCGAGCGACGACTTGCCTTCGAGGCGAGCCGCGATGTCGTCGGGGAGAGTGATCTGCTCGAAGGTCGAACCGAGCGCGAACTCGCCCGGGTGGAGGATGAACGGCTCCTCGGGGTCGACCTCGATGAGGCGCGTCAGCTCGGGCTGGTCCTCGGCCGGATCGATGAACGGGTACTTGTGGTTGTCGAACAGCCGGAAGTACCGGTCGAGCCTCACATCGACACTCGAGGGCTGCACCATCGCGGGGTCCCACGGGTCGAGCGCGAGGCGCCCCGCGTCGATCTCGAGCCGGATGTCGCGGTCACTCAGCAGCACGGAGCCAGCCTATCCGGACCGTGCTGTTATGCTGGCCGGGCGCCGTAACAGGCGCACGAGCGCCGGGAACCAGTTGGACACCGCCGCAATTCGAACTCCAGGCGCCACCGGCTCAGTGGAAGAGGCGCCGCCACACGTTCGTGTCCGCCAGATCGAGTAGCTCGTCGCCGCGGCCGGAGAACACCGTTCGAAGCGCATAGAGCGCGAATCCCTTCGCCTGCGCCGCGGTGATGGACGGCGGGATGCTGAGCTCCTGTCGAGCGACGACGACGTCGATGAGCGCGGAGCCAGGCTCGTCGAACGCGCGCTCCAGCGTCTGAGCCAGCTCGCTCGCCTTCTCAACTCGGTACCCGGCGATGCCCGATGCCTGGGCTATGGCGGCGAAGTCGGTCTGTGCCAGGTCCGTGCCGAAGTTCACGGTGCCTGCGGCCTTCATCTCCAACTCCACGAAGTTCAGGGAGGAGTTGTTGAAGACGACGATCTTGACGGCCAGGTCGTTCTGCCGGATGGAGATCAGCTCTCCCATGAGCATCGAAAGCCCGCCGTCGCCGGCCAGGGCGACCACCTGACGGTGAGGCGCGGCGGCGCGGGCGCCGAGGGCCTGCGGTACGGCGTTCGCCATCGAGCCGTGGCTGAACGATCCGATGAGTCGGCGCTCGGGTGTCATCTTGAGGTAGCGGGCGGCCCACATGACCGGTGAGCCGACGTCGGCGGTGAAGATGGCATCCTCGTCGGCGAGGTCGTCGATCAGCTTGGCGAGGTACTGCGGGTGGATGGGTTCCTTGCCGTCGTCGTTCGCCAGCTCGTCGAGCTCCTTCCGCGTGGAGCGGTAGTGCTTGAGGCTGTCGTTCAGGTGGTCGTCGGAGCGGCCGTCGCGAATCAGCGGAACGAGAGCGCGTGCGGTCTCCCCGACGTCACCGACGAGTCCGACATCGACGGGCGTCCGACGCCCGAGCTGTTCTCCGCGGATGTCGACCTGGATGATGGTCGCCTTCTCCGGGTAGAACTCGCGGTACGGGAAGTCCGACCCGAGAATGAGAAGGACATCGCACCGCTCCATCGCGCGGTACCCGGAGGCGAAGCCGAGCAGCCCGGTCATTCCGACGTCGAACGGGTTGTCGTACTCGATGTGCTCCTTGCCGCGGAACGCGTGAACGATCGGAGCCTTCACCTTCCCCGCCAGCGCGAGCACCTCGGCGTGCGAGCCTTCCACACCGGCGCCGGCGAGGATCGTGACGTTCTTCACGGTGTTCAGCGTCTCCGCGGCCCGTGCGAGCTCCTCCTCGCCAGGCAGGATGCGGGGCGTCGTGGCACGAATCGGTGCGGAGGGACGGCGGATGGGCGCATCGCGGTGGAAGATGTCGCCCGGGACGACGACGACTGCCACGCCCCTCTTCTCAACTGCGGTGCGCATCGCGGTCTCGAGGACCCACGGGAGCTGTGCGGGATCGCTGACCAGTTCGACGTAGTCGCTGCACTCGCGGAAAAGCTCCTGCGGGTGGGTCTCCTGGAAGTAGGAGCTGCCGATCTCCGGACTCGGGATGTGGGAGGCGATGGCCAACACCGGCACTCGGCTTCGCTGCGCGTCGAACAGCCCGTTGATGAAGTGCAGGTTGCCGGGTCCGCAGCTGCCTGCGACGACCGCGAGCTCACCGGTGACGTGCGCTTCACCGGCGGCGGCGAACGCAGCAGCCTCCTCGTGGCGGACGTGCATCCACTCCAGTTCCCCGGAACGCCTCAGCGCATCCGTGAAGCCATTCAGCGAGTCCCCGGGAAGGCCCCATACACGAGTGACCCCGGCTCGGACGAGGGTGGAGATGAAGAGGTCGGCGACGTTCTGCGACATACGTCCACGCTACGTTGGGGCGGCGCGGGCGGCTCCGACAGTTGACGAATCTCAGGGCGTGGAGGTCACGTCCTCCAGCTCTTCGAGCACGTCGGCCGGCGGTACGAAGAACGCGGAGCCGGTGATGGGCGTGGAGAAGTCCAGCAACCGGTCGTGCAGTCCTGGTGGGTCGCCGATGAACATCCGCTCGAGCATTTTCTCGATGACGGAGAGGCGACGTGAGTAGCCGATGAAGTAGGTGCCCATCTCGGTTGCCGGGCTACCGAACGGCATGTTGTCGCGGAGGATGTCGTGCTCGACGCCCTCGTCGTCGACGATGGTCGCCAGCGTCTTGTGTGCCTTCTGACCTGACTCCGCATCGTCGAGTTCGACGCCATCGGACTTTCGGCGGCCGATGATGGCCTCCTGCTGCTCGGTCGTCAGTGCATTCCACTTGTCCAGCGGGTGCGTGTACTTCTGCACCACGACGTAGCTGCCGCCGATCCCCGCCGGGTCTTCCTCCCCGATGAGCGTCGAATCGGGAAGGTCGGGACCGACCGGGTTCGCGGTGCCGTCCACGAATCCGAGGAGGTCCCGGACATCGAAGTACCGGAAGCCCTCGGTCTCATCCACCACGGTCACCGCTGAACCGAGCTCTTCGAGCAGGAGACGCTCGAACTCGAAGCAGAGGTCTCGGCGGTTCGAGCGGATGTGGAAGAGCAGGTCGCCAGGGGTGGAGGGCGCCTCGTGCACAGCACCGCGCACCGGCGCAAACGTGTGCAGCTCGGCCGGGAGGGGGCGGCCGGTGAGCTCTGCCCACACCCGCGCCCCGATACCGACGGTGCAGGCGAGCGCCGCATCGAGGTCACGGAATCCGACGGTCTTCAGCAGTCCGGAGAGGTCTGACAGCGCTGAGCGGACCGAGGCGTACGCATCGGTGCTGTCGCTGACGGTGACGACGAGGAACACCGCCGACCCTGTCAGCGGAGCATCGACACTCTGGGGGGCGATGGGCACGCGTCTGGTCTTGCTCATGCAATCTCCACCTGCCGAGTGTACGAACCAAGAACGCTTCGCACACTGGCTCTGACAGGGCTACCTACGGTCGCGCAATCTCGACTGGCGTCGTTCTCGCAGAACTCGCCATGCTCCTCGCCCTCCCGTCGAAAGAACCGCAGTCGGTGATGAGCTTCGCGAGCTTCCGCGTCGACGGCTTCCGAATCGCCGCCTGGCACCAGATCCACGCCTGGAGAGGACAAGACAACGGCCGTCACCCTCGTACATGGATACCTTTCACAGGGATGACCTCAGACCCCGGCGGCCGCCCACAGTCGGTCGAGCTTGAGAGCCAGGTGCAGAGTGCTCCGCTGCATCCCGTCCGCGAGAGCGGCCTTCACAAGGTCGGGGAGGTTGTCGAGGCGGTAGTACAGGGTCGTGCGGTGGATGTGCAGCTGTTCGCACGCAGCACGTACGTGGCCGGCGGCGTCGAGGTACGCCTCCACCGTCTCGCGGTTCGTGTCCCCGAGCGCGCAGAGGAGCTCCGCCGCAGGTGACGCCACCGCGAGGAGCCCACGATGGCCTTTCACTGCCTGCAGCAGCGCCCACCCACCCAGCCCGTCGCCACTGGTGACATCGGCGAGCTCCGGGATCGACTGGCTGAGTTCGGCTGCCGTCAGCGCTGCGTGCGCGGATCGGGCAAGATCTTCGTCTTCGGGGCGAAGCGCTGCAGTGCCGACGGTTTTCAAGGCAACCTGCTGACTGAGGGCCCACGCGCGGATGAGGGCGTCGATGTCAGAGCCCACTTTGACTCGGCTGGTGATGATGAACACGGCGTCGTCGCGTTCCCTCAGCACCTCGGCTCGGCCGGGAAGGTTTCTGCAGAGGGCATGCGTCAGTCGCAGCCGTTCCAGCGGGCCGACCTCGTCGTCGTAGACCAGCGCGTGCACATCGGACTTGTCGTGGCGATCCACCCACCGTTGCTTCGACGCGCGGCGAAGGCTTGCCCTTCTGATCCCAGGGTCCGCGTCCAGGAGGTTGCGGAGAACGGTCCGCCGCCCTTCCCCGCCGAGTGTGGGCCGGGAGTGAGCCGTCCAGAGCAGCTCGGCCGCGATGTCTACGACCGCCAGCTCCGTCGAGCGAAGCTCTTGGTCTCGCGCTGCGATGAGAGCCCATCCTGTGACGTCACCGTCTACGAGCAGCGGCACGGTGATCCATGAGGCGTCGGCTTCAGCACCGGAGGCCCCCCGTCCCCGGTGCTGAGCGCCGCGCGCTGTCTCCCGAAACCAGTCTTGAACGATGTCGGTCGGGCTGGACACGGACCCGCGCTGGAGAAGCTCGTAGTCGTCCGCGCGGTAGCTAACGCCGACGACGGCGCCTTCCCGGTCCACGACGACCACAGAACGAGCGAGCTCATGTGCGAGGTGCTCGACGATTCGCTGGCCTTCCATGGTGCTCTCCTGTTCCTCGACGGTGCGCGATAAAGGAACGGTACGTCCGCGGCTCAGGAGTGCGCGTGGGCATGATGGGACTACCCACAGGCTGTCCCTGACGTCACCAGGCAGAGCTCATCGTGACCCACGACGTTTGCGACGCCTGTCTGATTCTCCCGATGCATGCCGTGCTTACCGTTGCCGGATGGACGACCAGATCGACCAGAATGTGCCGCCGACCGGGAACGGTTGCCGCGAATGCCTCGACCAGGGTTCGTGGTGGCTACACCTGCGACGGTGCGCTGCGTGCGGGCATGTGGGCTGTTGCGATTCGTCGTTGAACAAGCACGCCGCCCGCCACTTCCGCGACACCGGACACCGTTTCGTTCAGAGCTTTGAACCGGGCGAGGACTGGTGGTGGGACTATCTCGAGGAGGTCGACCTCTCCGGGCCACTTCTGTTCCCGCCGACGCAGCATCCGGCCACGCAGAGCGCACCCGGACCGGAGGGACGCGTCCCCGTCGACTGGGAATCGCGGCTGCTGTCGCAGGAAGAAGACTGAGCGTCGAGGGAGGGAGCGGTGATAACGCTCCCTCCCTCGAATAAGGTCAGTCGGCGGCCTGCCAGTCGATGCCGGCTGCGGAGCCGCGCGCCCACTCAGGCAACAGTCCGTGGTCGTCGAAGTCTGAGCTGCTGAGGAGGAACGTCGGTACGGCCGGGAGCTTCCAGTTCGGGTCGTTCGTCATTAACCGTTCGGGCGCGCGCTGCAGCTTGTGCGTTTGTCGTGACCGTTCCGACATTCGTCGAAGGGCACCGCGAACAGGATCCGTTCTACGCGGCGACACCGAGAGACAGCGCGAGGTTCCGGATGACGGAGTCCGTGAACGACCCTTCCTCGGCCGTGTACACGGTGACGGTGTGGCCGTTGAAGTCGGGGAGGGTGAAGTTCTGGATGTCGACGCACAGTTCACCGAGTCCCTCCACCGTCGCGCGTACCTCGTAGTTCAGGGGGACGTTCACTTCGTGCAGCTTCCACAGGCGGGCGAAGTCGCGGTCGGCTGCAACGGATTGGAGGACCTCGCGGTGCCGGGAAGACCTCTCGTCCGTCCGATAACGGAAGGCTGCGACAGTCTCCCTCGCGGTCCGCTCCCAGTCATCCAGCGTCCGGCGCCGGTCGTCTGAGAAAGTCAATTGAACCGCGTTCACGCCGGCTCTGATATCACCCTGCGACACTGCGACCATGAGGTCATTCGCGGCCACGATGTCGAAGTTGCAATCCATGATGTACGCCGGTGTGAAACGCCAGCGCCGTAGCACCCTGTCGAGCGCCTCGCGCGCATGCGGTGCGTGAGTCGACACCCGAGGGGCGCCGATTCCGGCGAGACGATAGAGGTAATCGGTTGACAACACGCTGAGCTGCAGAGCGCGCGCTATCGCATCCAGCACCTGGCGGGACGGACTGCCGACGCGTCCTTGCTCGAGCCTCATGTAATACTCGCTGCTCATCCCAGCGAGCCGCGCAACCTCATCTCGACGAAGCCCAGGGACGCGTCTGCCCGCTTCACGAATCAGGCCCACGTCCTCCGGCTGGCAGGTATCGCGTCGCGCTCGTAGAAAGTCTCCCAGCGTGGCGCTGTACATCACCATCCTCGACTCCTCGTCTCGTCAACTTCGACAACGGTAGGAGAGCCGCCCGCGCCTCCACATCCCCCGCTCCTCGGCGGGACATCGCATGTTCCGAAGAATCGGTGCACCGTGTCTAAGAGGACTGCTCCGGTCGCGGTCGTGCTGCGAGCATCTGTTCTTTCACCTCGCGCCGAGTGTTCACGCGCCACTTGGTGAAGATGTGGCGGATATGTGCGACGACCGTGTGGGGTGACAGAAGGAGATCGTCCGCAATCTGCTGAGTGGTGCGGCCGGCGGCAATCCGCTCGGCGACTTGGAACTCCCGTGGCGTCAGACCGCTCCTCGTGTCGTTCTGGTCAGACGCGACCAACCGGGTTCTTACCCCGCGCTGCCGCAAGGTGTGGCGCACACGGTCAGCATCTCGTGCTGCGCCCAGATCGTCGTAGATGGCGAGCGCTTCCCTCAGCGGACCTTCCTGACCGACGTCAAGTTGGCCGACCGATTCGAGCACCCGAGCCAGCACCAACGGCCGCTCGACCTGACGCAGATGTTCGACGGCTTCGTAGAGGTCGGCGCTGCTGCCGTCGCGGATACCACGTGTGGCGGCGGACACCGCCTGAACGAGATGGTTGGCAGGATGGCGTGCCGCACGCATGGCTGTCACGTCCGCGATCCTTGCCAGCGAAGGTTCGTCGTCCACTGCACGGCAGATGATGGCGAGCGTGATGTGATCGCCGAAATCACTCGGTGTGGTCATGGACGGGATCGGCTCTTCGATGGACGACCATGCCAGGTTCGAGAACGCGTGGGCGTCCTCCGGGCGTCCGCCGTCGAGAGACTCGAGCGCCAGACTCCACCGCCCCGTTCGCGTGAGGGTGGTTCCGCCGGCCAGTTCATCCACAAGCGGACGAGTCTGTTCTCGAAGGTGGATGTCACCGGTGTGCATACCGACCCTATGGAGAACAATGCCGGCGGTCGCGTTGGCAAAGTCACCGAGACCCAGCTGCGCGGCAAGATCGAGCACTGCCTCCGCAAGCACTCGGGCATCCTCGAGCCGCCCGAGGTCGTAAAGCGCCCGAACTCTCACCATCAGCCAGTACGCCTCAGCGGTCACGTGCCGTCCTGAGCGTGCTTCAGCCAGACCGGCCTCGACAAGGCGCAGAGACCCCTCACCGTCCCCAAGAGTGTTCCGCATGAACGCCAGCCACAGTCCTTCGGGTAGCCACAGATTCGGGCTGGCGCCAGAGTCAGCGATGCGCTGCTCCGCGCGCCTCTGCAGACGTTCGGCGGCCTCGAACTGCCCCTGATAGAAGAAGAGCACCGACTCGCTCGCATCCAGCGTTGCCAAAGCGATGCCGTCTCGTTCGTCGTCCGCGGCAGCTCGTGCGAGATCGAGCTGCGTGCGCAGACCTGTCGAGTCGGCGATGTTGGCGTGGTTGAGAGCGCGGACAGCGAGAAGCTGTACACGGGTGGCATCTGAGACGCCGGGGATCGACAGCGCCTCAGTGGCCTCGGCAATGGCGGCGTCGAAGTCGTACTCGGTAAGTCGACGGGCGACCGCTAGCCCCACCCGAGCCCGCGACTCAGCGGAAAGAGCCGGCATCAGCGCGCGACTGATCTCCATCGCCTCATGCACCGGCGCGCCGGTGAGGAGAATCGGAACGAGCGCCGCGACTCTCTCCGTGTGCCAAGGCTGACCGCCTGCGAGGCGTGAGGCAAGAACGGCGAGCTCGGACGCCCCCTGCGCATCCGTCTCAGCAAGTTGGATGGCTGCGACGACGAGCAGTTCGATGGAATCTTCATCCTCCGAGTCGGCGACGCTCGCTATGGTCCGTGCGAGAGCAGCAGGGCGTTCACCTGCCTGAAGACGACGGCTCAGCACCTCCCTGGCCATCACACGTCGGAGACTGGGTGGCAAGCTGTCTTGCGCCGCGGAGTGCACCGTGTCATGCCGGAAACAGAGAGACGTTCCGGTGTCGATGATGAATCCGAGGTCTATGAGCTCCTGGACCGCCGGCGCCCCTTCAGCGGCCGTGCGGCCAAGGACTCCAAACACCCCGGCGACCGGGAACTCGCGACCGTAGAGGCTGCCGACCTGAGCCACCTGCAGTGCGTCCTTACTCACTCGGCTGAGCCGCTCCCGTGCTGACGTCCCGAAACGGGCCGGAACGACGTCCCGTTCCAGGTCGATGACGCCGCGGTTGACGCGGAGCAGACCTTCCTCCTCCATACCCTGCAGCAGCTCGAGCAGGATCAGCGGGTAGCCACCAGCGCGTTCCATCGCATGCGCGAGCGACGGTCCAGGAGCCGCGCCGAGTCGGTCGCGGGCGACCGCGCTGACAGCCTGCGCGTCGATGGGGAGGATGTCGATGACTGTTCCGACCGAGGCGACGACTGCCATGAATCGCGCGTGGCTAGGACCGTAGTTCCCCGTGCGGCTCGCGAACATCCAGTACACCGGGATGCCCTGGAGGTCTCTGAGGAGAGCGGTGATCACGCCGAGTGAACCCGCGTCGAGCCACTGCAGATCGTCGACGATGACCAGCAGTCGATCCTCAGCGGCGAGGGACTCCAGTCGGTCTGCCAGCAACCGGGTGAGCCAGTACTGAGGTGCCGGCCCGTGCAGGAGGCCGGAGACCTCCTTGTCGGTGACCAGCCGCGCAGTGGTGCTCTGGGCTGCTTCCAGAAGCGCACCCAACGGGGCTGTAGCGGAGTCGGGTCCGGGCGCGACGACGAGTGTGGACCAGCCACGTTCCTCGGCCATGCGAAGGGCGTGCTGGACAAGGCGCGTCTTCCCGATGCCTGGGTCACCGACTAGTGCCGTCAGCTCCGTCTGGCCAGCTTCGACGGATGTGAAGGCGCGCGCCACCGTCTCTATCTCCGGGGCACGACCACGAAGCGGCGTGCGGAACCGACCGGCCACAGTTCCGGCCAGCGCGTCGAGGCCCATCCGACGCGCCTGCTCGCCCTCAACAAGCACCTCATGAACGTACACCGCGTTCCGGTACGGCCGGCTGGCCCCGGCTTGCCCCGTCTCACCGCCAACCTTCGTCATTTGTCGAGGCGCGAGAAGCGCCAGAGCGCTTGACTCTGTGTCGCTGACATCCGGCCAATCGAAAGGATCCGCCCATGAGCGCAACTGTCCGCTCCGACCTGGTGCTCTCGCACGCGGTCATCACCGCAGACGTCACCGCCAACTTCGACGACATCGACATCGAGGCGTGGCTGAAGAACCTCCCGACCCACGAATACCAGCGCTGTGCGCCCGGTGACCACAAGGCCGCCGGCTACACGGTGGACGACGACGGCACCCCGATGTCCATCAACATCGAGATGATCGGCTCCGGCCTGGTCATCCAGCAGTACCGCTACGAGGTCGCCAGCCCGCACTACTGCAAGATGGTCTCCATCTCCGACGTGCTCTCCCCGGCCGGCTGGACGACCACGCAGGTGATCTGGGAGCTCGGCATTGAACAGCTCGAGGGCGACCAGCTGCGCTACGTCAACACGGTCACGTCGCACCCGACCGAGGACTTCCTCAAGTTCATCGCGGACAAGGGTCAGACATACGAAGAGGCCGCCGCCGCCCGCCAGAAGGCATCCGGTCAGCACTGCGAGATCGAGACGCCGCACTACGCCGCCAGCATCGTTGCCTACGCGAACGCCCACCCGCGGTCCGCGGCCTCCTGAACGGGATCGTGAACATGACCACGGATACGCATGTCGCGCATCACGCCGTCTCAGACCACGAGCACGGGGAGGCGTGCGGTCACGAAGCCGTCGCGCATGACGACCACGTGGACTACGTCCACGACGGTCACCGGCACGCCGCGCACGACGACCACTACGACGAGCACTGAACACGAAAGGCCGGGGGTGAGCATTCTGCCACCCCCGGTCGTTCGTCACCGAAGACCAGAAGGAAGTCATGACATCAGCCGTCCGCTTCACGCACCCCGGACCACCCGACGTCCTGCGTCTGATCCCTGTCCCGCGCACTGAGCCGGGGCCGGGTGAAATCCGTATCACCGTCCACGCGGCCGGCGTCAACAATGCCGACTTACTCGAGCGGCGAGGTCAGTATCCCGTGCCCCCGGGCGCCCCGCCGGGTCTGGGGCTGGAATGCGCCGGAGTCATCTCTGCCGTCGGCGGCGGCGTCGATGCATGGCAAATCGGCGACCGGGTCTGCGCCCTGCTCACCGGCGGCGGCTACTCGGAGGAGGTCGTCGTCCCCGCCGTGCAGGTGATGCCCGTGCCCCATGGCCTCACCATGGTCGAAGCGGCGGCGCTGCCCGAGGTCGCGTGCACGGTCTACTCGAACCTCTCCATGATTGTCGGGCTCCGCGAAGGGCAGAGCGTGCTCATCCACGGCGGAGCCGGCGGCATCGGCTCGTTCGCGGTGCAGTGGGCAAAGGCCATTGGCACGCGGGTGCTCAGCACCGGTGGATCGACCGTCAAGACAGACGCGATCCTCAACCTCGGCGCCGACGTCGCCATCAACTACCGCACCCAGGACTTCGTGAGGCAGACCCTCGCCCACACCGACGGGCGGGGTGTGGACGCCGTCCTCGACATCATCGGAGCTCCATACCTTGCGCGGAATATTGAATGTCTTGCTCCCGACGGCCATCTGGTCACCATCGGCGGCTCCGCATCATCCACACGCTTGGACCTGTGGGAACTGATGTCACGGCGAGCAAGCCTGTCGGCTACTCTCCTGCGCGCTCGACCCGCAGACCAGAAGTCCCGGATCACGGCAGGAGTCGTTCGGGATGTGTTCCCCCTCATCGAGGCGGGACGAATCCGTGCGGTCGTCGACTCGGTCTTCCCGCTGGCTCAAGCCGCGGCCGCGCACAGACGACTCGAGTCCGGTGACGTCATCGGCACCGTCGTCCTCGAAACCGACGCCAACCGCGAATGACGCCGGCGAAGGTGGACGGTAGGCAGCCGGCGGGTGCTGACTCCGGGCCTCTCACCGACGGCGCGCCGGTGCACGTGTGGGCCCCGCTCACCGTCCCCATCTACCGAGCGCTCTGGCTCACCGCACTGGTCAGCAACATCGGCACGTGGATGCAGACAGTCGGGGCCCAATGGTTCCTCGTCGAGCAGCACACCTCACCACTTCTCATCGCGCTCATCCAGACCGCGTCCGCCGCACCGGTTCTCCTCTTTGGCATCCCTGCCGGTGTTCTCGGCGAACTCCTCAACCGGCGATGGCTGCTGATCTGGATGCAGGCACTCCAAGTCGTCATCAGCGGCGCGCTCGTATGGCTCACCATCAGCGGCCAACTCACTTCCTACCTGCTGCTGGGCATAACGTTTCTCCTCGGCGCTGCGACGGCCGTGCAGCTGCCCGCCTATCAAGCACTTGCCACGGAGATCGTGCCGCGGCCGATGATTCCGATGGCAGCGTCGCTGAGCGCGATATCCATCAACACCGCCCGCGCCATCGGACCTGCGATTGCGGGCGTCCTGCTGTCCGCGTACGGGGTGGGCTTCGTCTTCGCGGTCAACGTCGCTTCCTACGCGGCGTTCCTTCTCGTCCTCATCTTCTGGCGCAAGTACGTTCCCAGCCCACACGAGCCCGAGCACTTCACCGACGCTGCTCGTGCCGGCATCAGATACGTATCGAACTCAGCTGTCGTCAAACGGATCTACGTCCGGTTGGGATTGTTCGTCGTCCCGGGCAGCGTGCTCTACGCGCTCCTCCCACTCATCGCCACGGACCGTCTTGCCCTCGACTCGGTCGGCTACGGGCTCCTTCTGGCGGGCCTTGGCGCCGGTTCCATTGCCGCCGCCTTCCTGGTGTCGTGGTTCCATCGCGTGGGCGTGAATCGAACGGTCTTCTCCTGTTCGGCGCTATTCGGACTGGCCACCGTCGGGGTTGCCGCATCGCCAAGTATCCTCCTCACGCTTCCTCTCCTCGCCGTTGCCGGCGCTTCATGGATCGGGGTCGTGGCGACTCTCAACGGGACGGTGCAGACGTTCTTGCCGGTGTGGGTCCGCTCACGCGGACTGTCGATCTATCAGATGGTGCTCTACGGCTCGATGGCCGCGGGTGGTCTTGTGAGCGGTGTGGTCGCCGGATGGATGGGTGCGGTAGTCACCTGCGCCATCGCCGGCGCTGTCACCGTTGTCGCCGCGACCACCCACCTCATCTGGCCGCTCGTCGACACCACGGACATGCGGCGCGCGTCAGTCGCACTGCCGCTGAAGACGGCGGACGCGGACGCGCACATCGACGGAGACGGCGCAACCCTGGTGACAGTGCGGTGGACCGTGAATGAGAAGGACCGCGCGGCATTCATCGCGCACGCCTCCCTCGTCGAACGCAGCCGACGGCGGACCGGCGCACGCACATGGGGCCTCTACGAAGACAGGGAACACGAGCAGGTACTCGTCGAAGTCTTCGCCGTTGGCAGCTGGCAGGAGCACCTGCAGCAGCACCGCACCCGCCTCACCCCGTATGACCAAGAGGTCCTGCACGGAGCAGACGCGCTCGCCCAGACCGTCGACGTTCAGCACCTCATCCAACTACCGAACCCCGTCACCCCCCATGGACGACAGGAGAAGAAGAGGTGACCCTTTCAATGGCAGACCTTGTCGGCGCGTGGCGGCTTGTCAGCGTCATCGAGGTGTTCGAGGACGGCGAGCGACGCCCGGAGTTCGGGCCGAACGCGGACGGGTACCTGTCCTACAGTCCCAACGGAATCGTCTCGGCGGTACTCGGCAGCATGGATCGGCCAGCGAGTTCGAGTTCGGATGCGCTGGCGGCCAGTGACGGCGAACTGGTAAGGATGGCGCGTCCCTTCATCGCCTACGCCGGACCCTTCACCGTCCAGCCAGACAGCGACACCGTCATCCACCACGTCGACGTGGCGCTGTTCACCAACTGGCAAACGGGAGACCAGATTCGCCAGGTGCTGGTGGAGAAGGACCAGCTCATCCTCAGCGCATCCCCACGCACGGGCGCGGACGGCCGAACGTTCCACAGCGAGCTCACCTGGGGGCGCATCCCGGGCCCATGACCACCGTCGCAACGATTCCACCTGTTCGGTCGCCATCGGAAGGAGAGCCGCCATCGCCAACGACACCGGTGCCGGCAAGGCTCATCCCCTGCATCGTGCGGGGGCGACCAATGGTCTGGTCGCTGCGACAGGCGTGCTGTTCATCTACTTCGCCGGAGCCGTCGGGCTGGTCATCCCACACGCACGCGCTCACGAGCGCGCCGAGGTCTTCTCCGCGATCTACGTCGTGAACCATCTCGCCTTCGGAGTACCCGCCATCGCTGCCGGGTTCCCTATTGCCCCCCTGGGGCTGAACACAGCTGTCGTCAGCTACGCATCGGTCATCGTCCTGGTGGCAGCCGTCGGCGTCTTCGTCCGGGCCGTGCCCGCGCAGAGCGCGAGCTCGCGACGCCGATGACGTCCGGAGACGCGCGACCCGCATCAACCAGGCGTCATTCGCTGCACGGGACTCTCGTCGATGCTGTGGCGTTCCATCCATCGCCCGGCTCGTGGGTAGCAGCCACTGAGGCAGCGATTGCGATGACGCTGCTCCCCAGCGCGTTCCTGTTCGCTGGGCAACTGCAGCTGGGGCTCCTCGCAACATTCGGAGCGCTCGTCGTCCTTTACCTCTCCGACCGCAGCCGCCGGGAACGTGCCGTGAAGCTCCCCATTGTCGCCGCCGCATTCCTGGCGTCCGTGGGCGTGGGCCTGGTGGCTGGAACCAACCTCGTTGCCAGCCTTGTCGCCGTGTGCGCTGTGGCGCTGATCTGCTCGTGGCTGAGCCTGTCCACGGGGGTCGGGCCGCCGGGTGCGATCTTCCCCGTTCTGAGCGCCGGCGCCGCAGCCCAGCTCGCAGCCTCCCCGCAACACGGAGGAATGGGGCTGGCGCCCGGGGTCATCGTCGGGATGGTGGCTCTGGGCGCGGCATGCGGCTACGCCGTGGTCGTCGCTCCGCTCCTCACGACAGCGGGGCGCCACCGCGATGCCGTGAGGCCTCACAACGTGGCGTGGTCGTTCGCGATGACGCCGGAGTCACAGCGCATCCTGTCGCGCCTCTCCTTCGCCGTCGTCATCTCCATGGCAGTCGGCTACTCCCTCGGTCTTCATCACGTGGCGTGGGTTCTCCTCGCCGCTATCGGAATCCTCCAGAAGGACTCCGACCTCTACGCCGGAACCGTCCGCCTGACACAACGTGTCGTCGGAACGACCGTGGGGGTGGGTGGAGCGCTCGCCTTCCTCGTGTGGACGCCGGAGGGCCTTTTCCTTATCGCGGTCGTCGGTGTGCTGGTCTTCGGGTTCGTGCTCTTCTTGCGGCGAAATCTCATGCTGGCTCTGATGCTCGTCACCCCCATGGCGCTGCTCTTGGTCGCCGGAGGCGTGCCGGGGCAGCTCGCCGCGTCAACAGGAAGCCGCCTCGTCGACACGCTTGTCGGAGCGGCAGTCGCCTCAGGTGTGCTGCTTGTCGCGTCCCTGTACAGACGAGCTCGCCTCCGTGCCAGAGGATGACCTCAGCAACCCGCATAACGAAACGGAGAGCGACGTGGGTACCCGAAACCCACGCCGCTCTCCTTGGCGGACCGTCAGCGCAGCGGAGTGATTCCCTGCGCGCCACGCGGGAAGGTGGCAAGCACGGTCGGGTCGATGTCGAGGTGCGCTGACACGAGCTGCGGCGGCACGTGGGACAGCCAGTTCGCGAGCGAGATCTCCTCATACCTGTCGGTGCGGAACACCTCGAGGAACTGCAGCACGTCATCGCCGGTGTTCTCGATGTAGTGCCCGAAGTTCTTCCGGACGACGCCGACATCACCGGCGCGGAAGTCGGTCGTGTTCGCATGCGGACCCGTGTTGAACACGGTCATCCGGGCCGAGCCGCGCAGGTAGTACTGCCACTCGTCCGCGTTCGGGTGCCAGTGCAGCTCCCGCATCGACCCGGGCTCGACCGTCACAAGCGCAGCCGCGACGGTGTTCGAGTACGCGTAGTTCGTGGAGTCCGCGATCTGAATGCTGCCGCCGCTGTTCTGGTAGAGCGGCTTGGACCGCGACAAACGGAAGATGACCGGTTCCATACCCCACTCGACACCGGCCGCTGACTGATCCATCTCGAGGGCAGGCGGCTCGTCGCCGGGGAAGATCCAGAGATTGTGCAGCGGGATGTCCCCGAAGACTTCCTGCGCGACGCCGAAGTTCTTCGCGAGGACCTCGGGCGGCGTGTGCGCGAACCAATCGGTGAGCAGCAGCGTGTTGGACTCCGACTGGTCACCGTCGTCGAACGCGAGGACGAACTCACCGCCGTCAGGGCCAAGACCCTGCAACGAGTGCGGAGTGCCAGCCGGGAAGAACCAGAGGTCGCCTTCCTCGACGTCCTCGACCGCCGGGAGGCCCGACCGGCTGAGCGTCGTGACGCGAACCTTGCCGCGCGCCATGACCGCCCACTCCGCAGTCTGGTGCCAGTGCAACTCACGGATGCCACCGGGCTCGAGGTACATGTTGACGCCCGCGATCTCATCCGAGATGTGGAAGTCCTGCTTCGTCAACTCCCGCGCCCACCCGCCCCGCTGGACGCGCCTCGGGGAGATGTTGAACGACGACCAAAAGAACGGTTGCGTCGAGATGTCCGTCGCTGGCGCATGAATCTGGTTCGGGAACTGCGACTCGATGACCACGTTCTGCGGCCCCGTCATCGTCGTGCTCTGCGGGCGGGTGAGGGTGTTCACCTCCCCCTCCTGCGGCAGATCGGGGTTGCCGAACGTCGGCGTCTCGTGGTGCGGCGCGGCGGTGTCGTCCGAGTCCATGGGGTTCTCCTTCGTCGGTCGGGACTGTCCCTCGGAGTCTCGTTCAGACATGAGCCTGCGTACTTCGACCAGCGACCGAAGGGATTCGACTCACGTCTAAGCCCGGAGCCGGAAGCGGCGACTTCCATGGACCACGCCCCGAACTGAGAGGTCTGATGTCGACACCCACCACCCACCGCCGGTTCCCGCTCCTCGAAACTGCGCCGGCCGCGATCTCGCTTGCCCTGGTCGCCGGCCTGCTGAACGCGTGGACGCTCGGGGCGGTGGGCACCTTCTCTACGGTGCAGTCCGGGAACCTCGTGTCCATCGGCTACTTCCTCGCCGACTCCGACCACCCCCGGGCGTGGTCCGCAGCGGCCTCCGTGCTCGCTTTCGCGCTCGGCGCCTTCCTCTGCAGCCTCTACGTGCTGTGGCGAGGGAGGGAACAGCGACCCTACTCAGCTGAGGTGCTGATCTTCGAGGTGGGGGTCCTTGCAGTCCTCGCCGCCGTGAACTGGTCGCCGGGCGCGAATCCGTGGTGGATCGCGTGGGCCATCAGCTTCATCGCGGGCGTACAGGGCAACGCGTTCCACCGTGAAACCGGGATGCTCTACGGCAACGTCGCTGTGACGTTCGTGCTCCAGATGGCAGCCAGCCTCACAGGGCGAGCGGTGGGCAGCGGCATCGACGATGACGGGCAGCCGCACATCCGGCCGGCCGCCGCCTATTTCCTTGTGCTCGTCGCGTTCGCCGGCGGTGGCGGTATCGGCTTCGCGCTGGACGCGCTGTGGGATGGGTCCTCCATCGTGGCCGCGGTCATGGCACTCATCGTGCTGTTCGTTGCCGCAGCCACTGTTCGGGGTGCGGTCGACCCGGCCCAGAATGCGCCCACCCCCTAGCCGAGACCAGGGGATATTCGAGTCGGCCGCGTTCAGATCGAAGGCAGCTTGAGGCCGCTCCGGCAACCGGTGCGCCTCTCGGTTGGGCCTGCCCAACGCATGCGACTCGGGTGGCAAGAGTCTGGACAGATGTAGGAGAAGGCAAGAGGTCGCTCCGGCTTATCGTGAACGTGCCTACCGCTCCACAAAGAGGTAGAGCACTCATCTGCAGCTGGACGCTGCCCCAACCACGAACCCTGGAGATCAGTCATGCCCTTTGTGACGACGGACGACGGCACCGAGATCTACTTCAAGGACTGGGGTCCCCGTGACGCCCAGCCGATCTACTTCCACCACGGCTGGCCGCTGTCCGCCGACGACTGGGACGCGCAGCTGCTCTACTTCCTCGACAAGGGATACCGCGTCATCGCCAGCGACCGCCGCGGCCACGGCCGCTCCTCGCAGACCAGCGTCGGCCACGACATGGATCACTACGCGAGCGACGCGAACGCGGTCGTCGAGCACCTCGATCTGCGCAACGCCATCCACATCGGACACTCGACCGGCGGCGGTCAGGTCGCCCGCTACGTCGCCACGTACGGCGAGCCCCAGGGCCGCGTCGCCAAGGCCGTGCTCGTCTCGTCCGTGCCGCCGCTGATGGTGCAGACCGAAGCGAACCCCGACGGCACCCCGATCTCCGTCTTCGACGGATTCCGCAGCGCACTCGCCGCCAACCGTGCCGAGTTCTTCCAGGCCGTCGCGTCCGGCCCGTTCTACGGATTCAATCGTGAGGGCGCGACCGTCTCCGAGGCCGTCATCGCGAACTGGTGGCGCCAGGGCATGACCGGAAGCGCGCTCGCCCACTACGAGGGCATCAAGGCGTTCTCGGAGACCGACCAGACCGAGGACCTCAAGGCGATCTCCGTTCCGGTGCTGGTTCTCCAGGGCGACGACGACCAGGTCGTGCCCTACAAGGCTGCAGCCATCAAGCAGCACGAGCTGCTCAGCAACTCGGAGCTGAAGATCTACGAGGGCTACCCGCACGGGATGCTCACGATCCACGCGGACGTCATCAACGCCGACATCCTCGCGTTCATCCAGAAGTAGCTCTCCCGGCTCCCTGGGCAGGGGCCCGTCTGAGGCAGAGCCGCAGACGGGTCTCTGTGGCTTTGTCGAGTGCATTCCGGGCCTTGAGACAGTTCTTCCCGAAGATCTGCCCGGCCTGCGGGCGATTGTGAGCCGAGCACATCCCGTTAGACCCGCACTACGATCTGTGGTCGAGCACGACTCGTGTAGATTGTCTGCTGGAGCAGACGATGCTCTCAACGTCTCACACGTGACGCACATGTGTACACCGTGCCTTGTCGGGAAGCCGACTTCCCAGTGTTTGCAAGGCCTCGGGGCTGTAGTTCAATGGCAGAACTTCTGCTTCCCAATTGGAGTTCGCCCCTTCAGCTCCCCTCCAGCCACGCGCTTTTCCGCGTCTTTCCGGGACACTTGTGACAACATCGCGTCACAGCACGCTATGGCTATGTGTACACCAATGTGTACACATAGTTTGTTACGATGCCGGCATGCCGAAGTCGCGTGAGCACGGCCAGGGCGCCCTGTACTGGGTGGAGAGCCGCAAGATGTGGCGCGCCGTGATCGACGCCGGGTACGACACGGAGACCGGAAATCGGCTCCAAAAGGCTCGGATGTCGAAGACCAAGGATGGCGCGGTCAAGAAGCTCAACCAAATGCTGCGCGAACGCGACTCTATTGGCGTGATCCTCGATCGATCCACTCGGGTGAGCGAGCTGGCGGCCGCCTGGCTCGAGGATGCTGCGGGCCGCACCAAGCCGAAGACGATCACCGGGTATCGATCGAACGTCCGCGCGCACATCGTCCCGATCCTCGGCAATCGCATCGCCGCCGACCTCACTCCTGCGGACGTGCGCCGCATGCACGCCGCGATTCGCAGACGCGGCGTCGGCGACAGTACCGTCGCCAGCGCTCATCGGACCCTGGTGAGCCTGCTCGAGCATGCACGCGCCGAGCGGCTCATCTCGGAGAACGTCGCCGCCATCACACCCCCGCGCCGCGGGCGCGGCGGTACGTCGCGCGCATCCCTGACGCGCGAGGAAGCGCGGGCGCTGCTGGCAGCCGGGGATCCGCGGTGGACGCTCGCGCTATTGACCGGCTTGCGCAGCGGCGAGGCTCGCGCACTGCGCTGGGAAGAAATCGACTTCGACGCCGGCGTCGCCAGCCTCTCGTGGTCACTCACGGACGCCACATTCGCGCACGGTTGCGGCGGCAGTTGCGGCAAGAAGCGCGCCGGCAACTGTCCCGAGCGTCGGATCGAGCTTGCTCCGGATCTGGAATGGGTGCCGCTGGAAGACCGACACGTGCTGGTGCGCCCGAAGAATTCCCGAGCCAGGGAGATTCCACTGACAAGCGGCACCATCGAACAGTTGCGCACGCTTTACCGGACGCAGGAAGGACCGAATCCCCACGGACTGGTCTGGCCACGGTCAAACGGCTCTCCGAAGACGAACGCCGACGACAACGGGGACCTGCGCGCCGCCTTGACCGCCGCCGGCGTTGACCGGCCGGATGCGACCACGCATTGGTTCCGCCACTCGTACGTCACGCTCTCCGAGCATGCTGGGATCCCGTGGGCGGCTTTCTCGGGCGTGAGCGGTCATGGCAGCACTGAAGCTTCGGACCCGTACCGCCACGTATTGACCGACGAGGGCCGGAGAGCCGTGGAGAGTCTGGCCGAATGGGTAGGGTTTGGCAACCGGGCGCCGGCTGTCAGAGACGGAGAGATTTGAATCCCGTCCGGGAAGATCTCCCTCGTTCTGTCTCGATCCGCCCGGAACGATTTTCCCGTCTTTCCCCGGTCTTGGCAGGTTGCGCGTTCGTCCCGGATCGACCTCGATCTGTCCTGATCCGCGCCGTCCGTGGGCACCGTGTGGGCACGACCGATCGCCAGCCAGCACCGCCCATCGCCCACGCCGCGAACCCCTGATCCGTAGCCAACCAGCATCACTCGCTTGGCTCGCTGAATCGCTGGCACCGCTGACCCAGGTGCACACATTCGTTCGCTCACGGGAAAATGGAGCAGCATGACTTCCCTCTGGTTGCTGAAGGGAGTCCTGGGAAAGGTCAAGTCCTTTTGAGTGGTGTATCCGTTCGCGTGTGATCCCTCGTGTTGTTATGCGGTGAGGGCGCGGTAGTCGGGTTCGGGGACCTCCTCGGGTTCGGGGGTGGGTTCGCCGACGCGGCGTGCCCTGGTGAGGGCGTCGAGGCCGAGGTAGCGGCGCTGCTCGGCCCACTCGTCGTGCTGCTCGGCGAGGACCGCGCCGACCAGGCGGATGATGCTGTCCCGGTTCGGGAAGATCCCGACGACGTCGGTGCGGCGGCGGATCTCCCGGTTGCCGCCTCGAGGTGCGCGAAGCTGCGGGGCAGTTTGTGCTCGAGCGCGTCGAGGACGCGGTCGAACTGGGCGTGCACAGACTCCTTGTCGGGCTGGTCGAACACGGTCTGCAGCAGCGTCTTCACCCACGGCCACGAGCTCTTCGGGGTGGTGGCCATCAGGTTCGCCGCGTAATGGGTGCGGCATCTCTGCCACGACCCGCCCAGCGTTGCGCCGGCCGCGGCGACCAGGCCCGCGTGGGCGTCGCTGGTGACCAGCTTCACCCCCGAAAGGCCCCGGGCGACCAGGTCGCGGAAGAACGTCAGCCAGCCGGCGCCGTCCTCTGTGCTGTTGACCTGCAGGCCGAGGATCTCCCGGTAGCCCTCCGCGTTCACCCCGGTCGCTACCAGCACGGCGACCTTGACCACCCGGCCGCCCTCGCGGACCTTCATGGTGAGGGCGTCCGCGGCGACGAAAGAGTACGGGCCGGCATCGAGGGGCCGGCTGCGGAACTGCTCGACCTGCGCGTCGAGATCCTTCGCCATTTCCGACACCTGCGACTTGGACAGCCCGGTGATCCCGAGCGTGTGCACCAGGTCCTCCATCCGCCTCGTCGAAACGCCGAGGAGGTAGCTGGTCGCGACCACGGTGGTCAGCGCGGCCTCGGCCCGACGACGGCGCTCCAGCAGCCATTCCGGGAAGTACGAGCCCTGCCGCAGCTTCGGGATCGCAACGTCGATCGTGCCGGCGCGGGTCTCGAAGTCGCGGTGCCGGTAGCCGTTGCGACGGTTCGTGCGCTCCTCGGACACCGTGCCGTAAGAGGCGCCGCAGACCTGGTCCGCGTCGGCCGAGAGCAGGGTGTTGATGAAGGTGGACAGCATCTGCCGCAGCAGATCCGGGGACGCCTGCGAGAGCTGCTCTTCCAGGAAGCGGGCAGGGTCGATACTGGGTACGACGGTCATCGTCGTGGTTCCTTTCGAGTGGGATGTAGGAGTTTCCTCGAAGGATCACGCGGTGACCGTCGCCATTCACAGCGACACGCTCACCGAGCTACCGATACACCACTCTGACGGACGCAACCCCTGGGAAAGCTGGTGTACGAGGTACAGGACGTGAACCCGCGACCTGCCTCCGCGTGGCGCCGCGCCTTGGCCAACGTCGAAGCTAACTACCCGAGCTGCGAACGGATTCACCTCCTCGCAGCGGTCCCCGTAGTCGCTGCGGTGGCCAGCGGCCAGCATCACATGCGCGATGCCCAGCCACAGCTCGTCGTGTACCAGCGAACGGCTGAAGAGTACGTGGAAGCGCTCAGAGTCGGCTTACGTTGCGCTCTGAATCAGCCGTTTCCCGGCCTTGTTCTGCCACGCCGCAGTTGTCCTACACCTTCAGGGGTGTCGACACAAGACGGGGAGCCGTGCACAGAGTTCTCGCGGAACCACTGCGCCTCGTCGAACACAGTGCCGCGCGACAAGCGTCCCGAATCGGGCATGCACGCAAGAGGATCTTTGGTTCTCGCAGACCAGTTCGCCGAGGCGCTTGGCGAGGTCGACCTGTGGGTCGTGCTTTGAGAAGTTGAGGTCGACGATGCTGTTTTACTGTCCTGATTGCCGAGGACGACATCCGTGACGGCGGCGGCGAGGTCGGGGGATTCGGGTCGCTGACGAAGTCGAGCACGCAGGTGGTGTCTTTGCCGGCCGACAAGTAGGTGCGATTCAGGCGCGACAGGGTCTGCACGGCGGTGATGCCAGAGAGATGCTTGTTCGTCGTCGCCGGCGACCGGACCGCGCCGGGCGAGCCGGAGTTCCTGTTCCTGCTGATCCCGTGTTGCCACGCGTCCGGCAAGGGCCTGTACGACGAAGAGTCCGAGTACTGGTACGTCGGCTGCCGCGGATGCTACGCCGAGGTGGACCCGAAGTTCGGCGCCGTCCTCACCGACGATTAGGTAGCCTGCTTCGCCGGAGTCCGCGCAGGAGAGTGCCTTGGCCGCGGGGGCTGGCAGTATCGTTTCGGAGGCGAAACGACACTGTCAAGGGTTCGTCGGGGTGTGCCCGCTGAGGTCATCGAGCTCGTTGTCTCGCACGCGTGCGGGAGATGGTGCGGGCTGGGGTGCCACTGTCATCAGCATGCGGGCGATGGCGTAGCGGGTATGACCACGGGCGGAACGTGGGTCGTAACCGATTTGGCACGCAAGCGTGCCGACCCGCTCCTGAACGCTGGAGTGATGTCTTCCAAGCCGGATGGCCGCGCCGCGAACACTTCGCTCGGCGCTCAGAACATCCAGGAGCTCCAGGCTGCTCGGGTCCAGCCGCATGAGTGCGGCAGCATCCGGGTGCAGGGGTGCCGTTTCGGCACTCTCGGCGATAGCGAGTGCTGCGCCGAGATCTGCCGCGTCTAGCATGGGCTCGGCGGGAGTGCTCAGGCGGGCGGCGATCAGCGCTGACGACCACGACGCCGGCAGACGGTCGCTGAGCACAGCGAGGCCGATTCCGAGCCGGGGCGGTTCGCTCCACGCGGCTTGGGGGTCGATAATACTGTCGACGATCGTTGCCCGGGTGAGTCCGTACCTGGTCGTGACGACCGCCGAGGGGTGGGATGGCTCCGGGGCGGGGTCCGGCGGGGACGCGATGACACGCAGCGTACCCGGCTCGATCCGCAGGCGAGCCAGCGCGGCCACCCGCTCATCGGGCTCCGTGTACGAGCTGATCACCAGCTCCACGGCACTCTCGGCCCCAATGGTTCGACGAGCTCGGATGATTCCGAGGGCCAGCGCGAGCCGCTCGAGGATCATGGCGTCGTTGGCGTGCTGGTTCCCCTGCCGTTCCAGCCACACCTCGGCGTCCGTCCCCGCTTGGTGTCGCGGCCAGCCGTCGGGTGCGGCCGGGGGGAGCCGCCTGCCCTCTGCACTCAGGCGAGTGAGGTGGCTGCCGTCGCGGTACCCCACGGTAGCGCCAGCGAGCAGCGCAGCACCGCGCAGCATGCTTTCAGCGCCGACCAGTCGAGTGATCAGCGCGTCGAAGTAGGAGACGACTTTTAGCGTCTCGCTGGCGTCAGGGTCAAGGGCAGTCAGACGTCCCAGCAGGTCTTGCATCAGGGCTCCATCGCACGGGGTTCCCACCCTAACGTGGCCAGGAGTCAGACCCCCGGCCACGTCGACGCAGGTCAGGCGCCGAGCACTCGGCTCAGCCAGCTATCCCGAGCTGCGACAGCGGCCTGCGAGACGGCGGCGTGCGGGGCGAATGCCTCGAACCCGTGGAAGCCGCCAGCCCATACGTGCAGCTCAGCCTGCACTCCCGCCTCCCACAACCGGGTCGCGTAGGCGACGTCCTCGTCCCGGAACACCTCTGCGCTGCCGCAGTCGATGTAGGCCGGGGGCAAGCCCGAGAGGTCGGTCGCTCGGGACGGGGCGGCGTAGATGGAAACGTCGTCGGTGCCACGGCGGTCGCCGAGCAGCGCGGTCCAACCGACGACGTTGGTGGGGCGGTCCCACACGCCGACCCCGTCGATCTGGCGCGCAGAAGTCGTAGCGTCCCGGTCGTCGATCATCGGACACATCAGCAGCTGGGCGGCCAGCGCTGGTCCCTGCCGGTCACGGGCGAGCAGCGCGGTGCCTGCCGCCAGACCACCGCCAGCACTCGCACCGGCGATGATCAGCCGGGTCGGGTCGATGCCCAGCTCCTCGAGATGCTCCCCCGTCCACACCAGGCCTGCGTAGCAGTCCTCTACCAGGTACGGGTCTGGGTACTCCGGCGCGAGGCGGTACTCGACGGTGACGATGACGCCGTTGGTGCGTTCGGCAGCATCGAGGACCGTGGACACTCCACCCCAGCGGTCGCCGATGATCATTCCCCCACCGTGGGTGTGATAGATCCCCGGGCCGGTGCCCGTGCGGTCGCCCTTCTGAATGACGGACACGACAATGTCATCACCCTTGTAACCGGCGATCGTGACGTCACGGGACACGAACCCCCGCTCTCGCAGGAGCTCTTGTGGGTCCTGTCCCGGACCCATGGGCTGGCTGCGCATGGCGGGAATCATCTCCGCCGTGACTGCCGGGAACCCTCCCATGAGGGTGAGCGCGGCGTCCAGTTCGGGGTCGAACGGGGGTCGGGTGAGTGTGTCAGTCATCGGAACTCCTTTGTTCTCGGGTGATGCACCACCAGTCTTCACGTCAGCCGGACTGCGGCATCCCCGCCATCCGTGGCCGATCTGACAGCCTGCCCCCGCCAGGTGGCGGGGCGCTCACTTGTAGCAGCCGATACCGTTGTCCCGGTCGAGGTGCTTGCCGTACCCAGGCTGTCCGGCGTAGACCGGCGTCGCACCTGCCGCGCGGACGGCGTCGCAGTTCTTGTAGTGCACCTCACCGGCGCCGGCCCGGGTGCAGGGTGCGCGGGGGCGGTGCCCGGTCAGCTGACGCGGTGCTCCCGGGCGAGCTCCGCGCGCCTCTGGTCGGCGCCCTCCTGGTGATCCGCTTCTCCTTGAGGGACGCCTTCACGGCGCGGGATCGCTGACGCCAACATGCTCGACCTGGTCAAGCCTGGCTGGGCCTGAGCCAGCGAACGCACGGCAGCCTCATCCTCGGACCGCACGCGAGCCGCGTCTATCGCGCATGGCACGCACGGGGATCGCTTTCGGTGGGAAGCGCCTCATCTATTGCTGGTTGCTAGCGAGCGACGGATCGTCGGGAAGTTGGATGAGTAGAGCGATCGGCCGTCACGCCGCGAGCGTGCGGATCTTGCTGTTGTAGAAGACGAGGGGCGTGCTGGACTCGTCGCGCTCGACTGATATCACGTTGAGGAGGACGAGGGTGTGGTCTCCGGCTTGGATCTCCGATTGCAGCGTGACACCGATCTTGGCGAGGGCCCCTCGCAGGAAGACCGCACCGTCGACGACGTCGACATCTAGCCCCGAGAATCGCTCGGTCGTTGGCCGCCGCAGATCCCGAGACACTGACACCGCGTCTTCGCTGAGCACACTGATCCCCCAGCGTTGCGCCCTCTTGAGGAGGGGCCACGTGGACGACGTGTGAGCAAATGACAAGGAGACAAGAGGTGGGTCGAGCGAAACCGACACCAGCGAGTTCACTGGCATACCGACGACCGCACCTTCATTCTCGGCGGCGACCACCGCGAGCCCTGTAGCGAAGCCGGCAAGTGTACGACGCATGTCGTCTGGATCGACCGTCGGAGCCGGACCCTCAACCTTCGTCGCGGGAGCGGCCTGGGAATCGCCTGGAACGGAGTTGTTCGACATGGTTTAGTCCCTCCCATCGGGCGTGCGGGAGACGAGCGTCAGGGGCCGTGATTGTTTCGGGCGTCCAAGCGCGCGAACTTCCCAGCCCGCGGCTCGGTACGTGTCTGCGTCGAGGGCATGGCGCGCGTCGAGGAGTCGCCGGTGGGTGACGAGCGCGCCGAGTGCGGCGGGGTCGGCATCGCGGAATTCTTGCCATTCCGTGAGTAGTGCCACGGCGTCCGCTCGTTCGACGGCCTCTTCCGCGCTGTCGGCGTAGGACAGTTCGGGATACTTCCGTCGCGCGTTGGGCATGGCTTCCGGGTCGTAGACGGCGACCCGGGCTCCCTCGTCGTGCAGCAGTTGCGCGACGTGCAGCGCAGGGGCGTCGCGCACGTCGTCGGAGTTGGGCTTGAATGCGGCGCCGAGGCACGCAATCCGCGCTCCGCGCAGGTCACCGCCGACAAGCTCGCGCAGGACGTCGACGGCGCGGGTGCGACGACGGTCGTTGATGCCGTCGACCTCGCGGAGGAACGCGGTCGCCTGGCCGACGCCGAGCTCGTCGGCGCGATGGGTGAACGCGCGGATGTCTTTCGGGAGGCAGCCGCCGCCGAAGCCCAGACCGGGGTTAAGGAAGCGCCCGCCGATGCGAGAGTCGAGCGAGAGGGCCTGGGCGAGCAGGCTGACGTCGGCGCCGGTCGCTTCGCACACTTCCGCCATCGCGTTGATGAAGGAAATCTTGGTTGCAAGGAAGGAGTTCGCGGCAACCTTAACCAGTTCCGACGTCGCAAGATCACTCACAACGACGGGAGTTCCCTCGGCGATGATCGGTGCGAATGCGGCTTCGAGTTGTGCCTGTGCCCAGTCGGACTCAACCCCGAAAACGAGGCGGTCGGGGTGCAGGGTGTCCTTCACCGCGAACCCTTCGCGCAGGAATTCCGGGTTCCATGCCACCTCAAGGGCCGCGCCGGCAGGTGAGAGGCTGCGCACCGTCTCGGTCAAGCGGGCTGCGGTGCCGGTGGGCACCGTGGACTTGCCGACCAGGAGTGAGCGGCTCGTGATGCGCCGTGCGAGCTCGGAGAAGGCGGAGTCGACGTAGGTCATGTCGGCCGCTGCCGAACCAGACGTCTGCGGGGTTCCCACGCAGATGAAGTGCACGTCACCGAACGCGGCAGCATCGTCGTAGTCAGTCGTGAACCGCAGGCGGCCGCTGCCGAGCGCCTCCTGCAGCTTCTCGGGCAGGCCGGGCTCAAAAAACGGCACCACGCCCGAGTTCAACTGGCGGACCTTTTTTTCGTCGACGTCGAGGCCGAGGACCTCGTAGCCGAGGATGGCCATGCATACGGCGTGGGTCGCGCCGAGGTAGCCGGTGCCGACGACGGTCAATCGCGGGTGCTCGACGACGGGGGGAAGTTCCATGGACACGCTGGTTCTCCTCGAGGTGTCAGTGAAGGTTGTTGGGTAGGCCGCCTCGTCAACGATCTGCAGCGAGCCGCGGGTCGACACCAAGCTGCTCAGGGAGACCGAGGTGGTCGCGCAGGGTTGTGCCGGTGTAGTCATCGGGGCGCAGACCGCGCCGCCGCAGGACGGGTACGACCTGATCGACGAAGGCGTCCATCCCATCGTGCAGGTCGTCGATCGTGACGGTGAAACCATCCGCAGCGCCGGCCTGCACCCATTCCTGGAGTGTGTCGGCGATCTGTTCTGCCGTTCCGACCATGGACGGCGCCATGTCGAGCACCCCATGGCCGAGGATCTCCAGCGGGGTGCGTCCCTGCTGGGCGAGCTCGATGGCGTACGCGGCCTGCGCGACCCCGGGGTGGGGACGCAGCTGCAATGTCTGCGTAGTGGTGAGTCGCTTGTCGCGATCGGCGGGGTCCAAGCGCACCCCGAGGACGGCCGAGAGCTGAGCCAGCCGCCCCTCGATCCCCGCGGCTTCTTCCAGCACCATGCGACGCCGGACGGCCTCTTCAAGGGTGGCCCCAACGGTGAGTGCGAAGAAGGAGAGGAACTTCACTTCGTCGGCGTCCCTACCGGCTTCCACCGTCATCGACCGCATCATTTCCCGGTACGACTTGGACTGCTCCATCGTGGGGGCGTGAGCGATGATGCCGTTGGCGTACCTGGCAGCGGCTTGCACACCGAGCCCACTGGCGAAGGGCATGAAGACCACCGGCTGGCCCTGCGCCGACGGAGGAATCTGCAGTGGACCCCGCGAGGCGACATGACGGCCCTGCAGATTAGCGGGGCGGATGTGCGACGTGTCGGCGAACCGTCCCGTGGTCTTGTCGGGGGTCCCTGCTTCCCGACCCCAACTCCCCCACAACGCCTGAGTGATCTGAACGGATTCGTTGAACCGCTCGTACTTCTCCTCGCGCGCCGGGACAGGGAGCCCGTAGTTCGCGAACGCCTCCGGCTCGTAGCTGGGGATAGCTTGCCAGCCCGCGCGGCCGTGACTCATCACGTCGAGCGCTCGCACCTGACGGGCGATCGTGTACGGCGCGGCAAAAGACGTCGAGATCGTGGTGACCAGACCGATACGGCGGGTGGATGGGGCGATCGCGGCCAGGGTCAGCGTCGGCTCCATCGTCACGATGGGAGGCCCGGATTCCAGGTCCCCCCAAATGAAGACACGGTCCGGCAGGAAGATGTAGTCCAACCCGCCGCGCTCCGCTGCCTGAGCTGCGCGCACCATCGACGTCGTGTCTGTGTAGGCACCAGTATCTGCCGAGGGCATCCGCCACGCACCGGGGTGATTGCCGTGCATCGCTCCGAGCACAGCGCCAAGCACGAACGTATTGCTGCTCATCGGTCATCCTCACGTCACCAGAAAGCGTCATGCGGACACATCCTCCGCTTGTCTTCGACTAAGATAAGGACGCAGTGTCCGTTTGTCAAAGAGGAGTGGAGCGTGATGAGCAATTCAGCTGTCAACAACCGCAAGACCCGGTCGGACAAGGAGCGCAACCGCAGCCACATCCTCGACGTGGCGACAGAGTTCTTCGCCGAGCAAGGCGTCGACGGGCCTATGCATGACATCGCAAAACGCGCGGGCTTCGGGCCAGGCACCCTGTACCGCCACTTCCCGACCCGCGAAGACCTTCTTGCGGCCCTCCTAGAGGCCCGGTGGGATGAACTGTTCGCGCGCCGCGACGTCATCGAGCGCAGCGAACGCGACAGCGCCGCCGCACTGCAAGCCTGGTTGGACGCACTCAGCGATTACGTCACCGTGTTCGACGGACTGCCCGACCCTCTTCGCGTGGCGCTCTCGAAAGACACCTCTCCCCTCGCGATCACGTGCGAGACGCTCGTGGACACGACCGGACAATTCCTGGCAGCGGCCCAGCGCGACGGCAGAGCTCATTCCTGGGTCGGCGCGCGCGAACTCTTTCTGGGAGTGCTCGCCTCCGTATGGGTCGGCGGAGCCGCACTTGCCGACGAGGCATCGACCAGCGCACTACGTCCGTTGCTGCGCGCGGGTTGGGAAAAGCCCTCGGCTCCACATCTAGAGCATGGCAGGCGCACCGACGGCGACGCGTAACCCGGTGCGCCGGTGCTCGAACGCCGGAATCAACAGCGCCTCCGCCCCAACCTCGACACGAAGTAGGCCCTAATGACTGACTTCCCCTCGCTGCTCAGGTCGCGGAACTCGGCCCGACAGTATTTGCCCGAGCAGATCCCTGGGAACGAGATTCGAGAGATCCTCGAAGACGCCCGATCAGCCCCCTCCAACAGCAACACCAGCCCTGGGTGACCCACATCGTCTCCGGGGCATCCCTCGCGGACCCAGCAGATCAGCTCGTCGCCGCGTTCAACGCTGGCCACGACAGCCCCGACTTCACAACCGACTACGGCAACGGCATCCACCAACACCGCGCGCAGCAATTCGCCGCCCTGCACGACGGAAGACAAGGAGTCGACTGCTCCGACCACGACGGCCGGAAGCGAGTCCTCCTCGACAATCTCCGGTTCTACGGAGCACCGCACGCCGCTCTCCTGTTCATGCCCATGATCGGAGACGGCGTCAGAGCAGCCAGCGACATCGGCATGTACGCCCAGAACTTCCTCCTCTCCCTCACAGCCCGCGGCTACAGCGGCATCCCGCAAACCATGATCGGCAGCTACGCCGACACCGTCCGCTCTGCCCTCGGAATCGACCCCGAACTCAGGATGCTCTTCGCCATCTCATTCGGGCTCCCCGACAACGAATCTCCGCTCAGAAGCCTCAACACCCCACGTGTCCCCCTCGAAGACACCGTGGTTCTCCACGGCACAAAGGACGTGGTCGCCAGCGCCTGAATCCGCCGCTGCGCGCGGCTCATGACACTCAGCGACTACGAACATCAAAGCCGAGAATCGGACGACCTTAGTGGCGGCCTTCCCCGACGCGCCGCGCCGCGGGTGCAGCCGAAAACGATCGCCTTCGGCGAGCGAGTCGCTATCGGATACAGAGGTCTGTCGTCTCTCCCTGGCCGGACCACACTGAGTCTCGCCGCCGCGTGCGGGCGTCCGTGACCGTCCACCTTTGCCCCGCGTAGAACATGCGCACCGGCGTTTCGTCGACTAGCCAAAGCGTGACGTCTGCGGCGGTAGCGGTGGGGCTCATGGCATCCGAGAATAGAACATAAGTTCGATATTGGATAGCGTGTCTCCTTCGGGAGGAGGTCGCCGTGCGGACGAACAAGCGTTACGCCGCGGCGGTCGATCACCGGATGGATACGCGCATTCCCGAGCGGATTGCTGCAGAGGCCGGCCCTCTGCGGTCGCTCTCGAAGGATGAGTTGCGGTTCGACGTGGAACCGGTGACGATCGACCCTCGGCCGAAGCCGGCGAAGGCGTGGGTGAGGTCCCGGCGACGTGGGATCGGGAGTTTCCTCCCAACCACGTCTCGTTCAAGTTCATGAACGGTCACGAACCTGTCTTCGGGCACATCTGGGTCGCGCAGGGCGCCGAGCGCAAAGGGACGGTCATCATCCCCCCGCAAACCTGGGGCGGAGACAGCCTGGAAAGCGTGGTGATCCCGCTCCTGCACAGTGGAATCAACGCCATCTCCTTCGTGCCCATCGGGATGTGGGACCGAACCCAGCGCACCTACACGATGTTCGACGCTGTCGACGACGTGCACGCGCTCATCGACTGGGTTCGCTCGAACGACTACGACCCCAACTCGCCTATCGGACAGTTCCGCCGCCGGCTGGACCCCAACCGCATCGCGCTGTTCGGCCTGAGCGGCGGCGGCGGGAACGTCAGCCTCGCCGCATGCGCCGAATCCGACCACGTCCACCACGTCGTCGCCGTACGCCCCCAGAACATGGCGCACAACCTCACGGTGGAGGCGACCCGGGCGTCGTACGAGATGGTCGGCCGCCCGTGGTTCGCCGACGCGGGTATCGCCAAACTCCCCGATGTCGCGGAGCGCCTTTTCGTCAACAACATCGCCGATCGTCTCGCACCGAACCACATCCTCATCGTCAGCGCCCAGTACGAAGTCGAAGAGCATCACCGGCCGTTGGTAGGGTGGCTCCGCGCCGCCGGCGCCGAGCACCTCGATGAGGTGGTCTGGGACACCGGGTCGGGTTTCATCACCAAACGGTACGCGCTCGCGCGCCTGCTGATCGAGTGGTTGCGCGAGCACGCCGCGTTCTAATCCGGATCGTGGGAAGTGGAGTAGTGGTGACGACGGTGAGTGATGTCGAGTGTTACTCTCCCATTAGCGGTGAGCCGGATCCCGAGGATCCCGGAGCAGGGGTTTACGTCCGAGGGACCTGCGTTTCACTCGTCGAGGGAATCCGTCGTCCGCCGGGTCGCCGATCGAGTGGCGTTCGAGCCAGTACCTCGTTGACGCCCAGCTGACCAACGGGCGCCGGCATTCGCGAGCTACATCGCAATGATCGCCACGCTCACGCTGACCCCTACTGCATACTTTAGGGCGATACACAGATGGCATCAGCCAATTCATACCCGTGAGAGCTGGAAGAGGATCTCGTCGACTTTCTCTTTCGCGTCTCCGAAGAGCATCTGGGTGTTGTCGCGGTAGAAGAGCGGATTCTGCACGCCCGCATATCCGGACGCCATGGAGCGTTTGAAGACGATCACGTTGTCGGCCTCCCACACCCGGAGGACCGGCATTCCGGCGATCGGGCTGCCCGGGTCCTCCGCGGCGGCGGGGTTGACGGTGTCGTTGGCGCCGATGACCAGCACGACGTCGACGCCCGACAGGTCGTCGTTGATCTCGTCCATCTCGAGCACGATGTCGTAGGGCACCTTCGCCTCGGCGAGGAGCACGTTCATGTGACCGGGAAGGCGTCCCGCGACGGGGTGGATGCCGAAGCGCACGTCGGTGCCGCGCTCGCGCAGCTTCTGCACGAGGTCCGCGACGCCATGCTGCGCCTGCGCGACGGCCATGCCGTAGCCGGGCGTGACGACGACGGTCGAGGCGCCGGCGAGCATGTCGGCGGCGCTCTCGGCGCCGATCTCGCGATGCTCGCCGTACTCCTCGTCGCTCGCGCGCGGCGCCTCGATGCCGAAGCCGCCGGCGATCACCGACAGGAACGACCGGTTCATCGCCTTGCACATGATGTAGCTCAGATACGCACCCGACGAGCCGACCAGGGCGCCGGTGACGATGAGCAGGTCGTTGTTCAGCAGGAAGCCCGCCGCGGCCGCCGCCCAGCCCGAGTAGCTGTTCAGCATCGACACCACGACGGGCATGTCACCGCCGCCGATCGAGGCGACCAGGTGCCAGCCGAGGGCCAACGCGAGCAGCGTCACCGCAATCAGCAGCCACAGCTCCGGGGTGATCACGTACCAGACCGTGAGCGCGAGGAACGCGACCAGCGCGCCGATGTTCAGAGCGTTCTTGCCGGGCAGCATGAGCGGCTTGGACGAGATCCGTGCCGACAACTTGAGGAACGCGACGATCGACCCGGTGAACGTGACCCCGCCGATGAAGACCCCTATGAACACCTCGGCGTGGTGGATGTCCGCCAGCGCCCCGGTGAGCCCGGTGTCGTACAGCGCTCCGTTCCAGCCGACCAGCACCGCAGCCAGACCCACGAACGAGTGCAGCAGCGCGATGAGCTCCGGCATCCCGGTCATCTGGACGATCCGCGCCCGCCACAGCCCGATCGCGGCGCCGACTAGCACGGCGACGACGAGGAGAGTCAGCCCCAGCGCGCCCGACGGCTGCCCCCACGCGCCCGCCGCCACCAGGACCACCGTGGCCACCAGCGCGATCGCCATGCCGACGATGCCGAACCCGACACCGCGACGGCTGGACTCGTGCTTGCTGAGCCCCGCGAGGCTGAGGATGAACAGCAGCGCCGCGACGATGTAGGCGGCGCCCGCGACCTGACCGGCGACCGCGATCATCGGGTCTCACCCTTCTGGAACATCGCGAGCATGCGCCGCGTCACGGCGAAACCGCCGAAGATGTTGATGGACGCGAGCAGCACGGCCACGGCCGCGAGGATCTGCACCGTCAGGTCGGGCACCGTGATCTGCACCATCGCACCGACCACGATGATGCCCGAGATCGCGTTCGTCACGCTCATCAGCGGCGTGTGCAGCGCGTGCGCGACGTGCCCGATCACGTAGAACCCGACAACGATCGCCAGCGTCAGCACCAGGAAGTGCTGCGGCAAGGGCGGTGGCGCGAACGCGCAGATCGCGAACAGCGCCGCGATGCCCCCGGCGATGAGGCCGGTGCGTGCGGCGGTCGACATCGGCCTCTTCGCGGCAGTGCCGGCCGCAGCGCCTGCGGGTGCAGCATCCGTCCCCTTCGTCGGCGCAGGTGCCGCCGACACCTGCACCGGCGGCGGGGGCCAGGTGACCGCACCGTCCTGCACCACGGTGACCGTGCGCTGCACGACGTCGTCGAAGTCGAGGGTGAGCTCGCCGTCCTTGCCAGGGGTGAGGAGCTTCAGCAGGTTGACGAGGTTCGTGGCGAACAGCTGCGACGCCTGCTGCGGCAGTCGCCCCGGCAGATCCGTGTAGCCGAGGATCGTGACGCCGTTGTCGGTCACGATCCTCTCGCCCGCGACCGAGCCCTCGACGTTGCCGCCCTGACCCGCGGCCATGTCGACGATGACGCTGCCCGGACGCATCGAGGCCACGTCCGCCGCCGTGATCAGGCGGGGGGCCAGGCGCCCAGGGATGAGCGCCGTCGTGATGATGATGTCGACGTCGGCCGCCTGCTCCGAGTAGATCTCGGCCGCGCGCCGGTCGTAGGCCTCGCTCGTCGCCTTCGCGTAGCCATCCGACGAGACCTGCTTCGCCTCCTCGGGGACGACGACCTCGAGGTACTCGCCGCCGATCGATGCCACCTGGTCCGCGACCTCCGGCCGCGGGTCGGTGGCCCGCACGATCGCGCCGAGGCTCGACGCCGCGCCGATCGCCGCAAGGCCCGCGACGCCTGCGCCGGCGACCAGCACCTTCGCCGGCGGCACCTTGCCGGCCGCCGTCACCTGGCCGGTGAAGAAGCGCCCGAACTCGTGCGCCGCCTCGACCACCGCGCGGTAGCCGGCGATGTTGGCCATCGAGCTCAGCACGTCCATCGACTGGGCGCGCGAGATGCGCGGCACCGCGTCCAGTGCGATCGCCGTGATCCCCCTCGTCGCGAGCGCCTCGACCACGTCGGGTCGAAGCGCCGGACTCAGCGTCGCGACGATCGTCGCGCCGTCGGCGAGCCGGTCGATCTCGGCCGGCGTCGGCGCGTTGACCTTGAGCACGATCGGAGACGCCCACGCCGTGGCGCCGTCGACGATGGTCGCGCCCGCCTGCGCGAAGGCCGCGTCCGAGAACGACGAGCCGGCACCTGCTCCGGCTTCGACGACGACGTCGTAGCCCAGCGCGATGAGTTTCGGGACGGTGGTCGGAGTCGCGGCCACCCGGGTCTCTCCGGGCGCCTCGGCGACGATACCAATGCGATTCATGCGTTCCTTTGTATTCTTCAGGATGGGCGCCCATGCGTGACATTCGGAGCTTCGGCAAGCTTAGTCGGTTGACCAACAAATTTTGACTTAAGTACCGGATTCGTTCATCCCCGATCTAGCGCCGGCAGAGCAAGCATCGCGGGTTGCTCGGGGATCGACGCCCCGACCGCAAGGCTCCGGTGGCCGAGTTCCCCCGTCTACGTGCGTCGCTGGGTGCGTCGGTGGTCATCAACCCTTCTGGCCGAGAGCGGTGACAGCGGCGGCGGCTGTACCAAATAGCAGTCGTCGCGCTCCGTCAGATGCCGGAAGCGCGCGCGTGGCGCATTTATGTGGGTCAATAGCGCGACGCGCGCCCGATTGAGTTGTACGGGCCCCTCATCGAGTGCTTTCCGCAGTTCGAAGGATGGACACGGCCTCGTCGACACTCACGATCGCGTTGTCCCGGCTGACGTGAACAACAATCGGCTCGTAGTCGCCCAGCTCCTCGCGGTCATAATCGCCGTAGGACACGACGATGATGGTGTCGCCCAGATGCACCAGCCGTGCCGCGGCCCCATTGACCTGTATGGCGCCGGTTCCAGGGGCGCCTGCCAGCGCGTAGGTGACGAACCTCGCACCATTGTCGATGTCCAGCACGTGCACCTGCTCATGGGCGCAAATGTCGGCCGCCTTCAGAAGCTCCGGATCGATCGTGATGGATCCGACGTAGTTCAAATCGCTGCCCGTGACGGTTGCGCGGTGGATCTTCGATTTCAGCATTGTGCGGCGCATCAGCGGGCCTTCCCCACCCGAGGATCGGCCTCACCCTCATCGCGAACGAATCCGCGGTCGGGTGTAACACTTCCGACCGGGGCCGGCGACCCATCACTCGCGATGCGCAGCCAGGTTTCGACGACGGTGTCGGGGTTGAGCGACATTGATTCGATACCCTCGTCGACAAGCCATTGCGCGAGGTCGGGGTAGTCGCTGGGGCCCTGCCCGCAGATGCCGACATACTTGCCAGCGCGGCGGCACGCCGCGATCGCCATCGACAGCATGCGCAACACCGCGGGATCGCGCTCGTCGAATGCGGCAGCCACCAGGCCCGAATCGCGGTCGAGCCCAAGGGTGAGCTGAGTCATATCGTTGGAGCCGATCGAGAAGCCGTCGAAGTACTGCAGGAATTCATCGGCGAGCATCGCATTGGATGGCAGCTCGCACATCATGATGATCTTCAGGCCATCGTCACCGCGACGGAGTCCGTTTTCCTCGAGCAATTCGATGACTCGCTGCGCCTCGCCCAGGGTTCTGACGAACGGGACCATGATCTGAACGTTGGTCAGCCCCATTTCGCGCACCAGTCGGAGCGCTTCGCATTCCATGTCGAAGCATGCTCGGAATTCCTCCGAGATATACCGCGATGCACCCCGGTAGCCGAGCATCGGGTTCTCCTCGTGCGGCTCGTACTCCTCGCCACCGATGAGATTGGCATACTCGTTGGATTTGAAGTCCGACAGCCGCACAATGACCGGCTCCGGCGCGAACGCCGCGGCGATCATGGAAACTCCTTCCGCAACCCTCTTCACAAAGTAATCCCGCGGGGATTCGTAAGCAGCGATGCGCTCGGCGATCTCGTTCTGCAGCGGGCCCATCCGGCCGTCGTGATCCAGCAGAGCGCGGGGATGGATGCCGATCTGGCGATTGATGACGAACTCCAAGCGCGCCAGCCCCACGCCACTGTTAGGGAGCTTGGAGAAGGCGAAAGCCTGGTCTGGGGTTCCGACGTTGAGCATGATTTTGGCGGGAATGGGTGGCATCCGATCCGTATGAGTGACTACCTCGTCGAAAGCGAGGATCCCGTCGTACACAAGGCCGTTGTCCCCCTCGGCGCAGGAGACCGTGACCTCCTGCCCGTCGCGGAGGAGAACGCTCGCGTTCCTCGTGCCGACGACAGCTGGGATACCGAGCTCGCGGGCGATGATCGCCGCATGGCAGGTTCGTCCACCCCGATTTGTGACGATCGCGGACGCAAGCTTCATGATTGGTTCCCAATCGGGATCAGTCATGTCAGCGACCAGTACGTCTCCCGACTGAAACGCCTCCATCTGGGAGAGCGAGGTCAGCACTCTCACCGGACCCGCGCCGATCTTCTGGCCGATGGCGCGACCGACCGTGATGGCCGTGCCAGGTTCCTTGAGCACGAATCGGCGAGTGACGTTGCCCTCGGCGCGCGACACGACGGTCTCCGGGCGCGCCTGCAGGATATACAGCTGTCCATCCATGCCGTCCTTGCCCCACTCGATATCCATCGGCCGACCGTAGTGGTCCTCGATGACCAACGCCTGTCGGCCGAGCTCCTCGACCTCCGCATCGGTGATGCTGAACTGGATCCGCTCCGCGAGCGGCACGTCCGTGAACACCGTGCTGGCGCCGGTGTGGGTGCTCTCGGCGTAGACCATCTTGACGGCCTTCTCCCCCACCGATCGTTTGAGAATCGCGGGCCGTCCAGTGCGAAGTCCAGGCTTATACGCGTAGAACTCATCCGGGTTGACCGCGCCCTGCACTACCGCCTCGCCGAGCCCGTAGGAGCTGGTGATGAACACCGCCCGGTCAAATCCGGACTCCGTATCGACTGTAAACAGAACCCCCGAGGCCCCAACGTCCGACCGCACCATCCGCTGCACCCCCGCCGAGAGAGCGATGTCGTAGTGATCAAAACCGTGATGTACCCGGTAGGCAATCGCGCGGTCGTTGTAGAGCGAAGCGAATACGCTGCGGATCGCGGCGAGTATGTTCTCGATGCCGCTGATATTCAGGAACGTTTCCTGCTGACCCGCAAAAGAAGCGTCGGGCAAGTCCTCCGCCGTGGCACTAGACCTCACGGCCCACGACACCGTCTCCGGTTGAGGATCCCGCGCCATGAGCGACATATATGCGGCACGGATGTCGGACTCGAGCTGCGCCGGAAACGGCTGCTGCTCGATCCACTCGCGAACGTTGGCACCTACCCGTGCCAACTCCGTGACGTCGGTCACATCCAGAGCCTCCAGCGTGGCGCGGATACGGGCATCGAGCCCTTCGGTGGTGAGGAAGTTCCGATACGCGTCTGCCGTGGTCGCAAAGCCACCCGGAACGCGCACGCCGGCATCCGAGAGATTGGAGACCATCTCGCCAAGTGACGCGTTCTTGCCGCCGACCTTCGCGATGTCGGCCATGCCGACCTCTTGGAACCAAAGAACATTCGTCATGAGCTATTCCGATCTGTGAGCGGTGTGCAAGAGAGGTGACCGTGGAAAGATCACGTTCGAAGTCGCATCGACTGCATGATGACCGCGGACATCTCCTCGACAGATTTCGTTGAGGAGTTCAGGAACGGCACCCGGTTTCGCCGATAGAGGTCCTCGGAACGGCGAAGCTCCAGGGTGCACTGAGCCAGTGATGAGTAGGTGGAGTTGGGGCGTCGCTCGTGCCGCACCTGACTCAGTCGCAGCGGCGTCGTCGTCAAACCGAAGCACCTGGCTGCGTGGCTCGCGACTACCTGGGGAAGTCCATCGCCGGGGAAATCGTCATCTGTCAGCGGGTAGTTCGCGACCAGCAGCCCGTACTGAAGCGCCAGGTACATCGTCGCCGGCGTCTTCCCGCAACGTGACGGCGCGATGATGATTACATCGGCGCTGTCCAATGAACGCACGCTTTGACCGTCGTCGTGCTCGATCGCGTACTCCACTGCGCGCATGCGGGCGAAGTACCGCTCGATGTCGCCCACTCCGTGATACTGGCCCAGCTGTTCGGAAGCCGTGGTGCCGAGGGCGACCTCCAGCTCGCGGAGGTGACCGCGCAGTAGGTCGACGACGAATGCGCCGGACACCTCCAGCTCGCGCAGAATCTCGGATGACTTCACAGTCGCGAAGACGATAGGGGCATGACGGCTGCGCGATGCTGCCCGCATGTCGCCAACCAATTCTCGAGCTGCCCGAGTGGTGTCGATGAACGGGATTGTGTGACGCTCGAAGGTCCACCCCGGGAAGTTCGCCAGCAATGCGCTGCCCAGCGTCTCAGCAGTGATGCCCGTGCTGTCGGATACGAAATACGCCAACCGCGCTGCACCCGTCGTATGACGGGCTTCGCGCCCTTGCTCGGGCGCGGTCCTCGAATTGGAGGTTTCCATGAGCCGCTACTTCCGTCCGCTGTCAGACCCGAATTGAACGATTCCCTATCGGGGCCGGTTCTTATGAGAAGACGTCCGGCCAAAACTGGCCGTTCTTGACATTGGGTCAAGTCTCAGAACCGCTTCTCGGGATGGTGGTGCTCAGGAGTCGCCCAGCGAAGCTCCCCGGCGGAGCCTCAGCCGCGACACCGTGTTGGGCGATCGAGAGGCCGTGAGCCCGAGCACTTGTGCGCTGCGGGGGCCAGGGTGCGAAGGCTTCACGAGGTTCGCTGTCCTGTCGTGAGACGAGATGATGCATCCTCAAGCAGACTCGTTGCGCTAAGGCGCCACGCCAAGTCGTGGAAGCGGCTACTTTCGTCGAGTAGCCGTTGAGCGGCTTCCGCAAGCTCGCGAGCTTCTGCGGTGCATCGGATTCCTCTTCCGTCTGGCTGGAACAGGGTGATCCCGAGTCTTCCTTGAAGCGCCGTCATCTGACGGGAGACCGCGGCAGCGCTGTATCCGCAGCGACGGGATGCCGCGATGATGGAACCCTCTCGGACCACCGCAACGAATGTCCGGAGGATCTCAAGCCTGAACATCATCTGCCTCCTAATTTGACCATTGGGCTGAAGTTGATCGCGTCGGTGGATGTCAACGCCCGGGGCCTTCGCGGCGTGCGAAGCCTTCATCGAAACGATGCACGGCCGACGAGGCGGAGGTCCCGCGCTCAGGCTCTGAAGTCTCCGCTGCGAGAAAGGCGAGCTGGGTCGCAGCGCTGGCCTCCGCGGCCCACTTCGTCTCTTCATCGACATGCGCGTACACGCGGGAAGCGACGTTAGAGGCGGTCACAAGGTCTCCCGCATCGCGCAGTTCCTTCGCGACACGCTCCACATCCCGCAGCCTGCCGAGGCGGTGGTTGAGGTACAGCTCCGACACCGCCCTGAGGTTGTCGAGCCGAGGGCCGTGCCCTGGTATCACGACGGCGTCACCGTAGTCGGCCAACCGATGCAGAGACGAGAGGTAGTCACGCAACGCCGAAGCACCTTCGGAGATGACCGGGGTGCCACGACCAAGAATCGTGTCTCCCGTGATCATCGATCCGGTTTTCCGAGGTACATCAATCGGACGGTCGTCGGGAAGGTAGAAGCACAACGAGTCAGCCGTGTGCCCGGCGGTCTCGATCACGTTCAGGCGCACCCCCCCTGCGACGATCTCCTCGCCATCGACCAGCGGCCCCGCTCGCAGGCATAGGCGCTCGTCGGCGGCTCGAATCGGCGCCGACGACATCGCCGCCAGGCGGTGCGCCGATTGGGTGTGATCACCATGGTGATGGGTGAGCAGAATGAGCTCCACACGCCCAAGTCGGGTCAGCCGTTCGAGATGAAGAACATCCAACGGTCCCGGATCGATGACGAGCACACCGTGGTGGTCGGGATTGCGCACGACCAGCGTGTTGGTGCCTTCGAGCGTCATCGGGCCCGGATTGCGCGCCAAAACTCGGTTGACCTGCATCGTCCACGGATCGGCGTCAGCCACGGGACACCGAGCCGAAAATGCGGGCGATCGGCGCAAGAACAAGCGGTCGTGCTGCAACCCACGCCGCGATCATGATCATCACCGACACGAAGAAGATCCAGAATCCGACCCAGTTGTCGGCATATGCTGTCGGGTCCTCGGATCCCTGTCCTGCATACATGTGGTTAAGGTTGCGCAAGGCGCCCGTGGCAAACACGAGTGTGACATGGAAGACGATGAAGCTGACGAAGTAGATCATCACCGGGAAATGCAGCGCCCGCGCCCACTCGACACGGTAGGTGTCGTTCAGTCGCCGCGCGTTCCTCGGCCACACTCCGCTCATCCGCACCCCCGTCGCCGCTGCCAGTGGGGCTGCAACGAACACGGTGACGAAGTACGCGAGCTGCTGCAGGCTGTTGTAGTTGACCCATCCGTTCTCGGTAGGCCAATCCAACGAGACATATTGCAAGGCTGCGCTGAGAGCATTCGGGAACACCTCCCAAGACGTCGGCACGATCCGCATCCACTGCCCAGTGATGAAGAGCAGAACCACAAAGATGGCGCCGTTAACGAGCCACAGAATGTCGAGCGACTGGTGGAACCAGAGGTTGATGCTGATCCGGCGCGATCTGTTCCATCGCGGTGACCACATCGCCGGGGGCTTCGTCTGACGGCGCACCTGCAAGCCGCTCCTGATAATCAGCACGATGAGGAAAGCATTGAAGAAGTGCTGCCATCCCAGCCACGCCGGGAACCCGACCGGCGCGCCCGTGGGAAGGTGATACTCGCCGGGGTATGCGGCGAGGAACTCCGCGCCCCATGACGTGGACAGGATCCAACGCACCAGGAGGACCGCCATACCTCCGGCGAAAAGCAACCCGCCTGCGCCCACAATCGAGATACCGACCCACTGAAAAGCCGTGTACGGACCGATTCGTTTCGCCTCGTACGATGGTGTTTGAGTTTCGGTCGACCCACCTGCAGTACGGATGCCCGCCCGAGCCCGTGCTGCGGCTCCCGGCCACACTGTCTGCATGTAAGGAAGCGGCTGGTCGGCGGGCACGCCCGTCGCCGTCCGCGTTGCCACCGCCGGGCTCGCCGCCGACGTCTGGGCGCACGGACGTCGGGACGGGACCGCGCACGCCAGGAAGGTGGGCAGCTCGGGTGACGAGGGTACGAGTGGTAGGGGCGGCCATGCGTCACCACCGGCGACCCGCGGAAGCCCGCGACGCAGGTGATGAGCGCCGGCCACTGGTTCACGTGCGCCCGGGGCCTCCTCTGTAGGCCCGGCGGTCGCTGGCTGCGCGGGCAACCGGTGATCGATGCCGCCGTCGAGCGGCGCCGCCGACAGCGGTGGCCAGGGGTCGCCCCCAGCCATGCGCGGCAGGCCGCGCCTAACGGCTTCTGGCGGGACAGGCGCCGGCTGAGAAGAAGCCGCTGCGGTCGCAGACGGGACAACCGAAACCCGAGTTGGGGATTCCGCACCCGTGGAACCCGATCCCGTCAAAGGAGCGGAACTCGGATGTTCGAACGTCGTGCGTTTTCCGGCGGCCGACGCGACCATGGGAACCGCGTCCACTGGCGGCCACGGCTCGCCGCCGCTCACGCGCGGCAGACCCCGGCGCACGGACGACACCGACGAACTCATCAGTCACGCCTTCTTCGCCTCGAGTGCCGCGATCAACTGCGGCACGACCGTGAAGATGTCTCCCACCACTCCGAAGTCGGCGATCTCGAAAATCGGCGCATCGGCGTCCTTATTGATGGCTACGATCGTCTTGGCGGTCTGCATCCCGGCCTTATGCTGAATCGCGCCGGATATGCCGAGGGCGACGTATAGCTGCGGCGACACTGACACGCCTGTTTGACCCACCTGGTAACTCTGAGGCACGTAACCGGCGTCCACCGCGGCGCGCGACGCACCCACGGCGGCACCGAGTGCGTCTGCTAGCTCCTCGACGAGGGCGAACTTCTCGCCTGAGCCGAGACCCCGGCCGCCCGAGACGACCTTGGACGCGCCCCGCAACTCCGGCCGTGTCGAGGACGCGACCGCCGCTTCAACCTCGCCAAACGTAGCGGCCGCACGGCGCGACGGCTCAACGGCGAGCGCCTCGACGACCGGCGTGGCCACCGCTTCTGCGCGCACATCGACAGCACCCTGGCGCACCGTGATCACCGGAGCGCCGAACGTCGCGGCCGCTTGAACCAGATACGAGCCACCGTACACGGAGTGGTGAGCCACGATGCCCTCGTCGTCGCGCGAGATCGCGACGACGTCGACCGCCAGGGCGGAGCGCGTCCGGGTGGCGAAGCGCGCAGCGAACTCTCGGCCCTCGACCGAGTGCGACACGATGACCGCGTCGGGCTGGATCTTGTCCACGGCTGCGACGAGCGCATCCACCGCGTCGCCGGCCGCCGTCAGCACGGTTGCGGCACCCAACTCGCCCGCGCGTTGCGCGGCCGAGTCTGCGCCGACGACAAGCGCAACGGGCGTACCAACACCCGCGGCGGCACCGAGCAGCCCCGCGGCGGAGGTTGCGAGTTCACCCGACGGCGTTGCGTCGAGCAGGACGAGAATCTGTTGAGCGGTCATGAACGTCTCCTCACGCCAGCCGGTTGTCGGCGAGGAAATCTGCGAGCCGTTGACCCGCGTCGCCTTCGTCGAAGATCTTCACGCCCGCGTCGCGCGGCGGTTTCTCGTGCAGCCCGATCATGATCGATCGTGCGGCTGCGGGGTCAAGAGCATCAATGCCGAGGTCTGACAGGGCGAGCGTTTCGAAGGGCTTCTTCTTCGCGGCCATGATGCCCTTGAAGTTGGGGAAGCGCGCCTCGGGCAGCGCTTCGGTGATCGAGACCACAGCCGGAAGGGGCGCGGATATCTCGACCGTCCCGGTATCCGTTGACCGCACGCCCCGCACGCCGTCGGCCCCGATCTCGAGCGAGATCAGGTTCAGCGCTGCGGGTGCGTCGAGCAATTCGGCGACCATCGCGCCGATGACGCCGCCGGATCCGTCTGTCGACTGGTTCCCGCTGATGATGAGATCGAACCCGATATGCCGTGCCGCCGCGGCCAGCACCTCGGCGGTGAGGCATAGATCGGCTCCCCGCAATGCCGGGTCGGCGATCTGGACGGCCGACCCTGCGCCCATCGCGAGACCCTTGCGAATGCTCGCCTGCGCCTCTGCGGGGGCCATGGACAACAGCACCACCTCTGCGTTGGAGTTGCGCTCGGCGTAGGACAGCGCCGCCTCGAGGGCTCGCTCCCCTACCTCGTCCAACACGCGGTCATTGGCATCCCGGTCGGCCAGGCCAGTCTCCAGGCTCAACTTTCGATCGCCGTAGGTGTCTGGGACCTCTTTGACGAGAACGACGATCTTCATGCTGCCCCTGACTCGAACGGCGGACGACGACGGACGCCGATGCGCGGGCCCGGCCGCGCGGAAATCTATGCTCAGATCCCGAACGTCGGGTCGGCGGCGACGCCGACAGAATTATTTGTTGGCTAACAATATAACACTACGGTGTCGAGGACAATCGCTATATCGGCGGCGTGCGCGCGAAGAGTGGGACGACGATGGGGTAGGCACGAGTATTTCGGGGTAGAAGAGCACTAGACGTCGGCGGCTCAGGCATCCCCACCACACTCCGCGCCGTAGGCCGGCTGGTCCAGTCCGCGCGCAATGAGAAACGGATGACGCCTGGGCGGGATCAGCTCATGTGGGCCACGTTGATCTGCTTGATCTCCGTGAACTCCAACACCCCTTCCAGGCCTCCCTCGCGTCCCATCCCCGACATCTTCATGCCGCCGTAGGGGGCGAGCGCGCTGGGACCGAATGTGTTCACGGAGACTACTCCGCTGGTCAGCCGCGGGGCGACGGCGATGGCCTTGTCGGTATCCGGGGTGTAGATGCCGTTGTTTAGGCCGAACTCGGTGCTGTTGGCGATGGCGATGGCGTCGTCCAGGTCGTCGTAGGGCTGCACGGTGATCACGGGGCCGAACACCTCTTCGCACGTGATCTGCATCTCCGGGTTCGTGTCGGTGATGAGGGTGGGCTGGTACCAGTAGCCGCGGTCGAAGGCGCTGCCCTTGGGCTTGGCCCCGCCAGTGAGCACCGTGGCGCCATCTTCGCGCGCCCGGGCAACGAAGGCCTCCACGCGATCGAGCTGCGCCTGCGTCGCGAGGGGTCCCACCGTCGTGGCGGAGTCGGCCGGGTCACCCACGACCAGCGCGCGGAAAGCCTCGGTGAGGGCGGGAATCCACTCGTCCTTCCTCGATGCGGGGACGAGGATGCGACTCTGCGTCGTGCAGACTTGTCCGGCTTGCAGCACGGATCCGAACGCGATCAAGGGCGCGAACTGGGCGGGGTCGGCGTCCTCCAGCGCGATCGCGGCGCTCTTCCCGCCGAGTTCGAGCATCACACGGGTCATCCGCTGTGCCGCCGCGATCATGACCTGCTGGCCCGCCCTGGTGCTGCCCGTGAAGGTGATGGCACGAATGCCGGGGTGCGACACCAGCTGCTCGCCCACCTCGCGACCGCCGGGAAGAAACGAGACGACACCCGCGGGCACCCCTACCTCCTCGATCACTTCGGCGAGCAGGAACAGCGCGAGCGGAGCGACCGGGTCGACCTTGACGACGATCGGGCACCCGGCGAGCAATGCTGACGCGATCTTGACGGCGGCGAGATTCAGCGGCGAGTTCCACGGCACGATCGCCGCGACCGGGCCCACCGGCTCGCGGCTCAGATACACCGCCTCACCGAGCGTCTCACGAAGGGTGGGACCGAGGTCGATCTGCTCCGCAAAGACGGCCGTGGCCCGGAAGACATTCGCGCCCATCGCGGTGATCGCGCCGGCGAACGAGGCGAGTCCGCCCTGATCGAGGACGTAGGTGCGGTCGAAATCGGCGGCGCGGCGTTCGATACCTTGGGCGATCGCCTCGAGCAGCTTCACACGCTCGGCGAGGTCTACCGCCCGCCACGAACCGCTCTCGTGCACCTCCACGGCGGCATCCACCGCCCGATCCACGTCTCTTCTTGTCGCAAGCGGAATCCGACCGACGACCTCTTCGTTACTGGGATTCAGTACCTGCAGCCACTCACGGCCGGGATCCTCCGCCCACTCCCCCGCGACGTAGAGGCCGGAATGGGACGAAATCGAGCTGAGACCGCTCATAGAGACTCCGATGTCTAGGTTTCCGATTCTGACGACATCATAATCGGCCAACCAACAACCCCAGAACTTCTTGATACGGCTCCGAGATGGCGTCTCTGTCAGATTCCGCAAGACGACCTGTCGTCCGTCGGATGCCGTAACCCAGCGCCTCCGCGCGATATAGGGCGAGCAGGAGCTGCAGGCGGCCCGCCGGGCACCGCAGCGACCCATCCGTCGGCGATCGGCGTCGTCGTCTCGTCTTCTCGTTCGGTCGGTCAGTGCCGTCAAGCCGGCCGGACGGCCGCTCCTCGACCATCGAGCGGATGTCGCTCACGGACGAAGAGCGCTGTCGCCTCGCCAACATCGGTTCGACAGCTGAGCGCGGACTTACCACGACTGTCCGCGCGTCCGGCACCGCGGCTTCCGCAGCGGCCACCGTCCGCTCCACGAGCGTGCTGTCGACCATAACGATGCTCGCCTCGGCCATGCCGCCCCGCGGGACGAGCGCCCGCCCGCGAGAACAACCACGGCGATGCTGGGCTCCTTCAGAGCACGCACTCGTGTGCGAATCCGTAGATCGTCGCGTTGTCCTCCGCGTCCAGAAGGACGGCGGTCACGGGCGTCCCCGGCGCGAGAGCGTCACCGCACGTGCAGAGGATGCGCCCGGGTAGGCGAATACCGGCATCCATGTCGACCGCACCGGTGACGTACGGGGTCATACCTCGCCACGGCTGCATCAGGCTTACGCCGCTCGCGGGCAGCTTCGACACCGCCTCGTGCGCCCGGACGGCGACAGCCACCGTGCCCTCGGGTGCAATCGGCTCCCAGTCGTACTCGCCGCTCAGGCATTCGTGGCAGTGCGGCGAGAGCGGGAAGCGGAGCACCCCGCACCTGCGGCATCGCTGCAGGGAGAGCTGTCCGTCCCGCAGCGACTCCCAAAAGCCGGCCGTGTCGGGATGCACTTGCGGTGCCGGTCCGGCCGGTGCGTCCACGTGCAGGAGCACTCTCGGGTACGTATCGCTCACCTCACGCGCTCCTGTCGTTCGTCATTAGCAGGGCATCGCCCCACGGCGTGCCCCAGTGCAGCGTCCGCGCGCCGGGGATCTGACGCGCCCCGGCCTCACCGCGCAGCTGCCGGACCATCTCCAGCATGTGCCCAAAGCCGTACAGGTGGCCCTCGGCGAGGCTGCCACCCGAGGTGTTCATCGGCAGCGGCGAATTCAGGCCGATCCCATTCTCACTGCAGTAGGCGGCGGCTTCGCCAGCGGCGACATAGCCCCACCGCTCGAGCGCCATCCAGACCTGCGCCGAGAACGGGTCGTACGTGTAGAACCCGTCGACGTCGTCGCGACTGCGGCCCGCCATATCGAACACACGGAAGCTCGACGGCGCGACGTAGTCGTAGGAGTCGCTGATGCCCGAACCCATCCCCGGGCGGGAAAAGAAGTTGTAGTTGTCACGCCCCGACGCGATGCCCTGCATACCGGCGATGTTCACCACGGGTCGGCCGAGATCGGCGGCCCGCTCCGGGGTAGTGACGATGAGACACGTCGAGCCGTCCACCATCTCGCAGATGTCCGCCGCACGCAGCCGCCCGATCAGCTCGGGCTGAGAGAAGTAGTCCGTGATGCTCAACGGCGTGCCGTGAAGCAACGCGAGGGGGTTGTCCTGCGCGAAGGCGCGCTGCGTGATCGGGATGACCGACAGGTCCTCCGACGTGGCACCATAACGGTCCATGTACTGCTGCAGCGCCAGCGCGGCACCGGCAGCGGCACCGCTGGAACCGTGCAGTGTCCAGTTGGCGTACGGGCCGCCCCCGTCGCGCAGTGACTCGTCCACTCCCCCGAGCGGGTTCCTCATCGGCGCCAGGTGGCGCGCGTATCCGAGTCCGGCTACATGGGAGTTAATCACGACGACGGTGGTGGCAAGACCCATGGTAACCGCCATGGCGGCTTGCTGCAGCGTGGAGGCCGCCCAGCGGCCGTGCGTCCACAGCTGCGCGACCCAGTCGATCTCGAGCCCGGCCGCCACGGTGAACTCGTCGTAGTCCACCCCGCGGGGCGCACCCCACGCCGTCACCATGCCGTCGATCGCCGACTTGTCTAGACCGGCGTCGTCCAATGCGGCGGTGAAGGACTCGAACTGCAGCCGGAGCGGACTGCGACCGGGATCTTTACCGATCGTCTCGCTCGTGCCAGTTCCAACCACACAAGCCCGAAGATTCAACCCGGCTCCCTTGCTCGTTGCGCCAATCTAGCTACCGCTCGAACAAACTTACTTGACAACCATCAAGTTCGTGAAAGTGTAGGAGAGACGGGGCGAAGCTGTCCCGCGCGGGAGAGGTGCTTCGTGGTATTCGTCATCGCAGGGGGCTGCTGCAGTGACGCGTCGTGCGTCCCGGCGTGCCCTGTCGACTGCATCCGACCCCTGCCCTCCGACCCCACCTTCCTCACGACTCCGCAGCTCTTCATCGATCCCTCCGCCTGCATCGGCTGCGCGGCATGCATGTACGCCTGCCCCGTCTCCGCGATCCACGACGAACCCGACCTGCCTGAGGCACTAGAGCCCTTCGCCGACGTCAACCGCAGATACTTCGAAGCCCATCCGCTGACTCCGCGCTTCCTCGACATCCAAGCGCGTCGCGCTGCTTCCGCGCTCCCGGCGCGTGTCGCCGTGATCGGCGCCGGACCCTCGGGGTGCTACGCCGTAGAAGAACTCTGCGCGGTGCCGGGCATCGAGGTGACCGTTATCGACCGCTTGCCGACCCCGTTCGGTCTCGCGCGTTTCGGGGTCGCCCCTGATCACCCCGACACGAAACTCATCAGCGAGCATTTCCAGGCTGTGCTCGAGCATCCCGCCGTCACGTGCTGGTTCAACGTCGAGGTCGGCACCGACGTCACCGTCTCCGAATTACGCGCGACCCACCACGCCGTGATTTACGCCGGCGGTGCCGCCGACGACCGCCGACTCGGAATCGAGGGCGAGGATCTCGCCGGCTCGTTCTCGGCCAGGGAGTTCGTCGCGTGGTACAACGGGCACCCTGACTTCGCGGATCGCGCGTTCGACCTCGGTGGGGAATCCGCCGTCATACTCGGAAACGGCAATGTCGCTCTCGACGTCGCGCGGGCGCTCGCCCGGCCGCCCGACGCGTACGCCGCCACCGACATGGCCGACCACGCGATCGCGGCGCTGGGCAGCAGCGCGATCCGCGAGGTGCAGATCGTGGCGCGCCGTGGGCCCGCCGAGTCGGCCTGCACACTCCCGGAGCTGATCGAGTTGCGCCGCCTCCCCGGTGTCGAAGTGCGCACCGTCCCTGCAGAGGTCGCGTCGACTCAGGCCCACGCCTACAGCGAGACGGTGCGCCAGAAGATCGAGCTCTTCCAAAGCGTGGCGTCCGAACCGACACCGGTCACGCCCGGTGTGCGTCGGGTGACCTTCCGCTTCGGATGGACCCCGGAGAGGTTGCTCGGCAATGATGTCGTAACGGGCGTTGAGTTACGCCGGACGAGCGATGATGACTCCACCATGCGCGCCTCAGTGCACGGCGACCTGGTGCTGCGCGCGGTGGGGTATCGCGTGGCACCTACAGCCGAGCTGCCTTACGACGGAGCACGCAGCGCGATCGCGAACGACGGCGGCCGGGTGCTGCGGGCAGGGACGAACGAGCCGGTGCCCGGCCTGTACTGCGTCGGTTGGGCCAAACGCGGCCCGTCCGGCGTCATCGGCACGAACCGGGTGTGCTCCCGCGAGACGGTCACGCACCTCATCGAGGATCTGCAAGCCGCCGATCTGCGAAGCCTCGAGCCCGGTGTTGCGGACGCGCTGCTACGCGCACGCAAACCTTCCCACGTGACCCTCGACCAATGGCGACACATAGACCAGGCCGAACGGGCCGCCGGCCGTGACGCGCGGCCGTCGCGGCCCCGACAGAAGATCGTGCACGTCCACGAGATGCTCCACCTCGCCGCGCGACATCCAGAACCCCCGGTCGCGGACGCGAGGTCATGAGACGTGACTGCCGCGCCACCGAAGACTCTCCCCCGGGCAAAGAACCCGCGACTGCGCGAGGCTACCACGTCGGTCTCGACGTTCTGCCGGATCTGCGAGGCCGGTTGCGGTCTGATCGCCGAGCTCGATGGCGACCGCCTTGTGCGCTTGCGCCCCAACGCCGAGCATGCCCACTCCCGCGGCTTCTGCTGCAACAAGCCGCAAGGTCTGCTCGAGCTCACCTACGACCCCCAGCGCTTGACCGTGCCGATGCTGCGCTCCGGCGGACCGGGAGAATTCACTCCCATCTCGTGGGACGACGCGCTGGACATCTGCGCGACCCGGCTTCGGGATGTGCGAGACCGTCACGGGGCGATCGCGATCGCCAACCTCCGCGGCAACCCCGCATTCTTCGAGTCGGCCGGGTCGCTCTGGGGCGGTGGCTTCGCCGCGGCGCTCGGCATCACCCGCACCTACACGGTCAACGCCGAGGACGCCGCCTCACGGCTCGCGGCGAACGAAGCGTTGTACGGCGACGTCCTGCGATTCCCCCGCCCAGATCTGTGGCGGACCGATCTTGCCCTGGTGGTCGGCGCCAACCCGCTGGTCGCCCGCAGCACGCGGCTGAGCGAGCCGCAATCCCGCGAAGCGCTCGACTCGATCGTGGCTCGCGGCGGGCGCGTGATCGTGGTCGACCCGCGGCGCACGAAGACGGCCGAACGCTACGAGCACGTCAGCATCCGCCCCGGTACCGACCCATGGTTCCTGCTGGGCGTCTGCGCGGTCATCTGCGCGAGTCCGGACCTGCGGCAGCGGTCGGGCCGGGGTGCAGCGGTATCGCAACTGGACGAGTTCGCCGCTCTCGTCGCGCGTATCTCGCTCCCCGAGTGCGCGTCGCGCTGCGGAGTGCCCGTCGAAACGATCCAAGACGTCGGGGATGCCTTCCTCCGCGCAGGCGCCGCCACCACCTACGGCGGCACCGGCGCGTGTGCGCAGCGCTTCGGCACCCTCGCTAACATCCTGCAGGACTCGGTGCTCGCCCTCACGGGCAATATCGACCGTGTGGGTGGCGTGCTCGCAGGATGGGCAGCGATCGACCTCTCCCCCGCCACGCCCGGACCCCCCATCGGTACACGCCGCAGCCGTGTCGAGAAGCGTCCCGAAATCGCGGGCAGCCTGCCCAGCGCCGGACTCGCGGCCGACATCACGCATCCGGGCGAGGACAGGATCCGTGCGGTGATCATGCGCGCCAACAACTCGGTTCTCAGCAGCGGCGGAGGCGGACGCCGATTGGAAGACGCGCTGGAGCAGCTCGATTTCAGCATGGCGATGGATCTCTATGTCAACGAAACCAACCGTTACGCCCACGTTCTCTTGCCCGCGACTACGATGTTCGAGCGCGACGACTACCCCCTGAACACGGCGAACGCGCAGCTACGACCCACCGCCTACGCCACTCGAGCGGTGATCGAACCGCAGGGTGAGGCTCGCGACGCGTGGTCGGTGTTCGACGACATCTCACGCCGGATGGGACTCGGCGGCTCGTGCCCCGATAAGGAACTTGAGGCCGAGGCCGAGGCCCGAGGCGCCCGCCCGACACCGCACGAGCTCATCGACAAGCTCTTCGGTGCCGGCGCGCACCCCGACCTGCGTTTCGACGACCTGGTGACGAATCATCCGAACGGCCTCACGCTGCGTGACACCCTGCCGGAGGGACGCCTGACCGCGGGGCTGCCCACCCCGGACGGACGGGTCCGGCTGTTCTCGTCGCACCTGCAGACGGAGATCGATCGACTCTTCGCGTACGTGGAGCCCGACGACGAATGGCCGATGCGTATGGTCGGCCGTCGCGAGCCCGGGTCGCAAAACACCTGGATGCATCAGGCCACCCTGATCTACCCCGACTCCTACCGGTTCGCGGCGCACCTGCACCCGACGGACGCGGAGCGGCACGGGGTCGTCGAAGGCGAGACCGTGCTAGTGGTCTCCCCCTCAGGATCGATCAGCGTGCCCATCGCTTTCGACGACGCCATGCGGCCGGGCGTCGTCAGCATCCCAAACGGGTGGGGACACCCCGACGATGGTTCGCACAGGGGCAGCTTCGCCGAGAACCGCAACAGCAACGATCTGGTGAGTCACGAAGACGTCGAACAACTCGCCGGAATGTCGATTCTCAACGGCGTACCGATCCGGATCGAGCGACTCCTCGTCGATGCGACCCCCCACCGGAACGCAGACCACGACTAATAGCTCTGCTCCGCGCGAGCATGCCGTATATTGTTGGCTCACAAACTATGTGCAACGACAAAGCTGCCGTTCAAACAGACAGGATGCTCGTGACCACCACCGCTGACCGCCCCCGCCGATCCACCCTCGCCGTCCCTGCCTCTAATCCGCGGATGATCGAGAAGGCGCGCGGGCTCGACGTGGACGCGCTCTTCCTCGACCTGGAGGACGCTGTCGCCCCGTCGGCGAAGGCCGAAGGCCGCGCTGCAGTGGTTGCCGCATTGAACGAGGGTGGTTTCGGCGAAAAGATCCGCGTGGTTCGTGTGAACAGCTGGGACACCGACTGGACCTATCGAGACGTCGTGGACGTTGTGGAGGGCGCGGGCGCGAACCTGGACTGCCTGATGCTGCCCAAGGCCGAGTCGGCCGAACAGGTCGCCGCCCTGAGCCTGCTCCTCGACCAGGTCGAGCGCAGCACAGGGCTGGAGGTCGGACGCATCGGCATCGAGGTGCAGATCGAGAGCGCGCGCGGCCTGCGCGATATCGACGCGATCGCATCGGCGAGCCCGCGCGTGCAGACGCTTATCCTGGGACCGGCCGATCTGATGGCTTCCCTGCAGATGAAGTCGCTCGTCGTCGGCCAGCAGCCTCCCGGGTACGACGTCGGCGATGCGTACCACCACATCCTCATGAGCATCCTGATCACCGCGCGCACGCACGGCAAGCAGGCAATCGACGGGCCCTACCTCGCCATCAAGGACCTCGACGGCCTGCGCACCGTGAGCGGGCGGTCGGCGGCCCTCGGATTCGACGGCAAGTGGGTGCTGCACCCCAGCCAGGTGGAAATCGTGAACGACACATTCAGCCCGCGCCAGGACGACTTCGACCACGCGGAGGAGATCATCGAAGCGTACGCGTGGTTCACCTCCGCCAGCGGCGGCGCGCGCGGTGCGGCGATGCTCGGCGACGAGATGATCGACGAGGCGTCGCGCAAGATGGCGCTCGTGGTCAGCGCGAAAGGCCGCGCCGCCGGTATGGTGCCCACGCGGCGCTGGGCGCCACCGACCGATTGAACGGGATCAGTCTGCAGAAGCTGCGTTGAGCGTGCGGATACAGCGTTCGGTGAACTGTGTGAGCACCGACGCCGCATCGATGCTCGCGGGGTCGAGCTGCCACAGGTATCCGACCCCCCGCAGCTGGGCCACGATCTCGTTTGCGACCAGGTCGGGATCGGTCCCGGCCACAACGGAACCGTCCTGCACGCCCTGCTCGATCGTCGAGGCGATACGGTTACGCAGACGGCGGTTGAACACAACGAAGCGCTCGTGCAGCTCGGGAATCGGGCCGAGGGCTTCGAAGATCAGCGCGTACAGAGTGGTCAGCGAGCGGGGGTTGCGCTCGTATGACTGGGTGATAGCGGTCAACAGCACCCGGAGCGCCGACAGACCGTCCAGCCCCCGGGATTCGGGCTCGACGCGTTCCAGCGACCACCGGACCACGATCTCGTCGACCAGCGCCTCGAGCAGCTTCCCCTTCGAGCCGAACCGCGCGGTCGCGAGGCTCCGACTGTAGCCGGCTCGCTCGCCGACCTGGGCGAGGGTCATGCTCTGGTATCCGCCCTCGGCGATCAGCTCGCCAGCAGCTCGCAGCAAGGCTTTCGTCGACTTGTCGGACCTGACCTGATGTCCGTTCGGTTTCTGCATGGTCTGCACATGCCTGATTATAGTCGAGCGTCCACTTCTCGCCGGGAAACACGTCCGAGTCAGTCCGCACGCTGCGGCGACGCCCGACCCTTTCCCCGTTTGCCCATGTCCCATGTGATGATCCGATGCGGATGCAGCGCCAGCCACGCGTGTCGCCCGTCGGGCTCGAACACCCCGTTCGCCCGATACTTGGCCGCGAACGCCGCCTCGACGGGCTCGAGCGTCGGATCCGCCGCGGTCGTGCGCGGAACCTCGCCCACCACGCGCAGCTCCCCCTGGATCTCCACGCCCTTCAGCTCGCCGAGGTGCTCACCGGAGTCGACGACCGCGGATGCCCGCGGGTCGCGCCTAACGTTCTCCCACCGGGCGCTGCGCACGAGCGAGTTCAGCCACAGCACGCCGTCGCGCCAGACGAACCAGAGCGGCATGACATGCGGCGCACCCGTCGAGCCCAGCGTCGCCACCCGGGCGGTGCGCTGAGCGCTGAGAAAGTCGTCGCGCTCTTCGTCCGTCAGGACGATCCCGAGACTGCGTCGTTGCGGTCGCATCATGCGCGGGGCCTCACGCGAGTTTGGGTCGTTTGATCGTGCGCGTTGTGATGGCGACGGCGACGATCACGACGAGGCCTTCGACGAGGTCCTTGATCCATGGCAGATCGGGATACTGCAGTTGCAGCCCTTTCACCGCGATGGCCAGCAGGTAGAGTGCCACGATCGTGCCGAGCACGTTGAAGCGGCCGGGAAGCACCTGCGTCGAGCCGAGGAAGGCCGCGGCGAATGCTGGCAGCAGGTACGGAAGACCCGCGCCGAATGAGGCAGCGCCCAACTGCAGAGTGAGCACGACGCCCGCGAGCGACGCGAGGAAGCCCGTCAAGATGAGCGTCGCCCACTGCAGGCGGACCACCTTGATGCCGGCGAGGCGTGTCGCCTGCGCGTTCGAGCCGATCGCGTAGAGGTAACGGCCGAACGGTGTGTGCTCGAGCAGGAACCACAGCAGCAGCGTGACGATCAGCAGGTAGAACACGGTGATCGGAATCGACATGAGGCTGGCCGAACCCAGCGCCGTGAACCCTGGGTTCGTACCCGTGAGCAGGATGGTCTGGCCGTCGGCCACCCAGAACGACAGCGCCGCGAGGATCGACGACATTCCAAGGGTGGCTATGACGGCGTCCACCCCCAGTTTGGTGATCACCAGCGCATTCACGGCTCCGACGGCACCACCGGCGACCAGCGTGATCAGGATCGCCAGCACCCATGGCACGTGGAGGTAGGCGATGAGTGCGCCGAGCAGACAAATGGAGAACGACATGTTCGCCGCGAGCGAGAGATCGAACACGCCGGCCGCGAGCGACACCACGACGGCCAGCGTGATTATCCCTGTGATCGCTGCGCTCGCAGCGATCACGCGCGCGTTGGCGGGTGTGCCGAACGTTGTAGGCATCCAGAGCGAAAAGATGATGATGAGGATGACCGCGAGATACAAGCCCGAGAATTTGTCAAAGCGCAGTACGCCGAGCCAGGACGTCTTCCGGGAGCGGCCCTCCTCAGGTGCAGGCGGAGCAGTCATGGGTGCTTTCTCGGCTCCTGACGAAGTAGTCATAGGCGTGTTCTTCCCGTCGATGATGCTCATGCCGTCAGCCCCAAGCTCATGTGGACGATCCGACTCGTCCTGATTTCGTCGCCGCGCAGCTCGCCGACCACGCGACCCTGGCGCAGGATCACCACGCGGTCGCACAGTCGCTCAAGCTCCGGTTCATCTGAGGAGCACACGAGCACCGCAACGCCTTGGGCCGCGACCTCGTCGACGAGGTGGTGAATCTCCGCTTTAGCGGCGATATCGATTCCCTGTGTGGGCTCGTCGAGCAGCAGTACTCTCGGACTCGTCTGCAACCACTTGCCGATGACCACTTTCTGCTGATTTCCACCGGACAAAGCCTCGATCGACGCCTCGATCGACGGTGTCTTGACCGACATCTTGCGGACTATCTGGAGGGCCTGGCGACGATCCGCGCGCGGACGAACCCATCCGCCGGGAGCGAGACGCTTCATCGAAGCCAGGTTTGCGTTCTCTCGTACGTTCTGACCGATGACAACGCCATCGCGTAACCGATTCGCAGGAACGAGCGCGAGTCCGATCCTCCTCGCGCGATCGGGGCGCAGCTTGTCTAGCGCTGCGCCGTCAATTGTCACGTCCCCGGTGCGTGAACGGGACCCGAAGATGAGCGAGCAGAGTTCCTCACGCCCCGAACCGGTGATGCCAGCGACTCCGACCACTTCGCCGGCTCTCACGTCCAGGTCGAGCTCGGCGAGCTCCGCTCCGCCGACACCCCGAAGACGCAACAGCGTCTCTCCGAGAGCGCGATCCCGTCGCTCGACAACGCGATCGACGACGCCGCCCGTCATGAGTTCCACCAGCGAGCGCTGAGTCAGATTGCTGGCCTTTTCGGTCGCCACCAGTGTCCCATCGACCAGCACGGTGACGCGGTCGGCAAGCTCGAAGACCTCTTCAAGGTGGTGCGAAACATAGAGGATACCGACACCCTGATTTCGGACGTTCCGAATGATCTCGAAAAGGCGCTCCACCTCCGCGTTGGGCATCGTCGCTGTCGGCTCGTCGAGGACGAGGATTGACATGTCTCCCGCCGCGCTCTGAAGCGCCCGCGCGATGGCAACCGCCGTACGCTCCACGGGCTGAAGGTTGTCCACGAGGCTATTCACGTTGACCTCGTATCCAATTGCGTCCAGCGCCGCTTCAGCGCGAGCCGCTTGGTCGCGCCAGCGGATACGGCCGCCGAGCGCGGTGACGTATCCGTGGCCAAGCGCCAGATTGTCGACGACTGACATCGACGGCACCAAGCCGAGGTCCTGGTGGACGAATCGCACGCCCGCCGCATGGACAGCGTCAGGGTTGCTGAAGTCGATGGGACTTCCGTCGACAAACGCTTCCCCTCCGGGATCGGCCTGGTGAAAGCCCGCCAGAACCTTGATAAGCGTTGACTTTCCAGACCCGTTCTGGCCGACGAGCGCATGCACCTCGCCGGGCGAGATGTCAAGGGAGACGTCCTTCAGCACTTTCGTCAGGCCGAAGGTTTTTGATATCCGGCGAAGTTCCAATCGAGGCGTCGATGACGCTCCCATATCGCTCATCCTGATCCCTCCGTCGCGATCGGCACTGCTTTGGTCGAGAACCAACTACTCGGCACTGTGTGTTCCCCCGGAGGAGCGCCCTCTCATGATCGGGGACAAAAGTTAGGTTGTCAACCCACAATCTTTTCCCAAAGGTCGGCAGGGCCCGCAAGGACCGCTTCGGCGCCGACGCGGCGCGCCCATGATGGCTCGCTCCCCGCCTCGTCACGCCAGGCCCAGAGTCGGGTAGTGCTGAGTCGCAGGTCGTGCTCGTCGGTAAAACCGATAGCTCCGTGCACCTGATGGGAGAGACGGGCGATCAGACCGGCCGCATTCCGCACCGCCACACTGGCGGCGGCGACCGGCCAGATGTTTCTCGGATCACGGTCGATATGCAACGCCGCCGACTCGGCCGCGGCGGTGCACACGAGTACCTCGCCGGCCGTCTCCGCCAGGTGCTGCTGGACCGCCTGAAAGTTCTTGAGCGTACGACCGAACTGCTCTCGTTCCCCGGCATACTTTATCGACAACGTGAGCGCCCGACGCGCGGCCCCGGAGATGGATGCAGCACGCGCGAGTGCACATCGGGCGAGAAAAGCCTCCGGTGTCACTTCGGTTCCCTCCGGCAAGATGCGGACAGCGTCGACGACGACCACTCCCCGGAGGCGGACGCCGTCCCGCGGCTCACCTGCGAGGTTCGCGCCGGCACTCACATCGAGCATCGCGCGATCGACGACAACGACGTGTTCGCCGACCAGGACGACTAGGGCGGCTGCGTGGCGTGCCCAAGGGACGCGAGAAAGCTCGCCATCGATTCGCCAGCCCTCACCGTCGCGCTCAAGAACGAACCGCTCCCCAGCAACGGCGGCCGCAAGAGGACCTGCGGGGATCGGAGCACCACAAGCGGCCAGCATCCACCCAGCCAGTAGAGCCGTCTCTGCATACGGCACCGTGGCGGAGTGCTCGCCGAGTACCGCAAGAACGGACGCGGTCATCTGTACGTCGCCGCCTGACCCGCCTGAGCCCTCGTCCACGGATAGAAGCGTTACGCCCATCTGCTCGAGCGCGCTCCACAGCTCCCCGTTGAAGCGGGCGCCGCCACTCGAGTCGGTTGTCGACGGGTGGCGCTCGCACGCATCCGCAACCGCCTGGACCAAAGCTTCGGTTTCCTCGTTCATACCGCTCCTCCGAGTGACTTGGCCACAATCCCGCGCAGGATCTCGTTGGTTCCCCCACGTAGTGTGAACCCGGGGCTGTGCAGAACAGCTTCGGCCAGCATCCGCGACAGCTCGTCCGGCGACTGAGGATCGGGCTCGATATCGACAAGCGAGCGAACGGTGTCGATGAGCAGTCCCTCGAATCGGGTGCCGAGATCTTTGACCATGGCGGCCGCTACCGCGGGGTCGTCGCCCGCGTCGATTTTTCCCGCCACGGCCAGAGAGAGTCGGCGCAGCGCCCACAGCCGCGCCACCAGTCGACCGAGCTGCACCTCATCCAGAGAGGTCTGGGTATCGACCGCCCATCGCAACGCAGCGGTCAGCAGCGGGAAGGTGGAGAGGATTCGCTCAGGCCCGCTGCGCTCGATGGCGAGCTCGCTGGTCACCTGCATCCATCCGGCGCCCGGTTCGCCGAGCACGCGCGAGTCCGGCACGAACGCGTTCTCGAACACCACCTCGTTGAAGTGGTGTTCGCCGTTGAGCAACCGAATGGGACGGATCGCGACGTTCGGATGGGGCAGTTCCACGATCACCTGGGTGAGTCCGGCGTGACGGCGTTCGCTGGGCGCCTCGGTGCGGACCAGCGCGATCATCGCGTCCGCGTGGTGTGCGCCGCTCGTCCACACCTTGCTGCCGTTGAGCAGCCATCCGCCGTCCGTGCGCGTGGCGCGGGTGCGCACCGACGCCAGGTCTGAGCCTGTGTCGGGCTCGCTCATGCCGATCGCGAAGAAGCACTCGCCGCGTGCGATACGTGGGAGGAACGCCTCCTTCTGTTCCTGCGTGCCGAAACGCAGGATGGTCGGGGCCGACTGCCGATCGGCGATCCAGTGGGCGGCGACGGGCGCCCCTGCGGCGAGTAGTTCCTCGACCACGACGAACCGCGCCATGGGGCTCGCCGACGAACCGCCAAACTCGGTGGGCAGAGCCATCCCCAGCCAGCCGCGGTCGGCCAGACGTCGGCTGAACTCCGGGTCCCACCCGGCGAGCCATTGATCGCTGTGCGCTCGAAACGCCCCGCTCTCGAGCTCGCTCGCCAAGAACGCGCGCACCTCGCGGCGCAGCTTTACGAGCTCCTCCGACAGCGATACGGGCTGCAGACTCAGGAAGTCCATCGATCCGCCTTTCCGTACTTCAACTCAGGGCCCACCGGCCGGTGTAGGCCGGGGGGTCGGACTTGCCCAGGAACGCCCGGAAGGCGGCGGGAACGTCTTCGGTCGCGAAGTTGACAGCCTGTGCGGCTGTCTCGTTGGCGATGGCATCGCGCAGCGCGTTGACGGCACCTTCGTTCAAGAGCCGTTTGGTCTGCGTTAGGGCAATGGGCGGCAATGCCGCCAGCCGGGCTGCCGTCTCATCGACGAATGCGTCGAGCTCGTCCTGCGGCTTGACCCACGTGACGAGACCGAGGCGGTACGCCTCGTCGACATCGATGACCTCGGCCAGCAATGCGAGACGCTTGGCCTGCTGCAACCCGACGATATGGGGAAGCAGCCACGACCCGCCGAAGTCGATCGAGAGCCCCCGTAGGGCGAAAATCTGCGAGAACCGGGCGCGAGACGAGGCGATCACCAGATCGCATGCGAGCGCCACGTTAGCCCCCGCGCCCGCCGCGACGCCGTCGACGCGGGCGATGACCGGCATCGGCAGCTCGAAGAGGGCCATCGCCACATCGCCGATCCGCGAGAGGCGGCGGATCGGATGCTCCACCTGTGTGCTCTTGGCGACGTCCGCCCCGGCGCAGAACGCGTCTCCGCTGCCCGAAATCACCAGCACACGGACGTCGGAACGCATGCGCAGCTCGGTCAGGAGCTGCGTGAGCGTACGCCACATCGACTCGTCGACCGCGTTCTTGCGCTCGGGACGATTCAGGGTGATGCGGGCGATGCCGTCGACAACCGAGAAGAGGATCGCGTCATCAGGTGCCATCTGGTTCTCCATCAGCGTCCCTCGAAACTCGGCTGCCGCCGCTCGCGTAGAGCGTCCCGCGCCTCGCGTGCGTCATGCGTGGCGTATACCACGCCCATGTGCGATGAGATCAGATCGAGCGAGGTCCGCAGGTCGGCGTCCGCCGACTGATACGCGGCCCGCTTGATCATCTGCACGTTGATCGGAGGCTGGCGCACCAGCTTTGCCAGGAACGCATCGCGAGAGTCCCCGAAGTCGTCGTCCTCGTAGACGTGGCTGACGAGACCGATCCGCAGGGCTTCCTCCGCGTCGACGAAGTCGCCCGTCCACAGCAGCTCGAGCGCGCGCTGCATCCCGACGATCCGCGGCAGGTAATAGCAGCCGCCGTCACCAGGGACGAGGCCGAGCTTGATGTAACCCTCCGAGACGCGCGCAGAGCGCGTCATCAGGCGGATGTCGCACATGAGGGCCATATCGAGCCCGGCTCCGACCGCCACGCCGTTGATCGCGGCGATGAGCGGCTTGTCCAGGTCGTCGGCCGCGCGTGCGACCTCGTGGACGCCGTGCGTCAGCATCCGCTTGATGGCGAGCGGCTCCTCGCCGACCGCCTCGAGCACCGAGAGATCGACTCCCGCGCAGAACGCGTCGCCCGCACCCGTCAGCACGACCGCGCGCACCGTCGGATCCGTGCGCGCGGAGCGCAGCGCGGCCGCCCACTGATCGATCATCGCGAACGTGAAGGCGTTCTTGGCGTGCGGACGGTTCAGCACGATCGTGCCGACTCCGTCGGACACGGTGTACTCGAGATCGGCCACGAGGCTACCGAGGGGCCATGCGCAGCGCGCCGTCGAGACGGATGGTCTCGCCGTTGAGGTAGGCGTTCTCGAGGATGTGCACCGCGAGCTGCGCATATTCGTCGGGCTGACCGAGGCGCGGCGGGTTCGGAACGCTGGCGGCGAGCCCTTCGCGCACGTCGTCGCGCAGGCGAGCCAGCAGCGGCGTGTCGATGATCCCAGGGGCGATCGTCGCCACCCGGATGCCGCGGCTGGCCAGGTCCCGTGCGGCGGTCAGGGTCATTCCCACCACGGCGGCCTTTGACGCAGTGTAGGGGATCTGTCCGATCTGTCCCTCATAGGCCGCGACCGACGCGGTGAGCACGATCGCGCCGCGCTCGCCCTCGATGACGTCGTGCTTCGCGATGCGCGCGGCGCCCAGGCGCAGCGCGTTGAAGGTGCCGACCACGTTCAGCTTGATGACGAACTCGAAGTCCTCCTGCAAGCCCGGGTTGCCCTCCTTGTCGAGGAGTCGGAGACGGCGTCCGGCGCCGGCGCAGTGCACCACACCGCGTAGCTCGCCCAGCTCCTCGGCGGCGTCGAGAGCCGAGCCGAACGACTGCTCGTCGGTGACGTCGCCGGGCGTGAACACGGCGCCCTCGCCGAGCGAGGCGGCGATCGCCTCTCCGTCGGAGGTGGGCAGGTCGACGAGCGCAACCTTCGCGCCCAGCCCGTGCAGGCGATTGGCGGTGGCGAGGCCGAGGCCCGATGCGCCGCCGGTGATGGCAATGAGCGATCCCTGTACCTTCATGGTTTCTCCTAGATCAATTCGAGAATCGTCGCGTTCGCGAGGCCGCCGGCTTCGCACATGGTCTGCAGGCCGTAGCGGATGCCGTTATCGCGCATGTGGTTGACCAGTCGCGTCATGAGAATCGCGCCCGATCCGCCCAGGGGGTGGCCCACCGCGATGGCCCCGCCCAGCGGGTTCATCAGGTCGGGGTTCGCCCCGGTCTCGCGCAACCACGCCAGAGGAACCGGCGCGAAGGCCTCGTTGACCTCGAAGGCGCCGATGTCCTCGATCGAGAGCCCGGCCTTCTTGAGCACGAGCTGCGTGGCGCGGATCGGTGCCGTGAGCATGATGACGGGGTCATCGCCCGCGACAGCGGAGCTGTAGATGCGCGCGATGGGTGTTAGGCCCTGCTCGCGCGCGAGGTCGGAGGTGGTGATCAGCAGCGCGCCGGCGCCGTCAGAGATCTGCGAGGCGTTGCCCGCACTGATCACGCCGTCGTCCTTGAACGGCGTCGCCAACGTGGCGAGCTTCTCGAGGCTGCCGCCTCGACGCAGACCCTCGTCGGCGGTGACGCCGTTCGTGGGAATGATCTGCGACGCGAAGGCACCCGCATCCAGCGCCGCAGCCGTCAGCGCGTGCGAACGCAGGGCGTACTCATCGAGCTGCGTACGCGAGAAGCCCCAACGCTCGGCGATCATCTCCGCGCCGATGCCTTGGCTGAAGCCGTCGACGCCGTAGCGCTCGAGCACCTCGGTCGGCACCGGCTGGCCGCCCTTGGCGGAACTGCCCATGGGCACGCGGCTCATCGACTCGACACCACCGGCGACCGCGAAGTCGTAGTGCCCGGCTATTACACCGGCGGCGGCGAAGCTCACCGCCTGCTGGCTGGATCCGCACGCCCGGTTGACGGACGTACCGGGAACGGACTCGGGCCATTCCGCGGCGAGCACCGCGTTGCGGGCGATGTTGCCCGACTGGTCGGCAACCTGGCTCACGCACCCCCAGATCACGTCGTCGACCCGGGCGGCGTCTAGTCCGGTTCGCTCGACGAGTGCGCGCAGCACCACGGCCGACAAGTTGGCGGGGTGCACCTCCGACAGGCCTCCCGCGCGCTTGCCGATCGGCGTCCTCACGGCGTCTACGATGACCGCGTCTCTCATGCTCTTCTCCTCTTGCTTCGCAACGAGCGGCTGCGGCCGTCGTCGCCTCGGATCTGCGTCGGGCGGGGACTTTCCCGCACCGTCCTACTGTTTGGCGGTCTCGCCACCGTCGATGACGTAGATGGCACCGGTTACGAACTTCGCGAGCGGCGACGACAGGTAGCACACCAGTGGCCCGATCTCGTCGGGCTCGGCCATGCGGCGGGCCGGGATCTTGCGCACCCGCTTGGCCAGGATGTCGGCGTTGCCGGTGACGTACGCCTGAGCCTCGGTCGAGAAGGCGCCCGGGGCGATCGCGTTGACCTGGATGTCGTGGCGCGCCCATTCGGCGGCGAGCGCCTTGGTGAGCTGGATGGCAGCACCCTTCGACGCGGAGTACGCCGCGAGGGTCGCCTTGCCGAGGATGCCGGACGTCGACACGATGTTCACGATGCGCCCGCCCTCGCCCTGAGCGATGAACGTTCGACCGGCCGCCTGCGAGAGGACGGCGATGGAGGCGACGTTGACCTCCATCGTCTCATCGAGAACAGCCATGTCCATCTCGAGGAAGTTCGCGGCCGGAGCGATGCCGGCGTTGTTGATGACCACGTCGAGGCGTCCGAGACGCTCGACGGCGATCTCAGCGAGTGCCGCGACCTGCGCCCGATCACGCATGTCGCATACCTGCGGATGGATCGATCCGGCGTAGCTTCCGCGGGCGAGCACCTGCAGGCTCGCTTCGCTGCGCCCCACCGCGAGGACGTTCGCGCCCTCGTCGGCCAGCGCGCGCGCGGCCGACCAGCCGAGCCCCCGGCTCGCACCGGTGACGATGACGCCCCGTCCCTCGAGTTTCAGATCCATGACACCCCTCTCGCCGCGCGCGCGGTCTTCGCGCCCGCGTTCGTGTTCACGCGCCCGTCCACACCGGCGGACGCTTCTCGGTGAAGGCCCGTGCACCCTCTTTGGCGTCGGACGACGACCGCACCGGGTCGCACAGGTCTGACTGGAGTTGGAACGCCTCGTCGGCCGGCCAGGCCGGGCTCTCCTGCAGGATCCGCTTGGTGACGGCCAGTGCGAGGGGTCCGTTCGCCGCGATCGAGCGGGCGAGTTCGTTCGCGACCGCGAGGGCCTCGCCCTCCGGTGCCATGCGGTTCACGAGCCCGTACTCGCGCGCGGTCGCCGCGGTCATGGGCTCGCCGGTGAGGGCGATCTCCATCGCGACGTGGTACGGGATGCGACCGGGAAGCCGGAGCAGTCCGCCGCCGGCTGCGACGAGCCCGCGCTTGACTTCCGGCAGAGCGAAGAAGGTCTTCTCGGTCGCGACGACGAGGTCGCACGCCAGGACGATCTCGAACCCGCCTGCCACGGCGGGGCCCTCGATCGCCGCGATCAGGGGCTTGCGCGGCGGCTTCTCGACAAGCCCCGCGAAACCGCGGCCGGGGGTGAGCGGGCGCTCTCCGCGGAGGAAGGCCTTGAGGTCCATGCCGGCCGAGAACGTGGGGCCGTTGGCGGAGAGGATTCCGACGCGCAGGTCGTTGCGCTCGTCGAGTTCGGTGACCGCCGCGTCGATCGCGGTCGCGAGCTCGAGGTTCACGGCGTTGCGTGCCTGCGGACGATTGAGCGTCATGATGCGGACGCCGTCTTCGTCGTGGATGAGCAGCGGCTGCTCCGTCGTCTCGTCTGTCATGGGTCAGCCCTTCGAGGTGGTGTCGATGCGGAGCAGGCGGGCGAGGTTCTCGCCGAGGATGCCGCGCTCTTCGTCGGCGGTGAGGCCGAGCGCCTTGATGGCGGTGATCTCGGCGGCGGGGTCTGTCATCGGCCAGTCCGAGCCGTACACGACGCGGTCGGTGCCGTGGCGGCGGACGATGCCGACGATGCGTTCGCGAGAGAGTTCGCCCATCGACGGGGGCCACGACGTCTCGAGGTGGATGTCGGCGCCCACGGCCCACTTCTCGGCTTCGTCGAGAACGTGGTAGCCGCCGAAGTGGGCGGCGATGAACCGCAGCCCGGGGATGTCGGCGACCAGGGCGCGGAGGTGTGCGGGTGCACCTCGACGGTTCTGCTCTTCGTCGCCGCCCGAGCCCACGTGAGAGATCACCGGCACGTCGTTCTCGGCGAGGGCGACGAGGATGTCGCGCGTCTGCGACTCGGCGAAATCGATGCTTTGGAACAAAGTATGCAGCTTCACCCCGACGATGCCGTTGTCGCGCAGTGCGCGGAGATTCTCGTCGATGCTCAGCTCGGGGTGCACCGTGCCGAACGGAATGAACCGGGTGCGGTCGACCTTGCCGACGAACTCGTTGGTGCGCCACACTGTCCGGCCCACGTTCGCCACCGCCAGGGTCAGCGCCATGTCGATGCCGGCCTCGTCGAGGGTCTTGCGGAGTCCGTCAAGGGTGCCGTCGTGGACCGAGTTCAATCCGACTGGACGGGCGCCGAGCACTTTGGCTGCGATCTCGTCGGGCCACACGTGGCAGTGCGCGTCGATGATCATGCGCGGTGCTCCTTGATCAGCTGCTTCGACAGGGAATCGAGCAGCACCTCGGTGGCGCCTTCGTACACACGCATCGGTCGCGCGGCGCGATAGAGCCGTTCGATGCGCGATCCGCGGATCAGGCCGAACCGGCCCATGACCTGCACGCTGCGATCGACCACGTGTGCGGCCATCTCGGTCGCGGCGACTTTCGCCATTGACGACAGATGCAGGCTCTCGCGCGGCGCGGCGGCGGCCGCCTCCGCCGCCTGGTATGTGAACGCGCGGGCCACCTCGATCTCTGTCCACGACAGGGCGAGCAGTTGCGGGATCGGCCCAAGCCGGGCGAGGGGTGCGCCAAACTGTGTGCGCGTCGTCGTGTGCTCGAGAGCGTCGTCCAGAGCCGCCTGCGCCGTACCGATCGCGGCGCCCGCGACCGACACGCGGAAGGTGGCCAGCGTCGCAAGGACCAGCGAGAATCCCTTACCCGGCGCGCCGAGTCGATGCGAAGCCGGCACCCGCACCTGGTCAAAGTGCACGTCGCCGAGCACGTGCGGCGCGATCACCTGGTGGGGGCGGCTGGTGTGGACGCCCTCGGTGTCGGCGGGAACGAGCACGAGAGAGTAGCCGACGGTTCCGTCGACCACCTCCTTGCCCAGGGTGCAGTAATAGTCGGCGTCGCCGGCGTTCGTGATGAAGCTTTTCCAGCCGTCGACGATGAGGTGGTCGCCGTCCGCGGTGATGGTGGTCGTGAGCGCCTTCAGGTCCGAGCCCACGTCGGGTTCGGTGAGCGCGAGAGCGGAGATGACATCGAGCGCCGCCACGCGCGGGAGCCAGCTCTGCTTGATCTCGTCGCTGCCCCCGACCGAGATCGCGAAGCTGCCGATGCCCTGCATGGCGAAGAGCGAGTCGAGGTGGCTGGAGACCATCGCGAACTGCTCGCGCACGATCGTGACCGCCAGCGAGTCGGGCTGATCATATAGCCCGCCGAATTCACCGGCGACCTGAACGGCGGTCAGACCGCTGGCGCGCAGCAGGCGGCGGATGTCGGGGTCGACGGAGTCGCTTTCGTCCGCGCGGTCGGCGAAGGGCGCGCACGCGTCGGCCACCACGCGGGCGCTCTCACGCAGCTCGTGGTAGCGCTCGGCCAGCGGCGGGAAAACGCGGCTCACAGCTTGACCGCCACGAACTTCGATTGGGAGTAGTGATGCAGGGCTTCCAGGCCCTTCTCCCGCCCGTACCCGCTGTTCTTGAAGCCGCCGAACGGCCCCTCGATCAGGCCTGTAAGCCAGTCGTTGATGTAGACCTGCCCAGCCTCCAGCTGCGCGGCCACGCGGTGCGCGCGGCCGACGTCACGCGTCCAGATGCCCGCGGCGAGACCGAATTCGGAGTCGTTCGCGATCGACACCGCATCCGCCTCAGACGAGAAAGTAAGCACCGCGAGGACGGGACCAAACACCTCTTCGCGGGCGATCCGCATGTCGTTCGTCACGTCGGTGTACACGGTCGGCTTGACGAGCCAGCCGTCGTTCGCGATCTCTCCTCCGGCGGCCAGAGTGGCGCCGTCGGCACGAGCGATGTCGAAGTACTCCTGCACCTTCGTGAACTGGTCCTCGGTCGTCATCTGCCCGTAGGTCGTCCCCGGCTCGACGCCGCGCAGCAGTTCGAGCATGATCGCCAGGAACTCCTCGCGCACCGACTCCTCCACCAGCAGGCGTGTTCCCGCGCTGCAGACCTGCCCGGCATTCACCGTGAAGGCGCGGATGGCTCCTGCCGCGGCGGCGCGCAAGTCGGCGTCGGCGAAGACGATGTTCGCCGACTTACCGCCGAGCTCAAGCGTCAGCGGGATGATGCGTTCGGCCGCGATGCGGCCGATCTCGCGACCCGCGCGCACAGACCCGGTGAAGGCGACCTTGCGGACGGCGTGGTTCTCGACGAGGGGTGCCCCGGTGCGCAGCCCCGTACCCGTGATGACGTTGAGAACGCCGTCGGGCAGGCCCGCTTTCGTGGAGAGACGGGCGAGTTCAAGCGTCGTGGTGGATGTGAACTCGGAAGGCTTGACGACTACCGTGTTGCCGGCGAGCAGGGCAGGGGCGATGGCGCGCGCCGCCTGGTTGAGCGGCGCGTTCCAGGGCGTGATGATACCGATGACGCCGAACGGCTCGTGTCGGGTGTAGCCGAGCAAGCCCGGGCCGAGGTCGATCACCTCGCCTGAGGGGATCTGGGCCAGTCCGGCGTAGAAGTCGAAGTAGCTGGCGGCGGCTTCGATCTCACGCAGCGACTGCGGACCGGGTTTGCCCGCCTCGGCGCCCTCGAGTGCGGCGAGGCTCTCCATGTCCGCGCGGATCTCGTCGGCGATCTTCACCATCAAGCGACCTCGGACGGAGGGCTTCGCCGCACGCCAGCCGGCCAGTGCCGCCGATGCCGCGGCGACGCCTGCATCAACGTCCGACGCGACGCCGTCGGCGACCTCGGCCACGATGGAGCCGTCCCACGGCGACCGCGAGGCGACGTATGCATCGGATGCGGGAGCGTACTCTCGGCCGTCGATCCAGTGGCCGTAACGCTTCATGATGCGGCCTCGGACCGCAGAGACGCCGTTGTCGTACTCTTCATGTGCTTCAGCATGTCGTACAAAGCCTTTTTGGTCAACAAACTATTTTCCTCTTTCATTCTGTTCCGCAATCGGGGATACTGGCTGCGGTCGGCGCGACGTGGCGTGCGGGCGGTGCCGATCCGGCACTTGTTCGCGTGTGGGTCACGACGTCGTCGCCGCTGACGCGAAGCGAAGCGAAAGAGTGAACATGGATTTCGACGACACCCCGCAACAGACCAGGCTCCGTCAGGAAGTGCGCGCGTTCCTGGCGGAACACGAGGACGAGCTCGAGCACGGCGACGGCGCGTACCTGGAGGCCCCGGGCAGCGACCGCATCGATGCGCTGCGGCGCACGCAGGCAATCCTGTTCGACGCCGGCTACATCGGGCTCACCTGGCCGTCGCGCTACGGCGGCGGTGATGGAAGCAACGCCCTGCAGGCCATCGTCAACGAGGAGCTTCACCGCGCGCGCGTCGCCGGGCCTGTAGGGCACGTCGGCCTAGGCATGTGCGGTCCCACCGTGCTGGCGCACGGCAGCGAGGACCAGAAGGACCGCTACATCCGACGTCTGCTGCGCGCGGACGACATCTGGTGCCAACTCTTCAGCGAGCCGGGCGGCGGCAGCGATCTGGCCGCTCTCCGCACAAAGGCGGTGCGCAGCGGCGACACCTGGAAGGTCTCGGGGCAGAAGGTCTGGACGACGCTCGCGCAGTACTCGCGCTACGGCATCCTCCTCGCACGCACCGACCCGGAAGCGGCGCGCCACAAGGGCCTTACGATGTTCGTGATCGACATGACCGCTCCGGGCGTCACCGTGCGGCCGCTGCGTCAGATGAACGGGCACGCCAGCTTCAACGAGGTCTTCTTCGACGACGTCGAGATCGACGACTCCGAGCGGCTGGGCGAAGTCGGCGACGGCTGGCGCGTCGCTCTGACGACGCTCATGAACGAGCGCATGGCGGTCGGCGGCGGCGGCGGCGAGGTGGGGGTGCGCATCGATGCGCTGATCTCCCACGCCGCGAAGCGCCTGCCGTCGGTACCGGCCGCACGAGCGCCGCTCGCGTACGAGGCGCTGGGCCGCGTGCTGGTCGAGTCGCTCGCGACCCGCTACACCGGCTACCGCATGCAGACGAGTCTCGAAGCGGGCGGTCGTCCTGGCCCCGAGGCCAGCGCGGGCAAGCTGGCGGCGGTACGCGTCGCCCACGCCACGGCCGATCTGGGTCTGCGCCTCCTCGGCGACGACGCCGTCTTCGCCCGCGCCGGCGACGACGGCGACTGGCGCTGGGCGGCCGGGCAGGCATCTGTGCCGGGCATCGCGATCGCCGGCGGCACCGACGAGATCCTCCGCAACGTCATCGCCGAGCGCGTTCTGGGCCTCCCGCCCGACAAGGTCCGCGCTCCCGCCGCGGCCACCGCGACACCGGCCGCGCCCACCTCTTGAGAATAGGGACCCCGAATGAATTTCGACATCGACGACGAGCAGCGCGAGTTCGCACAGCACGCTCGGCAGTTCTTCGCCTCCGCCGCGGGGCCGGCGGCGGCACGCGCCCTGCTCGAGCAGTCGGGCGAGTTGAGCCCGGGCCGTGACGCGCTCGCCGAGTTCGGCTTCTCGGCCCTGACCATCCCCGAGGACGCCGGCGGCGTCGGCTCATCGCTGTTGAACCTGGCGCTCGTGGCCGAGCAGGCCGGCTACCAGCTCGCCGGCCCGTCGCTGGCGAGCGCAGCGCGGGTTGCCGTCCTCCTCGAGGGACACCCCGACAAACTCGCCGACGTCGCGTCGGGGAGCCTCGCATTGGCAGTCGTTGACGGACCCGGAAACGGTTCGGCGCTGGCGATCGACGCCGTCTCTGCCAGCCACTTCCTCGCTCTCGAAGACGGCGACCTGGTGTTCGGCGAAGGTGACGTCGTCGTCGGCGATCCGATCGACGCGACCCGCGGGCTGGGCCGGGTGCGCATTCGCGACGCCGAGGTCTTGGAGGCGGACGTGGCCGAACGCTGGGAGCGGGCGCGCCTAGTGGCGGCGACGATCCTCGCCGCCGAGGGCCTGGGTGCCGCCGGTCGCGCGGTCGAGATGTCGATCGACCACGCTAAGAACCGCGAGGCGTTCGGCCGTCCGATCGGCGCCTATCAGGCGATCAAGCACCGGATCGTCGACTCGTGGGTCGCTGTCGACCAGCTGCGCTCGCTCGTCTGGTGGGCCGCCTGGGCGGCCGACCACGACCCCACGCGCTTCCCCGTCGCCGCCTCCGCGGCCAAGGCCTACTGCGCCGAGGCGTTCGATGCCGCAACCGAGACCTACATCCACGTCCTCGGCGGAATGGGTTTCACCTGGGACCACGAGGCTCACCTGTACTGGCGGCGCGCCAAGGTCGACCGTTTCCTTCTCGGCGACGAGAGCGAACACCTCGCTGCTGTCGCACGGCACGTTCTGGCGGAACACCGCGAATGATCCGCTGCCGCGTCAGCCGGTGCCATTGTTGGCCGGTTGACAATCTTTTAATCGGAAATCAGAATCGAACAGAACTCAGGGCCCAAAGTCGGACCCGGGTGCGAGGAGCGTCATGACCCTTACCGAACTCGGCACGATCGATGATCTGCTGATGGATCCCGCCTGGTACGCGAAGAGCGACTGGCACGCCACTTACCGCATGTTGCGCACCGAGGACCCCGTCCACTGGACAGAGGACCGCGCCTACGGTCACCCGTACTGGGCGATCTCGGACTTCGCCGGCATCCAGGATGTGTTCGACCGCTTCGAGGACTTCAGCAGCCGGATGGGCACGGTTCCGCCGCGTAACGCGCGGCGCCTGACACCCGAGGAGCGGTCGATGCGCGGACACGACGTGCGCGTGCCCAATCTCGACCCGCCCGTCCACGGGCTGTATCGCCGCCCCATTAACAAGCACTTCTCGGTACCGGCGGTCTCGAAGTTGACCGCACACATCGACCGCGTCATCGACGACCTGATCTCGGAAGTGGCAGCGAAGGACGAATTCGACTTCGTCCAGGACGTCGCCTCGCAGCTGCCGATGCGCGTGATCTTCGGGATGCTGGGCGTCCCCGAGGAGGACTGGCCGTCGCTGCACAACTCGATCCAGCGCTACGCGCACAGCTCCGACCCGGCGTACACGGTGGACAACGACCCGATCGCCACTTGGAAGGCTGCCGCCAGCGAGATCGACACCTATGCCGCCAACCTGGCCCTCGCGCGACGCGAGCAGCCGCAGGACGACATGGCTACGGTGATCGGTTCGTTGCGGATCGACGGCGATGTTCTGAGCCTTCACGAGATGCAGAGTTGGTTCAGCACCCTCATCACCGGCGGCGGCACGCCCACGCGCGCCGCAATGGGCACCGGCGTGCTGCAGTTCATCCGGGACCCCGCGCAGCGCATGCTGCTACTGGATAACGAGGCCATCGCCGCCGATGCTGTCGAAGAGGTGCTGCGATGGGGTTCGCCCTCGCGCCTGATTCTCCGCGTCGTCAACCGTGATCTCGAGTTCCGGGGCAAGGACCTCGCGGCCGGCGACTGGATCATGCTGATGCTGGCTTCGGGTAACCGGGATGAAAAGGTGTGGCGCGACGCCGACCGGTTCGACATCGGGCGTGAGCGCATCGACCACCTGGGCCTCGGCCACGGCATCCATAAGTGCCTCGGTCGCAACCTCGTGCGCTTGGAACTGTCGCACTTCTTCCCGCGCTTCCTGCGGGCCTTCCCACAGCTGTCGCTGACCGCAGAGCCCGAATGGATCGCCGACTACAACAATAACGGTCTGCACTCGCTGCACCTCTCCCACCACGGCGACGTACGGCTATGAGCCGGAGCGTCGAGACGGATATCGACCTGTCCGCGCTGGGAATCGTCGACGACGGCTCGACGACGGAGGTGATGATCTACGACGTGAAGCCGGGACGCATCGACGACGCCGTCGTCGCGTTCCAGGAGGTGTTCGATCACTACCGCCCCGAGGGGTTCTCGATCCTCTTCTCGGCGGTGGACGTGGCGAACAACCGTCTCATCTGGGTACACCGCTACGCGCCCGACTTCGATTTAACGCAGCGGTTCTACCTGGGCAAGTACCCCGCGCTCGTCCACGTCCTGTGGGCAGGCTCACGATTCGACGCCCACGCCGCGTCGACGGAAGGCGCCTGATGTCCGCCGAGGTGAAGACGTTGGACGAGCTCGCCGTCGGTCGCACCGTCGAGCTGAAGATCTATCAGGTGAAAGATGGCAGATGGAGCGAGTTCCTGCGGTGCTGGCGCGCCGTGGCCGCCCTACGCCAAGCGGCCGGCTTTTGCATCGACTTCGCCGTGGCCGACGTGCCCGGACGCCGCTTCATCTGGGCGGTGAGCACGGCGAGCGACTTCACCGAGGAGAACGTGAAATATCTCTCGGGTGACGACCGCCGCGCCGCGAACGTGATCTCGGACTTCATCGAACGCTTCGAGATCCCCAAAGTGATCGAGATCCCGATCGCGCCGAAGAACGACGGGCGCCCATAACGCGACGCACCCGTACCGGGGCCGCCTGGTTCGAGGACCGGGCGGCCCGATCGCGTGCTTCGGCGTCCGAGCCTATTCGGCGACGGAGATGCCGGGTAGCCAGAGGGCGAGGTCGGGCCAGAGGATCAGAACGACGAGCATCACGATGCAAGCCGCGATGAACGGCAACACTCCCTTAAACACGTCCGTGATCTTGAGGTTCAGGCCCATCCCCTTCGTGCTCCCTTTCGATATGGCCAGGACCACGAAGTTAAGGATGCCCAACGGTGGTGCCACCAGGTCGATCTCGGCCAGGACGATCAGGAACACCCCGAACCAGATCAGGTCCACGTCGAGCGCGATCAGCGGCGCCATGAAGACCGGGATCGTCAGCAACATCATCGCCAGGGTGTCCAGGAAGAACCCGAGGATGAGGTAGATCGGTATGAGCAGCAGGAGGAACGTGAACTTGTTCAATCCGAGCGCGACGACGATGTCGGCCACCCATTGCGCCAAGCCGCTAAGCGCCATGACACGCGTCAAGAGATTCACGCCGACAAGGAGCAACATGACGGTGGCCACGGCCGATACCGTCTCCAGCAACGTGCTCGACAAGAACGTTCCGACCACCCTGCGGGTCGCGACGGTCGACTCCCCCGAGCGAACCTCCTGCTGAGATCGCGCGATGACAAGACCGAGACCGAGGAGCAAGGCGACCAAAGCGCCCCACGCGCCGGCCTCGGTCGCGGTGAAGACCCCGGAGTAAATGCCGCCCAGAACGACCGCGATGATGACAAGCATCGGCACCAGGTGGATCAGTGAGGCGAACCGCGCCTTCCACGTGAATCGACCGCCGCGTGGCCCCGAGCTGGGGCTGATCGTCGCCCAGAGGACGATCACGATCGCGAACAGCACCGCCAACGCGAGACCCGGAACGAGGCCCGCCAGCAACTGCGGACCGACTGGGGTCCCGGCGATGCCCGCGTAGATGACCAGCAGGATGCTGGGCGGAATGACCTGCCCGAGCGTGCCCGCCATGCCGGTCGCCCCCATAGCCAGACTGGGTTTGTACCCTGCTCGGATCATCTCCGGGATCGATACTCGCCCGATGGCGTAGGTGATGCCAATCGTGCTCCCGCTCGCGGCGGCCATGCCGGCGCCGGCGAAGTTGGTGGCCACCGCCAGGCCACCCGGCAGACGGCTCAGCCACTTCCGCGCTGAGCCGTAGGCGCCGGCCATGAGACCGCTCTTGCCCATCGCCACGCCCATGAGCACAAACATCGGAATGACGCTGAGCGACCACGACGCGAACGATCCGAAGACGACCTCCTTCAGACTCCCAGCCACCGCGTTGGGACCCACCAGAATGTAGAGCCCGAGCATCGCTGCGGCCGACATCGCTATCCCGACCGGGATCTTCAAGAGAATCAGCGCCATCATCAGCACGATGACGATGAACCCGACGACGAGCTTGCTGGAGGGCACGACGAAGACATAGCCCACGAGCGCAACCGTGACGAGGGCCACGAGGATCAGGCCGATCGTGAAGCGTCGCGCTGTCGCCACATCCTTCGCCGTCGCCGTGCGGTTCTTCACGACGGGCGGGGAGGGTTCGTTCAGTTGCGTCGTCATTGTATTCCCGCTTTCCCACCCGCCGGCGCCACACCATCGGGTGCGCGCGTCCCGAGCTCGTCGAAGACCGTCTCCTCCGCTTCGAGGGCCAGCTCCGCCTCGTCGTCGTCGATCGGCCGGAAGTCCTTCGTTCCGATCGCGCGCACGAATTGGGCGGTCGACTGTAGGAGCAGTCCGATCAGCCCTGCCACGAGGACCCAGCGATACGGCCAGACCGCCACCCACTCCGCCCCGACGGCCGTCTCGTCGAGCTGCGTCGCCATGGCGGCCTTTTCGGTGCTGAACCAGATGAACAAGCCGGTCGTGCCCAGCGTGAGGGCCATGCCGACCGCTTCGATGATGCGTTGCACCCGCGGACCGGTCGGCGCCGTCAGCAGGTTCACACGGATGTGTTCGCCGCGTAGAAGCGCGTACCCGAGGCCCAGCGACACCAGGGTTGGCATCCACGCGAACTGAGTGAGGGCGAGGGCCCCCGGCAGCGGATGACCGAACACGAACCGGGTGAGGACGCTGGCCGCGACGTTGATCATGAGGCCGACAGTCGCGAGGCCCCCGACCACCGCGAGCGTCAGATTGAGGCGGTCTATCCACTTCAGCCACTGAAGCCGATCGTTCGTTCTGGCAGCGGTCGTCATGCTCCTCATCTCCTCTGCGTCGCGGCGGCTCGTCAGTCGGCGGTAACGAAGCGGACGCCGGCGGGCGTCGTCACGAGACGGCCGGCGACCGGGCCTCCGTAGTGCGTACCGAGGATCAGCGTGTCCGTGTCGACCAGTTCGTCGAGCAACCGCCGTCGCGTGCGGGTGGACTCCTCGGGGTCGAGGTCGGCTTTGCTCGCCCAGTGTGGCTGGCTCCACTGGACGGGATGATGCGAGGCGTCGCCGGTGATCAAGCCCCGCTGATCTCCCGACGATATCTCGATCGAGATATGACCGGGGGTGTGACCCGGCGTGGAGACCAGCCGGACACTGGGCGTAAGAACATGATCGGGCGTGATTCGGTCGACCACCCCGGCAGCCAACAGGGGTTCGACCGTTCGATCGTTCCCATGAGAGTGCGCACCGGAGCCACCGGATCTGCGCCACGCGCTCACCGCGTCATCGGCCAGCACATATCGCGCGTTGGGGAAGGTCGGCACCCACTCCTCACCCTGTTGCCTGGTGTTCCATCCCACGTGATCGACGTGCAGGTGAGTGCAGATGACGAAGTCGACGCTGTTAGGCGCGAACCCGGCGGAATCCAGATCCCGGAGGTACTTCTCACCCGGCGTTGCCAGGTGCTTGAAACCGTCGGGCAGATCCCAGCCGACCCCGGTGTCCACGACGAATCGCCGCCCGTCGGCTTCGATGAGGAAGGAGTGAATGGAGATCACCAGGCGATCCGTGGCATCGATGAAGTGCGGGGCGAGCCATTCCCGGCTGGCCCGCACGTAGTCGTTCGAAGACCCGGGCAGCAGACTCTCGGCTTCGGGGTGAACCACCGCCTCGACGACTTTGGTGACGGTGACATCGCCGATACGAAGCCGCGGCGCAGCCGTTTCAGTCATGGCTTCCCCTCGTGTTCGCTTGGTCACTTCGGAGCGGGCAGCTGTTCGAGGAGCTGCTGCCAATCGACGTCGGAGAAGTAGGCCGCTTCGTCGACCGGTGACATGCCTGACTGCGGGACCACTCCGGCTTCCTCCATGGCGTCCTGCCACCGCTGTGCGACCTCGCGGTACTCGGTGAGGAACTGCTCGGGGTTCTCGACGGATGCCGGAGCGGAACCGCCCATCGCATCGCGACGCTGCTCCTGCACGTCCGCGAGGATCTCGTCCACCTCGGGTGCGGTCTGCAGGATCGCCGCCCCGCTGTCGGCCGCCTTGGTGGTGATCGTCTTCCAGGCGTCGAGATAGGCCTCGATGTACCCCGCGAGTGCAGCCCGCGACGAGTCCGCGAAGATCTCCTTGAGCTCCGGCGAGAACGATTCCCAGAGGTCCGTGCGGATGACCGGGATCAGCCCCATGGTGCCGGGGCTCAGCTGCGGGACGTATATGTTCGGCGCGACGTCGTACATCGAGAAGATGTCGTAGATGTATATCGGGTTCGAGTGGCAATCGACGACGCCGCGTTCCATCGCCTCGTACACCTCGATCGCGGGGATGTGACCGGGCTCGAAACCGAGAGCGCTGAGTTCGCTCGCGTACGGCTCACCCGGCACCACGGCCGACAGACCCTGCGCCGCCGCGAGGTCGGGCACCGGCTGCTTGCACCAGTACCCCCACTGACCCGTCGACATCGCAGCGATTGGCGTCAGCCCCATGGCCTCGACCTCGCCGCGGATCGTGTCGTTGTTCATCATCATCTCGTCGTATGTCAACGAATCCTGGACGAAGCCGGCGACGCCGGTCAGCTCACCGTAGGACGCGGCGTCGCCCATCCAAACGGATGCCGGCAGGTCGCCGGCGAAGAGCGTCGGCGTACCGATGAATCCGACGTCGGCGATTCCGGAGGCAACGCCTTGAGGGGCCTCTTGGTTCGGCAGCAGAGAGTCCGAGTAGAAGAACTCGAAGGTCACCTTCCCTTCTGTCGCCTCCTCTACGTACGCCGCCATCGCCTCAGTGGCAGCTATCGAGATTGCGCCCTGGGCGGCGGGCACGGCGACGGTAAGTTCCATGGACTCCACACCGCCGTCCTCTCCCGTCGACGGGCTGGCACACGACGCGGCCAACAGCGACACCGACACGATCGCCAGAACAGAAAGGGACCGAACACGAGAGGACGCCATCATCCACTCCTTCCATAATTGAGCCGTCGGAACGCGGCCGTCCGTCGGCCATCGACTGCTTGAGGGTTGTGAGGGCTAATTGCTCGTGAGGCTTGCACCGCCGTCGACGGCGAGGATCTGCCCCGTCGTGAACCCCGCGGCGGCGGAACTGAGGAAAAGGACGGCGGCGGCTACCTCGCTCGGCTGACCGACGCGCGCGAGCGGGCGCCCCAGCCCGACGTTACGCATTGCCTCTGTGCTGGTACGCCAGTACTGCGCGGTCTCGGTCATGCCCGGAGAGACCGCATTGACCCGTACCGTGGGAGCGAATTCTAGCGCCAGTTGACGCGTCAGATGATTGAGAGCCGCCTTCGTCACCGCATAGGTGCCCACGTGCGGACGAGGCCGCTCCCCGGCGAACGAGGAGATGTTCACGATCGTCCCGCCTGCTTCCGCCATCACGGCGCTCCAGACCTCGCGCGCGAACAGGAGCGGCACAATCTGATTCAGGAACGTGGTGCTTACCACCTCGTCTTCGGCGACCTCCACGATCGAACCCGTCGGTTCGCCCCTGCCCACGTTGTTGACGAGGACGTCGAGCCGCCCGAAGCGGTCGAGAGTCTGAGCGATCGCGTCCTTGCGGACCGCGGCCTCGGCGACGGACCCGGCGATTCCGATCACCCGGCCGCCGCGATCCGTCTGCTCCTTCACGAATTGCGCCACGTCGGCCTCGGTGCGCGAGATTGCGCACACCGCGGCGCCCGCGGCGAGAAATGCCTCGGCGATACCCAGACCGATTCCCTGCGTCGCTCCGGTGACGATGACCGCGTGGCCACTGAAATCGAAGGTGACGGATTCCTTGTCCATTAAAGCTCCAGAATTGATTGTTGTTCAACCATCTACACCGGCGATGATACGGAAGCCGGCGAGGGGGCACGGCCCGCCTAGAACGTTTTTCCCTGATTAAATGACGCTTTTGCGTGCACCAGAGTAGCCGCGCTGCTTGCTTGTGTCCTCGGAGGCCGCGCCCGCGCTGCGCGTTCTGGCTGGCGTGGCTCAGGCAGCCCGCACGCGCGGCAACACCTCCGTCATGAGCAGGTCGTACGATCGCGCCGAGACCTCGCCGCGGGCGTAAGGCAGCCAGAGGCTCATCCGGTCCACCCCCAGCTCGGAGATTTCGATGAGTCGCTCCACGCAGTTGTCCACCGAGCCCACGACGGCGAACTGATCGACGAAGTCGTCGTCGGCAGCATCCGCGTGAGCAGACGCCGCGCCCTCAACCGAGCCGTGCCGGTTCATGTCGTAGGCGTCAGCGATATTCAAGAGGGTCGCCGTCTGGCTCGGCGTAGCCGGGCCCATCACCCGCTTGTTCATGACGGAGAAGCGGGCCTGACTCGCGACCTGCGGACGCGCGAGGTCACGAGCGGTCTGGAGGTCATCGTGCGGCACGACCATCATGGCGCACCCGATGCCGATGCCGTCGCGTCCGGCCTCGGCGGCGGCGTCTCGCACGATCCCGACACCCCAGGCCACGCGCGCCGGAGCGGCCGTCATCATCATCATCACGTTGTCCGCATGACGGGCGGCCGCGGCGATGACCTTCGGGCCAGTGGCGTACACCTCCATCGGCACCTTGGCCATGTCGTACTGCTGCAGCCACTTGACGCGGCTCCCCTCAGGCGCCGAGCCGATGGCGAGGTTGTCGAATCCGACCTTGGCCCCCACAAGCATGGCGCTCGCATCGGCCATGTCGACCGCGTCACCGCGCAGGTAGGTCTGGGTGACCTCGAGGAAGTGCTCGAATTCGTTCACGCGCTGCGGCGATGCACCAACGTAAGCAAGTGACGAGTCGCCGCGACCCACCCCAAGCGAGGCGCGACCCCCCGAGATCAATTGCAACGTCGCGGCGGCCGCAGCGGTGACCGAAGGATGGCGGGTGACCATGTTCGTCACACCGGTACCGAGTTGGATCCGATCGGTCGCCTGAGCGCACAACGCGAGGTACGTCCACACGTCGGTGAACATGCACTGCGAGTCGACCATCACCGCCCCGTCCCACCCGTCCTGCTCGAACTGGCGGGCCTGGTTGGCCGCATCACGCGGGTCCATGGCGGTGAAGTTGGTCCAGAACTCGATCGACTTGCTCATCATTCCTGTCTTCGTGCTCGCATCGGGGAAAGGCCACGATGAGTTAGTCGACGCCCCAGATCTTCTTGAACTGCTCCACGATGTCGGTGGGGTACACCGGCACCGGGTCGACGGACGCGAGGTTGTCCTGCGTAAAGATCGGCAACGGAACGTGGTTGCCGACGACCGGCTCACCGCTGTCGAGAACGCGGGCCGCTGTGTCGAGCTGCGCCAGACCCGTCACTTCGCTGGCTGCGCCGACCCAGAAGGAGTTCGTGCCAGCTTCGAGCTCGGCGAGGTTGGCCGTGGACGGCAGAGCGCCGCCGACCTCCACATCGAGACCGGCCTGCGTGAGCGCCTGTTGGCTACCGACCGCCAGGTCGCCGATCGCGAAGAACGCGAAGTTGAGCGACGAGTCCGACTGGAGCTTGGAGACGATAGCGGTCGTCGCCGCGGGCGATCCGACATCCTTCGTCTGGATATCGGTGTACGAGAAGGTGCACTCCTCGCACTCCTGCTCGATGATGGCGCCCATACTGTCGGACACGGTGCGCAACGCGTCGAAGGGCAGACCGAACGCGGCGACTCCACCCTTGCAGTTCGTCTGCGCGAGGAACTGGTAGCCGGCCAGTTCCCCCATCTGGTCGAACAGGTCACCACCGTTCGGTGTCGCGCCGTAACCGGGGTATGACTCTGGCTCGTTGGTGATGGCCCCGAGCATCAGCAGGACGCCCTTCTCCTTCGCCGCGTCGATCGCCGGCTGCACCGCCTCGGGCGGGAAGCCGTCGAGCTCGACGATGTCGGAGTTGTCGATGGCCTCGAGCAGCTTGCGGTTGACGTCTTCTACCGAGCCGTCGAACGAGACCTTCTTACCCGTCCACCCGAGCAGGGGTGCGGCGTCGACGATGGTCTGCGAGACATCGCCCGACGAAGGAACCGCGCCCGGGTAGAGGCGCGTAATGGTGAGGCCGGGTGTCGGGGGCTTGCTCAGCGGGGTGAGCTCGGGCGAGAGAGTCTCGGGCAGCAGTCCGCGCTCCTCGAGGAAGTCCGATGCATTCTTCGCGCACTCCGACTGCGCCGACGAGGGCTCACCGGCATCGGCGCCCGGGTCGCTCGTGCCGGTGCTGCACGCGGTTGCGAGGACCATGATCGCGGCGATGGACGCGCCGGCCACGGTGAGCCTTCGGGCGCGACGGGACAAACGGTGAAGCGTCATTGCATACCATCTTTCTGTGGCTGCCGGGCGTGCGGGTCACGCCCGGTGGGTGATCTGATCGAGCAGGTAGAGCGGACTCGAGCAACCTCGAGTCCGCCGTGAGGCGGCTGCGGACACCGCCTCGGTCAGGGCAGCGGGATGTGGACGTTCTTGCGGTAGACGTACTCCTCGATGCCGGCGCGTCCGCCTTCGCGTCCGAACCCCGATCCCTTCACGCCGCCGAACGGCGCCGATGCCGTCAGGTCCGGGAATCCGTTGACGCCGACCCAGCCGGCCTCCAGGCTGTCGGCGAAGCGGTGGGCGCGGGTGAGGTCGTTAGTGTGGACATAAGCGGCGAGACCCAGGGCGTTGTCGTTCGCCATCGCCAGGGCGTGCGCCTCGTCGGTGAAGGGCATCACCGCGAGAACAGGTCCGAAGACCTCCTGCTGGGCGATCGGGCTGGAGTTGTCGACATCCGCCAGGACGGTGGGGCGCAAGAAGCTGTTGCCCCCCAGACCAGTTTCGGCGAGTCGCTCCCCCCCGGTCACGACGCGCACCTGCTGTCGCGCTGCCTCGACCATGGAGAGGATCCGGTCTGCGGCTCCTTCGCTGATCACCGGACCCATCTGCACCGACGGGTCGAGCGGGTCGCCAATCTTCGCCCCAGAGCTGACCGCCGCCACGCGCTCGATGACCTCGTCGTAGACCGACTCCTGCACCATGAGGCGGGTCGGGAACAGGCATCCCTGACCGGCGACCGCCACCGTGCTGACGAACGCGGCCACCTGAGCTGCGGCGTCGAGGTCTGCATCTTCGAAGATGACGTTGGCCGACTTGCCGCCGAGCTCGAGCGTGACGGGCGTCAGCGACTCGGCCGCGGTTGCCATGATGCTCCGAGCCACCGTCCCGCCGCCAGTGAAGACGACCTTCGACACGTCCGCGTGACGGATGATCGCCTGGCCAGTCTCCTTGTCGCCGGACAGGACGCTAAGGACGCCGTCGGGCAGGCCCGCCTCGCGGCAGATCTCGGCCAGTCGCATGACTCCGAAGGGGCTCATTTCGGGCGACTTCAAGATCACGCAGTTGCCCGCAGCGAAGGCGGGCGCCAACTTCATCGCTGCGTTGAGCACCGGACCGTTGAACGGCACGAAGGCGCCGACGATGCCGTGCGGTTCAAACTTCACGTAGTCCAGCGCGCGCGTCGGGTAGGTGGTGATGAGTTCGCCCTCGAACTTGTCGACCCACCCCGCGTAGTACTCGAAGTAGTCGATGGCCATCGACATCCCGCCGCCGCCCACCGGGAAGCCGGTCTCGAGCGCTACGATCTGGTTCAGTTCCTCCTCGTGCGCCTCGATGGCACGCGCGACGTCCCAGAGAATGCGACGGCGACGGTCGGCGGAGAGGCGGCGCCACGCAGGGAACGCCTTGCGTGCCGCCGCGACGGCGTCGTCGACTTCCTGCTGACCGGCGAGCGGGAAAGTCGCCAGCAGGGCGCCGGTTGTCGGGTCGATTCGATCGAGGGTGCCGCGCTGCGTGCGGGTCACGGTGGAGCCGGCGATATGCAAAGACGGTTCGGGGAGCACGGCGTCGGCGACGCGGCGGTGCAGTTCGAGGGCGGAGGCGGCGTTCATGGCGATGTCCTTCGATGATGCTTAGGCGCGATCGGTGGCAGGGAAGGTGATGACGGCACGGGCGACTTCGCCGCGCTCCACCGCCTCGCATGCCTCGTTGATCTCGTCGAGAGGAATGGTCTTCGAGACCAGGTCGTCCAGGTTGTAGCGGCCCTGGCGGTAGAGATCCACGTACATCGGGATGTCGTGGTAGAAGTTCGACGAACCCAGCCACGACCCTCGTACGCCCTGCTGGTGCGGGAGGAGCACGGTGTCGGCCGGCGAGATGCGCAGCGGCAGTTCGGCGCCGCCTGCGGTCGCACCGACCAGGTACACGGTGCCGTCGAAGCCGAGGACGTTGACGGCGGCGTCGGCGACGGCGGTGACGCCGACCATGACGAACGCATGGTCGACACCTTCTCCGCCGGTCAGCTCGCGAACGGCCTGGACGACATCGGTATCGCTGGAGTTGATGACGTCCGACGCACCGAAGTGCTTGGCGAGATCGAGCTTGCTGTCTTGCACATCGATCCCGATGATGCGGGTAGCCCCGGCGAGGGAGGCTGACTGGAGGGCATTCAGCCCCACCCCTCCACAGCCGAAGACCGCGACCGTCTCACCGGGCCGAACCTTCGCGACGTTGAAGATCGCGCCGCCGCCAGTAACGACGGCACATCCGATGATCGACGCCTGTTCGAACGGCATGGCTTTATCGATGGCGACCAGCTGGTTCTCGTGGATGAGCGCCTGCTCGGCAAACCCACCCAGGCCTTGCAGCTGGCCGATCGATCCTAGCTCGTCGTGGATCCGGGCCGGCTGCTCGTCGGTGCGTCCGAGCGCACCAGGATTGCGGCACGCCCACAGTTTGCCTTGCAGGCAGCCGCGGCATCCGCCGCACGGCTGCAGGGCAGCACCGACGACGTGGTCTCCGACCTTGAGCCGCGTGACCAGCGGGCCGACAGCGGCCACGACGCCGGCGATCTCGTGGCCGAGCAGGATGGGCATGTCGAAATTCATTCCGCCGGTCTGCTGGACATAGATGTCGCTGTGGCAGACTCCCGAGGCGCGAACGTCGACGAGTACCTCGTGGTCGATCGGCTGCGCGATCTCGACCTCGGTTACGTCGAACGCCTGGCCGACGCCTCGAATCACAGCTGCGCGCATGCTATTCCGCTTCTCTTCATTGAACTCGGACGAGATGAGATCGTTCCGGCGCGGATCACGGGACCACGTCGGGGTATTGCCCTGTGAACAGCCTGCAAGTCAAACTCTAGATTGTCAACTATCTTTTTTTTCAGACAGCGGTACCCTGATGTCCGCAGGGGCAGGCATGCCGAGCGCGCGCAGAAGGGGAGAGGCACTAGGCGCCCTCTCGAGGTGTTCGACCGCAGCCACGATCGCCTCCGCGCGAGTGGCGCCGACGACCGGATCTGCTAACGATCGGAACTTCCGCACGAGCGCCGTCCAGCGTTCCCCGAGTCGATCGGGCGGAGTGGGGGCGTTTACGTCGACCTCGACGGTGAGCCAGGTCCCGTCGCAACGCTCTACCGACACCACGGCCGATCGCACCTCGTCGGAGCGCGGCTCGACCCGCACCCGATCCATCGTCTCCGCCAGCGCGGGATCGCCCAGTCGCTCCTCGGTGAACGCGGCTTCGCTGAGGTCGCCCGACGACAGTGCCAGGGCGGCCACGAAACGCAGGCTGAATTTTCCTTCCAGCGGAGTCCTCGGGTGCTCGATGTTACACACGCGTAGATGACCCGGCGGAACGATGAGACGGATCGACTGCACGTCGTCGACCTCGAGCCCCTCCCCTCGGAGCGCGAGCACTCCTTCTATCGCGGAGTGGGTGAGATAGCACGCCGCATGGTATTTGAATAGCACGTCGTTGACGGCGAGCGAGGTGCGGTCCCAGGCGGCCGGACGTCCGGACTCCTCCGACTGCGTGTCGCGGAAACCTTGCAACGAGCCGAGCACGTCGGTGTCGGCCTCGACGCCCGCGGCAGCCCACGTCACAGCACGCACGCCGTTCTGGGCGGCAACGCCCACCTGGAGCGGCTTCGCCATAGTGCCGAACATGGATTTCAAGCCCGATGCCTGTGCGCCTGCGAGGCCGAAAGCATGGCACCAGGCGTCGACCGGAAGAGCAAGTAGCTGCGCGCCGGCAGCGGCCGCACCAAAAGCGCCGACGGTTGCCGTGGTGTGGAAGCCACGCGCGTAGTGGGATGGCGACATCAGCCGCCCGATGAGAGCCTCGGTCTCAAATCCCACCACGAAGGCGCGGATGACTTCGGCCCCGGTGACCGCTGATCCTTCGGCCACTGCGAGCAGCGCAGGCAGCATCGGCGCCGAGGGATGCCCTTCCATCGCGGCGCTCACGTCGTCGAAGTCGAGCGCGTGCGCGGCGGTCCCGTTGATCAGCGCCGCCTGCGAGCGCGAGACCCGCTCGCCCGTTCCCCACACACCGGCGACGGGAACGGCTCCCTCGTTCAAGCTCGCCGCTCGTAGGCGCATGACCACCGGCTCCCGAGACCCGCCGATGGCGGCTCCAAGCGTGTCGAGGATGCAGTGGGCGGCCGCGGCGACGGTGTCGGCATCCAGGTGGTCGATCGCGCGCACGCGATCGATTACCTGCTGGGTGATCGTCGGCGAGCCCGCCGGGGCACTCACGCGTCGTTCCCCGAGGCGAGGCTTGGACGCCTTCGCACCAGTGCGATGCGATCCCCCTCGAACACGATCTTGCCCGCCTGATTGCGTCCCCAGTGTCGGAATTCGACGATTCCCGCGTCCTCATCTTCATCAGCCGGCCGGGTAGCGAGCACCTCTGTGAACGCCTCGATCGTGTCGCCGTGATGCACGGGTGCACGGAATCGAAGCCGTGACCATCCCAACTCCGAGATGGCATGCTCGGCAGTGTCCTGCGAAACCAGGCCGTACACCAGCGAGGCGGTGGCAAGCCCGAAGACGACACGGCCGTCCCCGAGCGGCGATCCGACGAGGTAGTGGTCGTTGAAGTGCGCCTGAGCGGTGTTCATCACCTGCTTCGCGGGTCCGCTCCCCTCGAGCTCGCCCACGGTCGCGGCGCGATAGTGCCGCATCCGTTGCCCCTGCTGGAAGTCCTCGAACCAGCCCGCGTCGTCCACAAGGTGGTCGAACTCGCTTTCACGCGTCATCTGCATTTCCGTCTCTGTTCGCTTCCTGCGCGGCTGGTGCGAGCGATTGCCCTCGCCATCGCGCGAGGATCTGCGCCGGGTCGTCTTCGCCGAGCAGCGGCCCACGCGTCGGAGTGGCCGACGGAGTCCGGCTGAACTTGATCGGCACTCCCGCGATCGTGACCGGGCGATCACTGCCGGGCTGTTCGACGTCGACTAGCATCTCGCGGACGCGAGCGTGTTCATCTTTGAAGATGTCGGATGCGGTATTCACCGGTCCGATCGGTACTTTGCCACCCAGAAGTGCGACGACCTCGGCGGTTGCGTGCCTTCCCAGCCAATCCCCGAGCACCTGACGCGTGGCGACGACATTCACGGTGCGCGCAGCGTTGTTGACGAAGCGCGGGTCGTCCGCCAGCTCGGGAACGCCCATCGCCTCGGTAAGGATGCGCCAGTGCTTGTCGCTCGGAGCAGCAACGGCCAACCACCCATCCGAGGTTTGCATGATGTCGAAGGGGGCGAGGAGTGGATGCCCGTTGCCCATCGGCTCTGGGTCGATTCCCAGATACGAGTGCTGGTACACGACGCGTTCGCACAAGGCGAGAACCGCGTCGTACATTGCGACATCGACGAACTGACCCTGACCGGTGTGCTCGGCGTGGCGCACAGCGGCGACGACGCCGAGTGCCAGCAGGGCACCCGGAAAGATGTCGCCTATACCGGGCCCCGACTTCAGTGGCGGGCCGCCGAGCGGACCGGTGATCGCCGCGAAGCCGCCCATCGCCTGCGCAACGATGTCGAACGCCGGCCACGTTTCGTACGGGCTGGCGCCCGAGCGGGCGTCGCCGAAGCCACGAAGTGCCGCGTAGACCAGGCGTGGGTTGATCGCCGCGAGCACCTCGTACGACAGTCCTAGGCGCTCCATCACACCGGTCGAGAAGTTCTCTACAACGACGTCTGCTTCGCCGACGAGCTCCCGGAACAGCGCGGCGTCGTCGGCGGCCTTCAGATCGAGCACGATGCTGCCCTTGCCCCGATTGACCGACTGGAAGTAGCCCCCCAGTGCCTCGGCGGGGTCGCCGGGACGGAACGGTCCGAGTGCACGTGTTCGATCGCCCTCCGTTGGCTCGATCTTGATGACGTCGGCTCCGAGGTCGGCGAGGAGCATAGTGGTGAAAGGGCCGGCTAGCATCGCTGTGAGATCCAGCACCCGCACACCCGCGAGCGGTCCCCGCGCGAGGTCGCTCGTCATGCCAGCACGCCGCACTGGCGGGCGCGGACGAGCACCGCCTCGAAGATACGCGCCGTGGCGGCATCGATCATCATGCCCTGAAAGGATGCCGCTCCCAACCCGGCGGCCTCGGCCTCGCGGACGGCTTCGACGGCGGCCGTCGCCCGCTCGATTTCGGCGGTAGTGGGCGCAAACACATCGTTCGCGATGGAGATCTGGCTGGGGTGAATTGCCCATTTTCCGGCGGCGCCCAGCGTTGCCGCCCACGAAGCCTCGCGCCGGTACCCATCGGGGTTGGTGATGGCGCCGAAAGGACCATCGATCGCGTCGAGGCCATGCGCGCGCGCTGCGACGGTGACGCGATTGCGCGCGTAGTGCCAGACGTCGCCCGGGTATCCGTAGTCACCCTCGGCCGCCGCTCCAATGTGCCCTAGCCGGATACCCTGGCTCGCGGACAGATCGCCGACGCCAAGAATCAGCGCCTCAAGCCGGTCGGAGCTGCCCGCGATCTCCTCAACACGTGCGAGCGCCTCGGTCTCTTCGATGAGTACCTCTATGCCGATTCCGCCGACTTCGAGGCCGTGCCAGGTCTCGAGCTGCGTCAGTAGGTCGTCTACGAACCAAACGTCGCGAGGCGCGAGGACCTTTGGGATGATGATGACATCGAGGTTGTGGCCGGCCGCAGAGACGATGTCGACAACATCGCCATGGCACCACTGCGTGCTGACCGGATTGATACGCACCGCACGGGTCTTGGAACCCCAGTCAAGGTCGTTCAGACCGTCAATGATGTTCGAGCGGGCGGCAACCTTTTGGGCGGCGACCACTGAGTCTTCGAGGTCGAGGAACACCAGATCCGCCTCGCTGCCCGCGGCCTTGGCAATCATCTTCGTACTGTGGCCGGGGGTGGACAGTTCACTTCGACGCAAGCGGCTCTGAGTCATGAGCGATTCCTTCTGCTTTCGGTGTCGAGTCGCCTCGCGCGGCGATCATGTTTGTGCGGACGAACTGAATGACCTGTTCGCCTCGCTGGTTGACTCCGGTTGTTAGCCAGGTGACTATGCCAACGCCTGGTTTGCTGTCCGAAGTGCGCATGTCGGTGACGCGCGACCACGCAGTGAGGGTGTCCCCGGGGTAGACAGACACACCGAAGGTGCAGTCGTCGATGCCGAGGAAGGGCCCACCGCTCTCGCTGAGATCCTCCACCGAGAGCCCGATGGTCGTGCTGAGGACGAGCATCGGGTTTATGAGGGTGTCTGGGTGCCCGTGGGCGCGGGCGTACTCGACGTTCAGATGCAACGGCAACCACGCGCAGGTAGCCACGCAATAGCCCACATTGTCGGCCTGTGTCAGGGTGCGTCCCCAATGGTGACGCCATGTCTGCCCGATCGCGAAATCCTCGTACTTGTTTCCCCGTGCAACGCGGGGGAACGAGTCTAGGTCGGGCGCGTCGGCAACTTCTCGTCGCTGAGCCTGCATAGTGCAATCATGACGGATTTTTTATGTTTGTCAACGAACAAATTTTGTCGGCAGCCCGGACAGCGTGTCAGACTGCCCGCGGCGACAGCGCCGTTCTCCCGGCAACGAGGCCGGAGATTATCGGAGGGAACACGATGCTCGAGGTGAAGGCCAACGGATTCGGTGGGCCGGAGGTTTTGACGGTGCACGAGGTGCCGGAGCGGGCGCCGGGCGCAGGCGAGGTGGCTATCCGCGTCGCCGGATGCGGCGTGAATCCGACCGACACGATGCGGCGGAAAGGCGCACCGGGATGGCACGTGTCCGAGCCCTCGGAGCCCTTCGGGCTCGGCATGGATCTCGCCGGCGTCGTGGAGGCAGTCGGCGAGGGCGTAAGCGCATTCCGCCCCGGTGACCCCGTAATGGCCATGGTCGTGCCGAGCGTCGAGCACGGCGCCTACGCCGAGCGCGTGGTGGTTTCCGCCCATCAGGTCGCCCGCGCGCCAAAGGGGGTGGATCTGATTCAGGCCGCCACCGTTCCGATGAACGGCCTGACTGCCCTCCTCGCGCTTGAGGCCGTAAACCTGCCGGCGGGGGCGACGCTCGCCGTCACCGGCGCTGCCGGAACCCTTGGCAGCTATGCCATCCAGATCGCCAAGGCTCGCGGGCTGCGTATCATCGCCGACAGCTCTCCGGCCGACGAGGAGCGTCTGCGCGAGATGGGCGCGGATCACATCGTGCCACGCGGGCCGGATGTCGCCACCGAGATCCGCCGCATCGCTCCCAGCGGGGTCGCTGGGCTCCTCGACGCCTCCGTCCAGGGAGCCGGAGTGCTTCCCGCCGTCGCCGATGGCGGCACCGTCGTGGTAGTCAGGCCCGGCGCCCAGCCCGACGAGCGCGTGCGGACGGTGTTCGTGATCGTCTCCCATGCGTTGGACCGCGTCGGCTGGCTGGAGGAACTGAGCGCGATGGTGGATGACGGAACATTGACGCCGCACGTGGCCCACACGTTCGGCCTGGCCGAAGCACCCGAGGCCCACCGCATAGTCGAAGCGGGCGGATTACGGGGCAGAATCGTTCTGGTTCCATGACCCTCGAGTGAGAAAAGAAATTTGCGTGTAGACAAACTATGATTCGAGACGGACAATGCAGAAGGCGGGTGAGCTCACCTGGGCCCCATCCGCTTGCTGCTACCCATCACCGCGTCTGACCGGCGTAGCAACATGATCGACGACAACCAGCCACTACGACGCTGTGGCACGCTGACCCGCCAGGGAGTTCCCGAATGCCCAAAGTCACCTTCCGCATCGCGGACACCGACAGCCGCACAATCGACGCACCCGACGGGACCAGCGTGATGCTGGTCGCCGTTCAGGCGGGGATCCCCGGCATCGTCGGCGAGTGTGGGGGTGACATGTCGTGCGCGACGTGCCACGTGTACGTAGAGGACCAGACGGGCTTCAAGAAGCGCTCGGCCGACGAGGAGGACCTCCTCGAGTTGTCGGACGACCTGCGCGAGACCAGCCGCCTCAGCTGTCAGTTGAAACTCTCGGCCGCAACGCCCGAGGTTGAGGTCGAGGTGCCCCCGCATGACTGAGCACGAGTTCGACGTCCTGATCATCGGAGCAGGGCACGCGGGCGTGCAGGTGGCCGCCACGCTGGTTGCGCGATCCTTCACCGGCACGATCGCCCTACTCTCGGCCGAGTCGTCTGCACCGTACGAGCGCCCACCGTTGACCAAGGGCTACCTGAAGGGCGAGGTGAGCATGGAGGAGCTGATTCTGCGCCCCGCCGCTTTCTGGCGGGAATCAAGCGCCAAGCTGTTCCTCGATCAGACCGTCCTGTCGCTCGACCCTGTCGAGCACCTGGTCGAGACGCAGTCGGGCAATCGGTTCCGTTACTCCACTCTCGTCTGGGCCGCCGGCGCCGCACCGTTCCGGATTCCTGTACCCGGATCCGACCTGCCCGGCGTACACGTCCTGCGTTCGTTGGACGATGCCGTGGGCTTCCGCGACGCCGTCGGCCCCGGCACGCGTGTCGCGGTGATCGGCGGCGGCTACATCGGCCTCGAGGCAGCCAGTGCCGGTATGGGGCGGGGCGCGCAGGTCACGGTCATCGAGGCGCAGCCGCGGCTCCTGTCGCGCGTGACCGGCTCCGATGTCGCGGATCGCATCCTCGCCGAGCACCGTCGTCAGGGCGTCGTTGTGGAGCTGGGTGCCGGAGTCACGGCGATCGGCGAACGCGACGGGCGCGCGGCGAGCGTCATGCTGAGCGACGGCCGAGAGCTGCCTGCCGATATCGTGTTAATGGCGGTGGGTGTGCGTCCGAACGTCGAGGCGCTCGCCGCAGCCGGCGCCGTCTGCAGCAACGGTGTGGAGGTAGACGTTCGCGCCCGCACAAGCCTGCAGGACGTCTACGCTGCCGGTGACTGCACGTTCTTCCCAGTCGGCGGCGACGAGCGCATTCGGCTCGAGTCGCTTCAGAACGCCGTCGAGCAGGGGGAGCTGGTGGCTGGCGACATCCTCGGCGACAAGCGCGAGTACTCGCTCCAGCCCTACTTCTGGTCACACCAGTACGACCTGAAGATCAAGACCGTCGGTCTCTTCACTGGGCATGACGAGGCGATCATGCGCGAGGGTGCCCGCGACGACTCGTTCTCGGTCGTCTACCTGCGCGAGGGACGCGTGTGCGCCGTCGACAGCGTGAACGCGATGAAGGACTATGTCGATGCGCGCTCCATCGTCGGCGGGCACGTCGACACGGCGGTCGTCCGTGACCCATCACGACGCCTGCGGGAGGCTCTCATCGACGAGGCCGCGGCCAACGGCGACGCACCACCGGCGTCATGATCGCGCCCAAGGTTGCCGTCGGCACGCTCCGCTGGCGCGTGCGTCGGAGCTTCCAGGAGTACATCCGCGCGCTGCCCGACGGCGCCATGATCGTGTCAGAGGGCGCCGAGGCGACCGATGACGGCGCGTTCGTCCTACCGGCCGATCCCGGCGCCTCGGTGTCGAACGATAACGAGCGCGTCTTCGCCTACCGCGGAAGCGTATCCTTCCACGGGCACAGTGGCATTTTACGCGTCGTGCTGCGCGACCCGGAGGTGCGTGTGGCGGCCGACGGCAGCGGCTCGGTCACTACGCGCAGCGCGGGCGCGGCGCCGCGTATCACCGTTGCCCGCTTCGCGTCGAGCTCCGCAGACACCCAAGGCGTCTCGATTCCCCGCCCTCGGCTGACGGCGGCGGGGGTGGCGTGGCTCGGAGACGTGTACGCCCCCGGCGACGCACTGGATCCGATTACCCTCGTCGGCGGTTAGCCTCGCGGCGCGTTCCACTCCGCGATGAGCGCGTCGAGGTCGGACGCGAATGCGGGCGGGGCCGCCGGTTCGTCGAGCTGCGTGCGGGAGAACCGCGGTGAAGGCTGCGGCTGGACGATGCCGTTCTGCTCCTTGACGATGCCGCGCTCCAGCAGGTGCGGATGATCACGCGCCTCCTTGAACGACAGCACCGGGCTCACGCACGCGTCGATCTGGTCGAACACCTCGGTCCACTGCGCGCGCGTGCGCGTGCGGAAGGCCGCATCGATCGCCGCGCGCAGGACGGGCCACCCGGCCACGTCGCGTTGCGCCGGGAGCTCGGCGGAGTCGAGACCCAGACCTTCGAGCATGCGCCGATAGAACTGCGGCTCGACCGCGCCCACCGCCATGTAGCGGCCGTCGCCGCACTCATACGTGTCGTAATACGGTGCGCCGCCGTCCAGGATGTTGCTTCCGCGCTCGTCGTGCCACGCGCCGCCGCCGTACATCGACCACAGCATGTGCGCGAGCATGCTCGCGCCGTCGACCATCGCCGCGTCGACGACCTGCCCGAAGCCCGAGCGATCGCGCTCGTAGAGCGCGGCGAGGATCCCCGCCAGCAGGAACATCGACCCGCCGCCGTAGTCGCCGATGAGATTCAGCGGCACGACCGGCTTCTCGTCGGCGCGGCCGACGGCGTGGAGGATGCCCGACACCGCGATGTAGTTGATGTCGTGCCCGGCCTTTTCGGCGAGCGGACCATCTTGGCCCCAGCCCGTCATCCGCCCGTACACGACGCGCGGATTGACCGCGAGGCACACGTCGGGTCCGACACCCAGGCGTTCGGCGACGCCAGGGCGGTTGCCCTCGATGAACACGTCGGCGCCCGCCACGAGTGCGAGCACACGCGCTCTGTCGGCGTCCGACTTCATATCGGCGGTGACGGTGCGACGACCGCGCAGCTGCTGATCGCGTCCCTGCGGCCCGAGTCCGAAGGGCGCGCCGGCGCGCTCCACGCGGACGACATCCGCACCGAGGTCGGCGAGAATCATGGCGGCGTGCGGACCCGGCCCGATGCTCGCGAGCTCCACTACCCGCAGCCCTGTCAATGGACCCGTCATCGTCCGACCTCCCGGAAACGTCCCTTGCGCGGATTGACCGCGAGGTGGCTCATGCACTGATCGAGGAAGAGTGAAAGGGTGCGGGCGGGGTCGGTGGTTTCAGGATCGAGCTTCCACAGATAGGCGACACCCCGCAGCTGTGCGACGATCGCCGTAGCCTGCTCGTCGGCATCAACGTCGGATCTGATCGATCCATCGAGTATGCCGCGGCGAATGGTGGCTGCAATTCCCGCACGCATCCGCCGGTGAAATGTCACGAAACGCTCCCTCAACTCGGGCACGGGTCCGAGCGCCTCAAACAGGAGTGCGTAGAGCACGAGGAGCGAGTGTGGCGTCTTGCGATACGAGTCCTGAATACCGGTCAGGAGCGTGTGCAACCCCTGAATGCCTGGGAGCGCCTCTGCCTCCGGCTCGATCTTCTCGAGGCTCCAGCGAACCGCGATCTCGTCGACCAGTGCCTCGAGCAACTTTGCCTTACTGCCGAAGCGGGCCGTTGCAAGGCTGCGGCTGTAGCCCGCGCGCTCGCCGACCATCGCGAGGGTCATGGCCTGATAGCCGTTCTCAGCGATAAGCTCGCCAGCCGCGCGGGTGAGAGCTCGCGTAGAGCGCTGCGAGCGCACCTCATGACCATTGAGTGTCTCTTGCGGCATCGCAGTAGCCGCCCCGTTCGCTGTGCGATGTGCGGCAGTGGTCGCGGCCATGCCGGCCCGGTCTGTCGTCATTTCAGCGGAAAGGCGTCGGCGGAAGCAGTCGGTCGGAGATCAGTCGCAGCATGATCTCCGACGTGCCTTCGAAGATCTTCGTCAGACGGGCGTCTCGCCAGTAGCGCTCGATGGGGAAGTCAGTCGTGTATCCGGCACCGCCGTGAATTTGCAGCGCGTCTGAGGTGACGGTTTCTGCCATCTCCGTCGCGGCGTACTTCAGCATTGCGGCTTTGGTCTCGGACAACACGCCCTCGTCGGCGTCTGCAGCGGTTTCGTACAGCAGGGCGCGGCAAGTATCGACGGCGGTGGCCATCGTGGCTATCCGGAACCGGGTTGCCTGGAAATCACCGATGGGGTGACCGAATTGCTCGCGTTGCTGTACGTACTTGATGGAATCCTCGAGCGCGCCGCGCGCCAGACCGATTGCACGAGCAGCGGTGTGGATCCGCGGCACGAGCATTCCTTCGGCGACGCGCTTGAACCCGCGATCCTCTTGCCCCGGCACCGGTTCGAAGCCGATGAGCCCGTCGTCTGGCACAAAGCATCCGTCGAAAGACAACTCATACGTGTGCCAACCGTGGTAGCCGATCTTCCGAACGGGTGTTCCCTCGACCCCTTCGGGGAAGGCGTCACGATCCTTGTACAGGATGAACCTGCGGATGCCTTCGTGCCGATGAGCTGGATCGAATGGTGTCGTCCGCGCTACGATGACGATGCCGTCGGCCTGGTCCGCAAACGTGCACCACATCTTCTGCCCGGTGATGCGCCATCCGCCGTCCACTTTGTCAGCGCGGGTGCGGATGGACGCGATGTCGGAGCCGGCGCCCGGTTCCGACATAGCGAACGCGCCCAGCCACTCGCCGCGAGCGGCGAGCGGGAGAATTCGATCGCGGTGCGATGGGTCAAGACCGGCCGCCACCCCCGATCGTGTAATGATGCTGGCGACGCTCATCCAGGCACGGGACAACTCTTCAGTGATGAGCGCATATTCGAACACGCCGAGTCCCAGACCGCCGTACTCTTCGGGGATGAGTATGCCGAAGAACCCGAGCTCGGCCATCTCGGCGCGCAGCTCTAGAGGGATTATGCCCCGCTGCGGATCCAGTTCGTTGGCCACGGGCAGGACCTGGCTCATAGCGAACTCACGAGCCATGCTCTGGATGGCCTCGCGTTCATCAGTGCGATATGCGCGAGGTATGGGCGGACGCGGATCTACGAGTGTGCGATGAACCATCAGAACCTCTTAATACTAGTTAGCCAACAATCTAACCTACGGGCGATGCCGCAGCAAGGAGGGAACCACCCGAGGTCGCGCTCGCCGGCCCCGGGGATTGCCGTTACGATCTCGGAGAAATGCGTGCGCGACGGGATCGCGAGAGTGCCCCCCAGGCGAGTACCTCGCTTCACCCGCCGATGCATTCACACCCAAGCCCCTTTCGCGCGACGCAGATGGACGCGGCGGCGCGGGTGAGCGGAGACGGCCGACAACATCGATGTTGATCGACCAACTGTTTCAGCTCGTCTGATTCCTCATCTCCTGGACCCCAGACACAAGCGCCACGCCGATCTTCGATCCGGCGACGAGTCCGTCTTCGGTCGCTGCCCATGCCAAATCGTGACGCACCGTCATCATCACCGACACAGCCTGGCGAGGTAAGCCCTCGATGGATCCTCTGGAGCCTCGACCATCACGACGAGTCGCGTCAGCAAGCCGAGTTAGATGGTTGACAATCTAGTTAGTGACGTGGGACGATCTGCGCAACCCTGACGGAGCGCTGCGGTTTGCGTCGCAGTCAGACCTCTATCCACCAGCCGCGCATCGCAGCGCGGCACAGCGAGAGCGAGCGACATCTTGACCGCAAGGCTTTGCATTGAAAGGTCGGTCCTCAGCGCGGTCGCCCTCGGCACGATCGCGGTGCTGGCGGCGGGTTGCAGCACAGAGCCCCTCACGGGCGGCACCGACGTCGGTAATGGTGACGTTTCTGCTTCTATTCAGGAATGCATCGACACCACGAGCGCTTACCTCGACGAACGCGGACTTGTGCCCAACGCTCTTCCGGACGGACTGACTCCGCTTGCTGAGAAGCCGACGGAGGGACTCGTGTTCACTGACGTGTTTCAGGGCAATCCCATCGGGCTCACCTACGCGGAGGCGCTCAAGGAGGCCGCCAACGAGGTCGGCTGGGAGGGTCGCAGCGTCACGTTCAACGGATCGGTCGAAGACCTCAACATCAAGGCCATGGAGGCCATCGAGACCTCCGACATCGTATTCGTCGATGGCTTCCCCGCCGCGGCACTGACCGGACCCATCGCGGCGGCTAAGGAAAAGGGTGTGCTGCTCATGCTCGGCTCGATCACCGACGAGCCGGAGTCTGTCCCAGGATTCGGCAGCGTGCCGCAGGGCGGAACGTGGTTCGAACAGATCGGCGAACTGGCCGCGTATATGTTCATGGACTCCACCGGCTGCGAGGGCAGCGTCGCGTACTTCGGCATCCCCTATCCCGCATCGCGCGCCGCAGCTGAGCGCATGGGAGAAGTCATCGCTGAGGTCTGCAACGACTGCGCCTTCAGCACGACCGAGCTCCCCGTCGCCGACCTGGGCTCGCCCGCTGCTACCAACGCAGTGGTATCCAAGGTGCAGGCCGACCCCTCGGTGGACTTCACGTATTTCTTCCTCGGGGGGATGGCGACCGGCGTGCCGGCGGCACTGAAGACCGCTGGCCTCGACGCGCAGGTTGCCGGATCAATTCCCACGTCGTCGGACCTCGCGACGACGAAAGCCGGCGAGAACACGTTCTGGGTCGGTACCGCTGCGGATATCACGGCCTGGCTTACCGTCGACCTCGCCGCCCGGACGCTCGAGTCGGGTGAGCCGATGATCGGAGACCAAGCGCCGCTGGCGGTCTATACCCAGGACAACCTCGACGAGGTCGAGCCGGTCCCCGCCTATCCCGTTGACTACCGTGAGCAGTTCAAGGCCCTTTGGGGCCTCGACGAATAGCAGACGCGGCCGCAGATGCGGGAAGACCTCCTCGGATCACCGAGGAGGTCTTCTCGTCAAGGGGCGGCTACTTGTCTGGGAAGACAGCCACAAGGCGACCGATAACCTCTCCGCGCGCAACCCGCTCGATCCCCTCGCCGATCTCGTCGAACCCGATTTCCGTCGTTACCGGCGCGACCTTGCCCTCTCCAATCAGCTCCAGTGTTTCGTGAAGCTGCTCGAGGGTCGACGTGACGCTCGATTTCAGCGTGAGGCCGCGCAACGCGAAGTCGGAAGTGTTGATCGTTGCTTGATCGCGCCCGAGGCCGACCAGCACGACAGTTCCGCCAGCCCTGACTGACCTCAACGCTTTCGCGGTCGTGGAACCATAACCGGCAAAGTCGACAATGACATCAAGCTCGAACGGCGCGAGGTCATCGACATCCTCGACCACCGCTTTTGCGCCGAGCTCGAACGCCCTGACCCGTGCCGCCTCCTTCGGTTCGGCGCCGTACACCTCCGCACCCAGCGCCAGTCCGGTCTGCAACCCGATAAGCCCGAGGCCACCGAGTCCAACGATGCCGAGTCTTGTAGCCGACGTGACACCGGCGACATTCTTTACGCTGTGCACGGCAGTGCGGCCAGCGTCCGTGGCCGCAGCAGCCGCCGTCGCGCTGACCCCAGCAGGAACCAGCACGGCCTGATCGGTGCGGAAGACCGCCCTGGGCGCGTATCCTCCGTCGCGGCCGATTCCCGCGCTGTCGGACCGCATCACGATCGCGACCATGTCACCGACCTCGAATTCGTCGACGCCTTCACCTAGTTGAGTGACGCGACCGGCAACTTCATGTCCGAGTGTTCGGGGAAGTTGGCCGAGCCATGACGAGGGTATCCCGCCACTCAAGAAGCCCACGTCCGAGTGACAGAGTCCTACCGCGAGAACATTGATCGCGATCTCGCCATGCCCGGGTTCAGGATCGGGGACGTCGTTGAGAGTAAGAGGTTGTCCGTCTCCGACGAACTGCCATGCTTTCACTTGCCAAACCTCCATTGATCCAGACGTATGGTTGGCGACACATGCTGGACGGATCTCCTCGCCTGGGCTGGAGTGCAGGTGCACGCGCCTCAAGGATCGATTATGTCTGAGATTGCTGGTCAGCTGTCAAGAAAGGCGACGTCTCGCCGATCGTTCTACTGCGCCGGACCGTTGTCAACGCGACTATGCTCTGCTCTGGACTTCCCGCGGCTGTCGTGATGTGCGTTAGCCTTCCGGGCGCCTCGTTTCACATGGCCGCCGGTCACTGGCGTCTAGTCAGACGTCCGCGCGGTGATTTGCCAGCTCTGCGCGCGCCGCAGCGATCGCCTCTGCAGTGGCCGCGTAGTGGTTGTCGACCCCAGGAAACGCACCGCTGCGCACCTCGCTCGCGTACACCGCGACCCCAGCTGCCATGTCCCCACCGATCGACGCGTAAGTCTTGACGAACTTGGCAGTTGTGCCCTCGGTTATGCCGAGCAGATCATGCATGACGAGCACCTGGCCGTCCGCGGCCCCAGCGCCGATGCCGATCACGGGTATCCGAAGCGCGGGCAACACGGCTCCCACCACGGCGGCCGGCACGGCCTCAATAACCAGCACACTTGCCCCTGCGTCCTGCACCGCGAGCGCCTCTCGAACCAGCCGCGCGGCAGACTCCGCTGTGCGCCCTTGTGCCCGTAGTCCACCTAGTGCGACAGCGGTCTGGGGCGTCAGCCCCACGTGCCCGACCACGGGAATTCCGGCGTCGACGATGGCACGAATCCGGGCGAGGCGCGGCGGACTCCCCCCTTCCAGCTTCACCGCGTCGACGCCGGCCTCCTTGACGAAGCGGACTGCGGTTGCGATAGCTTGCTCATCGGAGAGCTCCGTCGACCCGAACGGCAGGTCGCTCACAAGAAAGGCGTGACGGGTTCCGCGTCGTACGGCCGCGGAGAGGACAAGCAACTCCTCCACTGTGATCTGCACAGTCGATGAGTGACCGAGCACGACCTGCGCGCCAGAGTCGCCTACCAACACCATGTCGACCGCAGCGCGCTCGGCCACCCTCGCGGTGGCATAGTCGTACGCGGTGACCATGACGATCGGTTCACGCCGGGTCTTCATCTCAACCAGTCGACGAAGCGAGACAGCCGGACTAGTAGCGGCGTCCATCACACCGGGGCTTCCTCTCTACGGTCGGCGGCGGCCTGGTGCGCGGCATCCGGGACGTAGCCCTCGATGTGGCGCTCGTCGGGGCCGTTGTACTCCGACAGCGGGCGGATGAGGGCGTTCGAAGCGAGCTGCTCCATGATGTGCGCCGTCCAACCGGTGACACGGGCCGCGACAAACAGCGGCGTGAAGGTGAGCGTGTCGAAGCCCATAAGGTTGTATGCCGGGCCCGAGGGGTAGTCCAGGTTCGGGTAGATGCCCTTCCGCTCGACGAACTGCGATTCGAGGGTGTCGTAGAGCGCGGCCACGTCGGGCCGGTCGTAGTGCTCGACGAGGGTGTCGAGCGCGGCCTTCATCGTGGGCACGCGCGAGTCGCCGCGCTTGTAGACGCGGTGGCCGAAGCCCATGATCTTGCGCTTTTCGGCGAGGGCCTGGTCGAGCCAGGGGCGGACGTTCTCGGCGGTGCCGATCTCGTCGAAGATGTGCAGCACCGCCTCGTTGGCGCCGCCGTGCAGCGGGCCCTTGAGCGCGCCGATGGCGCCGACGACCGCCGAGTAGAGGTCGCTTAGCGTGGACGCGATCACGCGTCCGGTGAACGTCGAGGCGTTGAAGGAGTGCTCGGCGTAGAGGATCATCGAGCGCTTGAAGGCGTCGATGACGACCGGGTCGGCCTCTTCGCCGAACGTCATCCACAGGAAGTTCGCCGCGTAGTCGAGGTCGTCGCGCGGAGCGACGGGGTGCAAGCCGCGGCGGCGGCGCTGGCCGTAGGCGACGATGGCGGGCAACGCACCGAACAACCGAACACTATGCGCCAGATTCTGCTGGGGTGTGCCGCTTGGATTCAGCTTCGCGTTCTCGCCTGCGGCCTCGGCGGCGCCGAGAAGACTCACCGCCGTGCGCACCTCGTCCATCGGGTGCGCATACTGCGGGATGAGGTCGATTGCTGATTTGATGTCCGGGTCGAGCGTTCGGTGGTGGCGCTCCGTGAGGCGCAATTCTTCTAGTTCGGCCTCGGTGGGGAGCTCGCCGTGCCACAGCAGGTAGGCGACGGCCTCGAACGACTGGGTCGCCGCGAGCTCTTGCACCGGGTAGCCGCGGTACAGCAGCGAGTTCGTCTCGGGGTTCACCTTCGAGACCGCCGTGTAGTCCACGACGACGCCGGCGAGGCCCTTCTTGATGTCGGGTTCGGTCATGACAGCTCCTTCGGGTCAGTGACTCAGCGGGCGATCTGGAAGTTGAAGACGTCCTGGTCGAAGTGGTTGTACTGCTCGTAGTCGATGAGGTCGTAGAGGTCGGCGCGGTGCTGCATCTCGCCGAGGCGTGAGGTGAGGTGCCCGTCCTCGATGAGCGTATCGAGAGCGCGGGATGCCGCGCCCATCGCGATCCGCAGCAGTGAGACCGGCCAGATCACGATGTTCACGCCGACGCTCCGGAGCTGGTCGACGCTGAACAGCTCGGACTTGCCGAACTCGGTCATGTTGGCGAGGATCGGCACGTCCACGGCGTCGCGGATCGCGGCGAACTCCTCGAGCGTGCGCATCGCCTCGGGGAAGATCGCGTCGGCCCCCGCGTCCACGAGCGCCTTCGCGCGATCGGTGGCGGCATCCATCCCCTCCACGGCGCGGATGTCGGTGCGCGCCATGATCAGGAAGTTCGGGTCGCGGCGGGCATCGGCCGCGGCGCGGATGCGCTTGATCGCGGTGTCCTCGTCGACGACGGCCTTGCCGTCCAGGTGCCCGCAGCGCTTCGGGTTGACCTGGTCCTCGATGTGCGTGCCGGCCAGGCCCGCGTCCTCGAGCGTCTGGATCGTGCGGGCGACGTTCATCGGCTCGCCGAATCCGGTGTCGGCGTCGATGATCGCCGGCAGGTCGGTCATGCGCGCGATCTGCTGACCGCGTGCCGCGACCTCGGTGAGGGTCGTGAGGCCGATGTCGGGCAGGCCCAGGTCGGCGGAGAGCACCGCGCCGGAGATGTAGACGCCCTCGAATCCCTTGCGCTCGATCAGCCGCGCCGACAGCGGATTGAACGCGCCCGGGAAGCGCAGCAGCTCGCCGGAGGCCAGCCGCTCACGGAACAGCCGCCGCTTCTCGTGCGCCGGCACGGTGGAATACAGCATCAGAACAGCCCCTTCGGGGCGGGGGCGCCGGCCAGCACGCCGAAGTCCGCGACGATGCTGAGCTGCTGCACCTCTTCGGCGGTCAGTTCGGGGAGGCGCTCGGCGAGGCCGAGGAACCGCTCGATCTCATCCGCACGGAGAACGGGCTCGGCGAGGAGGCGGAACTTGCGCACGTAGTCCTCGCGCGCGAACGGCCGGGCGCCGAGCGGGTGCGCGTCGGCGACGGCGATCTCGTCGACGATAGTCTCGCCGTTCGTGAGGCGGATCTCGACGCGGCCGCCGAACGCCTTCTCGTTCGGGTCCTCCGAGTGGTACCGGCGGGTCCACTCCTCGTCCTCGGCCGTGGTGATCTTGTGCCACAGCGCCACGGTGTCTTCGCGCCCCGCCCGCGACGGGAGGTACGAGTCGACGTGATGCCAGCCGCCGTCCTGCAGCGCGACGGCGAAGATGTACGGGATCGAGTGGTCGAGCGTCTCACGGGATGCTGCGGGGTCGTACTTCTGCGGATCGTTCGCGCCCGACCCGATCACGTAGTGCGTGTGGTGCGAGGTGTGCAGCACGATCGCCTCCACGTTCGCCGGGTCCAGCAGCTCGGGGTGCTCGTCGTGGAGCTTGCGGGCCAGGTCGATCCACGCCTGCGCCTGATACTCGGCCGAGTGCTCCTTGGTGTACGAGTCGAGGATGCCCCGCTTGGACTCGCCCTCACCCGGCAGCGGCACCTCGTACGAAGCATCCGGTCCGTCCAGCAGCCACGCGACGACGCCGTCCTCGCCCTCGTAGATCGGGCTCGGCGACGTCTCGCCACGCATCGCCCGGTCGACGGCCTCGACCGCCATCTTGCCCGCGAACGCCGGGGCGTACGCCTTCCACGTCGAGATCTCGCCCTTGCGCGACTGCCGCGTCGCGGTCGTGGTGTGAAGCGCCTGCCCGACCGCCTGGTAGATCGTCTCGACGGGAAGGCCCAGCAGGGTGCCGATGCCCGCAGCGGCCGACGGGCCCAGGTGCGCGACGTGGTCGATCTTGTGCTTGTGCAGGCTGATGGCCCGAACCAGGTCGATCTGGATCTCGTACCCGGTCGCCAGGCCTCGCACCAGCGCCGCGCCGTCCGCCCCGACGTGCTGGGCGACCGCGAGGATCGGCGGGATGTTGTCGCCCGGGTGCGAGTACTCCGCCGCCAGGAACGTATCGTGGTAGTCGAGCTCGCGCACCGCGACCCCGTTCGCCCACGCCCCCCACTCCGGGCTGGTCCTGCGGTCGAGGGCGCAGCCGAACACGGTCGAGCCCGACCCCCCGACCGACACGGCATGGTCCAGCGCCTGCTGGCGAGCCGCGCTCACCGGCGCACGGGTGAGGGACGCCGCGGCCACGGCGGCGTTATCGATGACGCGGTTGATGATCATGTCGACCACGTCCTGGTCGACCGCCACCGGATCGGCCGCGACCTCCGCGATGTGCCACGCGAGCTGCCCCTCACGGGCGAGATTCTCCGCGCTCTGGTGAACACGAAGGTGGTGGATGACGGTCATGACCGGCCTTCTTCAGGGATTGAGGCCGCTCGTATCGGCAACCCGGCGGAAGGCTCGGAGTTGGCCGAACCGAACGGGGGCTATGGCTCTGGCTATGTGGAGCGTATACACAGGACGCGATTGCCGTGGAGTTTTGTTGCAGGGATCGCAACAATGTATACATCCGCGCCGTTGCCTGGCGGGGATCTTCGATCAGGCTGCGAGCCATGACTCGCCGACGCACCGGCTTCAAGCTCCGTGCAGGTATGCGAAGTCGACAGGACACGCGCGCACGATCGGATGGGTGAAGCCCGCTTCGCTGGACGCGTTTCGCACATGACGTCGACCCGCTTGGATCACAGTTGGAACGCGCCCAAGATGGGATAGATTGTTATTCGACAAGTTTTCATCGGCGCGAGGGTCCCCAATGCGTTCCACGTCCTACTGCTCCTTCGAAGCACGCCCGCCGCGCCCGCCCCGCTGCCCGGACGGCCTATCAGGCGCGCAATGTCGACGTCGGCGCTCTGCTTCTCAATCTTGAGGACGCTTGCCCCTCGGCACTCATTAGTCACCGTGCCGCGTGGCCTTCGGATGACTTCGTCAGTCCGCGAAGCTGAATCGAGCGGAGCATTCTGGCTAGGTACGGGTTGCATGCATCCTCAGCAGGGCGGGCGAGCCGGCGGTGCGACAGACGCGGGGAGACGAAGTCAGTGACGAATTTTCACGATCAGTGCCACTGATGGGGGCGTCGAGCGGGCGCGCGTCCGCCATGCGAAAACCCTCGCGCATTCGGATCCCGCCTGCGACGACCACGGGACGTAGCGTGTCTGGAAAGGCGCCGGACGTGACCATGCAAAGGCGCGCCGCCTGATGGTTGGTTCCCGCCGGCAGCGACGGCCGACGATCCTTCTGCTCGCTGCGATTACTGCGACGACGTGCGTTGCAATGCTGCAGTCATTCATGGCACCCCTGTTGCCCTCGCTGCAAGAGGAGTTCGATTTGCCAGCCCAGTCGATCAGTTGGCTGATGACCGGCTACCTGCTAAGTGCATGCGTGACTGCGCCGGTCCTCGGAAGGCTCGGCGACATTTATGGGCACGTGTTGCTCCTTCGAATCACGATCATCACCATGTCGGCCGGCATGCTCCTTCAAGCCACATCCTTCAATTTCACGTCACTTCTTGCCGGTCGGTTCGTGCAGGGCGTTGGCGGCGCGATCGTCCCACTCTGTTATGTGATACTTCGGCGGCGGTTGCCGCCGAACCGCGTGCCGTTCGCGCTCGGCATCGTGTCGTCGATGGTTGCGGTCGGAAGCGGCTCCGGATTGGCCCTCGTCGGGTTGATCGCGGGTGCCAGCGGCTTTCGCGCCACATTTTGGTTGGCTAGTGCGATTGGTCTCGTCTCGTCGGTAGTCGTCTTCATCGGCATTCCCCTAGGACCTGCCACCCTCGCAGAGCATCGGATGGACGTGTTCGGCGCCCTGCTACTAGCGGCCTGGCTGAGCGGGCTTCTGATCCTCGTATCGCAGGGGGTGTCGGGCGCCTGGCTGATGGCGCCGCTCATCGCGACGGCCGCGGCGGGGGCCCTTGCGTTTGCAGGCTGGATGTGGTGGGAGCAACGAACCCCGGATCCAGTGATCGATATTGGGGTCATGCGCTCTCGACCGGTCGTGTGGTCAAACCTCCTGGCACTCTTCTTCGGTGCGATGCTCTTCACGACTCAAATCCTTTACCCGCCCTTTCTTCAGACGTCGCCGAGCACGGGCTACGGATTCGGACTCGACCTTGCCCAGACCGGCCTCGCCCTCCTCCCCCAGACCGCCGCGTTCGGAGTAGGTGGACTAGTCGCCGGATCCCTGGAGCGTTGGATCGGCAGCCGCACATCGCTGATCATCGGCTCTTTGCTCTGCGTATCTGGTTTTGTGCTGCTTTCCCTTCGACACGACCAACTCTGGGAGTTCGCCTCTTGGATTGCTCTCATCGGGCTCGGGATCGGGTTGACTTATGCACAGCTTGCGAACGTTGTAACCAGATCCGTCCCAGCCGACAAGGCAGGAGCTTCCACCGGAATGAACACCAATATCCGCAACATCGGTGGCGCTGTGGGAACCTCGCTCGGCGGTGCGATTCTCGCTGGCTCGGCTGCTGGCGGCATCGCCGTCGGGAGCTATGTCTGGAGCTTTCTCGGCCTAGCAGTGGTGAGCATCCTCGCCATGTTCTGTGCGTGCGCGCTTCCGAGGGACAGTGTCGGCCCGATATAGCGTCCGCAATGATCGGTGGTTGCAACCTTCCTAGATTCTGGATGTCGTGTTGGCATCGTCTCGTCGTGTGAAGACGGCTCACGGGCGGCGTCAGCTCTCGGATCAGCGTCGCCGGTTCGCGGAGCTTCGAGAGCGGGTGGAGTGTCCGCCCGGCCGCCGAGGTCGGTGTCTCGCGCAGCGCCGGCAACAACTGGACCGATGGATACAAGATGTATCGGAACGGCGTGCTGACGGGGTTCGTCCCTCCGCTGGAACCCTTGGTGGTTCGAGAGATCAGCGCTAGCGGCTGCGGCTGCTCCATCTGCCGCGTCGCGACGGCGACTCTCTCCACGAACCGCTGAAGGCGCGGCTCGGCGACCTCTCCAGGGGCCTGTTGAAGTCGATCACGTGCCCGAGCACCTCGCAGCCGTCGAGAATGAGATCAATCGACGGCCGAGAGTCACCCGCAACGACCGCGCACCCATCGACCTCTTCCCGCCTCTGCTAGCCTCGCCGAACCATCAAGTGTTGCGACGTTAATCGGAAATCGCCATCGGCAAGATGACGTCAGGAGGGGTGTCCTTCAATGTAGCCGGGCCGCCGACGGCGACACGAGGATTCGCAGGCAGCGGCCGCGCCTTGGAGCCATCAGCTCGGTTGCAGATGTCCTGGCCAGCGCCAACAGATTGCAAGCAAGGACGCCTGTATCGCTCGCACATCAGGGCCAGACTCCACACGAAATCCTCGGCCACGGAGTTCACGACCAGGGACTCGCGCTGGTCGGGAGCGCCGATCAGATCGCAGTCATGCTGCAGGAGTGGATGGATGCTGGTGCCGCTGACGGCTTCTCCCTGAACGTCGACGGTCTCAGCGACGGACTCGAGGCGTCGGTCGACCAGGTTGTTCCGATCCTTCGCCTCCGAATCCTTCATCCCAAGGACTATCACGCAGCTACCCTGCGAGGCGGCTTCGGCTTGCCGGATTAGCTCGGCCGGACCCGCGCCTGAGCCGCGATCAGCAGAACTCGACCTGAGTGCCCGAACTGGATCGAAGCGGCGATTGCTTCCCCGTTTGCACCGGTGTGCGGGCTAAATCCGACCCGATTACTGTATACATATGGTTGGTTGCGAGTGCCAATGGCAAAGGATATTGCTTCTCTATGTACACATACTCAGCGATTACTGAGAACGAGGACGAGGTCGGCCAACGCCCTCGGGCGGGCGGTAGAGATGGTGGACCGGATGCGTAATACAGCCGAGATTTCGGACGTCTTCTTCGTCGATGGCGTGCGCACCCCGTTCGGGCGCGCCGGCGAAAAGGGCATGTACTGGAACACCCGAGCGGACGACCTCGCCGTCAAGGCGACGATCGGGCTCATGGAGCGCAACCCGAGCGTTCCCAAGGACCGCGTGGACGACGTCGCCATCGCGGCGACGAGCCAGACCGGCGACCAGGGGCTCACCCTCGGTCGCAGTGTCGCGATCCTGGCGGGACTCCCCCAGACCGTTCCCGGCTTCGCGATCGACCGCATGTGCGCCGGCGCGATGACGAGCGTCACCACGATGGCCGCCTCCATCGGCGTCGGCATGTACGACCTGGCGCTCGCGGGCGGCGTCGAGCACATGGGGCACCACCCGATCGGCGGCAACGCCGACCCCAACCCGCGCTTCGTGGCGGAGAAGATGCTCGACCGCGGCGCGCTCAACATGGGCGTCACCGCCGAGCGCATCTTCGACCGGTTCCCGCACCTGACCAAGGAGCGCTCCGACCGCTACGGCATGCTGAGCCAGCACAAGGTGCAGGCGGCGTACGACGCCGGCAAGATCCAGCCCGACCTGGTGCCGGTCGCGATCAAGGACGCCGAAGGCTCCTGGGGGCTCGCCGCGGAGGACGAGGGCCGTCGCCCGCAGACCACGATGGACGCCCTCGCGGCTCTTAAGACGCCTTTCCGCCCGCACGGGCGCGTGACCGCCGGCACGTCGTCGCCGCTCACCGACGGAGCGACGATGTCGCTGCTCGCCGGCGGCGCCGCGGTCAAGGAGCTCGGCCTGACGCCGAAGATGAAGCTCGTCTCGTTCGCCTTCGCCGGTGTGCAGCCCGAGATCATGGGCATCGGCCCGATCCCGTCGACCGAGAAGGCGCTCAAGAAGGCCGGGCTGACGATCGACGACATCGGCCTGTTCGAGCTCAACGAGGCGTTCGCCATCCAGGTGATCTCGCTCCTCGACCACTTCGGCATCGCCGACGACGACCCGCGCGTGAACCCGTGGGGCGGCGCGATCGCCTTCGGCCACCCGCTCGCCGCCTCGGGCGTGCGTCTGATGATCCAGCTCGCCGCCCACTTCGCCGAGCGCCCCGACGTCCGCTACGGCCTCACTGCCATGTGCGTCGGACTCGGGCAGGGTGGCTCGGTCATCTGGGAGAACCCTCACTTCGACGGCAAGCGGAAGAAGTAGGGGCCTGCTGGAATGACGAACTACGAACAGATCGACTTCTCCCCCATCCAGGCCCTGACGGAGAGCGAGGTCATCACCCACTCGCGCGTCCGCGACATCCGCCTCCCATCCGGCAGCGCGCTCGCGCTCATCACGCTGGACAACGGCCGGGATCACACCCGCCCGAACACGCTGGGCCCCGCGACCCTGGCGCAGCTCGGCGAGACGCTCGACGCGCTCAAGGCGCGGGCGGCGGCCGGCGAGATCCAGGCGGTCGGCATCACCGGCAAGCAGTACGTCCTCGCCGCCGGCGCCGACCTGTCACAGCTGAGCATGCTCGACAGCCGGAGCACCTCCCTGCTCGTGGCGCAGCTGGGGCACAAAGTCCTCGGCAGGCTTTCGGAATTGGGCGTGCCGTCGTTCGCGTTCGTGAACGGCCTCGCGCTCGGGGGCGGCCTCGAGGTCGCGCTGAACAGCACGTACCGGACCGTGGATGCCTCGGCCGCCGCGATCGCGCTGCCGGAGGTGTTCCTGGGCATCATCCCCGGCTGGGGCGGCGCCTATCTCCTGCCGAACCTCATCGGCATCGAGAACGCGCTCGAGGTCGTGATCTCGAACCCGCTCAAGCAGAACCGCATGCTGAAGCCGCAGCAGGCCTACGACTACGGGATCGTCGACGCGATCTTCCCGGCCGCGAATTACCTCGAGGACTCTCTCGCCTGGGCCGACGGCATCCTCGCCGATGACGCTTGCGTGCAGAGCCGACGGAGATCATTGCGCGGCAACAACGCCGGTTGGACTGCGGCAATTGAGGCTACTCGCGAGTTCCTAAACGCGCGTGTCGGAGAGGCGACCAAGTCGCCGTACGCGGCGCTCGACCTCCTCGACAAGGCGAAGAGCGGCACGAAGGCGGAGGGATTCGCTCGTGAGGACGAGGCTCTCGCCGAGCTCGTCACGGGCGACCAGTTCGCGGCATCCATGTATGCGTTCGATCTGGTGCAGAAGCGCGCCAAGCGTCCGGTCGGGGCCCCCGACAAGGCGCTCGCGAAGAAGGTGACGAAGGTCGGCATCATCGGCGCCGGTCTGATGGCCAGCCAGTTCGCGCTGCTGTTCGTACGCAAGCTGCAGGTGCCGGTGCTGATCACCGACCTCGACCAGGCGCGCGTCGACAAGGGCGTGGCGCACATCCACGACGAGATCGGCAAGCTCGAGGCCAAGGGTCGCCTGGACGGCGACTCGGCGAACAGGCTGCGGGCGCTCGTGACCGGCACGACCGACAAGAGCCTGTACGCGGACTGCGACTTCGTCATCGAGGCCGTGTTCGAGGAGGTCGGCGTCAAGCAGCAGGTGTTCGGCGAGATCGAGCGGATCATCGCGGAGGACGCGATCCTCGCCACGAACACCTCGTCGTTGTCGGTCGAGGAGATCGGTGCGAAGCTTGCGCACCCGGAGCGTCTGGTGGGCTTCCACTTCTTCAACCCGGTGGCGGTGATGCCGCTCATCGAGATCGTGAAGACACCCCAGACGTCCGATGCGGCGCTTTCGACGGCGTTCGTCGTCGCGAAGAGCCTCGGCAAGAACGCGGTGCTCACCGCAGATGCGCCCGGGTTCGTCGTGAACCGGCTGCTGGCGAAGGTCATGGGCGAGGCGGCGCGCGCCGTGTACGAGGGCACTCCGGTCGCGGAGGTCGAGAAGGCGTTCGCGCCGCTCGGACTGCCGATGGGGCCTTTCCAGCTCATCGACCTGGTGGGCTGGAAGGTCGCCGCGCACGTGCAGGACACGATGGTGCGCGCGTTCCCCGACCGCTTCTACGCGAACGAGAACTTCCATGCGCTCGCGGAGCTGCCGGAGGTCGTCGAGAAGGACCGCGGCGGCCGGGTCACCGGCTGGACCAAGGCCGCCGAGAAGGTGCTCAAGCCCGCCGTGGGCTCGACCCCCGCCTCGGCCGCGACGATTCTGCAACGCGTGCAGGACGGACTGGCGCACGAGATCAAGATCATGCTCGACGAGGGCGTCGTTCCCGAAGTGCAGGACATCGACCTGTGCCTCATTCTCGGCGCCGGCTGGCCCTTCATCGACGGCGGCGCTTCGCCCTACCTCGACCGCGAGGGAGCATCTGAGCGGGTCTTCGGCGACACCTTCCACCACCCGGTGATCAGGGGCGTCGGCGGCCACATAGCGGAAGTCGCCATGTACGCGTGAGTTGACGTTGACGGCTGCCGAACGGACGCTCTGACGCTGAGACGCAGTGAGGCCTATTCAGTGAGGACGGAGACCCCGGCTTCGACGAGGAGCGCCTCGAGGAGTTCTGGGAGTCCGGCACCGATCTGCGCGGCGGCGTCGCAATTCCGTCCCAGCGACTGGATGAGCTGCAGCCGATGGGCGGATTCGATGCCGGCCTGAATGCCAGCGAGCTCGGCTGGGACAACTTTGGCGCCGGGTTCCTCGCCAACATGCGCGAAGGGTCTTCCTTCACGCTCACCGAGCCACCGATCACCGTGGAGGGTGCGAAGGATCTCTACCTGAAGCCCTCGATGCTGCATGCGATCGCCGCCAACACTGATCACCCCGAAGCTGCCGCGACCCTCTCGAACTTCCTGGTGGACTCCCCGCAGTCCGGTGAGATCTTCGGCACCAATCGGGGTCTACCGGCGTCCGAGACTGCCCTAAAAGGGGCCACTCTCGGCGAGCTGGACGAGGTGATCCGGGAGTACGAAGAATCGATCTCGCAACGCCTCGGAGATGCCCCTCCGGCGCCAATCTCGGGGTTCGGGTCGCTCGAGGAGAAGTTCCGCGGACTGGGCCTCGAGCTCGGATAGGGACCGTGACGGTCGAGGAAGCGGTGGCCGAATTCTTCGGTGAGATGGAAGTGGTCCTGCAGCAATAGCTTCGTCCATGCACCCCACCTCAGCGATAGTCCTGCAGTCCTTGAACACGGTCGAACCCGCCGAGCACCACTGGCTGCGCTGAAGATGTCGGCTACAGCTGGTGGCGCGACGACGGCACAGGGGGCTGCGTTGGTGGATGGGAACCGCGTGCGCTCGCTACGAGTTGAGCGATCCCACTTTGCATCTAATGGAGAACGGAGGGTCGCAATACGTGTTCCACTGTGGTTCATGCTCTTATCCGATGGGCGGGATTCAGCCGAGGTACAGATCATCGTCTCGCGAGCCCATCTGGAGCATCGGAGACCAAAGGCCCTTCAGAACTCGCCGATCGCGAGGCCGAGGCGGAGGTACAGGTCGGTGACGGCTTCGTTGTTTGTGCGGTAGGTGATCCACACGCCGCGACGGGGTTGTCCGGCTGATGCGGGTGGATCAGAGGTCACGAGGCCGGCCTCTTCAAGCTGGTCTAGCCGCGGTTTGATAGTGGTGGGTCGGAGTTCGAGGGCTGCGGCGATGGGCCCGACCGTGGAGTTCGGGTGTGCGCGGAGGTAGCGGAGGATGCCGGCGTTGATGAGGTTGCCCAGATGAGCGATGGGATCTTCGGCGTCTTCCGACCCGGCAGGCTGGGCTAGTCGCGGCATGCGTCCCAGTCTGGCGTACTGCCCTTCCGCGCGTCCAGCGCAAGAAACCTCCTTACATGTTTACTTCGCAACCTAACTGCTATACGGTTTGGGCATGCATTTCTGGCTTGCGACTCCGGCACCCCCATGGGAAGGAGCGGGATCACGCCTGTCCCCCGAAGGGACTACAGACAAAAGCCAGATGATGGCTCTAGATTATGCGCGCACGCGCCGCGTGGCGTGCGGTTCCTCCCCAACGAGATTCTCCACCCGAGTTATCCACAGATTCGGCGAAACATCGTGCGGTTACCGTTGTGGGGTGCTTAGGATGCCGCCACGGCGACCTTCGCGCGAGCCGTTGACTGCGTGCAGGGTTGCCGTCCCAAGCAATGACGAGGGATGGCGATGATGGCGACGCAGGGTTCGGGACGCCGCAGCATGCTAGGGGCGATTGTCGGCGGCGCGGTGCTAGTGGCAGCGATTGTCGCGATCGTTGTCAGCTCGCTGCTGGCACAGCAGCCGCCCTCCCAGACGGCTACCCCGGACGAGACGGAACCTGCCGGCGGCACGGCATCGGTGACGGCGACGCCGGAGGGCGCGGTGGTCGACCCGGATGCCGCGCAGCAGGGGTGGACGCCCGAGCCGATCACCACGGACCCAGAGGTGTACATCCGCGCCGCGCTGGAGACGGCTTCGACATTCGACACCCAGGCGAGCAGCCGCGAGGAGTGGCTCGCGTACCTCGACACCTGGTTCACCCCCGACACCCGCTACAACGATCCGGTAGATCAAGACGCCGCGCTGCGAGCCTCTCGAACTGAGATGCGCCAGGGCGTGGTGCTTCCTGCCGAGGAGTGGGAATCGCTGGCGCGTGAAGATGGTCGCGTCGTGGCGACCACGGGCGGCGCGGTCACCTTCGTGCCGGTGTCGCAGGATCCGTCCGGTGACATGTTGATCGGGACAGCGGATGTGACGTTGACATTCACTCGTTCCGATGGCAGCGGCGGGGAGACGTCGTACGAGGAGCAGGTGCGGGTGAGCGTGCAGGTGTTGTGCGGTCCCGGTTCGGTGCCGACGCCGGACACGGCTCAGCTGGCGGGCGATTGCAAGGTGGTCCGCTACTTCACGGAGCCGATGGAGCCCTGACATGGGTGCCCCGCTCGCCGCCGCCGCAGCCCTCGCGAACACGAGGACTGGACGGAAGGTAGCGATCGGGGCGATCACTATCCTCGCCCTCGCGGTGGCGGTTCTGGTGACCCCGCTGATCGCGATCCCGCTCGCCGTCGCCGGTAGCGTGGCCGGCTCGACGGCCTCGATGGTGCAGGGCGCCGCGCCGGCTGTCAGCGTCGAGTGGGGTTTCCCGCTGGCGGGCGGGTATTCGAAGGGCCGCGGGTTCGGCTACCACCCGGTGGTCGGCTGCAGCTACTGCTCAACGAATCATCAGGGTTACGACATGTCGCAGGGCTGCGGCGCGACGATCTTCGCCGCCGGTCCCGGCGAGGTGATCGCGGCGGGCAGCTATCAGGGCTATGGCAACACTGCGCGCATCGACCACGGCGATGGTCTGGTCACGCTTTACGGGCACATGCAATGGGGATCGCTGCAGGTCGCGGCTGGGCAGCACGTGACCGCGGGAACCGCGCTGGGGGCGGAGGGGAACACCGGAAAGTCGTTCGGGTGCCACCTGCATTTCGAAGTTCGAAAGTCCGGATCTTCGGTAGATCCGGAGCCGTTCATGGCCGCCCTCGGCCTGTCTCTGAAGTAGCACCAGCGAGCAAGGAGCATTCCCATGTCCCACCTCCCCGCCGATGTCGACGTCCCCGACATCCAGCCCGACTTCTCCGCCCCGTTCTTCCAGGGCTTCCAGGTCATCGCGTCCTACATCCTCGCGGGCGCGATGCTCGTGGTGCTGATCATGCTGATCATCGCCGGCGCCGCGCTCGCGTTCCGCGGACTCGCCAGTGACCGGGTGCGGACCTGGGCGGGCGAGAACATCCTGTGGATCTTCATCGCCGCCGCCGTCCTGGGCGCCGCATCCGGCTTGTTCGCCTGGTTCGTGAACTTCGACTTCGGATTCTGATGAACATCCGCCGCACCATCGTGACCGGCACCCTCCTCGGCGTCGCCCTCACATTCGGCGCGCTCTCCCCCGCCGCCGCTGCCGCTGCCGCTGCCGACAACACGGAAGTCACGACAGTCCGGCCCGTGCCGATGTCCGACGTCAGCGGCGAGCCGTGGTCCGCTCCCGCGTACCCGGTGGATTGCCAGAGCGCCAACGGCCAGGTCAGCTGTACACCCAGCGACCCCAACTCTGTCACCGCGCAGCAGTGCTTCGTCGGCGTAGTCACGTCAAGCGGAAACGCGACCGTCTGCACAACCTTCGAAGGTCACACCAAGGCGATTCAGAACGCGGGGGGACGGTCCCTCCTGGTCAAGTACGGCTGCAGTCTCGGCGACGCGGTGTGTGCGACGTTCGAGAACGCGGGCCGGGGGATGGCGTTGGGGGCAACCGGGATGATGTTCCTGGTGGCGGACAATATGCGGTTCGACACTTCGACGCTGTTGTGGGATGCCGCGGTGGGTGAGTGGTCGTTCTGGCAGTGGGCGATCCTGTTCATCACGTTCGGGGCGATGGTGTGGGCGATCGCCGCCGCCGTCATCTCCGGCGATCGCGGCGAACTGGTCGGCGCGATCGTGCGGACCTTCATCGCCATCCCCGCGGTCCCGATCACCCTGTGGGCGACCGGGCATCTATTGAACGCGATCGACGAGATGACCTGGTACATCATGAACCGCGCCGGCCCCGACGCGTTGTTCTCGACGTTGCAGTCGGTGATGTGGGCGGGCGGGCAAGCGAACTACTTCTTCGCGTTCCTCATCCACGGCCTCCTGCTGCTGGGGATGTTCCTGCTCATGCTGGTGTTCGCGTTCCGCAACATCGTGCTGGCCGCGCTGATCATGGTCGGCCCGGTGGCGTGGATGATGTTTCCGGTGCGTCGCATCGGCCCCGACTGGGTGGTCCGCTACGTCTCCGCGGTCGCGGTGCTGCTATTGACCGGGCCGCTCACAATCGGGTTCGTCACGTTGATCATCAACGGGCTGGCGGGGGTGAAGACGATCTGGGACCCGCAGTCCTGGCCGATGCTGGTCGGCCTGGTGCTGGTGGCGTTCGCACCGTTCGCGATCTTCGGGCTGTTCAGCTTCGTCGGCGCGGTTGCCGCCGACGGGGTCGGGTCCCGGCTCGGCTCCCACGGGGGCCGGATGGCGGGATCTGCCGCCACCTCGGCGGTGCGTATCCCGACCCGGATGGGCGGACACCCTTCCGGTGTGCGCCCCACGGGCACCGGCCCCGCCACCGCCAGCCACCCAGCGACCACTTCTCGAACCTCGAGCGTCGCATCCCGCGGGGCACCTGCTGCATCGCAGGCGCGCACCCCCGCTCCCCCAGTCGGGGGTCAGCCGCCATCGAGCCCGCGCACACCCGCACCCGCGTCCACCACGGCGCCGGCGTCGTCGTCGCCTGCTTCGCCGTCTGATCGGAGGCCGTCATGACTACTAGCACGGATCACGCCCGCCCGGTGCGGCTGGCCCGCCGGTCCCGGCAAGGGATCGTGATGGGTCTGGACCCGTGGCAGCTCACCTTCCTGACCGCCGCCGCCCTCACGGTGCTGATCGGGGTGAACCGGTTCGGACCGCCCGGACTGCTTTACACCGCCCCCGTCTATCTCGCGTTCGGGGTCACTGCGCTGACCAGCATCCACGGGGTGTCGACCCCGAAGATGGGCGGACTGTGGCTGACCAAGCAGCTCCGCCACGCCGCCGGCGCCACCACCGAGACCTTCCGGCCCGAACGGCCCTCCCTTGCGGGGACCCTGAATCTGCCGGGGACGCGGGCGTCGATCCAGCTGTGGCAGGTCGGGAACGTGGCCGCGGTGTACAACCCGGGGGACCGGTCGGTGTCGGTGGTCGCCGAGCTCGAGGTGCAGGGGTTCCTGATGCACGACCTGCCAGAACGGTTCGACCTGGCCGAGCAGTTCGACCGGGTCCTCGGCCCATTCACCCAACGCCCCGGCATCAAACGGGTCACCTTGCAGGAACGCACCTTGCCGACCACGATCCGAGCGGCCAGGGAGCATTACGACACGGTGCGGCGGATGCGGGACCTGAACCCGGAGTCGCCGGTGGCCCGCAACTACCGGGACGTGATGGACCAGTCCGAGCGGTTCGAGGTCGCGCACCGCAACTACATCACCTTCACCCTCGACTTGGTGACCCTGGCTCCGCAGCTGAAGTCCCTCGGCGGCGGCAAGGACGCCATCCTGCAACTCGCGACCATCGAGGCCGGCAACCTCGCGGACGCGCTCGCGGCGGCGAAGATCACGGTGCGGCGGTGGCTGTCGCCGCGGGATGTGGCGGCGCTGGCGCGGTTGGCGTTCGACCCGGAGTTCGCCGCGACGGTGCAGAACCGGCCGGAGGACCTCGCCGGGGTGGACCCGGTCGCGATCGGGCCGATGTTCCTGGACGAGCCCCGCGGCCGCAACGGGATCGTGGTCACCGACAGTGGCGTGCATTCCACGATGTGGATCCATGAATGGCCCCGCTCCGATGCGCCGGTCGGGTTCCTGGCCCCGGTGGTGTTCGCCCGCCACCCGAACACCGGGGAGGCGATCACCCACATCTTCTCCATCGTGCTCACCCCCGTCCCGGTCGCGAAAGCGCTCAAGCGAATCCGGGATGAGAAGAAGGTGTGGCGCGGCAACGAGAAACTCCGCGCCAAGCGGGGCGCGGACGGGTCGGCGGCGGATGCCGCGGACTGGCGTGCACTGGAACAGCAGGAGCAGGAACTCGCCAACGGGCACGGCGAATTCCGCTACGGCGCGTACCTCACGGTCACCGGGCCGGATGAGGAGCGGCTGGATCAGGCGATCGCCGGGATGCGAAACGCTCTCTCCCGGGCGGGGATGGAGGCACAGGTGCTGTACTGCCAGCAGGCCGAGGCATTGATGGTGAACGCGCTGCCGGTCGGGCTGGGGATGCGCTGATGGCCCGCCACGCCGTCCACTTCACCCCCGCCGACACCACCCGCCGGCAGCAGAAGGCGCTACGCCGCGAACTCGCCCGTGTCCAACAAGACGAGACCCCCGCGCGCACCTCGCGACGGGATCGCGGGCTACCGGAACCGGCCGTCCCCGGCCCCTTCGGCCCGGGGCTGCTCCGCGGCGGGTATTGGAACCTCGCGAAGCCGGTGATCCCGGCGCATCAGGCCACCAGTCAGCACATCGCCGGGATCTACCCATTCGTCGCCGACAGCGGCCTCGGCCACCGAGGCCCGATCCTCGGGGTGGATCTCAACGCGGACGCACTGTGGCACTTCTCGCCGTGGGAAGCGTACGTCGACAGCTCGGAGCGGGGCACGTTCTCCACCAACATCCTCGCCCTCGGCGCATACCGGTCCGGGAAGTCCGCGACCATCAAGACCCTCACCACCCGGTCCATCGCGTTCGGCCACCAGGTCGTCGTCCCCTCCGACCCCAAAGGCGAATGGGTGACCGTGGCGGAGGCGATCCCGGGCGGGAGAGTGATCCGACTCGGCGGTGGCACCGGCGCCCGCCTCAACCCCCTCGACCGGGGCCCGCGCCGCACCGACGCCACCGATGAGCAGCACGAGCAGATGGTCCGGCAGCGCCGCATCGGCACGCTGATTGCGATCATCGAGATGGCCCTCGGCGGCCGGCTCACCGCAGTCGAGCACGCCGCACTGATGGACGCCCTCGAGGCCGCCATCTTGCGCACCGACGACCGCCCCACCCTCCGTGTTGTGTACGAGGAGCTCGGCCGGCTCGCCGCGGACACCACCGCCGAGTTCAACGCCCACTCCGGGGCTGTGCAGCCGAGGTTCGTGCTGCGCCGGTTCGTGGAAGGCGACCTCTCCGGGTTGTTCGAAGACGAATCGACGGTGGAGTTCGACCAGGACGCCCCCATCGTCGTCACCGACACGTCCGAGCTGTTCGCCCGCGGGGACCTGGCGGCGCAGCTGACCCAGGTGTGTTCCACCGCCTGGATCCAAGCCGTCATCAGTGACCGGGCCGCCCGCCGTACCCGGTACGTGGTCCGCGAGGAGGGGTGGCGCGACATGACGTCGCTGGCGTCGCTGCAGATGTTCCAGCAGTGGCTGAAACTCAGCCGCCATTACGGGATCAGCAACATCGTGATCCTGCACAAGATGGGCGACCTGGACGCGGTGGGCGACGCCGACTCCATGGAACGCTCCCTGGCCTATTCGATCGTCGGGGACATCGAGAACAAGTTCATCTTCCGCGTCAACCACCAAGAACAGACCGCGCTCCGCCAACGACTGAATCTCCCGGCTCCGCATGTGGAGATGGCGCGGCAGTTGCGGCGTGGTGAGTTCCTCGCCTACGTAGGCCAGTACTCCTACCTGGTGGACTGCTTCGCCACCGCCACGGCGTGGGAGTACGAGCTGTTCAAGACCGACGACGCCGTCACCGGCGCCGACCACGACGATACCCACCTGGACGTCATCGACCCCGACACCATCGACGCCTACTGGCCGGAACTCACCACCCCCGAATCGGATACGGGTGTGGAGGGGTGGCTGTCGGGCACCACTGATTTGGAAACGGAGCGTTAGGTCATGAGCATCGCCGTCCACCCGCGTGCGCACGCGACCGTCACCGGCCCCACCGCGACCTTCACCACACCCGACGGGCACGCCGAACCTCTGTACGCGGCCCGCGGCGAGGACATCCGCCACGCCGTAATCCGCCGCGCCACCGACGAAGCCCGCCGCACCGGCACCCCGATCGAACTCGTCACGTTCGGCGACCGCGGCCAGCACCACCTCCTCATCGAGCCCAACGGTGCCCTGCACCCCCTCACCGACCCCGCCCCGACAGACGACCCCGACGACGTCGAGGACCTGCTTCCCGACGTGACGGTTGGAGAGGAGGTGAGGGATGACACTCCGCGGCGGGCAGTCGCGTCGACCGATGCGGCGCCGGCCGCGGAGTCCCCCGCCCGCCCCACCTTCCTCACCC
>NZ_JYJA01000036.1 GCF_000956465.1 Microbacterium trichothecenolyticum
GGGGGGAGTCCGCCGTCACGCGAACAGCGACAGGCGCTGCGACAGGACCTCATAGGCCTGGGACACCGTGCGGCGCACGACCTCGCCGGCGGGCGGGATGTCGTGGATGAGGCCCTGCACCTGGCCCACGGTCCAGATGCCGGCGTCGAGGTCGCCGTTCTCGAAGACCTTCCGGCCGCGGGCGCCCGCAACGAGTTCGCGCACGTCGGGGAACTGGCCGCCCTCGGCGAGGATGCGCACCACTTCGTCCGACACCGCGTTCTTCGCGACGCGTGCGGTGTTGTGCAGCGACCGGAAGATGAGGTTCGTGTCGAGCTCGCTCGCCTCGACGATGCGCTCCTTCACCGCCCGCGCCACGGGCGACTCCTCGGTGCACATGAACCGCGAGCCCATGTTCACGCCGTCGGCGCCGAGCACGAGCGCCGCGGCGAGACCTCGGCCGTCGGCGAACCCTCCGGAGGCGATGAACGGGATGCTGAGGGCATCCGCCGCGGCCGGGATCAGGACGAGCCCCGGCACATCGTCTTCCCCGGGGTGGCCCGCACACTCGAATCCGTCGATCGACACCGCCGTCACGCCGACCTTCTCGGCCTTGAGCGCGTGCCGGACCGACGTGCACTTGTGGATGACGCGCACCCCGTGCTCGCGGAACATGTCCATGTGCGGCTCGGGGTTCGCACCCGCCGTCTCGACGATCGTCACCCCGGCGTCGATGATCGCCCGGCGGTACTCGTCGTAGGGCGGCGGGGTGATCGACGGCAGGATCGTGAGGTTGACGCCGAACGGCTTGTCGGTGAGAGTGCGCGCGCGCTCGATCTCCTTCACGAGGTCGGCCGGCGTCGGCTGGGTGAGGGCGGTGATCATGCCGAGCCCGCCCGCCTCCGACACCGCCGCGGCGAGCTCGGCGCGCCCGACCCACATCATGCCGCCCTGCACCACGGGGTGCTCGATGCCGAGCGCCTCGGTGAAGCGCGTGCGCAGGCGCGCGCGTCTCGTATCGTCGCTGCGCTCCCGGCTCAGCGACCGGGAGGAATCGGTCGCCCCGCCGGCGGGGCGCGACGCCGCGGGACCAGGGGTGGGTGAGCCGGCGAAGCCGGAAGACCCAGGCTCATCGGTCGCTGAGCGAGCGACGCGAGACGAAACGCCCACGACTGCGTCCTCACTCATAGGTCTCACCCGCCTCCGCCTTCGCGATGAGGGAGGCAGGCGGAAGGAACCGGTCGCCGTACCGCTGCGCCAACTGGCGCGATCGGGCGATGAAGCCGTGGAGCCCGCCGTCGTACTGATTGATGTACTGCAGCACGCCTCCCGTCCACGCCGGGAAGCCGATGCCGTAGATCGACCCGATGTTGGCGTCGGGCACCGAGGTGAGCACGCCGGCGTCGAGGCACGCGATGGTGTCGAGGGCCTCGGCGAACAGCATCCGTTCCTGCAGGTCCTCGAAGGGGAGGACCGTGCGTCCCGAGCCGTACTTCTCGCGCAGGCCCGGCCAGATGCCGACGCGCCGGCCCGACTCGTCGTACTGGTAGAAGCCGCCGCCCGCGCGTCGCCCGGGGCGCTCGGCGTCGACGACCATCCAGTCCATCACCGCTTCGGACGGATGCTCCACCCACACCGCTCCGGAGGCCTCTTCGGCGGCGCGCGTCTCGAGGCGGATGCTCCGTGAGAGCGAGATGGTCAGCTCATCGAGGAGCTGCAGCGCGCCTGCCGGGTACCCGGCCTGCAGTGCCGCCTGCTCGACCGACGCGGGCTCTACGCCCTCGCCGACCGCGGCGACAGCCTCGGCGATGAATCGGCCGATGACGCGCGACGTGAAGAAGCCGCGGGCGTCGTTGACGACGATCGGCGTCTTGCGGATCTGCTGCACGTAGTCGAACGTCTTCGCGAGCACCTCGTCGCTGGTGCGCTCGCCGCGGACGATCTCGACCAGCGGCATCTTGTCGACGGGGGAGAAGAAGTGGATGCCGATGAAGTCGTCGGTGCGCTCCACGCCTTCCGCGAGCAGGGTGATCGGCAGCGTCGAGGTGTTCGACCCGAGCACGGCGTGGGGCAGGGCGACGTGCTGGATCTCCTCGAACACGCCCTGCTTGACCGGAACGGACTCGAACACGGCCTCGATCACGAAGTCGACGCCGGCGAAGTCGGCCGGGTCGGCGGTCGGTGTGATGCGCGCGAGCAGCGCCTCGGACGTCGACGCCGTCGTGCGGCCGCGTGCGAGCGCCTTGTCCTCCAGCGCCCGCGAGTAGTCCTTGCCCTTCTCGGCCGCCTCGAGGGTGACGTCCTTCAGCACTACCTCGATGCCCGCCTTCGCCGACACGTACGCGATCGCGGCGCCCATCATGCCCGCGCCGATCACGCCGACCTTCTTCGCCCGGTACTTCGGGAAGCCGCCCGGGCGCGAACCCCCGGCGTTGATGTGCCCGAGATCGAAGAAGAACGCCTTGATCATGTTCTTCGCGACCTGGCCGTGGGTGAGCTCGACGAGGTAGCGGGTCTCGACCTTCGACGCCGTCTCGAAGTCGACGTACGCGCCCTCGACCGCCGCGGCCATCGCCGCGCGGGGTGCGGGAAGCGGCGCGCCCTTCAGCTGCTTGCGCAGCGAGGCCGGGAACGCCGGCAGTGCACCCGCGAGCGACGGCGAGTTCGGCGCGCCGCCGGGGATGCGGAAGCCCTTCACATCCCACGGCTTCACGGGCGCCGGGTTCGCGGCGATCCACGCCTTGGCGGCCGGCACGAGCTCGTCCGCCGACGGCACGAGCTCGTCGACGATGCCCACCGCGAGGGCGTCCGACGGCGAGAACTTCGTCGCCGGCAGGATGACGTCGGTCAGCGCCTTCTGCAGCCCGAGCATGCGCACGAGGCGCGTGATGCCGCCGCCGCCGGGCAGGAGTCCGAGCGACACCTCGGGCACTCCGAACTGCGCGCCCCGCACGTCGGCGGCGATGCGATGGTGCGCCGCGAGAGCGAGCTCGAGGCCGCCGCCGAGCGCCGTGCCGTTCATCGCCGCGACGACGGGCTTTCCGAGCACCTCGAGGCGGCGCAGGTCGGCCTTGACGGCGTCGATGTGGGCCGTCTCCTCCGCGGCCCGCGAAGGGTCCGCGGCGCGCAGCAGGTTCAAGTCGCCGCCGGCGAACCAGCTCTTCTTCGCCGACACCAGGATGACCCCGCGGACGTCGTCGCGCTCCGCTTCGAGCCGGTCGGCTGTCGCCTTCAGCGCCGTGACGAAGTGCGGGTTCATGGTGTTGACGCTGCTGTCGGGGTCGTCGAGCGTGATGACGACGTCGCCGTCGGCATCCTGCTCCCACGCGTATCCCTGGTACACGGCCGTGTCGTCGATCGTGGTGCTCATAGGTGTTCTCTTTCCGTGAGATCGGTGGAGACGCATGCCGGGGCTCAGACCCGCTCGATGACGGTGGCGATGCCCATGCCGGCGCCGACGCACAGCGTCGCGAGGCCGCGCTTCTGGTCGCGGCGCTCGAGCTCGTCGAGGAGGGTGCCGAGGATCATGGCGCCGGTGGCGCCCAGAGGGTGGCCGAGCGCGATGGCGCCGCCGTTGACGTTGACCTTGTCGTGCGGGATGTCGAGGTCCTTCATCCACTTCATGACGACGGCGGCGAACGCCTCGTTGAGCTCGAAGAGATCGATATCGGATGCGGCGAGCCCCGCCCGATCGAGCGCCTTGAGCGTCGCCGGTGTCGGGCCCGTGAGCATGATCGTCGGCTCGGAGCCGGTGACGGCGGTCGACACGATGCGGGCGCGGGACGTGAGGCCGAGGCGCTCGCCGGCCTCCTTGCTGCCGATGAGCATGAGGGCGGCGCCGTCGACGATGCCGGACGAGTTGCCCGCGGTGTGCACATGGTCGATGCGTTCGACGGCGTGGTACTTCTGTGTCGCGACGGCGTCGAAGCCGGCGTTCTCGCCGAGCGCGGCGAAGGCCGCGGGGAGGTTGCCGAGCCCGGAGGTGTCGGGGCGACGGTGCTCGTCGGTGTCGAGCAGGGTCACGCCGTTCTGGTCGCGCACCGGCACCACCGACCCCCCGAACCGGCCTTCACGCCACGCGGTGTCGGCGCGGCGCTGCGACTCGGCGGCATACGCGTCGACGTCGGCGCGCGAGAAGCCCTCGAGCGTCGCGATGAGGTCGGCGCTGATCCCCTGCGGTACGAAGTGCAGGTCGTAGTTGGTGGTCGGGTCCTGCGCGTAGGCTCCGCCGTCCGAGCCGATCGGCACGCGCGACATCGACTCGACGCCCCCGGCGAGCACGAGGTCCTCGAAGCCGGATGCCACCTTCTGCGCCGCCACGTTCACGGCCTCGAGGCCCGACGCGCAGAAGCGGTTGAGCTGCACGCCCGCCACGGTCTCGGGAAGGCCAGCCACCAGCGCGGCCGTGCGGGCGATGTCGCCGCCCTGCTCGCCGACCGGCGAGACCACCCCCAGCACGATGTCGTCGATGAGCGCAGGGTCGACCCCGCGGTTGCGCTCGAGGACCGCGTGGATGAGCCCCACGACCAGGTCGACGGGCTTGGTGCCGTGCAGGGCGCCGCCGCGGTTCCTGCCGCGCGGGGTGCGAACCGCGTCGTAGATGTATGCGTCAGCCATGTGGCCTCTCCTCACAGTCCGAGGCCCCGGCCGACGATCTCTTTCATGATCTCGGTCGTGCCGCCGTAGATGGTCGTGATGCGCGCGTCCTCGTAGTCGCGCGCGATGCGGTATTCGCGCATGTAGCCGTAGCCGCCGTGCAGCTGCAGGCAGCGGTTCACCACGTGCACGAGCTGCTCGGTGGTCCAGAACTTGGCGGCCGCCGCGTCCTCGGCCGAGAGCTCGCCGGCCGAGTGCAGTCGGATGCACCGGTCGATGTACGCGCGGCTGACATCGGTCGCGGTCACCATGTCGGCCAGCTCGAACCGGGTGTTCTGGAACGACCCGATCGGCTTGCCGAAGGCCTTGCGGTCCTTGACGTAAGCCAGCGTGCGCTCGAGCACGCCCTCGCTGGCGGCCACCGCCGCGGCCGCGATCGACAGGCGCTCCTGCGGCAGGTTGCGCATGATGCCGAAGAACCCGTCGCCTTCCGCGCCGAGCAGGTTCGCGGCCGGCACGCGTACGTCTTCGAAGACGAGTTCGCTCGTGTCCTGGGCATGCAGCCCGACCTTGTCGAGGTTGCGCCCGCGCGAGAATCCGGGGGAGTCGGCCTCGATCACCAGCAGGCTGAGCCCGCGGTGCGGGTCGTCGCTCGTGCGCACGGCGGTCACGACGAGGTCGGCGTTCTGGCCGTTCGAGATGAAGATCTTCGAGCCGTTGACGATGTAGTCCTCGCCGTCGCGCACCGCGGAGGTGCGGATGCCCGACAGGTCGCTGCCGGTGCCGGGCTCGGTCATCGCAACGGCGACGATGAGCTCGCCGGCGGCGATGCCGGGCAGCCACTGCTGCTTCTGCTCGTCACTCGTGAGGTCGGTGAAGTACGGGATCACGATGTCGTTCGACAGCGCGATGCCCGCCATGCCGTCCGAGACGGGGTTGTGCGCGAGCTCCTCGCCCATGATCGCGTGGAACCGGAAGTCGTCCGCCCCGCCGCCGCCGTACTCCTCCGCGATGGCGAAGCCCAGGATGCCGGCCTCCGCCGCCTTCGTGAACAGCCAGCGGTCGACCTTTCCCTCGGCGCTCCAGCGGTCGGCGTTCGGCCTGGCGTACTGCTCGACGAACGCGCGCACCACCTCGCGGAACTGTTCGTGGTCCTCGTCGTAGATGTCTCTCTTCAGCGTCATCGCCGAACCTCCGTGTCGCGGATGCGGCGTCCTCGCCGCACGCATGTTTTTATTATGCATTAGAAACTGGATGCTGCAACCTGGCCTATCCCGCCGGATCACCGGGTTGTGCCGGCGCGGTTTCTTACGCACGATTAAACGAAGGCATCGTGGCCGCACCGGCGGCGACCACGCCGAGAGTGAGGACGACGATGACCACACCGCTGAGCGGACGCACCGCGATCGTGACGGGGGCGAGCCGTGGCATCGGCCTCGCGATCGCATCGCGACTGGCCGAGGAGGGGGCGCGCGTGTGCCTGACGGCGCGGCATCCAGAGGAGCTCGCGGACGCCGTAGCGACGCTGCCGGCGGGCTGCGCGATCGGCGTCGCGGGCGGCGCCGACGACGCCGATCACCGGGCCGAGACGCTCGACCGCGTCGTCCGGGAGTTCGGCGGCATAGACATCCTCGTGAACAACGCGGGCATCAACCCGGTCTACGGCCCGCTCGCCGAGCTCGACCTCGGTGCGGCGCGCAAGGTCCTCGAGGTCAACGTCGTCGCGACGCTCGCGTGGACGCAGGAGGCGCTGCGCCGCGGCCTCGGCGAGGGCGCGCACGGCGGCAGTGTCGTGAACCTCTCGTCGGTATCGGGTGCCGTGCCCTCGCCGGGCATCGGCTGGTACGGCGTGACGAAGGCCGCCGTCGCGCACTTGACGACATCGCTGTCGGTCGAGCTCGCCCCGCGGGTGCGCGTGAACGCGGTCGCCCCGGCCGTGGTGAAGACCCGCTTCGCGCGCGCACTGTACGAGGGGCGGGAGGAGGAGGTCGCGGCCGGCTATCCGCTGGGCCGGCTCGGTGTTCCGGAGGATGTCGCCGGCGCTGTGGCGTTCCTCGTAGGCGACGACGCCTCGTGGATCACCGGCCAGGTGCTGACCCTCGACGGCGGCCTGCTCGGCGCGGGAGGCACGGCATGAGCCCGGCCGAGCTCGATGACCTCCGCGGCCGCACGCGTGCATTCATCCGCGAGGTCGTCCTCCCGGCGGAGCCGGGGCCCGGGGCGCCGCTCGACGACACGACCCGCGACGCCCTCCGCGCGAAGGCCCGCGACGCCGGGGTGTTCGCTCCCCACGCGCCCGTCGAGTACGGCGGCCTCGGCATCCCGATCGATGCGTGGTCGCCCGTCTTCCAGGAGGCCGGGTACTCGCCCATCGGTCCTGCGGTGCTCAACATCATGGCGCCCGATGAGGGGAACATGCACCTGCTGTACGTGGCGGGCACGCCCGCGCAGCACGAGCGCTACCTCGCGCCGCTCGTGCGCGGAGACGTGCGCTCGAGCTTCGCGATGACCGAGCCTCACCCGGGCGCCGGGTCCGATCCGCGGGCGCTCTCGACTGCGGCGGAGCGCGTCGACGGCGGCTGGCGTCTCACCGGACAGAAGCGCTTCATCAGCGGTGCGAACGGCGCCGCGTTCGCGATCGTCATGGCGCGCACGCCGGGTGTCGAGGGCTGGGATGAGGGGGCGACCATGTTCCTGCTGCCACTCGACGCGCCCGGCGTCACCGTCGGCCCCGACATCCACACGATCGAGGGGGCCATCGCGGGCGGGCATCCGTATGTGGGCTTCGACGGATGCCTCGTCCCCGACGAGGACGTGCTCGGAGAACCGGGCCAGGGGTTCCGGTATGCGCAGGTGCGTCTCGGCCCCGCGCGGCTCACCCACTGCATGCGCTGGCTCGGCCTCGCGCGCCGCGCTCACGACACCGCCCTCGACCGCGCCGACGCGCGCGAGCTCTTCGGCTCGCGCCTGCGGGACCTCGGCGTCGCGCAGGCGCTCCTGGCCGACAGCGTCATCGACCTCGAGACCTCCGACGCGATCATCGACAAGACGGCACGGATGCTGCGCGCCGACCCGCGCGCGGGAGAGGCGCTGTCGTCGGTCGCCAAGGTGCATTGCTCCGAAGCCGTGTTCCGCGTGATCGACCGCGCTGTGCAGCTGTGCGGAGGCGACGGCGTCACCGACGCGCTGCCGCTCATCCAGTACCTCAACGAGGTGCGCCCCTTCCGGATCTACGACGGGTCGAGCGAGACCCACCGCTGGGCGATCGCGCGACGCGCAGCATCCGCTCGCTCCCGCGAGGTCGAGGCGGGCGCTGCCCGGCTCGATGAGGTGACCCCGTGATCACGCGGCCCGACGGCCTCGAGGCGGTGGCGACCTGGAGCGATGCGGCCGGACTCGAGCGGCCGCCCCTGCTCGTGGTCGACGCGGTCGAGGAGTACCTCCGCGGTCTCGGACTCGGCGACGGAGCGCTCGCGTGGGAGCGCATCGGCGAGGGCCATTCCAACGTCACCTATGCCATCGCGTACGCGGGCCGCGACCTCGTGCTGCGGCGCGGGCCGCGCCCGCCGCATCCGCCCTCCACGCACGACATGGCCCGCGAGGCGCGTGTGCAGCGCGTGCTGGGAGCGGCAGGCGTGCCGGTGCCGGAGATCGTCGCACACAGCGACGATCCCGCCGTGCTGGGCGTGCCGTTCTACGTCATGGAGCGGGTGAGCGGGGATGTCGTCACGGATGCCGTGCCCCCCGCCCTCGACGACGCCGAGGGCCGCCGCGGGATCGGGTTCGCCGCCGTCGACGCGCTCGCCGACCTGCACGCCGTTCCGGTCCGCACCGGCGAGGTCGCGGCACTCGGAAGACCCGACGGCTACCTCGCACGTCAGGTCGGCCGCTTCGCCGCGCTGTGGGAGGTGAACTCGCGGCGCTCGTTCCCCGCGGTGGCCGAGCTCGCCGCGTGGCTGGCCGAGCGTATGCCCGAGACCCAGCGCGCCGCCGTCGTGCACGGCGACTTCCGCATCGGCAACCTGATGTACGCGCCCGGAACTCCGGCGCGGGTCGCGGCGATCCTCGACTGGGAGATGGCCACGCTCGGCGACCCGCTCGCCGACCTGGGCTACTTCACCGCCACGTACGCGCGCCCCGGATCCGCGCCGACGCCACTCGAGCTGACGCCTGTCACCCGGTTGGACGGGTTTCCCGAGACCGCGGAGCTCGTCGCAAGGTACGCGTCGCGGCATCCGCTCGATCTGTCGATGCTGCCCTGGTACGAGACGCTCGCCTTCTTCAAGGCCGCGGTGTTCTGCGAGGCGCTGTACACCCGCTGGCTCGACGGTCAGCGCCCCGGCGACACGTTCGGCCCGACCCTCGAGGAGGGGGTGCCACGACTGCTCGAGGCCGCGCAGGACCGGGCCGCGACTCTGTCGGCTTCCTGACGCCGGCAGAGCGCTCGATGTGGCGCAACACGCGGGGACGACGCGGGCGCGCCGGGTGTCGTGACACCCGGACCGGCGGCGCCGCTGCCCGCACCCGGGCATAGGCTCGAAGGAGGAGGTCTCCATGCCTGACGCCGTCATCGTCGATGTGGTCCGCACCCCGTCCGGCCGGGGCAAACCCGGGGGAGCGCTGAGCGCGGTCCACCCCGTCGATCTCGTCGCGGGGGTGCTCACCGCGCTGCTCGAACGCAGCGGCCTCGAGTCGCGGCAGATCGACGACGTGCTGATGGGATGCGTCAGCCAGGTCGCCGACCAGTCCCTCAACGTCGCGCGGCAGGCAGTTCTCGCGGCGGGCTTCGACGAGACCGTGCCCGCGGTGACCATCGACCGTCAGTGCGGCTCGAGTCAGCAGGCCGCGCACTTCGCCGCGCAGGGCGTGATCGCCGGCGCCTACGACGTCGTCATCGCCGCCGGCGTCGAGTCCATGAGCCGCGTGCCGCTCGGCTCGTCGGCCCACGGCGGCACCGTGTCGCACGGCGTCGCCCACCGCTATCCCGATGGTCTCGTGAATCAGGGCGTCTCCGCAGAGCTCATCGCGCAGAAGTGGGGGTTCAGCCGCGAGGAGCTCGACGCGTACTCCGCCGAATCGCATCGGCGGGCGGCGGATGCCTGGACCCGCGGCGCGTTCGACGCCCAGGTCGTGCCGGTCTGGGGCGGCGGCCCCGAGGCCGTCGCGTTCGACGAGACGGTGCGCTCCGGCACGACCGCGGAGTCGCTGGCCGGCCTGAAACCGGCCTTCCGCACCGACGAGCTCGCCACCCGGTTCCCCGACCTGGACTGGCGCATCACGGCGGGCAATTCGTCGCCGCTCACGGATGCGGCATCCGCAGCTCTCATCATGAGCGAGGAGAGGGCCGTCGAGCTGGGGCTCACGCCCCGGGCGCGCTTCCACTCGTTCGCCGTCGTCGGGGACGACCCGATGATGATGCTGACCGGGCCGATCCCCGCAACGCGGCGCATCCTCGAGCGCAGCGGCCTGTCCATCGGCGACCTCGACGCCTACGAGGTGAACGAGGCGTTCGCCTCCGTGCCGCTCGCGTGGCAGCACGATCTCGACGCGGACCCCGAGAAGCTGAACCCGTGGGGTGGCGCGATCGCGCTCGGCCACGCCGTCGGCGCTTCCGGCACCCGCCTGCTGGGCACGCTGGTGTCGTACCTCGAGGCGACCGGCGGCCGCTACGGCCTGCAGACGATGTGCGAGGGCGGCGGCATGGCCAACGCGACGATCATCGAACGGCTCTAGGAAGCACGCCCGGGGCGCTGTCTCGCGGACCGGACCTCGGCTCTTCCCGCGGCGCCCGGTCGTCACCTATCGTTATTCGATGGATTCAGATCGAAAAACGATAGGTGCATACGACGGTGACATCCGTCGGGTGCTGCGCTCGGTCGGCCGGGTCTTCGGTGTGGTCCTCGCCGTCGCGGTCGTGGGCGGCACGCTCGTGCTGTGCGCGGGGGCGTTGCTCGTGGGCGTGCTCGCCGACGACACCGGATACCGCGAACCCCGCACCGCGGTCGAATGGATGCAGGCGATCGACCGGGCGGCCTCGGCCCTGATGTTCGCGGCGGGGGCGCTCGCCGTCGCTCTCGTGGTGACGTGCGTGATCGCCGTGGCGGGGGCTTTCGCACGGCGCACCAGCTGGAGCGTGATCGGGGTCGTCTGCAGCGGGCTCCTGGCGCTCGCCATCGTCGGTGTGGGCGTCAGCGGCCAGGTCGAGTCTCTCGTCGCCCGTGCCGTGTCGGCGGTCGGGAATGCGCCCGCGGTGGCTCCGATTCCCTCACCGTCTCCCGCGCCCGACCCGCTCACGGTCGACGACGCCCGCCAGGAGATGCTCGCGATGTTCTCGACGACGATCGATGCCGCAGCGGCGCCCGTCACCACGGCCGACGGCTCTCCGCTGATCGTGGATGCCGCGCAGCTGCAGGCTGCGCCGTGCGGCGAGGTCGGCTCCCGTCTGGCATTGACCACGGAGCTGGCGACCGCCGACAACGCAGCCTCGCTCGTCGCGATCCTCGCCGCCTGGGACGCCGCCGGCTACCTCCCCGACCGCGCGATGCAGGAGGACATCCGCTACAGCACGGCCCTTCCGGTCGAGCGCCTGAGCATCCGCGACAAGACCACGGTCGACGGGCTCCTCCACGTGAGCATCCAGAGCGCGTGCGCGGTCGCCGGCGGCTGACGCTTACGGCGCCTGCAGCCGGGCCTGCCACCGATGGTGCTCGCGCACCACGAGCAGGGCGAGGATGCTCCAGACGCCGAGGTCGTCGGCGAATCCGAGGGGTCCGAGGACGAGCTCGGGGATCAGGTCGATCGGCGAGACCGCATAGACGACCGCGGCGGTCGCGGCGATCCACGTCGTCGGCGCGACGCGGTGCTCACCGACCTTGAGTGCCTTGAGGAACCTCCACCACATGCATCGAGTGTGCGCCGCGATCGACCGATAGCGGCCCGGCGAGATCAACTCGTGATGCTGAGCATTCCCTGATCGTCTCTGCAAGCGATTGCGTGAACGGGAGGAGAACGGATGCCTCGGGTCGCGGCATCCGCTCGATTAAGGACTTCTCATGATGTAAGCGCTTGCAGTTCCTATGAACCGGCTGTTAGTGTCGGCCGCACAACTGCACCGCGGGCACGTCGGCGTGCCCACCGCCCCACCCCAGGAGCTCCCGTGTCGAAGTCGACCTCAGGACGTGCCCGCATCCTCACCGCCAGCCTTGCCGCGGCGGCGCTCATCGTGACGGGGGGAGTGGTCGCCATCGCGCCCGCGGCCGCCGCCGAGCGCACGTTCGCGCTCGTCGGCAGCCTGCAGTCCGAACTCGGATGCGCCGACGACTGGAAGCCCGACTGCGCGGCGACCGAACTCACCGCCACCGACACCGCGGGCGTCTACGCGGCCGAGTTCGACGTGCCGGCCGGCTCGTACGAGTACAAAGTGGCCGTCAACGACGCGTGGGACGAGTCGTACGGACTGGGCGGCGGGGGCGACAACATCCCGCTGACGATCGACGGGCCGTCGACGCTGCGCTTCGTGTTCGACGACAACACCCACCGCGTCGGCCTCGAGGCGAAGAGCCTGCGCGCCGGGTACACGGCGGACGACGACGCGCTCGTCGCCGCGCCGGTGCGGCAGCCGGGAAGCCAGGAGCAGTTCTACTTCGTGATGACCGACCGCTTCGCGAACGGCGACACCGCGAACGACCAGGGCGGACTCACCGGCGACCGCCTCACCACCGGCTTCGACCCGACCGACAAGGGCTTCTACAACGGCGGCGACATCGCGGGCCTGCGCGAGAAGCTCGACTACATCGACGGCCTCGGCACGACCGCGATCTGGCTGACCCCGAGCTTCAAGAACAACCCCGTGCAGGGCGAGGGCGCGAACGCGAGCGCCGGCTACCACGGGTACTGGATCACCGACTTCACGCAGATCGATCCGCACCTCGGCACGAACGCCGAGCTCGAGGCGCTCATCGCCGAGGCGCATGCCAAGGGCATCAAGGTCTACTTCGACATCATCACGAACCACACGGCCGACCTGATCTCGAACACGCAGGGCCAGTACTCGTACATCGACAAGGCGACGAGCCCGTACAAGGACGCCTCCGGCACCCCGTTCGACCCGACCGACTACGCGGGCACCGACACCTTCCCCGAGCTGGACGCCGCGACGTCGTTCCCCTACACGCCCGTCGTGAACGACACGACCGCGAAGGTCCCGGCCTGGCTGAACGACCCGACGCTGTACCACAACCGCGGCGATTCGACGTGGTCGGGCGAGTCGGTGACGTACGGCGACTTCTCGGGGCTCGACGACCTGATGACCGAGCACCCCACCGTCGTGAACGGGTTCGTGGACGTCTACCAGAAGTGGATCGACCTCGGTATCGACGGTTTCCGCATCGACACCGCCAAGCACGTGAACTTCGAGTTCTGGCAGACCTGGACCACCCAGGTGCTCGACTACGCGCACTCGCTCGGCAAAGACGACTTCTTCATGTTCGGCGAGGTCTACGACGCCGACCCGGTGAAGCTGTCGCCGTACGTCCGCGACACCGACATGAACTCGGTGCTCGACTTCACCTTCCAGTCGTCGGCGGTCAGCTACGCCGCGGGCAACAGCGCCAAGGGACTGCAGTCCCTGTACGCGGGCGACGACTGGTACACGACGACCGACACGTCGGCGACGGCGCTGCCGACCTTCCTCGGCAACCACGACATGGGCCGGGTCGGCTACATGCTGCAGTCCACGCCGAACGCGCTCGAGCGCGACCTGCTCGCGCACGACCTGATGTTCCTCGGTCGCGGACAGCCCGTCGTGTACTACGGCGACGAGCAGGGCTTCGCGGGCGCCGGCGGCGACAAGGACGCGCGCCAGACGCTCTTCGCGACGCAGGTGGCCGAGTACCAGAACCAGAAGCTGATCGACGGCACCACTGCCGGATCGGTCGACCGCTACGACACGGCCGCACCGGTCTACGAGCGCATCGCCGACCTCGCCGCGCTGCGCGAGGCTCACCCGGCCCTGGTCACCGGCGCGCAGATCGAGCGCTACGCCGACAGCGGCGCCGGCGTGTACGCCTTCTCGCGTGTCGACCGCGACGAGAAGGTCGAATACCTGGTCGCGCTCAACAACACGACGGCCGCCAAGACGGTGACCATCCCGACGCTCACTGCGAACGCGTCGTTCGCTCCGGTGTACGGCGCCGACGCGTCGGTGTCGACGGATGCCTCAGCGCAGGCTCCCGTCACCGTCCCGGCCCTGTCGGCCGTCGTCTACCGAGCCGGGACGACGGTGTCGGCTCCTGAGGCACCCCTGGCCATCTCGGTGAGCGCGCCGAGCGCCGGTGCCGCTCTCACGGGCTCGGTCGCCGTCAGCGCCGACGTGGACGACGCGACGTGGCAGGAGACGAGCTTCTCGTGGCGCGTCGCCGGGTCCGACCAGTGGCACGCGCTCGGCACCGCCGAAGACACCGACCCGCGCGTCTTCCACACGGTGAAGGGCCTCGCGAACGGCACGCTCGTCGAGTACCGCGCGGTCACGACCGACGCCGCCGGGCACCACGCCGCCGCCTCGACCTACGCGTCGGTGGGCAACGCCGTGTCGCTCGCTGAGGTGGACGAGCCCGAGTCGCCGATCGACATGGTGACCGTGCCCGGAAGCCTCAACTCCGAGATGGGCTGCGCCGGCGACTGGACCCCCGGATGCGAGGCGGCGAAGCTCACGCTCCGCGCCGACGGCATCTGGTCCGGCACCTTCGACCTGCCCGCCGGCGACTACGAGTACAAGGTCGCGATCAACGGCACGTGGGACCTCAATTACGGTGCGAACGGCGTCCCGGGCGGTGCGAACGTCACCATCTCGCACACCGGCGGCCCGATCACGTTCTACTTCGATCCGCGCTCGAACATCGTGCAGTCGACGGTCGAAGGCCCCATCATCACGCTGCCGGGCTCGGCGCAGAGCGAGCTGGGCTGCGCGGGCGACTGGGCGCCCGACTGCCTCGCGACCCTCATGGCCGACGGCGACAAAGACGGTGTGTACGAGTTCTCGACCGACCGGATCCCCGCGGGCGCGTACGAGATCAAGGTCGCGCACGGCCTCAGCTGGACCGAGAACTACGGCGTGGGAGGAGCCCCGGGCGGCGCGAACTACTCGTTCAGCGCGAGCGACGGCAAGCGGATCGTCTTCCGCTACACCCTCGCCACCCACGTGCTCGAGATCGAGGTCACCGACCCGCCGCTGGCCGGCGTGGGAGAGCAGCGCGCGCACTGGATCGACGCTCGCACGATCGCGTGGCCGGCCGACCTCGGCGCCCTCCCCGCCGACGCCTCGTGGCAGCTGCATGCCTCGGCCGACGCCTCTGTGGTCCTCGCGGACGGCGAGATCACGGGCGGCGACGCCATCGACCTCACGGTGATCGAGGGTGGCCTGACCGCCGAACAGAAGGCCGAGTTCCCGGCTCTCGCGGGCTTCGTCGCACTCCGTGTGCCGGAGGGAACGGATGCCTCGGCCCTCGTCCGAGGACAGCTGGCGGTGTCGCAACGCGATGCCGAGGGCGTGCTCTCGGGATTCACCGGGGTGCAGATCCCGGGTGTGCTCGACGACCTGTACGCCGACGCGGTGGCCGACACCGACCTCGGCGTGACGTTCCAGGGCAAGAAGCCCACGTTCCGGCTGTGGGCGCCGACCGCGCAGAGCGCGACGCTGCTCACGTGGGACGCCGGCACTGACGGCGACCCCGTGCGCCATGAGGCGACGTGGGATGCGGCATCCGGGATCTGGACCGTCGCGGGTGCGAAGTCGCTGAAGGGCGACGAGTACCTGTGGGAGGTCGTCGTCTACGCCCCGACCACCGGTGCGATCGAGACGAACGACGTCACCGACCCGTACTCCGTCGCGCTCACGACGAACTCCGAGCGCTCGGTCGCGATCGACCTCGACGACAAGGAGTGGCGTCCGAAGGCGTGGGAGAAGACGAAGGCGCCCGTGATCGACCGCCCGGTCGACCGCGCGATCTACGAGCTGCACGTGCGCGACTTTTCGATCGCCGACGAGTCGGTGCCGGAGGCCGAACGCGGCACGTATCGTGCCTTCACCCGTGACAGTGCGGGCACGAAGCAGCTCCGCCAGCTCGCCGACGCCGGCATCAACACGGTGCACCTGCTGCCGACCTTCGACATCGCGACGATCGAGGAGGACCGCTCGCGGCAGGCCGTGCCCGACTGCGACCTCGCGTCGTACGCGGCCGACAGCACCGAGCAGCAGGCGTGCGTCGAGAAGATCGTCGAGGCCGACGGCTTCAACTGGGGCTACGACCCGTTCCACTACACGACGCCCGAAGGCTCGTACGCCGTCGACCCCGAGGGCGGCGCGCGCGTGGGCGAGTTCCGTGAGATGGTCGGCGCGCTGCACGGCATGGGCCTGCAGGTCGTGCTCGACCAGGTGTTCAACCACACGTCGGCCTCGGGACAGGCGCCGACGTCGGTGCTCGACCAGGTCGTTCCCGGGTACTACCAGCGTCTCAACCTCGCGGGCGGCGTCGAGACCTCGACGTGCTGCCAGAACGTGGCCACCGAGCACGAGGTCGCTCAGAAGCTCATGGTCGACTCGGTCGTGACGTGGGCCCGCGACTACAAGGTCGACGGTTTCCGCTTCGACCTCATGGGCCACCACTCGAAGGAGAACATGCTCGCGATCCGCGCGGCGCTCGACGAGCTGACGCTCAAGAACGACGGCGTCGACGGCAAGGTGATCTACCTCTATGGCGAGGGCTGGAACTTCGGCGAGGTCGCGAACAACGCCCTCTTCGAGCAGGCCACGCAGGGGCAGCTCGGCGGCACCGGCATCGGAACGTTCAGCGACCGCCTGCGCGACGCCGTCCACGGCGGCAGCCCGGTCGCCGGCGAGACGATCCAGCAGCAGGGTTTCGGCACCGGCCTCGGCACCGACCCCAACGGCGCGCCGATCAACGGCACGACCGAGCAGGCCCTCGCGGACCTCGCGCACCAGACCGACCTCGTGAAGCTGGGCCTCGCGGGCAACCTCCGCGACTACACGCTGACCGATCACACGGGTGCCGTGAAGGCGGGCGACGAGCTCGACTACCGCGGCTCGCCGGCCGGATACGCCGACCAGCCCGACGAGATCATCACGTACGTCGACGCGCACGACAACGAGACGCTGTACGACCTGTCGGTGCTGAAGCTGCCGGCCGACACGACGATGGCCGATCGCGTCCGCATGAACACGCTGTCGCTCGCGACCACGGCGTTCGCGCAGACCCCGTCGTTCTGGCACGCCGGCACCGAGCTGCTGCGCTCCAAGTCGCTCGACCGCAACAGCTACAACTCGGGCGACTGGTTCAACCGGATCGACTGGACCGGCCAGGAGTCGACCTTCGGGTCGGGTCTGCCGCGGGCGGCCGACAACGAGACGTCGTGGGCGATCAAGAAGCCCCTGCTCGCGAACCCGGCGAACAAGCCGGCCGCGTCCGACATCGCCACGGCCGAGGCATCCGCTCTCGATCTGCTCCGCGTGCGTGAAGAGGTGGGGCTGCTGCGTCTCGGGTCTGCCGAGCTGATCGGCGAGAAGGTCACGTTCCCGAACAGCGGGCCGGATGCTGCACCCGGCGTGCTCACGATGCTCATCGACGACCTCGTCGGGGAGGACGTCGACCCCGAGCTCGAGGGCGCGCTGGTGGTGTTCAACGCGGGAGTCGAGCCGACGACCCAGACGATCTCGTCGCTCGCCGGTCGCTCGTTCTCGCTGACGCCCGCGCTCGCGAACGGCTCGGATGCGGTCGTGAAGACGACCACGTGGGATGCCTCGACCGGGACCGTGACGGTGCCCGCGCGGTCCGCGGTGGTGCTGGTGGACCGCGAGCCGATCGCCACGACGACGCTCGTCGCGCCGACGAAGCTGCTGCTCAAAGCGGGCGGCAGCGTGACCGTGGCGGGCAAGGTCACCGCCGCCGACGGGTCCGCGCCGGTCGGCACCGTGACCGTCACCGACAACGGCAAGGTCGTGGCGAGCGTCGAGCTCACCGCTGCCGCGAAGGGCAAGGTCGCGGTCGACGTGAAGCTCTCGGGTCGGGGCGTCCACCTCCTCCGCACCGCGTTCGCCGATGCCGGCGACTACGAGGACTCGCGGGCGGCGATCCCCGTCCCCGTGCTCGTGTATTGACGATTCCGCCGGGTGGGCGCATCCCACCCGGCGGAGCCGACGCGGGCTCACTGGAGCAGTGAGCCGATGCGCAGCAGGTTCCCATTGCGGTCGACGACGGCGAACTCGCACATGCCGTAGTCGGTGTCGACCGGCGCGACGATGCGGCTGCCCGAAGGTGGATCGGGTTCCACGCGGTCGGCCCATTCGGCGTGGAGCTGCCGGGCGTCGTCGACGTAGAGGTAGCACATCGACGCAGTGGACAGCGGGTCGACCGTCGGATCCTCCGTGAAATGCAGCTCGATCGCGCCGCGCCCGATGATCAGGTACTGCCACTGCTCAGGCGGGGCGCCGCGGTTCTCGAACCCGAGCCGCTCGAAGAACGACAGTGTCTCGGCGAGGTCGCGGCTGAGGAGGATCGGGACGGCGCGCTCACTCATTCCGGCAGGCTAGCGCGATGCCCCGGCGGGGCGACGGAGCTAGAGCAGCTCCATCAGCTGCGGGCCGAACACGGCGACGGCGGCTGCGGCGACGCCTGCCACTCCGATGGCGGCGATCGTCACGACGACGATGTTGCCGCCGATCGTGAGGAGCAGTGCGGCGGCCGTGGACAGCTCGCGGTGGCGGGTGACCGGGACGGTGGATGTGGTGCTGACCATGCCTTCGACGCTACGGAACGGGTCGCGGCGCCGCGTCCACCCCGAGTCTCATCCGGGTCCACCCGGAGGATGATCTCCCGCACCGGGGAGGGGGACGAAGAGGCGTCGGAAAACTCCTCGGGTGATTGTCGAGATCGCCGTCGGTCGTGCGACGACCGGAGTGAGGCTGGCGGACGGCCGCCCACAACCGGAAGGATCACCCCATGAAGTACATGATGTTCGTCGTCACATCGCTCGAGCCCGATGCCGAGACCGACGAGTCCGATGTCGACCTGTGGGTCGACCCGCTCGACGCCAGCGGCAAGCGCGTCATCGGGGAGGTGCTCGCGCCGCAGGCCGACTCCACGGTGGTGAAGGTGCGCGGCGGGAAGGTGCTCACCAGCCGCGGTCCGTACGTCGAGACGGCCGAGGTCATCTGCGGCTTCGACATCCTCGAGGTGGAGGACCTGGAGGAGGCGATCGAGATCGCGTCCCGGCATCCGATGGCACGAAACGGCCAGCTGGAGCTGCGCCCGTTCATGGTCTGGGACCAGTGACGCGAAGAGGCGGCCCCCACCAGAGGGTGGGGGCCGCCTCGGATGCGGTGTGTCAGCCCGCGGTGCTGTCGCGACGCTTGCGGATCACGAAGAGCGCGGAGCCTGCGACCATCAGCAGCGCTGCGCCCCCGGCGGCGATGCCCCATGGGAACTCCGAGCCGGTGGCGGCGAGGGCACCGGGAGCCACGACCGTGACGCCCACCTCGATCGGGTCCAGACCCGCTGACGTGATCACCAGGCGATGGTCGCCGAGCGCGATGTCCGACGGGATCGCGACGGCGAAGCTCAGACGGCCCTGCGCGTCGGCTGCCGGGATGCCCGAGACCACGACCGGGTCGCTGAAGAGCGTCGCGGCCACCGTCTGATTCGGCTCGAGGCCCGAGAGTGCGACGCGCAGCGTGCCGCCCCGCTCGACACGGCCGGAGCCCACATCGACCTGCGCCCAGTCGCCGCCGCGCTGCACGCCTGCCGCCGGCGGGTTGCCGCCGGGGTTCACGGGCGTGGGCGGGGTGGTGCCGGGATCGGTGCCCGGGCCCGTGCCGGGATCGGTGCCGGGGTCGGTGCCCTCGACCGGGGGGTGCTCACCGATCAGGTACGCGCGGTTCGCGGGCGACGGCGCGACCGGTCCGCCGGCGGCGGCGAAGAAGTCCACCGTCGCCTGCAGGTCGATCTGGCCCGAGTCGAGCACGTTCTCACCGTCGGCGAAGGAGAAGAAGTTGTCGCCACCGGCCGAGAGGAACGAGTTCGTCACGACGCGGAAGGTGTCGGTCGGGTCGACTTCATCCCCCTGGTACTGCATCGACACGACGTGCGCACCGCGGGCGGCCGCCGGGTCGTACTCGAAGGTGAAGCCCTTCGAGACACCGAGGGCGAGCTTCGGGCGCGAGGCGCCGTCGGGCTGCCACTGCTGCTCGAGGATCTCCTTGATCTGCGCGCCGGTCAGGTCGAGCGTGACCAGGGTGTTGCCGAACGGCTGGACGTTCGCGACCTCGCGGTACGACATCGCGCCGTTGTCGTCGCCGAACAGCAGGTCATTGCGCAGCCCGCCCGGGTTCATGAATGCGATCTGCGCGTCCTGACCGCCGTAGCCCGGGTTCGTGCTCGTCGCCCACAGGTAGACGTCGGCGACGGTGTTGCCGAGTGTGGAGTGCGCGCCGCGGTCCTCGCTGCCGGTCGAGGTCTTGCCGCGGAGGATGTCGGCCGTGATCGAACCGACCTGTACCTGACCCTTCTCGTTCGCGACCTTCGCGGCGTCGTCGACGATCGACGTCGTCTCGGTCTGCGGATACGCCACGTGCTGGCTCACGACCGAGTCGTACAGCGACACGGTGCCGCCGGTGATCGACTCGAGCTCGCCGGTCTCCGTCAGCTCGATGTCGAGCGTGCCGAGCGCGGTGCCGTACTGGTGCGCCTGGATGACCGGGCGACCGCCGATCTCGTGCGCATACCGCTGGTGCGTGTGCGCCGAGACGATGGCGTCGATGTCGTCCGACGCGTTCTCGACCAGGTCGCCGAACGCGTCGCCCGACTGGCTGGCCTCGATCGCCGAGCTCGCGGCGCCCTCGTGGGCGAGCAGGATGACGACGTCGGCGCCTTCGGCCACCGCGTCCGCGGCCGCGTCGTTGGCCGAGTCGACCAGGTCGCGGAACTCGATGCCGGCGATGCCGTCGGGGCTCACCATGCCGGCCGTCTGCGTCGTGACGACGCCGACGAACGCGATCTTCGTGCCGTTGACCGTCTTGATCGTGTACGGCTGCAGAGCGTGCTCGTCGGTGCCCTTCATGAAGACGTTGGCGCCGAGGGCGAAATCGCTCATCGCGTCGGCGTGCTCGTCGCTTTCGAAGCTCGGGATCACGTCGTTCACCAGATCGTCGAAGCCCTGGTCGAACTCGTGGTTTCCGACCGCGCTGGCGTCGAGACCGGCGGCGACGAGCGCATCGATCGTCGGGTCGTCGTCGTCGATGAACGACTCGAACGCCGAGGCGCCGATGTTGTCGCCGGCCGAGACGAACAGCGTGTTCGGGTTCTGCTGACGGTACTTGTCGACCGCACCCGCGAGAACCGCCGCACCCGCGACTCCGCCGGTCTCCTGCACGAGGCGACCGTGGAAGTCGTTGATCGTCAGCACGCGCACGTCGGGCTGCGAGGCGGTGAGCTGCTCGACGTCCCACACGGTGGTGGTGCCCGAGACCTCGCTGCCCACGACGAGCTGCGGGGTGCCCGTCGACGAGCGCAGTGCGGAGATGAACTGGATGCCCTCAGGGCCGAGATCGCCGGCCGCGGCGGTCTTCACGTCCTGCGTGTAGTCGCGGTTGTTGACGTACGTGACGAACTGCGCCGCCGCGGGATCGGTGATGTCGTAGACCATCACGCCGCCGACGCGCTCGAGGCCGACGAAGGCGTAGGTCTTGCCGCCGACGACGCCGATCGTGACGTTCTCGGGCTCCGGGCCCTTGTCGTCGCTGCGGTCGTTGCTGGTGTTGTTGTCATTGCTCGCGTTGAACACCAGGCCCGGGATCTGCGACGTGATCTGCTCGAAGTCGTCGCCCGAATCGAACACGAGGTCGCCCGTGGTGTCCCAGATCGAGAACGAGCGACCGCCGTAGGCGTACAGCTCGCTGTAGCAGTCGGCGCCTTCGGCCTTGCCGAGATCGGTGACCACCTTGAGGCGACCGAGGACGTCGTCCTTCTGGATGTTCGCGATCTCCGAGAGCGGACCGGTCGCGCAGATGCCGGCGAGGCCGTCCTTGCCGAGGTCCTTGACGCGGGCCTCGTCGATGAAGTAGGAGTCGGTGCCCTCCACACCCCACTCGCGCGCGTCGCCCTCGTTCGCCGTGACGAGGTACGTCGCGGTCTTGCCTCCGACGGTCGCCTGGAACGACTGGATGCCGTCGGGCATGTACAGGCCCTTGAGGCCGGGGTACGTCTTGATGTTGACGGTCGGAGCGCCCTGCGGGTCGCGGTCGCTCGCGTCGAGACCGTTGCCCGGGGTGCCGTAGTCCTTGTACCCGAGCGGGAGGATCGAGGTGACCTCGGGCTTGGTGAGGTCGATGACGGCGATCGCGTTGGCCTCCTGCAGTGCCGCGTAGGCGGTGGTGCCGTCGACCGTGATGTACTCCGGCTCGAGGTTGCGGCTCACGCGGTTGGCCGTGAGCGGCTTGTCGCCCTGGTCGGGTGCCGCGACGTCGGGGCCGAACACGCGCACCTCGGGGGCGAGCGTCTTCGCGCCGCCCGCCTCGAAGGCGCCGAAGCCGGCGGTCTTGACCGCACTCTGGGCCGGAGCGGCGACGCCGGCCGGAAGCGTCACGACGCTGACCGAGCCCTCGGGGTCGAGCGAGAAGTCGTCGGCGGGCTCACCCTCGTTCGCCACGACCGCGTACTTGCCGTCCTTCGAGACGGTGACCATGTCGGGAAGGGCCCCGACCTCGACCTCTCCGAGCACCGCCGCTTCGGCAGAGTCCTCGTTCGCGTCGAAGAACAGGAGGTGGCCCTTGTCGGTCTTGGTCTCCGCCTCGAACGCGACCACGCCGAGACCGTCGTCGCGGACGGCGAGCGAGTTCGCGACGCCCGTCGAGGCGATCGAGAACAGCTCGGCCGGGTGCTCGGGGTCGGTGTTGTCGAGCACGACCACGGTGCCGGCCTGCGCGTTGACCACGAACAGGCGGTCGCGGTAGGCCTGGACGATCTCGGCGGCGGACTCCGCGTAGACGCCGGCCTCGTGCGTGCCGAGCGGGGTCAGAGCGAGTGCGGCGTTCGGGGCGGAGTCGCTGAAGTAATCCGGAACGAGCGCGGCGGATGCCGCGGTGCTGCTGGTCAGCGCGAGCGCGCAGACGGCCGCGGTCGTCGCGGTGAACGCGACGGCGCGGCGGAAGAGATACGAAGGCATGCGTGTCCTCATGAAAAGGGGGTGACGGGTGCGACACGGAATGGAACCCAGCGTCCAGACCGAATCGGTTCGAGCCTCTCTAGCGAAGGTGACCCCGGGGTGAACAGCACAAGACGAGTCGGTTGCACGGATTACCGAGCAAGTACATGGATGTCCTAGTATTCTGGAAGTCGTGACGAAGCCGTCACCCTGACTCACCGGAGAGACGTAATGGACGCCACCCCTGTCCCCGTGCTCGCTCCCGTCGCCATCAGCGAAGACGAGCGCGCAGCCATCATCGAAGCCGTGCGCGATTTCGCACAGTCCGAACTCGCGCCGCACGCGCTGGAGTGGGACAGGGCATCGCACTTCCCCCGCGAGACGCTGCAGCTCGGCGGCGAGCTCGGCCTGGGCGGCATCTACGTCCGCGAGGACGTCGGCGGGTCGGGCCTCACGCGCTCCGACGCGGCCGCGATCTTCGAGGAGCTGGCGAAGGGCGACCCCGCCATCGCCGCCTACATCTCGATCCACAACATGGTGGCGTGGATGATCGACACGTACGGCACCGATGCCCAGCGCCATGAGTGGCTTGCACTCCTGACGTCGATGCAGGGCTTCGGCAGCTACTGCCTCACCGAGCCGGGTGCAGGATCCGATGCCGCCGCCATCGCGACGAGCGCGATCCGGTCCGGCGACGAGTACGTGCTGACCGGAGTCAAGCAGTTCATCTCCGGCGGGGGCGAGGCATCCGTCTACATCGTCATGGCCCGCACCGATGCCGACGCCGGCGCCCGCGGCATCACCGCGTTCCTCGTGCCGGCCGACGCCCCCGGGCTGTCGTTCGGGCAGCTCGAGCACAAGATGGGCTGGAACGCCCAGCCGACGCGGCAGGTGATCCTCGACGAGGTGCGCGTGCCCGTCGCGAACATCCTCGGCGGCGAGGGTCAGGGGTTCAAGATCGCGATGTCGGCGCTCGACGGGGGCCGCATCAACATCGCCGCGTGCTCGCTGGGCGGCGCGCAGTGGGCCCTCGACCGCGCGGTGAAGTACGTGCACGAGCGCTTCACCTTCGGCGAGCCGCTCGCCGAGAAGCAGGCTGTCGTGTTCGCCCTCGCCGACATGGCCACCGAGCTGCGCGCGGCGCGCGCGCTCGTTCGCGACGCCGCCGCGGCGGTCGACGCGAAGGCCCCCGACGCATCCATGCAGTGCGCGATGGCCAAGCGGTTCGCCACCGACGCGGGCTTCACCGTCGCGAACCAGGCGCTGCAGCTGCACGGCGGCTACGGTTACCTCCACGAGTACGGGATCGAGAAGGTGGTGCGCGATCTGCGTGTGCATCAGATCCTGGAGGGGACCAACGAGATCATGCGCGTGATCATCGGCCGCCAGCTGCTCGCGCACTGACGCTCTCAGGACGAGGAGGTCCGACATGAAGGTCGCATTCCTGGGGCTCGGCCATATGGGCCTGCCCATGGCGCGGAATCTCGCCGGCAGCGGACACGAGGTGGTCGGCTTCGACGTCTTCCCCGCCGCGGTCGACGCGGCGCGAGAGGCGGGGCTGATCGTCGGGGATTCGGGAACGGATGCCGCCACCGCTGCGGACGTCGTCATCACGATGTTCCAGACCGGCACGCAGGTGCTCGAGGCCTATCGGGGTTCCGGCGGAGCTCAGGGGCTCCTCGACGTCGCGGCATCCGGAGCGCTGTTCATCGACTGCTCGACGATCGCCGTCGACGAGGCGCGCGCCGCGCACGCGCTCGCCGAGGCGGCCGGGCACCGCTCGCTCGACGCCCCGGTGTCGGGCGGGGTGGTCGGAGCCGAGAACGCCACGCTCGCGTTCATGGTCGGCGGCACGGACGACGACTTCGACGCCGCCCGGCCGCTCCTGGAGGCGATGGGCCGTCGCGTCGTGCACTGCGGCGGCGCCGGGCTCGGCCAGGCCGCGAAGGTCTGCAACAACATGATCCTCGCGGTGTCGCAGATCGCGGTGGCCGAGGCGTTCGTGCTGGGCGAGCGACTGGGGCTCTCGCACCAGGCACTGTTCGACGTGGCCTCGAACGCGTCGGGCCAGTGCTGGGCGCTGACGACGAACTGCCCCGTGCCGGGGCCGGTGCCGACGAGTCCGGCGAATCGCGACTACCGGCCCGGATTCGCAGGAGCCCTCATGAACAAGGACCTGGGTCTGGCCGAGCAGGCGATCCAGCTCACAGGAGTGGATGCCCGCATGGGCATGCTCGCGCGCGAGATCTACGCCCACTACGCGGACGGCCCCGGCGCGGGCCAGGACTTCTCCGGCATCATCAACTCGATCCGCGAGTTCTCAGACTGACCCCCCCGCCCCCCTGCCCCGCGGTCGCTCCTGAGGCGCCGCCCCCCGAGCCCGAGCAACAACCGACTGCGGAGCGAGTGCGTCTCTCCGCTCCGCAGTCGGCTTGTGCGTCGGAGTCCACAGGACACCGACCGGAAGTGACTGCGGAGCCGAGGCTTTACGATCAGGACGACTCAACCGAAGGAGCAGAGATGACCGAGGACCAGGCGGCCGAGTACGAGACGATCCTGGTCGAGACTCGCGGGAGGGTGGGGTGGATCACCCTCAACCGGCCGGAGGCGCTCAACGCGCTGAACTCGCAGGTGTGCCGCGACGTCGTGGCCGCGGCATCCGTCTTCGATGCCGATGAGGGGATCGGCGCGATCGTCGTGACAGGCTCGGAGCGGGCGTTCGCGGCCGGCGCCGACATCAAGGAGATGGAGTCCAAGAACGGGCTCGAGATGCTGATGGGCGACCACTTCGGCGGCTGGACGCAGTTCGCCGCCGTCCGCACCCCTGTCATTGCGGCCGTGTCGGGCTACGCGCTCGGCGGCGGCTGCGAGCTCGCGATGATGTGCGACATCATCCTCGCCGCCGACACCGCGAAGTTCGGGCAGCCCGAGATCAACCTCGGCGTGATCCCCGGCATGGGCGGCTCGCAGCGCCTCATCCGTGCGGTCGGCTACTACAAGGCCGCCGAGCTCATCCTCACGGGACGCATGATGGATGCTGCGGAAGCCGAGCGGTCGGGACTCGCCTCGCGCGTCGTGCCCGCGGCCGACCTGCTCGCCGAGGCGCAGAAGACGGCCGAGGCGATCGCGTCGAAGAGCCTCCCGTCGCTGTACGCCGCGAAGGCTGTGCTGGACGCCGCGCTGGAGACCCCGATGGCCGAGGGCCTGCGCCTCGAGAAGCACGTGTTCGCGAGCCTCTTCGACACCGCCGACCAGAAGGAGGGCATGGCCGCCTTCCGCGAGAAGCGCGCTCCGGAATTCAAGGGCCGCTGACCGGGTCAGAGGGGGTCAGGCTGGGGTCTCGGCTCGGTGAAGTCGCCGGCGTCCTTGCGGAAGCGCGCGATGATGCGCACGAGCTCGGTCGTGTCGGCGTCGGTGAGGCCCGGATCCTCGAAGACTTCGGTGTTGAGGGCCGTGGTCGCACGCTCCACGAGCTCGCGCCCGGTGTCCGTCAGCACGAGCATCGCCGCACGGCCGTCAGCTGGGTGCGGCTCTCGCGAGACGAGCCCGTCGCGGGCCAGTCGGTCGACCGTGTTCGTGACGCTGGTCGGGTGCACCTGCAGGCGGGCGATGGCACTGGCCATCGGCATCCGTCCCTCTCTCGTGAAACCGAGCAGGCGCAGCATCTCGTACCGGGCGAACGACAGGCCGAACGGCCTCAGAGCGGTGTCGATGCGCGCGAACAGGAGCTGCTGCGCGCGGATGATCGAGGTCACGGCGGTCATGCCCGCGGCCGCGTTCTCCCAGCCATGGGCGATCCACTGGCGCTTGGCTTCGGCGATCGGGTCGACCGGAAGACGCCTGGGTGCTGCCATGTCGACCTCCTCGTCCCCACCGTACCGGTCGACCGGGTTGTCACGGACACCCGGATGCCTCGAAACGGCGGCTTATGTATACACACGGCAGGTCGCGAGTCGGTCATCGCCGGTTCATTTCGCGGGATTGGGTACATTGCGGCGCGAGCCATAGACTCGTGCCCAGCGTGAGGAGATCGTATGAAGATCGTCGTCCTGGTCAAGGAAGTCCCGGATACCTATGGGGATCGCAGGCTGTCGCTGGAGACCGGCTTGGCCGATCGTGGCGCGAGCGAGACGGTGCTCGACGAGATCGGCGAGCGGGCGCTGGAGGTGGCCCTGTCGTACGCGGACAAGACGCCGGGCACCGAGGTGGTCGTCCTGTCGATGACGCCGGAATCGGCGGCGGCGACGGTGCGCAAGGGGCTCGCGATGGGTGCCGCGTCGGCCGTGCAGGTGGTCGACGAGGGGCTGCTCGGAGCCGATCTGGGGCTCACCGCCGAGGTGCTCGCTGCCGCGCTGCAGCGCACTGGGTTCGACCTGGTGATCGGCGGCAACCTGTCGACCGACGGGGTGGGCGGGATGATCCCGGCGATGGTGGCCGAGATCCTCGATGTGCCGTCCGCGACGTACCTGAGCGCGGTGGAGATCGGCGAGGGCGAGGTGTCGGGCACGCGGGCGTCGGATGGAGCGACGCTGCAGGTGACGGCGGCGCTGCCGGCGGTGATCTCGATCACCGAGGCGCTGCCCGACGCGCGCTTTCCCAACTTCAAGGGAATCATGGCGGCCAAGAAGAAGCCGTTCGAGACGCTGTCGCTCGCCGAGCTCGAGATCGACCCGCACGATCCGGATGCGTCGCGGTCGATCGTGATCTCGCTCAGTGAGAAGCCGCCGCGTGAGGCCGGCGTGAAGATCGTCGACGAGGGGGATGCGGGCCAGAAGCTCGCGGACTTCCTCATCCAGAACCGGCTCGCGTGAGGGTGCTCCGATGACGTTTGCAGATGACTCGATCCTGGTCCTCCTCGACACGACGCCGTCGGGCGGGCTCGCCAAGACGGCTGCCGAGCTGCTGGGGGCTGCCGCGACGGTGGGCACGCCGGTCGCGGTGATCGTGGGCGACGCCGCGCTGGCGGCGGATGCTGCGGCCCTCGGCGCCGCGTCGGTGCTGGTTGCGCCGGCCGGCGAGGGACTGTCGGTCCCGCGGGTGGACGCGCTGACGGAGGCCGCCGACCTGGTGCGGCCCGACGCGATCCTGGTGGCGAACTCGGTGGAGGGCCGCGAGGTCGCCGGCCGGTTCGCCGCCCGCACCCGCTCGGCGGTGGCGGTCGACGCGGTCGGCGTATCCCGTGATGCGGAGGGCGTGGTCGCGCACCACTCGGTGTACGGCGGTGCCTACAACGTCGACTCGGCCGTCACGTGGGGTGCGCCGGTGATCACGATCCGGCAGGGCTCGATCGACGCCCGCGCCGACGCGGTCGCCGGAGTCGAGGCGGAGCCGCTCGAGGTCCGCGCCTCCGGGCGTCGGGCCGCGACCGTGACCTCAGTTGATGAGGCCGTGGTGTCGTCGTCGCGTCCGGAGCTGCGTGGTGCGGCGAAGGTCGTCTCCGGTGGACGCGGACTCGGCTCCGGTGAGAAGTTCGCCCTCGTGGAGCAGCTCGCCGACGCACTCGGGGCCGCGATCGGCGCGTCGCGGGCCGCGGTGGACGCCGGGTACGTGCCGTATTCGTACCAGGTGGGGCAGACCGGTGTGTCGGTGTCGCCGCAGCTGTATGTGGCCCTCGGCATCTCGGGTGCGATCCAGCACAAGGCCGGTATGCAGACGGCCAAGACGATCGTCGCGATCAACAAGGACGCCGACGCCCCGATCTTCGAGATCGCGGACTTCGGTGTGGTCGGCGACCTGTTCACGGTCGTGCCGCAGCTGATCGCCGCGCTCGAGGCGAAGAGGGCGTAACCCGGCATGGCGACGTTCGGTTCCACGGTGCGCCGCGGCCTCCCGCGCACGCCTGGCGGCGAGCCCTGGCCGCCCGCCGGCGCCGCGCCCGCCACCAACGGCGACGGCGCCGTGCCGGCAGCCGAGGGCCCCGCCGCCGGCGATCATCCGGTTCCGCAGTCGGTTGTGGCGGGTGCGCAGGAGGATGCCGCGCCGAAGGTGACTGCGGAACCACGGAGTGCGGTCACGCTGCGCCGGGGTCTGCCGCGCGTGCCCGGCGGCGAGCCCTGGCCGCCCGCCGGGGAAGCGCCTGTGGTTCCGCAGTCGCTTGCGGCGGGTGCCGAGACGGATCACGCACCAGAAGTGACTGCGGAACAGCAGGAGGCCGACTCGACGGCGGTGCCGCAGCGAGCCCCGGCCACCCCGCGCGCTGCCGCACCGGGATCAGCTCCGACCGCATCCGGCGACGGTGCCAAGGCGCTGCGGCGCGGTCTGCCCCGCGTCGCGGGCGGCGAGCCGTGGCCGCCGGCCGGGTACGCGCCGACCGCGACCGCGGCACCGGTGACGGATGCCGAGCCCCCATCGGTCCACGAAGCGTCGGCGGCCGTCGCTTCCGGGGTGGCAGCAACGGTGTCCGAAACTCCTGCCCCCGCAGCGCGCACCACCGCCACCGGCGTCTCGCTGTCGGAGCCGTTGCCGTTCCGTCGCACGGTGTGGGCCGGTGCCACCGCCAAGGCGCATCCGGCGGCCAAGGCGGAGCCGAAGCGGATCGGTCCGTTCACCCGTGGCCAGTGGGCCGGCGCGGTCGTCGTCGGCGGCGCCGGACTGCTGTACGCGGCCGGCATGGCCGTGCTCGCCGTGCGCTGGCTGCTGTCGACGTCGTGGGGCATGGACTTCCTCGCGGCGTACCCGGGCGAGTATCACCTGCCCGAGGGAGCGCCGGTCGGCATCCCGGCGTGGCTCGGGTGGCAGCACTTCTTCAATGTGTTCCTGATGGTGCTGATCATCCGCACCGGCCTGCAGGTGCGCACCGAGAAGAGGCCGAGCGTGTTCTGGTCGCCGCGCAGCAACGGCCGGCGCAAGATGAGCCTGAACCTGTGGTTCCACCAGTCGCTCGACATCCTGTGGATCGTCAACGGCGTGATCTTCGTGGTGCTGCTGTTCGTGACCGGCCAGTGGATGAAGATCGTGCCCACGTCGTGGGAGGTGTTCCCGAACGCGGTGTCGGCGGCTCTGCAGTATGTATCGCTGGACTGGCCCACCGAGAACGGCTGGGTGAACTACAACTCGCTGCAGCAGCTGGCCTACTTCGCCACCGTGTTCCTCGCGGCACCCCTCGCGATCGCGACGGGGGTCCGGATGAGCCACGTCTGGCCGAAGAACGCGGCCGGGCTGAACAAGGCGTACCCGGTGGAGTGGGCGCGCGCCGTGCACTTCCCGGTGATGCTCTACTTCGTCGTGTTCATCGCAGTGCACGTGTTCCTCGTGTTCGCGACCGGGGCGTTGCGCAACCTCAACCACATGTACGCGGCGCAGGGCTCGGTCGACCCGAACGCGTACGCCGACAACTGGACCGGGTTCTGGTTCTTCGCCCTGTCGCTCGCCGTGATCGCCGCAGCCTGGATCGCCGCGCGGCCGCTCGTGCTGGCGCCGATCGCCCGCCTGTTCGGCAAGGTCTCCGGCCGCTGACGCAACCGGCCTACTCGACGACGATGCCGGCGAGGTCCGCGAGGGCCGCTGCCATGAGCTGCAGCTGCTCCGGCGAGATCGTCGCGCCGCGGAGGCCCTCCATCCCGACGACCTGACTGAGGTCGGCCCCGCGCAGGTCGACGTCGGTGAGCCGGGCGCCGCCGGCGTTCAGCGTGCCGATGCGGGCGCCGTCGAACGCGACACGGCGGGCCGAGGCATCCAACAGGTCGATCTCGTCGATGGTGCAGTCGACGAAGGCGACGTCAAGCAGCTCGGCCCCGCGGAGGTTCACGTAGCCGAGCTTGCAGCGACTGAAACGGATGCCGCGCCAGGCGACGTCGTAGGCCTCGACCGAGCCGAACCGGCTGTCGCGGAGCTCGACATCGCGCCAGCCGCCGCGCGCGGCCGACACCGTGGGCACGTTCGCGCCGGCGAACACGGACTCGACGAGGTGGGCACCGCGCAGCGCCCACGTTCCGAGGTCGAGCCCGTCGAACCGGCAGGCCTCGACAGTGGCGCCGGACTCGAGCTGCCAGGTGTCACGGGCGATACCCGAGTACGCGACGCCGTCGAGGCGCCCGGCGTCGAGCATCGCGTCGTCGCCGGCGTCGAGCGCGCCCAGCGACGACTCGTCGAAGTCGAACGAAGGCGGCTGGGTGCCCTGGGTCTTGCGCGATCTTGCAGCTGGCATCGCCGCAACCTTAGCCCGAGCCGCCGACGCCGGCATGTCACCGTCCTTCTGGGTTCGGGGCGCGCCGCGTGGGTTCGGGGCGCATGCCGCACGCCCCGAATGCGCGCCCTGCGCCCCGAACTCGGGTGGCGGCTGCGGCCGGGGAGGGGGGATAACCCGAAGCGAAGTGTGCGGATGGCACCGGCGCGCGGCGCGGCGCGCGCGCCTAACTTTGGTGACATGACCTCCTCGGACTCTCCTCCCGTCCGCCCGGTGACGCGGCCCGGCCAGGTGGCGGGCGCCATCGCGCAGCTCGCGGCCCTCGGCGTCCTCGGCGCCGCGGCCTTCTCCCTCCTCTTCACGCTGCTCGGCGTCGGCATCGGCCTCGTGTTCGTGCTCGGCATCGGCCTCGTCCTCCTCGTCGGGCTCGTCTACGTGCTCTTCGCCCTCGGCTGGCTCGAGACCGAGCGCGTCGACGGGCTGTACCGGTTCGGGCTTGCGCGGCTGCGTCCGCGGACCAGCGGCCGGCCCGGATTCGGCGGGTTCCTGCGCACGATCTGGATGCAGGCCATCGACCCCGGCACGTGGCGCGCGATCGCGAACCTCGCGATCGCGACGATCCTCGGGTGGGTCGTCGTGGCACTCGCCGGACTCCTGGTCTCGGGCGCCGTTCTCGTGTTCGCGCCGCTGTTCGCCGACGCGAGCGCCGTGCGGCTCGCGCGCACCGGGATCGAGGTGCCGCTCGCGTGGGCGGTACCCGTGGGCATCTTCGCAGCGCTCTTCTCGGCCGCCGCGCTCATCGGGCTCGGCGTGCTCCACGGCATCATCGCGCGGGCGATCATGGTCCCGTCGCGCGAGGCGCAGCTCGCCGCCGCGGCTCGCATGTCGAGCCAGCAGCACGCGGGCGCAGTCCGCGCCGCCGACGTCGAGCGCACCCGCATCGAGCGCGACCTCCACGACGGCGTCCAGCCGCGGCTCGTCTCGGTCGGCATGACCCTCGGGCTCGCGCAGCAGAAGATCGACGCCGATCCCGAGGCTGCGAAGGCCCTCATCACCGAGGCGCACACCTCGACCAAGGCGGCCATCACGGAACTCCGGCAGCTGGCCCGGGGCATCCACACGTCCGTCCTCGACGATCGCGGACTCGACGCCGCCATCTCGGCGCTCGTCGCCCGTTCGGTCGTGCCGGTGCACACCGACGTCCGCCTCGACGGCCGGTGCAGCCGTGACACCGAGGCGGCGGCGTACTTCGTGATCGCGGAGGCCCTCACCAACGCCGCCAAGCACTCGCGGGCGACCGAGGTGCGCGTGGTCGCGCGACTGCGCGAGCCTGGAACGCTGTGGGCCCGCGTCGAAGACAACGGCGTGGGCGGCGCGCGGGTCATCCCCGGCGGCGGTCTCGACGGCATCGTCAACCGCGTGCTCGCGGCCGGCGGCGAGGCGCGCATCGACAGCCCCGCCGGTGGACCGACGAGCGTGGAGGTGAGTATCCCGTGCGCATCCTGATCTGCGAGGACTCGGCGCTGCTGCGCGCCGGCCTGGTGCGGGTGCTCGAAGACGCCGGCCACGAGGTGGTCGGCGCCCTCCCCGACGCCTCGCGGCTCGACGAGACCGTCGACACGACGGCGCCCGACCTGTGCATCCTCGACGTGCGGCTGCCGCCGACCTGGGTGGACGAGGGCATCCGCGCCGCCCTGTCGCTGCGGGCACGCCTGCCTCAGCTCGCGGTGCTCGTGCTCTCGCAGTACGTCGAGGAGCGGTACGCCGCCGACCTCATCTCGTCCAGCGGCGGAGCGCTCGGCTACCTCCTCAAGGACCGCGTGGCCGACGTCACCGACTTCCTCGAGGCGATCGAGCGCATCGCGGCGGGTGCCACGGTCCTCGACCCCGAAGTGGTCGCACAGCTGCTCAGCCGCAGGACGAGGGACGAACGGATGCTGCGCCTCACCGAACGCGAGTCCTCTGTGCTCGCGCTCATCGCCGAGGGGCGCTCCAACCAGGCCATCGCGAAGACGCTGCACGTCACCGAGGGCAGTGTCGAGAAGCACATCACCGCGGTCTTCCAGAAGCTGGACCTCGAACCCGACGAATCGGGCAACCGGCGCGTGCTCGCCGCGATCGCCCACCTCGAGCACGGCGGCCCGACGCCGCCGGCTCCGACGACACCGAGCGGCCGTGGGCCGCAGACAGGAACGAACCGATGAGCACGACCCTGACCCCTCCGCCCGTGGTGCCCGACAGCCCCGCCGAACCGCCGCGGCCGTCCTCCGGAGGATCGCGCGCCGTCGCGATCGTCGTGATCGTGCTGGGCGGCATCGTGCTCCTGGGCGCGGCGACCTCGGCCGCCGTCGGCACCATCGCCTCGGCATCGGTCCACACCTCGACCCGAACGGTCGACGCGGCCGGGATCGAGGCGCTCGACGTCGACGCCGCCGCCGGCACGCTGCGCGTCGAGTTCTCCGACATCGGGGAGGCCGAACTCGAGGTGACGAGCTCGTGGGGCGCCGGTGATTGGCGGCTCGAGCGCGACGGCGACACGCTGCAGGTCTCGTCGCCGGACCGCGACTGGTTCGGCTGGCGCGGATGGTTCGGCGACGGGGGAGCGGATGCCGTGCTGCGCCTGCCCGCGTCGCTGGAGGGACTGGACGCCGACATCTCGCTCGCGGCAGGCGAGTTCGTGACGGACGGCGAGTTCGGCGAGCTGGACCTCTCGCTCGCGGCCGGCTCATTCGACGTGTCGGGCTCGGCTGACTCGCTCAGCGCCGATGTCAGCGCAGGACGCGGCACCGTCGAGCTCCACGGCGTGCGCGAGGCCGACCTGACCGTGAGCGCGGGCTCCCTCGACGCGACGCTGACCGGCGCTGCGCCGGATGCGATCGAGCTCGACGTGAGCGCCGGTTCGCTGCGGCTCACGGTGCCCGAGGGCGAGTACGACGTGCGCTCGGAGGTCTCGGCCGGCCAGTTCGACAACAGCATCGGCTCGACGCCCGGCGCGTCCCGCACGATCGACGTGCAGGTCTCTGCCGGCCAGGCCGTGCTGAAGTCCGGGCGCTGAGCCGCAGCATCCGTTTCCGGCCCGCCGTCGCGGCACCGCGGCGGCGGGCCGGTCCGCGTCTTCGGGCCCCTCGCCAGCGGACCAAGAGGTGAGAGGCAGGACCATCGGGTGGTGTTGCACCGGCGGGTCAGGTCGCCACGGATGCTGCGCCCGCGGCGAATCCCTCGGCGTAGGCCTCGTCGGTGCCGAGGCGGAACATGTCCTTCTCGAGCGGGCGCACGATCGAGCGGGCGCCGGGAAGATCCAGGGCGCCGACGAGGTCGGCGCGTCCGCGCACCACGGCGACGGGGCGCCGGGTCGCCTTGCCCTTGACGAGGTCCGTCGCCGCCGCGAGCTCGTCCCCGACGCACGGCATGGTGACGACGAGGGGGCGGCCCTCGGCATCCGTGCCCCCGCGGAGGTCCTCGAAGACGTGCACGCCGCCCGCGCCGATCGCGTGGTCGGTCTGTCCCTCGCGCCAGGCGCGGCCGAGCGTGTCCGACACGATGACGCCGACCTCTGCGCCGAGCCGCTCCCGAAGACCCGCGGCGATCGCGCGTGCGGAGGCGTCGGGGTCCACGGGCAGCAGGAGCACCGTGCCCTCGGGGGTGTTGGACGCATCGACGCCGGCCGCGGCCGAGACCATGCCGAGGCGGTTCTCGACGATGCGGGTCGTGGAGCCGTTGGGGGTGGTGCGCGATGCCACGACCCGCACAGTCTCGGACGTGATCGCGTCTTCGCGGTCGTCGGCGACGACGAAGCGCCCCTCCGCCTTCGAGACGATCTTCGAGGTCACCACGAGGATGTCGCCGTCCGCGAGCTCGTCGCCCGCCGCGCGGGCGATGACATCGACGAGGTCGGCGCCCGCCTCGATCTCGGGGATGCCCTCCAGGGGCCAGACGGTGAGCGCGGTGCGAGGCGGCATGGGTCCAGTCTTCCGGATGCGCGGGCGCTCCGGCTCCGCCGCCGGAAACGCCGAAGGGGCGTGCCCGGCGAACCGGACACGCCCCTTCGGGACAGTGGTGGGTCAGCGCACGAAGCGCACCTCGGTGAGAGTCTCGCCGAGGAAGGGCTCGGTGTGCGTCGCGCCGTCGAGGGCGAACCCGTTGCGCGTGTAGAAGCGGTGCGCGCGGGGGTTGTCGTCGGCGACCCACAGGTAGAGGCCTTCGGCGGGCTCGACGACCGCGTCGAAGAGCTTCTGGCCGATGCCGGTGCCGTGGTGGGCGTCGAGCAGGTAGATGAAGTACAGCTCGCGGAAGCGCGGGGCGTCCTTGTCGCGCGCGGGACCGGAGCCTGCGAATCCGACGATCTCGCCGTTCACGAGGGCGGCGAACATCTTGAACTCGGGACCCTGGACGGCCCAGTGGGTCCAGAGCTCGGCGAGGCGCTTGGGCGAGACGGCCTCGAGGGCGGCCTTGCTGATGAGGTGGTCGTACGTCTCGTGCCAGGCGGTCGCGTGGACGCGCCCGAGGGCCTCCGCGTCGACGTCACGCACCGGACGGACGACGATGTCGGTCTGGGTTTCGGCTTCCATGGCCAGACTCTACGCGCGTCGGCCCGAGACCCGAAATCGGGCGAACAGACGGTGAACCTGGAGTGGCGAACGGATGCTGCGACCCCGTGCTGTCGGGAATCGACAACCGAATCGGCACACCCGTCGAGGATCGCTACGATCGCACCTCGTGAACGTGATGTGGCGGACCCTGATCGTGATGGTGACAGCGCGGCGACGGCTGCGGCGGGGCGGTCGACTCGGCCCGAGTGAGATCAGCCGTATCCGGCTGACCACTCTGCTCACCGACATCGACCTGCTGCGTCACATGAACAATGGTCGCTACCTCTCGCTGTTCGATCTCGGCCGATGGGATCTGCTCGTGCGCACCGGGCTCTGGGACGTCATGAAGACGCACGGCTGGTACGCCGTGGTCTCGAGCGAGACGGTGACCTTCCGCAAGTCGCTCAACCTGTGGCAGAAGTTCGACGTCGAGTCGCGCATGATCGGGCACGACGACAAGGCCGTCTACCTCGAGCATCGCGCCGTGGTCGGCGGCGAGGTGTACGCACGCGCGATCATCCGGGCCCGGATGATGAAGCGCTCCGGGGGAACGCTGTCGCACGAGGAGCTCTTCGCCGCGATCGGCCGCCCCGAGGGGGTTCCCGAGGTGGACGCGTGGGTGCACGACTGGGCAGCAGCATCCGCTCTCCCTCCCACACGTGCGAAGGCCCCCAGCGTGTGGAGCTGATGCGTCAGCGGAGGATCGCGGTCGCGATCAGCGACATCGCGGCGATGATGCCCACGTTGATGGTCGCAAGCAGCAGCGTCCAGTAGCGGCTCGGCTGAAGGTGGGTCCAGCTGTGGTGATCGACCGCGTCCAGCGCGGCGTCGAGGGAACGATAGCGTCCGACCGTCCGGCCGCCACGGGTCGCCACGTAGCCGTGCTCGTCCCGCCTCACCCCGCCCACCTGGCGTCCGAAGCGGTCAGCGGCCCACGAGCCTCGCTCGGGGGCCGACCAATGGATCTCACCGACCCGGTCTTCGGTGTGCTGTGTCATGCGTCCACGTTAAGGACGCGTCGACACCCGCCCGGGGGTCTTGACAGCATCGCCGGCTGCGCTTTATTGGGGTGCCGCGGGGTTGTCGGGCTCGGGCACGATCGTGAGGCCGGCGGGCGAGTTCGCCGCCTTGGTGAGGGCCTCCACCCACGCGGGGTTGAGGCGCGGCTGGCGGCCGCCGAAGTACTCGAACGCCAGCGAGACGTTCGGACTCAGCCACACCGAGGTGCGTCCGAGGCCGGCGCGGGTGGGGTCGCTCCACGTGAACGGGAAGGACTCGCCGCGACGCAGCTTGGCCCAGATCACCGCCTGCAGATGCGCGAGGATCCGGTCGTCGATCGACGTCGTGACGCGGGTGTCGTAGGTGAGCGTGCCCATCGCCCCCACCTTAGCCCCCGCGACACGGGACTGCGTCGGATTGGGCCTTGCGCGCGGTGCGGCGCAGTATACGCGGATTCCGCGCCCGTGTCCGGTGTTGCGCCTTGATGCGTACGTACTTGACGCTGGTGGCATGGCCCCTCCTCCCCAGCTCACTCGTGACCTGCGCGCGGCGCTCTCCGGCGGTGAGCTGTGGATCGCGTTCCAGCCGCAGTACGACCTGGACCCCGCCGGGCCGGTCGATGCCGCGGCGGCGACGGATCCCGTCGCCGTCGAGGCCCTCTGCCGCTGGAATCACACGCTCCTCGGCGCCGTGCCGCCTGACACGTTCATCCCCCTGGCGGAGGCGGGGCGATTCCTCGATGAGGTCGATCTGCAGGTCTTCGGGCGCGCGACGGAGCAGGTGTTGCGGTGGCGGGAGGCGGGACACGCGCTCGGACTCTCGGTGAACGCCTCTCCGGCGCACTTCTCGAGGCGATACGCCGACACGATCGTCGCGCGGCTGGACCGGCTCGGCGTCGACCCCGCGGGAATGACCGTCGAGATCACGGAAGCGCCGACACCCCAGCTGCGTCCCGAGATGATCACGGCGATGCAGGCATTGCAGTCCGTCGGGATCGCCATCTCGGTCGACGACTACGCCGGCGGAGACACCACCGTGGCCATGCTGGAAGCACTGCCGATCGACGAGGTCAAGATCGACCGATCGCTCACGCAGCGCACCGATGCCGAAGCCCACGACGCGGTCGCCGCTGTGGTCGACAGCAGTGCCCGCAACGGCTGGCGGGTGGTCGCCGAGGGCATCGAGACCTTCGCGGACCTCCAGCGCTCCCGCGAGCGCGGCTGCGACCTCGGACAGGGCTACCTGTGGGGGCTCCCGATGCCGTCGGAAGAGATGGATGCGCTGCTCGCGGCGGGCTGACCGGCGCGCGAACGGCTCGCGTCAGAGCTCGTAGTCGGCGAGCTGGTCGACCGGCTCGTCGGCCGGAGCCACCGGCGCTTCGCCGACCTCGAACTGCGACCACGTCACCGGCATGCCGGGGGAGAACAGGATGTCGACGCCCGGGCCTCCGCGCAGCGGCGGGATGTTCACGTAGCCGCCCCCCGCCTTGATCGCCTCGAGGATCTTCGTCTTCAGCTCCGAGACGGGGTCGGGGAGGAAGTAGTCGCGTCCATCGACGGTGAGCCGGTTCACGATCGCCATCGCACCAGCGTACCTGCGCCGCCCGCCCGTAGGATCGAAGCGTGGGCATACTTCACTACGGCGCACCCCCGGCGTCCTTCACGATCGACGATCGCACCCTCGCTCACCTCGAGCTGGTCATCATGGCGAAGCTGCGGCGTCGGGAGAACCTCTCGTTCGCGCACGTCGACGAGAACACGTCGCTGCGTCAGGCCGTCTGGATCTCGCCTGTGACGTCGCTGCGGTTCGAGTATGAAGGGCCGATGCCCGAGATCAACCGGCTCTGGCTGCAGGACCTGATCGACGCGGCGAACTCGTCGGCCGGGCTGCGGGTCCTCCCCGAACCCGACCTCCCGTCACGCTGAGACGCGACCGCCGCCGTCGCGCTTCGCGCGGTACATCGCTGCATCCGCGGCATCCAGCAGTCCTCCCGGAGAGACCCCTCGTTCGGCCGCCACGACGCCCGCGGAGGCGCGCACGGCGACCTCGGCGCCCCGCACCGTGATCGGTTCGGTGATCACGGCCAGGGCCCTCCCCGCGATCGCCGCGGCCTCCTCCCGCCCTGCGCCGACGCACACGATCACGAACTCGTCGCCGCCCAGTCGCACGACGATGTCGGAGCTGCGGGCGACCCCGCTCAGCCGGCGGCCGATCGCGGCCAGGACGGCGTCGCCCATCTCGTGACCGTACGTGTCATTGATGAGCTTGAAGTCGTCGAGATCGAGGAAGACGACAGCCACGGCGGCCTCGGAGCCGTTCAGCAGCTCGTCCAGCCGGTCGTCCAGGAAGCGGCGGTTGTGGAGACCGGTGAGGGCATCGCGCAGTGCGAGCTCTGCGAGCTCCGCCTGGGTGCGGGCGACCATGGCCGACCTGATCTCCTCGCCGAGGTCCACAGCGTCCTGCGCGTGCTCGCCCCACGGGAGGCTGCGGCCCGTGACGCTCTCGCGCCAGGCGGAGAACGACCGGCGAGGCGAGAGCGGTGTGTCGCGGTTCTCCGGCCGCTGGTCGCCGAGCCAGTCGACCGTGCGCGAGACCTCGCTGCGCACGAAGACGAGCATGTCGCCGTCGCCGCCGAGCGGGACGATGAGAAGGCCGGTGACGCTCGGCACCTCGACCGCGAGCTCCGGCCGTTCGATCGGGAGCGCCTCCCACAGCAGTCGTCCCGGGCCGAGTTCGTCGACGACGGCGAACAGGCGAGCCGGCGGGGGCACGACGCCCGCGGTGTGGACTGCATCGCCCATCCGCAGCAGGGCGCCATCTGCGGGAACCACGTCGAGCACGGTGCGCTCGCCGCTCATCAGCACGGCGCCGACATCGGCGCGCCCGTACAGCGGAGCGATGAGGGCGATCCGCCGCTCTCGCGCCTCGAGCTGCCGGCGCAGGCGCCGGATCTGCTCGGCAGCGGCGAGCTGGCTGACGACCTGGGTCGCCATCACCTCGAGGGCCCGGCGCAGCAGCACCGGAATGCGTCGGGGGGTTCGGTGGGCGCACGTGAACATCCCCACGAGGCGGTCCCCCATGACGAGGCCGAACGACACCGTCGCCGCCTGCCCCATGTTGCGCATGAACTGGAGGTGGTGCGGCGACACGGCGCGCAGCTCGGTGCCTCCGAGATCGAGCGGGGCGTCCTCCGGAAGGAGCGTGTGGAGGGCGAGGCCCGGGTCCGCGGTGTCGGCGATCACTCGGGAGCGCTTCTCGATGTAGAGCGCGCGCGCCTGCACCGGGATGTCGGAGGCGGGGAAGTGCAGTCCGAAGTACGCCTCCATGTCGGGCTCGCGCTCATCGGCCACGACCTGCCCGTGGCCGTCGTCGTGGAACTCGTAGCACATGACCCGGTCGAAGCCCGTGATGGCCTTGATCTCGCGGGCGGCCTGCTGCCGCAGCTCGTCGGGGTCGCTGACCCCCGCCAAGCGCTGGATGGCGCCGACGACTCCGGTGCGGACGTACTCGAGCTCCGGCACGACAGGCTCGAGCTCGACGATGAGCGGCGCGGTGCCGCGATGCGCGATCACGTCGTAGAGCGAACCCTCGAACTCCGCCCGCACCGGATCGACGGCCAGTCCCTGGCCGATCGCCCAGGAGAGCGTCTCGTTGCCGGCCTGGCGGAGGTCGCGTCCGAGCCAGTGCTCGACGTTCTCGCTCGCGACGACCACGACACCGGTCGTCTCGTCGATGCCGAAGAGGGCACCGTGCGCCTGGATGCGTCCGATCGTGCGGATCTGCTCCTGTGAGCATTCCCGCAGGCGGAGCGACTCGGCATCATCGCGGGGACGGTCTCCGTCGAAGACGAGGGCAGGCGTATCGGTCAACGCGAGTCCTTAAAAGGGTGTGGCGGGTGGGGGACGAAACTGCGTTGGCGAGAGCCTCATCCTATGGGCGAGAGCGGCGAGAACCTAAGGGCGCGGAACGGGACGGCGGCTTTAGCGCAGTGATCGCGCCCGCGCAATGGGTTTGCGGTCGGTGCGCGTGGGGAGTTGCCTGACTGCGGTGGCGCCGGTACCCGCTCCGGCGTCGGAGGGAGAAGGAGGAGCCGTGGACACGACCACCCTCATCTGGGTCATCGTCGGCATCGTCGTGGTGCTCGCCATCGTCGTCGTAGCGCTGCTGCTCACGGCACGCGGGCGCCGCGAGCGCCGTCGAGAGCACCAGCACGAACACGCCGAGAAGCTGCGCGCCGATGCGCGCGAGACCGAGCTGCAGGCCCGCGAGCACGAGGCCGAGGCCGCTCGGGCGCGGGCGGACGCCGCAGCGGCGTCGGCCGCTGCCGAAGCCGCCAAGGCCCGTGCCGCAGAGGCTGCGATCGACGCCGAGCGACGCGCCGGAGCGATCGACGAGCACCGCGCCGAAGCCGAAGGCCTGCGTCAGCAGCACGCAGAGGCGATGCGCAAGGCCGACGACATCGACCCGTACGCCGACGGCACCGGTGCCCGCAGCACCGCCGCCCCGCCGGCCGCGGCGCACGCGGACGACGCGCGCGACGACCGGGACACCGTGCTCGAGGGCACCGAGCGAGATCGCCGTGCGAACACCGATGAGCGGCCGCCGACTCCGCCGGAGCGGCACGAGCACACCGAGCGCACCTGACACCGGCGGACGGATGCCGCCACCCCGCAGCTGCGCGGCCCTCGGGCTTGGCTAGGGCCTCGGGGGCACAGCATCCGTCCGCCGCATCGGGAACGCGTCGTGCAGGGCACGCCGAACTTCCCGCATGCCCGCCCGCGCGCGCGATGCGGTGCGCTGCGCGGCGAAGACCTCGCGCGCGGGACGACCGGGGAGCTCGAGCAGCGACACCGGCACCGCCGACCCCTCCCACAGCAGATCGGGCAGCACGGCGACGGCCTGTCCGGCCGCGACCAGACGCGCGTGGGCGGACAGATCGGCCAGCTCGTACCGCACGTCGGGCTCGAACCCCGCGGCGCGGCACTGCTGCACCGCCCACAGGCGGGCGGCGGTGCCGGCGGGCTCCATCACCCACGGGCGATCGCGCAGGTCGTCGAGCGAGCGTGCGGGATCCACGGATGCCACGGCCAGATGGATCGGGTCGGTCCCGAGCGGGTCGCGCTCGAGACCCGGGGTGTGGGCCCGCGTGTGCCCGGGGTACTGCTCGGCGATCACGAGGTCGACGCCCCGTGCCGTGAGCTCGAACAGGCCGAGCTCGGGAGGCATCTCGACGAGCTCGACGCGAAGGTCGGGTGCACGTTCGGACAGCAGCCTGAGCGCAGCGGGCACGATCGCGAGCGCGGCGGTCTGCATGATCGCGACGCGCACGGGCGCGAGCCCCGGATGCAGGGACTCGAGCTCACCCCGCGCCTGCTCGTCGAGGTCGAGTGCCCGCGCGGCGTGGGCCGCCAGGACGCGTCCGTGTTCGGTGAGTCGCACCCGCCGTCCCTCCGGCGCGAGCAGCGCGACGCCGGCCTCTCGTTCCAGCTGCGCGAGCTGCTGCGAGATCGTCGACGGACTGTACGCGAGCGCCTCCGCGACGGCTGCGAGCGTGCCGCGGAGCGCGAGCTCGTGGACCAGTCGCAGACGTCGCAACTCGAACATGCGCATCCCATCGAAGATCTCGAACGATATCGATCGTAGATGATCGCTTTTCACGAATGAATGGATGCCTCACCCTTGACCTCATGCAGCAGGTGAACCCGATCGCGCACATTGAGGTGCAGGCTGGAACCACGGAGTCCGACGACGTGACAGCTGGAGTGCGAATGGAAGACCGATCCGACGAGCGCCTGGCCGGCGAGGCCGTGGCCCTGGCGCAGCGGTGGATCGCCGAGAGCGCCGAGGTCGAGGTCGACCCGGCCGCTCAGCGGCTCGCCGGTGTGCTCAAGGACCCGAACGGCCTGCCGTTCACCATCGGGTTCGTCGACGGCGTGATGCGTCCGGAGAGCCTGTCGGCCGCGGCATCCCATCTGCATCGCGTCGCCCCCCTCGTTCCGGATTTCCTGCCGTGGTACCTGCGTGGCGCCGTTCGCGTGGGCGGGGCTCTCGCGCCGGTGCTGCCGTCGCCGGTCGTCCCGATCGCGCGACGCGTGCTGCGTGAGATGGTCGGGCACCTCGTCGTCGACGCGCGTCCCGACAAGCTCGGCCCCGCGATCGCCGCCCTTCGTGCGAGCGGTGCGCGGCTCAACCTGAACCTCCTGGGCGAGGCGGTGCTCGGCGAGCAGGAGGCACTCCGCCGGCTCGAGGGGATCCACGAGCTCATCCGCCGGCCCGACGTCGACTACGTCTCGGTCAAGGTCTCGGCGATCGCCAGCCACATCTCGATGTGGGCGTTCGACGAGGTCGTCGAGAAGGTCGTCGCCCGACTGCGGCCGCTGTACCTCACGGCGGCGTCGCCCACGAGCTCCATGAGCGGCCCGACGTTCATCAACCTCGACATGGAGGAGTACCGCGACCTCGACCTCACGATCGCGGTGTTCACGCGCCTCCTCGAGGACCCGCGCCTGCGACAGCTCGAGGCCGGCATCGTGCTCCAGGCATACCTCCCCGATGCCCTGCCCGCGCTCGAGCGGCTCACCGCGTGGGCGCAGGAGCGCGTCGCCAAGGGCGGCGCGCGCATCAAGGTGCGTCTCGTGAAGGGAGCGAACCTCGCGATGGAGCGCGTCGACGCGGTCATGCACGACTGGAGCCTCGCCACGTACGGCGAGAAGGTCGACTCCGACGCGAACTACGTGCGGTGCCTGCGGTTCGCGCTCCAGAAGGCGCACACCCGCGCGGTACGGATCGGCGTCGCCGGACACAACCTCTTCGACATCGCCTACGCCTGGCTGCTCGCCGGCCAAGCCGGTGTGCGCGACGACACTTCGACAGGCTCGGTGCAGGCGACATCCGGCGCCGCCGGCGTGTCGCCCGATGTCGAGTTCGAGATGCTGCTCGGCATGGCGCAGGGCCAGGTCGAGGCTGTCACGCGCGAGGTCGGCCACGTCCTCCTGTACGTTCCCGTCGTGCGTCCCGACGAGTTCGACGTGGCGATCAGCTACCTGGTGCGGCGCCTCGAGGAGAACGCCTCGAGCGACAACTTCCTCTCGGCCGCCTTCGACCTCGCCGACGACCCCGTGATGTTCGACCGTGAGCGGGACCGTTTCCTCGCCTCCCTCGCGCGCGCCGACGACCCGGCGCTCGCGACAGGCGCGAACCGGTCGCAGGACCGCGCCGCCGAGGCGATCGCGACGACGGCGCCCGCCGGCGCCGAGTCCCCGCGCGCGCAGGCGCGCCTGCGCCGGGCCGCCGCGGCATCCGACGAGGCCGGTCTGACCCAGGCCGTGATCGGCATCGCGCGCTCGGCCGCGCCGGGCGACACCGCCCCGGTGGCGCGCTCGGTCCCTGAGCAGGTGTTCGGGGCCGAGGCGTTCGTCGAGACCGCGGTGTTCGCTCCGCGCGAGTCCGCGGCCCGGGTCGCGGGCGCACCGGGCTTCCGCAACACCGCCGACAGCGACCCGGCCCTGCCCGCGAACAGGGCCTGGGCGCGCAGCATCCTGTCGCGCATCGAGACCTCCCGCGCGGGCGACGCCACTGTCGAGGCGGCCCGCGTCACCGATGAACCCGCGCTGCAGGGCATCGTGGCCCGGGTGCGTGATGCCGCGCCGGCGTGGGGCGCGCTCCCGGCGGCGGAACGGAGCCTCGTGCTCACCGCCGCCGCCCGGGCGCTCGAGGCGCGCCGCGGGGAGCTCATCGAGGTCGCCGCCTCCGAGACCGGCAAGGTCTTCGCCGAGGCTGACGTCGAGGTGAGCGAGGCCGTCGACTTCGCCAACTACTACGCCGCCACCGCGCGGGAGCTCGACCGCGTGAGCGGGGCCGTGTTCGAGCCGGCACGGCTCACCGTCGTCACGCCGCCGTGGAACTTCCCGATCGCGATCCCTGCGGGTGGCGTGCTGGCGGCGCTGGCCGCAGGCTCGGGTGTCGTGTTCAAACCCGCGCCCCAGGCGCGGCGCTGCGCGGCGGTCGTCGCCGAGGCGCTGTGGGAAGCGGGCGTACCGCGCGACGTGCTGGCGCTCGTCGACATCGAAGAGGGCGGCCTGGGGCAGACCCTGCTGTCGCACCCCGACGTCGACCGTGTGATCCTCACCGGCGCATGGGAGACCGCGGCGCTGTTCCGATCCTGGCGTCCCGACCTGCCGCTGCTCGCCGAGACGAGCGGCAAGAACGCGATGATCGTCATGCCGACGGCGGACCTCGACCTCGCGGCATCGGATATCATCAAGAGCGCATTCGGCCACGCGGGCCAGAAGTGCTCCGCCGCATCGCTCGCGATCCTCGTGGGTCCGGTCGGTCACTCGCAGCGCTTCGCGCGTCAGCTGATGGATGCTGCGACCTCCCTCCGCGTCGGCCCGCCGTCCGACCCGCTCAGCGAGGTCGGCCCGGTCGTCGAGGTGCCCCGCGGCAAGCTCCGGTGGGCGCTGACCACCCTCGACGAGGGGGAGAGGTGGCTCGTCGAGCCGAAGCCGGTGGACGCGGCCCCCGAGTACGACGGCCGCCTCTGGACTCCCGGCATCCGCACCGGCGTGCAGCCGGGCTCGCGTTTCCACCGCGAGGAGTTCTTCGGGCCGGTGCTCGGCATCATGCACGCGTCGTCGCTCGCACACGCGATCGAGCTGCAGAACGCCGTGGCGTACGGGCTCACAGCGGGGCTCTACACCCAGAACCCCGACGACCTCGCCCAGTGGCTCGATCGCGTGGAGGCGGGGAACCTCTACGTCAACCGCGGCATCACCGGCGCGATCGTGCAGCGCCAGCCGTTCGGCGGCTGGAAGCGCTCGTCGGTCGGCGCCGGCGCCAAGGCCGGTGGGCCGAACTATCTCGTCGGCCTCGGCCGCTGGCGCGCCACCTCCGGCGTCCCGGCATCGGCCACGCTGCACCTGCGCGGGCTCGACACCCGCATCGCCGCGCTCATCGAGGCCGCTCAGCCGTCGCTCGACTACGAGGCGTTCGAATGGCTCCGTCGCGGCGCCCTGTCCGACGCCATCGCATGGGACCGCGAGTTCGGCCAGGTCAAGGACGTGTCGGGCCTCGGCGTCGAGCGCAACCTGTTCCGCTACCGCCCGATCCCGGCGGTCGCCCTGCGCGCGACCGCGGACGCTTCGTGGCAGGCCGTGCTGCGCGTGGTGGTCGCGGGACTCCGGGCGGGCTCACGGCTGACGCTCTCGGCGCCGGTCGGTCTTCCTGCCGCGGTGCGCCGGGTTCTGGCCGAAGAGGATGTCGCCGTCTTCGTCGAGACCGACGAGCAGTGGCTCCAGCGACTCAGCGCCGTCGACATCGTCGCGGCGGCCGCCGACGCCGACCCCGAGCCGCGGCCCGCGCGCGTGCGGCTCATCGGACAGACCGAGTCGGTCGCGGCGCTGCACACCCTCGTCGCGCAGAGCATGGGCGGCGACCCCGATCTCGCGGTCTACGACAACGAGGTCACCACCGCCGGTCGGCTCGAGCTGCTTCCGTTCCTCCACGAGCAGTCCGTCACGATCACGGCGCACCGCTTCGGCAACCCCGACCCGTGGTCGGAGGCCGTGATCTGACGGATCCGGATGCTGCGGTCCGCGGCATCCGCTCGCTCTCCCGGCTGTCTCTGGATGGCCCGATCCCGGGGCTTGGGCGTGCGGCGATCGTTTGGGGCGCGGGCGCGCCCCGAACGCGCGGGATGCCCGCCGAGCCCGTATGGCGGGGCTCTCGTCGGGGCTGCTCAGCCCGCGGGCGCCGTGCCGAGCGTCGCGACCTGGCGGCCAGATGTGTAAAAGATTCTTGACAGGCACGGCGGGTCCGCCTACCGTCGGTGTCAAGAATTCTTTACAAGCCCCTGGGGGAGTCATGGTCTACGAAGAGCGCAACATCTGGTCGAGTCTCATCGTCAGCGTGATCGGCACGATCGTCTACGTCGTGATCGTCCTGCAGCAGGCCGACGGCCGCCCGCTCACCGACGTGGACTGGGTGCCGATCATGCTGTGGGTCATCGGCGCGAGCATCGTCGGCGCGATCGTCCTGAGCATCGCGTGGGGCATCCTCGCCGGCATGCGAGACCCCGACGGCGTGGGCAAGAGCGACCAGCGCGACCGCGACATCGCGCACATGTCGACGCGCGTCGGGCAGGCGTTCCTCGTCATCGCGGGCCTCGGCGTGATCGTGCTGTGCGCGTTCGAGGCGGACTGGTTCTGGATCGCGAACACCATGTACTTCGGCTTCGCGCTGTCGTCGATCGTCGGCGGCATTGCGAGCGTCCTCGCCTACCGTCGGGGCCTCGTCTGATGGTGAAGCCCACGAAGGTCACCAACTCGATCCGCGCCGTCCGCGAAGCGGCCGGCATGACCCAGGCCGATCTCGCCCGTCGTGTGGGCGTCACGCGGCAGACCCTCATCGCCATCGAGCAGGGACGGTACTCCCCGACGCTCGAACTGGCGTTCCAGCTGTCCCGCGCGTTCGGCGTCGGGCTCGACGACCTCTTCGACTACCCGGAGCAATGACATGACGATTCATGAGGACGGCACGACGGATGCCGCGGCCGCGATTCCCGGGGCGATGGCGGCGTGGCGGCAGCGCCGTTACGGCGGGGCCGACGGGGTGGTCCTCGAGACCGTCGACGTGCCGGCGCCCGGCCGCGGCGAGGTGCTCCTGCGCCTGCGGGCAACAGGCCTCAACAACGGCGACATCCGGGTCATGCGCGGCGAGCCGCTCCTCGTGCGGCTCGCCTTCGGCCTGCGCCGCCCACGCCAAGCCGTCCGAGGGATGGATGCCGCCGCCACCGTCGTCGCCCTCGGCGAGGGCGTCACCGCGCTCGCCGTCGGCGACGAGGTCGTGGGCGAGCTCCCCGCGGGCGGCGGCCTCGCCCACTATGCCCTCGCGCCGGCCGGCCGGCTGGCGCGGCGGCCCGCCGAGCTCGATGCCGTGATCGCCGCAGCGCTTCCGGTCGCAGGGGGCACAGCATGGCAGGCGCTGGAGCTCGGCGGAGTCATCCGCCCGGCGGCGGACGCGTCGACGCAGCGAGTGCTCGTCATCGGGGCGTCGGGCGGCGTGGGCACGTTCGCGGTGCAGCTCGCGGCGGCGCGCGGTGCCGAGGTGTGGGCGCTGTGCGGGGATCGCAACCGGGCGCTCGTCGAGGGGCTCGGCGCGTCGCGCACGTTCGACTACCGCACGGTGCAGCCCGGGTCGGCGGAGCTCGGGGAGGGCCGCTTCGACGCCGTTGTGGACATCGCCGGCACCGCGCCGCTGCGCACGCTGCGTCGGCTGGTGCGTCAGGGGGGCCGCGTCGTGCTCGTGTCGGGTGAAGGCGGACGCGTCTGGGGTCCGATCGGGCGCATCGCCGCGGCATCCGTCCTCTCGATCGGTTCCAAGCGGCCGCTTCGTCCGCTCGCCGCCGTCGCGAAGCCGGACGTGCTCGCACAGCTGCTCGCGCTCGCCGCGGCCGGCAGCCTGCGCCCCGTGATCGAGGCGCGGGTCCCGTTCGCCGACGCCGGCACTGCGCTCGCTCGCGTCGCCGACGGTCACGTGACGGGGAAGGTCGTCGTCATCGCCCGAGCATGAGACGGATGCCGCGTCTCCCAGATCGCATTCAGGGTCCGTGAGACAATGGACGTGGCGTGCCCGGATCGCCCTTCGACAGGCTGAGCAACCCTGGAGCGAAGACCGCCGGGCCTCTGGACAGCGTCCGCCGCGCCTCTACAGGAGCAAGATGTCCACGCAGAACACCGCGCCCGCCACCACTCCGGTCACCGGGTCGGCCTCCGGCCGGACCCAGCAGATCCGTCGCTACCTGATGTGCCGCCCCGAGCACTTCACGGTCAGCTACACCATCAACCCGTGGATGGAGCCGGCCAACCCGACCGACACCGCCCTCGCGGTGCGCCAGTGGCAGGCTCTCTACGACACGTACATCGCGCTCGGCCACGAGGTGCACCTCATCGACCCCATCGAGGGTCTTCCTGACATGGTCTACACGGCCAACGGCGGGTTCGTCATCGACAACGTCGCGTACGGCGCGAAGTTCCGCTTCCAGGAGCGCGTCCCCGAGGGGCCCGCGTTCATGGACTGGTTCCGTGACAACGGCTTCGAGGTCGCGGAGCCCGTCGAGGTCAACGAGGGCGAGGGCGACTTCCTGCTCGTCGGCGACACGATCCTCGCCGGGACCGGCTTCCGTTCGACGGGTGACAGTCACCGGGAACTCGGCGACGTGTTCGGCAAGGAGGTCGTGAGCCTCACTCTCGTCGACCCGCGGTTCTACCACCTCGACACCGCGATCTCGGTGCTGGACCCCGTCGAGGGTCCCGGCGGCGTCGAGAAGGCCAACATCGCGTACCTCGAGCACGCGTTCGACGAGCGCAGCCAGGCGATCCTCGCCGAGCGCTATCCCGACGCGATCCGCGTCGCCGACGCCGACGGCGCCGTGTTCGGTCTCAACTCGGCCAGCGACGGTCTCAACGTGATCATCTCGCCGCGCGCGACCGGCTTCGAGGCGCAGCTGCGCGAACGCGGCTACAACCCGGTGCTCGTCGACCTGTCCGAGCTGCTGCTCGGCGGCGGCGGCATCAAGTGCTGCACGCTCGAGCTGCGACGCTGACCCGCGCGAAAGAGGAGCCCCCGATGACCGCCGCCTCCACCTCACTCGATGCCGCCATGAGCCAGATCATCGCCGCCGAGGAGCAGCACGTCGCCCACAACTACCACCCGCTCCCCGTCGTGATCTCGCGCGGCGAGGGAGCGTGGGTGACGGATGTCGAGGGCAAGCGCTACCTCGACCTGCTCTCGGCCTACTCGGCCCTCAACTTCGGGCACGGGCACCCTGCGATCGTCGCCGCCGCGCAGGAGCAGCTGAACCGACTGACGCTCACCAGCCGGGCGTACCACAACGACCGTCTGGGACCCTTTGCCGCTGCGCTCGCCGAGCTCTGCGGCAAAGACCTCGTGCTGCCGATGAACACCGGCGCCGAGGCCGTCGAGACCGGCATCAAGGTCGCCCGCGCGTGGGGCTACCGAGTGAAGGGCGTCGCTGCGGACGCCGCGAAGATCGTCGTCGCGCACGGCAACTTCCACGGGCGCACCACGACGATCGTCGGCTTCAGCGACGACCCGCAGGCACGCGCCGACTTCGGTCCGTTCACGCCCGGCTTCGTCTCGGTGCCGTTCGGCGACGCCGCGGTCATCGACGCCGCGATCACCGCCGACACGGTGGCCGTGCTCATCGAGCCGATCCAGGGTGAGGCGGGCGTCATCCTCCCGCCCGAGGGCTACCTGAAGAAGGTGCGGGAGATCTGCACCCGCCGCGGCGTGCTGTTCATCGCCGACGAGATCCAGTCCGGCCTCGGCCGCGTGGGCGAGACGTTCGCGTGCGACCGCGAAGGCGTGGTGCCCGACATCTACCTCCTCGGCAAGGCGCTGGGCGGGGGCATCCTTCCGCTGTCGGCGGTCGTCGCCGACCGCGACGTGCTCGGGGTGATCCACCCGGGCGAGCACGGCTCGACATTCGGCGGCAACCCGCTCGCCGCGGCCGTGGGCCTGCGGGTGGTCGAGATGCTGCAGACCGGCGAGTTCCAGGGCCGCGCGAAGCTCCTCGGCGACCACCTCGAGGCGAAGCTCCAGGAGCTCGTCGGCCACGGCGTCACCGCGGTGCGTGTCGCGGGTCTCTGGGCAGGCATCGACATCGACCCTGAGGTCGGCACCGGACGCGAGATCGCCGAGCGTCTCATCGGGCGCGGCGTGCTCGCCAAGGACACGCACGGCCAGACGATCCGCATCGCGCCGCCGCTCGTCGTGCGCGCGACCGAGCTGGACTGGGCGGTCGAACAGCTGCGGTTCGTGCTCGCGGCCTGAGGGGTCTGAGGTCGGGGCTCAGCGGCGGCTCACGCCACCTCGACGTTGAGCTGCTGCCACCCTGTCGCGCCGTCGGGCGCGGGCCACGCGTCGGTCTCGGTCTGCCGTTCGCCCTTCACGTTGGTGGCGCGGCAGCGGATCGCGTGAGAGCCGCGTTCGGCCGTCCACGGGATCGACCACTGCACCCACGTGTCGTCCGAGATCGCCGACGCCAGTGTCGCCTCGCGCCACGGCCCGCCGTCGACCTGCACCTCGACCTTCGCGATGCCCACGTGCTGCTGCCAGGCGACGCCCGCGATGGTGGTGTCGCCGGCGCTCAGTCCCTGGCCACGGCGCGGCAGGTCGATGCGCGACTGCAGCTTGATCGGCCCCTTCGCCGACCATCCGCGCGTCGTCCAGTAAGCGGTGGCCTTGTCGAACCGCGTCACCTCGAGCTCGGTGACCCACTTGGTCGCCGAGACGTAGCCATACAGCCCGGGGACGACCATGCGCACCGGGAAGCCGTGCTCCGCCGGGAGCGGTTCGTCGTTCATCCCGAGGGCGAGGATCGCGGCGCGCGACTCCTCCTGCAGCACTTCCAGCGGCGTGCTCGCGGTGAAGCCGTCGATCGATCTCGACAGGACCATGTCAGCGTCCGACGTCGGCCGGGCGCGCTCGAGCAGCAGGCGGATCGGATACCCGAGCCACTTCGCATTGCCGATGAGGTCGCCGCCGACGGGGTTCGACACGCACGCGAGGGTGGTCCAGCTCTCCTCGAGGGGGAGCGCAAGCAGCTCGTCCCACCCGATCTCGACCTCGTTCTCCACGAGTCCGTGGATGCGCAGGCTCCAGTCGCTCGGATCCACCTGCGGCACGACGAGGGCGGTGTCGATGCGGTAGAAGCTCGCGTTCGGGGTCACGACCGGCGTCATGCCGGTGAGATCGAGCTGCGCATCGGCCGGGACCGGCGGCGCGGCGACGGCCGGCGCGGGCAGTCGGAGGGCCCGGCGCACGGCGGTGACGGTGCGGGAACCTGCCTGCAGCGCGGTCCCCGCGATCGCCGCGATCACGCCGGCCGCCGTGGCCGCACCTGCCCACACGAGGAAACGGCGGCGCGACGGGTCGTCGTCGCCTGGCGCGTCGCCCGTGCCCGCCGCCGTCGAGGCGGGGGACGAGGCATCCGTCGTGCGTCTTGCCAGCTGCGTCAGCAGCCGCACCACCGTCGCCGCGACGAGGCCCGCGGCGAGCGAGGGGAGCCACGCGAGTCCGGTCGCGCCGGCACGGGTCATCGCGAGCACGGCGACGACCGCACCCAGGACGGCGAACAGTGCGGCGCCGAACCACGGGCGACGCAGTTCCAGGATGCCGACACCCGCCGCCGCGACCAGCAGCACAAGCGCGATCCCGACGAGCAGGGCGAGCTTGTCGGCCGTGCCGAACAGCGAGATCGCGGCATCCTTCGCCCACGGCGGTGCGAGGTCGATGAGCACGCCGCCGACGACGGAGAAGGGGCTCGACGACGGCGCGACCAACGCTGCGACCAGTTCGCCCACCCCCGCGCCGAGGACGGCGGACGCCGCGCCCGCTCCCGCGCCGGAGAGGGCCGAGGCCTTCGCGGCGACGCGCGTCGCGGCCCCCGCTTCACGAGTCATAGCGGGAGCATACGTCCGATCCTCCCAGTGCGGACCAGGAGAACGGCTCGGAAACACGAGCGCAACGAAGGCCGCATTAGGCTCTTCGCATGGGTGATCTGTTCGACGGCTACGGCTCCACGCTGGCGCCGCGCAAGACGCCCTCGGGGGTACCCGCGTTCGACGAGATGTTCGGGAGCCCGGCCCACCCGGGCGCGCCGGCCGAATCGCGCGAGGCCTATCGAGAGCTCTACCAGGCGCTCGCGCAGATGACCCAGGAGGAGCTGCGCGGCCGCACCGATTCGCTCGCGAGCTCGTACCTCGCGCAGGGCGTGACGTTCGACTTCGCGGGAGAGGAGCGGCCGTTCCCGCTCGACGCCGTGCCGCGCGTGATCACGTACGACGAGTGGTCGCGCATCGAGGCCGGCGTCAAGCAGCGCGTGCGCGCACTCGAGGCGTTCCTCGACGACGCGTACGGGCATCAGTTCTGCGTGCGCGACGAGGTGCTGCCCGCTGGACTCATCGCGAGCTCGCAGTACTTCTACCGTCAGGCCGCCGGTATCCACTCGGCCAACGGCGTGCGCATCCAGGTGTCGGGCATCGACCTGATCCGCGACGAGCACGGCGAGATGCGTGTGCTCGAAGACAACGTGCGGGTCCCGTCGGGCGTCAGCTACGTCATCTCGAACCGGCGGGTCATGGCCCAGACCCTGCCCGAGCTGTTCGTGTCGATGCGGGTGCGCCCCGTCGGCGACTACCCGAACAAGCTCCTCGCGGCGCTGCGCGCCTCCGCCCCCGCGGGCATCGAGGACCCGAACGTCGTGGTGCTGACGCCCGGTGTCTACAACTCCGCCTACTTCGAGCATACGCTGCTGGCCCGCCTGATGGGCGTCGAGCTCGTCGAGGGCCGCGACCTGCTCTGCATCGGCGGCAAGGTGTTCATGCGCACCACGCGCGGCCCCAAGCGCGTCGACGTCATCTACCGCCGCGTCGACGACGAATTCCTCGACCCGCTGCAGTTCCGCGCCGACTCGATGCTCGGCGCCCCTGGCCTCATGCTGGCCGCGCGTCTGGGCAACGTCACGATCGCCAATGCGGTCGGCAACGGCGTCGCCGACGACAAGCTGCTCTACACGTACGTCCCCGACCTCATCCGCTACTACCTCGCGGAAGAGCCCATCCTCAAGAACGTCGACACGTGGCGGCTCGAAGACCCGAACGCCCTCGAAGAGGTGCTCGACCGTCTCGACGAGCTGGTGGTCAAGCCCGTCGACGGCTCCGGTGGCAAGGGGCTGGTCGTCGGGCCGGATGCCTCACCCGCCGAGCTCGAGAAGCTCCGGCAGCGCCTGCTCGCCGACCCGCGCGGCTGGATCGCGCAGCCCGTGGTCATGCTCTCGACGATCCCCACGCTCGTGGAGGACGGGATGCGTCCGCGTCACGCCGATCTCCGCCCCTTCGCGGTCAACGACGGCGAGGACGTGTGGGTGCTCCCCGGCGGCCTCACCCGCGTCGCCCTTCCCGAGGGCCAGCTCGTGGTGAACTCCAGCCAAGGCGGCGGGTCGAAGGACACCTGGATCGTCGGCGGCTCCGCTCCCGCCCAGGTCGAGTACGGCCAGGGGCAGAGCGTGGCCGGCCTGGTCGCCGACCAGGCAGCCACGGTGACCGCGGCGATCCCGATCATCTACGACGCCCAGACCGAGCCGACGCACTCGCCGCAGGACCGCCCGCGCTCGCGCGTAGAGCAGCAGGAGCAGCAGCAGCAGGCTGCGGAGCAGGACGGAGGTGCATCATGCTGAGTCGCATCGCCGAGAGCCTCTTCTGGATCGGGCGCTACATCGAGCGCAGCGACGGCACCGCCCGCATCCTCGACGTGCACCTGCAGCTCCTCCTCGAGGACCCGTGGATCGATGAGGACACGGCGTGCCGGTCGCTCCTCAGCGTCATGGGGTCTCTGCCGCCCGAAGGCGTCGACCAGGTACGCCGCGAGGACGTGCTCGCGCGCCTCGCCGTCGACCGGATGAACCCGTCGAGCATCGCGTACGCGCTCACGGCGGCGCGCGAGAACGCCCGCCGCGCGCGGGAGATCGTCTCGACGGAGCTGTGGGAGACCCTCAACACGACGAACGCCCGCATGCCGCGGCGCCTGCAGAACGACCGCGTGCACGAGTTCTTCCAGTGGGTGCGCGAGCGGGCGGCGCTCGCCGTCGGCATCGTGGACTCGTCGACGAGCCGCGACGAGGCCTGGCAGTTCTTCACGCTGGGGCGCAGCATCGAGCGCACCGACATGACCGCGCGCCTGCTCGCGACGCGGTCGCTGACCGAGGCATCCGGTCCGTCGTGGACGACCATCCTGCGCTCGTGCGGCGCGTACGAGGCGTACCTGCGCACGTACCGAGGCATGCCGAGCGCCCGCAATGCGGCCGAGTTCCTGCTGCTCGACCGGCTCTTCCCCCGCTCGATCATCTACTCGATCCAGCGCGCCGAGGAGTGCATGAGCGCCATCGATCCCCGCGCGGACCGCGTGGGCCACTCCAACACCGTGCTGCGGGCGCTCGGCCAGATCCGCAACGACCTCGAATACCGGCCGATCTCCGAGATCCTCGGCGAGCTGCCGACGCACATGGACCGCGTGCAGAAGGTCACGCGCGAGGCATCCGAAGCCATCCGCGGCCGGTTCTTCCCGACGCAGGCCGAGCCCAGCTGGATCGGAGAGATCTCATGAAAAGACTCCGGATCGAGCATCAGACCGGCTTCAGCTATCAGGGCGACGTGACCGCGTCGTACAACGAGGCGCGCATGCTGCCGGGTTCCACCGACAGCCAGTTCGTGCTCAACTCGTCTCTCGACATCGAGCCGTCGACCTCCGTCAACCAGTACGTCGACTACTTCGGCACACGGGTTGCGGCGTTCGACGTGCTCTCGCCCCACTCGTCGCTCACGATCACCGCTCGCTCGCTGGTCGAGGTGCGTCCGCGGCCGCTCGAGCACATCGACGTGACGTGGGAGGTTCTCGCCCGCGAGGCGGCCCGCTCGCTCGAGACCGTCGAGCAGCTGTCGCAGACCCGGCGCACCCGCCCCCACGAGGAGGTCGCCGAGCTCGCCCGGTCGATCGCCGCGCAGCACGACCACCCCGGCCGCGCTGCGCACGCGATCGCGGTCGCCATCGGCGACGCCGTCGAGTACATGCACGGCATCACCGGCGTGCACTCGACCGCAGCCGAGGCGTGGGAGGCGCGCAAAGGCGTCTGCCAGGACATGGCCCACATCGCACTCGGTGCGCTGCGTGAGGTCGGCATCCCGGCGCGGTACGTGTCGGGATACCTGCATCCGCGGCCGTCGGCGGAGGTCGGCGTCGCAGTGACGGGCGAGTCCCACGCGTGGATCGAGTGGTTCGCGGGCCAGTGGCAGGGATTCGACCCCACGAACAACATCGAGATCGGCGACCGCCACGTGCTCGTCGGCCGCGGCCGCGACTACGGCGACGTTCCGCCGCTGCGGGGCGTCTACGCCGGCCCGTTCAAGAGCAACCTCCACGTCAAGGTCACGATCACGCGCGAGGCGTAGCAGAGCTGCCGAAGCTCTCCGGGTCTCGGCGGACGGATGCTGCGGCTCAGGCCGGTTCGACGGCTTCGACCTCGATGCGCTCCTCGTCGCGCGGCCGGCCGCCGCCGAGGGAGAGCGTGGCCAGCAGGCCCACCGCGAGGAAGCCCGCGGCGGCGAAGCTGGCGTACTTCGTGCCTTCCGAGAATGCGGCCTTGGCGTCGTCGGCGAGCGGCGCGGTCTGAGGCGATCCGGCAAGGCCCGCGATCGCCCCGCCGGCACTGTCGACGACGGCCGAGACGACCTGGTCGCGCTGTTCGGCGGGGATCCCGCGGTCGTCGAGGCGCGCCGTGAGGACGGCGGAGGTCGTCGAGAAGAGGATGGTGCCGAGGATGGCGATGCCGAGCGCCGCGCCGAGCTGGCGCGCCGTCGACTGGGTTCCCGATGCCTGACCGCCCTCGGCGGTCGGCACGTCGGCGAGCACCACGCCCGTGAGCTGCGCGGTGGCGAGTCCGACGCCGAATCCGTAGACGAAGAGTGCCGGGATGAGCGGCACCCACGACGCGTCCGGCTCGATGATGAACCCGACCGCTGCGATGCCGATGATCTCGGCCACGATTCCGACGCGCACGATCCACACCGGTGCCACGCGTCCGCTGAGGGCCCCCGCCAGTCCGCTTGCGGCGAAGGAGCCGATGGCCAGGGCCAGAAGGATCAGGCCGGTCTGGACGGCTTCGAACCCGAGGACGAACTGCAGCCACAGCGGCAGTGCGAGGATCAGGCCGAACTCGCCGAGCGAGACCACCATCGCCGCGATGTTGCCGTTGCGGAACGACGGGATGCGGAAGAGCCCGAACGCGATGACCGTCGGCTTGCCGACCCGACGACGGTGCAGCCCCCACCAGATGAACGACACGACGCCGAGGGCGGCGATGGCGAAGGCCGCGGCGACGGGTGAGACGTCCCACGGCCAGGTCCATCCGCCGATCGTGAGCTGCTTGTCGGTCGTGATCCAGCCGTAGGTGCGTCCTTCGATCAGGCCGAAGACGAGCGCGCCGACGGTGATCACCGACAGCAGCGCGCCGAAGAGGTCGATCGACGCGGCATCGCCGCGCGATTCGTCCACGGTCAGCAGCACCCCGACCACGATGGCGATGCCGAGTGGCACGTTGATGAGGAACGCCCAGTGCCAGGAGAACTCGGTCGTCAGCCAGCCGCCGAGCAGCGGCCCGACGGCCGCCATACCGCCGATCGTCGAGCCCCAGACCGCGAAGGCGATGGCCCGCTCGCGTCCTCGGAACGTCGCGTTGAGCAGTGACAGCGTCGTGGGAAGCATCATGGCCCCGCCGATGCCCTGGATGAAGCGCGCCCCGATCAGGAGCCCGCCCGTCGTCGCCAGTGCGGCGCCGACGGAGGCGAGGGTGAAGATGACGACGCCGATGAGCAGCATCCGTCGTCGTCCCCATCTGTCGGCGAGCGCGCCGAACACGAGCAGCAGCGACGCGAAGACGAGGGTGTAGGCCTCCTGCACCCACTGCACCTCGCTGGACGTGATCCCCAGGTCGTCGACGATGGCGGGGATCGCGACGTTGACGATGGTGGAGTCGACGATGATGAGCGCGACGGCGACGCTGATGAATACCAGCCCCGCCCAGCGGCGTCTCGAACTCGGCGTCATATAGCTAGCTTATCTAGCGATCTGACGCCGATCCAGACCTTGTCTCGCTCAGGCGGGAGGGTTGTCGGGGTCCAGAGTCTGGAGCGTCTCCTCTTCGACGGGGTTGTCGGCCTCGAGTTGTTCCTCGGTGGTGTCGTCTCCGCCCAGCGGGCTGTCGCCTTCGGGGGCCTGGTCGTCGGTTCGCCGTTCGTCCATGCCGGTCACGCTAGCGCGGGACGGATGCCGCCGGCCGGGGCTTGACGGACTCCACGACGCGACTTCTGAATCTGCTGAAAGTTTCCTTGACGTTCGATGATGAAACGTGTCACCGTAGAGCGGTCTACAAAACGTAGAGCGATCTACGGATCGACCTCAAGGGAGAGGAAAGCACGATGATGTCTTCTGGATCCACCAAGCTCGCGCGAAATCCGCGCGCCCGCAGACGTACGACGGCGCTTCTGCTCGGCGCCGCACTGATCGCCGCCGGCGGAACGGTCGCCCTGGCGGCACCCGCTGCGGCCGCCGACTGCACCACCGTCCCCTGGATGGACGCCTCGAAGTCCGCCGACCAGCGGGCTGAGGCGCTGCTGGCCGCCAGCTCGCAGCACCAGAAGTACCGCTGGCTCGTGGAGCAGCCCGCGAACAGCCCGCAGCAGACGACGTGGTCGGGCGGCGTCGTCTACCCCGTGCAGGTGGAGTGCACGCCGACCGTGATCTACTCCAACGGCGCCGAAGGTGCGCACGGCAAAGCCGGCACCACCGCATGGCCGGGGCCCATCGCCATCGCTGCCTCCTGGAACCTCGAGCTCAACGAGCAGAAAGGCGCGATCCACGCGAACGAGGCGTTCGACAACCGCAGCAACGTGATCCTCGGCCCCGGTGTCGCCAGCGGCCGCACCCCGCTCTCGGGCCGCAACGCGGAGTACTTCGGCGAGGATGCGCTGCTGTCCGGCCTCATGGGCGCCGCGAACGTCCGCGGCATCGAGGATGGCAGCAGCCCCGACAAGCCGGTCATCGCGAACCTCAAGCACTACGTTGCGAACGAGCAGGAGCTCGACCGTAACAACAGCTCCTCGAACATCGACGAGCGCACGTTCCGCCAGGTGTACGACCTGCCGTACGAGATCGCGATCAAGGAGAGCGACCCCGACAGCCTGATGTGCTCGTACAACCAGATCAACGGCGTCTGGTCGTGCGAGAACGACACCCTCACGACGAGCCTGCGCGACAAGATGGGCTTCGACGGCTACGTCATGAGCGACTTCGGCTCGGTTCACTCGACCGGGCCCTCGCTGATGGCGGGCCTCGATCAGGAGCTCAACCGGCCGATCTGGTTCACGCCGGTGCGCCTGGACGCGGCCCTCGCCGCGGGCGAGGTCACCCAGGAGCGCATCGACGAGGCCGCGTTCCGGGTCGTGCGCACCTACATCAAGGAGGGGCTGTTCGACCACCCGCTCCCCGCGACCTCGAAGCCCGTCACCGCGACGGACGACTCCCGCGCTCTGGCGCGCGAGCTCGCCGAGGAGAGTGCGGTGCTGCTGAAGAACGACGACGGCATCCTGCCCCTCGGTGACGGACCGCTCACGGTCGCGGTCGTCGGTCCGACCGCCTCGAAGACGCCGACCAATGGCATCAGCTCCGCGCAGGCATGCTCGGCCGGCGGATTCGGCGCGGGCGGCGTGCTCAACTGCGCCAACGTCGTCGATCCGCTCACGGCGATCACGCAGCGCGTCCAAGCCGCAGGCGGAAGCGTCGTGTACAACAACGGCGCCGACCTCGCCTCGGTCGCCGTGACCGCTGCCCAAGCGGACGTCGCCATCGTCTTCGGCTACATCCGCACGGGCGAGTTCGCCGACACGGCGGACCTGCACCTCGACTCGAACGGTGACGCGCTCGTGCAGGCCGTCGCCGCTGCGAACGACGACACCGTCGTCGTTCTCAACAGCGGAACCGCGGTCGAGATGCCGTGGATCGACGACGTCGACGCGGTGTTCAGCAACTGGTTCGCCGGTGAGCAGATGGGCCCCGCCCTCGCGGCGCTCCTGTGGGGTGATGTCAACCCGTCGGGCAAGCTGCCGATGACCTTCCCGAAGTCGGTGGCCGACACGCCGACCGGAAGCGACCCGGCACGCTACCCCGGCATCTTCTCCAACGGATCGACGACCCGGCCCGCTGGGTCGACGGAGGCGCGCCAGGTGAACTACACCGAGGGCCTCCAGGTCGGCTACAAGTGGTACGACGCCCAGGGCATCGAGCCGCTGTTCGAGTTCGGACACGGCCTGTCGTACACCTCGTTCGCGTACAGCGACCTGGCGGTCGACCACGTGGACGACCCGGCGACCGGCGACGTGCTGTCGAAGGTGTCGTTCACGGTGACCAACACCGGCGCCCGCGCCGGGGCGGAGATCCCGCAGGTCTACCTGACGCTGCCCGAGGCGGCAGAGGAGCCGGGCAAGCGGCTCGTCGGCTTCGACCGCGTCGAACTCGCGGCGGGTGCGAGCACCCGGGTCGAGGTCGTCGTCGACTCGACGGCGAGCAACCAGCCCTTCTCCATCTGGGACGTGGACGCCGACGAGTGGACCGTGCTGGACGGCGAGTACAGCTTCGCCGTCGGATCGTCGTCGCGTGACCTGCCGCTCACGCAGGACGTGTTCGTCGACCGTGTCGCACCGAAGATCGCGTCGATCACGCTCAACGGCAGCCAGAAGGTCGTCGTCGCAGCGACCGACGAGCTGAGCGGCGTCGCCCTGATCGAGTACTCGACCCAGAAGAACAAGCAGGATGCCTCGGCATGGGCCCCGTACACGGGTCCGCTGCAGGTCGACGCGAAGAGCACCGTCTCGTTCCGCGTCACCGACCACAGCGGGAACATCAGCGAGGTCGTCCAGGTGAACCGCAAGGACCTGCGCTGAGACACCGGGGGCGGCACTGCATGGGCCGCCCCCGGACCACCCGTCCGCCCCGTGGCGCCGCCGCGGGGCGGACGACGCTTTCCCGGCGCACCGGGGTACGTTTGCCCTGCAGACCTGCATCGACGAGGAGAAGCATGACGGGTGCCCCACCGCCGCGCCACGCGACGATCGAAGACGTCGCGCGGGCGGCCGGCGTCTCTCGCGCCGCCGTGTCGAAGGTGCTGCGCAACGCCTACGGTGTGAGCGACGGGATGCGCGAGCGCGTGACGGCCGCGATGGCAGAGCTGAACTACCGTCCGCGGATCGCGGCACGGGCGATGCGCGGGCGCACCTACACACTCGGGATCGAGCTTCCGGATCTGGCCAACCACTTCTTCGCGCGGATCGCGCGGGGTGCGACGAGCGCCCTCGAAGGAACGCCGTACCAGCTCATCATCGCTCCCGCCGAAGCCGGATCGCGCGAGGGGCTGCGGGCGCTCGAGGCGCTGGTGGACCGTCAGGTGGACGGCGTGATCGCGGTGTCACCGCGCGTCGACGAGGCGGGGCTGGAGCGGATCTCCGGTTCCGTCCCCGTCGTCATGTTCGGGCGCCACGACACCTCCGATCGGTACGACGTCGTCGCCGGCGACGACGCCGCGGGAGCCCGTGCGGCGATGCAGCACCTGTTCGACCTCGGCCACCGCCGGATCGCGCACCTCACTCTGCACGAGTCCGGCGCGTTCGAGCCGTTCCCGCACGGGGTGCGTCTGCGCGAGTACGAGGCGGCGATGGACGCCGCAGGGCTCGGGGAGCGCGCCATGGTCTGGCGCACCGACGAGGGCGAGGGGCCATCGGCGGAGGTCGTGCGCCGCATGCTCGCCGACGGGACCACCGCCACTGCCGTCTTCGCCGCCCACGACGAGCTCGCGTTCGGCGCGATGCGCGCGGCGAGCGAGGCGGGTGTGCCGCTGGCCGTCGTCGGCTACGACGACGTCCCGATGGCCTCGCATCCGGGGCTCGGCCTCACCACCGTGCACCAACCGGGTGAGGCCATGGGCGCCCGTGCTGTCGAGATGCTGCTGGAACGCATCGCCGGCCGCACCGAGCCGATGCACGAGATCTTCGAGATCGAGCTCAAGGTCCGAACGTCCACGCGCGCCCCCTCGGGCTGAGGGGGTTCAGCGCGCGGCGACGACCGCGTTGTCGAGCTCGTCGGCGTCGACGCCCGGCCGCTCGGCCTGGTTCGTCAGCAGCACCCAGGCGACGCCCGCCGCCGGGTGCACCCAGAACTCCGTGCCCGCCCAGCCCGCGTGGCCGTAGACGTCTCGGTCGATGAGTCCCGGAGCGCGCGTGCGGAGGTTGAAGGTGAAGCCCCAGTCCTGGCCACGCTCGGCGGGATACGGCTCGAGACGCGGGATGTCTCGGGTGAGAGGACGGCACATCATCGCCAGAGTCGCCGGCTGCACGACGCTGCCGGCCTCGCCCTGCCCGATGCGCAGCAGCGCCGATCCGAGCGCGAGGAGATCGCCCGCCGTGCCGATCATGCCCGCGCCGGGGTTGCGGTGGCTCGCGAAACCCCGCATGTCCAGGCCCAGACGCTCTGCATCGACGACCGTGTGCGGCTCGACGGCCGGGTCCAGCGTGAACCCGGTCGCGCCGAGCGCGGCAGCCCACTCCGTGACGTCGGCATCCCACGTGCGTCCGGTGGTGTGGCGCACGAGCTCGGCGATGCCGTCGAACGCCACCGTCGAGTAGCGCGAGGCCGTGCCGGCGGCGAAGTCGCGGCCCGGCGCGAGCAGTGCGGCGCGCAGCCCCTCGGCGGGGTCGAGCGTGGGTTCGCGGATGCCGGAGGTGTGGCTCGCGAGGTGGCGCAGGCGCACGACGTCGTCGCGGCCCGCTCCGAACTCGGCAAGCGCCGCACTGAGGGGGGTCTCGGTCGTGAGCAGACCGCGCTCGATCGCGCGTGCCGCGGTGAGGCCGGTGAGCACCTTGGTGACCGAGAACAGCCAGTACGGATCCTCGACCTGTGCAGCCCGTCCGTCCGTCGCGCCGAACGCGTCGAGCGCGACGACTCCGTCGGCGGTCGCGATGCCCAACACCGCGCTGGGCAGGCGTTCCGCCTCCACGTGCCGTCGCGCCCAGTCGAACGCTGCTGCGTAGCCGGTCACGGGCGCGGCTCGTACCGGTCGGGAGACACGGATGCCGCGACCACGCGCCGCAGGTCCTCGAGGGTCGCGTCGGGGCCGAACCAGCCGTGCGCGCGCGCCTGGACGAGCACATTGCCGAGGGCCGTCGCCTCGACCGGTCCTGCGAGCACAGGAAGGCCCGACCGGTCGGCCGTCGCCTGGCACAGCAGCCTGTTGAGGGCGCCGCCGCCGACGATGTGGATCACGTCGATGTCGCGGTCGGTGAGCCTGCCGGCGGTCGCGACCGCGTCGGCGAAGGCCTGCGCGATGCTCTCGACGATCGTCCGGGCGAACGCCTCGCGCGTCGCGGGTGCGGGTGCGCCGGCCTCGCCGAGCACCGCCGCGATGCGGGCGGGCATGTCGCCCGGAGCGGACAGGCGCGGGTCGTTGGCGTCGAACAGGGGGACGTCGCCGGAGACGGATGCCGCAGCATCCAGCAGAGCCGGAAGATCGATCGCCGCGCCGTCCTCGGCCTCCCACGTGCGCACCGCCTCGCTCAGCAGCCAGAGGCCCGTCACGTTGTGGAGGAAGCGCACGCGCCCGTCCACACCACCCTCGTTCGTGAAGTTCGCCTCGCGGGCCGCGTCGCTGACGACGGGTCCGTCGAGCTCGACGCCGACGAGACCCCACGTGCCGCACGAGATGTACGCCGCGTCGGGGGTGCTGAGCGGCACAGCGACGACGGCCGACGCCGTGTCGTGGGAGCCGACCGCGACCACCTCGAGCGGCGCGCCCACGCGCTCGCGCGCCTCTCCGTGCAGGGTGCCCAGCACCACGCCGGGATCGACCAGGGGAGGGAGGACGGATGTCTCGATCCCGAGCCGCGCCGCGAGTTCGAGGTCCCACTCGCCCGTGCGGACGTCGACAAGGCCGGTCGTCGACGCATTCGTGCGCTCGGCGACACGCGCACCGGTCAGCAGGAACGCGACGAGGTCGGGAACGAGCAGCGCAGAGCTCGCGTCTCGCAGCCCCGGCTCGACCGCGTACTGATAGAGCGTGTTGAACGGCAGGAACTGCAGCCCGTTGCGGCGGTAGAGCTCGCCGAACGGCACGCGCGCGTGCACCAGCTCGACGCCCCGCGCGGTGCGCTCGTCGCGGTAGTGGAACGGCTCGCCGAGCAGCTCCTGCCCGTTCACCAGACCGTAGTCGACGGCCCACGAGTCGATGCCGATGCTCGCGATGCCTGGCTCTCGACGAAGCGCCTCGGTGAGGCCCTCCACGATGTGCCGGTACAACGTCGTGAAGTCCCAGTGCAGCTCGCCGTCGGCCCCGGGCACAGGACCGTTGGGGAATCGCGACACCTGCTCGAGGCGCAGCATCCCGTCGTCCACGTAGCCGAGCATCACGCGACCGCTGGTCGCGCCGAGGTCGACGGCCGCGACGACCCCGCCGGTGGCCTCTGTCATCGCAGGAACGCGGCGGCGACGCCGGAGTCGACGGGGATGTGCAGGCCGGTGGTGCGGCTGAGCTCCGGGCCGGTGAGGACGTACACCGCGTCGGCGACGTTCTCGGGCACGACCTCGCGCTTGAGGATGGTGCGGTTCGCGTAGAACTGGCCGAGGTCCTCTTCCTTGACGCCGTAGGTCGCGGCGCGGTTGGCGCCCCAGCCGGCGGCGAAGATGCCCGAGCCGCGCACGACGCCGTCGGGGTTGATGCCGTTGACGCGCACGCCGTGCTCGCCGAGCTCGACCGCGAGCAGGCGCACCTGGTGGGCCTGGTCGGCCTTGGTCGCCGAGTACGCGATGTTGTTCGGGCCGGCGAAGACGGAGTTCTTCGACGAGATGTAGATGACGTCGCCGCCGAGCTTCTGCTCGATGAGGATCTTCGCGGCGGCCTTCGAGACGAGGAACGAGCCCTTCGCCATGACGTCGTGCTGCAGGTCCCAGTCCTTCTCGGTGGTCTCCAGCAGCGGCTTCGACAGCGACAGGCCGGCGTTGTTGACGACGAGGTCGACGCCGCCGAACGCGAGCACGGCCGCGTCGAAGGCGGCCTGGATCGCGTCGGCGTCGGCGACGTTCGCGGCGACGCCGATGGCGACATCCGTGTTCCCGAGCTCTGCCGCGGCGGCCTGCGCCTTCTCGAGATCGAGGTCGGCGACGACGACGCACGCGCCCTCGGCGGCGAGGCGGGTCGCGATGGCCTTGCCGATTCCGGATGCCGCGCCCGTGACGAGTGCGATACGGCCCTGGTGGGTCTTGGGCTTCGGCATGCGCTGGAGCTTCGCCTCTTCGAGCGCCCAGTATTCGATGCGGAACTTCTCGGCGTCGGAGATCGGGGTGTAGGTCGAGAGCGACTCGGCGCCGCGCATCACGTTGATCGCGTTGATGTAGAACTCACCGGCGACGCGGGCGGTCTGCTTGTTCGCGCCGTACGAGAACATGCCGACACCCGGGATGAGGACGATGAGCGGGTCGGCGCCGCGGATCGCCGGGCTGTCGGCCGTGGCGTGCGCGTCGTAGTAGGCCTGGTAGTCGGCGCGGTAGGCCTCGTGCAGCTCGTGGAGGCGCGCGATGCTCTCCTCGATCGAGGCGTCGGCCGGCAGATCGAGGATGAGCGGCTTGACCTTGGTGCGCAGGAAGTGGTCGGGGCAGCTGGTGCCCAGCGCGGCGAGCTCGGGGGCGCGCTCGGACGCGAGGAAGTCGGTGACGACCGCGGCGTCGGTGAAGTGCCCGACCATCGGCTTGTCGGTCGACGCGAGCCCGCGGATCGTCGCGGCGAGCGCGGCGGCCTTCGCCCGGCGCTCGACCTCCGGCAGCGCCTCGAAGCCGGCGCGGACGCCGCCGAAGGGTTCGGCCTCGCCGTGTTCGGCGATGTAGGCGGCGGCGGTCTCGATGATCCAGAGCGAGTTCTGCTCGGCCTCCTCCGACGTGTCTCCCCACGCGGTGATGCCGTGGCCGCCCAGGATCGTGCCGATCGCCTGCGGGTTCCTGTCCTTGATCGCGGCGATATCGAGGCCCAGCTGGAAGCCCGGGCGACGCCACGGCACCCACACGACCTTGTCGCCGAAGATCTTCGCGGTCAGCTCCTCGCCGTCCGCGGCGGTCGCGATCGCGATGCCCGAGTCGGGGTGCAGGTGGTCAACGTGGTTCGCGTCGACGAGGCCGTGCATCGCGGTGTCGATCGAGGGGGCGGCGCCGCCCTTGCCGTGCAGGCAGTAGTCGAACGCGGCGACCATCTCGTCCTCGCGGTCTACACCCGGGTAGACGTTCACGAGCGAGCGGAAGCGGTCCAGGCGCAGCACTGCGAGGCCGGACTCCTTCAGCGTTCCGAGGTCGCCGCCCGAGCCCTTGACCCACAGCAGCTCGACGGGCTCACCGGTGACCGGATCGGTCTCGGTGCCCTTGGCGGACGTGTTTCCGCCGGCGTAGTTCGTGTTCTTCGGGTCGGCGCCGAGGCGGTTCGACCGCGTGATCAGGTCCGTGACGGCCGGGTTGGTCATGATGCGTTCCTTCGTGTGTGGTCTGTGTCTTCGAGTCGCCGAGACACGCCGAGCGGCAGGTCAGGCCACCGGCGTGTCGTGGCGAGTCGCGGGGAGAGTGCGGGAGGTGGGCGGGGCGGGAGCGGGCGTGTGGAGCGGGAGGGCGGCGAGGCGGGCGGCAAGACGCGCGATGGTGACGGATGCCGCGGGCTCGTGCGGACGGTTCAGATGGCCGTGGTCGGTGCCCGGCTCGGTCACGACCTCCACCGGGCGCCCGGCGGCGCGCAGCGACGCGGCGAACGCCTCACCCGAGACCCGGAGCTCGTCGACGTCGCCGTTGACCATGAAGGTGGGTGGGAACTGCACCAGGTCGACGGGTCGGGCGAGTCCGGGGATCGCGCCGAGGGGCGCACGGTCGACCGGGCCGCCGAGATAGTTCTCGTACATCCCGAGCACCGCAGCGGGGCCGAAGCGATCGGCCTCGGGCTGGGCGTCGAGCGCGGCACGCAGCGCGGCACCCGGTGCGGGCTGCACGGCGAGCAGCGTCGGGTAGGCGAGCAGCACGAGCGCGGGAAGCGGCGCGCGTCGCTCGATCAGTCGCAGCGCGGCGCCTGCGGCGAGGTTGCCGCCGGCGCTCGTGCCGCCGATCGCGAGGCGGCCCCGGTCGACCCGGAGGCGGTCGGCGCGCTGGACGGTCCACGACCACGCCGCGAGCATGTCGTCGGATGCCGCGGGGTAGTGGTGGCCGCTGCGCGCGCGACCCGCGGCATCCCACTGCTCCTGAGCCGGTGCGAGGCGGTAGTCGACCGACACGACCGTCGTGCCCCGCGCCGACAGCTGCCGCGCGACCCAGTCGGACTCGGGCATGTCGAGGTCGCCGCCGGCGAACCCGCCGCCGTGCGCCCAGACGAGACCGGTGCCGTTCGGCTCTCGCGCGGGGTAGACGCGCACCAGTCCGTCGCCGGCGGAGTAGGGCTCGCTCATGTCGGTCCTTCACATCGTTGTTCCGCAGTCACTTTCTGCGGCTTCCGATCGTGCGGCTTCGCAGTTTCTGACTGCGGAGCTGCCGATCTGGTGGTGCACCGGGGGCGCGGGGATCGGCATCCCACGCCCCCGGTGGGTCTGGTCCGCGTCAGCGGCCGGGGGGCCGGGGCGAAGCCCCAGTGGGCGCAGTCGGCGGGTTACGCGCCCCAGCCGGCCTGCGTGCCGCCGACGCGGTCGGCCGCGATCTGCTGCTGGTAACCGGATGCCGCGTACGCCGCCATCGGGTCGGCCGCGAGTCCGCGCGACTCGCGCCACTCGGCGAGCGCCGGCCGGACGTCGGTGTAGAACGCGTCCATGAAGACGGCGTTCGCGGCGAGCACGTCGTTCGCCTGCTGCGCGGCGGCGAGGGCGTCGCGGTCGACGAGGAGCGCCCGGGCGGTCATCTCCTGGACGTTGAGCACCGAGCGGATCTGCCCGGGGATCTTGTCCTCGACGTTGTGGCACTGGTCGAGCATGAACGCCACGTCGGGGTTGTTGAGGCCCCCGCCGCGCACCACCTCGAAGATGATGCGGAACAGCTGGAACGGGTCGGCCGCGCCCACGATGAGGTCGTCGTCGGCGTAGAAGCGCGAGTTGAAGTCGAACGAGCCGAGCTTTCCGAGGCGCAGCAGCTGCATCACGATGAACTCGATGTTGGTGCCGGGCGCGTGGTGGCCGGTGTCGAGGCAGACCATCGCCTTGTCGCCGAGGCTCGCGACCTGGGCGTAGGAGGTGCCCCAGTCCGGAACGTCGGTGTGGTAGAACGCCGGCTCGAAGAACTTGTACTCGAGCACGAGGCGCTGCTCGTCCGACAGCCGGTCGTAGATCTTCTGCAGCGAGTCCTGCAGGCGGTCCTGGCGGGCACGGATGTCGGCCTGCCCCGGGTAGTTCGAGCCCTCGGCGAGCCAGATCTTGAGGTCGCGCGAGCCGGTGGCATCCATGATGTCGATGCACTCGAGGTGGTGGTCGATCGCCTTGTTGCGGATGCGGTCGTCGTGGTGCGTGAGCGCCCCGAACTTGTAGTCCTCGTCCTGGAAGGTGTTGGAGTTGATGGTGCCGAGGCTCACGCCGAGGTCTTCGGCATGACGGCGAAGGTCGGAGTAGTCGTCGACCTTGTCCCACGGGATGTGCAGGGCCACGCTCGGCGCGAGCTTCGTGTAGGCGTTGACCTGCGCGGCATCCGCGATCTTCTCGTACGGGTCGCGCGGGGTGCCGGGAGTCGTGAACACGCGGAAGCGCGTGCCGGAGTTGCCGAACGCCCAGCTGGGCAGCTCGATGCCCTGGCCTTCGAGCGCGGACTGGATGTCGGGTGACAGCGTCGTCATGATGCGGTGCCTTCTTCGGTGGTGTCGGTCGCCGTGCCCCGGGCGGCGGCGAGTTGGTCGTGCAGGTTGAAGATCTCGGTCAGCGGGGTGGCCGCCTGGTCGGGCCGACCCTCGAGGCCGACGAAGAAGCGGCCCATCTCGGCCTCCCAGCGCGCGGCGACGTCGGAGCCCGCGAGGTAGGCCTGTGCGGCCTCGTCGTCGTCGGTCTCGTAGTAGCCGATCAGGCGTCCGCCCTCGCCGAGGAAGAGCGAATAGTTGCGGCGACCCGAGGCGGCGATCTCGGCGAGCATCTCTGGCCACACCGGGGTGTGGCGGGCGATGTACTCGTCCAGCAGTTCGGGTCGCACCGTCAGTTGGAAGCAGACGCGCTTCGTCGCGGTCGCGCTCGTCATGGGTGGCTCGCTCCTCGGATGGGCGGGGGTTGCGGCGGAGAGCCGCCGTCGATGAATCGTTTCAACGATAGACGCTCCGGGTGCTGTCCGCAAGCGGGAGAGCGTTTTCCTCGGAATCGTACGCGCTGCGCACCGCGGTGTCGATAGCGTGGGAGCGGATTCGAGGCGAGGGAGCACGAGTGGAGCATCAGGAGCGGGCACTGACCGCGTACGTGGACTCCGTGCGCGAACAGCCCGGGGTGCTGGGCGTGGTGCTGGTGGGATCGGTCGCGCAGGGCCGGGAGCGCGAGGGCTCCGACGTCGATGTGTACCTCGTCGTCGACGACGACCGCTTCGCCGCCGAGACGGCGCAGGGTCGCTACGCCTGGATCGAGCGTCAGGATCTGGACTACCCCGGCTCGTATATCGACATCAAGCTCGTGAGCCCGTCGTATCTCGCCACCGCCGTCGACGAGGCCGACGACCCGACGCGGGCATCCTTCCTCGGCGCCCGGCTGGCCTGGACCGTGCTCCCGGGGCTCGACGAGACGATCGCCCGCATCGTCGAGCTTCCGGACGAGGTGTGGGACGCACGCGTTCGCTCGTTCGTCGCGCAGGCCCACCTGTACGGCGGCTACTTCCTGCGCCAGGCGGTCGAGCGCGGCGACGGATTCCTCCGCCGCCACGCCGGACTCCACCTGGCGCTGGCTGCCGCGCGCGCGGCACTCGCGGCGGACCGGGTGATGCTTCCCGGCCCAAAGTACGTCTCGAGGCTGGTGCGATCCGTTCCCACGCCTGCGGGGTTCGTCGAGGTGTGGAGTCGGGTCGTGGACGACCCGGACGCCGAGTCCGGCGCCGAGCTCATCCGCATCCTCGACGATTGGGTCGGCGGTGGCCTCACCCCGGACGAGGCGCTGTCGACGTTCATCCGCGACAACGAACTCGCCTGGCTCCGGGGCACCGTGCCCGCGGAGTTCTGGTGAAGCCACCGTCCATCACCCCTTGATCGCTCCGCTGGTCATGCCCGCGACGATCTGCCGGTTGAAGAAGATGTACATGATGAGCGGCGGGATGGTCGTCAGCAGGATGTACATGAACAGCAGGTTGAACTGGCTGACGGTCTGGCTCTGGAAGTTGTACAGGCCGAGCTGGACCGTGGGGTAGTCGTTGCCGGGCAGGAAGTACAGCGGGTTCTGGAAGTCGCCGTAGACGAACACCGCCTGCACCACGATGACGGTGACGATCACGGGCTTCAGCAGGGGGAGCACGACGCCGAAGAACAGTCGCATGGGTCCTGCGCCGTCGATGATGGCGGCCTCGTCGAGCTCCTTGGGGATGGTGGCGACGAACGCGCGGAACAGCAGGACGCAGAACGCGAGTCCGAAGGTCGCTTCGATCAGGACCATGCCGGGGATCGTCTTGAACAGCCCGACACCCTGGAGCACCCAGATGGTGGGGACGACGGCCGGCGGCACGATGAGCGCAGCGAGCACGAAGAAGTTGATCACCGGGTTCAGCCGCGAGCGTTTGCGTTGCAGCACGTAGCCCACCATCGCGGCGAACACGACCATGATCGCGCAACTGAACACCGTGATGACGGTGGTCCAGAGGAACGCCCACAGCACCTGGTAGTCGTTCTTCTGCACGGTCTCGAGGAAGTTCGGCCAGAACTGCCACTCGGTGGGCAAGCTGAACTGGATCAGCCCCGCCTCCTGCGAGCTCTTCGAGGCCTGCAGGAACACGAAGATGAAGGGCACGAGGAAGACCACGATCGACACGATGATCGCGATGATCCCGACGAGGTACTTCCGCATCCAGCGACGCACCGTCATCGGGCGTCGATCGCCCTTCGGGGCGCGGCCGCCGCGGAGCTTGCGCGCGTCGGCGGTGGTGAGGGTCTCGGTGACGGTCACAGCTCCGCCTCCCTTCTGTTCAGCAACCACGACACCGGCACCATGATCGCGGTGACCACGAGGAAGAGGATGACGTTGCCGGCGGTGGACAGGCCGAAGAAGCCGGCCTGGTACTGCTTGTAGATGACGGACGCGATCACGTCGCTGGAGAACCCGGGGCCGCCCTTGGTCATCGCCCAGATCATGGCGAACTCTCGGAGACCGCCGATGAGCGACAGGATGATGACGGTCGCGGTGGCGGGGCGGACCAGCGGCAGGGTGATGTTGCGGAACACCGACCACGCGCCGGCGCCGTCCATGCGGGCAGCCTCGAAGTACTCGTGCGGGATGGCGACGATGCCGGCCATGAAGATCAGCGTCGCGATCCCGACGCCCTTCCAGATGTCCACCCCGGCGACGGTCAGCAGCGCCAGGTTCGGGTCGGTGTACCAGCCGGGTTCGGGCAGGTTGAAGAAGCCGAGCACGTTGTTCACGACGCCGTGGAACGGGTCGAGCAGTGCCTTGAAGGTGAGGCCGACGCCGATCGTCGAGACCAGCACCGGGAAGAAGACGACGGCGCGCAGGTAGCCGCGGCCCAGGGTCGGGCCCGTCAGCAGCAGGGCGAGCGCCAGGCCGAGGACGACCTTCGCTGCCGAGGTGACGAAGCCGTAGATGAAGGTGTTGATGAAGCCCTGCACCAGCTGGGGCTCCTGGAAGAACTGCACGAAGTTGTCGAAGCCGATGAACTGGACGTCGAAGAGCGTCCAGCGCGTCAGCGAGAAGTAGAACGAGGCGAACGTGGGCACCGCGAAGAACACGATGAACAGCACGGCCGCCGGGATGTAGAACCAGCTGGGGTAGGGGCTGCGGATGCCCTTGCGCTTCGGATCTGTCTTGCCCGGCCGGGTGGCCGGCGGGGCCGCTCCGGTCGGCGCTACTGCGGTCGTCATTGATCACTCCTTTGTGAAGGTCCGGTGTGAAGAGGGGCCGGCGGCGTGCCGCCGCCGGCCCCTGTGCTACCTGATCTCAGTGGATCCCGGGTCGGGTCACCAGCCCTCGAGCCCGAGCTGCTGCGCCTGCTTCTTCACGTCCTCGTCGTACTGCGCCGCGCCGTCCTCGGCACCGGTGATGCCGGATCCGACGGCGACCGTGATGTTCTCGAGGTTCGGTCCCTTGATGGGCGACAGGAACTCGAGCGCCGAGCCGGTCTTGCCGGAGTCGAAGTAGGCCTGGATGTCGTTCACCAGGTCAGGCACGTCGCTGGGCAGGGTGCACGCGCTGGTGACGTACGGCCCTGCGATCGAGCCGCCTTCGTTCTGCACCTGGCAGCCCTCGTCGGAGTTGGCGAACGCGACGAACTTCTTGGCGGCGTCGAGCTTGTCGCCCTCGGTCGTCTTGGCGATGTAGATCGCGTTCGGCTGCCACATGGTGATCGAGGTGTCGGCCGCGTCGGCCGCCGGCAGGGCGAACACGCCGATGTCGTTGACGTTCTCGGGGTAGTCCTGCTGCACCGCCGAGATCGTCGCCGAGAGCATCGGGTACTGCGCGCCGGCGCCGGTCGCCAGCGCGCCCATCGCCTGGGCGTTGGTCATCGAGGCGAAGTCCTCGTTCAGCAGGCCCTTGTCGAACACCTCCTGGCCGTGCGTGAAACCAGCCAGCGCCGGCTCCTCGACGTACTTCGCCTTCGGGTCGTTGGCGGTGTACTCCTCGGCCCAGTCGGGGTTGACCGCCGACACGTTCGCGAAATCTCCGAGCACGAACAGCTGGCTGGTCCAGGTGTCACCGAACGACTGCAGGATCGGGGCGACGCCGCCGCCCTCGGCCTTGATCTTCTCGCTGTTGGCGATGAACTCGTCCCATGTCGTGGGCACCTCGAGGCCGAGCTGCTCGTAGACCTTCTTGTTGTAGAGCACCGCGCCGGCGAACGACGTGCCCCAGGGGGCGCCGTACAGGCCGTTGTCGGTCGAGACGACGGCCTTGAAGTCGTCGGTGAGCCCGTCGACCCAGTCCTGGTCGCTGAGGTTCACGAGCGTCTGGTCGGGGTTCAGTGCCTGCAGCAGCGAGCCCGAGTTGTAGTGGAAGACGTCGTTCATCGAGTCCGTCGACAGCTTCGTCTTCATGAGGTTGTCGCCCTCGGTCCCGCCGGGCTGCGTCTCGAGCTTGACGGTGATGTCGGGGTTGGCCTTCTCGAAGGCCGCGATGAGCGCCTTCGCCTGGTTGGTGTTGGCGTCGTCGCTCTGGGTGAGATAGCTGATCTCCACCTTGCCGTCGTTGGAACCGCCGCCGCCGCTGCACGCGGCCAGCGGCACGGCGAGTGCCACGATGCCTGCACTCGCGAGGAGCACTCTCCGGGTGGAAGAGCTCTTCATCTTTACCTCCTTGTAAAGCCGAGCGGATGGTCCGCCCACGCTGCCGGATTCCCTGGTGCTGCGTTGAGAGAGTCGCTGCCCGGGTGGCATTGAAACCATTCAACCCTCGTAAGGTACGTCCGTTCGCGGGCGGGGTCAACAGTGGGATCCGAACTGATCCGTCACGATCGTGTAACGGTCTACACTTCGATTGACAAGAACCATGAATCGTTTCACGATTGTCGAGCGGGTCGGCGACGCGGCCGACCCCCGAAAGGACACAGCCATGACGGCTCTTCCCTCTCCCACCGCAGTCGACACCGCCGTTCGGGTCGTGGGGCTGCGCTGCCAGCACGGCCGCGGACTGCTCGGCGTCCCGCGTACCGGGCTGCGTCTGAGCTGGCGCGCCGAGAGCGACGATCCCGATGCCCGCCTCGTCGGCTACCAGCTGGCCGAGGGGGCCGAAGGCGCCGAGCCCACTCCAGCGGAGCCGGTCGCCGACTCCCGAACGGTCGGCATCGTGGTCCCGGTCGAGCTCGCCCCCCGCGAGCGGCGCGCCTTCGCGGTGCGGGTCGCGACGTCGACCGGGTGGAGCGACTGGAGCGAGCCGCTCGTCGTCGAAGCCGGCGTCGACGGCCCCGGGCTCGAGGCATCCGTCATCGGCGCCGACACTGCTGCCGACGGGCCGGTCCCGCTCCTGCGCACCGAGTTCTCGCTCGATCGCGTGCCCCGCGCGGCCCGGCTGCGCCTGACCGCCCTCGGGCTCGTCGACGCATGGATCAACGGCGTCCGCGCGACCGACGCCCTGCTGACCCCGGGCTGGACGTCGTACCAGGAGCGCATCGTCATCGACACCCTCGATGTCACGGCGCTCCTCCGCGAGGGCGCGAACGTCATCGTCCTCGCCGTCGCCGACGGGTGGTACCGCGGCAGCTTCGGCTTCGCCCGGCGACAGGCGATCTACGGCGACCGCACCGGCGCGCTCGCGCAGATCGAGGCCGACGGCGAGGTCGTGGCGAAGACCGATGCCTCGTGGCGGACCGGGTTCGGACCGCTCCGCAGCGCCAGCATCTACGACGGCACGGTGACCGATCTGCGTCTGGACGACCCCGCGGTGCATGAGCTCGGATTCGCCGGGGAGGACTGGGTCGCGGCATCCGTCGTCGACATCGACGCCGCGCGCTTCGAGCCGCGCTCCGCGCCGCCGGTGCGGGTCGTGGCCGAGCTGCCGATGACGCCGACCTCGCACGCCGGGCGCACGCGGCTGGACGGCGGCCAGAACCTCTCGGGCTGGGTGCGCCTTGTCGTGCGCGGCCGCGCGGGCGATGTCGTCACGGTGCGCCACGCCGAGGTGCTCGAACCGTCGGGCGACCTGCATGTCAAGGCGCTGCGGTCGGCCAAGGCCACCGACGTCTACACGCTCGACCGCGACGGCGAGCACACGCTCGAGCCCGCCTTCACGTTCCACGGCTTCCGCTACGCCGATGTCGAGGGCGCCGAGGTCGTCTCGGCGACGGCGGTCGCGATCTCGAGCGACCTCGCGCCGCGCAGCACGTTCTCGTCGTCGCACGAGGCGCTCGACCGGTTCCACTCGAACGTCTTCTGGTCCCAGCGCGACAACTTCGTGTCGGTGCCGACCGACTGCCCGCAGCGCGACGAGCGCCTCGGCTGGACCGGCGACGCCCAGGCGTTCGCCGCGACGGCGAACACCCTGATGGACACCGAGTCGTTCTGGATGTCGTGGCTGCGCGATCTCGAGATCGACCAGACCGACTCCGGCGGTGTGCCGGCGGTCGTGCCCGACATCATCCGGCCGCAGGACATGCTGATGGGCGGTGTGCCGACCGAGAACATGGGCCGGGCCGGATGGGCGGATGCCGCCACCATCGTGCCGCTCTCCGTCTACGAGTCGTACGGCTCCACGGAGGTGCTCGATCGTCAGCGCAGCAGCATGCGGCGCTGGGTGGAGCACCTGCGTCGCCGCGCCGGCGACGGCGTGGTGCTGCCGGGCGGCGACTTCCAGTTCGGCGACTGGCTCGACCCCGACGCCCCCGGCGAGCGGCCGTGGGAGGCGAAGGTCTCGAGCGACTTCGTCTCGAACGCGTTCTACTCGTGGTCGGCACGGCTGCTCGCCCGCGCCGAGCGCATCCTCGGTGACGCCGGCAGCGCCGCCGACTACGAGGCCCTCGCCGACCGCGTCGGTGCCGCGACCTTCGAGCGCTGGGGTGAGGAGGCGATCCTCACCCAGAGCGGCGCGGCGATCGCCCTCGAGTTCGCCCTGGCTCCTGCCGAGCGACGCGCGGAGATCGCCGATGCCCTCGCCGCGAACGTGCGCCGCGAGAACGGCCGCATCGCGACGGGCTTCCTCGGCACGCCCCTCGTGCTGTTCGCGCTGTCGCGGTCGGGCCACCTCGACGAGGCATACCTCATGCTGCTCCGCCGGGACGCGCCGTCGTGGCTGTACCAGGTGGACCGCGGCGCGACGACGGTGTGGGAGCGCTGGGATGCCATCCTTCCCGACGGCAGCATCCACTCCGGTGCGATGGACGCCCTGCCCACCGAGGACGCCTCCGAGGACGAGACCGGCATGCTCTCGTTCAACCACTACGCGTACGGCGCGATGATCGACTGGGTCTACCGCACCGTGGCGGGCCTCGCCCCGGATGCCGACGACCCCGGGTACCGCACCGTGCACGTGGCTCCGCGCCCGGCCGTGGGGCTCGAGCACGCCTCGGCGTCGATCCAGACCCCGCAGGGGCGCCTCGCGATCGACTGGCGCGTCGACGGCGACGTCTTCGAGGCCACCCTCGAGGTGCCGTTCGGATCGCGCGCGGTGCTCGACCTGCCGGTGACGGCCGGTTCCGCCGTGACCCTCGACGGTGCTCCCGCCCCCACCGAGCTCGGCCACGGCACGCACCGCATCGCGGTCACCGCGCCCGCCGTCGCGACCCCCGGCGCGGTCGTCCCGGCCTGATCGCGCCATCCGTCACCAGACCACCGAAGCCCCCACACACCAGACCCGCAAGGAGTGCCATGAGCGGCCCCGTTCCCCACATCGTCATCGACGCGCCGTACCGCAGCGACGTCGTCGCCTCGCCGACCCCCGAGATCGGCTGGCGCACGGAGACCGACACCCCCGGCTGGCTGCAGTCGGGCGCCGAGGTCGAGGTCACGCGTGCCGGCGAGGTGTCGTCGCACCGCGTCGACGGCCGTGCCTCCACGCGGATCGCGTGGCCGTTCCCGCCGCTCGCCGCGCGCGAGGAGGTCTCGCTGCGCGTGCGGGTCACCGGCGTCGACGGCGCCGCGGGCGACTGGAGCGAGCCCCGGCGCATCGTCGCCGGGTTCCTGGCGGAGGGGGAGTGGCAGGCCGTGACGATCGGCCTCGCCGAGCCCGCCGAGAACGCGCAGCCCGCGTACCTGCGCACCGAGTTCGACGTGACGGGTCCGGTCGCGCGCGCCACGCTCTACGCGACGGCGCTCGGCGTGTACCAGGTGGCGATCGACGGCGTCGACGTCGACGACCAGGTGATGAAGCCGGGCTGGACGCCGTACGCGCACCGCACCATCCACGAGACCACCGACGTGACGCGTCTGCTCGCGGAGGGCCGCAACGCCATCGGCGTGCGCCTGGCCGGCGCGTGGGCGACGGAGAGCTTCGGTTTCCGTGAGAACGCGCGTCCCCTCTACGCCGACCAGCCCCGCTTCGCGGGTCAGCTGCTCATCGAGTACGCCGACGGGTCGCGACGATGGATCGTCACGGATGCCTCGTGGCAGGCGTCCAGCGGACCGATCACGGCCAGCGGGCTGTACGCGGGCGAGGACTACGACGCCCGTCTCGCCCTCGTCGACCGAGAAGGTCGTGGCTTCGCTCAAGCGGGCTACGCCGCCGGCGGTTGGGCGCCCGTCGCCGAGCTCGAGGCTCTGCGCACGCCCGAGGCCCGGGTGTCGCCGTTCGTGCGTCGTATCGAAGACCTGGCGGTCCGCGAGGTCATCACCACCCCGAGCGGCAAGACGGTCCTCGACTTCGGCCAGAACCTGGTCGGCCGCCTCCGGATCCGGGTGTCGGGTCCTGCGGGCGCCGTGATCACGCTGCGGCACGCGGAAGTGCTCGAGCACGGCGAGCTCGGCACGCGGCCGCTGCGCGCCGCCGCCGCGACCGACCACTACACGCTCGCGGGCGGCGGTGCAGAGGAATGGGAGCCGGAGTTCACCTTCCACGGCTTCCGCTACGCCGAGGTCGACGGATGGCCGGGCGAGTTCGACCCCTCCGCCGTCACCGCGGTCGTCATCCACAGCGACATGGAGCGCACGGGCTGGTTCGAGGCATCCCATCCCCTCGTCAACCAGCTGCACGAGAACATCCTCTGGGGCCTGCGCGGCAACTTCCTGTACCTCCCGACCGACTGCCCGCAGCGCGACGAGCGCCTGGGGTGGACGGGTGACATCCAGGTGTTCGCGCCGACGGCCTCGTTCCTCTATGACGTGCGCGGCTTCCTCGACTCGTGGCTGCGGGACCTCGCGCTCGAGCAGGTCGACGGCGTGGTGCCGTTCGTCGTGCCGAACGCGCTCGGGGTCGCCCGTCCCGCCGCAGCGTGGGGCGATGCCGCCACGATCGTGCCGTGGGTGCTCCACGAGCGCTACGCCGACGTCGCCACCGTCGAGCGCCAGTACCCGAGCATGAAGGGCTGGGCGGACGTGCTCATCCGTCTGGCCGGCCCCCGCCGGCTGTGGGAGGGGATGTTCCAGTTCGGCGACTGGCTCGACCCGGACGCGCCGCCGCACCTGCCCGCGAATGCGAAGACGGATGCCGACATCGTGGCGTCGGCGTACCTCTTCCGGTCGGCCGACGCCGTGGCCCGCGCCGCCGCGCTCCTCGGAAAGGACGACGAGGCCCGGGAGTACGCGCAGATCGCGGAGGAGGTGCGCGCCGCGTTCCTGGCGGAGTACGTGACGCCCGCCGGGCGCATGATGTCGGACGCGCAGACCGCGTACGCGATGGCGATCGTCTTCGACATCGTCCCCGCCGACCAGCAGGAGGTGCTCGGCGCACGGCTGGCCGAGCTCACGCGACTGTCGGGCTACCGCATCAGCACCGGCTTCGTCGGCACGCCCATCATCCAGGACGCCCTCACCCGCACCGGCAACCTCGAGACCGCGCGGCGCCTGCTTGTGCAGACCGAGAACCCGTCGTGGCTCTACCCGGTGACGATGGGCGCGACCACCATCTGGGAGCGGTGGGACTCGATGCTCCCCGACGGATCGATCAACCCGGGCGAGATGACGTCGTTCAACCACTACGCGCTCGGCGCCGTCGGCGACTGGCTGCATCGCGTCGTCGCGGGCCTCGCGCCCGATGCGCCGGGATACGAGCGGATCCGCATCCAGCCGCGCCCGCTCGCCGAATTCGACCACGCGTGGGCCGAGCACCTGACGCCGTACGGCACCGCGCGTGCAGGGTGGTCGCGCCAGGACGGCGTCGTCCGCGTCGAGGCGACCGTGCCGCCGAACACGACCGCCGTCGTCGTGCTGCCCGACGGGCGTGAGCTCGAGGTCGGCTCGGGAGCCCACGAGTGGGAGGTCGCCGACACCGCGCCGGCGGCCGCCGCCTCGCGGATCGGTCTGGACTCGACCCTCGCCGCCGTCATCGACGACCTCGAGGCCTACGAGGCCATCGGCCAGGTGCTCGAGGCGTCGAGCCCCGAGGCCGCGCACGGCTTCCGCACCCACACGAAGTGGTCGGATGCCCGCGAACTCGGGGAGGCGCTGTTCATGCACGCCGGCCCGGAGACGCAGCAGGAGATCGCCGCGCGCCTGGCCGAACTCTCGGCAGAGCGCGAGGGGGCGACTGCGGATGCCTGAGCGGCCGCGCCTGCTGGGGCCTCGCCCCAGACCCCCGGGCGTCGGCGCGCACCCGGGGGAGCGGGCGACCGCTTCCCCGGCAGTGCCCTACACTCACGGACAGCGGAAGGAACTCCTGGGGGCGTCATGGTGGTGAGCGTGCGCGATGTCGCGGCTGCGGCATCCGTTTCCGTCGGCACGGTCTCGAACGTGCTCAATCGACCCGAGAAGGTGTCGCCCGCGACCGTCGAGCGTGTGACGCAGGCGATCGAGGAGCTGGGGTTCGTCCGCAACGACGCCGCCCGGCAGCTCAGAGCCGGTCGCAGCCGCAGCATCGCGCTGATCGTGCTGGACGCCGGCAACCCGTTCTTCGCCGAGGTCGCCCGAGGTGCGGAGGACCGCGCCGCCGAGGCGGGGATGAGCGTGCTGCTCGGCAACAGCGACGAGCGCTCCGACCGCGAGGACGCCTACCTCGATCTCTTCCGCGAGCAGCGGGTGAACGGCGTGCTCGTCACGCCCGTCGACGGCGACCTCGCCGGACTCGCCCGGCTGCACGCCGGCGGGGTCCCGGTGGTGCTCGTCGACCACGAGGACTCCGAGCAGGCGTTCGGATCGGTGTCGGTCGACGACGTCGAGGGCGGCTACCTCGCGGTCTCGCACCTGCTGTCGACCGGGCGCCGGCGCATCGCGTTCATCGGCGGTCCTCGCACGATCCGCCAGGTGGCGGACCGGCTCGAGGGCGCGCGTCGCGCCGTCGCCGAGGTGGACGGAGCGACCCTGGAGGTCGTCGAGATGTCGGCGCTGTCGGTGCTGCAGGGGCGCGAGGCCGGGGAGCTCCTCCGCGGACGCGCCGCGGCCGACCGGCCGGATGCCGTGTTCGCCGCGAACGACCTGCTCGCCGTCGGGGCGCTGCAGGCGTTCACGCTGATGGCCGACGTGCAGGTGCCGCGTGACATCGCGCTGATCGGCTACGACGACATCGACTTCGCGTCGGCGACCGTCGTGCCGCTGAGCTCGATCCGCCAGCCGGCCCACCTCATCGGGTACACCGCCGTCGACCTGCTCCTCAAGGATCTCGAAGAGCCCGGCGGCGACCATCCGCGCACCGTGCGCTTCCAGCCCGAGCTCGTCGTGCGGGAGTCCACGGCCGGCTGACCGGCCCCGAAGTCCCCCCTCGTTCCCGCTGCACTCTTCCCGGCGCGTGCCAGCGCCCCCGCACTCCCTTCCTCCCTCTTCTTCCCCCTCCCCTCCCGGAGCGGGGCGGGTCGGCCTCTCGGCCGGACCGGGTTACGGCCGGGTCGCCTCCTCGAGCAGCTCGAGCACGTGGCGGTAGTCGGCTCCCGTCGCGCGCGTCATGCCCAGCTCGCACGTGCGGTTGCACGATGCGTGCGCGTCGGCGCCCAGGGCCCGGACCTCGGCGGCCTCGGAAGCCGTGGCGGACGCGGTGAGCTCGGGATGCAGCATCCCGCGGTCCCCGGCGAAGCCGCAGCACGACCACGCGTCCGGCACGATCACCTCCGTGGCGACGGCTTCGGCGACGCGGCGCAGGGCGGGGTCCAGACCGAGCTGGGTCGACGAGCACGTGGGGTGCAGCGCCAGAGAGCCGACGAGCGGCGCCACCTCGTCCAGGCGCGGAAGCAGCACGCGTTCGGCGAAGGCGACGGCGTCTTCGACACGGGCGTCGACGCCGGCATCGGCGAGCAGGTGGAGGAACCCCTCGGTGCAGCTCGAGGCATCCGTCACGATCGTGAGCTCGCCGCCGCGCGTCGCGTCCGAGATCGATGCGGCCACCCGGCGGGCCATGACCTCGCGCCCGCCCGCATGTCCCTTCGAGGTCCAGGGGGTGCTGCAGCACAGCGCGTCGACGCCGTCGGGCACCGCGAGCCGGACGCCCGCACGTTCGGCGAGCCGGCGGAACGCCTCGGTCACCCCGACGCCGTCGCCGGCGGGCCCGAACATCGCGTTCACGCAGGCGGGAAGGAAGACGGCGACAGGTGCTTCGTCACCGGTGCCGACGGTCGTCCCGAGGCGCGAGCGCGCGTGTCCGCCTCGGGGGAGATCGTCCGAGTAGCGCGGCACCGTGTCGGCACCGAGCACGGCGCGGCCGATGTCGGTGGCGAGGGTGACGACGGGCGCCGGGAGGCGGTCGGCCACCGTGAGGCCGAGGCTCGCGACCCGGGTCGCCCCTGACCACGCGTGCGCGGCGCCCTTCCACGCGGCGTTCGCCACCGGGCCGGCCTCCTCGCGGCGCAGGCGCTTCACGAGGGTGCCCGTGTTGATCAGGACAGGGCACGCGGTCTGGCACATGCCGTCGACGGCGCACGTGTCCACGCCCGCGTAGTCGTAGTCGCGTTCCAGCTCGCGCACGAGTGCGTGATCGCCGGACGCCTCGGCCCGGGCGATCGCGCGGCGCGTGACGATCCGCTGGCGCGGCGTGAGGGTGAGGTCGCGGCTCGGGCACACCGGCTCGCAGTAGCCGCATTCGACGCAGCGGTCGGCCTCCGGCTCGATCGGGTCCGCGAGCTTGATGTTGCGCAGATGCGCCTCGGGGTCGTCGTCGATGATGACGCCCGGATTGAGGATGCCGGCCGGGTCGCACAGCCGTTTGAGTTCGCGCATGACGTCGTAGAGCTCGTCGCCGTACTGCCGCCGCACGTACGGCGCCATGACGCGGCCGGTGCCGTGCTCCGCCTTGAGGTTGCCGCCGGCGTCGAGCACGAGCTCGACCATGTCCTCGGTGAACGCACGGTAGCGGGCGAGCTGATCGGCCGACTCGAAGCGGTCCGTCAGCATGAAGTGGATGTTGCCGTCCTTGGCGTGCCCGAAGATCACGCTGTCGTCGTAGGCGTACCGCTCGAACAGCGCCTGCAGGGTCGCGCACGTCGGCGCGAGGCGGTCGACGGGCACGACGACGTCTTCGAGCAGCGCCGTCGTGCCGCTCGGGCGGGCGCCGGCGACCGACGCGTAGAGGCCCTTGCGCAGCTTCCATGCGGCGGCGCGCGCCACCGCATCGGACGAGAAGGATGCTGCCGCCTCGAGCGGCTGCGTGGCGAGGGCCTGCGCGCCCCGCGCGACGAGCTCCGAGAGCTCGTCGTCGTCGTGCGCGTGGAACTCGACGAGGAGCGCGGCCTGGTCGCGCACCGTGAGCCCCGTGATCTCGCGCGGAGCTCCGGCGAGCGACTGCCCGACCCGCAGCGACGTCGCATCCATGAGCTCGAGCGTCGCCGCACCCGTCGCGACGAGTGCGGGGAGGGCGCGTGTCGCGGCCGCGAGATCGGGGAAGACGGTCAGCGCCGTCGCCATGCGCGGCAGGATCGGCACTGTTCGGTAGGTCGCCTCCGCGACGAACGCCAGTGTCCCCTCGCTGCCGACCACGAGGTGTGCGAGCAGCTGCGCCGGGGTGTCGAAGTCCAGGAACGCGTTGACCGCGTACCCCATCGTGTTCTTCATCGCGAACTGCCGGCGGATGATCTCGACCGACCGCGGGTTCGACACCACCCGTTCGCGAAGCCGCGCCAGGCCGTCGACCAGATCGGGCTCGGCGGCCCGCAGCGCCGCGTCGGCGTCGGGCGCGCCCGAGTCGACGACCGTGCCCGACGGCAGCACGAACACGAGCGAGTCGAGCGTCTCGTACGTGTTCTCGGTGATGCCGCAGGCCATGCCGCTGGAGTTGTTGTTGACGACGCCGCCGATCGTGCAGGCGAGCTCGCTCGCCGGGTCGGGGCCGAGCCGGAAACCGTGCCGGGCGAGCCGGGCGTTGACCTGCCGCACCGTCGCGCCCGGCTGCACGCGCACGCGGCGGCCGCCGTCGAGCACGTCGATGCGGCGGAATCGCTGCCGCACGTCCACGAGGAGTCCGTCGGTGCTGGCCTGGCCCGAGAGGCTCGTGCCTCCTGAACGGAACGTCAGCCGCGACCCGCTGCGGCCGGCTTCGCGCATCACACGGCCGACCTCGGCCGCGTCGGCGGCGACGAGCACCGCCTCGGGCGTGAGCAGGAAGTGGGAGGCGTCGCTCGCGTACGCGACGCGGTCGATGGCGCGGGTCTTGAGGCGGGATGCCTCGGCCACGACGTGCGTGACCCCCTCCGCAACAGCGGCGGGCGGCAGGGTCGCGGCGGCGGCGCTTCTTGCCATGGGAACTCCTCGCTGAGCTAGACTGCAATCGCATTCAAGAGAGAATGGATATGCAAGCTCCTATGGACATGCAGACTAGCGGATCGCCGGCTGTCTTCTCCACCGGCCCGTACTGGGAGAGCACCTCACCGGGAGCAGGGCGACGGATGCCGCGAGCCCACGCCGTCGGCGACGCCCGGGTGCAGAGCCTCAACGGGTCGTGGCGCTTCCGGCTCTCGCCCACGGCGGCCGGGACGGGCGAGGCCTTTCTGGCCGCAGACTTCGACGACGCCGCCTGGGACGCGATGCCGGTGCCGTCGCACTGGGTGCTCGAGGAGTTCACGCCGCTCTCCGGCGGCCCCGCGCGCCGCATGCTCGGCACCGGGGAGGGGCCGCTCTACACGAACACGGCCTATCCGATCCCGCTCGATCCGCCGCGCATGCCGACCGAGAACCCCACAGGCGACTATCGGCTGGTCTTCGATGTGGAGGCCGGCTTCGGGGAGGCGGTGCTGCGTTTCGGCGGCGTCGACTCGTGCGCGAAGGTGTGGCTGAACGGCGAGGAGCTCGGCTGGTCCACGGGCAGCCGGCTGCCGTTCGAGTTCGAGGCGCCGGTGCGCGCCGGCCGCAACGTGCTGTGCGTGCGCGTGCACCGCTGGTCGGCGGGGACGTACCTCGAGGACCAGGACATGTGGTGGCTCCCCGGGATCTTCCGCGACGTCGAGCTGCTCGCGCGTCCCGCGGGGGCGATCGACGACCACTTCGTCCACGCCGACTACGACGCCGTGACGGGCCTGGGCACGCTGCGGGTGGACGCCTCCACCGAGGCGGTCGTCGAGATCCCCGAGCTCGGCATCCGTGTCCCCGCGGGCCAGACCGTGACGGTCGCCGTCGAGCCGTGGAGCGCGGAGCGGCCGCGTCTGTATCGCGGCGCACTGCGCGCGAGCGGCGAGACGGTCGAGCTCGCCGTCGGGTTCCGGCACGTGGAGATCGTCGACGGCGTGTTCACGGTGAACGGGCGGCCCGTCACGTTCCGCGGCGTCAATCGCCACGAGCATCACCCCGACACCGGGCGCACGCTCGACCGCGACACCATGACCCAGGACATCGTGCTCATGAAGCGCGCCAACATCGACGCCGTGCGCACCAGCCACTACCCGCCGCATCCGGAGTTCCTTCGCCTGTGCGACGAGTACGGGCTGTGGGTGATCGTCGAGGTCGACCTCGAGACGCACGGATTCATCTACGAGGGGTGGGCGCACAACCCGCCGGCGCTGCCGGAGTGGCGCGACGCGGTCATGGACCGCCTCGTCCGCACGGTCGAGCCGCACAAGAACCACCCGAGCATCGTCGTCTGGTCGCTCGCCAACGAGAGCATGACCGGTGACGGCTTCGCAGAGATGCGCCGCTGGCTCGACGAACGCGACCCGTCGCGCGCCGTTCTCTACGAGCGCGATCCGAGCTACCGCGACTCGGACTTCTACTCGCTCATGTATCCGTCGCTCGAGCTGCTCGACGAGATCGGCCGTCACGCGGAGCCCCGAGGCGGGCGGCTGAGCATGCACGGCATGGTGTTCGACGAATCGGGCGGGGTCGCGCCGCTGCCGGAGGGTGTGACCGAAGCCGACGAGGAGCGCCGGCGCGGCCTGCCGTTCCTCCTCGTCGAGTACGCGCACGCGCAGGGCAACGGCCCGGGGTCGCTGCAGGATTACTGGCGCATCATCCGCGCCCACGACCGCCTCTGCGGCGCGTTCGTGTGGGAGTGGATCGACCACGGCTTCAACGCCGTGACCGACGACGGCGCGCCGTTCGTCATGCACGGCGACGACGTCGACGACGAGCCACGCGGCGGCCGGTTCAGCCTGCACGGGCTGGTGTTCAGCGACCGCACGCCGACCCCGGGCCTCGTCGAGCTCGCGAAGGCGCATGAGACCATCGGGATCACGGTGAGCGACGACGCGGTGCGCATCGTGAACGACCGCCACAGCGCCGACACGGCCGACCTGACATTCCCGTGGTCCGTCGAGGCTGACGGCGAGGTCGCCGCGAGCGGACTGCTGTCCGTTCCCGTGCTCGCGCCGGGGGATTCCGTGGCGGTCCCGATTCCGGATGCTGCCGCCACCGCGCTCGCGTCGGTCACCCGCGACACCGTGCTCACGGTCGGGGCGGCGCTCGCCGCAGACGAGCTCTGGGCTCCGGCCGGCCACGTCGTCGCGTGGGGGCAGGGGGTGGCCGCGCCCGCGGCCGCGGACGCAGACGCCGAGGCCGGGAGACCGCAGACCGATCGAGACACCGTGCGTGCTGTGGTTTCCCCGCAGCCCCGGGATGTCTCGCGAACCGCCGGCGGGATCCGGCTCGGATCGGCCACGTTCGATGCGACGACGGGCCGCCTGGTGCGGCTCGGCGACCTCGACCTCGACGGCCCGGTGCTCGACCTGTACCGCGCGCCCACCGAGAACGACCACGGCCAGGGCGAGATCAACAACATCGCGGGCGTGTGGCGCAAGACGATGCTGCACCGGCTGCTGCACCGCGTCGACGAGATCGACGTGGTCGACGGACGGCTCCGGGCGAGCGGGCGCACGGCGCCGCGCACGCATCCGCACGGCGTCGCCTGGACGATGACATGGACCCCCGACGGCGACGGCGTCGTGCTCGATGTCGACGCCGACTTCGTCGGGCCGTGGACCGACACCCCGTACATGCACCGCGACATCCTCGTCCCGCGTCTCGGCCTGCTGTTCGGCCTTCCCGGTGCCGCCGAGCGCGTGACGTGGTTCGGTCGGGGCCCGGGCGAGACGTACGTCGACTCGTTCGAGGCCTCGCGCATCGGGCGGTACAGCCGGTCGATCGACGACCTCCAGGTGCCGTACCCGGTGCCGCAGGAGAACGGCAACCACGTGCAGACGCGGTGGCTCGAGGTCGCGGCTCCCGGCATCCCGACCCTGCGGGTCGAGGGTCGTCCTGAGTTCGACTTCACCGCCCGCCGGTGGACGTCGCACGACCTCGATCGTGCCGTCAAGCTGCACGACCTCGTCGATTCGGGTCGGGTGTGGCTCAACATCGATCACGCGCAGCAGGGTGTGGGCTCAGCATCCGTCGGCCCTGCTCTTCCGGAGAAGTACCGCATCCCGCGCGAGCGCACATCGTGGAGCGTGCGCCTCGAGGCTCGCTGAATCCTCCGCCGGCGCACACCGCGCGAACCGCGGGGACCTGGCGAGAATAGGACGGATCCGGGGCCTCCGCATCCGAAACTCGCGGGATCTCCGATTCTCGCGCGTCGCGTCAGAACCCGTGTGCGAGCAGGGTCGCGCCCGCGCCGGCGCGGAGTGCGCCCAGCGCCTCGCGCTCGTAGGCAGGTAAGCGGTCGGGGAGGGCGTCGAGATCGAACCAGGCGAGCTCTGCGCACTTGCGGGGCTCGAGGATCTCGGGCTCGCCCTCCCACTCGTCGCACACGAAGAACCAGTCGACGCGCTGCTCGATCGGGTCGTCGGTGCCGGCGGTGCGCTGCATGACAGCGACCGGCGTCAGCGAGGCGGGCGCGAGCGACAGCCCGAGCTCCTCGCGCACCTCGCGGATCGCGGCGTCGACGGCGGTCTCGCCGCGCTCGACGTGGCCCGCGGCGCCGGCGGCCCAGCATCCGTCCATGTAGCCGGTGTTCTGCCGCAGCTGCAGCAGCACCGCCCTGCCTCGGCGGAGATAGACGTACGACGACGGGACGACGGAGAAGCGGGTCACGGCGACCCAACCTACCGTCAGGCGAGCGCGGCGACGTCGATGAACAGGGCGTCGGCGCCCACCTGCCCGCCTTTGAGCAGCAGCTCGAGCCCGTCGATGGCGGGGTCCGCGGCGTGCGCCCGCAGCAGCACGACATTGCCCCACGGGTTCGCGGCGATCGAGAGCGACTCCACGCCGAGCAGGCGCGTGACGCGACTGGACGTGTCACCGCCGCACACGATCACGCGGCGCGCCGCTTCGTCGCGGGCGACGGCGGAGATGACGGATGCCGCCGCCTCGGCGATCGCCTCGAGCACGGGGCGGGCGCCGGTCGAGGTCGCGTCGGCGTCGTCCGACGTGAGCACGACGCCGCGTCCGGCGCGCAGCGCGGCGATCACGTCGGGCTCGACGGCCTCCCGCCCGGGCCCGTCGAGCGGCAGCGGCTGAACCAGCCAGCCCGCGGCGGCCGCGGCATCCGCCTGCCGGCGCGTCTGCGCCGAACGGCTGCCCGACACGACGAGCACCGGCCCCGCCGAGGGGGTCGATGCCGGTACGGCTGGGCCGCCACGCGGGTTCGCTGCAGCGATGCCGTGGGACAGACCGCCCGAGCCGATGGCGAACACCGGTGCGGGCAGCGCCGCGACAGCCTCGCCGACGGCCACGAGATGTTCGTCGGTGAGGGCGTCGAGCACCATCGCCGCCTCGGCGGCGCTGCGCAGCAGCGCTTCGAGATCGTCGAAGGCCACAAGGGGGATCGAGCCGACGGGCAGGTCCGTCTGGCGGCCGATGTGGACCGCGAGGTCGGCCTCGGTCATCGGCGTCGAGGGGTGGTGCGACATCGTCGGCTGCCGGTCGAGCCGGTACACCGTGCCCCGCTCGGCGGCGAAGTGCTGGCCGAACAGCGTGTACCGCCCGAAGTCGGGCTGGGCGAACAGCATCGGCACGGGGCGCTCGCCGAACGTCTCGCGCCCGAGCTCGACGACGCGGCCGAGACTGCCCACCTGCGGCGCGGAGTCCGCCGTGGAGCACGCCTTGTACTGCACGATCGCCGGCTCGAGCTCGGCGAACGCGGCGAGCACCGGCCCCAGCTCGGCGTCCATCTCGTCGGGCGCGAGCGAACGCGAGATTCCGGCCACGCCGACCACGTCCACTTCGTCCGCCGCGCGGCGCAGGGCGGCAGCATCCGGGAGTCCCGTGAAGAGCCGTCCCGTCCAGCCGCGCCGCGCGAACTGCAGCAGCGCGTCGACGCTGCCGGTGAAGTCGTCGCCGTAGAACAGGGCGGCGCCGCGGACGGCTCTAGGCACGGACCGGACCGAAGAGCTCGGCGGCCCGGCGGAGGGCGGAAGAGCTCTCGTATGCGTCGTCGATGCTCTCGCCGCGAGCGGCCGACGCCCACGCGTCGCGCATGCTCGCGACGCCGGCGGCCGCGCCGTCGGGATGACCGTGGATGCCGCCGCCGGCGAGCACGAGGAGGTCGGTCGTGCCGACCGCGGCGTAGGTGGCGTGCGCGAGCCCGCCCCACTGGCCCGACGACAGCACGGGGAGTGTGGGCGTGAGCCCCAGCAGCGGCTCACGCACCGCGGCGATGGAGTCGAGCACCTGTTCGTCCGTCTCGTAGAACTTGTTGCTGATGCCGTTCGTGTGCAGGTGGTCGGCGCCGGCGAGGCGCGCGAGCTTCTGCCACGCTCGGAACCCTATCCCCACCTGCTCGGAGCGCCCGAACGAGCCGAACATCGCGCGGTGTCCGTGGATCGGCACGCTGCTGTGGCTGCGGAGGAACTCGAGGCCAGGCAGGCCGATCAGGTTGATGCACGCCATCACGCACGTGCCGCCGGCGGCCACGACGAGGTCGTGGTTGGCCTCCAGCCGCCCGATGTCGTCCGTGATGTTGAACGCGTACATCGGCTTTCGGCCGGTGCGGTCGGCGTAGCGCTCGAGCACCGGCATGACCGCCGCGACCCTGGCCGCCAGCGGCGCGCTCGGCCCGTTGCCCTGCAGCTCGTCGTCCTTGATGAAGTCGATGCCCGACTCGGCGAGCTGACCGACGACCTCGGCGAGGTCGTCCGGGGACAGGCCGATGCTGGGCTTGACGATCGTGCCGATGAGCGCGCCCTCGGGGCGGCCCACCAGCCCGCGCGTGCCCTCGACGCCGAACGCGGGACCGGGGTAGCGCTCGGCGAACGCCGGCGGCAGCTCGAGGTCGACCAGGCGGATCGCCGCCAGCTCCTTGATCTCGAACAGGTTGCCCGCGACGGCGGCGAGCAGGTTCGGAAGCGACGGGCCGAAGTTGTCGAGCGGGAACCGCAGGCGCAGTCGCGCGCGCCGCCGCAGTGCGGGGTCGCCGACTGCTCCCGGCAGGGGCGAGGCGCCGGTGAGGGGCACCTCGTCGATGGACTCGACCTGGGCGGCGAAGCGCGCGCGCAGGTCGTCGGACTCACGCTCGACGCGGACGAACGTCCCGGTGGATTGCTCGCCGGCGAGCACCTCGGCGGCCCGCCGAAGCGGCAGCGAGGTCTCGATGATGTACGTCGCGACGACGTGCTGGGACGTGAAGGATGACGAGGACATGCGCCTCACCAGGCCAAGGGGAGCCAGACCGACATCTCGCCGGCACCGCGATTGCCCCACGCGAAGTAGGGGATCAATCGCACAGGAGCCGTTGCGAGCGCGGTGTCTGCGAGGTCGTCGTAGAGGGCATCCTCGTCCGACCCGGGAAGGATGACCGCCTCCGTGTCGAGCGCGATCACACGGTGGCCCGCGACCTCGGCCTCGGCCGGCGCCAGCGCGGTGCCTCGCCGGAGCGCGACCTGCTCGAGCACGACGCCCTCGGGAAGATCGGCGGTCTCGACGCAGTACACGACCGGTCCGCGGCGTACGGCGACCTGGTTGGTCGCCTCCTCGGCGAGGCGGTGGGCGCGCAGCACCCGCACCGGCATCGGCAGCGTCAGCTCCACGACGTCGCCCGGCTGCCACTCGCGTTCGATGCGGGTGTAGGTGCCCGGCTCGCTCGCGGCGACCGCCTCGCCGTTCACGGTGAGCGTCGCTCCCGACGACCAGCCCGGAACACGCAGGTGAAGCGGGATGCCGGTGCCCGCGGCATCCGTGACGGTGAAGGCGATCCGCTCGCTCCACGGGTAGTCGCTCTCCTCGCGGAGGGCGAGTCGGCTCCCGTCGTCGGTCGTGACGTCCAGCGCGCTGCCCCCGTACAGGTGGACGAACAGGCCCTCGTCGCCGATCGACGCCGCGCGCTCGTGGAACCGGGCGAGCGTGCGCGCGATGTTGGGCGGGCAGCAGAAGCAGCTGAGGTACGGCTCGCGCAGCCGCTCGTCCGACGGCGGGGGCGGCGGCACCGGGTGGATCGCGGTGTCGCCCGGCCGCCGGAGCGGGTACGGGAGGTCTCGCACCTGCCGCAGCGCGTTGGTGTAGAAGTACTCCGAGCCCGCGAGGCTGATGCTCGACAGCAGGCTGTTGAAGGCCACCTGCTCGATGACGTCGGCGTAGGTCGCGTCGCCCGTGAGCGCCAGCATCCGCTCGCCCCACAGGATCAGCCCGATGTTCGCGCATGACTCGTTGTGCGCGGTCGTGTGGGGGAGCTGATACGCGCGGCCGTAGGCCTGGTGCACGCGGCTGATCTGGTCCTGCCACGGCGAGCCGTCGGGGGAGGCGCCGTCGTAGAGTGCTCCCGCACCGCCGGTGATGTAGAGCTTCGTGTCGACGACGTCGCGCCACAGGTTCTCCAGCACCCCCTCCAGCTCGGCGTCGCCGGTCTCGGCCACGAGGTCGGCGAGGCCCGCATAGAGGTAGTTGGCGCGCACCGCGTGACCGGCCACGACCTTCTGCTCGCGCACGGGAACGCGGTCCTGGTTGTCGTCACCGCCCTCGAAGTCGTCGCGGACGCGGATGAACGCCTCCGACAGACGCAGGTACTGCTCGTCGCCGGTGGCGCGGTAGAGGTCGATGACCGCCATGTAGTGCGACGGGCAGATGGCGCTGCGGGCGAGCTCGAGCGGCTTGTCGGTCGCGAGGTCCTCGAGGAAGGCCGCGGCCTTGCGGGCGGCGTCCAGCAGAGTGGTCGACCCCGTCACCTCGTAGTGGCGCACGCCGGTCGTGATGAGGTGGCCGAGGTTGTACGTCTCGAAGTTGAACCGGTCGGCGAGGGCCAGGACGTCCTCGTGGTTGCGCGTCGAGATGAGGGTGGGCGTGTGGAGGTAGCCGTCTTCACGCTGGACCGCGGCGATCAGCCGCGCGATCTCTTCGATCCGGGCGGCGAGCTCGGGGTCGGGGTCCGTCTCGAGGCGTGCGATGGCCGCCTCGAGCCACTTGTAGAAGTCGCCGTCCATGAACGGCGGTCCTGCGTGGGCGCCGGATTCGAGGCCGGCGGCGATGCGGAAGTTCGTGAGCCCCGCGCTGATGGCGGGATCGCTCAGGGAGGACCAGATCTGGGGGATGGTGACATCACGCGTCCGATCGTGGACGTGTCCCCAGAAGCCGCTCGCCCAGCGCGCGCTGTCGGCGCCGAGGGGTCGCAGCCGGGCGTGGGCCCTGGTCGCGGTGGTGGCGGTCATCGTCGTTCCTTCCGAGTGGCGTTCAGTCTCGTGCTCGTGGCGGCGTCGCGGCAAGACGGGGCTGATCCGAGTGAGAGGAGGTACTACTGCAACTTCTCGCATTGCTGCATGGAAATGCAGTCTAGCGCCTGAATCGTCTCAAAGTGAATAGAATTTCAGTACTGACTGTTGACACACACCGAAATCGTGCCTACTGTCGTGGTCGTACCTTTCACCCGCATGGTCGTCGTCAAGGAGGACGCTATGAACACCCGCAGCAACCGCCGCCGCATCGCGGCGCTGGGAATCGCACTCGCCGCGGTGCTGCCGCTGGCCGCCTGTGCCGGAAGCGGCACCCCCGACACCGGATCGTCGGACGGCGGCGGCGCCGGTGCCGGCGGCACCGATCCCGAGACCTTCACCGTCATGACGGCGAACGAGAACCCGGTGCTGGAGGAGCAGCTCACCGCTCTCTCCGAGGGCGCCTGCAAGGCCGAGAACGAGGCCCTGCCGCTCGAGCACCAGAAGGTGGCCCAGGCCGACACCGTCCAGAAGGTGACGCTGCTCGCCAGCCAGGGGGCGCTGCCGACCCACACCATCGCGGGCACCGCGCTCATCCGCCCCGACGGGGACCTCAACGCGGCCGGACTGGTCGGCGACCTCAAGGCCGCGCTCGAGGGATCCGGCGCATGGGACAACGTGCTCCCCGCGGCGGCGTCCACCGTCGAGCAGGTCTACGGCGGCATGTACTCGATGCCCTACCAGTACAACGTCGAGGGCATCTTCTACAACAAGGAGATCTTCGCCGACAACGGCATCGAGGAGCCCCAGACCTGGGACGACCTCCTCGACGCCTCCGCGACACTGCAGGATGCCGGCATCACCCCGATGACCGAAGCGGGCGCCGCCGGCTGGCCCCTCACGCGCATCATGGGCATGTACATCTTCCGCAACGTCGGCCCCGACGCCATGGCGGCCGTCCGTGACGGCGATGCCAAGCTGACCGAGCCGGAGTACGTCGCCGGCGCGCAGGCGCTCGCGGACTACGCCGAGGCCGGCTACTTCGGCGAGGGCTTCTCGACGCGCGACGGCGACACGTCCTCGAACATGTTCCTCACCGGCAAGGCCGCGATGACCTACGACGGATCCTGGCTGCTCAGCGCGATCAACGACCCCGAGCGCAACCAGATCGGCGGCGAGAACGTCGGCTTCATGCCCTTCCCCGAGGTCGACGGCGGCAAGGGCTCGATCGACCAGTACGCCGCGAACGCCGGCGCGCCGATGATCATCAACGCCGAGCAGTTCGGCCCGAAGGTCGTCGACTGGGTCAGCTGCATCGCCGAGAACTACGGCCAGCAGGCGCTGCAGGACGCGGGCGTCATCTCGGGCTTCAAGGTCAACGGCGACGTGACCGACATCTCGGCGAACACCGCTGAGATCCAGGAGCGCATCGCGGACATCGACCAGACCGTACTGTGGTTCGAGGCGCTGATGGACTCGAAGAGCAACTCGCTCGCCTCGACCAACGCGACGCTGCTGACGACCGGCCAGATGACCGCCGAGGACTACATGAGCCAGCTCCAGGCGAGCATCGACGCCAACGGCTGAGACCCCGTACCGGCTCCCCGGGCGCTCGCCCGGGGAGCCGGCTCTTCGACAGAGAAAGCAGTTCGCAGATGAACTCGATCTTCGGAGATCGGAAGACGATCTTCATCCTGCTGGCACCGGCCCTGGTGCTCTATACCCTGCTCAAGGTGGTGCCGGTCGGCTGGTCCCTCGGCCTCTCGTTCTTCGAGGGCAACTCGCTGCGCGGGTTCGAGTGGGTGGGCCTTCAGAACTTCGCCACCTTCTTCACCGATCCGAACGCGCTGCAGTCGATGTGGGTGAGCGTGTTCTTCGCGATCGTCGCCACGATCGGCCAGGTCGCGCTCGGCTATGGCCTGGCCCTCCTCTACGTCTTCGTCCTGCGCAAGGGATCGACCCTCGTGCGGACGTTCGTGTTCTTCCCGACCGTGCTCCCGACGGTCGCCGTGGCGCTGCTGTTCCGCAGCTTCGTCGCCGTCGGCGAGAACCAGGGACCGGTCAACGACATCATCAACTTCTTCGGCGGCGAGAGCGTCGAGGTGCTGGCCTCCACCGTGGGGACGATGACCCTGGCGATCATCATGACGCTGTGGAGCTCGATGGGCTTCTACGCCGTCCTCCTCTACGCGGGACTCCTCGACATCCCCGAGGAGGTCATCGAGTCCGCCCGTCTCGACGGCGCCAACGGCCTGAAGCTCGTTCGCCACATCGTCGTCCCGCTGTCGCTGCCGATCCTCCTGTCGTCGATCATCTTCAGCCTCAACGCGACGCTCAAGGTCTTCGACAGCCTGCTCGCCCTCAACGGCGGCGGACCCGGCACGTCGACCGCGCCGATGACGCTGTACATGTACCGCACCGCGTTCGAGTACGCCGAGTACGGCTACGGCTCGACGATCGCCGTCCTCCTCACCGCGCTCTGCCTGGTGTTCACCCTGGCGATCTTCCGATCGTCGCGCCGCAAGGCGGAGGTCTGAGATGACTCTGACGCACACCGAGAAGCCCGCGTTGACCGTCGCGACCCCGACGGTCCGGCGGCCCGGTCCGGGCCGCGCCAAGCGCACCGCGGTGAAGGCGATCCGCCGCCTGCCCGTCTGGATCCTCGTCGCAGTCCTGATGGTCGTGGTGCTGTACCCGCAGGTCTGGATGGTGCTCGGCTCGTTCAAGACGCAGTCCGAGTTCCTCTCGAACCCCGCGCTGTCGCTTCCCGAGACGTGGAACTTCGACAACTACGTCACCGCCCTCACCAACGGCAACGTCGCGCGCAACTGGCTCAACAGCGTGCTGGTGACGATCCCGTCGGTCATCTTCATCGTCTTCATCGGCGTCGCCGCCGGGTACGCGCTCGAGGTGATGATCTGGAAGGGCCGCAACGGCGTCCTGCTCTACATCCTCGCGGGCATCATGGTGCCCGGTCAGATGATCCTGGTGCCGCTGTTCATCACGTACTTCCGCATCGGCATCACCGACACGCTGTGGCCGCTGATCATCACGTACACCGTGATGGGGCTCCCGCTGACGACGTTCCTCATGGCGACGTACTTCCGGTCGGTGCCGCGCGAGATCTTCGAGGCCGCGACCGTCGACGGCTCGGGCCCGCTGCGATCGTTCTTCGTGATCGGCGTCCCGATGATGAAGAACGCGATCCTCACGATCGGCCTCGTGCAGTTCTTCAGCGTGTGGAACGATCTGCTGATCGCCCTGACCTTCACCACCCGTCCCGAACTCGCGACGATCCAGGTGGGCCTGTTGAGCCTGAGCGACGAGTACGGGTCGACGCAGTACGGCCCGCTGTTCGCTGCCGTCAGCATCAACATCGTGGTGCTGCTGATCCTGTTCCTCACGCTCAACAAGAAGATCATGGCCGGCATGTCCGGCGGCGCCCTCAAGGGCTGAGAAGCTGAAAGGCTGGGTGCATGAGCTCCTCCGCGCCGCGCATCGCGTTCCTCCACACCGGAGCCGTCAACATCGCGCCGTTCGGCGCGCTGGCGGCGGAGTTCCTCCCCGGCGCGACCGTCGTGAACTATCTCGACGACCGCATCGTGGCTGATCTCGCAGATGAGGCGCGCGTGGACTCGGTGCCCGAGCGGATCGACGACCTCGTGCGCGCAGCGGTGGCCGGGGGAGCGGATGCCGTGATGTTCACGTGCTCGTCGATCTCCGAGCTCGCCGCGCCCGCCGCCGCGGCGGCAGGCGTGCCCGTCCTCCGCGTGGATGAGGCGATGGCGGATGCTGCGGTCCGGAGCGGTCGCCGCATCCGCGTCCTCGCGACCCTGGCGACCACGTGCCGCCCGACCCTGGGACTGCTCGAGGAGCGCGCGGCGCTCGCCGGCGTCGACCCGGAGTTCACGAGCGAGGTCATCGAAGGCGCGTTCGCGGCCGTGGCGGGCGGCGACCGCCCGACCCACGATCGCCTCGTCGCCGCCGCCATCGAGCGGGGCGCCGCTGAGGCCGACGTGATCGTGCTGGCCCAGGCATCCATGGCCTCCGCCGCCGAGGCCGTCTCTGTCGCTGTTCCGGTGCTCACGAGCCCGCGCCTGGGCGTCGAGCGCCTGGCGGAGTCGCTCCAGGTGCGCTGACCCGCGTCGCCGCAGTCGCTGAGCGGGGCGTCGCGCGGGAGGAAGGCCCGGGAGCGACACCGCGCGAGGAATGGGTGGCGCAGCGAGCGGAGCCCGGTCGGTCAGCGCTCCGCGAGGGCCTCGGCCGAGCGCAGGTCGGTCACGAGCGTCGTGACCCAGTCCCCGGCCAGGGCGCCGTGGATCGCCTCGAGCTTGCGCTCGCCGCCGGCGATGCCGACGCGGCGCGGGATGCGCCGGAGGCCGTCGACGGTGATCGCGATGATGCGGTCGTCGAGCGCGCCGCGCACGAGCGAGCCGTCCGCGCGGAAGATGCGGTGGCAGATGTCGCCGACGGCGCCCTGATCGAGCAGCGCCTGGCGCTCTTCGGCGGCGAAGGCGTTGCCGCTGGCGGCGAGGGCGTCGGACGGCTCGATGCTGCCGATGCCCATGATCGCCATCGTGAGCTCGTTCCAGTGGCGCGCGACCTCCTGCATCGAGGGGTCCTGCAGCAGGCTGTCGCGGATCGCCGGGTCGCCGACGACCCCCGGAGCCTGCACGTAGACGGGCTCCGCGCCGAGCGTGCGTGCCAGTTCGCCGAGCAGCCGGTTCGAGTGGCTCTGGGCCTCGGGGGCGCCGACGCCGCCGAGCAGCTGCACCACCTCGGTCGCGCCGCGCACCGTGAACGGGCGCATGCGGTCGACCATCGCGAGGATCGTCTGGCTCCACGACGAGACGCCGATCCGGTCGGCGCCCGAGAGGGTGGCTTCGAGGTACGCGGCGGCCCCTGCCCCGAGGGAGGCCAGGAGCTCGCCCTCGTCGGCCTCGGGGTCGACGTCGACGATGACGGCTTCGGCGAGGCCGTACTTCTCCTCGAGCTGCTCTTCGAGCTCGGCGTAGACGCCGGGGGCGACGGTGACGATGGTGCGCACGATGCCCACGGATTCGGCCCGCTTGAGCAGACGCGAGACCTTCGCCTGTGAGATATTGAGCGCGGCCGCGATGTCGGCCTGGCGCACCCCGCGCTCGTGGTACATGCGGGCGACCTTCGTGAGCAGGCGCACCTGCCCGTCCGCGGGCCGGGTGTAGGGCGTCAGGGGCACGGCGTCTCCGATCGTGGCGATCCAGGTGTGTATTCGGATTCGCTAACGAAAGGATATTCACTCTCCGGGCAGAACGCCAGTGCGAGCGGCATGCTGATTCACACAGCGACCGGGGATTTCGGATGCCGCGGGCCGCAGCATCCGAAATCGCGCCCCGTTCGTCCGCTCGCCGCGCGCGAATCGCCAAGACGCCGGGCGTGGGTGCGGCGCACCGGCGTGACTTGGCTGCCCGAGTGCCCCAGGGGCGGGGCGGCGAGGGTCAGGCGGGGAGCGCGGCGCTCACCGGAGCGACGCCCGCCGGCAGGGGCACCACGCGGGTGTGCGAGCCCGGAGCGAGCGTCTCCTCGTCGGCGCCGACGAGGTCGAGCACCGCCTCGGTGCCGACGGGGACCGTCGCCTCGACGTGCAGTTCCCCGTCCTCGATGCGCCACGAGATCGCCGCTTCGCCGTACGCCGTGAGCTGGCGCGCCGAGGCCGACGTCAGCCCGCCGCCGGGGCGCGGCGCGAAGCGGATGCGGCGGTAGCCGGGGGCGTCGGGTGCGAGCCCGCCGATGACGCGGTGCATCCAGTCGGCGACGGCGCCGAGCGCGTAGTGGTTGAACGACGTCATCTGCCCCGGGTTGACCGTGCCGTCCGGCAGCAGCGAGTCCCACCGCTCCCACACCGTGGTCGCGCCCTGCTCCACTTGGTAGAGCCACGACGGGCACTCGCGCTCGAGCAGGAGGTCGTAGGCGGCCGGCACCTGACCGCCCGAGCTCAGGGCGTCGGAGACGAGCGGCGTGCCGACGAAGCCTGTCGCGATGCGGTTGCCCGCGGCGTGCACGAGGTCGGCGAGGCGTGTGGCCGCGGCATCCCGCTTGACCGGATCGGTGATCAGGTCGAACTGCAGGCCGAGCGCGTAGGCCGTCTGCGCGTCGCTGGTCATGGTGCCGTCGGCGTTCACGTACGCGGCCTCGAAGGCGGCGACCACTTCGTCGGCGAGCGCGTCGTAGTGCGCCCGCTCGTCGGCGAGGCCGAGTACCTCGGCCATGCGCGCCACCGTGCGCGCCGACTTCGCGAAGTACGCGGTCGCGACGAGGTAGCGGTCGGTGAGGGCGTCGGCGGGGTCGTCCGGCGGAGCGGCCGGGTCGAGCCAGTCGCCGAGCTGGAAGCCCGTGTCCCACAGCCGCGAGGGCCCCGCGAGTCGCTCGAGCAGGTCCACCCAGCGGTGGGCGCTGTCCCATTGCGCCTCGAGCACGCCCACGTCGCCGAACCGGTCGTAGAGGGTCCACGGGAGAAGCGTCGCCACGTCGCCCCACGCGGCTCCCGGACGCATCGGCGTCCACGCCTTGTCGGCGGGGATCACCGGCACGTACCAGGGCACGGTGCCGTCGGGCAGCTGCTCGATCGCGAGGTCCTGCAGCCACCCCGACAGCATGCCCGACACGTCGTAGAGCGTGGATGCCGTCGGCCCGAACACCTGGATGTCGCCGGTCCAGCCGATCCGCTCGTCGCGCTGCGGGCAGTCGGTGGGGATGTCGACGAAGTTCCCGCGCATGCCCCAGCGCACATTCTCATGGAGGCGGTTCAGCGCCGGATCCGAGGACTCGAACCAGCCGGTGCGCTCGAGGTCCGTGTGGTAGACGCGGGCGACGAGGGCGCCGGACGCGGCATCGGCGTCGAGGTCGCCGGGCCAGCCGGTGACCTCGACGTAGCGGAAGCCGTGGAAGGTGAAGCGGGGCTCCCACTGCTCGACCTCGCCGCCTGCGAGCGTGTAGTTGTCGGTCGATCGCGCGGCGCGGAGCGGTCGCGTGTAGATCTCGCCGTCCTGCATGACCTCCGCGGTGCGCAGGCTCACCGTGGTGCCGGCCTCGCCCGAGACGCGGATCCGCACGCGGCCGACGAGGTTCTGGCCGAAGTCGAGGATGCGCGAGCCACTGGGCCCGGTGAGCACCGCGATCGGGTGGACCTCCTCGGTGGAGCGCACCGGGGGAGCGGTCGGGGCGACGAGGGTCGCGGGGTCGCGGTGGCGCTCCTGCACGCCCTCCCACGCCGAGTCGTCGTAGCCGGGGGCCGACCAGCCGGTCAGCTCCTCGCGGGCGTCGTAGTCCTCGCCGTCGTAGATGCCGCTGGAGAGGATCGGGCTCGGCGCCGAACGCCAGGAGTGGTCGGTCGCGACGATCTCGCGGGATCCGTCGGCGTACGTGAGCTCGAGCTGGCCGAGGAACGACTGGTCGTCGCCGTACAGGTTGCGGAAGCCGCCACGCCAGCCGAGGCGCCCCCGGTACCAGCCGTCGCCGAGCCACGCGCCGATCGCATTGGCGCCTCGCCCCACGAGGTCCGTCACGTCGTACGTGTAGTAGCGCAGGCGCTTGCCGTACACCGTCCAGCCCGGGGAGAGCGTGTCGTCGCCGACGCGTCGGCCGTTGAGCTCGGCCTCGTACACGCCGTGCGCCGTCGCGTAGAGGCGGGCGCGCACCAGTCCCTCCCGCACGTCGAAGCCGCGGCGCACGAGCGAGGGGCGCCGCTGGTCCGACATCGGGTTCTCGTTGCGGGTCGCCCCCACGGGCCGCGCGACCCAGTCCGAGTGCTCGAGGAGCCCGGCCTCGAGCGAGGTGGGGGCGGATGCTGCAGACCACGCGCCGTCCTCACCTCGAACGGAGATCCGCACCGAGACGATCTCCCGCGAGCGCAGCGGTTCGGCGGGCCACGCCACGAGCACCTGCTCACCGGAGTCGATGACGTAGGTCGTGACCTCGCCGCCACGATCGACCTCGACCGAGTACGACGCCTGGCGCCAGCCCGACGGGGCTGAGGCGACGCGCCACGAGAGGCGCGGCATCCGCTCTCCGATGCCGAGCGGTTCGCGATGGTGTTCGATGCGGGGTGCGTCGACGATGACGGACATCGGGGTCCCTTCCGAGAGAACTGAAACGTTTCGGTTTCAACGTGTACAGTGAGTGTCGCACCGAATTCGAAACGTTTCAAGCTGCGGTCGCGGTGCGAGTACACGGAGGTACGACATGCGGATCGGCGTCACCGGCAGCGGAGGAAAGCTCGGGCGGGCCACGGTGGAGCGGCTGCGCGCCGACGGCCACGTCGTGTCGGGCTTCGATCTCGCGGGGACGCCGGGCCCCGGCTTCACGCGCGTCGACCTCACCGACTTCGGGCAGACGCTCGACGCGTTCCTCTCGGTGACCGCGCGCCACGACGGGCTCGACGCCCTCGTGCATCTCGCCGCGATCCCGGTGAACGGGGTAGTACCCGATGCCGCGACCTTCCACAACAACGTCACCGTGTCGTTCAACGCGCTCTTCGCCGCGCATCGCGCCGGCATCCGCACGATCGTGCTGGCCTCGAGCATCACGGCGATGGGCTTCCCCTTCGACGAGGCGCCGCCGTCGCTCCCCGTCGACGAGACCTACACGAGCGCCAACAACACCTACGGCCTCGGCAAGGTGGCGGAGGAGGCGATCGCCGCCCAGCTCGTGGGGTGGACGCCCGGGACCTCGATCACCGCCCTGCGCTTCACCAATGTGGTCGGGTCCGACGAGTACGCGACGTTCGAGCGGGCCGCCGAGCCCGGCTACCGCCGCGACCTCGTCGGCTCGTGGGTCGATGCGCGCGACGGGGCGCTCGCGGTCGCCCTCGCGCTGGAGGCCGCCGAGCCCGGGTTCGAGGTGTACAACGTCGCGGCACCGGAGTCCGGCAACGCGCAGCCGTCCCGCGAGGTCGCCGCCCGCTGGTTCCCCGGCACCCCTGTCGCCTCCGACCTCGGCGAGTTCGAATCGCTCATGTCGACCCGCAAGATCCGCGATCGCCTCGGATTCGTCGCCGAGCACGACTGGCGCTGACATGTCGCGCCCCGGTATCCGCCAGGTGGCCGCCCGCGCCGGCGTCGCGGTGGGGACGGTCTCGGCCTATCTCAACCACCCCGACCGCGTGTCGGCCGAGCGGGCGCGCCGCATCGCCGAGGCGATCGACGAGCTCGGCTTCGTGCCTTCCAGCGCAGGCCGCCAGCTGCGGCTGGGGGTGAGCAGCCTCATCGGCTACCTCTCACCCGACGTGAGCAACCCCCACTTCAGCGAGATCGCCCAGGAGGTCGAGTACCGCGCCGAGCGGCTCGGCATGACGGTGTTCTTCGCCCACTCCCACGGCGACCGCGAGCGCGAGGACGCGTACCTCGAGGCCTTCGAGCAGCGGCAGGTCCGCGGCATCCTGGTGTCGTCGTTCCAGCCGATCGAGGCGCGGCTCGCAGCGATGCGCGATCGCGGCACGCCCTCGGTCCTCGTCGGCCGACGAGCGCGCGACGAGCTGCAGCCGTCGGTGTCGATCGACGACGTCTCGGGCGGCCGGCAGGCGGGCGAGCACCTCATCGCGAACGGATGCCGCCGCCTCGCCTTCGTCGGCGGCCCGCTGCCCGTGCAGCAGGTGGCAGACCGCCTCGAGGGTGTGCGCAGTGCGGCGGCGGCAGCATCCGTCGACGCTCCCGAGGTCATCGAGGTCGCCGAGCGGTCGATCGCCGTCGGACGCGCGGTCGGGGCGGCCCTGGCGGCGCGCTCCGCGGCCGAGCGCCCGGACGGCGTGTTCGCCGCCAACGACGTCCTCGCCCTCGGACTGCTGCAGGCGCTCGTCGCCGGAGGGGTCGCGGTGCCCGGTGAGGTGGCACTCGTCGGCTACGACGACAACGAGTTCGCCGAGGCATCCCTCATCCCGCTCACCAGCGTCCGCGCGCGCCACGACGACTTCGGTGCGGCCGCGGTCGACCTGCTGTTCGAGTCGATCGAGCACGGGGCGAGCCCGCGCGCCGACGGCACCGCGGCGCAGCGCGTCTACGAGCCCGAGCTGATCGTGCGCGAGAGCTCACGCCGCGCGCACTGAACCCCTGCACCTCACACGGATACGACATCGAAGGAGAATCCCCGTGTCCCCAGCGCTGCGCGCTCCCCAGTCTGAGCTGTACCGCCCCATCGAGCTGACCTTCACCGGCACCGGCGTGATCCCCGCGGACCGCACGCCCGTCACCGTGTACGCGCGGCACGGGGCATCCGGAGCCGAGCGCGTGGTCCCCGGCTTCTGGGATGGCGGCACCGCTTACCGCGCACGGTTCGCCCCCGACCTCGAGGGGGAGTGGTCGTGGACGAGCGAGAGCACGGATGCTGCGCTCTCCGGCCGGTCGGGCACGTTCGAGGTGGTGCGCGGCGGCGATCACGGGCCGGTGCGGGTGGCGCATCGCTTCCACTTCGCGCACGCCGACGGCACGCCGTTCCGGCCGGTCGGCGCGACCGCGTACAACTGGCTCCACCAGGACGAGCCGCTGTTCTCGTCGACCGTCGACGCGATCGCCGAGGCGGGCTTCAACAAGTTCCGCTTCATGGTGTTCCCGCAGGGCGGCGGGTACATCGAGCACGTCCCGACCCTGATGCCGTTCGAGAAGACCGACGGACGCTGGGATGTCACGAAGCCCGTGCCGGAGTTCTTCCAGCGCCTCGACCGCGCCGTCGAGGTGCTCGGGGAGCGCGGCATCCAGGCCGACGTGCTCATCTACAACGCGTACGACCGCGGCCAGTTCGGGCTGAACGAGCTGACCGAGCAGGAGGATGCGATCTACCTGCGGTACCTGGTCGCGCGGCTCGCCGCCCATCCCCACGTGTGGTGGTCGCTGTGCAACGAGTTCGACCAGCTCGAGCGCCCGGACGACCGCTGGGATCGCACCGGCGCCCTCCTCGCCGAGATCGATCCTCACGACCACCTCCGCTCCATCCACAACTGGATCGAGCTCTACGACAACAACCAGCCGTGGGTCACGCACGCCTCGATCCAGAACGGGTCGGTCACCACCGAGTTCGGCCGCGCGAACCTGTACCGCGACGTGTACGGCAAGCCGGTCGTCCTCGACGAGATCAAGTACGAGGGCGACATCCCCGACCGCTGGGGCCACCTCGACGCCGAGCAGCTCGTGCACCAGTTCTGGATCGCCACGGTCGCCGGCACCTACGCCTCGCACGGCGAGAGCTTCGCGACCGAGTCGGGAAGCCTCCACATGGTCGAGGGCGGCCCGCTCCGCGGCGAGTCGCCGGCTCGGCTCGGCTTCCTGCGCACGGTCCTCGAGGAGATCGATGGCGCGGGCCTCGACCCGATCGACAAGTGGGACGACCCGGCGTACGTCGCCGGCATCCCCCGGTGCCTCTACGTGCAGTACCTCGGTGCCTCGGCACCGGCGACGTGGGACTTCCGCCTGCCGATCGGCGTGCCCGGCGAGCGGCCGGAGCCCGGCGACCGGTTCCAGGTCGACGTCATCGACACGTGGAACATGACGGTGACCCCGGTCGGCCGGACCTTCACGCTGGACGACGTGCAGCGCAACGACGCGTACGACCGCGCATCCGCTCCCGTCGAGCTGCCCGAAGGCGAGGCGCTCGCGCTGCGCATCACGCGGATCGGGGGCTGAGCCGTGGCACCCGTCGATCGCCTCCGCGCGTGGCGGGGCGGCCCGCGGCTCGGCACGGCGTACTACAACGAGTACCTGCCCGATCCGGACCGGCTCGAGACCGACCTCCGGCTGATGGCGGATGCCGGGATCACGTGCATCCGCGTCGGCGAGTCGGTCTGGTCCACGTGGGAGCCGCGCGACGGCGAATTCGACCTGGAGTGGATGACGCCGATCCTCGACGCCGCGACGCGGCACGGGATCGGGGTCATCCTCGGCACCCCGACCTACGCGGTGCCGCCGTGGCTGGCGCGCGCACATCCGGAGCTCGCGGTCGTGCGCCGCGACGGTTCGCCGGTGCCGTGGGGCGGGCGGCAGGAGGTCGACTACACGTCGGAGCTCTTCCGCGGCTACGCCGAGCGGGTGATCCGCGCCGTGATCGGCCGCCACGGGCGGCATCCCGCAGTGACCGGCGTGCAGCTCGACAATGAGGCGGGCCTCCACCTCATCCACAACGACGACGTCGTGCAGCGCTTCCGCGAGTGGGTCGCGGAGCGCTACGGCGACGTCGAGACCCTCAACCGGGAGTGGGGACTGACGTACTGGTCGCACCGCATCGCCGACTGGGACGAGCTGTGGGCGCCGGCCGGCAACACCACCCCGGCCTACGATCTCGCCTGGCGCCGGTTCCAGGCGGAGCTCACGGCGGACTTCATCGGGTGGCAGGCCGGCATCGTCCGCGAGCTCGTCCACGAAGACACCTTCCTGACGACCTGCGTCGCGTACCAGCGCCCCGCGATGGACGACGTCGCGGTCGGCGCGCAGCTCGACATCGCCAGCGGCAACGCCTACTACCTCGCGCAGGACGCGCTCGACCTCGACCGAGAGGGCGCCGGCGGCCAGTGGTACGCCGACGACGTCCCGCAGTTCGTGCTCATGGCCGACCGCATGCGCGCCACGAAACAGGGGCCGTTCCTCGTCACCGAGACGGGTGCCGCGTCCATCGGTCCGGCGTGGCTGACGCGCCCGCCGTACGACGGGCAGCTCGCCCAGGCGGCCTGGCTCCTGGTCGCGCGCGGTGCGCGCCTCGTGTCGTACTGGCACTGGCACACGCTGCACTCGGGCGCCGAGGTGCACTGGGGCGGCATCCTCGGGCACGATCTCGAACCTGGCCGCATCCACGCGGAGGTCTCGGTGATCGGCCGGCAGTTCGCCGCGGCAGCGGAATGGCTGACGGATGCTGCGCCCGACGCCGATCTCGGTCTCGTGTACGCGCACGACAGCGAGTGGATGATGGGGTTCGAGCCGCCCCTCGCGGCCGGGTCCGAAGGGGACCGCGGGTCGTACGCGCGGATCGTGGGCGCCTTCGGCCGCGCCGCGATCGATGCCGGGCTGCAGGTCGGGTACGTGGACGAGCGTCAGCTGCCCGAAGCCGACGAGCTCGTGCGGCGCCACCCGGTGCTCGTGGTCGCGGGCCTGGTCGCGGCATCCGATCCGACCCTGGAGACCCTCGCGGAGTACGCGCGTCTCGGCGGCCGACTCGTGCTGGGGCCGCGGACGGGGTACGGCGACGATGAGGGCCGCATGCGCGCGGCGCTCGCGCCGGCCATCGTGGGTGCCGTGGCGGGAGCGGGCTACCGGGAGTTCGCTGCGCTCGCCGCGCCGGTAGACGTCGTCCGCGACGGCGAGGTCGTCGGAAGCGCCCACGGCTGGATCGACGGGCTCGAGCCCGACGGCGCCGAGGTCGTGCTCGGGTACCGGCACGAGCTGTTCGGGCGTTGGGCGGCAGTGACGCGGCGGGACGTCGGCGCGGGCTCGATCACCGTGGTGGGCTCGCTCCTGGACCGCGCGACGCTCGCCGAGGTGATCGCCGCTGCAGCGGGTTCTCCTGGCGGGATCCTGGCGGCGCGGCCGAGCTCCGTCACGGCGCACTCCCTGACGGGAGGGCGCGGGCGCGTCTGGGTCGTGCACAACTGGTCGCCCGAGCCCCGTGCCGTCGTGCTCGACCGGGCCGCAGCATCCGTCCTCGACGACGCAGTGTTCGCGGCGGCCGCCGAGGTGACGCTCGCGCCGTGGGACGTCCGCGTCTGGCGCGAGGCCTGACCAGCGCTCAGGCCGGGCCGGCCCGATGCGGGGGACCGTACGCCGGAAGCGGCACGTGCGGCCGACTCGGCGCCGGCGGGGTGGGCAGATGCGGAAGTCAGAGGCGGGTGAAGGTGCCGGGTGCGACGTCGGCGGTGCGGGACTCGCCGCCCGGGAGCTCGACCTCGACCGTGCGCGAGCGGCGGTCGAGGTTGGCGACCAGCGCCACGTCGCCGCCGGCGGTGCGGGCGCCGAGCGCCCACACCAGGCCGTCGGGGGAGTCGCCGCGGAGGCCGGGCTCGCCCGCGAGCGCCGCGAGAGCAGCGACGGCGTCGAAGACGGGGAGGGTGGTGCCGTCGACCGTGCGCAGCCCGCGCGGGCCCCACTCCTCGAAGTACGCGAGGGTCGCGACGCCGGGGACCGCGAAGGCGGCGGCGCTGGCGACGGTCCACGCGGCCAGTTCCGGGGCCGCCTGGCGCGCGTCGACGGCGTCCGTCAGGGCCGAGCCGTAGCCGTCGCGCAGGTCGTCGTGGTCGGGCATCGGCGGCGAGGTCGTCGCCACGTCGTTGAAGTGGGGGCGCAGCGAGATCGGCCCGATGTGCACCGGCAGCCCGCCGGCGAGGCGCACGGCCTGCCCTGCGGCGACCCGCTGCATGCCGAGGGCCTCGACCAGCTGGGCGGTGCTCAGGCTGTGGAACAGCGGCGTGCTGCTGAACACGATCCCATCGAGGCCACGCGGAAGGCGATGGTGCTCGCGGTTGAGCTCGGTGAAGTGCGAGCGGGCGCCGCCGACCAGCTCGGCCTCGATCCCGGCCTCGGCGAGGGCGTGGCGCAGTGCGCCGATCGCGTCGAGGTCCGAGACATGCCGCGCGGGACCCGTCGGCGGGAACGCGGTGATGCGCGCGACCGACAGGCCCCGAAGTGCGCGGACCGCGCGGTCGATGGCGGCCGGGTCGGCGTCCGCGAGGACGAATCTCACGTCCAGAGGGAGTCCGGATGCCGCGGCCCGGTCCAACGCGGCGCGCCAGTTGCGGGTCGCGAGGTCGAGCTCGACGAGCACCGTCTCGCCGATGGCGGCGAAGTCCGGCGCGGGGTCCGGGGCCGTCGACGCCGACACCCCGATCGAGGGCAGCGCGGTCCCCTCCTCGAGCCGGATGCGGGTCACCGGGTCGGCGACCACGGCGGCGGGCGTTCCCGACACCGCGATGTCGACCGACTGGACGACGCGCTCACCGGCGGCGAGCCGGTACGGGAAGGGGAGCGCGAGGGGACGGCTGTACGTCTTGTACGAGGCATCCGTCCAGTTGCGCTGGTCCTCCATCTCGAAGACGTCGCCCGCGAAGCGCACGTCGACGTCGAGGCCGTCGTGCGTCCAGGACAGGCCCGCGATGTCGAACGCCGGCTGATGAGGGCTGATGCCGGCCGGGAACCGGGAGCGCACCACCTCGCCGTCGGAATGGCGGACGTGCATCGTGGAGCCTGCGAGCACCGGTGGGTGGAGCACGACGAGGCCGGTGCGGTTGGTCTCGAACTCCGAGGCGGACTCGAGGTCGGCGAGCACACGCAGACGCCCGGCGCCGCGCACTTCGGCGCGGACGATGCCGCGGAGGTCGGAACCGAGCCCGGTGGAGCGCACGTGCAGCGTCAGCGCGATGCCGGACGAGTCGATGCGGTCGACCACGAGACCGGCGGTGTCCCAGTTGCGATCGCGCACGACCGCGCGCACCGAGCGGAGCACGACGCGGCCGTGGTACGCGATGTCGGCGAGCTCGTCGTCACGGAGTTCGAGCGACCACGGGCCGCTGCGCCACTCGCGTGCCGGCTCGCCGTTCCACAGGTGCGTCATCGTCCCATCCTCGTCCTCCGCAGTGAGTCCTGCGCAACGTTCGTGGTCCTCGACCCTCGTCCCCCGTGGTTGGGGCGCAGAATCTCCGTTGGGGCGCAGAGGATGCGCCCCAACGGACGAAATGCGCCCCGAACCCGAGGGGACTCAGGTCAGAGCGAGGTCATGCCGCCGTCGACCTGGAAGGTCGCGCCGGTCGCGAAGGCGCCGTCGTCACTGGCGAGGTACACCATGATGCCCGCGACGTCGTCGGGGGTGCCGGCGCGACCGATCGGGATGCGGCTGATGATCGCGGCGCGGGACTCGGGGTCCTCGCTGATCGCGGCCACCAGCGGCGTCTCGGTGTACGCCGGCTGCACCGTGTTCACGCGGATGCCCTTGTCGGCGTACGCGGCGGCGACCGTGCGGCCGAGGCCGTGCATGCCGGCCTTGGACGCGCTGTAGGCGGTGAAGTCCTTGCCCTCGCCGTTGACCGCCGTCGGGCTGCCGGTGAGGATGATCGACCCGCCCCCGCGCGGCACCATCGAGCGCAGCGCGTGCTTGACCGTCAGGAACGTCCCGGTCAGGTTGATGTCGATCGTCCGTCGCCAGACGTCCAGGTCGAGGTCGGCCGCCGGGGCGTCCTGCCCGAACAGCTGCACGCCGGCGTTGGCCACCACGACGTCGGGCGCCCAGCCGGCCGCCTCGAGCTCGGCGAAGGCCGCGGCGACCGCGTCCTCGTTCGAGATGTCCATCGTGACGGCGCGGGCGTTCTCACCGATCCCGGCGGCGGCCGCGGCCGCGCCCTCGCCGTTGCGGTCGGCGAGGATCACCCGCGCGCCCTCACGGGCGAATCGCGTCGCGACCGCCAGGCCGATGCCGAGTGCCCCGCCCGTGACGAGCGCGGTCTTGCCCTCGAGCTGTCCCATGGATCAGCGCTCGATGTGGTCGAGGTGCAGCATGCGCGCGAGGTTCTTGTCGAGCTCGTCGTCGCGGAAGATCTTCTTCCAGTCGTCCTTGATGATCGACTCGCGGCCGTAGTCCATGGCGATGAGGCACGCGTCCGAGAACGGGTTGTCGCCGCGCAGACCGTTGGCGAGCGCCACCTGGGTGTGGCCGTAGAGGATGCTGCGTGCCGCCGCCTCGGGAACGCCCATGGTGTTGATCGCCTCGTCGAGGGCCTCGTTCAGGAGCGCGCCGATCATGCAGGCGACGGTCTCGACGAGGGTCGGCTCGAGCTGGGCGAGTTGCTTGACGGTCACGAAGTGCACGTCGATGACGGGGGCGTAGATCGCGCGGACGGTCGCCTCGACGATGGCCTTGTGGGCCGGGTCGTCGCTCTCGACGGCGGCGATCGCGTCCTGCGGCGCGGCGATGCCGCCGAACGTGTCGGCCCACTCCTCCTTGGTGGTGCGCTCGAGGAACACCGACGGGTGGCACGGGTGAGCCACGGCCTGGACGACGTCCTCGCGCGTGGTGAGCAGGCCGGCGTAGGCGGCGGCCGGGTCGAGCGTCAGCACGATCGCGCCCGACTTCAGTTGCGGCACCAGCTCGGCGGTGACGGGACCGAGGGCCAGGTCGGGCACGGCCAGGACGACGATGTCGGCGTCGGCGACGGCGGTGGCGGCATCCGTCAGCTCACGACCCGCGTCGATCGTGCGCTGCCGGCCGGCGGGCGAGTTCTCGACGTACCAGACCGTGTGGTCGGTCTTGACGAGGTTGTTGGACACGCGCATGCCCATCTTCCCGCCGGCGCCGACGACGGCGATCTTGTACGTCTCAGTGGTGGTCGTGCTCATGTCGTGCTCCTCAGATATTCGATGGTTCGGCGGGTCCATTCCCGCTCGGTGCGGACGGTGGTCTCGGCGTCCCCCTGCCACGAGAGCCAGTGCTCGACGATCTCGTTGATCCCGCGCTCGCGCGGGCGGACGGTCTCGAGGAGGTGGGGGTAGTCGTGGAGGCCCTCGCCCATGGGCGCGCCCCCGTAGGTGAAGCCGACCCAGCCCGGCTGGCGGGCGAAGGCGAAGTCCTTGACGTGCACGTTCTTGACGAGCGCGGCGGTCTGCTCGACGCAGTCGCGCGGACGCTCGAGGCGGGCGACGACGTTCGCCGGGTCGAGGCAGATGCCCAGGCGGTCGCTGTCGATGCGGGCGACCAGGCTGACCAGGTCTGCCGTGGCAACCTGCTCGTACGTCTCGAGCGCGAGGTCGACGCCGGCCGCTTCGAACGAGGGGAGCACGGCACGGAGCCACTCCTCGGCCTGCTCCAGGGTGGGACGGGTCTCGGCGGAGTAGAGCATGCTGCGCACCAGCGTGGTGTCGAAGGCGCTCGCGAGATCGAGGAACCGGGTCAGCCGGTGCGGCTCGATGCCCTTGGTGCCCAGCTCGATCGTGAGCTCGAGGTCGCGCGCGGCTGCCGCGGCATCGGTGAGCTCTGCGCCGGTCATGGTCTCGAGCGGCGCGTAGTCGCAGATCTGGAAAAGGTCGACGCCGAGCTCCTTGGTGGCCTCGAACGCGCCGATGAGCGAGAGCGGCTCGGGCACGCGGTCGGAGTGCTGCCAGAAGTAGGCGTAGGTTCCGAGCCCGATCATGCGTCGACCTCCCCGTGGTCTCCGCGAGAATCCGTCTGGAGGCTGAGACCTTGGGTGATCCCCGCGGTCTCGTCGCCCCGATGGATTCTCGCGGTGGTCGGCGCTGGGAACCCGCGACGGAGACGGAGCTCGGGGACGCGCTCCTCGCGCTCGTCGAGATCGCCCGAGCCAACGGGTGGGATGCGGAGCGCGCGCTGCGCGAGCGCCTGCGCGGGCTCGCTCGTGACATCCGTGCCGCCGAAGGCACCCCGGAGGACCTGGAAAGATAGGTGCGTGGCATCCGTCAATCCGCCGCGCGGCATGCGCGACTTCCTCCCCGCTGAAAAGGCCCGTCGCGAGAGCGTGCTCGCCGTCATCCGCGAGCGCTACCGCGCGCACGGGTTCGACGAGATCGAGACGCCCGTCATGGAGGAGTACTCGCGGCTGCACGCGGGCATCGGCGGCGACAACGAGAAGCTCGCCTACAACGTGCTCAAGCGCGGTCTCGACGCCGACGCGATCCGCGGCGCGGCCGGCGACCCGGCGGCCCTCACCGACCTCGGCCTGCGGTACGACCTCACGGTGCCGCTCGCCCGGTTCTACGCGACCAACCGCGGCCAGCTGCCGTCGGTGTTCCGCTCCATCCAGATCGCGCCCGTCTGGCGCGCCGAGCGCCCGCAGAAGGGCCGCTACCGCCAGTTCGTGCAGTGCGACATCGACATCATCGGCGACGCGTCCGCGCGCGCGGAGGCCGAGCTCGCGGTGGCCACGCTCGACACCCTTGACGCGCTCGGGCTCGAGGGCGGCAGCATCCGCATCAACGACCGGCGCGTCCTCGACTGGATGCTCGACAGCTTCGGCTTCACGTCCGACGAGCGCCCCGGCGTGCTCATCACGATCGACAAGCTCGACAAGCTCGGTCCCGACGGCATCGTCGCCGAGCTGCGCGAGCGCGGCGCGACCGCCGGCGCGGTCGACGCGTTCGCGGCGTTCCTGCGCCGCCCGACGACCCTCGAGTACAACCCGTACGGCGAGCGGCAGATCCGCAAGGCACTGCCCGACGGCGCGCCTGACGACATCGTCGCGCACCTGGTCGGCATCGGTGCGGCGGTGGCCGCGTCGCGCGGCTCGGCGACCGAGCTCGAGGGCGACATCCCGCTCGTCTTCGATCCGTTCCTGGTGCGTGGAATGGGCTACTACACCGGCACGATCTTCGAGCTTGCGCACCCCTCGGTCGACTACTCCCTCGGCGGCGGTGGCCGCTACGACGGCATGATCGGCCGCTTCCTCGGGCAGGACGTCCCCGCCGTCGGATTCTCGATCGGCTTCGAGCGCATCGTCGACCTGGTGTCGGAGCGGACGGATGCTGCGGCCCCGGCCGTCGTCCTCGTCCACGACCGCGACGTGCCCGAGGGGGAGCTCCTCGCGCTCAAGGCCGCGCTCGTGCGCGAGGGCTCGCGCGTGCGACTGGAGCAGCGGACCAAGAACCTGAAGGCGCTTCTCGAGCGCGCGGCATCCGACGGCTACACCGCGTTCGCCACGGTGGCGCAGGGAACCACGCCGGCGTCGCTCGAGGTCAAGCCGCTCGCCTGAGCCCGCGGAGGCGGAGCGCCCGATACAGGACGCCGATCGCGACGACGACGACGCCCGCAACGACGGACTGCCACGGCAGCGTGACCGCGAGGACGAGGCAGCCGATCCCGCCGATGATCTGCAGCGCGACCGCGTAGCGCCGCGCGTCGCCGCGCTGGCGGAAGGCGGCGACGTTGGCGACGAAGTAGTACAGCAGCACTCCGAACGAGGAGAAGCCGATCGCGCCGCGGAGGTCGACGAGCGCCACGAGCAGCACGACGGCCGCCGCCGCGGCGAGTTCGGCGCGATGCGGCACATGCCATCGCGGGTGCACCGCGTCGAGGAAGCCCGGGAGATCCCGCTCGCGCGCCATCGCGAACGCGGTGCGGCTGACTCCCGCGATGAGGGCGAGCAGCGCGCCGAGCGAGGCAGCCGCGGCGCCGATGCGCACCACGACGTCGATCCACGCCCAGCCCGACTGCGCAGCGGCGTCGGCGACCGGTGCGGTGGACGAGGCGACGGCGTCCGGCCCGAGCGTGCTCAGCACTGCGACGGCGACGACGGCGTACACGGCGAGCGCGATGAGGAACGCGATCACGATCGCCCGCGGGATCACACGGCGCGGATCGCGCACCTCCTCGCCCATCGTGGCGATGCGCGCGTATCCGGCGAACGCGAAGAACAGCAGACCGGCGGACTGCAGGATGCCGTAGCCGCCGCCCGCCCCTACCGTCTCGGCCGTGAACCAGTCCGGGGGGGAGCCCGCCGAGAAGCCGGCGGTGACGGCCGCGGCCAGCGCGCCGAGCGAGATCACGACGATCACGCGCGCGGCGCCGGCGGTGCGCGTGACGCCGAACCAGTTGACGGCGGTCAGCAGGCCCACGGCAGCGACGGCGACGGGCCGCTCCCACCCCGCGGGAGCGGCGTACGCGGCGAAGGTGAGCGCCATCGCCGCGCAACTCGCGATCTTGCCGATGACGAAGCCCCAGCCCGCGACGAACCCCCACCAGGGGCCGAGCTCCGCGCGTCCGTACGCATACGTTCCCCCCGACGTCGGGTACGCGGCGGCCAGCTGCGCCGACGACGTCGCGTTGCCGAACGCGACGATGGCGGCGATTGCGAGGCCGATGAGCAGACCGGTGCCTGCGGCATCCGCTGCCGGCGCCCACACGGCGAAGACGCCTGCGCCGACCATCGAGCCGAGGCCGATGAACACGGCATCGCCGAGCCCGAGGCGGCGCTGGAGCGCGGGGGAGGTCACGGGCGAACTCTAGCCCGCGGGGGAGAACCGCCGGTCCGGGGTTCCCGTGCGGCGCCCGCGCCCGCGAGGATGGGGCCATGACGCTGCAGATCCACACCGTGCTCGCGCCGATGGGCCCGGCCACCGCCATCGAACTGACCGACGAGCAGGTCGCCGAGCTCGGCGGCGGCAAACGCGCCGCTGTCGTCGTCGGGATCGGCGGGCGCACCGCGCGGGTGCGTCTCGGCGTGATGGGCGGGCGCAACCTCATCGGGTTCTCGAAGGCCGTGCGTGCTGAGCTCGGTGTCGAGATCGGCGACGAGGTCGACGCCACCATCGATCTCGACACCGCCGAGCGCGAGGTCGAGGTTCCCGCTGACCTGGCCGCCGCGCTCGAGGCTGCGGGGGTGAGGGCCGCCTTCGACAGGAGCTTCTGGGCGAGCGCGAGGCTCGGCATCCGTTCGCTCACGCCGTCGAGGACCGAGCGGCGCTGGTGCTTCTCGGCGGCCTTCGCGGCGTTCCAGTGGATGAGCACCTCCTCCGGCGTCGTCGCGACGGCGTCGCCGAAGACATGCGGATGCCGCCGCACCATCTTGTCGGTGAGTCCCCGCGCGACGTCGTCGATGTCGAAGGGGTCGTCGTCGTCGCGTGAGGCGATCTCGGAGTGGAACAGCACCTGCCACAGGAGGTCGCCGAGCTCTTCGCGCAGCTCCTCACGTGAGCCGTCCTCGACCGCGTCGATCAGCTCGGCGCTCTCCTCGACGAGGTACGGCACCAGGGCGCGGTGGTCGATCTGCTGCGTCCAGACGCAGCGGTCGCGCACCGCGCGCATGACGTCGGCCGCCTCGCGGAGCGGATCGGGCGCACCCGGCGAGCGGGGTTCGGTCACGTCGTCACGGATGCTGCCGCCGTCCGGCGTCGATGGTGCCATGCCCGCCACGATACGAGCCCTGCGGCCAGGAGGAGCGAAATCACGGAACCCGCGAGCACACCCAGCGTCGCCTGGTCGCGGTACGCCTCATCGTCGGAGAACGCGAGCTCGGAGAGCAGGAGCGACACCGTGAACCCGATGCCGCCGAGGGCGCCGGCAGCCAACAGGTCCGAGAAGGCGAGCGGCGGCGCGCTCCCCCGGCCCCCGATGCGCAGCGAGATCCACCCGAACAGCGAGATGCCGACGACCTTGCCGACCGGCAGCGCGACGAGCACGCCCCAGAACGCCGGCGACAGCTCGGACAGCGGCACCGACGGGATCGGCACGAGCGCCGCCGAGAACGCGAACACCGGGAGCACGATGACGTTGACCCACGGCTCGAGCTCGTGCCGCACGCGCAGCGCCGGACGCTGCGCCATCGCGAGTCCGAGCGCCACGCCCGCGATGGTGGCGTGCACGCCCGAGAGGTACACCAGCACCCAGGTGGCGATCGCGAGCAGGGTGAGCAGGACGGCGAGCGGCATGCGGGCGCGCGTGTCGAGCTGTCTGCTCAGGATGCCGAACGCGACGACCGCGACCGCGGCTCCGACGAGCGCGGCGACGTTCACCCCGGTCGTGAAGAGCACCGCGATGAACACGATCCCGACGATGTCGTCGAGGATCGCGAGCGCGAGGAGGAACACCCGCAGCGCCGACGGCAGCCCCCGGCCGAACACCGCAAGCACTCCGAGCGCGAACGCGATATCGGTCGCGGTCGGGATCGGCCAGCCCGCCGTGGCGCCCGATCCCCACGCCATCGCGGCATAGATCGCGATCGGGATCAGCACGCCCCCGGCGGCCGCGATCGCGGGCTGCAGAGCCTTTCGCGCCGAGTTGAGCTGGCCGGCGGTGAGCTCGTACTGCAGCTCGACCGCGACGACGAAGAAGAAGACCGCGAGCAGTCCGTCCTTGATCCAGTGGGAGAGGCTGAGCTCGAACACGCCCGGGATGCCGAGGTGGGCGTGCATCGCGTCATCGACGGCAGGGCCACACGCCGAGTTGGCGACGAACAGGCCGAGACCTGCCGCGACGAGCAGGATGATCGCGGGGAAACGAGCGGAGCGGAGAAGCGACATCTGGCCTCCGGGAGGGGATCGCGGGTCGACGAGGACGTGCCGACCAGACTTCCCGGCGCTCCACGGTCAGTGTAGCGAGCCGACTTGCGGCATCGCCGAGCGGGGCGCCCCGACCGATCGTCACACAGCGTCGACCGTCACTTCGGGGAAACACCGCGCCGTTAGCCTGGAGAGATGCGTGAACTCACCCACACCGAAGCGATCGACCTCGTCGGGCGGTACGAGGCGGAGCAGGCGATCCCCGAGCAGATGCGCGGCGACGTCCGCATGCTCGGGACACTTCTCGGTCAGGTGCTGCGCGAGAGCGGTTCGCCGGGACTGTACGAGGACGTGGAGCGTCTGCGCACGGCGACGATCCAGGCGTACACCGACGAGACACCGGAGGCCTTCGCCCGCGCAGCCGCCATCGCCGACTCGTTCACGATCGCCCGCGCCGACGAGGTCGCCCGGGCGTTCACCGCGTACTTCCACCTCGTGAACCTCGCCGAGGAGCACCAGCGCGTTCGCGTGCTGCGCGAGCGCGACGGGCGCCCCGACCGCGAGCAGGCGACCGACTCGGTCGCCGCGGCGTTCGTGCGCCTCGCTGCCGAGGTCGGCGACGACACGGCCCTGAAACGCCTCCAGGGCATGCGGTTCCACCCGGTGTTCACCGCCCACCCGACCGAGGCTCGTCGCCGCGCGGTGTCGACCAGCATCCGCCGCCTCGCGACCCTCCTCGAGGAGCACGACGCGTCGCTGCGCGGCGGCGCGGACGAGCGCCGTGCCGAGCGCCGCATGCTCGAGGAGATCGACACGCTGTGGCGCACCGCGCCGCTGCGGCCCGAGAAGCCGGCCCCCACCGACGAGGTGCGCGCGGTCATGGCCGTGTTCGACGACACGCTCTACACGGCGGTCCCCCACGTGTACCGCCGCGTCGACGACGCCCTGCAGGGCCCCGCCGCCGGCGGCCGTGCGCCGGTCGTGCGCCCGTTCGTGCGCGTCGGCTCGTGGGTCGGCGGCGACCGTGACGGAAACCCGTTCGTCACGGCGTCCGTCACCCGCAAGGCCTCCGCGATCGCGAGCGAGCACGTGCTCATCGGCCTGGCGCGCACCACCAGCCGTATCGGGCGCACGATGACGCTCGACGCCTCGACCACGCCGCCGAGCGATGCCCTCCTCGCGCTGTGGCGGCGCCTCAAGGCGGCCGACGAGGACGCCGCGAAGGACATCGCCAAGCGCTCCCCCGACGAGCCGCACCGGCGCATCCTGCTGCTGATCGCCCGCAAGATCGAGGCGACCCGCGCGCGCAACGCCGACCTCGCGTACCGCGACCCCGAGCACCTGCTGGCCGACCTGCGCGTGGTGCAGGAATCGCTCGTGCAGGCCGGGGCCCCGCGTCAGGCATACGGCCACCTGCAGCAGCTGCTGTGGCAGGTCGAGACCTACGGCTTCCACCTCACCGAGCTGGAGGTGCGCCAGCACTCGGCCGTGCACGCCAAGGTGCTCGCCGAACTCGAGTCGGGCGCGCCGCGCAGCGAGCTCGCCGAAGAGGTGCTCGACGTCATCCGCACCGTCGGGTTCCTGCAGGAGCGCTACGGCCCGCGCGCCGCCGGTCGCTACATCGTGTCGTTCACGCAGTCCGCTGAAGACCTCGCCAACGTGCACAAGCTCGCCGCCTACGCGGTCGGCCCCGACGGCACGCCGCCCGTGCTCGACGTCATCCCGCTGTTCGAGACGTTCGCCGACCTGCAGGCCGCGCCCCGCATCCTCGCCGAGATCGTCGAGCACCCCGAGTTCGCCGCGCGCCTGGAGGCCACCGGCCGTCGCCTGGAGGTCATGCTCGGCTACTCGGACTCCTCCAAGGACGTCGGCCCCGTCGCCGCCAACCTCGCGCTGTACGAGGCGCAGGCGAAGATCGCCGCGTGGGCTGACGAGAACGGCATCGAGCTCACCCTCTTCCACGGCCGCGGCGGCGCCCTCGGGCGCGGCGGCGGCCCCGCGAACTCCGCGATCATGGCGCAGCCGCCGCACTCCGTCGACGGCCGGTTCAAGCTCACCGAGCAGGGCGAGGTCATCTTCGCCCGCTACGGCGACCCCGCCATCGCCATGCGCCACATCGACCAGGTCGCCGCGGCGATCCTGCTCGCATCGTCGCCGTCCAACGAAGAGCGCAATCGCGCCGCGGCGGCGAGGTACGCCGACGTGGCCGCGACGATGGATGCAGCCTCCCGCGAGCGCTTCTTCTCGCTCGTGAAGGCGCCCGGCTTCGCGCCGTGGTTCGCCCGGGTGACGCCGATGGAGGAGATCGGCCTGCTCGCCCTCGGCTCGCGACCGGCCCGCCGCGGTCTGTCGGTCGAGTCCCTCGAGGACCTCCGCGCCATCCCGTGGGTGTTCGCGTGGACGCAGGCGCGCATCAACCTGGCCGGCTGGTTCGGCCTGGGAACGGCGCTGCAGGCCGTCGGTGACGAGCCGCTGCTGCAGCGGGCGTACCAGGAATGGCCGCTGTTTCGCACGCTCATCGACAACGTCGCCATGAGCCTCGCCAAGACCGACGACCGCATCGCGCTGCACTACCTCGAGCTCGGCGACCGCGACGACCTCGCGGCGCTCGTGCGCGACGAGATGCACCTCACGCGCGACTGGGTGATCCGCATCACCGGCGGCACCGAGCTGCTGGGCAACAAGCCGGTGCTGCAGCGCGCCGTCAAGATGCGAAGCCCGTACGTCGACGCGCTCTCGCTGCTGCAGCTGCGGGCGCTGCGGGCGCTGCGGGAGGCTCCGGAGGGCGCTCCGGTCGATCCCGAACTGCAGCGCCTGCTGCTGCTCTCGGTCTCGGGTGTCGCGGCCGGACTGCAGAACACCGGCTGACCCGGACGCCGCCGCGCGTCGCAACCGGGATCGCCGAGACCCCGGCGTACCGTGGCGCGCATGGCACGGATCGTCGTCGCCGAAGTCTGCCCCTGGTGCGGGTCGCTCGATGTGCGGGCGAGCGAACCACGGTGGTTCCGGATCGAGTGGGAACGTCGAGGCCACCTCGACGACGGCTCGGTCGACCACCTCGAGTTCCGCTGCCGCGACTGCGGCCTCGCCTGGGACTGACGTCGAAGATCCACGGATGCTGCGGCCCGCGGCATCCGTGATCCTCGTCGTCCGGGCGGGCGGGTCAGTCGAGCCGGCGGTCGTCGGCGTGGCGCGCGAGGCTGCGGCCGTAGCGTTCGGTGAGCTGCACCATGAGGTCGGGGGTCTCGCGGTCGAGGCCGAACACGTAGCCGGGGAAGTCGAGCTCGCGCTGTGCGGCCCAGATCTCCTCGTGGCGGTCGGGCGGCAGGATCTGCACCGGGTCGCCGACGGCCACCCAGCCGATCGGCACCGTCGACTCGGCGGGGAGCGTCGTGCGCAGGTGCACGACGGCGTTGATGCGCACTTCGCTGCGGGCACCGATGTGCGCGCCGTTGAACACGCGCGTGCCGGTCGCCAGGAAGACCTCCTCCTCGACGACGGCGCCCGAGATGCTCGCCATCGGGCCGACCAGCACATGGTCGGCGATGTGCACCGCGTTGGTCGCGGTGGCACGCACGAGCGCGTTCTCCATCACGATGACGTTCGCGCCGAGGGTGATGGCGCCGCCCTCGGCCGTGATCACCGCGCCGTGCAGGATCTGGCAGTCGGCGCCGATCTCGACATCGCCGCTGATCACCGCGGTCGCCGCCACGACCGCGTCGGGATGGATGCGGGGCTGTGCCCCGAGGTGCTCGAACCGCATCGTTCCTGTCTCCCGCCTTCGTGGATGGGGCCCAGCGTAGCCCGCCGTCACACGTCCGATCGACGCCCCGACCGTGGATAGGGTGAAGGAGCGCCACCCCCGCGCACCGCTCCACCCCGAAAGCTCCACCATGCCCTCTGCGCCCTCGACCGCGTCCGCCACCGGATCCCTCACCTCGGCGGAATCCATCCGGCTCGTCCTCGACACCGTCGAGGCCCGCAATCCGAACGAACCCGAGTTCCTGCAGGCCGTGCACGAGGTGCTGGAGTCGATCTCGCCGGTGCTCGAGGCGCACCCGCAGTTCGTCGACGGCGGCATCCTGGAACGGCTCGTCGAGCCCGAGCGCCAGATCCTGTTCCGCGTGCCGTGGGTCGACGACGCCGGACGCCTGCAGGTCAACCGCGGCTTCCGCGTGCAGTTCTCGTCGGTGCTCGGCCCGTACAAGGGCGGCCTCCGCTTCCACCCGTCGGTGAACCTCTCGATCATCAAGTTCCTCGGCTTCGAGCAGATCTTCAAGAACGCGCTCACCGGCCAGGGCATCGGCGGCGCCAAGGGCGGCAGCGACTTCGACCCGCACGGCCGCTCGAACGCCGAGATCATGCGGTTCTGCCAGTCGTTCATGAACGAGCTCTACCGCCACCTCGGCGAGCACACCGACGTGCCCGCCGGCGACATCGGCGTGGGAGCCCGCGAGATCGGGTACCTGTTCGGCCAGTACCGCAAGGTCACCAACCGCCACGAGTCCGGCATGTTCACCGGCAAGGGCGTGCAGTGGGGCGGCGCCGAGGTGCGCACCGAGGCGACCGGCTACGGCGCCGTGTTCTTCGTCGAGGAGATGCTCGGCGTCCACGGCGAGACGCTGCGAAACAAGCGCGTGGGCATCTCGGGATCGGGCAACGTCGCGATCTACGCCATCGACAAGGCGCGCCAGCTCGGCGCGACGGCGGTCACGGCATCCGACTCGTCCGGCTACGTCGTCGACGACGCCGGCATCGACGTCGACCTCCTCCGCCAGATCAAGGAGGTCGAGCGCGCCCGCATCTCCGAGTACGCCGCCCGTCGACCCGGCGCCCGCTACGTCGAGGGCGCGCGCCCGTGGGAGGTGCCCGTCGACGTCGCGATCCCCTCCGCGACCCAGAACGAGCTCGACGCCGACGACGCCCGTGCCCTCATCGCGAACGGCCTGCGCGCGGTCGCCGAGGGCGCGAACATGCCGACGACCCCCGAGGCGATCGAGCTGTTCCAGTCTGCCGGCGTGCTGTTCGGTCCGGGCAAGGCGGCGAATGCCGGCGGCGTCGCCACCTCGGCGCTCGAGATGAGCCAGAACGCCGCGCGTCAGCGCTGGAGCTTCGACGACAGCGAGGCCAAGCTCCGCGCGATCATGGCCGACGTGCACGCCGCAGCCTTCCAGGCCGCCGAGCGCTACGGCCGCCCCGGCGACTACGTCGTCGGCGCGAACTCCGCGGGGTTCGAGCGCGTCGCGCACGCGATGCTCGCACAAGGCGTCATCTGACCCTCCGCATGCGCTCCGAGATCAGGAGATCTGCGCACGGCGGGACGATCGCACACGAATCGTCCTGCCCCCGCCGGATCTCCTGATCTCGAGGAGAGCCCGGCTCAGCCTGCGGCGGCGGCAGCGGCATCCGCCTCGGTCTTCTTCTCGGGCCACAGCTGCTCGATCAGCTGCGCCACCCACGCGATGAGCTCGTCGTCGCCCAGCGGTTCGCCGCCCGCCGACGGCAGCGGCACGACCATCGCCTCTCCCCCGGCGACGACCTTCGCCTTGGGGTGCAGGCGCTGCAGGCGCACGCGCATCGAGTCGGGAAGGTTCGCGGGTGCGATGCGCAGGTTCGGGCCCATCGCGACGACATCCGCCAGCCCGGCCTGCCCCGCCCTGCGCCGCAGGCGCGCGACCGCGAGCAGCCCCTCGACCTCCGACGGCGGCTCGCCGTAACGGTCGGTGAGCTCCTCGATGACGAGGCCGATCGCCTCGGGCGCCGCGGTGACGGATGCCGCGGCCGAGAGCTTCTGATAGGCCTCGAGACGCAGCCGCTCGCTGTCGATGTACGACTCGGGGATGCGCGCCTGCACCGGCAGCTCGAGCCGGAGCTCGGTCGGGCCCTCGGTCTCCTCGCCGCGGAACGTCGCAACGGCCTCGCCGATCATACGCAGGTACAGGTCGAAGCCGACCCCGGCGATGTGGCCGGCCTGCTCGGCACCGAGAAGGTTTCCGGCGCCCCGGATCTCGAGGTCCTTCAGCGCCACCTGCATGCCGGACCCGAGGTCGTTGTTGACGGCGATCGTCTCGAGGCGGTCGGCCGCCGTCTCCGACAGCGGCTTCATGTCGTCGTACAGGAAGTACGCGTACGCGCGCTCGCGCGCGCGGCCCACCCGGCCGCGCAGCTGGTGCAGCTGGCTGAGGCCGTACTTGTCGGCGCGATCGATGATGATCGTGTTCGCGTTCGAGATGTCGAGACCGGTCTCGACGATCGTCGTGCAGACCAGGACGTCGGAGCGACGCTCCCAGAACGCGTCGACGACCTCCTCGAGCGCGTGCTCCCCCATCTGGCCGTGAGCCACCGCGATGCGCGCCTCGGGCACGAGCTCGGCGAGCTCGGCGGCGACCCGCTGGATCGACTGCACGCGATTGTGCACGTAGAACACCTGGCCTTCGCGCAGCAGCTCGCGGCGGATGGCGGCGGCGATCTGCTTGTCGTTGCGGGGGCCGACGTACGACAGGATCGGATGCCGATCCTCTGGTGGCGTCTGCAGGGTCGACATCTCGCGGATGCCGGTGACCGCCATCTCGAGGGTGCGCGGGATCGGCGTCGCGCTCATGGCGAGGATGTCGACGTTGGTCTTGAGCTTCTTCAGCTGATCCTTGTGCTCGACGCCGAACCGCTGCTCCTCGTCGATGATCATGAGGCCGAGGTCCTTGAAGATCACCTTCTCCGTGAGGATGCGGTGCGTGCCGATGACCATGTCGACGGTGCCGTCGGTGAGCCCGGCGAGCACTTCGCGCGCCTGCTTGTCGGTCTGGAACCGCGAGAGCGCCTTGACCTTGACGGGGAAGCCGGCGAAGCGCTCGGTGAAAGTCTCGAGGTGCTGCTTGACGAGCAGTGTCGTCGGCACGAGCATCGCGACCTGCTTGCCGTCCTGGATCGCCTTGAACGCGGCGCGCACGGCGACCTCGGTCTTGCCGAAGCCGACGTCGCCAGACAGGAGCCGGTCCATCGGGATCGGCTTCTCCATGTCGGCCTTGATCTCGTCGATCGTCTGCAGCTGGTCGGGCGTCTCCGCGAACGGGAACGCCTCTTCGAGCTCGCGCTGCCAGGGCGTGTCAGGTCCGAAGGCGTGCCCCTTCGAGGCCATGCGCGCCGAGTAGAGCTTGACGAGCTCGACCGCGATGTCGCGTACTGCGCGGCGCGCCTTGCTCTTGGCCTGGGCCCAGTCGCTGCCGCCCATCTTGGAGAGGCTCGGCGCTTCGCCGCCGACGTAGCGCGACAGCAGATCGAGCTGGTCGGTCGGCACGAAGAGCTTGTCGCCGGGGTATCCGCGTTTGGAGGGCGCGTACTCGAGCACGAGGTACTCGCGCACGCTCTTCACCGCGTTGCGGCCGCCGCTGGACACCTCGCGCTGGGTGAGCTCGACGAACTTGCCGATGCCGTGCGTCGCGTGCACGACGTAGTCGCCGGCCTTCAGCTGCAGCGGATCGACGACGGCCTTGCGCCGCGATGCGAGCTTCTTCACGACGCGCGAGTCGCCGCCGATCGTGCGCCCGTAGAACTCGGACTCGGTGAGCACGGCGAGCTTCGCGTCGGCGGACTCGAACCCGCGCTCCAGTGCGCTGAGCACCACATGCGCGACGCCGGGCTCGGGCGCGTGCATCACCTCGTCGACCTTGCGCGCCGCGATGCCGCGCTCGGCGAGCACATCGCGGGCGCGCTCCACGAGTCCGGCTCCGGATGCTGCCACGACGACCCGCCAGCCGTCCGCGAGCAGTGCGCCCACGTGGTCGGTGGCGCCTTCGACGTTGCCCTGGAACGAGGGCACGGCCGCACCGGCAACCCGAATGGCGGCGGCGGCCTCGAGCGCGACGTCGATGTCGTCGTCGATGAGACCTTCCGCGGCGGCATCCGCGTGTCCGGAGTCGAACGCGCTGAGCGTCCACCAGACGCCGCTGCGATCGCGGGCCGCCTCGCGGAGCTCGGGCAGGGTCAGGAAGTCCCCGGCACCCAGGTCGATCGGGGTGCTCGCACCGGCGGTCGCGGCGCTCCACGCCGCATCGAGGAACTCGCGGTTGGTCTCGCCGAGGGTGATCGCACGCGTCACCGCGCGCTCGGGGTCGACCAGGGCGACCGCGGAGCCCTCGGGCAGATAGTCGACGAGGGTCACGAGGCGGTCGACGACGGCAGGCAGCAGCGACTCCATGCCCTCGACGGGGATGCCCTCCGACATCTTCTCGAGCATGCCCTTGAGGCCGGGGAACTCGTCCTTGAGCTGACGGGCGCGGCCGCGGACGGCCTCTGTCAGCAGCAGCTCGCGACTGGGCAGGAGGGTGACCTCGCGCACCTCGCCGGGGAGCGACCGCTGGTCCGCAACCGAGAACGCCCTCATCTCGTCGACCTCGTCGCCGAAGAACTCGACGCGGTACGGATGCGGCGCGGTCGGCGGGAAGACGTCGAGGATGCCGCCGCGCACGGCGAACTCGCCACGCCGCGACACCATATCGACGCGGTGATAGGCGAGCTCGACGAGGCGCGTCGACACGTCGCCGAGGTCGTGGCCACGGCCCCCCACGACGAGTTCGATCGGATCCACCGAGGTCAGGCCCGCGGCAAGGGGCTGGATCGCGCCGCGCACCGACGCCGTGATGACCAGCGGCGTCGCGGCATCCCAGCGCGCGATGCGCGTGAGGATGTCGAGGCGCGCACCGACCGTCTCGGCACTCGGGCTGAGGCGCTCATGCGGCAGTGTCTCCCACGCGGGGAAATGCACCACCTCGGCACCGGGCAGCAGCGCGCCCAGCGCGGGACCGAGCGACTCGGCTCGTCGCCCCGTCGGTGCGACGAGCAGCACGATCGGCGGCTTGCCCGCGGCACGGCGACGCTCGAGCAGAGCCGCGAGGAGGGGAGCGTCGAGTCCTTCGACGAGCGAGAAGTCGGCATCGACGGATGCCGCGGCCAGCGCGTCCCGGAAAGGCTCAGCCTGTTCGAGGGCGCGCACGATCCCGGGAACTGTCACCGGACGAGTCTACGACCCGCCACGGACACGGGGATCCGCCGTGGACCGGGCCCGCTCCTAGGATGAGGCTGTGAGCCAGCCCGACACACCCCAGAACCCGCCTGCTCAGCCCGCGGAGTGGGCGCCGCCGTCGGCCGCGCCGTTCGGGACGCCGACCGGCGAAGCCCCCGCCCCGGGGTATCCGGGTGCCGCGGCGGCGACCCCGCAGGGATGGGCGACTCCCCCGGCGGGCGCGTACGCACCGCCTCCCGGATACGCGCCCCCCGCGGGCTATCCGGTGCCGCCGGCCGCAGCATCCGTCATCGCGTACGGTGCTCCCGCTCCCGTCAAGCGCAGCGGCGCACTCGGGATCGTCGCGCTCGCGCTCGCACTCGTCGCCACGATCGGCGCGAGCCTGCTGGCCGCGATCGCAAGCTTCAACATCGGGCTCGGCGCCGGCCGCGAGATCTCGTCACGGCCGTTCACCGGCGACTTCGACTGGTCGGTCCTGACGCCCGTGCGCGACTGGGTGCTGATGGGCGAGGTCTCGTTCTGGGTCGGCACCGCGATCGGTGTGTGGGCTCTCGTACAGGGGATCATCGCGGTCGTGAAGGGACGCGGCCGCGGCGCCGGCATCGCGGCGGTCGTCATCGCCGCCCTCGGCCCGATCGCCTTCGGCGCCGTCGTGCAGGGCTTCCTCACCGCGGGCCTCGCCGCCGGGACCGGCATCGGCGGCTGACGCGGCTCGATACCCGGAGCGACAGCATCCGCTCGCGTCCTGCTCCTCATTTGAGGACGCGAGCCGAAATGCGGAGCGAAACCCCTGGGTCGGCCCTCATCTCGGCACTCGCCCTCAACTGAGGAGGGAAAGACCTGAGGCTCCTCGGGCGGCGGTGCGCGCCGCGCGGGGTCAGACGCGGGGGGCGTGGTGCTTCTGCTGGGTGGCGAGCAGGCCCTCGGCCACCAGCTGCTCGACCGCGTCGGCGGCGTCGCCGACCAGGATCGGAAGGTTCTTCCGCTCGGTGGCGCCGAACGGGTCCAGTACCCAGTCGGCGGCGTCCTGGCGTCCGGGAGGCCGGCCGATGCCGACGCGCACGCGCGGGAACTCCGGTGTGTCGAGGGCCTTCGCCACGTCGCGCACGCCGTTGTGACCGCCGTGGCCGCCGCCGACCTTCAGCTTGATCGTGTCGAACGGGATGTCGAGCTCGTCGTGCACGACCACGACGTGGTCGGCGTCGATGCCGTAGAACTTCGCGAGCCCCGCCACGGGTCCACCCGAGACGTTCATGAAGGTGTTGGGCTTGGCGAGGATGAGCTTGGGTCCGCCGGGGCGCAGCCACGTCTCGACGACGCGGGCGTTCGCCTTGTGAGCTTTGAACGATTCGCTGCGCCGGCCGGCGAGCTCGTCGACGACCAGCTGCCCCACGTTGTGCCGCGTGAGCTCGTAGCGGGGGCCGGGGTTGCCGAGCCCCACGATCAGCCACGTGTCTGCCATGTCATCCATCCTGCCCGAGCCCGCGCCGCGTCGTCGGCGCGGACCCCTCGGCAAAAGCAGCGAGGGGGTGCGGCACCCGCCGCACCCCCTCGCCGGAAACGATCCGATCGCTCGGCGTCCGATTACTCGGCGGCGGCCTCCGCGGCCCCCTCCGACGCCTCCGACTGCTCGGCGGCGAGCTCGGCGTCGGCCTCGGCGATCTCCTCCTCGGCCGCGAGCGCAGCCGCGGGGACCGAGATGGCGACGATGAGCAGCTCGGCGTCGGCGATGAGGACCGAGCCCTTCGGCAGCTTCAGGTCGGCCGCGGTGATGTGCGTGCCGTCCTCGAGGCCTTCGACGTCGACCTCGATGTGCTCGGGGATGTGCGTCGCCTCGGCCTGCACGGTGACGGTCGTGTTGTCGAGGTTCGCGATGGTGCCGGGGGCGGACTCGCCCACGACCACGATCGGCACCTCGATCTCGACCTTCTCGCCCTTCTTCACGACGAGGAGGTCGATGTGCTCGATGATCTGGTGCACGGGGTCCTTCTGGACGTCCTTGACCAGCGTGAGCTGCGACTTGCCGTCGAGGTCGAGCTCGAGCACCGCGTTCGCGCGGCGGATGAGCAGCGAGACCTGGTGGCCCGGAAGAGCGACGTGAACGGGGTCGCTGCCGTGACCGTAGATGACGGCAGGGATCTTGCCGGCGGCGCGGAGGCGGCGGGCGAAGCCCTTGCCGAAGCTCTCGCGGAACTCGGCGTGGACCTTGGTGTCGGGCTCGTTCGACATGGGATTCTCCTTGGCGGGCGCGGTGCCCTGTTCTGAGTCGGCACGTGGCCGTTCCGAATCGGCCTGCGCGGTGGCGGGCCCGGGTATTGGGGATGTCTTCGACTCGAACGCACGCGCGTGAGGAAAGCCCGGGGGCCGGCATCACCGCGTCGATCACGGATGCCGCAGCCCGCCGCGATCGACAGGCGCGAGGCATCCCTCGCCGAAGTTCGGACATGAGTCTACCAGCGCCCCCGCTACGATGAGGAACGCACCTGCTTCCCGCTCACACGGAGGACCCCATGGACTACGGCTTCGCAAGCCACGCTCTTCTCTGGCTCATCGGCGCCATGGCCGCCGTGGGCGCTCTCGGCACGGTGCTCGCGTTCTGGAGCCTCGGCCGCCAGGGCTACCGCAAGGACTGACCTCGCCGCCCGGGTCCTGAGCGCTCGCGCTCCTCGGGCACTCCGGCGAGCTCGCCCGCGACGGCTTCGTCCATCGCGGCATCGGATTCGCTGACGATCCGCGACATCGCCTCGAATGCCGCATCCGCCTCGCCGCTCGCGACCGCGAACGCGACGTCGCGATGCCAGCGCACCGCATCGGGGTTCGCCTCGTGCGGCATCAGCGCGTGACGCGTTCGGCCTTCGAGAACCGCCTGCACCACTCCCCCGAGCACCCCGAGCATCGGGTTTCCGGATGCGCTGAGCAGCGTGCGGTGGAACTGCACGTCGGCGTCGAGGTACTCGGCCTCCGCGGCCTGCTGGTCATGACGCGCCATGGCCAGCGCCGCCGCCACGAGTTCCTGGCGCTGCGCATCGGTCGCGTTGGCGGCCGCAAGCCGCGCCGCGACTGGTTCGACCGCGCCGCGGAGTTCGCCCAGTTCGCGCAGCTGACGCGCGCGCCCGGGCCCGTCGAGACGCCACGAGATGATCTCGGGGGCGTAGACGTTCCACTGCTCCACCGGCAGCACCTCGATGCCCGCCTTGCGACGCACCTGGACGAGACCGAGGGATTCGAGGACCCTGACCGCCTCGCGCGCCGCCGATCGGGAGGCGCCCGAGGACTCCGCCAGCTCAGTGGTCAGCAGGCGCGATCCGGCGGGATGCTCGCCGTGCACGATCGCGGCGCCGAGCCGCTCGACGAGGGCGTCGTGAACGGGACTGCCGTGAGGTGTGTCGGCCATGGTCCGATTGTGCCGCACCACGCTCGTTTCGTCCGACATTCGAGCGTCGTGCACTTTTTATGTCGTACATATTGACAGCCACGGACGATCACGTCAGACTAAACAGCAGCCCGGGTCAAAGACCGACCCCGTTTCGATCAAGGACGCTCATGGATCTCTCCGGACTTCTCTCCCTCACCGCCGCCGCGGCCGAAGTGACGCCCGTCGGCCCGCCGTGGCAGCTGCTCACCGCCGCCGTGATCGGCATCGCGATCATCGTTGTGCTGATCACGTGGCTGAAGGTGCACCCCTTCCTCGCCCTGATGATGGGCGCCATCGCCACGGGAATCATCGCCGGATTCGAACCAGGCAAGACGATCGCCAGCTTCACGACGGGCTTCGGCGCGACGATGGGCGGCGTCGGCATCCTGATCGCCCTGGGCGCCATCTACGGCAAGCTCCTGGCCGACTCCGGCGGCGCCGACCGCATCGTCGACACCCTCGTCGCCCGCGCCACGCCCCGCAGCCTCCCCTGGATCATGGGCTTCATCGGTGCCATCATCGGCCTGCCGATGTTCTTCGAGGTCGGCCTCGTCCTTCTCGTGCCGGTCATCATCCTGGTCGCGCGTCGTTCGGGCCTGCCGCTGATGAAGATCGCGATCCCGGCGCTCGCGGGCCTGTCCGCGATGCACGGCCTCGTGCCGCCGCATCCCGGCCCGCTCGCCGCCATCGACATCCTCGGCGCCAACCTCGGCCTCACCCTCGCCCTCGGCGTGCTGATCGCCATCCCCGCGGTGATCGTGGCAGGCCCCTTGTTCTCGGGCCTCGCCGCGCGGTGGGTACGCGTCCCCGTGCCCGATCTGTTCGTCACCGCGGAGGACGAGGGCGAGCAGCAGACGCGGCGCCCCTCGTTCGCCGCCACGCTCGCCAGCATCCTCCTTCCCGTCGTGCTCATGCTCGCCCGCGCGATCGCGGACATCGTCGCGCCGGGCTCGACCGCCCCCGCCAAGGCCGTCATCGACTTCCTCGGCACGCCCGCCGTCGCGCTCCTCATCGCCGTCATCGTCGGCTTCTTCGTGCTCGGCGGCGGAGCCGGATTCGGCCGCGCCGAGATCGCGAAGTCGGTGGGCTCGTCGCTCGGCCCGATCGCCGGCATCCTGCTCATCGTCGGCGCCGGCGGCGGTTTCAAGCAGGTGCTCGTCGACACCGGCATCGGCGACGTCATCGCGAACCTCATCGCCGAGTCGGGTCTCTCGATCCTCTTCCTCGCGTGGCTCGTGGCAGCCGTCATCCGCGTCGCCACCGGATCCGCCACAGTCGCCACGATCACCGCGGCCGGCATCCTCCAGCCGCTCACCGTGGGCCTCGACCCGGCGATGTCGGCACTGCTGGTGCTCGCGATCGGCTCGGGATCGGTCTTCCTCTCGCACGTCAACGACGCAGGCTTCTGGCTCATCAAGGAGTACTTCGGTCTCAGCATCACGCAGACGCTCAAGAGCTGGACGGTTCTCGAGTGCCTCATCTCGGTCGTCGGACTTGTCGGCGTCCTCGCCGTCAGCGTGTTCGTATGAGCGCCGAAGGGAGAACCCGGATGCTGTCGACCCCGCCGATCCTCGTCCTGATGGGCCCGTCGGGCACCGGCAAGTCGACCGTGGGCGCCATGCTGTCCGGCAGGCTGGGGTGGGCGTTCCAGGAGGGCGACGACCTGCATCCGGCCGCGAACGTCGAGAAGATGCGGCGCGGTCACGCGCTGACGGACGCGGACCGGATCCCGTGGCTCGAGCTCGTCGCAGCGTGGATCGACGAGCGCCGCGCGGCGGGCGAGCCCGGGATCGTCACCTGCTCGGCGCTCAAGCGCAGCTATCGCGACATCCTGCGCCGTGACAACGTCACGTTCGTGAACTTCACCGGAGACGTGGCGGTCGTGCGCGACCGCATGATGCGGCGACAGGGGCACTTCATGCCGCCGGCGCTGCTGGACTCCCAGTTCGCGACGCTCGAGGCGCCTGGGCCCGACGAGCAGGCGATGGACGTCGACATCGCGTTGCCGCCCGAGGACCAGGCAGCGCTCGTCGCGTCGGCGCTGCGGCTCGAAGGTTCATGACGCTCCGGCGGAGACCGACGACGCTCCCGGGCTAGGCTCGTCACGTCAGCCGCGAGCCGCCCCGCCCCGAACCCCCACGCTCACAACCGGCCGCCTCGCGGCGTGAGCAGCCGGCCATGTCGTGTAACACGAACAGGTCAGACTTTAGGCTGAATAGCAACGAAGACAGGAGCTCGAGAGTGTCCGAGAATGCAGCGAACATCGGTGTGGTGGGTCTTGCGGTGATGGGGTCGAACCTCGCCCGCAACCTCGCCAGCCGCGAGGGCAACACGGTCGCGGTCTACAACCGCAGCCGGTCGAAGACCGACGAGCTGACCGCGGCGCACCCCGAGGCCGAGTTCGTCCCCGCCTTCTCGTACGAGGAGTTCGCCGCGTCGCTGCAGAAGCCGCGCGCCGCGATCATCATGGTCAAGGCCGGCCGCCCCACCGACGCGGTCATCGACTCTCTGGTCGAGGTGTTCGAGCCCGGCGACATCATCGTCGACGGCGGCAACGCCCTGTTCACCGACACCATCCGCCGCGAGAAGGCGGTCCGCGAGACCGGCATCAACTTCGTCGGCGCCGGCATCTCCGGCGGCGAGGAGGGCGCGCTCAACGGTCCGTCGATCATGCCCGGCGGCTCGGACGAGTCGTGGGTCACCCTCGGCCCGATCCTGAAGTCCATCGCCGCGGTCGCCGAGGGCGAGCCGTGCGTCACGCACGTCGGCCACGACGGCGCCGGCCATTTCGTGAAGATGGTCCACAACGGCATCGAGTACGCCGACATGCAGCTCATCGCCGAGGCGTACGACCTGATCCGCCGCGGCACCGGCAAGAGCCCCGCCGAGATCGCGGACGTCTTCGCCGAGTGGAACCAGGGCGAGCTCGAGTCCTACCTCATCGAGATCACCGCCGAGGTGCTCCGCCAGACAGACGCCGCCACCGGCCAGCCGCTGGTGGACGTCATCCTCGACCAGGCCGGCGCGAAGGGCACCGGCGCCTGGACCGTGCAGACCGCGCTGTCGCTGGGCGTCCCCGTCTCGGGCATCGCCGAGGCCACCTTCGCCCGCTCGCTCTCCTCCCACCCGGAGCAGCGCGAGGTCTCCCGCGACCTGCCCGGCCCCGAGGAGGGCCTGAAGGTCGACGACGCCGACGCGTTCATCGAGGACGTGCGCCTCGCCCTGTACGCGTCGAAGATCGTGGCCTACTCGCAGGGCTTCGACGAGATCCGCGCCGGCGCCGCCGAATACGACTGGACCATCGACCTGGGCGCCGTGTCGAAGATCTGGCGCGCCGGCTGCATCATCCGCGCCCAGTTCCTCAACCGCATCGCCGACGCCTACGCCGCCGAGCCCGAGCTGCCCGTGCTGCTCACCGCGCCGTACTTCGTCGAGGCGCTCGGCCGCGCGCAGGGCGCGTGGCGGCGGATCGTATCGGCCGCCGCAGGCGCCGGCATCCCGGCCCCCGCGTTCTCGTCGTCGCTGTCGTACTACGACGGCCTGCGCGCCGAGCGCCTGCCCGCCGCTCTCATCCAGGGTCAGCGCGACTTCTTCGGCGCCCACACCTACAAGCGCATCGACAAGGACGGCACCTTCCACACCCTGTGGTCGGGCGACCGCACCGAGATCGAAGCCGAAGACACCCACTGACTGACGCCTCGAGCGCGCGTCCGAGGGCGGATCCCCTGCAGGGGATCCGCCCTCGGCGTCTCAGCCCGCGACGGTTCGCTGGGCGCACTAACCGGTCAGCCGGCGTGACCGTTCGGGCCGGGCTTGACGTTGTGGTTGCGGCAGAACACGTTGCCCGGGTCCCATTCGCGCTTGACCGCGGCGAGTCGGGCCATGGTCGCCGGCGGGTACATCCGCTCGGCGAACGCGGCGTCGGTCGAGACGGTGAAGTTGCCGTACACGCCCGAGCCTTTCGCCTCGATCGCATCCCACTCCGCGATGACCTGCGCGCGGGTCGCGTCGTCGAGCATGCCCGGCACGTCGAAGGCGCCGGCCATCGCGAACCACGTCGCGTCGCGGGCGGGGAACGCCGAGTCGTCCTGCGCCACGTCGCCGTACGCACCGCCCAGCGAGCGGAGGAACGCGACGGACGCCGGGTGCTGCTCGCGGAAGGACACGAGCCTCTCGATCGCCTCGTCGTCGAGCACCGGCACCAGGGTGTTGCCGCCGACGAAGCCGGGCATCGGCTGCTCGGGGTCGAACTCGGGGGCCTCGAGCAGCACGTCGGGATACTCCTGCACCCCGAACTCGCGCTCGGTCACTCCGGGCGCCCCCGCCAAGGGCGCGAGCGCGCGACGCGCCGCCTCTTCGTCGGTACCGATCCACACCGCGGTGATCGAGGCGCCCGCGGGTGCGCTCGGGTCCATCGCGGGCACATCCATGTAGGTGACGGTGAGGCCGCGCGGGGCATCGGCCATCAGGTCGCGCAGCACGCGGATGATCGGGCGGGCATCGCCCTCGATGCCGTAGACCGCGTGCACCACCCCGTCGAGAGGGTGCGCCTCGAAGTCGAACCGGGTGACGACACCGAAGTTGCCCCCACCGCCGCGGAGTGCCCACAGCAGCTCGGGGTGGGAGGAGTCCGTCGCCTCGACCACGTCGCCGCGCGCGGTGACCAGCTGCGCGCCCACGAGCTGGTCGGACGCCAGGCCCCAGGCGCGCACCATCCAGCCGATGCCGCCTCCGAGGGTGAGGCCGCCGACCCCGACCGATGCGGTGTCGCCCGAACTGATGCCCAGCCCGCGCTCGGCGAGCGCGTGTGCGACGGAGCCCCACTGCGCTCCCCCGCCGACGCGGACGCGGGTGCCCTCGACCTCGATGTCGTCGAGCGCGGAGATGTCGAGGGTGAGGCCACCCGGCACCCCGCCCCAGGCGCTGTGACCGCCGCCGCGGATCATGATGTCGAGCCGCTCTGCTGTGGCGTAGCGGAGCGCGCCGCGCACGTCGTCGACGGTGGCGGCGCGGATGACGGCGGCGGGTGAGCCGATGCCGGAGTGGAAGCGGCGGGCGGATTCCCATTCGGAATCGCCCGGACGGATGACGGTGCCGACGGAGCCGGCGCTGAGGTCGTCGTTGCTCATGACGGCCAGGCTAGGGGTCGGCGCCGACATCGACCAGTGTTCAGCCGGCTGAGTCCCCGGGGCCGTGGCGCGTGGTCGGACCGGCGTAGGCTCGCGAGGGTGACGAGCATCCTCTACATCGGCGGCACCGGAACCATCAGCGCGGCGTGCGTCCGCCGCTCCGTCACCCTCGGGCACGACGTCGCGGTCCTGAACCGCGGCGGAGCCCGGCGGCCCCTCCCGCCGGAGGTCGAACTCATCGGGGCCGACATCCGCGACGCCGCGGCCGTCCGCGCCGCGATCGGCGATCGGCGATTCGACGTGGTCGCCGAGTTCCTGGCGTTCTCGCCCGAGCACATCGCGACCGACCTCGACCTGTTCGAGGGGCGCACCGGGCAGTACGTGTTCATCAGCTCGGCCTCCGCGTACGAGAAGCCGCCGCGCCGGCTTCCGGTGACCGAGTCGACGCCCCTGCGCAACCCGTACTGGCAGTACTCGCGCGACAAGATCGCGTGCGAGGACGTGCTGGTCGCCGCCCACCGCGAGCGCGGCCTGCCCGTCACGATCATCCGTCCGTCCCACACCTACGACGAGCGGCTGCTGCCGACCCTCGGCCATTGGACCGACATCGCCCGTATGCGCGAGGGGCGCCCGGTCATCGTGCACGGCGACGGCACGAGCCTGTGGACCATCACGCACAGCGACGACTTCGCGGTCGCGTTCACGGGCCTGCTCGGCAACCCCGCCGCGATCGGCGAGGCGTTCACGATCACCGGCACGCACGCGCCCAGCTGGAACCAGATCTACGGGTGGCTGGCCGATGCGGCGGGCGTGGCGTCCCCCGACCTCGTGCATGTCGCCTCCGACACGATCGCCGCGTTCGAGCCCGAACTCGGGCCCACGCTCATCGGCGACAAGGCGCATTCGATGGTCTTCGACGTGTCGAAGGTGCAGCAGCTCGTCCCCGAGTTCCGCACCACGATCACCTTCGACGAGGGTGCGCGGCGCATCCTCGCCTACTACGACGCGACCCCCGACGCGCAGCAGATCGACGAAGGCCGCGATGCGCTCTTCGATCGCATCGCGGCCTTCGTCCGCTCGGCCGGCTGAGCGCCGATCGGGTCCTGATCAGCGTGTGATGTCGCGCACCGTGCCCTTGTCGAGGCGCAGGCGTCGCCGGGCTCGACGCGCGACGGCCGAGTCGTGGGTCACGACGATGAGGGTGAGCCCCTCGTCGCCCAGCGCCTGGAGCACCGTGAGGATCTCGTCGCGCATGCTCTCGTCGAGGTTGCCCGTCGGCTCGTCAGCAAGGAGCACGCGCGGCCGCTTGACGATCGCCCGTGCGATCGCGACGCGCTGCTGCTGACCGCCGGACAGCTCGCCGGGGCGGTGGTCGGCGCGCTCGGCGAGGCCGACGTGCGCGAGCGCCTCGGTGACCCGGGCGCTGCGCTCGTCCTTCGACAGCCCCAGCGGCTCCAGCGCCATGTCGACGTTCTCGTGAGCAGTGAGTGTGGGGATGAGGTTGAACCCCTGGAACACGAAGCCGATCTCGTGCGCGCGGATGCGGCCGAGCTCGCGGTTGTTCGCGGTCGCGATGTCGATCTCGCCCAGGTGCACCGAGCCGGCGGTCGGGCGATCGAGCGCGCCGAGCAGCTGCAGCAGGGTCGACTTGCCGCCGCCGGTCGGGCCCTGGATCGTGACGAAGTCGCCCGCGTCGATCGTGAGGTCGACGCCCGCGAGCGCCGTCACGACGCGGCCCTTCTGCGTGTAGGTGCGGGTGACGCCTTCGAGGCGGTATAGCGCCTGGGGCGCAGCATCCGCAGCCGCTGCCGGCTCGGTGTCGATCATGGTCATGACGTGCTCTCCCGTCGGTGAGGTGGGTTCGGGTTGGATGGGGATGGAGTCCGACATGGGATGCCTCAGCCCACCGATCGCAGGGCTTCGGCGGGGCTGAGCCTGGCCGCGCGCCAGCCGCCGAACGCGCCGGCGACCAGTCCGCCGAGGACCGCGATGCCGACCGCCGCGACGACGACCCACAGGGTGATCGGCGCCGACAGCACGATGTCGGTGCCCGCGGCCTGCATGGCGTTGCCGAACGCACCGCCGCCACCGCCCATCGGGCCTGTCTGACCGCCGTCAGGGCCGAAGCTCTGCGCCGCGGGGGCCGTGGAGATCGTCGGCGAGATGAGGTTGATCAGGGCGATGCCGGCGAAGCCGATGACGAGGCCGATCACACCGCCGATCGCACCCTGGACGACGGACTCCCCTGCGACCTGGCCGACGACGCGGCCGTTCGACCAGCCGATGGCCTTGAGCGTGCCGAACTCGCGCGTGCGGCGCGAAACGCCCGAGATCGTGAAGAGCACGGCGAGCACCAGCGCGACGGCGAGCACGATCAGCGACAGCCAGGTGCCCAGGTTCGTGATGAGGGCCGAGGCGCTCGAGAGCGATCCCGACACCGTCGAGGCGAGGTCCGCCTGCGAGCTCACCGTGGCGTCCGGGAGCTCCTCCTGGAGAGCCGTCTGCACCGACGCGATCGCGTCGGAGGACTCGGCCTGCACGTACACGGTGGACACGACGTCGCCGGCGCCGGCGAGCTCCTGCGCAACGCCCAGCGGGATGTAGACGTCGGACGCGGTGTCGGCCTCGTCCGAGGTCGAAGCGACGATTCCCACGATCTCGAAGTCCTGGCCGCCGACATCGATCGTCTCGCCCACGGCCAGGCCGGCCGTCGACGCGTAGGCCGCATCGAGCACGGCGACGTACTCCCCCTCGTCGGACGACTCGAGACCCCGGCCGTCCGAGACCTCGACCGCCGAGAGCGGACCGACCGCGTCCGCCGACGGGTCGATGCCGAGCACGGTGAACGAGTCGACGCCGAACGAGCCGCCGCCGAAGCCGCCGCCGCCGTCGCCCTGCTGCGGCGGCTGGCCCTGCGTGCCCGTGCCCGAGTCCGTCGCGTCATCGGGCCGCTGCGGCAGCTCCCCCGAGAACGTCATGTTGGTGAGGCTGAGTGCTGCGGATGCTGCGGACACGCCCTCGACGCCGGTCACGGTGTCGAGGGTCGAGGCGTCGAGCGTCGAACGCATGGGCTCGGTCACGAGCCGGGACTGGCTGAGCTCCGTGGTGCCGTCGTCGGTGGTCGAGCCGCCGTCCTGGCCGAAGTCGAACCGTGCGCCGCCACCCTCGCCGGGCTCCGCCTGGGCGCCGGTCACGGTGAGGTCGGTGCCGACCCCGTACACCGACTCGAGGGCCTGCGCCTGGGCCGCGCTCACCCCGGCGGCGAGGGAGTTCACGATCATCACGAGGGCGATCGCGATCGCGAGGCCGGCGGCCACGATGATCGTCTGCTTCTTGCGGCCGGCCAGCTCCCGCCGCAGATAGGTCACGTACATGGGTCTCCTCCTGGCGGGCGGAATGCCGGCCATCGACGTGACGCTACGAAGCGGCGTGATGCGCACCCTCAGCGCGACCTATGCACCCCTTATGAACGGTGAGACGACAGTCGCGGGACGAGACCCCGGGTTCTCCCAGGGTCTCGTCCCGCGACGGGGTCTCACACGGCTAGTCGCGCGAACGCTGGAAGTGGTGGGCGAGCTCCCAGGACGACACGCGCTTGCTGATCTGGACGCCGTCGTCCACCGCTGAGCGGAAATGAATGCCGCCCCAGACGCGAGCATTGCCGACCTCTTCGGTCAGATCGCGCGGGCGTTCGAACGTGCGATCGCCGAGTCCGGTCAGGCTGGGGACGGTGAAGTCGATCCGCTGCGTTCGGAGGAACTTCGCGACCACCTGCCCGCCCGCTGGCGTGATGCACGAATGCGCGCTCGGATACTCCGGGTGATTGGGCGTCGCAGGCAGCAGCGGTGACCACGACGGATCGCCGACGGTCCGCTGGTTCCCGTCGGTGTCGCCTGCGCGGATCGCGGTGATCGGACGCCAGAACGCGTAGTGGTACTTGGCGTCGAAGCAGGCGATCAGGGCATCCGCGTACGTCACCGAGACCATCGCCATGAATCGTGCGGCGTCCACCACGCCGAGCTGGTGGTCGAGGACGAAGGCGCGGAACGCGCCGCGGGCCTGCTGGACCGGCGGCTCTCCCCAGAACCGGGCGGCGAGTGTCTGATCGGGCGTCCGTGTGGTGCTGGTGCTCGATCCGACCGCCTTCGCCTCCTCGTAGTCGGGAGCCCATTTCCGACTGTCGAGGTCGGGCGGTCCGCCAGGGCGGAACTGGTCAGCGGACTCGAGTCCGAAGGGCTTCATCAGGCCGAGGTACGCGCCGATGGGCGGCGTCGGCGCGGTGGGGAGCCACACACCCGGAACGGGTGGATCCGGCGGGGCGTAGGTCACCGCAACCCGGAACCCGTCGTCGGCGCGCTGGGCGATGAGCTCGCTCGCCACCTCCGCACCGGTCGCCACCCCGTCGGTCTCGGCCTGCCCGTCGGGAACCGCCACGAGTGCGGCCGTGTAGGCCGGTTCGACGATGGAGGCGGCCTGCCCCGGCAGGTAGTGCAGCAAGATGCCGCGCGCGGCGGCGGCCACGGCCGCCTCCGCCGAGGCGCCACCGGGGGCGTCCATGTCGACCGCGAACGCCTCGTAGCCGCCTTCCACGGCCATCACCGCGTCGTAGACCGCGATGGCCACGTACGCGAAGATCGTGTGCCCCTCCGCCGGCGACAGCCCGGCGGCCGTGAACGCCTGCGTGCCGACGGCGTCCCAGTATGCGATGGATGAATCCGGGGAACTGGTCGCCTCGGATCCGGGGTCGGCGGCGGCCGGTCCGGCGAGCCCGCTGATCGACGATGTCACGAGCACCGGCACGAGGAGCCACGCCGCGTTCGAAGCCTTCGACCTCATTGTCATCTCCTCTGTCTTCGAGCTTGCGCTGGTAGGTGTGCGATCGCCGTTGTGCCACATGCCGGTATCAGCCCGGTACCGGCGGCTGAAGGGACCCGGCAGTTCCTGCGACCGCGAGGGTCCGGCACGGAACCACCGCGGGTCGCCGTCGACCGCTGCACTCACAGCCGGCGCATAGCGGGCTCCATAGGAATCGCATAGGAAGGCCCGCACAATGGACGCATGACCAACCCCGCACCCGCCCTGCTGCGTCCCGACGGCTCGAACCTCCGCGTGCTCGTGGTCGACGACGAGCAGATGCTCACCGACCTGCTGTCGATGGCGCTGCGCATGGAGGGATGGGAGGTGCGCACAGCGGGCTCCGGCTTCGAAGCCCTGCAGTCGGCCCGCGACTTCGAGCCCGACGCGATGGTGCTCGACATCATGATGCCCGACCTCGACGGCATGGCCGTGCTGCAGCGGCTGCGTCAGGCGGGCGACGACGTTCCGGTGCTCTTCCTCACCGCGAAGGACGCCGTGAGCGACCGCGTCGCCGGGCTCACCGCCGGCGGCGACGACTACGTCACGAAGCCGTTCAGCCTCGAGGAGGTCGTGGCACGCCTGCGCGGGCTCATGCGCCGCGCCGGCACCGCGCACGCCGCAGGCGCCGAGCCGATCCTCCGCGTCGGCGACCTCACCCTCAACGAGGACAGCCACGAGGTCGAGCGCGCCGGCACCGAGATCGAGCTCACGGCGACCGAGTTCGAGCTGCTCCGGTACCTCATGCGCAACCAGCGCCGCGTCGTGTCGAAGGCGCAGATCCTCGACCGCGTCTGGAACTACGACTTCGGCGGTCGCTCCAGCGTGGTGGAGCTCTACATCTCCTACCTCCGCAAGAAGATCGACGCGGGACTCGAACCTCTGATCCACACCGTGCGCGGCGTCGGCTACATGATCAAGGCGCCGCAGTGACGGACGAGAGGACTCCCGAACCCACGACGATGGGGGCGACGGATGCCTCGACCGGCGCACGCGCGCAGGCCGAGGCATCTGCTGCACCCGTGGAGGACACCGAAGACGCGCTCCCCCGGCGAGCGCCGTGGACCCTCCAGCGCAAGCTGATCGTCACGGTCGTCGGAATCACGTCGTTCATCATGGTGCTCGTGGCCGTCGCGACGAGCGCGATCCTCGGACAGGTGCTGGAACAGCAGCTCGACGCCGAAGTGAAGGCGGAGCAGCAGAGCGTCAATTACATGAGGCCGCTCCTTGCCAATGGCCTCACCGCGGAGCAGATCCTGGAGGAGCAGCCCCGGCAGCCGGGATACTTCCTCGCAGTGCAGTCACTGCCGGGAGACGCCAGCGCTGCCGTCGTCGACCAGAACGGCGAGGTGGTCGCCCTGACCGATGACCAGATCGCCGAGATCAGCGGAAGCGTTCAGGGGCAACGGGGCCAGCTCGTTGTGACCATCGACGACCTCGGCACCTACCGCATCGAAGGCGTGTCGTTCGGCGGCACCACCATCATCGTCGGCCTGTCCCGCGCCGGAATCACCGAGACTCTCACGCGCATGCTGATCACGATCGGCCTGCTCACCGCGGGCGGCCTGCTGCTTCTCGCCGTCGCGACCGCGTGGACGATCCGCCGGGGCCTCGCGCCCCTGCGCGCCGTCGCCGACACCGCGGCACGCGTGTCGGCGCTGCAGCTCGACCAGGGCGAGGTGTCGATCGCCGAGCGCGTGCCGGTGCGGCAGGCCGATCCGCGCACCGAGGTCGGCCGCGTGGGCGCCGCGCTCAACACCCTGCTCGACCATGTGGACGAGTCCCTGACCGCCCGCCAGCGCAACGAGGAGCGCATGCGCAGCTTCGTCGCCGACGCCAGCCACGAGCTGCGCACGCCTCTGGCGTCGATCCGCGGCTACTCCGAGCTGTCGCTCACCGCACTCAGCCGCGGCCAGGCCACGGCCCTCGAGACGACCGAGGCGTCGCTGGAGCGCATCCAGGCGCAGTCGCTGCGCATGACGTCGCTCGTCGAGGACCTGCTGCTGCTCGCGCGGCTCGACGAGGGCCAGGAGCTCGTGTACGGCACCGTCGACCTGACGCGGCTCGCGATCGACGCCGTCGGGGACGTCACCCCGACCGGACCCGACCACGAGTGGGTGCTCGAGGTGGGCGACGAGCCGGTGCTCATCGCCGGTGACGCCGGGCGGCTGCATCAGGTCGCCGCGAACCTGCTCGCCAACGCCCGCACGCATACGCCGGCCGGCACGACGGTCACCGTGAGCGTCTCCCGCAACGGCAAGGACGCGATCCTCCGCGTGCACGACGACGGCCCCGGCATCGATCCGTCCCTCGAGGACGAGCTGTTCGAACGCTTCTCGCGCGCCGACCGCTCTCGTGCCCGTCAGACCGGCGGCACCGGCCTCGGCCTCTCGATCGCCCGGGCCATCGTGGATGCCCATGGCGGCAGCATCCGTGTCGCGAGCAAGCCCGGCGACACGACCTTCGAGGTCCGACTGCCGGCCCGCCCCGCCGACCCCGTGGCGAACTGACCCGCGAGGGCGCGAGTCAGTAGCCGCTGAAGGCGTCGGTCGTGATCGAGCGGGCCTTCTCGAGCGCGGGGGCGAGCTCGGCGATCAGCCCCGCCGGCCCGGAGATGTACGCGTGGCGCGCGGCGATGTCGGGGACGACGCGCACGAGGCCTTCGGCGTCGAGGCGGACCCCCTGCGCCCACACCCAGTGGGCGGGGAGGTCGGCCGGCCGGTCGCGCGTGAACACCACGACGCGGGCTCCGGATGCCTCGATCTCGTCGCGGTACGCGAGCTCCGACGAATCCGACGCGACGTAGACAAGGACCACATCGCGATCGACCCCGTTCGCCTTGCCCTGGGTGAGCTGCGACACGAACGGCGTGACACCGATGCCGGCCGCCACCATCAGGATCGGTGCCGCATCGCGCTTGGGGAGCAGGAAGTCGCCCCAGACGCCTGTGATGGCGAGCTCGTCGCCCGGCTCCACCAGCGCGAGCGCCTTCTTGTACGAGCTCAGCGGCTTCGTGGTCTTGCCCTCCTTGAAGGCGACCTTCACGAACGGCAGGTCGGCGGGCGCCGACGCGATGCTGAACTCGCGGCGGGTGCCGCGCGCGTCGGGGTGCCGGTGCGGCACCTCGAGCTCCAGGTACTGGCCCGGCAGGAACGCGAGCCGGTCGTGCACCCGGAACGTGAGCTCCTGGACGGTCGGCGTGGGTTCGGCGCGCGCGACCAGTGTGAGCCGCACGGCCGTGCGGACGGCGAACGCGAAGGCCACCAGGTTGCCGACGAGGAGTGCGCGCTCCTGGCCGAGGGTGATGTCGCCGATCGCGATCGGCCACCCGGCGAGCACGCCGACGACACCGGCGACGACGAACTGCTGCCACCGCCGGGGCGGGAGCGTCAGCGGCTCCGACAGCATGAACGCGCCGAGGAAGAGGAACGGCGACGACCACAGCACCGGCCACAGCAGATCGAGCACGTCGATCTCGAGGCCGGCGTCCTGGTACTGCACCGAGGTCCGGATGACGCCGACGGCCACGGCGGTCACGAGGAACACGAGGATGACGCGCACCTTCTCCGTGCGCACGAGCACGGCGAGGCCCAGCAGGATCACGGGTGCGGCGAGCGCGGGCGTGCCCACCCACCACGAAGACGCGCCAAGGTCGGGCCACGCCAAGCTCAGCAGGGTGAGCACGGTCGCGCCGACCGCCGCGGGGTTGAAGACATGCCGGCCGCGCCAGGCGAGGACGTACTTCGACAGCGACGCGACCGCGGCGGCGATCGCGATGCCGACCAGCGGGACGAACTCGTACGTCGGACGCAGCACGAACAGCAGGATGTGCGCCGTGATGAGCGACGATTCGAGGCGCCACGGGAGGTTCAGCACGCGCTGGGCCGCGGCATCCACCCCCACGCACACGGCCGAGAGCACGGCGAGCGTCGCGACCAGCTGCAGCGGGTCGGGACCGACCAGGTCGAAGAACGACAGCAGCAGCGCGACGGCGGCGAGGGCTGCGAGCGCGAAGTAGACGAGGCGGTACATCGACATGCGGCCGAGCACCGCGAAGACGCGGTTCCAGAGAGCGGTCAGCGATCCCATCCGCGTCACACCGGCTGCAGGGGCTCGAAGCGACCCGCGGGCGGGATGACACGGATGCTGTCGCCCGGGCGCACGACGCCGCCTGCGAGCACGACCGACATGACGCCCGCCAGACGCACGGTGGCGCCGCTGTCGTCGATGGAGACCAGTTCTTTCATGAGCCCTTCCGAGAGTCCGTTGATCTGCGCGCAGGGGTTGCGTAGGCCGGTGATCTCGATCACCGCGCCCTCACCCAGCTCGAGCCGCGTGCCGCGCGACAGCCCGAGCAGGTCGACGCCGGCCGTCGTGATGTTCTCGCCGAGAGCACCCGGAGCCACCTCGTGGCCGCGTTCGGCCATGTCATCGAACAGCTCGGCGTGGATGAGGTGCACCTGCCGCAGGTTGGGCGTCGTCGGGTCCCGCCTGATGCGGGAGAGATGCTGCACGGTGATGCCGGCGTGGGAGTCCCCCTCGACGCCGATCCCGGCTATCAGGGTGATGCTCTCGCGTGTCGGCTTGCTGAAGCGATGCGCGTCGTCGCGCGAGACCGCGACGACGTGTCCGGAGGGAGGCTCGGTCACCTTCCCAGGCTATTCGGTCGCGAAACCGGCGCGGTCACGGGTCCGACATCCGGGCGCACGAACAGCTCGGCGCGGCAGCCGGGCGACCACTCGACGCGGCCGTCGGTGGTCATGCGCACCCACTCCACGCCCCACTCATGTGCCAGGCGCGGGCCGCCGTCGAAGAACAGCGACGTCGCGATCGCGTCGGCGGTCATCGCGTCGGCCGCCACCGCCCAGGTCGCCGCGATCGCCCGGACCGGCTGTCCGGTGCGCGCGTCGAGCACGTGGTGCAGGGTCGAGCCCCTCGCGGACGGCCACGCGCGCCGGTTGATCGCCGACGCGCACAGTGCGGCATCCGTCACCTCCCAGACGCCGATCGCGCGACGAGGATCGAACGGATGCTCCAGCCCGATGCGCTGCGGACGCCCCCGTACGACGAGGTCGCCGCCGGCGTCCACGGTGAGGTCTCCGGACTCGGTGAGAATGAGGATCCCGAGCACGAGATCGACGAGGCGTCCCTTGCCGAGCGCGCCGACGTCGACGGTCGCCGGCTCGGTGAGGGCGAGCCGGCCATCCTGCCAGGTCAGACGCTCGCGCCAGTCGAACGGCGCGGCGAGCGGCCCCGCGTCGTCGAACGAGTACTGCGCGTCATAGCCGAGCGCGTCGAGCGAGTCCCCGACGAGCGGGTTCACGGCTCCCCCGGTGGCCTCCGACACGGCAGCGAGGGCATCGAGCATGGGCGCCGCGTCCTCGGGCGAGGGAAGAGATGCCGCACCGCCGGCCAGCGCACTGACGTCGGAGTCGTCGCGGAAACGCGACCACGCCCGGTCGAACGCGTCGATCCGCGTCGTCACCTCGCGCCGCACCTCCTCGGGCAGCGGGCGCTCGGTGACGATCTCCCACGTCGTGCCGATGGCGTCGAAGCGCCATGACGCCGGCACCGCGCTCATGGGCTAGCTCGCCGCTTCGGACTTGATCGTCTCGATCGCCTCGTTGAAGCCGCTGCTGGTGAGGGACGATCCGGCGACGCGGCTGACCTGGATGTCGTCGATGTCCTCCCCCACGACCACGTCGGCGATGCCCCCGATGAACTGGCCCTGGTACTGCTCGGACTCCCGCTTCTGCGGGTCGCCGGTCACCTCGACGGCGGTGATGACGTCGTTCTCGAGGGTCACCGTGACGTTGATCGTCTCGACCGACTCGGGCGTCGCGTACGAGCCGTCCGCCGAGTACGTGCCGTCGGCGTAAGAGCCAGAGGCCGTGCCGGAGTCCGTCGAGCCGGAGTCCGTCGACGACGCCCCGCTGTCGGTCGTCGTGCGTTCCTCGGCCTCGGAAGCTGTCGCCGCGCAGCCCGACAGGAGGGCGATGCCGGCGACGGCGGTGAGGGCCGCGCCGGCGCGGACGGGGCGGGAAGCGAGTGCGGTGCGGATCATGATGGTCCTCCTGGCTCGGGTCGGGCTCGTGGCGTCGACGCGATATCCGCGTCGGATTGGATCCTTTCAAGCCCGCCTATGAGCCGCCTTTGAGAGATGCGGCAGTGCGCGATGAGCCTCGCCGAGCCCGCAGCACCGCCTTCAGCACCTCCACCGCGAGGAAGATCCCGATCGACACGCCGATCGGGAGGATCCAGGATGCCGCGGGCAGGGGCCGCGACTCGAACAGCACGTTCATGAACGGCACGTACGTGTAGACGAGCTGCAGCCCCACCAGCGCCAGCGCCGACCACCACACCACCCTGTTGCCGCGCAGCACATCGAGGGTGAGGCTCGAACGGGTGAGGAACCGGCAGTTGAACAGGAACGCGAGCTGCCCGAACGCGAGCATCAGGACGGCCTCCGTGCGTGCCACCTCGAGGTCGGCTCCGGCCGCCGACACCCCGTAGAACACGCCCATCGCCGCGCCGCCGATGAGCAGCGACACGATGAGGATGAATCCGAGCTCACCGCGGTTGATGATCGGACCGCCGCTCGCGCGGGGCGGACGGCGCATGATGCCGCGCTCGGCGGGCTCGTACGCGAGGGCCAGCGAGAGCGTGACGGCGGTGACCATGTTCACCCAGAGCACCTGCACGCTGGTGAGCGGCAGCGCGAGGCCGAACACGACAGCGACCAGGATGACCAGCGACTGCGCCCCGTTCGTCGGCAGGAGGAAGACGATCGACTTGCGCAGGTTGTCGTAGATGCGACGGCCCTCGGCGATGGCGCTGCGGATCGTCGCGAAGTTGTCGTCGGCGAGCACGAACTCGGCCGCTTCCTTCGTCGCCTCCGTGCCCTTGATGCCCATCGCGATGCCCACGTCGGCGCGCGTCAGGGCGGGGGCGTCGTTGACACCGTCGCCGGTCATCGCCACGACCTCGCCGTGCGACTGCAGCGCGCGCACGATGCGGATCTTGTGCTCCGGACTGGTGCGCGCGAACACGTCGACGCCCTGCACCACCTCGCGCAGCTGCTCCTGGCTGAGCGCTTCGAGCTCCGCGCCGGTGAGCACCTCCGCGTCCGCGCCTGCCAGGCCCATCTCGTGCGCGATCGCGAGGGCGGTCCCGGCGTGGTCGCCGGTGATCATCTTGACCCGGATGCCGGCGGTGTGGCAGTCCGCGATCGCCTCGACGGCCTCGGGCCGGGGAGGGTCGACGATGCCCCACAGGCCGATGAACTCGAGGTCGACCAGGTCGTCGAGCGCGAACTCGTCCGTCGTGGGACGCACCGGTTTGCGTGCGGCCGCCAGGACGCGCAGGCCCTGGCCGCTGAGTCTGGCGACCGCGTCGTCCCAGCGCGCGAGATCGAGCGGCTCGGAGCCGTTCACGCCGCGCTGCGTGAGCGAGCGCTCGAGCAGGCGGTCGGGCGCGCCCTTCACGAGGATGGCACGTGACACCTCACCCGCCTCGCCTCCCGAACGCGCGCCCTCGTTCAGCGTCGCCATGAGCTTGTTGGCGGAGTCGAACGGGATGACGGCGACCCTGCGCCCTCCGGTGCTTCCGACGCCGCCCTTGATCGCGACGGCCTTGAGGGCACCCTCGGTGGGCTCGCCCACGAGGCTCCACGAGCCGTCGTCGGCTCGAACGATGTGCGCGTCGTTGCACAGGGTCGCGATCGCGAGGATCGCGGCGAGATCGCCCCCGCCCCCGGCAACCGGCTCTGCGTTCGCCGCCACGATCTCGCCTTCGGGCGCGTAGCCGAGGCCGGTGACGTCGTAGTCCGCAAGGGGGGTGACGATGTGGCGCACCGTCATCTCGTTCCGGGTGAGCGTGCCCGTCTTGTCGGAGCAGACCGTGGTGACCGAGCCGAGGGCCTCGACCGCGGGCAGCTTGCGCGTGATGGCGTTGTGGCGGGCCATCTGCTGCACGCCGATGGCGAGCGTGATCGTGACGAGCGCGGGAAGGCCCTCGGGGATCGCGGCGACGGCGAAGCCGATGGCCGCCGAGATCAGCTCGTCATACGGCATCCCGTGGAGGAACCGCCCGATCATCATCATGACCGCCGCCATACCGAGGATCACCACGGTGAGCACGCGACCGAAGCTGTCGAGCTGACGGGTCAGCGGGGTGGCCAGGGCGTCAGCCTCGTCGGCGAGGCTCTGGATGCGGCCGAGCTCGGTGGTCGGGCCGGTCGCGGTCACGACGCCCCGGCCCTGCCCGGCGCTCACGATCGTGCCCGAGAACGCCATCGACCCGCGGTCGCCCACGCCCGCGTCACCCGCGACCGGATCGGTCGCCTTGGACGACGGCACCGACTCGCCCGTGAGCGCGGCCTCGTCGATGCGCAGCTGGTTCGCCTGCAGCAGCCGGAGGTCCGCAGGCACCTTGTCGCCCGGCATCAGTCGCACCACGTCGCCGGGTACGAGATCGGCCGCCGCAACGGTGACCCAGCCGCCGTCGCGCCGCGCGCTGGCGTCGGCCGACAGCATGCCTCGGATGCCCGCGAGCGCCTTCTCGGCGCGGCCCTCCTGGACATACCCGATGACCGCGTTGATGATCGCGACCACCATGATCACCCAGAAGTCGAGCCAGTCGCCCATGAGCGCCTTGATCACCGCGGCACCCAGCAGGATGTAGATCAGGGTGTCGTTGAAGTGCGCGAGGAAGCGCAGCCACCCCGGCTTCCGCGCGGGCTCGGGCAGGCGATTCGGCCCCGCCACCTCGAGCCGTTCCGCGGCGTCAGCGGTGCTGAGACCCCCGGCGTCCGCTTCGAGATGCTCCAGCACATCGTCTGCGGGGACGGCCCACGGGCGCGCGACGGTCAGCCGGGCCTCCGTCAGCGGTCTGGACTCGAGCGGCTGCGACATTTCTGGATCGTCCTTCCGTCGCCGCCGCGGAGCCGGGGTCTCGACTCGGCGCCGGCGTCAGGCGGCCCCGTCGAACATGCTGGTGACGGAGCCGTCCTCGAACACTTCGTGGATCGCACGTGCGAGCAGCGGTGCGATAGGCAGAATCGTAAGCGTCGAGAAGCGCTTCTCCGCGGGGATCGGAACCGTGTCGGTCACCACGACCTCATCGACCGCGGGGCTCTGCAGGCGCTGAGCGGCCGGGTCGCTGAAGATCGCGTGCGTGGCGGCGACGATCACCTTGACCGCGCCGTTCGCCTTGAGCGCCTCGGCGGCCTTCACGATGGTGCCGCCGGTGTCGATCATGTCATCCACGAGGAGGCAGACCCGACCGTCGACGGCGCCGACGATCTCGTTGACCGTCACCTGGTTGGCGACGTTCGGGTCGCGGCGCTTGTGGATGATCGCGAGCGGCGCACCGAGGCTGTCGGACCACTGGTCCGCGACGCGCACGCGCCCGGTGTCGGGCGAGACCACCGTCAGGCGCTCACGGTCCTGAGCGCTCAGCGTGTTCTCGAAGTACTCGAGAAGCACGGGCTTCGCGAACAGGTGGTCGACGGGCCCGTCGAAGAAGCCCTGGATCTGCGCGGCGTGCAGGTCGACGCTCATGACGCGGTCGGCACCCGCCGTCTTGAAGAGGTCGGCGACGAGGCGGGCGCTGATCGGCTCGCGGCCGCGGCCCTTCTTGTCCTGACGCGAGTACGGGAAGTACGGCGCGACAACGGTGATGCGCTTCGCCGACGCGCGCTTGGCGGCGTCGAGCATGATGAGGGTCTCCATCATCCACTCGTTGACCGGCGGGCCGAAGCTCTGGATGAGGAACAGGTCGCACCCGCGGATCGAGACCTCGAAGCGGGTCAGGATCTCGCCGGACGCGAAGGTGCGGTACTCGGTCGGCACCAGCTCCGTACTCAGCTGCGCGGCGACCTCGGCCGCGAGCTCGGGGTGTGAACTGCCTCGCGCGATGACGAGACGCTTCTTCGTCTTGGCTACGAGTCCCGGGGCGATGTCATTCGCCCGGTCGAGTTCAACGGTCTTCTTCTTGCGCGCCATCGTCCGCCTTCTGTGCGCTGCGGGCCCTGGCGGCGACATCCGCCGCTCCGGTACCCGGTCTGTTCTTCTCGACCCACCCCTCGACGTTGCGTTGAGGGGCGACGCTGAGAGCGAGGGCACCGGCGGGTACATCCTTGCGGATGACCGCCCCGGCCCCGGTCTTCGCGCCGTCTCCGATCCTAACGGGCGCCACGAAGACGTTGTGCGAGCCGGAGTGGACCTCGTCGCCGATCTCGGTGCGGTGCTTCGCCAGGTCGTCGTAGTTCGCGGTGATCGCGCCGGCACCGAGGTTGACGTGCTTGCCGATCGTCGTGTCGCCGATGTACGACAGGTGCGGCACCTTGCTGCCCTCGCCGATCGTCGAGTTCTTGGTCTCGACGAACGTGCCGATCTTGCCCTTGTCGCCGAGGTACGTGCCGGGGCGCAGGTAGGCGAAGGGGCCGACGGTGGCCTTCGCGCCGATCACGGCGAGCGTCGCGTCGGTGCGGGTGACGGTGGCGTCCTCTCCCACCTCGCAGTCGACGAGGCTCGTGTCGGGGCCGACGAGGGCACCCGACGCGATGACGGTCGCCCGCAGGATGTGGGTGTTCGGCAGCACCGTCACGTCGGGTGCCAGCTTCGCGTCCACGTCGATCCACGTCGTCGCGGGGTCCAGGATCGTCACCCCCTCGAGCTGCCAGCGCCGCACGGTGCGCGCGTTCAGCACGCGAGCGGCCTCGGCCAGCTGCACGCGGTCGTTGACGCCCAGTGCGGCCGCGGCATCCGGAGCGGCCTGGGCCGCGACGAGGAGACCGTCACCCCGCAGCAGCGCCACGACGTCCGTCAGATACTTCTCGCCCTGCGCGTTCGCGGTGCCCACGAGAGCCAGCTCGGTGCGCAGCGCCTGCATCTGGAAGACGTACACCCCGGCGTTGATCTCGGTGACCGATGCCTCGTCCGCCGTCGCGTCCTTCTGCTCGACGATGCGCGACACGGCACCATCGGCGTCGCGGATCACCCGACCGTAGCCGGTCGCGTCGTCGAGCGAGGCGCTGAGCACGGTTGCGGCCACAGCGCGGTCGCGATGGGTGCGCACGAGCGCCTCCAACGTGTCGGCCTCGAGGAGCGGCACATCGCCGCTCAGGACGAGCACGTCGCCCGTGAAGTCGCCGAGGGCGTCCAGCGCCACCTCGACCGCGCGGCCCGTGCCGGGGATCTCGTCCTGGTCGACCACGACCACGCCCGGAACGGCCTTCACGACCGCCTCGGCGACGAGGTCGCGCTCGTGGCGCACGACGACGACGACGCGCTCGGGCTCGAGGGCGATCGCGGTGTCGAGCACGTGCCCGACGAGCGGACGCCCGCCGATGCGGTGCAGCACCTTGGGCACCGCGGACTTCATGCGGGTGCCTTGCCCTGCGGCCAGGACGATGACGGCCAGTGCGTTGTCGCGGGTCGTGTCGGTCATGCTCCGCCGCCAGGACTCGAACCTAGACCTCACAGCTCCAAAGGCTGTCGTGCTGCCATTACACCACGGCGGACCGCGGCGCTCCCGGGTGCCGGGCGCCGCCTGTCAAGTCTGCCAGACCGCACACCCGCCGCTGAGCCCGTCGAAGCGCCGCGCTCGGGATAATGGGGGCATGACGGCGCAGAGCGACGAGGTGGACCGCATCGTCGAGGCGTGGACCACGCAGCGTCCCGACCTCGACTTCTCGCCCCTCGGTGTGCTGTCCCGCGTGGACCGGCTGTCCCGGCACCTCGACCGCGCGCGCCGCGACGCGTTCAAGCGCAGCGAGCTCGAGCCCTGGGAATGGGACGTGCTGTCGGCGCTGCGGCGCGCGGGCGAGCCGTTCCAGCTCAGCCCGAAGCAGCTGCTGCAGCAGACGCTGGTCTCCAGCGGAACGATGACCAACCGCATCGACCGACTCGTCGGGCGCCGGCTGGTGCGCCGCGAATCAGACCCCGATGACGGCCGCAGCATCCTGGTCACGCTCACCGACGAGGGGAAGATCCGGGTGGATGCTGCGATCACGCGTCTCGTCGACGCCGAAGCGCTCCTGCTCGACGCCCTGTCACGGGGCGACCGCGACCGGCTCGCCGCCCTGCTTCGCAAGCTCAGCCTGGGATTCGACGCCGCGGACTGACCCGCGCTCAGCCGAGCTGCTCGGTGAGCTCGAACCAGCGCTCCTCAACGCCGTCGCGCTCCTTCTCGAGCTCGCCGATGCGGGCCATCTCGGCGCCGAGCCCGACGTAGTCCGACTGGTCGTGGTCGGCGAGCGCCGTCTTCGCGGTGGCGATCTGCGTCTCGAGCTTCTCGAGGCGCCGCTCCAGCGACGCGACCTCCTTCTGTGCGGCGCGCAGCTCCTGCCCCGACAACGACGGCGTGGTGGATGACGCGGATGCTGCGGCTGCAGCATCCGTCGCCTTCGATGTCGTCGGGCCGGCCGAGCGCTCACGCTCGCGCAGGCGAAGATATTCGTCGACGCCACCGGGGAGGTGGCGGAGGTGGCCGCCGAGGATCGCGTACTGCTGGTCGGTGACGCGCTCGATGAAGTACCTGTCGTGCGAGACCACCAGGAGCGTGCCGGGCCAGGAGTCGAGGAGGTCCTCGATGGCGGCGAGCATGTCTGTGTCGAGGTCGTTGGTGGGCTCGTCGAGGATGAGCACGTTCGGCTGCTCGAGGAGGATCAGCAGCAGCTGCAGGCGGCGCTTCTGCCCACCGGACAGGTCTTTGACGGGGGTCGAGAGCTGGGCGCTCTGGAATCCCATGCTCTCGAGCAGCTGGCCCGGAGTGAGCTCCTGCGCCTTCGAGCCGCTGCCGAAGGTGTATGTGGTGCGCAAGCGCGAGATGACGACGCGCACCGGGTCGTCGAGGTGCTCCTCGAGTTCGTCGAGGCGCTGCGTGAGCGTCGCGACCTTCACCGTCTTGCCGCGCTTCACGCGGCCGGCGGTCGGCTCCACGTCACCGGAGACGAGGCCGAGCAGCGTCGACTTGCCCGCGCCGTTGACGCCGAGGATGCCGGTGCGCTCCCCGGGAGCGATGCGCCACTCGACGGGATGCAGCACCTCTCGGTCGCCATACGAGACCGCGGCGTCGAGCAGGTCGACGACGTCCTTGCCGAGCCGTGAGACGGCGAGCGAGCGCAGCTCGGTGACGTCGCGGATCTCGGGCACGTCGGCGATGAGCACATTGGCGGCGTCGATGCGGAACTTCGGTTTCGACGTGCGCGCCGGCGCGCCGCGGCGGAGCCATGCGAGCTCCTTGCGGGCGAGGTTCTGGCGGCGCTGCTCGATGACGGCCGCCTGGCGGTCGCGCTCGACGCGCTGCAGGATGTAGGCCGCGTAGCCGCCTTCGAACGGCTCGACGATGCGGTCGTGCACCTCCCATGTGGTGTTGCACACCTCGTCGAGGAACCAGCGGTCGTGCGTCACGACCAGGAGGCCGCCCTGGTTCGCCGGCCAACGGCGCTTGATGTGCTCGGCGAGCCACGCGATCGCCTCGACGTCGAGGTGGTTCGTCGGCTCGTCGAGGAAGATGACGTCGTAGTCGCCCACGAGCAGCGCCGCGAGCGACACGCGTCGCCGCTGACCGCCCGACAGGCCCGTGACCGGACCGTCCCACGCCAGGTCGCCGAGCAGGCCCGCGATGACGTCGCGCGTGCGCGCGTCGCCGGCCCACTCGTGATCGGGGCGCGCGCCGACGACTGCTTCCCGGATCGTGAGGGCGTCGTCGAGGGTGTCGGCCTGATCGAGCACGCCGACGCGCACGCCGCCGCGGACCGTGACGCGGCCTCCGTCGGGCTCGAGCCGCCCCGCGAGCATCGCCAGCAGGCTCGACTTGCCGTCGCCGTTGCGGCCGACGACGCCGATGCGGTCGCCCTCGTCGATGCCGAGCGACACCCGGTCGAAGACGACCTTGGTCGGGAATTCCAGGTGAAGGGCCTCGGCCCCCAGAAGATGTGCCATGTCCCCTCAAGGCTAGGCGACCGGCAAGGACCGCTCCCGACGATTTCGCGCTTGATACCCCCTGGGGTATCGTAGATCTCTCGAGAACATACCCCTGGGGGTATCGAGGGAGGAGATGTCATGCGGATTGTGATCGTCGGTGGAGTCGCCGCGGGAATGAGCGCGGCGGCACGCGCGCGCCGTCACGACGAATCGGCGGAGATCGTCGTGCTCGAACGCGGCGAAGAGGTGTCGTTCGCCAACTGCGGCTTGCCGTACCACGTCAGCGGCGAGATCGAGAAGGCGTCCTCGCTCCTCCTCCACACCCCGGCGTCTCTGCGGGCGGCACTCAACCTCGACGTTCGCACGCGCCACGAGGTGCTCTCACTCGACGTGGACGCGCGCACCGTCACCGCGCAGTCACCGCGCGGCCTGGTGACACTGTCGTACGACGCGCTCGTGCTCGCCCCGGGCGCCGCGGCCGTGCGCCCGCCGATCCCCGGCATCGACTCGCCTCGAGTGCACACGCTGCGCACCGTGTCGGATGCCGTCGCCCTGCGCGAGCGCGTGACCGGCGGCGATCGCCGCGCCGTGGTGCTGGGCGCGGGATTCATCGGCCTGGAGGCGGCCGAGGCGCTTCGCGCGGCCGGCCTGGAGGTCGACCTCATCGAACGCGCCGACCATGTGCTGCCGCCGCTCGAGCAGGAGCTCGCGACCCTGGTGCGCGGCGAACTGGCCGGGCTCGGCATCCGAGTCCACGACGCCGTGGCCGCCGCACGTATCGAGGCCAGCGCCGACGCGGACACCGTGCATCTCGACGACGGCACGGTGATCGATGCCGACCTCGTCGTGCTGTCGGTGGGCGTCGCCCCCGACACGGGGTTCGCGCGCGACGCCGGCCTCGAGACGGCACGCGGCGCCATCCTCGTCGACGAGCGCGGTCGCACCTCCGCCCCCGGGGTGTGGGCGGCGGGCGATGCCACCGCGAGCCCCAGGGCCGTGACCGGCGCAGTCGCGCCGGCCGCGCTCGCCGGCCCGGCGAACCGGGCCGGCCGCCTCGTCGCCGACGACATCTTCGGCATCGCGGATGCGCGCCGGATCCCTGCCTCGTTCGGCACCGCGATCGTGCGCGTGGGCGGCCTCACCGCCGGGCTCACGGGAGCGAACCGCGCGTCCCTCGACGCCGCCGGCATCGCCTACCGCACGCTCCACCTGCACCCGAACCAGCACGCCGGCTACTTCCCGGGAGCCACCGCGCTGCACCTCGTCGTCCACATCGGCGCCGAGGACGGACGACTCCTGGGCGCACAGGCCGTCGGCGCGGAGGGTGTCGACAAGCGGATCGACGTCATCGCCACCGCGATGCGCGCCGGGTTCGCGGCATCCGATCTCATCGATCTCGACCTCAGCTACGCACCCCCCTACGGGCAGGCCAAGGACGCCGTGAACCTCGTCGGCATGGTCGCCGAGAACGTGCTCGCCGGACGCCTGCGGCTCTGGCACGCCGCCGAACTCGACGACGTCCGCACCGAGTCGCTCGTGCTGGATGTCCGGTCGGCGGTGGAGTTCGCAACCGGACACATCCCGGATTCGCTGAACATCCCGCACACCCAGCTGCGCGAACGGCTCGACGAGGTGCGGGACGCGGCCGACGGCCGGCCGGTGCGCGTGCTGTGCGCAGCGGGCGTCCGCTCGAACATCGCCCACCGCGTGCTCGCGAACAGCGGGTTCGACTCGGCATCGCTGTCGGGCGGCATCCAGACGCTCGAGCACTGGTACGGTGCCCGCATCGATCGGATCCTCACCCGCGAAGGAGCCCCCGCATGATGATCACCGGCACCCCCGAAGAGCAGGCCGCCACCCGCAAGCGCATCGCCAATCGCCTGAAGCGCGCGTACGGCCAGCTGGCCGGCGTCATCGCGGCGGTGGAATCGGATGCCTCGTGCCGCGACGTCGTCACGCAGCTCGCGGCCGTCACCAGCGCGCTGGATCGCGCGGGCTTCGCCATCGTGTCGGCGGCGATGCGCGACTGCGTCGCCGACCCCGAAGGCGCTGCGGGGGGCGAAGGCCTCACGGCCGACGAGCTCGAGAAGCTCTTCCTCGCCCTGGCCTGACGCCGGTCGCGGGATCATCCGAATCGAAAGGAACGACATCCATGTGCAGCAGGATCACGTGCACCACGTGCGGCAAGGCCACCTGGGCCGGTTGCGGCCAGCACGTCGAGCAGGCGCTCGCCGGCGTGCCGCAGACTCAGCGGTGCCAGGGACACGAGCCCGCGCCGCGGCGCGGCTTCTTCGCGGCGCTGCGAGGCCACTGAGCGGGCGCCATCGGAGTCACAGTTCGGGCATCGTCAACCGGACAGATTAGGCTAGGCATACCTTGGACTTGCGTCGGCGACTCTCCCCCGGCGGCGCGTCAGGAGAAAGCCACTCCCTCTATGACCGCGACTGCGCCCGCCCTCGGCCTGTCCCTCCTCGGAGGGGATCCCGACCACACCGCGCTGATCGCCAACGGCACGCGGCTCGACTACGCGGAGCTGCGCGATCGGGTGACGCGACGCCGTGACGAGCTCGGCGACGTGCGGCGGCTCGTGATGATCGCCGCGGGCAACGCCGTCGAGCCGATCGTCACCTATCTCGCCGCGCTCGAAGGCGGACACCCGGTGCTCCTGGTCTCCGGCGACGACGACGAGGCCGCGCGGGCACACCGCGCGTCGCTGATCGCACGGTTCGATCCGGACGTCGTCGCCCACGACGGGGCCTCGGGCTGGACGCTCGACGAGCGGCGGGCCGGCAGCCGCCACGAGTTCCACCCCGATCTCGCCGTCCTCTCGAGCACGTCGGGCTCCACCGGCTCGCCGAAGCTCGTGCGGCTGTCGGCCGAGAACGTCCGCAGCAACGCGGCGGCGATCGCCGAGTACCTTCGGCTGACACCGAGCGATCGGGCGGCGACGACGCTGCCGCTGCAGTACTGCTACGGACTGTCGGTGATCAACAGCCACCTGCTGACCGGGGCGAGCCTGCTGCTCACCGAGCGCTCCGTCGCCGACGACGAGTTCTGGGTCCGGGCGCGCGCGCACGCCGTCACCTCGTTCGCGGGCGTCCCGTACACGTTCGAGCTACTCGAAGCGCGAGGCTTCGACGGTGGCGACCTCCCGTCGCTGCGCTACCTCACGCAGGCCGGCGGACGGATGGCACCCGACGCCGTGCGGCGATTCGCACAGCTCGGCCGGGAGCGCGGGTTCGAGCTCTTCGTGATGTACGGGCAGACCGAGGCCACCGCCCGCATGGCGTACCTCCCGCCCGGCCTCGCGATGACGCACGCCGGCGCCATCGGACGCCCCATCCCCGGCGGCGCCTTCCGCATCGACGCCGTCGACGGTGCCGAGTCCGGCGAGCTCGTGTACGAGGGCCCGAACGTCATGATGGGGTACGCCCACGGACCCGAGGACTTCGCCCTCGGGCGCACCGTGACCGAGCTCCGCACCGGCGACGTCGCGCGGCTGCGCACGGATGGGCTGTACGAGATCGTCGGCCGCATGAACCGCTTCGTGAAGGTCTTCGGCCTGCGCCTCGACCTCGATCGCGTGGAGAACCTCCTCGCCGACGAGGGGATCGAGGCCCGCGCGGCGAGCGCCGACGAACGGCTCCTGCTGTTCGCGACCTCCGAGCGCGCGGCCTGCCGGGCACGCGAGCGCGCCGCCGCCCTCACGGGCGTCCCGGCGCGGGTGATCGGCGCGTACGCGGTGACCGAGTTCCCGCGGACGTCCAACGGCAAGCGCGACTATTCTGCGCTGGTGCGCTTCGCCGGCCCGCACGACCGCACCACGGCCGCCGCGGCGCCAGTGACCCCGGCCGCCGTCACGCCCGAGGCCGTGCGCGACCTGTACGCGTCGCTCCTCGGCGAGCCCGGCGCCGGTCTCGACGACTCGTTCGCCGGACTCGGCGGCGACTCCCTGAGCTACGTCGAAGTCTCCCTGCGCCTCGAGGACATGCTCGGCGCGCTCCCCCGCGACTGGCCGACGCGCTCCCCGCGCGAACTGGCGGCATCGCCCTCGCCGACCCCCGTCGCGAACGTGGAGACGGATGCCGCGCACACAGGTGCTGCGACGGCGACCGCCGTGCGCCCCTGGCGCCGCCGCCTCGCGTGGACGCGCCTCGAGACGCCGGTCGTGCTGCGGGCGGCGGCGATCTTCCTCATCGTCGCGACCCACGCCGATCTCTTCGCCCTCAAGGGCGGCGCGCACCTTCTCCTCGCCGTGGCCGGCTACAACCTCGCGAGATTCCAGCTGGCGCCCGTTGCCGGAACCGCGCGCCTGCGGCGCCTCGCGCGCAGCGCCGCCCAGCTCGCGGTCCCCGCGGTGCTGTGGATCGGCGCGGTGGCGCTCGTCACCGGCCGATACGCGCCGACGACCGTTGCGCTCGTGAACAACTTCGTCCCGGACGACGGCCGGTGGAACGAGCAGTGGCAGTTCTGGTTCCTCGAGGCGATGCTCTGGTCGTTCGCGGGCGCCGCGGCGCTGTTCGCGGTGCGCCGCATCGATCGGCTCGAGCGCCGGGCGCCGTTCGCGTTCGCCCTCGTCGCGCTCGCGGTCGCGCTCGCCGCCCGCTTCGCGATCGCCGGCCCCACCGCGGAGTACGTGCAGCGGTACTCCGCCCCGGTCGTCCTGTGGCTCGTCGCGCTCGGATGGCTCGTGGCGCGCGCGGACACGACCGCCCGGCGGATCCTCGTCTCCGTCGTCGCTGTCGCGGCGACCTTCGGCTTCTTCGGCGAGCCGTGGCGCGAAGCGATCGTGGCGGGCGGGATCCTCGTCCTCGTCTGGGTGAGGGCCATCCCGCTCCCCCGCCTGGCGGTGCCCCTCGTCGTCACGGTGGCCGGCGCATCCCTGTTCGTCTACCTCACGCACTGGCAGGTGTATCCGCCGTTCGAGCAGAGCGCACCGTGGCTCGGCACGCTGCTGTCGTTCGTCGTCGGCGTGATCGCCTACCGCCTGTACGTCAGCGCCGGCGCGGGCGCCGCAACCGGGTGGGCGCGGCTGCGCCGCGCGACGACGCCGCTCAGCCTGCGGATGCGCCGCGCGTGACGACGCTTCCCGTCGCGGTGGTCTCACCCGCCGCGGCGTAGAGCACGACGCCGCCTTCGACGATCACACGCACAGCTGTGCCGGGCGCGAACGCGGCCGCGCGGTGCTGTGGCACGCGGTACATCAGCTCCGCCTCGAACTCACCGGTGCCGACGCGCAGCCGCAGGTCCGCGGTCGACCCGGCGGGACGCACCGCGACGACGGTGCCGTTGGCCACCGGGGCCAGCGTGGCTGCCGCCCCGTGTGCCGCCGCGGCCACGCGCAGCTGTGCGGGGCGCACCATCGCGCGCACGCGCGAGGCACCGCCCGACAGGTCGTGCCGCACGGCCAGCCGGCCGAACCCGCACTCGACACCGTCCGCGTCCGAGCGCGCAGGAACCACGAGCGCATCGCCGAGGAACAGCGCCACGCTCGCGTCGATCGGCGCGTCGTACACCGCCATCGGGTCACCCGACTGCACGAGGCGACCTCCGACGAGAACACCGACCTGGTGCCCGAACGACAGGGCCTCGTGCTGATCGTGCGTCACCAGCACGGCGGTGACGCCGCTGCGCTCCAGCACGTCGACGACGGCGTCGCGCGTCGCCGACCGCAGGCCCGTGTCGAGCGCGCTGAACGGCTCGTCGAGCAGGATCACCCCGGGATTCTGGGCGAGCGCGCGCGCCAGGGCCACCCGCTGCTGCTGGCCGCCGGACAGCTCGTGCGGCATCCGCGCGGCGAGGTCCGGGTGCAGCGACGCCAGCTCGAGCAGTTCGCGCACGCGGCCTGGGCGACCAGGTCCGCGCGGGAGCCCGAAGGCGATGTTGCGCGCCACCGAGAGGTGCGGGAACAGCGCGCCGTCCTGCGCGACATAGCCGATGCCGCGCCGGTGGGTGGGCACCGTCCTGCCGTGCCCCGACAGCTCGCGGCCGCCCAGGCTGATCACGCCGTCGTCGGGGTCGACGAATCCCGCGACCAGGCGCAGCAGCGTGGTCTTGCCGCTTCCCGAGGCGCCGACGAGCGCGAGACGCGTACCGCGGGGAACGTCGAGCGAGACGTCGCGCAGCACCTCGGTGCCGCCGTACGCCTTCGACACGCCCTCCAGCCGAAGAGTCATCTGAGGGTCCTCCCCGTCGCGTGCGTGAACATGAGGGCGACCGCGGGCACCGACAGGAGCACCAGGAGCACCGCGTAGGGTGCGGCAGTCGGGTAGTCGAGGGCGGACGCCGCCGACCAGAAGCTCGTGGCCACCGTGCTCGTGCCGGTCGGGGCGAGCAGAAGCGTCGCGGTGAGCTCGTTGGCCGCGCCGAGCGCCACGAGGGCGGCGCCCGCACCGATCGCCGGGAGCAGCAGCGGCACGGTGACCCGCAGCCGGGCGGCGGCAGGAGGCACCGCCAGGGCGCGCGCGGCCTCCTCGAGCGATTCCGGCACCTGCGAGAGTCCGGCGCGCAGCGGCACGAGCGCCCGCGGCAGGAAGATCACGACATAGGCCGCGACCACGGTGAACGCGGTCTGGTAAAGCGACGGCACGAAGGCGAGGGTGACCGCCACGAACGAGAGCGCCACGATGATCGCGGGGAGGCTGCTGGCGAGGTAGGCGGCGCCCTCGAGCAGCCGCGCCAGCCGTCCCGGATAGCGCACCGCCAGCCACGCGAACGGCAGGGCGACGGCGATCGTGCACAGCGCGCCGGCGAGCGCGAGGCCCAGCGTCTGCAGCGCCGCGACGCCGACATCGCCGAAGGCCGCGGCATCCGCCCTCAGGAGCCACCGGACCACGCTCGTCAGTGGCACCACGAGTGCGCCCGCGAGCACCGCGGCCACTGCGGCGAGCGCCGGCAGCGTCAGTGGGCCGAGCCCCAGGGTCTCGGCCGGGTGCGGAGAGCCGCCGCCGACACGGGCGTAGTGGGCGCGGCCGCGGGCGGCCGACTCGGCGCCGAGGAGGATCAGGCACAGGAGCGCGAGCACCAGCCCGAGGGCGGCCGCGTTGGGGCCGGCGAACATGCTCTCGTACGCGACGACGATGGCCGTGGTGAACGTGTCGAAGCGCAGGAACGCGAACGCGCCGTACTCGGCCAGGAGGTGAAGGGCGACCACGAGGGCCCCGCCGAGCACCGCCAGCCGCAGCTGCGGGGCGACGACACGGAAGAACACGGCCCACGACCCCATGCCGAGGGAGCGCGCCGATTCCTCGAGCGCAGGATCGAGACCCCGGATCGCCGCCAGGGCGGGCAGGTACACCAGCGGGAAGTAAGCCAGCGTCGCGACCAGCACCGCTGCCCACAGTCCGTTCATCGACGGGAGCGCGCTGGCCCAGCCGTAGCTCGCGACGAACGCGGGGATCGCCAGCGGGGCGGCCAGAGCGACCTTGAAGACCCCGCGACCCGGCAGCGTCGTGCGTTCGACGAGCCAGGCGCCGCCCACGCCGAGGACGACGGTCGCCGGCACGCCGATCGCCACCAGCAGCACCGTGTTGACGAGCAGCTCGCCGACCTTCGGCCTGAAGACGAGGGCCGACAGCTGGTCCCACCCCATCGCGAACGCCGCCTGGACGACGTATCCGATCGGGACCAGCGCGCCGAGGGCCAGCACCGCGACGACGACGACCAGCCCGGCGGGCGGACGCTTCTCGGTCGTGCCGCGCGCGGGTGTTCGCGCCTGGAGCTGGGTCAGAGGAGTCCGGCTTCCGTCATGAGTTCGACGACCGCGGGCCCGTTGAGCGTGGACGGGTCGATCACGGGTGCGTCGAGCTCGGAGAGCGGGGGCAGCTCGGGCTTGGCCGCGACGTCGGAGGCGACGGGATACTCGAAGCTGTAGCCCTCGCCGAGGATCTTCTGCCCCTGCTCCCCCGCGATGAACGCGAGGAACTGCTGCGCCTCGTCGGCGTGGGGCGCATTCTTCAGCACGCCGCCGCCGGAGATGCTGACGAAGGCACCCGGATCCTGGTTGCCGAAGTAGTGCAGCTTCGTGTCGGCACTGTCTTCGGCTGCAGCGTCCTGATCGCGGAACCAGTAGTAGTGGTAGATGATGCCCATCGGCACCTCGCCGGCGTTGACCGCCTTCATGGTGACGATGTTGTTGCGGTACTCGACCGCGTTCTCGGCCATGCCGTCCAGCCAGTCGCGCGCACCGTCCTCACCCTGGGTCGCGAGCACGGCCGACACGATGGCCTGGAAGTCGGCCTTCGCGGGCGCGGCACCCCACTTGCCTTTCCATTCCGGGTCGGCGAGATCGAGAAGGGATGCCGGCAGCTCGCTCTCCGAGATCAGCTCAGGGTTGTACACCAGCACCGTCGAGCGGGCCGCGATCCCGGTCCAGAGGCCGGAGGCCGGGCGGAACTGCTCGGGAACGAGCGCCAGCGTGGATTCGTCCACGGGAGCGAAGAGGTCTGCATCTTCGACCAGCGACATCGCGGGCGAGTTCTCCGTGAGGAACACGTCGGCCTTGGATGCCTTCCCCTCCTGGACGAGCTGATTGGCCAGTTCGCTGTCGTCGCCGTTGCGGAGCACGACCTCGATCCCTGTCTCGGCGGTGAACGCGTCGGCCCACTCCTCGGTGAGCTGCTCGTGCTGCGCGTTGTATACGACGAGCGCGTCCGGATCGGCGGCGTCATCTCCTGCCGCTCCGCCGGCGCAGCCGCCCAGGGCGAGGCCGGCGAGCACGACCGGCACGACGAGGAATCGGCGCAGGCGCGCGGAAGACGGGAGGCGTGAAGGCATGGGGAACCCCTCGAGTACAGACAGGTAAGGCAAGCCTAAAGCAACTGATCGGCGAGTTTCGTCCGGTTCCGTTCGCCTCGTGCTCCGGAGGGCTCAGTACCAGATGCTCAGGCGCGGCGCCGTGTGCCACGAGAGCACGCGCGCAGCCTTCGCCAGCGCATCGGATGCTGCATCCCCCGCGCCCGTCACCGTCACGCGTCCTGCCGCCGCCAGGGTCGCGAGCGACACACCGCCGAGGTACGTGGCCGAAAGCTCCGTCACCCCGAGCGTGACCGTGACCGCGTCGATCGTCTCGCCCTCGCCCAGGCTCCGCACGCGGGCGGCGCCGGCCTCGTCGGCTTCGAGAAGGTAGCGGCCGGCGGCGATCCCGAGCGAGTCGGAGACGTCGAGCACCAGTACGCCGGGGCCGCCGTAGCGGCGGGTCTCGAGCGCGGCGACGACGTCGATGATCCGCACGTACTGGTGGTCGCGCACGCTGACGTTCGCCGCGCGCTGGTCGGCGATCATCCACAGCAGCGGCTCGTCGACCGACAGCTCGGCCGCGTGCACCTCGGCCACGAGGTCGAGCTCGAGCAGGAACCGCCACAGCGCGGCGTATGCGTCGTCGGTCTCCGCCAGCAGGTAGTGGACCGAGACGGTCGCTTTCGTGAAGTCGTCGTGGTTCTCGCGGACCGCGTACACCGCGACCCCGCGCACGTCGCCGGCGGCGTCGGAGTATTGCACGGCACGCTTGTCGGCGGTCTTCTCGGCGGCGGGGTTGGTGCCGGCGAACCCGTCCCAGTGGCTGCCCGGCACTTCGATCTCGCCCGGGCGGCGGTGCCGCACCCGCTCGTGCAGGACCGGCAGGAGCTCGCGCACACGCTCGCGGCTGATGAAGTCGATCCGCCCGGCGGGCTGCGGGCCGATCCAGCCGGCGCGCTTCGTCTCGATCCGCCAGGAGGCTCCGGCTCCGGCGGGCGCGAACCCGTAGCGGCCGTACAACGGCGACTCGCTCACCGTGAGCATCGCCATCGGGATGCCGGCCGCCTGGGCCGCTCGCAGCTCCCCCTCGAGCATCGCGCGCGCGACGCCCTTGCGCCGGTGCGTCGGGGCGACCGTGACCGCCGAGATCGCGCACGAGGGGATCATCGCCTCGCCGGGCACCGTGAGCTCTCCGAGCCACGACGCGATGGTCGCGACGGGTGCGTCCATCGGCGACTGCGGGTCGAAGACGCCGGTGAGCCGCCGGTAGCCGCTGCGCTCGCGCGCGGCGGCGATCTGCTCGGCAGTGCGCTCGCCGTCCTGGAAGCCGCGCGCGACGGACTGCAGCCAGCCGGCGTACTCGTCGCTGTCGACGGCGATGCGTCGGTAGTCCAGCCCGTTCGTGGCGAGCCGGCTCGCCGACTCCTCGTCGACCGGACCCGCGCGGAAGGCGGCGCGTTCGGTCTCGCCGACGCGGCCGTATGCGGCTCGGGACGTGCTCATGGGATCTTCCTCTCCACGCCCGCGGGCGGGCTCAGGTGCGTACGCGACCGGTGACGGACCGACTCAGGTGACCACGCGCGCGCCGGCGACCGGCCCGTGCACGTGGAGCGCCTCGTAGCCCGCGGCCGACAAGGTGATCTGCAGTTCGAGCGCCGACTCCGGGTCGACGGTCAGGAATGCCAGCGTAGGGCCCGACCCCGACACCATTCCCGCCAGGGCGCCGGACTCCTCTCCGAGCTCCAGCACCTCGCGAAGCTCGGGACGCAAGGACAGCGCCGCGATCTGCAGATCGTTGCGCGTGTGCTCGGCGAGCGCGATGGGGTCTGCGGCCCGCAGCGCGTGGAGCACACCGGGCGCCACCGCCGGCACGCGAGCGCCCGCGTTGATGTCGGGCCTCGCACGAAGCTCGTCGAGGTGCCGGTACACGTCGGGAGTGGAGAGCCCGGCGCCGGACGGCACCACGACCCAGTCGAAGCGGCCCTTCGCCAGCGCGGGGCTCAGCTGGTCGCCGCGCCCGGTGCCGACCGCCGTCCCGCCCATCAGGGCGAAGGGCACGTCGGCGCCGAGGCGGGCGGCGAGCTTGTGCAGCTCGGCGGTCCCGAGCTCGGCCTCCCACAGCGCATCGCACGCGACGAGGGCGGCAGCAGCATCCGCCGACCCTCCTCCCATGCCGCCCGCGACCGGCACGTGCTTCACGATGTCGAGGTGCACGCCGCCCGCGTGGCCGATGCGCTGCGCGACGAGCCGTGCGGCGCGGACGGCCAGGTTGCGGTCGTCGGCGGGAACACCGGTCACATCGACGGTGCCCGATATCGACACGGTGAACTCGTCGGAGGGCGATGCCCAGACGTCCTCGTACAGCGACACCGCCTGGTACGCCGATGCGACGTCGTGGTACCCGTCGTCCTGCGCGCCTCCGACCTCGAAGAAGAGGTTGATCTTTCCCGGCGCCCGCACCCGGACGCCGGAGGCTTCGAGAGCCTGACTCACCGGTTCGCCGATTCCGCCCAGAGGTCCACGTCGATGCCGTCCGACAGGGCGTCGATGCGCTCCTGCTCCTCCACCGTGAAGGACGGACCCTCGAGCGCCTTGAGGTTCTCGTCGAGCTGCGCGGGACGCGAGGCGCCGATGAGCGCGGACGCGACGACCGGGTCACGCAGCACCCACTGGATCGACATCTGCGCGAGCGTCTGCCCGCGCTCCTTCGCGATGACGTCGAGCGACCGCAGCGTCGACAGCCCCTTCTCGCTCAGCGAGCCGTTCGGCAGCGACCCGCGCTGCTGCGCGCGCTCGGCCGAGCCGTCGCCGAGATACTTGTCGGTGAGCAGTCCCTGCGCGAGCGGCGTGAACGCGATCGCCCCCATGCCCTCCTGCTTGAGCACCCCCGTGAGGCCGTCCTCGACCCAGCGGTTCAGGATCGAGTACGCCGGCTGGTGGATGACGAGCGGGGTGCCGAGCGAGCGGGCGACGGATGCCGCGACCGCCGTCCGCTCGGCGCTGTAGGACGAGATCCCCACGTAGAGAGCCTTGCCCTGGCGCACCAGCGTGTCGAGCGCGCCCACGGTCTCCTCCACCGGGACATCGGGATCGACGCGGTGCGAGTAGAAGATGTCGACGTAGTCGATGCTCATGCGCTTCAGAGACTGCTCGGCGCTGGAGAGGAGGTACTTGCGCGAGCCGCCGTTGCCGTACGGGCCGTGCCACATGTCGTAGCCGGCCTTCGACGAGATGATGAGCTCGTCGCGGTAAGGGGCGAAGTCCTCGCGCATCATGCGCCCGAAGTTCGTCTCGGCGGTGCCGTAGGGCGGGCCGTAGTTGTTCGCCAGGTCGAAGTGGGTGATGCCGCGGTCGAACGCGTGACGCAGCAGCGCCCGCTGGTCGTCGAACGGGATGTTGTCGCCGAAGTTCCACCAGAGCCCGAGCGACACGGGCGGCAGCGTGAGCCCGGAGGTGCCGACGCGGCGGTAGTCCGCGCCGGCATAGCGGTCGGCGTCGGCGGCGTAAGGGCGGTGGAGGTCTCCTCCACGGGACAGGTAGCGCGCGTCTTCGGTCACCGGTCCAGGCTAGCGAGGTCGGCGCACGCGCGCAGGTGGCGCGACGCGGCACACGGACGTGCCCCGTGTCAAGGGTCTACGTCCGAAACGTGGTCGTAACGGACGCTCCCTATCGTGGCGACACGGGGGAACGCTCGCATTCGAGCGCGTCTGCCGACCCACGAAAGGAGGACCGCATGACCCTGCTGTCCGCATTGCCGCGCGCGACGGACCCGTGGAGCGTGCTCACAGAGCGAGGCGACGTGGTCGCCGACCGCGGCATCCTCCACCTCGTCCACGACGACGTCTCCCCGCACGGAGCCCGCGAGGCCGATCTGCTGCTCGTTGCGGACGCCCTCGCCGACGCCGGCATCGAGACCCTCCTGGTGCGTCACGACCACACCGTGCCCGCGCTGGTCGTCGACGTCCGCGACCGCGAGGCTGTGCAGGCGGCGCTCGCCGCCGTCTGCACGCGGGAGCCGCTGTACGTCAAGGCCAAGGGGCGCGCGCCCCTGCTCGCATGCGATGCCGCGGACGTGCCCGACGCGCCCACGGCGGTGCGGGTCTATCGACCGCGGCTCAGCCGCACCGGCTCGCTGCGCTACGGACCGTCGTCGGGCGTCCACCTGGAGTTCTGGCGCTTCGAGGACGACGTGATCGAGGCACCCCGCGACAACGCCGTGCTGCGTCGCCGCACCGCGACCGAGGACGTCGCATACGAGCTCGTCGAACGTCACGGGCGCGCCTGGCGCACGATCTCCGGGATGTTCGACCCCCAGCCACTCGAGGTGACGGAAGACATCGACATCGTCTTCTCGTGGGTGGACGGGTCGTCGAGCGAGTTCCGGCGTCAGCGCGCGGCCCAGCTCTCCGAATACGTGGTGGGCGAGGGGGACGACGGACCGGCTCGCTACCGCCACGTCGACGAACTCCGCTACGCGTTGCGCAGCGTCCACATGTACGCGCCATGGATCCGTCGCATCTTCATCGCGACGGACTCCCCCGCGCCCGCCTGGCTCCTCGATCACCCGAAGGTCACGATCGTGCGCAGCGAGGAGTTCTTCGCCGACCCGTCCGTGCTGCCCACACACAACTCGCACGCCGTCGAGGCGCAGCTGCACCGCATCCCCGGCATCGCGGAGCACTTCCTCTACTCGAACGACGACATGTTCTTCGGGCGCGCCGTCGAGCCCGAGATGTTCTTCACCCCGGGCGGTGTCACCAAGTTCGTCGAGTGCGGGGTGCGCATCGGCGCGGGCGAGCCCGCTCTCCACCGCAGCGGCCACGACAACGGACTCCGGGTGAACCGCGCGCTGCTGCAGGAGCGGTTCGGACGCACGATCGTCCGCGACCTCGAGCATTGTGCGGCTCCGCTGCGGCGCAGCGTCATGGCCGAGCTCGAGCAGGCGTTTCCCGAGGAGTTCGCCCGGACCGCGGCATCCCGTTTCCGCTCGGCGACGGACATCTCGGTGACGAACAGCCTGTACCACTACTACGCCCTGCTCACAGGACGGGCGGTCGCCACTCGTCTCCCCCGCGTGCGGTACGTGCAGACGACGGTCGCCGCGGGACTTCGGCGCATGGAGCGACTCGAGGAACGCTGCGACGTCGACATGTTCTGCCTCAACGACGGCGGCGAGGTCGAGGTCGCCGAAGAGGTCCGCGTGCGAGCGATCCGCAGCGCCCTGGAGCGCATGTTCCCGGTGCGAGCACCATGGGAGCGGGACGAGGTCAGCGCAGCACGGCGATCGGCTCGGTCGGCGCATCCTTCCGCGCGGCGCTGAGAGGCACGACCCCCGCTTCCCGGAGCCGGCGGCGTGCCTCGTCCGCGTCGATGTGCTCGAGGGCGCGCGGCGCCTCCACCGGGACGACCGAATGCACCACGGTGTCGTCGTACACGTGCACGAGGTTCAACGCCTGCGCGCCGTCTTGAGGACGCGTGCCGCCGACGGGCACCGTGAGGTCCTGCGAATAGCAGGTCGAAGACGCCACCGACACCGGGATACCGGCGAACGTCGCGAACGTCGAGTAGTGCAGGTGACCGGCGATGATGGCCCGCACGTCGGTGCCGCGCAACACGGCCGCGAGCCGGCGCTGGTCGTGCAGCTCGACGCTCGCCGCGAGCGGCAGCACGCTCGGCACCGGCGGGTGGTGCATCGCGAGGATCGTGCCGAGGGGCGCGGGGGTGGCCAGCACGTCGGCGAGCCAGGCGAGCTGCTCCTCGCGCAGCTCGCCGTGGTGGTGCCCGGGCACGCTCGTGTCGAGCGTGATCACGCGGAGGCCGTCCAGCTCGTCCACCCGATCGACGGGGCGCGCATCGGATGCCTCGCCGTACAGGCCCGCCCGGAACGCCCCGCGCTCGTCGTGGTTGCCCATGACCCACAGCACCCGTGCGCCGATACGCTCGGCGAACGGCTCGACGAGCGCGCGCAGCGCGGCATACGCGCCCGGTTCGCCGAGGTCCGCGAGGTCGCCGGTGACGATGATCGCGTCGGGACGGATGCCGCTGGCATCGATCGCTCCGATGGTCTGCGCGAGCCGCCTCGCGCCGTCGACGGAATCGAAGAGGCGCGGCGTCGAGGGCGCGCGCAGGTGCGTGTCGCTCAGGTGCAGCAGAACGCGTTCAGGGTCCGGATACTCGGCGGTGCGCATGTCGGGTCACTCCGGTCCGCCGTGAGGCGAGGTGCCGTGGAACCGGACGGCGGACTCTGGAATGTTACCGGCATGTTTCGCACGACGGCCGACGGCACGGTGAAGATCTGCTGAATTTCAGCTTTCCGTCATGGTTCCCGAGGCTCGCGCGATGCGCACGTAGTCGTCGATCGAGAGGTCCTCGCCGCGGGCGGTGGGCGCGACCCCCGCGCTCTCCAGGATCACGGATGCCGCAGCCGCCGATCCCCCGAGCACGCCGGCCGTCGCCTGCCGGAGCATCTTGCGCCGCTGCTGGAACGCGGCATCCACGATCGCGAAGGTGCGCCTGCGCAGCTCCTCGTCGCCGCGCGGCTCGACGGCGCGATGGAAGCCGACGAGCACGCTGTCGACGTTGGGGACGGGCCAGAAGACCTGACGAGACACAGTGCCGGCAAGACGCCACGGCCCGTACCAGGCCGCCTTGACGCTCGGCGCCCCGTACACCTTCGACCCGGGCGGGGCGGCGAGTCGCTCCCCCACCTCGGCCTGGACCATCACGACGCCGCGGTCGAGCGCCGGGAAGTGCTCGAGGAAGTGCAGCAGCACCGGCACGCTGACGTTGTACGGCAGATTCGCCACGAGCACGGTCGGGTCGCCCGGCAGCTCGGTGACGCGCAGCGCGTCGGCGTCGACGACGGTGAGCGCACCGTCGGCGACCCCGTGGGCGGCCGCGGTGGCAGGCAGCCGCTCGGCCAGCCGGTGGTCGATCTCGACGGCGGTGACGGATGCCCCGGCCTCGAGGATGGCGAGGGTCAGCGAGCCGAGACCCGGCCCCACCTCGACGACGCGATCGCCCGGCCGGACCTCGGCGACGTGCACGATCTTGCGGACGGTGTTGGCGTCGACGACGAAGTTCTGCCCGAGTTTCTTGGTCGGCGTCACGTCGAGTTCGGCGGCCAGCGCGCGGATCTCGGCCGCACCGAGGAGAGTCACGGGCATGCGTTCACTGTACCCACGGTGACGTCGCCTTCCGGTCCGGTGCGGGGACGCACAGCGTCGGAGGCTCCGGGCGACACACCGGTTCGGGATGCTGCAGACCGGCGTGTCGGGCGAGACCTCCGATCCTGTGCACCGCGTGCCCTCTGCCGCCGGGGCGACCCGAACGCTAGCGTGACCAGCATGAACTCGACCGGATCGATCCCCGCAGACGCGTTCTCACTCCGCAGTCCCTACGGGCGGCGGGCGATCGGCCTGTCGGTCGCGGCCGCCGTCGGCGGATTCCTCTTCGGCTTCGACTCGTCGGTGATCAACGGCGCCGTCGACTCCATCTCGAAGGATTTCGGGCTCAACGACGTCATCACGGGGTTCGTCGTCGCGATCGCGCTGCTCGGCTGCGCGGTCGGTGCGATCATCGCCGGCAACCTGTCGGACCGGTGGGGGCGACTCCGGGTGATGTTCATCGGCGCGATCATGTTCTTCGCGAGCTCGATCGGCGCCGGCCTGGCGTTCTCCGCATGGGACCTCGCGTTCTGGCGCGTGATCGGCGGTCTGGGCATCGGCATCGCGTCCGTCGTCGCCCCCGCGTACATCGCCGAGATCGCGCCGCGTCAGGTCCGCGGTGGTCTGGCGTCGCTGCAGCAGCTGGCGATCACGATCGGCATCTTCGCGGCGCTCCTCTCGGACGCGCTGCTGGCGAATGCGGCGGGCGGCGCAGACAGCGTGCTGTGGTTCGGGCTCGAGGCGTGGCGGTGGATGTTCCTGGTCGGTGTGATCCCCTCTGCGGTCTACGGCATCCTGTCGTTCACCGTTCCCGAGTCGCCCCGTTACCTCATCTCCAAGGGCCGCACCGACGAAGCCCGCGAGATCTTCTCGCGGCTCATCCCGCCGGCCGATCTCGACCAGTCGATCCGGGAGCTCCAGAAGGCGATCGAGACCGACCGCAAGAACGCCGGCGTCTCGATCCGCGGCCCGGTGCTCGGGCTTCAGCGGATCGTCTGGGTCGGCATCATCCTCTCGGTGTTCCAGCAGTTCGTGGGCATCAACGTGATCTTCTACTACTCGACGAGCCTGTGGCAGTCCGTGGGCTTCGACGAGAGCGATTCGTTCACGATCAGCGTCGTCACGTCGATCACGAACGTGCTCGTCACACTCATCGCCATCTTCCTCGTCGACCGCGTGGGCAGGCGCCCGATCCTGCTCACGGGCTCCGTGATGATGACAGTCTCGCTGGGCCTCATGGCGCTGTCGTTCGTGTTCTCGACGACCGACGCCGAGGGCGCCGTCACGCTCCCCGCGCCGTGGGGGCCGATCGCCCTCGTCGCCGCGAACGTCTTCGTCGTCGGCTTCGGCGCCTCGTGGGGACCGCTGGTGTGGGTGCTGCTCGGCGAGATCTTCCCGAGTCGCATCCGCGGCAAGGCGCTGGGCGTCGCGGCCGGCGCCCAGTGGATCGCGAACTTCCTCATCACCATCTCGTTCCCCGCGATGTCGTCGTGGTCGCTGCCGCTCACGTACGGCATGTACGCACTGTTCGCAGCGCTGTCCTTCGTGTACGTGGCGTGGCGCGTGCCCGAGACCAAGGGCATGGACATCGAGCAGACCGAGACGTTGTTCACGCACAAGGGCGCCGCGAGCACGACCTGACCGCGCGCGAGACGCGGGTCGGATGCCGAGCGCCGCGCGTACCTCGGGCGTCCGCGGCCCCTCATAGGATGGCGGGATGCCTTCGCTCGGGGAACTGATCGCACCGCGGCGCCTCGGAACGGACTTCCGGTGGCTGCTCGCGTCGTCGTGGACCAGCAACCTCGGCGACGGCATCGCGCTCGCGGCCGCGCCGCTGCTGATCGCGTCGCTCACGTCGTCGCCGGTCCTCGTGGCGGCCGGCGCCATGATGCAGTTCCTGCCGTGGCTCCTCTTCGGCCTCCTCGCGGGCGCCGTCGCCGACCACCACGACCGGCGCCGGCTCGTGATGCTGGCGAACGGGCTGCGCGCGGTGATCGTGGCTGTGCTCGTGGCGTTCCTCGTCAGCGGACAGGCCACCGTGTGGCTGGTGCTGGCCGTGGCGTTCCTCTACGGCACCGCCGAGGTCTTCGCCGATTCCGCCGGCAGCACGCTGCTGCCGATGCTCGTGAAGCCGGCCGACCTCGGCATCGGGAATGCCCGCATGCAGGCCGGCTACCTCGTCGCGAACCAGCTCGCCGGGCCTCCGCTCGGGGCCTTCCTCTTCGCCGTGGGCTCGTTCTGGCCGTTCGTGCTGCAGGTGCTGTGCGTGGCGCTCGCGGTGCTGCTCATCGCCCGGATCGCGCGCACGCCGGTGCCCGAACACCCGGACTCGGAGCGCGGGACCAAGGCGCACGCCATCCGCGAGGGACTGCAGTGGCTGCGCCACAACGCACCGGTGCGCACGCTCGTCATCATCATCCTGGTGTTCAACGTCACCTGGGCCGCCCCCTGGGGTGTGCTCGTGCTCTACGCCACGGAGCACCTGGGAATGGGACCGGTCGGGTACGGCGCCCTCACGACTGCGGCCGCCCTCGGCGGCATCATCGCGATCTTCAGCTTCGGCTGGCTCGAGAAGCACGTGTCGTTCGCGACGCTCATGCGGATCTGCCTGTCGCTCGAGGTGCTCATGCACCTCTCGTTCGCCCTCACCACCTCGCCCGCTGTGGCCTTCGCCATCATGTTCGGCTTCGGCCTGTATGCGTTCGTGTGGGGCACCATCTCGACGACCGTCCGCCAGCGCCTCGTGCCGATGCAGCTGCAGGGCCGCATCGCCTCGGTGAACATGGTCGGCGTCTTCGGCGGCCTCGTGATCGGGCAGTTCATCGGTGGCATCCTGGCCCAGGTGTGGGGACTCACCGCGCCGTGGTGGTTCGCCTTCGGCGGCTCGCTCATCACGCTGCTGCTCGTATGGCGCTCGATCTCGCACATCGCGGCCGCGAAGCCGGTGCTCGATGCGGATGACGCAGAGGAGGTCGCCGGCGAGGACGAACCCGGCGCCGGCGGGATGCCGCTGATCGACTGAGCAGCGCCCGCCCTAGCCGCGCGGAGCGGTCACGAGCTCAGCCAGACGGTCTCCGAAGTGGGCGAGTCGGCGAGTCCACGGCCCCGCCATCTCGCCGGCCGTGCCACGGCGCATCGCCTCCGCGAGCGGGGCCCAGAAGCTCTCGCACACCTCGTCCGGGTCGAGCGCCAGGACCGGGTCGCCGGCCACGTGCGCGACGTAGAAATCGAACAACGCGGTCCGCTCGGTGAGGCGGCCGACGAGCCGCAGGTCCGCGGCCCGGACCTGCACGCCGGTCTCCTCGTGCAGTTCGCGCACGGCAGCCTGCTCGCTGGTCTCCCCCGTCAGCGCGCTCCCTGCCGGGAACTCCCACGTGAGGCCCCAGTCCTTGCCCTGGGCACGCCGGGTGAGCAGCACGAGCCCGTCGCCGCGCACCACGCACACCGACGCCACGATGTGGAACAGCCCTTCGGGGAACGCGGGATCGCCGCGGCGGTGGGTCCGGCCGATCGGTGCGCCGGCCGCATCCGTCAGGTCCCACAGCTCGTCGTCCACGATGTCCCCCGGTTCCGGTCAGTCCTCGAACGCTCCGTAGACCTCGAGCGTGTTCGCCGCGATCTGCGCGCACAGCTCGTCGAGGTCGACGCCGAGCTCGGCGGCCATGAAGCGCACCGTCACCGGGATCAGGTACGGCGCGTTCGGGCGGCCGCGATGCGGGGTCGGCGTGAGGAACGGGGCATCCGTCTCGACCAGGATCCGCTCGCGCGGGATCACCGCGAGCGCGTCGCGGAGGTTCTGCGCATTGTTGAAGGTGACGTTGCCGGCGAACGAGAGCCAGTAGCCGCGTTCGCCCGCGATGCGCGCCATGTCGGCGTCGCCCGAGAAGCAGTGGAAGACCGTGCGCTCGGGGGCGCCGACGCGCTCGAGCGTGGACAGCACGGCGTCATGCGCGTCGCGATCGTGGATCTGCATCGCGATCCGGTGCTTCTTCGCGAGCGCGATGTGCGCCTCGAAGCTCTCGAACTGCGCGGGCCGGCCGTCCTCGTCGGTGCGGAAGAAGTCGAGCCCGGTCTCGCCGATCGCCCGCACGCGCGGCTTCGCGGCGAGCTCGTCGATCACCGCGATCGCCTCGCTCAGACGCCCGGCGGCGTGGTACGCGGGTGCTTCGTTCGGGTGGATGGCGACCGCCGCGAGCACGCGGGGGTGGGATGCCGCCGCCCACGCCGACCAGCGGCTCGAGTCGATGTCGCCCCCCGCCTGCACCACGCCGACCACGCCGACCTCGCCCGCCCGCTCGAGCTGCTCGTCGAGCGACAGGCCGACGCCGTCCTCGATCTCGAGATGCGCGTGGTTGTCGTACACCGGAATCGCGAGGGGCTCGGGCGACGCCGGGTACGTGACGTCACGCGATCCCTTCTCGCGGGTGCGCACGTACTGCGACGGGTCTGACCCCGCGTCGGGATACGGGACCGGCGGTGTCGCCATCAGACCGACTGCTCGACGCGCGGGAACAGCGGTGCGAGGCCGTTCACGCTGGAGCCCGGCTTCAGAACGCCCCACGCGCCCGCATCCCGGATGGGCTGGTCCTGCAGACGCCCGATGGACTCGGCCGCGCCGAGCGCGATCCAGAGCTTCTCCGTCGAGACGGGCATGACCGGCGACAGCAGGACGGCGAGGGCGCGCAGGCCCTCGGCCGCGGTGTAGAGCACCGTGCCGAGGCGCTCGCGCTCGGCGTCGTCCTTGGCGAGCGCCCACGGCTCGTTCTCGGTGATGTACAGGTTGAGCGCGTCGACGATCGTCCAGATCGCGTGGATCGCCTCATCGATGCGGAACCGCTCGATCGCGGCGTCGGCGTGGGCGGCAGCATCCGCCACCGTCTTCTGGATGTGCAGGTCGGCGTCGGTGTAGGCGCCCGCCGGCGGCACGACACCCTCGAAGTACCGCTCGATCATCGCGGTCGTGCGCGACGCGAGGTTGCCGAAGCCGTTGGCGAGCTCGGCCTGGTAGCGGGCGGAGAGGTCCTCCCACGAGAACGAGCCGTCCTGGCCGAACGCGATCGCCGACAGGAAGTAGAAGCGGTAGGCGTCCGAGCCGAAGACGTCGGTGATCTCGGTCGGCGCGATGCCGGTGAGCTTCGACTTCGACATCTTCTCGCCGCCGACGAGCAGCCAGCCGTGGGCGAAGACGCCGCGCGGCACCTCGAGGCCCGCAGCCATCAGCATCGCCGGCCAGATGACGGCGTGGAAGCGCAGGATGTCCTTGCCGACGATGTGGTACGCCGGCCAGCGGCGGGCGAACTCCTCGGGGTCCTCGCCGTAGCCGATCGCCGTGGCGTAGTTGAGCAGCGCGTCGACCCACACGTAGATGACGTGCGACTCGTCCCACGGGAGCGGGATGCCCCAGTCGAAGGCCGAGCGCGAGATCGACAGGTCCTTGAGCCCGTTCTTCACGAACGACACGACCTCGTTGCGCGCTGATTCGGGGCGCACGAAGTCCGGGACAGTCGAGTAGAGCTCGAGCAGCTTGTCCTGGAACTCGCTGAGCTTGAAGAAGTAGTTCTTCTCCTGCAGCAGCTCGAGGGGCTTGGAGTGTATGGCGCAGACCTTGAGGCCCTCGAACGCGCCGGTGCCGTCGACGATCTCGGACTCGGGCTTGAACTCCTCGCAGCCCACGCAGTACAGCGCCTCGTACTCGCCGGCGTAGATGTAGCCGCGGTCGTAGATCGCCTGCACGAACTGCTGCACGCGCTCCTCGTGACGCTGCTGCGTCGTGCGGATGAAGTCGTCGTTGGCGACGTCCAGCGTCTTCAGCAGGGGGAACCACGCCTCGGTGACGAGCTTGTCGACCCACTCCTGGGGCGTCACGTTGTTCGCCGACGCGGCGCGCATCATCTTCTGGCCGTGCTCGTCGGTGCCCGTCAGCATCCAGGTGTCGTCGCCCGCCTGGCGGTGCCAGCGCGCGAGGGTGTCGACCGCCACGGTGGTGTAGCCGTGGCCGATGTGGGGCACGTCGCTCGGATAGTAGATCGGCGTCGTGATGTAGAAGGACGAGGGGCCGGAAGTCACCCGACGAGTCTAGTCAGCGCGGATGCCCCGCCCGCCGCTGTGACCGGACGCCGCCGTCCGGACCCGCCGATGCGCCCGAACGTAACACTCGGGCCCTGCGTTTCACGGGCGCCGTGCGTCACGCGGTCGCGGCGACGCGCGTCGCCTCAGGCGCTGTCGCGGACGACCAGCGTCGTCGGGAGCGTGATGGGCGCGGGCCGCGCGCCGCCGATCACCTCGAGCAGCGTCGACACCATCTCGCTGCTCAGACGCTCCCAGGGCTGACGCATCGTCGTGAGGGCCGGCTCATGCGTCGCGGCGAGACCGGAGTCGTCGAATCCCGCCACGGCGATGTCTTCCGGCACGCGCAGGCCCGCCTTGCGCAGCGTGGCGATGGCGCCGGCGGCCATCATGTCGCTGGCGGCGAAGACGGCGTCGATGTCACGGGTGCGCTCCAGCAGTCGCGCCATCGCGAGCGCGCCCGACTCCTGGCCGTAGTCGCCCTCCTCGACGAGGGCGGGGTCGAAGTCGTCCCCCATCTCCTTCTCGAATCCGACGAGGCGGAATTTGCCACCCGGCGTGTCGTGGGGTCCGGCGATCATCGCGATGCGCCGGTGCCCCCGTCCGCGGAGGTACCGCGTCATCTCGCGGGCCGAGGCGATCTCATCGACCGAGACGGTCGGCACCTGGGCTTCATGGCCGAGCGGGATGCCGCAGCACACGGTGGGCACGCCCGCCTCGAGCAGCTCGTCGACCAGCGGATCGGACTCGTGCGACGAGATGAGCAGCACGCCGTCGACGTGACCCGCGCTCACGAAGTGGGCGACGTTGGCGCGCTCCGCCGGCGTGCCGGCGACCAGCAGCACGAGCGTCATGGACCGCTGCGCCAGAGCCTCGGCCGCGCCGCGCAGCAGGAGCGCGAACGTCGGGTCCTGGAAGAGCAGGTGCTGCGGCTCGGTCAAGAGGAATGCGAGCGAGCCCGCACGCCCGGTGGCGAGACTGCGCGCCGCGTGGTTCGCGGTGTACCCGGTGCGCCGGATCGCCTCTTCGACGGCCACGCGCGCGTCGGGCGACACCCAGTGCCCGCCGTTGATCACCCGTGACACGGTGCCGCGCGAGACACCCGCGGCCGCCGCGACATCGCGGATCGTCGGTTTGCGTCGCACGGACGTCGTCTCCTCCACGACGAGCGACTCTACCCCCGTGACGGGGCGAATCGCGCGCAGACACGATGCCGACTGTGACCGGTCACAGTTACGTAACGGTTCCCGGACCGAGCCTGCGTCGAGGCATCCGTCCGGGTAAGACTGTGACCGGTCACAGCCTTCACGTGGCCCGAAGCGAACTGCAGCACGAACTGCACCGACCCGATGGAGCGTCCATGACCTCGCCCGACCGCTGGCCCGAGATCCGGGGCATCGCCTACGGAGGCGACTACACCCCCGAGCAGTGGCCGCGAGAGGTGTGGCACGAGGACGTCGCCCTCATGCGCGAGGCCGGCGTCAACCTGGTCAGCGTCGGGATCTTCGCCTGGGCCCTCATCGAGACGAGCGAAGGGGTCTTCGACTTCACGTGGCTCGACGAGCTGCTCGACCTGCTGCACGAGAACGGGATCTCGGTCGACCTCGGCACGCCCACGGCATCCCCGCCGGCGTGGTTCTTCGCGAACCACCCCGACGCCCGGGTGGTCTCGCGCGACGGCGTCACGATGGGGTTCGGCGCACGCGGCATGGCATCGCACGCATCACCCGCCTACCGTGAGGCGATCGTGCGGATCGCGTCGGCGCTCGCCGAGCGCTACGGCTCGCACCCCGCGGTCGTCATGTGGCACGTCCACAACGAGTACGGCGTGCCGGTCGGCGAGGACTACTCCGAGCAGTCGGTGCGTGCCTTCCGCGGTTGGCTGCGCGAGAAGTACGCCACGCTCGACGGGCTCAACGCGGCGTGGGGCACCTCGTTCTGGGGGCAGCGCTACGGCGAGTGGGACCACGTCGGCGCCCCGGCGGCGGCACCCTCCGTCGTCAACCCCGCACAGCGCCTGGATTTCGCCCGCTTCACCGACGCGCAGCTGCGCGCCTGCTTCGTCGCCGAGCGCGACGCGATCCGCGCCCACGCGACGCAGCCCATCACCACGAACTTCATGGCGAACCAGAGCTGGACCACCGACCTCTGGGCATGGGCCCGCGAAGTCGACATCGTCTCGGACGACCACTACCTGTGGGCGGCCGACCCCGAGGGCGAGATCGGCCTCGCGATCGCGGCCGATCTCTCCCGCTCGGTCGGCGGCGGCACGCCGTGGATCCTCATGGAGCACTCCACGTCGGCGGTCAACTGGCAGCCGCGCAACGTCGCCAAGCGGCCGGGTGAGATGGCCCGCAACTCCCTGGCGCATCTCGCACGCGGGGCCGACGCGATCCTCTTCTTCCAGTGGCGCGCGTCACGCTCGGGCGCCGAGAAGTTCCACTCGGCGATGATCCCCCACGCCGGCACCTCCTCTCGCGTCTGGCGCGAGGTCGTCGAGCTCGGCGACGCGCTGGAACGCCTCGAAGAGGTGCGCGGTTCGCGGGTCGCGGCGGACGTCGCCATCCTGTGGGACTTCGAGTCGTTCTGGGCGCAGGACCTCGAGTGGCGCCCGTCGGTCGACGTGTCGCACGCCGACCAGATCCGCGCGTTCTACGAGCGCCTGTGGCGCGACGGCATCACGGTGGACTTCGCCCTGCCCGGCCAGGACCTCTCGGCGTACAAGCTCGTGGTCGCCCCGGCGCAGTACCTGCTGAGCGTCGCGGACGCCGCGAACCTCACCCGCTACGTCGAGGCCGGCGGCACGCTCGTGGTCTCCTTCTTCTCGGCCATCGTCGACGAGAACGACGCCGTGCACGCGGGCGGCTTCGTCGCACCGCTGCGCGACGCGCTCGGCGTCGTCGTGGAGGAGTTCCTTCCGCTCCGCGAGGGCGCCCGGCACACGGTCGAGTGGGCGGGGTCGGGGTCGACATCCACCCTCGTCGCGGATGCCTGGCAGGAGGACCTCGTCCTGCACGGTGCCGAGGTCAAGGCGACGTACGTCGACGGTCCCGGCGCCGGCAAGGCGGCGATCACGCGTCACGCGCACGGCACCGGGCACGGCTGGTACATCAGCACGCGATTGGATGCCGCGAGCCTCGGCACCGTCATGTCCGACGTGTACGCCGACGCCGGCGTCGCCCCCTCGGGCCACCCCGAAGGCCTCGAGGTCGTCGTCCGCCGCGGCGACGACGCGGACTACGCGATCGCGATCAACCACCGCGACGACGACGCCTCCCTCGCGGCATCCGGTGTCGAGCTCCTCACCGGCGCGGACGTCGACGGCGAACTCCTCGTGCCCGCCGGCGGCGTCGCGGTCGTCCGCACGCCGCACACCCCCTGACCCACCCGAACCCTGCAACACCACATCACCGAAAGGGAAACCATGCGAAAGCAGATCGCACTCGGAGCGCTGGCGCTCACGGCAGCGGTCGTCCTCGCCGGCTGCGCCGGCGGAGGCTCGTCCGACAACGCCGACGACGCGGCCGACAGCAGCGCCGAGCTCGTCGTCTGGACCGACGAGGAGCGCCAGACGGCGGTCAAGGACGCGGCCAAGGCCTTCGAGGAGGAGACCGGCGCCACCGTCAAGATCGTCAAGAAGAACTTCGAGGACCTCCGCAACGACTTCATCGCGCAGGTGCCGACCGGCGAGGGCCCCGACATCACCGTGGGCGCGCACGACTGGCTGGGCGCGCTCGTCGCCGCCGGTGTCGTCGACACGATCGACCTCGGCGACAAGGCGTCGGAGTTCGAGCCCGTCGCCCTCGAGGCCATGACCTACGACGGTCAGCTGTACGCGCTCCCCTACTCGCTCGAGACGATCGCGCTCGTGCAGAACGTCGACCTCGTGGGCGCCGAGGCCCCCACGTCGTGGGACGACATGATCCAGAAGGGCCTGGCGTCCGGCGCCGAGCGTCCGTTCGTCATCAACACCGCCGGCGAGACCGGCGACGGCTACACGATGTACGGCTTCCAGACGTCGTTCGCCGCCCCCGTCTTCGTGCAGGACGCGTCGGGCTCGTACACCACCGAGGTCGGCATGGGCGGCGCCGCGGGCGAGGCGTTCGCGACCTGGCTCGGCGCCAACGGCACCTCGGGCACCGGCTACATCTCGACCACCGTCGACTACGACATCAACAACGAGCTGTTCAACAGCGGCAAGGCGCCCTACACGATCCAGGGTCCGTGGGCGATCAGCGCGTACACCGACGTGAAGAACATCGCCGTGAACCCGATCCCCTCGGCGGGCGGCGAGACGGCTGCCCCGTTCGTGGGCGTGCAGGGCTTCTACCTCAGCTCGCAGTCGAAGAACGCGCTGCTCGCGCAGGAGTTCCTCGTGAACTACCTCGGCACCGAGGAGGCGCAGCGCGCCCTTTACGAGGCCGACCCCCGCATCCCGGCGTGGTCGACGCTGGCCACCGAGGTCTCGTCCGACCCGATCATCGCGGGCTTCCTCGCGTCGGCGCAGAACGGCGTCCCGATGCCGAGCATCCCCGAGATGGGCTCGGTGTGGGATCTCTGGAACGCCGCGCAGTCGCAGATCATCAGCGGCGCCGACCCCGTGTCGACGTGGAACACGATGGTCGCCGACGTCCAGGCCGCGGTCGAGGGCTGATCCCGGCCGGCTGAACCCGGCCACCGACACGGTGGCCGACATGCTCCGGGAGGCGGGTGAGTGCCTCTCCCCGCCTCCCGGATCCCAACCTCTTCCCGGATCGACCCGATCCCCCTCACGCCCGGCGATGAGGCCCCGTGACAGGAGCAGACGCATGACGGTGGACGCCCCCACCCTCCCCCAGGCGCCGGCACAGACGCCGCCGCCCGAATCGCACGCCCGCCGCTGGCGCGGCCCCGGCTGGGGCTTCCTCGCGAAGCTCGCCCTGATGGCCCTCGTGAACGCCTTCGGCGTGATGACGCTGCTGAGCGCATTCCGCGTCGAGTCGTGGGTCGTGTTCTCGGCGACGCTCGTGCTGCTCCTCGCCGCCGACGTCGTCTACTTCACCAAGCGCGCGCTGCCGCTCAAGTACCTGCTGCCGGGCCTGGCCTTCCTGCTCGTCTTCCAGGTCTTCATCTTCGGCTACACCGCGTACATCGCCTTCACCAACTACGGCACCGGTCACGCCGGCACCCAGGAGCAGGCGGTCGAGGCCGCGCTCATCCAGGGCGAGCGTCGCATCGAGGACTCCCCCACCTATCCGCTCTCGGTCGTCGAGCGCGTCGGCGAGGTCGGCTTCGCGATCGTCGACGAGGACGGCGACGTGCTCGTCGGCTCCGCCGAGCAGCCGCTCGAGGACGCCCGCGGCGCCGAGGTCGGCAGCGCCGGGTCCCCCACGGAGGTCCCGGGCTGGGAAGTCGTGCCGCGCGCCACGGTCATCACCGACGCCGCCCTGCAGGAGCAGATCGCGAGCCTGCGCGTGCCGGTCTCCGAAGACCCCAACGACGGCTCGATCCGCACGCGTGACGGCTCTTCGGGCGCCGTCTACGAATCGACGCTGGTATGGGATGCCGGGGCCCAGACCATCACCGACACCACCACCGGCACCGTCTACACCGCGAACGACGAGGGACTGTTCGTCGCCGAGGACGGCTCGGCTCTCCCCACGGGCTGGTACGTCAACGTCGGGTTCGACAACTTCTTCCGGCTGTTCACCGACCCCGCTCTCGCACAGACGCTGCTCTCCGTCACCGTCTGGACGTTCGTCTTCGCGACGTTGTCGGTCGTGCTGCCCTTCGCGCTCGGCCTCCTGCTCGCCCTCATCTACAACGACGCGCGCCTCAAGGGCCGCCGGTTCCTCAGGACGCTGTACATCCTCCCCTACGCCTTCCCCGCGTTCATGTCGGCGCTGCTGTTCCGCGGCATGTTCAACGCCGAGTTCGGCGTGATCAACGACCTGTTCTTCTTCGGCGCGAACATCAACTGGCTCGGGGACCCATGGCTCGCCCGCGCGGCCGTCGTGTGGGTGAACCTGTGGCTCACGTACCCGTACTACTTCCTCGTGTGCACCGGCGCGCTGCAGGCGCTCCCGCAAGACACCCTCGAGGCGGCATCCCTCGACGGCGCCGGCCGATCACGGCAGCTGCGCTCGATCATCCTCCCGCTCGTGCTCGTGGCCACCGCGCCCCTGCTGATCTCCTCGTTCGCGTTCAGCTTCAACAACTTCACCGTCATCTACATGTTCAACAACGGCGGCCCGGCGATCCCCGGTGCCCCGTACGCGCTCGGGGCCACCGACATCCTGATCTCCGCCATCTACGACATCTCCGGTGTGTCTGGCGGTGCCGCGGACTACGGCCTCGCGAGCGCCCTGTCGATCCTCGTGTTCGCCGTCGTCGGGGGCATCTCGGCGATCGCGTTCCGTCAGACCCGCAAGCTCGAGGAGTTCCAGTGATGTCCACCGCCACCGATGTCGCCACGGGACCGACCACCCGCGCACCCGGCGCCCCTCGCGACCGCCGCAGCGCACGCCGACGCCGCTGGCTGCTCGAGGTCGGCTGGAAGTACCTGCTCGCCGTCGTCGTGATCTTCTACGCGATCTTCCCGCTCGTGTACGTGCTGTCGGCGTCCCTCAACCCGAACGGCACGCTCGCCGCCAGCAACGCCCTCTTCAGCGTCGTCGACCTGTCGAACTACGCCGCCCTCGGCGAGACGAGCTTCTGGACGTGGGCGGGCAACACCCTCCTCATCGGCGGCATCGCCTCGGTCGGCGCCGTGCTGATGGGCGCCGCGGCCGCGTACGCGTTCTCGCGCTTCCGGTTCTCGGGCCGCCGAGCGGGGCTCACCGGACTCCTCATCATCCAGATGTTCCCGCAGGCGCTCGCGTTCGTCGCGATCTTCCTGATGCTGCTGGGTCTCGGCGAGGTCGTGCCGGCACTCGGCCTCAACTCCAAGATCGCGCTCATCTGCGTGTACCTCGGCGGCGCGCTCGGCGTGAACACGTTCCTCATGTACGGCTTCTTCAACACCGTGCCGATCGAGATCGACGAGTCCGCCAAGATCGACGGCGCATCCCACGCCCAGATCTTCTGGCGGCTGATCTTCCCGCTCGTGACGCCGATCCTCGCGGTCGTGGCACTTCTCGCCTTCATCGCGGCGTTCGGCGACTACATCATCGCCAAGATCGTGCTCGTCTCGGAGGACAACTGGACCCTCGCGGTCGGCATGTACCAGTGGGTCTCGAACCAGCTCGCCTCCAACTGGGGTCTGTTCGCCGCCGGTGCGGTGATCGCCGCGATCCCCGTGCTCGTCCTGTTCCTGTCGCTGCAGCGCTACATCGTCGGCGGCCTCACCGCGGGGTCCGTCAAGGGCTGATCCTCAGCCGCCCCCAGATCAACGTCGATCGGAGAACCCACGTGTCTCACCACCCTCGTTCCGCGCGCCTCGCGGCGGTCGCGGCATCCCTCGCCCTGGTCATCACCGGGCTCGCGGCATCCCCCGCCGCCGCGGACGACGGCCCCGTCGAGGCCGGCATCACCGTCCCGAAGGTCGAGAACCTCGCGGCTGATTTCATCAGCGGCGTCGACGTGTCGTCGGCGATCGCGCTCGAGGAGTCCGGTGTCGTCTTCCGCGACGCGGCCGGGCAGCCCGCCGACCTGTTCGACGTCCTCGCCGACGCCGGCGTCACCGACGTCCGCGTACGCGTGTGGAACGATCCGTTCGACGCCGCCGGCAACGGCTACGGCGGCGGTGACAACGACGTCGCGCACGCCGTCCAGATCGGGAAGCGGGCGACGGACGCCGGACTCGGTGTGCTCGTCGACTTCCACTACTCCGACTTCTGGGCCGACCCCGCGAAGCAGAAGGCTCCGAAGGCCTGGGCGGCCGAGACCCTGGCCGAGAAGGCCGTCGCGGTGAACGACTTCACGACGGATGCGCTGGAGGAGCTCAAGATCGCGGGCGTCGACGTGCAGATGGTGCAGGTCGGCAACGAGACCAACAACGCGGTCGCCGGTGTCAGCGGGTGGGACGGCATGGCGCAGATCTTCTCCGCCGGCTCGGCGGCGGTGCGCGCGGTGTTCCCGAGCGCCCTCGTCGCGGTGCACTTCACGAACCCCGAGTCCAGCGGGCGCTACGCCGGCTACGCGGCGAACCTCGCTTCACGCGGCGTCGACTACGACGTGTTCGCCTCGAGCTACTACCCGTACTGGCACGGCACCGTCACGAACCTCACTTCGGTGCTGAAGAACGTCGCCGACACGTACGGCAAGAAGGTCATGGTGGCCGAGACCTCGTGGGCGTACACGCTCGAGGACGGCGACGGCCACGGCAACGTCATCGACCTCCCCTCGGAGGCCACGCAGTACCCGGTCAGCGTGCAGGGGCAGGCCGACGCCGTGCGCGACGTGATCCAGGCGGTCGCGAACGTCGGCACCGCGGGCATCGGCGTCTTCTACTGGGAGCCCGCGTGGCTCCCCGTCGGACCGCCCTCGGCGCTCGATGCGAACAAGGCGCTGTGGGAGGCGCACGGATCGGGCTGGGCCTCGAGCTACGCCGGCGAGTACGATCCGGACGACGCCGGCCAGTGGTACGGCGGCTCCGCGTGGGACAACCAGGCGCTGTTCGCGCACGACGGCACGCCCCTGGAGTCTCTCCACGTGTTCGCCTACGCCCGCACCGGCGCCGTCGCGCCGCGCGAGGTCACCGCGGTCGCGCCCGTGAACCTCACCGTCGCCGAGGGCGATGCGCTCGCCCTCCCCGCCACCGTCACCGTGTCGTACAACGACCGCTCGTCCGAGACGCAGCCGGTCACGTGGTCCGACGCCGCGAAGTGGATCGACGGCCCCGGCACCTATTCGATCGCCGGCGTCACCGCGTCGGGCCTCGCGGCGACGGCCACGCTCATGGTCGCGCAGAAGAACCTGCTTCGCAGCCCCGGGTTCGAGGGCGACAGCAGCGCGTGGACGAAGACAGGCGGCGGCCTCACCATCGGCGCGTGGGACGACCCGCGCACCGGTGAGCGCTCGGCGCATTTCTGGGCCGCGAACGCCTACTCCTTCACCCTGTCGCAGCGCGTGGACGCCGTCCCCGCCGGATCGTACGTCGTGCGCGGCGCGCTGCAGGGCGACGGAGAGGATGCCGCGAGCAGCGTGCGCCTGATCGTCTCGAGCGCGTCCGGCGAGGCATTCGTCCCCTTCTCGATGGACGGGTGGCGCAACTGGTCGGCGCCGACCAGCGCACCGATCGACGTGCCCGCGGGCGGCAGCGTCACCGTCACCGTCACCGCGACCCTCTCCGGCGGGGCGTGGGGCACGATCGACGACATCGAGCTCGTGCGTGCCACGCCGACCGGTGTCGATACCTCCGCCCTCGCCGCGGCACTCGCGGACGCCGAGGCGATCGAGACGTCCGGCCACACGCCCGCGACTGCGGCCGCCCTGCAGGCGGCGATCGAGAGGGCGCACATCGTGCTGTCGGCGGATGCCCCGTCCCGCACCGCCGTCGACGCAGCGACCACCGCCCTGGCCGGCGCCGTCGACGGGCTGCTGGTGCTCGACACGGCCGCCAGAGCTCCGGGCCGCGGCATCCTGTCGCACGACAACGGGTGGGACACCGGCCTCAAGGACGGCGCGTACACCGTGCGCATGAACCTCTGGTGGGGCGAGAACGCGACGAAGCTGCGCCTGTTCGAGAACGGCGAGCGCATCGCCACCGTGGCACTCGGGTACGGAGGCGTCGGCGCGCAGTCGGCCGAGATCCCGGTCACCGGGAAGAAGAACGGCGTCTACGTCTACACCGGCGAGCTCGTGAACTCGAAGGGCACCACCGCGCTGCAGCCGGTGACCGTCACGGTGACCGACGCGTCTCCTGGGAAGCCCGTGCTGAGCCACGACGACAAGGATGGCGACGGCACCTACACGCTGACCGCGGACCTCTGGTGGGGCACGAACGCGACGAGCTACCGCTTCTACGAGGGCGCCACCCTCATCGGCGAGGGTGCACTCGTCGCGGCGACGCCGGGCGCGCAGCGTGCGACGCTCTCCGTCACCGGCGCCACGCGCGGCACGCACACCTACCGCGTCGTCTTCGCGAACGACGCCGGCGCGGCCACGAGCAAGGACCTCGCCGTCACCGTGCGCGGATGACCTCGCGGCGCCGTCGCTACCCGCGGACGGAGAGCGCGGCCTGATAGAGCTCGCGGCTGGAGTGTCCGGTGAGTCCGGACACTTCGGCCGCGGCCTCTTTCAGACGCGTGCCGCCGCGGACGAGCTCGAGCACCTGCGTGACCGCATCAGGGAACGCGACGCCGCGCGCGGGCGCGCCCTCGACGACGATCACGAGCTCGCCCCGGACGCCGGACCCTGCCCACGAGGCGAGCTCGGCGAGGGTGCCGCGCGCGACCTCCTCGTGCAGCTTCGTCAGCTCACGGCACACGGCACCGCGACGATCGTCACCGAACTCGGACGCCATGTCGGCGAGCGTCGCGGCGACGCGCGACGGCGCTTCGAAGAAGACCATGGTGCGCGTCTCGGTGCTCAGCGCGCGCAAGGCCGCACCGCGCTCCCCCGCCTTGCGGGCGACGAAGCCCTCGAACGTGAAGCGGTCGGTCGGCAGCCCCGATACGGCGAGCGCCGTCACGACCGCGCTCGGCCCGGGGATCGCCGTGACGTCCACGCCGGCCGCTGCGGCCGCCGCGACGAGGCCGTAGCCGGGGTCGCTCACGGTGGGCATTCCGGCATCGCTCAGCACGAGCACGTCCTGCTCGCGCGCGAGCTCCACGAGCTCTGGCGCCCGCTCCTTCTCGTTGTGGTCGTGCAGCGCGATGAGCCGTGGCCGGTTCGCGATGCCGAGCGCGGCCAGCAGACGCTGGGTCGTTCGGGTGTCCTCCGCGGCGACGATGGTCGCCTCCTCAAGGGCCTCGACCAGCCGGCGGGACGCGTCCCCGAGGTTTCCGATCGGGGTCGCCGCGAGGATGATCACCCCCTCAGCCTAAACTTGACCGGGTGACGGATGCCGCGCGGCTCGAGGCCGACCAGCCCGCCGCGCCGCTGAACCCCCCGGCACGACCGAGCGTGTACGACCGCTTCGCCCGCCGGCTGAGCGAGGACGCGCGTGCACGGCGGCTGTATCGGTGGCTCGGTCCTGCGATCGTCCTGGTGATCGCCGCGGTCCTGCGGCTGTGGAACCTCGCCGCGGCGCACGACCTGATGAACCAGTTCGACGAGACGTACTACGTCAAGGACGCCTGGACGCTGCTCCGCCTCGGGTACGAGGCATCCTGGCCCGCGGGCGCCAACGAGAGCTTTCTTTCGGGCGATGTGAACGTGTTCACGACCAATCCGTCGTTCGTGGTGCATCCGCCCCTCGGCAAGTGGATCATCGCGCTGGGCATGGCGGTGCTCGGGCCGGACTCCGGCTGGGGCTGGCGCATCACGACGGCGCTCCTCGGCATCGGTTCGGTGCTGGTGCTCATGCTCATCGCGAAGCGCCTCACCCGCTCGACCACGTTCGCCGTCGTGGCGGGCCTGCTCATGGCGGTCGACGGCCTCGCCATCTCGATGAGCCGCATCGCGCTGCTCGACACGTCGCTCACGTTCTTCGTGCTGCTCGCCTTCCTGTTCGTGCTGCGCGATCGCGAGCGCACGATGACGCGCATCGCCCACATCGTCGCGGCCCGCTACGACGGTGACGCGCCGCCCTCCTGGGGACCGGTCCTCTGGAACCGGCCCTGGATCATCGCCGCGGGCGCCGCGCTCGGGGCGGCCAGCGCCGTGAAGTGGTCGGGCGCGTGGGTGCTCGCCGGGCTCGGGGTCTACCTCGTCGTCACGGACGCGCTGGCCCGACGCCGCGCGGGCGTGCTGTTCTGGCCGACGGATGCTGTGCGCCAAGGCTTCGCCACGTTCGTGCTGTTCGTCCCGGTCGCCCTCGTCGTCTATGTCGCGTCGTGGTCGGGCTGGCTGTTCGGCTCAGGAGGCTACGACCGCCAGGCCGGGAGCAACCCGCTCCAGAGCCTCTGGATCTACCACGTCGCGATGTACAAGTCCACGGCCGGGATCACGTCCGGGCACTCCTACGCGAGCCCGGCGTGGCAGTGGCCGCTGCTGTGGCGTCCCACCGGCGTCTACTACCACCACGATGCGATGGGCGTGAACGGCTGCACGTCCCCGAGCGGATGCGTGGATGTGATCTCGACGATGCCGAACCCGCTGATCTGGTACGCCGGGGTGGCCGCCGTGCTGTACCTCGCGTACCGCTTCGTGGTGGCGCGCGACTGGCGCTACGCACTCGTTCTCACCGGGGTCGCCGTCACCTACGTGCCGTGGCTGTTCCTGCCCGAGCGCACGATCTTCCAGTTCTACACGGTGCTGATCCTGCCGTTCATGCTGCTTGCGCTCACCTTCGCGCTGAAGGACATCGCCGGTTCGCCGTCGGCGGACTCCTACCGCCGGCTCACAGGTCAGCGCCTGGTGCTGGTCTTCCTCGTCGTCGCGCTCGCACTGTCGGCGTTCTGGTACCCGATCATCTCCGCGATGACGGTGCCCTACGACTTCTGGCACCTGCACATGTGGGTGAACAGCTGGGTCTGAGAGCGATCACGCCTCGAGTGCGGCGACGTCCGTGACCGGCAGCCGGCAGGCGAAGTCCCGGCAGTCGTAGGCGGTCGGCCGCCCGTCGCGCTGTTCCTTCCCGGCGAGCAGCTCGAATCCCGCTGCGGCCCATGAGAGCGACTGTTCCGGCGACACGATGATCACGACATCGGCACGGATGCTGCGCGCCGCTGTCGCGAGCGCGGCGTGGGCATCGTCCGTGACGACGACGACCTGTCGCGGCGGCTCCGCGAGGCCGGCGGCGACCCGCAGGAGAGCGCCGTACGCGAGCGGCTGCGCGAGGGCCGCGGGAGCGTGGGCGGCGACGAGCCGCTCGGCGATCGAGCGATAGCTGTCTCCGGCGCCCAGCATCCAGAGCGCCGCGGCGGCCTCCGCGACCGACGCGGCACCCGACGGCTCGTCGGCATCGGAGGCGGTATCCGGCGCTCCGATCCCCTGCCGGGACAGCACCGGGTCGCCGCCTCCGGGGACGGCGACACGGTGCTCTGCATCGACGCATGCGTCGACCAGCTCTCGCGCCCGCATGGCATACGCGACCTCCCCGGTGGCGACGGCGAGCGCGATGAGACCCGCGGCGAGCTGGCCGTGGTCGGCGAGCGTCGCTTGGGCGCGCGACGGCACCTCGTCGAGCGAGGCGCGCAGCAGCCGGCCGTCGGCGGCGACGTTGACCTCGAGCACGGCGTCCGCCGCCCAGCGCGCCGACTCGATCCACGACGGCTCGTCCAGCCGCACGCCGGCACGCGCGAGGGCTCCGATCGCGAGGCCGTTCCAGCCGCTGACCACCTTGCCGTCGACGGCCGGGGGGTCGAGACCGACGCGGTCCGCGGCATCGCGGGCGTAGTAGCCACCCTCGCTGCGGGCACCGTCGATCCACGACTCCGAGTCCTGTGCGGCGCCGAAGCCGCCGCCCGGCTGCTGCAGCACGTCGCGCAGGAACCCGGCGATGCCGCGCGCGACGTCGTCGCGCGCGGGGACCGCCGCCATCGCGACGTCGAGCAGCTGGGAGTTGTCGGTCAGCATCCGCTCGTAGTGCGGCACCGTCCAGTCGGGCCGGGTCGCGTAGCGGAAGAACCCGCCCTCGACCGCATCGCGCAGCGGCGAGGCAGCCATCGCGGTGAGGGCACGATCGGCGACGGCGGACGCCTCGGCGGCGTGCTCGCGGAGGACCGGGGTCTGCAGGAAGCGGAGCGCTGTGGCGACGGGGAACTTGGGGGCACCGGCGGCGGGCTCGCCGAAGCCGCCGTGCTGCGGATCCTCCCGCCCGGCGAGTGCGCGTGCGGCGCCGACCAGCTCATCCGCGGACGGGGTGGACGCATCCGCGTCGGGCGCCGATCGGCGGACCTCGGCGAGCGCACCGGCGACGGCATCCGCCGTCTCGTCGATCTGGTCGCGCCGCTCGGTCCACGCCTCGTGCACCGCCGCGAGCACCTGGCGGAACGCCGGGATGCCGGCGCGAGGCTGCGGCGGGAAGTACGTCCCCGCGTAGAACGGCCGCCCTTCGGGCGTCGCGAACACGGTCAGCGGCCAGCCGAGGCTCTGCGAGAACGCCGAAGCGGCGGCCATGTAGGCGGCGTCGACCTCGGGGTGCTCCTCGCGGTCGACCTTGATCGACACGAAGCCGGCGTCGAGCTCGGCGGCGGTCGTCTCGTCCTCGAAGGACTCCCGAGCCATCACATGGCACCAGTGACACGTCGAGTAGCCGATCGACACCATGACAGGCACGTCGCGGCGTCGTGCTTCTGCGAACGCCTCCTCGCCCCACGGGAACCACGCGACCGGATTGCCCGCGTGGGCTCTCAGGTACGGGCTCGTCGCGTCCGCGAGGCGAGGGTTCACGGTATCCGCTCCTGCCGCCCGCGAGCGGTCAGTTGACCTCGTCGGGGTGCGCGCTGACGCGACCCGTGCCGTCGCCCGGCTCCATCGCGTCGATGGCGGCGATCTCGTCGGCGGTGAGCTCGAAGTCGAACACGTCGAGGTTCTCCTCGAGGCGCTCGCGGCGCACCGACTTCGGGAAGACGATGAAGCCCTTCTGCAGGTGCCAGCGCAGCACGGCCTGAGCCGGCGTCTTGCCGTGCGCCTCGGCGGCCGCGGCGACCGGCGCTGCACCGAACAGGTCGTACTTGCCCTGCCCGAGGGGTCCCCACGACTCGATCTTCACATCGTGGGCGGCGGCCCAGTCCGTGATGTCGCGCTGCTGGTGGGCGGGGTGCAGCTCGATCTGGTTGACGGCCGGGACCACTCCGGTGGCCGACACGATCTTCTCCAGGTGCGGCACGAGGTGGTTCGAGACGCCGATGCTGCGGGTCAAGCCGGCGCCCCGCAGCTCGATGAGCTTCTCCCACGCGTGGAGGTAGTTGTCCTGCGCGGGGGTCGGCCAGTGCACGAGGTACAGGTCGACCTGCTCGAGTCCGAGCTTGGCGAGGCTCTCCGCGATCGCGGCGTCGGGCTCGTCGCCGTCGTGGCGGTCGTTCCAGAGCTTGGTGGTGATGAACAGCTCGTCGCGCGCGATGCCGCTCGCCGCGATGGCCGCGCCCACGCCCTCTTCGTTGCCGTAGATCGCGGCGGTGTCGATGTGGCGGTAGCCGACCTCGAGCGCCTCGGCGACGGCCCGCTCCGTGTCCGCCGGCGGCACCTTGAAGACGCCGTAGCCGAGCTGAGGGATCGTGTTGCCGTCGTTGAGGGTCACGCTGGGGACTGTCATGGTTCCCAGCCTAGGCGCGCGGACGCGGCGTCGGACGGGGCGATCCGGCGCCCGGCCGGAAGGGATACGATCGAAGGCTATGTCCGCGCCCGAACCCGTCATCTCGTTTCCGCCGGAGCTCCCTGTCAGCGCCGCGCGCGAGGAGATCGCGCGCGCTGTGCGCGACCACCAGGTCGTGATCGTCGCGGGCGCGACCGGGTCGGGCAAGACGACGCAGCTGCCGAAGATCGCGCTCGAGCTCGGGCGGACGCGCATCGCGCACACACAGCCGCGCCGCATCGCCGCGCGCACGATCGCCGAGCGCATCGCCGAGGAGCTGCAGGTGCCGCTCGGCTCGGCAGTCGGCTACAAGGTCCGCTTCACCGACAAGGTGTCGGAAGACACGCGCATCGCGCTGATGACCGACGGCATCCTCCTCAACGAGATCCACCGCGACCGGCTCCTGCGCCGCTACGACATGGTCATCGTCGACGAGGCCCATGAGCGCTCGCTCAACGTCGACTTCCTCCTCGGGTACCTGCGGCGCATCCTGCCCAAGCGCCCCGACCTCAAGGTCGTCGTCACGAGCGCGACGATCGACCCGGAGAGCTTCGCGAAGCACTTCGCGAGGCCCGACGGAACCCCGGCGCCGATCATCGAGGTGTCCGGCCGCACGTATCCGGTCGAGATCCGGTACCGCCCGCCCGCACGGCCGGCCAAGGGCGAGGAGGAGTCCGACGACGTCGACGGCATCACCTCCGCCCTGCGCGAGCTCGACCGCGAGGCCGCCGGCGACGTGCTCGTGTTCCTCCCGGGCGAGGCCGAGATCCGCGATGCCGCGGACGCGGTGCGGGGCATGTACGCGAAGGACGCCGCACCCACAGAGGTGCTCCCCCTCTACGGGCGCCTGTCCGCCGCCGAGCAGCACCGGGTGTTCGAGCGGTCGCGGGTGGCCGGCATCCGTCGTCGTGTCATCCTCGCGACGAACGTCGCCGAGACGAGCCTCACGGTGCCGGGCATCCGCTACGTCGTCGACACCGGAACGGCGCGCATCTCGCGCTACAGCCACCGCAGCAAGGTGCAGCGGCTGCCGATCGAGGCGGTGTCGCAGGCGTCCGCTCAGCAGCGGTCGGGGCGCGCGGGCCGCACCAGCGACGGCATCGCGATCCGGCTGTACTCCGAGGAGGACTTCGACACCCGGCCCGAGTTCACCGAGCCGGAGATCCTGCGCACCAGCCTGGCCTCGGTCATCCTCCAGATGCTGTCGCTCGGCTTCGGCGACATCTCCTCCTTCCCGTTCCTCACGCCTCCGGACTCCCGCGGAGTCAAGGCGGCTCTCGACCTCCTCGTCGAGCTCGGGGCAGTGCGCACCTCGACAGGTCCAGGAAGCGGCGCGGGTCATCCGACGCTCACCGACCTCGGCCGCGAGATCTCGCGGCTGCCGATCGACCCGCGCTTCGCCCGCATGCTCGTGGAGGCGCGCCGCACCGGCGTGCTGCGGGACGTGCTCGCGATCGTCGCGGGGATGTCGATCCAGGACGTGCGCGAGCGCCCGGAAGAGCGTCGCGAGGAGGCCGATCGCCTGCACGCGCGGTTCACCGACCCCTCCAGCGACTTCCTGAGCCTGCTCAACCTCTGGAACCACCTCCAGGAGAAGCAGGCAGAGCTGGGCTCGAGCGCGTTCCGGCGCCTGTGCCGCGCCGAGCACCTCAACTACGTGCGGGTGCGCGAGTGGGCCGACGTGCATCGTCAGCTCAGCGCACTCGTCAACGCTCCTCGCAAGGCGGCACCGGGCACGGCCGACCCGGACGAGCTCCACAAGGCGATCCTGTCGGGGCTGCTCTCGCACCTCGGCATCCTCGACGAGCGCACCACCTCGACCGCCACGCGGGGCCGCGCCGGCTCCGACCGCACCGACCAGCGCCGCGGCGCCGAGTACCTCGGCTCGCGTGGCACGCGCTTCGCGATCTTCCCCGGCTCCGGGCTCAAGAAGAAGCGGCCGACCGCCGTCATGGCCGCCGAGGTCGTCGAGACGAGCCGCCTGTTCGCCCGCACCGTCGCCGCGATCGACCCCGCCTGGGCAGAACCGCTCGCGGGCGACCTCGCCAAGCGCTCGCTGAGCGAGCCGCACTGGTCGAAGGCGTCGGGTGCGGCATCCGCGTACGAGAAGGTCACCCTCTTCGGCCTCGAGATCGTGCCCAAGCGCCGGGTGCAGCTCGCGCGCTTCGACCGGCCGTTCGCGCGCGAGCTGTTCATGCGCCACGCGCTCGTCGAGGGCGAGTGGGACTCTTCGCACCTCGACAAGAAGCTCACGGCGTTCGAGCGCCGCAACCTCGAGCTGCGGCGACGCCTCGAGAAGATCGAGGAGCGCGAGCGCCGCCGTGACATCCTCGTGGGCGACGAGGCCGTGTTCCGGTTCTACGACGCCCGCATTCCCCGCGACGTGTTCGACGCGCGCTCCTTCGAGGCCTGGTGGAAGGATGCCTCGGCCCGCACGCCGCGCCTGCTCGACATGACGGAGGCCGACCTCGTCGACGAGGCGTCGCGCGGCGACGAGCGCGACTTCCCGGCGCGCTGGACCCAGGGCGACCAGGTGCTCTCGCTCGCATACCGGTTCGAGCCCGGCGCCGCCGACGACGGCGTGACGGCCGTCGTTCCGCTGGCCCTCCTCGCGCAGCTGCGCCCCGACGGCTTCGACTGGCAGGTGCCGGGCATGCGGGACGAGCTCATCACGGCGCTGCTGCGCTCGCTTCCCAAGTCCATCCGCCGCCACGTCGTCCCCGCGGCGGACTGGGCTGCGACGTTCGCCGCCGACCTCGCGGGGCAAGGCCCCGAGGCTCACGACGGCCGTCCGCCGACGCCGCTGCGCAATGCGCTCGCGGCGCGCATCCAGCGCGTCGCGAGCCAGCCGGTGAGCGCGGCCGACTTCGAGATGGAACGGGTGCCCGGGCACCTGCAGGTATCGTTCCGGGCCGTCGACGAGCGCGGGCGCGCGGTGGGATCAGACCGCGACCTGGCCGCGCTGCAGGCACGGCTCGCCGATCGGGCCCGGGCGTCCGTGTCTCGTTCGCTCACCGCGACGGCGCCGGCGATCGGGCGCGGCAGCCAGGCCGCGAAGGGCCCCGCGGCCCGCCTCGCGGGAACACCCCGCGACGCCGCGCGGCCCGAGTCGACGTTCGCCGAGCGCACCGGCCTCACCGACTGGACGTTCGGGGACCTGCCCGACGTCGTCGACACCAAGGTCGCGGGCGGCGTCGTGCGCGGCTATCCCGCGATCGTCGACGAGGGCGCCTCGGTCGCGCTCCGGATCGAGACGACCCCCGAAGCCGCAGCCCGCGCGACCCAGGCCGGCGTCCGGCGCCTCGTGCTCCTGTCGGTCGCGTCGCCGTCGGCCTACGTGCTCGAGCACCTGACGTCCGCCGAGAAGCTCGCGCTCGCGGCATCGCCGTATCCGTCCGCGAAGGCGCTCATCGAGGACGGCCGCGTCGCGGTGGCGGACGCGGTCATCGCACGCACCGTGGCCGACGCCGTCGTACGCAGCAGAGCCGGCTTCGAGACGGTGCGCGATGCGTTCTCGGCCGCGGTCGTCGACGAGCTGTTCCAGACGGTGTCGCTGACCGCCCGCATCCTGACGGCCGCGCGCGACGTGGAGCGCGCGATGCGCGACGCGAACTCGCTGACGCTGCTCGGCGCGCTGAACGACATCAAGGGGCAGCTGGCGGGCCTGGTGTTCCCGGGCTTCGTGTCCCGCACCGGCACCGGACGGCTGGCGCAGCTTCCCCGCTACCTGCGCGGGGCGCTCGATCGCGTGCGGACGCTCGCCGACAACCCGGGCCGCGACCGCCAGCGGATGACCGAGTTCGAACGCGCGACGACCGTGTTCGCCGAGGCCGGCGGCGTGATCCCGCCGGCGGATGACGCGCCGTTGCCGCTCGTGCACGCCCGGTGGCTGCTCGAGGAGTACCGTGTGAGCCTGTTCGCGCAGTCCCTCGGCACGGCCGAGCCGGTGTCGCTGCAGCGGATGCAGAAAGCCCTGAGGGAATAGCCGCCTCGACGACAGGAGTTGCCCCCGTCATGACCACTGCGATCGCCTACACCGAGTTCGGGGGCCCTGAGGTCCTGCATGAGATCCCCGTACCCGAGCCGGTGCCCGCACCCGGGCAGCTTGCGATCCGCGTCACGGCTGCCGGCGTCAATCCGATCGACGCGAAGCTCCGCTCGGGCCGGCGGCCGTCGGCGGAGATCGTCGATCCGCGCCGCATCGGCGCCGACGGCGCCGGAGTCGTCACCGCGGTCGGCGAAGGCGTCGACGGGTTCCGTGTGGGTGAGCCGGTCGTCTTCACCGGGGCGTTCGGCGCCTACGCGACCGAGATCGCGGTTCCCGCCTCCCACGTCTTCCCTCGCCCGCCGCAGGTGAGCGCCGCCGAAGGCGCCGCTCTGGGCGTCCCGGTCGGCACGGCGTACCAGGCGCTCCGCTCGCTCGCGGTGGGCGGCGACGACACCGTGCTCGTGCACGCCGGGTCGGGCGCCGTCGGCCAGGCGCTCATCCAGTTCGCCGTGCTGTGGGGGGCGACCGTCGTCGCCACGTCGTCCGAAGGCCGATTCGACCGCGTCCGCGAGCTCGGTGCCATCCCGGTCGCGTACGGCGACGGGCTCGCCGACCGGGTGCGCGCGGCGGCTCCGCAGGGCGTGACCGTCGCGATCGACGCCGCCGGCACGGACGAGGCCCTCCGCACCTCGCTCGATCTGGTCGCCGACCGGCACCGGATCGCGACGCTGGTGCGAGGACGGGATGCCGCCGGCCTCGGCATCCGCGCGTTCTCGGGCGGCTCGCCCGAACCGCTCACCGGGCAGCAGCAGGTCTGGCGCACCGAGGCGGTGCCCGTCGCGCTCGCGCTCATGGCCGCCCGACGCTTCTCGGTCGAGCTCGGTCCGTCCTTCGCGCTCGCCGACGCCGCCGAGGCGCATCGCGCGGCCGAGACGGGCGTGGCGGGCAAGATCACCCTCGTGCCGTGACCCGTCGAGACCGGCCACCGCGCCGGTCACACTGAGCCGGTGACCTCCGCGGGCGCCGGCCCTGTCGCGACCGGGCGTCCGGGAGTGTTCGACCATTGGCTCCACGAGCCCGGGTAGATCCGCAGCTCCAGCCCGACGAGCTCGGCCGCGAACACCGCCTGCGCGGCGGTCACGCCCGAACCGCAGTACACCGCCGCGGTCACGCCGTCGCCGACGCCGACCGTGCCGAACAGCGCGCGCAGACTCGCAGCATCCCGGAATCGCTCACCGTCCATGTAGGCGCCGGTCGGGAGGTTCACGGCGCCCGGGATGTGGCCGGCGATCGGGTCGATCGGCTCGACCTCGCCTCGGTAGCGCTCGGCGGCACGTACGTCGATGAGCACGCCCGACGCGGCGAGCGCGGCGGCCTCGTCGATCGACAGCACGGGCTCGGCGATCGGCGCGAGCCGGACCGCACCCGGCTCGGGCGTGACGGGTCCGGACTCCACCGGCAGGCCGGCCGCGGTCCAGGCGCCGAGGCCGCCGTCGAGGATGCGCACGTCGGCGATGCCGGAGCGCGTCAGCAGCCACCATGCGCGCGAGGCGCCCAGGGCGCGATCGTCGTCGTAGACGACCACCGTGTCGCCGTCGTCGATGCCCCAGCGGTGCGCGGCCGCCTGCAGCGCTTCACGAGGAGGAAGCGGATGCCTCCCCTCGTCGGGGCGACCGTGCTGCGAGAGCTCCGTCTCCATGTCGACGTACACGGCGCCGGGCACATGCCCCTCGAGGTGCTCGGCGCTGCCGTCGGGGCGGTCGAGGCGGTAGCGCACATCGAGCACGCGCACGGCGGAGGACCGGAGGAGATCGTCGAGTTCTGCGGGGGTGATCAGCTGCGCCACCCGACCATTCTGGCGTGCCGGCGCACTACCGCCCCTCCAGCGGCCCCGGGCCGGGCTCGCAACAGTTCGACACACGACGCACCGCCCCGGGCGCCGCGGCTCGACAATGGTCTGCATGCCTGAACAGACTCGTCCTGCCGCCCCTCGCTCGTTCGCGACGGCGCAGGTGCAGGCCGGGTTCGACTCCGGCATCGCGGAGAACACCGCCATCCCCTCCATCCATCAGTCCAACGGCTTCGAGTTCCGCTCGCTCGCCGAGGCACGCGACCTCTTCGCGCTGCGCAAGGACGGCAACATCTACAGCCGTGCGGCGAACCCGACCGTGCTCGTGTTCGAGCGCCGTGTCGCGGAGCTCGAGGGCGGCATCGCCGCGGCCGGTGTCGCATCGGGGCAGGCCGCCGTCGCCGTGGCACTCCTGGCGCTCGCCAAGCAGGGCGAGCACATCGTCGCCGCCCGTCAGCTCTACGGCGGCACCGTCGACCTGCTGCAGGACACGTTCGCCGACTGGGGCATCGAGGTGACGTTCGTCGACCAGGACGACCTCGCCGCGTGGCGCGCCGCCGTTCGGCCGACCACCCGCGCGCTGTTCGCCGAGTCGATCTCGAATCCGATCGCGCAGGTGCTGGACCTCGGCGCCGTCGCCGCCGTCGCCAAGGAGGCGGGCGTGCCTCTGGTGATCGACAACACCGTCGCGACGCCGTACCTGCAGCGCGCGAAGGACTTCGGCGCCGACATCGTGGTGCACTCCGCCACGAAGTTCCTCGGCGGCCACGGCACGTCCCTCGGCGGCGTCGTCGTCGACCTGGGCACCTTCGACTTCACGGCGGAGCCCGAGCGCTGGCCGCAGCTGACCCAGACGTATCCGCGCGTGCCGGACGGCAGCCTCGTCGAGCGCTTCGGCGAGACCGGGTCGCCGTACATCGCGCTGGTCAAGACGAAGTACGTGCATGACCTCGGTCCGTCGCTGTCGGCCTTCAACGCCTTCCAGCTGCTCCAGGGCCTCGAGACCCTCGACCTGCGCATGGAGCGGCACACCGCGAGCGCCCTCACGGTCGCCCGGTTCCTCGAGACGCACCCCGCTGTGTCGCGCGTGCACCACCCGGGGCTGGAGTCGAGCCCGTGGCACGCACAGGCGCAGACCTATCTCCCCGACGGCGTGAGCTCGGTGTTCGCGTTCGACCTGCCCGCCACCGGCGACGCCGAGGCGGACTTCCGGCTCGTCGAGGCGTTCATCTCGCGCCTGCAGGTGATCCGTCTGGTGGCGAACATCGGCGACGCGCGCAGCCTGGTCGCGCACCCGTCGTCGATGACGCACAGCCACATGTCGCCGACGCAGCTCGCCGAGGCGCACATCGGCCCGACCACGGTGCGCCTGTCGATCGGCCTCGAGGACGCCCGCGACATCGTCGACGACCTCGCCCGCGCTCTGGACCAGGTCCCTGCCGCCCAGCGCCGCGGCGAACTCGCGGAGAGCGTTGCCCGCTAGCCGCGAGTGCTCCGCACGCCCGGCCCTTGCACCCGTCGGGCAGGGTCGGTAGTTTCACGACCATGGCGCGGTCTCTGGGGAGCCTGGCCGTCCTCTCGCTTGTCGTGCTGCTCGCTGGGTGCACACCCGCAGCGGGCGATACCGCAGCGCCCTCGCCATCGCCGTCGCCGGAGGGTCCGACGGCATCGTCGACGCCGACGCCGACCAGCCCCGGACTCGACGGGGAGTGGATCGTGGATCTCGCGGACCCGGATCCGGGCTGCATCATGCTGCTCGGCTATCGTCACCTGACGGTCGCCGGCGAAACGGGAATTCTCGATACCGGCGAGACCCCGCTGGCCGGGCCCGTCGAACTGCACGGCGACGCCGTCACGATGCACCTGGAGCGCACGGCGCCGACCAAGGATGCGATCGACATCACCGCAGCACTCGGTCAAGACGGGGTCGCGCGCGGGACGGGCGAGGCCGGCGGCATCCATCCCGGCGGGACGAACGGCTATGCCTGCACGATCCCGCTGTCGCTCGTGCCCGCCGGCGCCGTCGCCGACATGCCGCCCTTCGACACGATCGACGGAACGTGGTGCGCGGCCTACGACCGGACCAGCTGCATGACGATCGCCGACAGCATGGTCGCCGACCTGGACAACCCGCCCCACTCGAAGCTCGACGATCCGACGCCCGGCGGCTTCGGCGACCCCTGCTACGGGAGCGGGATGACGCCGATCGACCCCAACGGCGGCGGCGGCGCCGCGCTGTACTTCTGTCCGAAGGGCTATGCGATCCAGACCGGCAGCGGCGGGGTGGAGGGCGAGATCATCGCCGAGCACGACAACGTCGCGTTCGACCGGCTCTACCTGACTCAGAACCCGCCGTACCTGGGGGTGTACTTCCGCGAGGACGATCTCGCCGCCGCGCTGCAGCAGTAGACGGCCTCCTCCGGGCACGGGGGGCATCGCGCCACTAGCCTCGTGTTCATGAACTCGCCCTCCTCCCCCCGCTGGGGGATCCTCGGACCGGGCGGCATCGCCCGTGCGTTCACCAGCGACCTGCGCACCGCCGGGCTCGACGTCGCCGCGGTGGGCTCGCGGCGACGCGAGACCGCTGAGGCGTTCGCCGCCGACTTCGCCATCCCGCACGCCCACGGCTCGTACGAGGAACTCGTCGCCGATCCGGACGTCGACATCGTCTACATCGCGACGCCGCATCCGATGCACGCGGCGAACGCCCTCCTCGCCCTCGCAGCGGGCAAGCACGTGCTGGTCGAGAAGGCGTTCACCCTCAACGCGGCGGAGGCCCTGGAGGTACGCGACGCCGCAGCGGAACGCGGACTCCTCGCGATGGAGGCGATGTGGACGCGGTATCTGCCGCACATGGTCCGCATCCGCGAACTCGTGGAGTCGGGCGCCCTCGGCGAGGTCCGCGCCGTCACCGCCGACCACACACAGCTGCTGCCCTCCGACCCGGCGCACCGCATCAACGCGCTGGAACTCGGCGGCGGTGCCCTCCTCGACCTCGGGGTCTACCCGGTCTCGTTCGCGTGGGACATCCTGGGCGAGCCCCTCTCCATCGCCGCGGCCGCCCGCATCGGCGACGCGGGATCCGACACCGAGGTGGCGACGATCATGACGCACGCGTCGGGTGCGCTGTCGACCTCCATCTCCGCATCCCGCGCAGCCGGCCCCAACACCGCGACGATCATCGGCACAGAGGCCCGCATCGACATCGACAGCGTCTGGTACACGGCCACCTCGTTCCGCCTCGTCAGCCCCGACGGCACGGTGATCGAGGAATTCCGCTCCGACATCGACGGCCGCGGCATGCAGTACCAGGCGCTCGCGGCTGAGCGGTACCTCGCCGAGGGCCGCACCGATTCCGACGTGCTGCCGATCGACGAGACCGTCGCGATCATGGCCACGCTCGACGAGATCCGCGACCTCGTCGGCGTCCACTACCCCGGTGAGGAGTGACATGCCCGACCTGCAGAGCCCCCGCGTGGCGGTGTACCTGGACTTCGACAACATCGTGATGTCGTGGTACGACCGCGTGCACGGCAAGAACTCCTACTCGCGCGACCGTCAGAAGATCGCGACGGATGCCTCGGACCCCGAGATCGCCGAGCGCCTCGCCGCCGCGACGATCGACGTCGGCGCCATCATCGACTACGCGACGTCGTTCGGCACCCTGGTGCTCACCCGGGCGTACGCCGACTGGTCGGCGCCGGTCAACGCGGAGTACCGCTCCCAGCTCGTGGCGCGCGCCGTCGACCTCGTGCAGCTCTTCCCCGCCGCCGCGTACGCGAAGAACGGCGCCGACATCCGCCTCGCCGTGGACACCGTCGAGGACATGTTCCGCCTCCCCGACCTCACGCACGTGGTCATCGTCGCCGGCGACTCCGACTACGTGCCGCTCGCCCAGCGCTGCCGCCGCCTCGGCCGATTCGTCGTGGGGGTGGGCGTCGCGGGATCGACCGCGAAGTCGCTCGCCGCGGCGTGCGACCAGTTCGACTCGTACGACGCGCTCCCGGGTGTGGCGGCTCCGCCGACCGGGAAGAAGGATGCCGCGCCGCAGCGCGCGTCCGGCAGCCGGCGCTCGAGGAAGGCCGCCGTCGACCCGACCGAGTCCCTCCTCGAGCGCGCGCTGCGGCTCGAGAGCGACAAGGAGGGCGTGGAGTGGCAGCACGCCTCGGCGGTGAAGAGCCTCATCAAACGACTCGACCCGTCGTTCAGCGAGAAGGCCCTCGGGCACAAGAGCTTCTCCGAGTTCGTGAAGGCCCACCCCGGCGTCGCCGAGGTCGACGAATCCGGAAACATCGTCCTCATCCGCCTGGCCGCCGACCGGCGCTGAGTCCGGCGGGCGCGACACCGCGTGATCCCACGGCCGACCTGGGAAATCGGCCGTGGGATACAGTGTGAGCTGTGGCACGCCGTCAAGCCCCGCCGGGCTCGCAGACCTCGCTCCGCGAGGCCAATCGCGCGCGCGTCATCGAGTCTCTGAAGCGCCACGGCCGTCTCACGCAGATCGAGCTCGCCGGCAGCACGGGCCTCTCGCCCGCCACCGTCTCGAACATCGTCAAAGAGCTGACCGCATCGGGCCTGCTGCACACGTCGTTCACCACGAGCAGCGGACGCCGCGCGACCCTCGTGTCGCTCGCCCGCCGTCTGGGACTGGTCGCCGGCGTCCACTACAGCTCCCGCCACCTGCACATCGCGATCGCCGACACCGCGCGCACGATCGTGACGCAGTCGTCGCTCCCGCTCCCACTGGACCACCGCCACGACTCCGAGCTCGACCGCCTCGCGCTGCTGCTCGGCGACATGATGGAGTCCCTCGGCGGATCCATCACCGACCTCCTCGGCGTCGGGCTGGCCCTGCCCGCGCCGATCGACCCCCGCACCGGGATGGTGTCCACACCGGGGCTCCTGCGCGGCTGGGAGAATGTCGACGTCGCCGAGAGCCTGGCCATCCGCATCGGCCGCCCGGTGCATGTCGACAGTGAGGCGAACCTCGGCGGACTCGCCGAGGCCCGCGAGGGCAACGGGCGGTCCGCGGCGTCGTCGGTGTTCATCCGCGTGGGCCACACGATCAGCGCCGGACTCGTCGTGAACGGCGATCTCTTCCGCGGCGTCAACGGCAAGGCCGGCCAGATCGGCCACGTGACGCTCGACGAGAACGGCCCCATCTGCCGCTGCAGCAACCGCGGATGCCTCGAGACCTACGCCGGCGGCCCCGCCCTGCTGTCGCTGTTCCCGCCCAGCGAAGGCATGCACCGCCTCGGCGACCTGCTGCACGCCGCCGAACTCGGCGACGGCGCCGCACGCCGCGTGATCGCCGACGCCGGCCGCCACATCGGAATCGCCGCCGCGAGCCTGTGCAACCTGTTCGACCCCGAGATCATCGTCGTCGGCGGCGAGCTCGGTCAGGCCGGCGAGATCCTCATGGCCCCGATGCGCCACTCGCTCGAGCGCACCGCGCTCCCCTCTGCAGACGGCCTCCCCGAGATCGTCGGCGCCTCGTTCGGGGAGTGGGCCGAGACGCGCGGCGCCATCGCGATCGCCCTCGACCACGTCACGGTCGACGCCCAGCTTCCGACTGCGCCGTCGCTGCCCATCACCGCATAGGCTCGTCCGATGCCCCGTACGCGACTGGATCGGCCGCGACGGCGCCCGATCGGGCGTCGCGCGCCGGCGACAGCCTGGCCTTCACACCCGCAGGCTCGCCCCAGCGCGCCGGCGCTGCGGGGGGTGGGCGCAGGAACCGGCCTCCTCCTCGCCGCGGCGTTGCTGTCGGCCTGCTCCGGTGCACCCGCGCCGGGCGGAACCCCCTCCGACGACACGATCGCGCTGCTGCTGCCCGACGCGAAGACCGCACGGTACGAGACGTTCGACCGGCCGATGTTCGAGGCCCGCGTCGCCGAGCTCGGCGACTACGAGGTGCTCTACGCCAACGCCGACCAGGACGCCGCGAAGCAGCAGCAGCAGGCGGAGTCGGCGCTGACGGCCGGGGCCGGCGTGCTCGTGCTCGATCCGGTGGACGCGAACGCGGCCGTCAGCATCGTGAGCTCGGCCAACGCGAAGGGCGTGCCCGTCATCTCGTACGACCGGCTCATCGCCGGCGGCGACCTGGCGTACTACATCTCGTTCGACAACGAGAAGGTCGGGGTGCTGCAGGCCACCGCGTTCGTGGAGGGCGTGCACGCGGAGGACGACGGCAGCGGCATCCTGATGGTCAACGGCTCGCCCACCGACAGCAACGCGGCGCTGTTCAAGCACGGTGCCCACAGCATCATCGACGGCAGCGGACTGCGCGTGCTCGCCGAGTACGACACCCCCGGGTGGAGCCCTGAGAAGGCGCAGGAGTGGGTGTCGGGCCAGATCGCCCAGCACGGCGGCGCCATCGCCGGGGTGTACGCGGCGAACGACGCGACGGCCGGCGGCGCCATCGCGGCGCTGCGGGTCGCCAACGTCGAGCCCCTCCCGATCGTGACGGGCCAGGATGCCGAGCTCTCCGCGATCCAGCGCATCCTCACCGGCGACCAGTACATGACCGTCTACAAGGCGATCAAGCCGCAGGCCGAGCTCGCCGCCGAGGTCGCGGTCAAGCTGCTCCACGGCGAGGAGGTCACCGCTCCGCTCGAGATCCAGGGCACGCCGGCCACTCTGCTCGACCCGGTGGCCGTGACGATCGACGACATCATGGACACCGTGGTCGCCGACGGGTTCTGGACCGTCGAAGACATCTGCACCCCGGCGTACGCGGATGCGTGCGAAGCGGCGGGCATCGGGTAGGGTCCTGACTCTGACAGGGGTCGGCTGGGGATCGATGAGGACGAGGCGAGGATGTCGATGACGCACCCGCGGGCGGGACGCCCGCGCGAACGCGTGCTGACGATGCGCGGCATCGGCAAGCGCTTCGGCGCGGTCAAGGCGCTCACCGACGTCGACTTCTGGGTCAACGAGGGCGAGGTCGTCGCCCTCGTCGGCGACAACGGCGCCGGCAAGTCGACGCTCGTGAAGGTGCTCGCCGGTGTGCACCCGCCCGACAGCGGGTCGATCGAGTTCGACGGCGAGCCGGTGGGCATCGACACCCCGGCCGACGCCCAGGAGCTCGGGATCGAGACGATCTTCCAGGACCTCGCACTGTGCGACAACCTCGACGTTGTCGCCAACCTGTGGCTGGGCAGGGAGCTGCGCGACGGTGCGACGCTCGACGAGGTCGACATGGAGCAGCGCACCTGGACCCTGCTACGCGAGCTGTCGGCGAAGATCCCGTCGGTGCGCGTGCCCGTCGCTTCCCTCTCGGGCGGACAGCGCCAGACCGTCGCGATCGCGCGGTCGCTCATCGGGGAGCCCCGCGTCGTGATCCTCGACGAGCCGACCGCCGCGCTGGGCGTGGCGCAGACCGCCGAGGTGCTGAACCTCATCGAGCGGCTGCGCGAACGCGGGCACGGCGTCATCCTGATCAGCCACAACATGGCCGACGTCATGGCGGTCGCCGATCGCGTGGTCGTGCTGCGCCTGGGCCGCAACAACGGCGTCTACAACGTCGCCGACGTCACGAGCGAGACGCTCATCGCGGCCATCACGGGTGCGGTCGATCACCCGTCCGCCCGACGGGCACCGGAGCGGGCGGATGCTGCGCCGCCTCCGCCGGCGACGGGCCAGCCGCTCGACGAGCCGCCGCTGGACGAGCACACATCCGGCGGCACCGTGATCCGCATGCCCCGCGCCGGTTCCCGCACGCCTCGTCCCCGTGGGGACGGGTCGCGATGAGTCCGCACGGCGACGAGCGCCTGGCCGAGCCGATCGCGCAGGAACGCCTCCTCAGCGGCAGCGGCATCCGTCACACGTTCGAGGCGTTCGTCTCCCGCGTCCGCGGCGGCGACCTGGGGGCGCTCCCCGTGGTGCTCGGCATCGCGGTGATCTGGACGGTGTTCCAGCTGCTCAATCCCGTGTTCCTCTCCAGCGAGAACCTCGTGAACCTCACGATGCAGTGCGCGGCGATCGGAACCATCGCGCTGGGAGTGGTGCTCGTGCTCCTGGTAGGCGAGATCGACCTGTCCGTGGGCTCGGTGTCAGGCCTCGCCGCGGCCGTGCTGGCTGTGACCTTCGTGCAGCTGCAGTGGAACCTCGTGCTCTCGCTGATCGCGGCCATCGCGATCGGCTGCCTCGTCGGGCTGCTCTACGGCTTCCTGTACACGAGGTTCGGGCTGCCGAGCTTCGTCATCACGCTCGCCGGTCTGCTCGGCTTCCTCGGGCTGCAACTGTGGGTGCTCGGCGAGACCGGGTCGATCGCGATCCCGTTCGACTCGTGGCTCGTGCAGTTCGCGCAGCAGATGTTCCTCCCCGCGTGGGCCTCGTACCTGGTGGCCGTTCTCGCGGTGGCCGCCTTCGCGTGGTCGCTCGTACGACGATCGCGGCGGCGCGCGGCGGCCAACCTCGTGAGTCAGAGCTACGGCGAGATCGCCGTGCGCAGCGGCGCCCTTCTCGCCTTCCTGCTGGCCGCCACCTGGTACCTGAACCTGTACCGCGGCATCGGCGTGATGTTCCTGTTCTTCCTCGGGCTGGTGGTGGCGATGAACTTCGCCCTGACACGCACCCGCTGGGGCCGCGCGGTCTACGCGGTCGGCGGGTCCGTCGAGGCTGCCCGGCGCGCCGGGATCCGGGTGGATCGCATCTACCTCTCCGTCTTCGCGATGTGCTCCACGCTCGCGGCGGTGGGCGGGATCCTCGCGGCCGCACGGCTGGCTTCGGCGAATCAGAGCTCGGGAACCGGAGACGTCAACCTCAATGCGATCGCCGCCGCCGTCATCGGCGGGACGAGCCTGTTCGGCGGGCGCGGATCGGCCTTCTCGGCCCTGATCGGCATCGTGGTCATCCAGTCGATCTCGTCGGGCCTGACTCTGCTCAACCTCGACTCGTCGGTCCAGTTCATGGTCACCGGCGTCGTGCTCGTGCTCGCCGTGATCGTCGACTCGCTGTCGCGCCGCACCCGCGCCGCGACAGGCCGAGCCTGAGCGCACTGCACCCTCGCTGTCTTCACTTGACGAACGCTCTCAGCGGGAGTACAGGTTGTGAGAGGGCTTCACCTACGCGAAAACAGGCGTTTTCATCCACTTTGCACGCATTCTGCACGGTAAACGCTCTCTAGGGGCCCGGCGAGCGGGTCCGCGCAGCGTCCGACCCGGTGCGTTGCCAAAGCGTTATGTTCAAGACTTGACGATAAGAATCCGTGTCGTCGATGATCGCATCAGCGCGATGAACGCCAGGGACGATCCTGGGGACTCGCCCGCTTCAATGACGAAAGGCAAGAGATGAAGAAGTCTTCGATCCTCGCCGTGGCCGCCCTCACGGGCGCCGCCGCGGTGATGCTGGCCGGCTGCTCCAGCAGCGGCAACGGCAACGGTGGGTCCACGGAGGCCGGCGGCGACGCCGCCAGTCGCGCATGCGTGATCCTGCCGGACGCGGCCTCGTCGCCGCGCTGGGAGAACTTCGACCGCAAGTACCTCCAGGAGGGCCTGGAGGCGGCCGGATTCGACGCGGACATCCAGAACGCGCAGGGTGACGTCAACAAGTACTCGACGATCGCCGACCAGCAGCTCACGCAGGGTTGCGGCGTCATGCTCCTGGTCGACTACCAGGGCGCGGCCGAGGCCGTCGCGACGAAGGCCAAGGCCGAGGGCATCCCGGTCATCGCCTACGACCGCCCGTTCACCGGCGCCGACTACTACGTGTCGTTCGACAACACCGAGGTCGGACGCCTGGAGGGCCAGACAGTGCTCGACGGTCTCGAGACCGCCGGCAAGGACCCGGCCACCGCGATCGTCGTCTACATGGGCGGCGACCCGACCGACGGCAACGCAGCGATGTTCCACGACGGCGCCGTCGAGGTCATGGAGGCCGCCGGCATCAAGGCGGCCGCCGAGCCTCCCGGGGTGTGGGACCAGGCCAAGTCGCAGACCAACTTCGAGCAGGCGCTGACCTCGCTCGGCGGCAAGGTCGACGGCGTCTGGGTCGCGAACGACACCAACGCGGCGGGCGTGATCAAGGTCCTGCAGGACAACAACCTGACCGGTGTGGCCGTGTCGGGCCAGGACGCCAACGTCGCGGGCCTGCAGAACATCCTGCTCGGCTGGCAGACCGCCACGGTCTACAAGCCGGTCAAGGACGAGGCCACGGCCGCCGTCGACACCGCCGTCTCCCTGCTCAAGGGTGAGGACGTCACCGCGCAGGCCAAGCTCGACGACGGCACGCCCTACATCCAGGTCACGCCGATCCTGGTCGGCCCCGACAAGGTCAAGGACGTCGTCGCCGCCGGCGACGCCGACTACGACGACGTCTGCACGCCGGACGTGATGGCTGCCTGCGAGCAGTACGGAGTCACCGCCCAGTAATGGAGCGGTCTGCGGACTGAGCCGCAAGGGGCGTCGCGCCGCACGGCGTGACGCCCCTTCGCGCCGGACTACGGCATTCCCAAGGAAGCGAGCATGTCAGACACATTCACCACCGCCCCGGCCACCACGGCCGGCGCCGAGCCGATCATCCAGCTGGTCGGCGTCAAGAAATCCTTCGGACCGGTCAGCGTCCTGAAGGGCGTCGACCTGAAGGTCCACCCCGGCAAGGTCACCGCCCTCGTGGGCGACAACGGCGCCGGCAAGTCCACGCTCATCAAGGGCCTCGCCGGCGTGCAGCCCTACGACGAGGGCGAGGTCCTGATCGACGGCCAGCACCGCGATCTGCACGCCCCGCGCGATGCGTCCGGCCTGGGCATCGAGGTCGTCTATCAGGACCTCGCGCTATGCGACAACCTCGACATCGTGCAGAACATGTTCCTCGGCCGCGAGGAGCTCTCCTTCGGCACCTTCGACGAGGGCCGCATGGAGAAGGAGGCCTCCGACACGCTGCGTTCCCTCTCGGTGCGCACGGTGAAGTCCGTGCGTCAGAAGGTGTCCAGCCTTTCCGGCGGCCAGCGGCAGACCGTGGCGATCGCCCGCGCCGTGCTCAAGAAGGCGCGCGTGGTCATCCTCGACGAGCCGACCGCGGCGCTCGGCGTCGCGCAGACCGAGCAGGTGCTGAACCTCGTCAAGCGCCTGTCGGAGCAGGGCGTCGCAGTGATCCTGATCAGCCACAACCTCGCCGACGTGTTCGAGGTCGCGGACGACATCGCCGTGCTGTACCTCGGCCAGATGGTCGCGCAGATCCCGACGTCCTCGACCACCCGCGACGACGTGGTCGGCTACATCACCGGCACCAAGACACCCGCCGGCGTCTCGATCCTCGACACGTCGACCGTTCGCACCGAAGGAGGCGCGGAATGAGCAGCAACGTCACCCGCACCGAGGCCGCTCCCGACCCACTCGCCAGCGACATGATCGGCAGCGGCGTCGAAGGCGGTGTCGGCGATCAGATCCGCGCGTGGTGGCAGCGCGTGCGAGGCGGCGACATGGGCGCCCTCCCCGCGATCGGCGGCCTCGTCGTCCTCGGAGCACTGTTCTCGATCCTCAGCCCGTTCTTCCTTACCGAACGCAACTTCGCCAACCTTCTCAACCAGGCTGCGACGCTCGTCGTGCTCGGCATGGCGCTCGTGTTCGTGCTGCTGCTCGGCGAGATCGACCTTTCCGCGGGCGTGACCGGCGGCGTCGGCATGGCGCTGTTCGTGGTCCTCAACGCGCAGTTCGGCATCCCGTGGCCGCTCGCGCTGCTGATCGGGTTCGGGTTCGGGTTCCTCACCGGCGCATTGATAGGTTTCTTCGTGGCGAGGGTCGGCATCCCGTCGTTCGTCGTCACCTTGGGCCTCTTCCTGGGCTTCCAGGGTCTCGCGCTGGTCATCATCGGCCCGGGCGGCCTGTTCCGCCTCGAGGTGCCCGAGCTCATCGCGCTTCAGAACGGCAACCTGCCGGTGTGGGGCGGCTGGGCGATGCTGGTGATCATGCTCGCCATCTCGGCGGGGACGTCGTTCTGGGACCGAGCGCGTCGCAAGCGCGCGGGCGTTCCCAACCGGGCTCTGTCGATGGTGTGGATCAAGCTCGCCGCGATCGCCGTCATCGGCGGCATCGTCGTGTATGTGCTGAACCAGAACCGCGGCCAGTCCGTGATCGAGGTCGCCGGGGTGCCGATCGTGGTGCCCGTGGTGCTCGTCATCCTCTGGATCGGCACATTCCTGCTGGATCGCACCAAGTTCGGCCGCTACATCTACGCGATCGGCGGCAACGCGGAGGCGGCTCGCCGGTCCGGTGTGAAGGTGCGCTGGATCAAGTGGTGGGCGTTCGTGATCTGCTCCAGCCTGGCCGTGTTCTCGGCTCTGCTGAGCGTCGCCCGCGTCGGCTCGGTCGACGCGACCGTCGGGCGCGACATCGTCCTGTCGGGTGTCGCGGCGGCAGTCGTCGGCGGCGTCAGCCTGTTCGGCGGCAAGGGCCGTCTGATGCATGCGGCGATCGGCGCGCTGGTGATCGCGACGATCACCAACGGCCTCGGCCTGCTCAACCTGCCCGCCGGCGTCAACCTGCTGGTCACCGGCGGCGTGCTGATCCTCGCGGCCACCGTCGACGCCCTCTCGAGGGTGCGGTCGGGCGGCGGACGCTAACGCGTCGCGACAGCACGCGACGAGCGCCGGGTGGTGGGCCCACCACCCGGCGCTCTCATGTGTCTAGCGCGATGCGCTCCGTGCGGCGATCACCTCGTCGGCCCACGCCGGTACGAGCTCGCTCGCGAGGCCCGCCCGTGTCTCGTCGAACGCCACGGCCGGGTCGCTGGGCTCGAGGTTCAGCTCCACCGTGCGCGCCCCGAAGGCGGCGGCGAGCGCGACGTATCCCGCAGCCGGATACACCTCCCCCGACGTGCCGATCGAGACGAACACATCGCACGCGACGACCGCCTGCTCGATGCGATCGAGTTCGTACGGCATCTCGCCGAACCAGACCACGTCGGGGCGCAGCATCCGTTCTCCGCATTCCGGGCAGGCTGGGCCGTCGATGAGGTCGGCGTCCCACTGGGGGCGCGATCCGCAGGCCAGGCAGAGCGCGCGCCGCAGCTCGCCGTGCATGTGCACGAGGTTGCGGGTGCCGGCGCGCTCGTGCAGGTCGTCGACGTTCTGCGTGACCACCAGCAGGTCGTCGCCGATCGCTCCCTCCAGCCGGGCGAGCGCGCGGTGCGCGGCATTCGGGACGACGGATGCCACGGCCCGCCGTCGCGCGTCATAGAACGCCTGAACGCGGTCGGGGTCGCGCTCGAACCCCTCCGGCGTCGCGACGTCTTCGATGCTGTGCCCTTCCCAGAGCCCGTCGGCCCCGCGGAACGTGGGCACGCCGCTTTCGGCCGAGATGCCTGCGCCGGTCAGTACGACGATGCGGTTCATCGCACGGTGGCGGGCGCGACGTGCGACAGCACGCGCTCCCAGACGTCGGCCAGAATGAGCCGCGCATCGGGATCGTCCGTCCTCGGCACCATCTCCACCCGCGCCGACGCCAGGTGCTTCTTGAACCACTCCGCGGCGCCTGACGCGGCGGTCGGATCCGCCTGGCCGTTCATGAGGAGCGTCTTCGCGGCGATGCGGTCGAGGAGCTCAGCGACCTCGCTCGCACCGAGCTCGGACTCCGGCCGGGGGACGGCGACGAGCGCCAGCCTGTCGACGTTCTCGCCGAGATGGGCCGCGACCATGATCGCGAGCTCGCCGGCCTCGCCGACTCCCACGAGACCGACCGGGCGCCCGTGCGACTCCTCCGTGACGAACCGCGCGATGGCGCTCGCGGTCGCTTCTGCAGGGGTCGCGCCACGGTAGGCGGCGGGATCGTCGATGTCGTCGATCGTGAGCCCCACCGCGACGATCCTCGCGTCACGCCGTGCGGTGGCATCCGGGCGTGGATCAGACAGGGTCGAGACCCCTGAACGCAGCAGCACGACGGTCCGCTCCGCGCCGGGTGCCCCGAAGCTGCGGTTCTCGTACGAGGCGTCGGGTGCGGCTCCCTTGGTCATGGCGAAATCCTACGTTCACCGACGCCCTGCCACCGCGAGAATCCGGTGGAGGGCCGAGACCGTGGGTACCACCCACGGTCTCGGCCCCCGGTTGGATTCTCGCGGAGAGAGGTCGTCGAGTCGGGTCAGGCCATCAGCGGGATGGCGCCGACCACCACGCCGACCGCGAGCATCGCGAGCGACACGATCGTGGCGCGCCACAGCACCTTCTTGTGGTGGTCGCCGAGGTTCACGCTCGCCAGCGACACCAGCAGGAGGATCGCCGGCACCAGCGGGCTCTGCAGGTGCACGGGCTGGCCGGTGATCGATGCCCGCGCCATCTCGACCGGGGCGATCCCGAAGTGCTCCGCGCTCTGCGCGAGCACCGGCAGGATGCCGTAGTAGAACGCGTCGTTCGACATGAAGAACGTGAACGGGATCGACAGGATGCCGGTGATCACGGCGAGGAACGGGCCGAGCGAAGCCGGGATCACGGTCGTGATCCAGGTGGCCATGGCGTCGACCATGCCCGTGCCGTTCAGCACGCCGACCAGCACGCCGGCGGCCAGCACCATCGACACGACGCCGACGATGCTCGGAGCGTGCGCGACGATCTCGTCGGCCTGGCTCTTGAGCTTTCGGAAGTTGACCACCAGCGCGATCGCGGCGCCGACCATGAAGACATACGCGAGCGGGAAGATGTCGAGCACCAGCAGCACCATCACCACGAGCGTGAGCGCCAGGTTGAACCAGATCAGCTTCGGCCGAAGCGTCGCGCGGTTGGGGTCGAGCATCGTGTCCGCCATGGCGGTGTCCTCACGGTCCACCACCGCGGTCGCCGCGGGCACGCCGCCGTGACCGCCGGCGAGGGTGACGATGTTGCCGGTGCGCAGCGTCGCACGGGCACCAGGCTTCGTGTCGGCGCCGCGGAAGATCCGCGGGCCGGCGAGCGAGCCGCCGTCCCCGAGGCGCGAGGCGTCGATGCTGCCGATGCGCTTGCGCTCCGACAGGCCGAGGAACCACGAGAACGTCAGCGCGATGACCAGGCCGGCCGCGAGGGACGGCAGCATCGGCACGAAGATGTCGGTCGGCTGCAGGCCCAGCGCGGTCGCAGCACGCACGGTCGGACCACCCCACGGCACGATGTTGAGCGTGCCGTTCATGAGGCCTGCGACGCACGTGAGCACGACCGGGTTCATGCCCAGACGGAGGTAGATCGGCAGCATCGCGGAGGTCGTGATGATGAACGTCGTGGACCCGTCGCCGTCGAGCGACACCGCTCCCGCGAGGATCGCCGTGCCGAGCACGACCTTGGCCGGGTCGTCGCCGAGCAGTCGCGTGATCGCGCGGATCAACGGATCGAACAGCCCGACGTCGATCATGATGCCGAAATACATGATCGCGAACATGAGGAGGGCGGCCGTCGGAGCCATGCTTCCGATGGCGTCGATGATCATGTCGCCGAGCCCGAGCCCCGCACCGGCGAACAGGCCGAACACGGTGGGCACGAGGATGAGCGCGACCATCGGCGTGAGCCGCCGCGTCATGATGAGCGCCATGAACACGAGCACCATCGTGAACCCGAGGGCTACCAGCACCCATTCGGGTGGGACGAAGGCTGTCGCGTAGCCTTCGTCGGCCTCGGCGGCCTGGAGGAGGAACGGTGCTGCCGCGTTCATGTCGACTCCTTCGTCGTGGGGTGCGTCAGGTCTCCCGCACCATCTCTCGGTGCGTCTGAGTGAGGTTAGGGTCGAGCGCCGGACCAGCGCGCGGTAAGTCGCATTCCCTCACGTTCTGCGCGTAGCGTGTGTTCTGCGCATTCTGCTCACGCGCACTCCGCTCACACACCCAGGAGGTGGCATGCGCTTCGCGACACGGCTGCTGCTGGTCCAGCTGGCGACGGTCGCCGCCGTCGTCGCCGTGTGTGCACTCGTCTTCGGTTGGCTGGGCGTGCGTCAGCTGCGCGCGGAGTCCGAGGCAGCCGCGCTCAACATCGCCCGCACCGTCGCCGAGGACCCCGACGTCAAGTCCCTCGTCGCCGAGTTCTCAGCGGACCCGGGAACTCCGGATGCCGCGCACCTCCGTGACGGTCCGCTGCAGCAGATCGCCACCGATGTGGCCGACCGCACCGACGCGCTGTTCGTCGTCATCACCGACGATCACGGCATCCGTCTCGCCCACCCGAATCAGGACCTGCTCGGCCAAGTGGTCTCGACACCCTTCGCCGAGGTGCTCGAGGGCAACGAGGTGGTCGACTGGGAGGTCGGCACGCTCGGCGAGTCCGCTCGCGCGAAGGTGCCGATCTACGCCGAGGCCGGAGGCACTCCGGCGGGCGAGGTCAGCGTCGGCTTCGAGCGTGCGAGCGTGTTCGACGACCTCCCTGCGCTCCTGACGACGATCGCGGTCGCCGCGCTCGGCGGAGTGGCTCTGGCGACGCTGGCGACACTGCTCCTGCGGCGGCGCTTCGAACGGCTGACCCTCGGACTCCAGCCCGAGGAGCTCGTGGCGCTCGTGCAGAACCAGGCCGCGGTGCTCGAAGGAGTCGGAGACGGCGTCGTCGCCCTCGATCCCGACGGTGTGGTCCGCGTGTGCAATCAGGCCGCGGAACGGATGCTGGGACTCGACGACCCCGTCGGCCGCCGGTTCGACGAGCTGGCGCTGCCGGAAGACGTGCTCCGGGCCGTGCGCGAAGGCGCCACCGCCGTGGAGGCGGTCGTGGGCGACCGCGTGCTGTACCTCGACACGCGTCCGGTGCGCCGCGACGCCCGCGCGCTCGGCGAGATCGTCGTGGTGCGCGACCGCACCGATGTCGAGGCGCTCGCCGGGCGGCTCGAGACCGTCCGCGCCATGACCGAGGCTCTGCGCGTGCAGCGGCACGAGTTCGCCAATCGTCTGCACGTCGCATCCGGGCTGATCGACGCCGACCGCGTCGACGAGGCGCGCGCGTTCCTCGGCGACCTCACCGAGCGCGGAGCCGTCGACTTCGCCGTCGCCGGCCTCGAGCGGGTTCCCGACGCCTTCCTCCAGTCCCTTCTGGGCGCGACGGGCGCGGCGGCGCGTGAACGGGGCGTGAGCGTGCGGGTCTCCGACGACACCCTGCTGCTGAGCGAGGTCGCGCTCCCGGAGGACGTCGCGGCGATCCTCGGCAACCTGATCGGCAATGCGGTCACCGCGGCCGTGGCCGGCGATGAACCCCGCTGGGTCGAGGTCGCGCTGCTCGACGACGACGATGAGCTCGTGGTCACGGTCGCCGACTCGGGCCGCGGCATCCGTCCGCCCGGGAGCGATCCGTTCATCCGCGCCGGATCTCGCGAGGCCGATCCAGGTCGCAACGACGCGGTACACGGACACGGCTACGGTCTGCCCCTCTCCCGGGACCTCGCCCGCCGTCACGGCGGCGACGTGTGGGTCATCGATGCCGGCGGCCACCGTTCGGGCGCCGTGTTCGGCGCGCGACTTCCGGGCGCGCTGCGCCGCGACACCGCTGTCCGCCGACAGGAGAAGAACGCATGAGTCAGCCCATCCGTGTGCTCGTCGTCGACGACGACTTCCGCGTCGCCGGACTGCACCGCGACGTCGTCGCCTCCCGCACCGGCTTCACCGCGCTGGACCCCGTGCATTCGCTGGGGGCCGCGCGCCAGGCCGTGCGCGCCCACGCCCCCGACCTGCTGCTCGTGGACGCCTTCCTCCCCGACGGCGACGGAGTCGAATTCATCGCGGGTGTCGACGTGGATGCGTTCGTGCTGTCGGCTGCGACGGATGCTGCGACTGTCCGTCGCGCGCTGCGCGCCGGCGCGCTCGCGTACCTGACGAAGCCGTTCGACGCCCGCGTGCTGGCGGAGCGCCTCGACCGCTACGCCCGCATGCGGAATCTCCTCGCCACCGACCGTCCACTGGAGCAGGAGCAGATCGACCGCGCCCTGACGATCCTCCACGGCAGTGCGGAACCTGCCTCCGTCGCCCGATCGGCGACGGAGCAGCGGATCCTCGAGGGCCTCGGCGACGACGAGGCGTCCGCGGCCGAGGTCGCCGAGCGGGTGGGCATCTCGCGCGCGACCGCGCAGCGACACCTCGCCACGCTCGCCGCACGCGGCCAAGTCGAGGTGCGGCTGCGATACGGCACCACGGGGAGGCCGGAGCACCGCTACGTCTCCGCCCGCGGATGACGGGGTGCGGCCCTCACCCTCGAAGCAGGGCGCGGAGCGACTCGATCGTGTCGGCTTCATCGGGACGCTTGTCGGGGCGGTAGCCCTTCACACGCGCGAAGCGCAGAGCGACACCGCCCGGGTACCGCGTCGATCGCTGCACGCCGTCGATGGCGATCTCGACCACCGTCTCGGGGCGCACGTGCACCGCGTACGCCGAGCGGTGGGTCTCGATGGTCGGGAAGTGCTCGCTCTGCCACCGCAGCGTCGCGTCGGTGAGCCCCTTGAAGGTCTTCCCCACCATCACGAAGCCGCCCGGTTCGCCGAACATCCCCTCCGGGTCGCGGGCACCCAGGTGCAGGTTCGACAGCAGCCCGGTGCGACGGCCGGACCCCCATTCGACGGCGAGCACCACGAGGTCGTAGGTGAGCACCGGCTTGACCTTGAGCCAGCTCTTGCCGCGCCGTCCGGCGGCGTAGGGAGCGTCGAGCGCCTTGACCATGACGCCCTCGTGGCCCGCGGCGAGCGCCTGACGCGAGAACTCCTCGGCCTTCACCGGGTCGTCGGTGACGACGCTCGGCATGCGTGCGTCGCCGACAGCTCGATCGAGCAGCTCGAGGCGCGTCGCCAGCGGCTCGTCGATCAGGTCGCGTCCGTCGAGGTGGAGGATGTCGAAGAACCACGGCCTCAGGACGGTGGCCGCCGCGTCGTCGCCCATCGATCCGAACCGCGACATCGTGTCTTGGAACGGCCGCGGGCCGCCGTCCTCGTCGAGCGACAGCGTCTCGCCGTCGAGGATCACCCGCTCGGCGGGCAGTGCCCGCACCGCCTCGACGAGCTCGGGCACGCGGTGGGTGATGTCGGCGAGGCTGCGCGTGAAGACTCGGACGTCGTCGCCGTCGCGGTGCACCTGGATGCGTGCACCGTCGAGCTTGTACTCGACGGATGCTGCGGCCCCGAGCGTCTCGAGCGCCTCGCTCGTCGATCCCGCCGTCGCGGCGAGCATCGGCAGCACACCGCGCCCCACTTGGAGGCCGACCGCGGAGAGTTCATCGGCGTCGCCGGTGAGCGCGATGCGCGCGGTCGCGCCCAGGTCGCCGGACAGCATCGCGGCCCTCCGCACGACGGGCGCCTCGCGCTCGGAACCCTTCGCGATCGCATCGAGGAGCACACCCTCGAGCGCACCGGTGCGCAGCTCGCCGATCATGACGCGCGCCAGGAAGTCCCACTCGTCGGCGGTGGCGGCGCTCGCGAGTGCGTCGAGCTCGCCGCGGCGCGCGAGGACCGAGCCCGCGCCATCGGCCCCCGCCAGTCGGCTGAGGGATGCGTCGACATCGAGCACGGTCAGCGTCGGCGTATCGGCGTGTACGACATCGAGGCCGGTGAGACTGCGCCACCCGACGCCGAGCCGCCCCTGCCGCGGGTTGGCGGTGAGGAAACCGATGGCGGGAGCGACCTCATCCGGCTGAAGCCCGCGCAGCAACGTGGCCAGGACGGCGATCTTGGCCAAGCGCGACGAGGTCGACGCGACCTCGCCCGTCGCGGTCACCAGCTCGTTCAGCAGCACATCGGCATTCTGGCACCGGCCCCCGACACCTGTCCCGGGCTCGGCGGCTGTGCCGCCGCTGGGCGACCGACCGATCGTGGGCCGCGACCGGCCGACTCATCGGCCGCGTCCGACTGTTCCGCTCGTGCCCCACAGGGCCCACACGACGAGCAGCGGCTGCAGCAGCAGCCGGACGAACCGGGCCCGATCGGTGCGCAGCATGGGCGCCGGCCGGCGCGTCCGCCACTGATAGACGTTGCCAGGGAAGACCGCCACGAAGAACGCGGCCACCGCCCAACCCACGCGGCGGCGCTCGGCGGGAAGCGCCACGAGAGCACCGCCCAGCATCAGCTCGACGACGCCTGACGCGACGACGATCGTGTCCTCGTCGGTGTGGAAGAGCCGCGTCGCCCAGTCGGGGACGACGATGCGGTAGCCGCGCCTCCCCCACGTCAGGTGCGACGCGCCCGCGGTCACCAGCAGCGCCGCGAGCGCCCAGCGAACGATGATCCGCGTCACGCGACTGCCCCACGGACCGCGTCGATGAACCGGAGGTGCTCATCGAGGCTGCCCGAGGCGGTGATCGCTCGGAGGACCACCTCGTCGGCGGCGGCGCGATAGGCGGCGATCCGGTCACGCAGCGCGACGGGTCGGATGACGGTGTCCGCCGCCTCGACACCCAGGCGCGCGAAGTTCGCCGCGTACGCGGGGTACCCGGTGTAGCGCCGTGCCTCCTCGTCGAGCGCCGCTGTCGCGGCGGGGTCGGCAGCCGTCCGCACGTACAGCGCGACGTGTGCCGCGCCGGCCCGCTCGTGCGCCCGGCGTGCCTGCTCCGCAGCGATCTTCGGTGTCAGCCAGCTGAGCAGGAGCCCGTCAGACGCCTCCGCCCCCGCGCGCCGCATCCTCGGGCCGAGAGCGCCGACCACGACGCGCGCCTCGGTGCGCGCGCGGAGGGCGGTGGCAGCATCCGTCACGCTTTCGACCGCCCCGGAACGAAGCTGCCCCGAACCGATTCCGAGCATGAGCCGGTCGGCGGGGATTCCTGCGGCGCCCGCGAGGATGTCGTCGGGCGTGCGACGGTCGATCGGGAGCACTCCCGTGGCGAGCACGAGCCGCTCGGTCGCGCCCGCGGCGGCGGCGAGCACCGCCAGCGCGTCGTGGCCCGGGGTGTCGTTGACGCACAGGGCGCGCAGGCCTGCCGCCTCGGCGGCCGCCGCGACACGCGCACCGACCTCTGGGCCGGCCGCCGCAGCGATCCCGATCGACAGCGCCGCGCTCATGCGACGTGCGCGCCGACGAGCCGCGACACCTCGGCCGCCGCGCGGTAGAACTCGGCGATGTCGCCTCGGGACGAGGGCAGCAGCACCACGTCGTCGACGCCCGCGTCGAAGAAGCGCTGCGCGCCCGCGGCGACGTCTGCCGGCTCGCCCCACAGCGCGCGCTCGGCTGGATCGGGCTTGTCGCCCACGTCGGTGATCGCCCGGGCCTCGGCATCCGCGCCGAAGGCGGTGACGACGTAGGCCACCACGTCGTGGTCACCGGCGCGACCCGACGCGGCCCGCGCCTCGCGAATGGCGGCGGTGGCGATGGCGTACTCCCCTGCCGTGTGCCCGCTGTCGAGCACGGTGCCGTCGGCCACCTCGCCGCTCAGCCGCAGCGTCTTGGGACCCTCTGCGGCCGCATACACGAGCGGCGGTGCGACCGGCGGATAGTCCAGGCGCACGTCGCGGACGGTGACATAGCGTCCGTCGACGCTCACCTGGTCGCCCGCGAGCAGGCTGCGCAGCGTCGGCACGTACTCGCGCATCAGGGTCAGCGGCGAGGCGACGCGCGCCCCGACCTGCCCCATCCAATCGAGCACGCCGTGACCGACGCCCGGAAGGAGCCGACCGGGGAACAGCCGCTCGACCGTGGCGATCTCCATCGCGGTGGCCGCCACGTTCCGCAGCGGCATCGGGGCGATCCCGATGCCGATGCGCAGCGCCTCTGTCCAGGCCAGGGCCGCGCCCACCGTTGTGAAGGCGGACTGGCGGAAGCAGTCCTCCCAGATCCAGAGCTCGGGCAGGCCCGCCGACTCGGCGGCCAGCACCGCGTCGCGGAACTCGTCGGGGGTGTGGGTGTACGGATTGAAGATCGCGCCGATGCGGGTCATGAACCCACTCTGTCAGGTGCCACCGACCCGCACCGCGGCCGCCGGCATCCGTGCACCCGCATCTTCGACAGGTCAACCGGGGTTCTACAGGAGAATTCGGGCTGGATCTGTCCGGCGCAGCTCCGGTTGACCTGTCGAAGCGGAGGAACGCCCACCCCATGCACGGCGAGAGGCGCCGGGCCCGAAGGCCCGGCGCCTCTCTGCCCACCGTGTCGGGTCAGGCGGCCACCGCGAAGGGCGAACCGGCGACCACCGACAGCGCCTCCGCCGAGGCATCCACCGTCACCGTCCCGCCGTCCACGAGCGCGCCCGTGACGAACAGGTCGGCGATGCGGTCGTCCACCTCGCGCTGGATGAGCCGCCGCAGCGGCCGCGCGCCGTACTCGGGCTCGTAGCCGTTCTCGGCGAGCCAGGCCACCGCCGAGTCCGTCACGACCAGCGACACCTCGCGCCTTGCGAGCCGCGCGTCGGACGCGCCCAGCAGCAGACGCACGATGTTCTGCAGCTGCGGCTCCTCGAGCTTGCGGAACAGCACGATCTCGTCGATGCGGTTGAGGAACTCCGGCCGCATCGCCTCGCGCAGCTTGCTGAAGACGCGGTCGCGGAGGTCCTTCTCGGATCCGAAGCCGGTCGCCCCTCCCCCGTCGGCGAGGAACCCGATCGCGCCGCCGCGCGACGCGAGGAACTCCGAGCCGAGGTTCGAGGTCATGACGACCACTGTGTTGCGGAAGTCGACCGTGCGCCCCTGGCCATCGGTGAGGCGCCCGTCGTCGAGCACCTGCAGCAGCAGGTTGAACACGTCGGGGTGCGCCTTCTCGATCTCGTCGAACAGCACGATCGAGTACGGGTTGCGCCGCACGCGCTCGGTGAGCTGTCCGGCCTCGTCGTAGCCGACGTATCCGGGAGGGGCGCCGACGAGGCGGGACACGGTGTGCCGCTCGCCGAACTCGCTCATGTCGAACCGGATCACCGCGGTGTCGTCGTCGAACAGCGAGCCTGCCAGGGCCTTCGCGAGCTCCGTCTTGCCGACACCGGTCGGGCCGAGGAAGAGGAACGACCCGACCGGACGCCGGGCGTCGCCCATGCCGGTGCGGTTGCGGCGGACCGCCTTGGCGACGGCGGTCACGGCGTCGTCCTGCCCGATCACGCGGTCGTGCAGCTCGTCCTCGAGGGACGCCAGCCTCTCACGCTCGGTCTCGGTCAGGCGGTTCACGGGGATGCCGGTGGCCCGGCTGATCACCGCGGCGATCTCGGGTTCGTCCACGATGGCGTCGGTGCGCACGGCGGCGCCCGCGGCAGTGGCACGCTCGAGGCGGTCCTGCACCTCGGCGATCCGGTCGCGGATCTGCGACGCCTCCTCGTAGTGCTCCGCCGACACTGCGGCGTTCTTGTCGGCCTCGAGCGTCGCGAGCCGCTCGATCAGCCCGCTCACGTCCACCTTCGACCCGAGGCGCAACCGCAGCCGGGCGCCCGCCTGGTCGATGAGGTCGATGGCCTTGTCGGGCAGCACGCGCTCGGTGAGGTACCGGTCGCTGAGCTCGACGGCCGCACGGAGGGCCTCGTCGGTGTAGACGATGCCGTGGTGCTCCTCGTAGGCCGGCTTGAGGCCGCGGAGGATGAGCACGGCGTCCTCGATCGACGGCTCGCCCACGCGCACCGGCTGGAACCGCCGCTCGAGCGCGGGGTCCTTCTCGATGACGCGGTACTCCTTGAGCGTGGTCGCCCCCACGAGGTGCAGCTCGCCGCGCGCGAGGCGGGGCTTCAGGATGTTGCCCGCGTCCATGCCGCCGTCACCGGCACCACCGGCGCCGACCACCGTGTGCACCTCGTCGATGAACACGATCAGCTCGCCCTTGTGCGCGGCGATCTCGTCCATCGTCTTGGTGAGGCGCTCCTCGAAGTCGCCGCGGTAGCGGGTGCCTGCGAGCATCGCCGGCAGGTCGAGGGCGACCACACGCTTGCCCAGCAGCTGCTCGGGCACGGAGCCGTCGACGATCGCCTGGGCGAGGCCCTCGACGATCGCGGTCTTGCCGACGCCCGCCTCGCCGACGAGCACGGGGTTGTTCTTGGTGCGGCGGCTGAGGATCTCGATCGTCTGCTCGATCTCGTCGGCGCGCCCGATCACCGGGTCGAGTTCGCCGGCCACGGCGTGCGCCGTCAGGTCGGTGCCGTACGTGTCGAGCATGGGGGTGTCGGATGCTGCGCCCTCGGGCCGCATCTCGGCCTGAGTGCTCTCGCCCGGCGTCACGGTCTCGCGCGCGCCCTGCATGAGCGCCTCGGCCGTCACGCCGGCGCGGGCCAGCACCTGGCCGGCGGGCGTGTCCTGCGCGAGCACGAGCGCGAAGAAGAGGTGCTCGGGGTCGACGTAGGTCGAGCCCGACGAGCGGGCGACCTGGAAGGCATGGAACAGCGCACGCTGCACCGACGAGGTCACGACGGCCCCGTCGACGTCCGCCGCCGCCGTGGCGGCGGGCAGGCGCTCCTCGGTGGCGCGCGCGATCGCGTCGGCGTCCGCGCCGATGCGCTGGACGGCGTCCCGCGCCGGCGCCTCGCTCACGAGGATGCGCAGCACGTGCAGGGCGTCGAGCTCCTGCTGGCCGCGGTCGAGCGCGTACTTGCCGGCCCGCTGGAGGAGCTCCTGCGTGCGGGCGCCGAGGTAGCGGCTCAGGTCGATCGAGCGCTCGGCGCGCGCGCGCTCGCCCGCGAGGTAGCGCGCCAGGAACTCGTCGAACGAGCTCGCGTCGTCGCCGGCCTGGGGGGTGAAGTCTTCTGGCATTCCATCTCTCCTGAAACTTGAGCGGAGGAGTATCAAGTTTTGAACTTGATACAGACATTGTCAATTTCAACCGCTCACGTCCGCACGTATTCCCCAGCGCCGGATGTCGCACCCCCGGCGTAACGTCTCGTCTACGGGGGACCTGCTTCAGAGACGAGAGGGAACACGATGGACTGGAAGATCGAGCTCATCTTCGTGCCGGTGACGGATGTCGATCGCGCGAAGGAGTTCTACGAGCGGATCGGCTTCAACGCCGATCACGATCAGACGCCCGTCGACGGACTCCGCTTCGTGCAGATGACTCCGCCCGGCTCCGCGTGCTCCATCGCCTTCGGCACCGGGCTGGGCAACGATCTCGAGCCCGGCCGCCAGAACACGATCCAGGTCGTCGTGCCCGACGCCGACGAAGCGCTCGCGCATCTGCGCGCCAACGGCGTCGAGGGGCGCGGCGTCGACGAGCAGGACTGGGGCAGGTTCGTGCAGTTCGACGACCCCGACGGCAACACCTGGACCCTGCAGCAGTTGCCCGCCTGGCGCTGAGCCGCGGCACCGCCACTGATCACGACGCGACTCGGCCGCCTCGCTCCCGAGGGAGAGAGGCGGCCGGGGTCGGGTGTCGTCAGTCGCGACCTCCGGGCGGGCCCGGGATGACGAGCACGACGAACAGCAGCACGACCGCGAGCGCGATCAAGGCGCCGAGCACCCAGGGCCGCCGCAGGAACCACCGCATCAGCCGGTCGTACCAGGTGGCGTCGCGCGGGTCGTCGGTGGCCTCGAGGCGCCAGGCACCCGCGAGGCGGCCGCTGCGCTGGAGCCACAGCTCCGCCGGGATCGTGGCGTACGGGATGACGGCGCTCACGAGCGCGAGCACCGTGGGTCCGACGCGCCAGCGGTTGTTGAGGGCGACGAGGATCACGGTCGCGCCGTACGACAGGAAGATGAAACCGTGGATGCCGCCGCCGATCGTGACGCCGAGCGCCCAGTCGGTGGTGGCGCGGATCACGAGACCGGCGATGAGGAGCGTCCACGAGATCGCCTCGAGGATCGCGAGCGCACGGAACAGGGTGTGAGGTGTTCGGAACACACCTTCAGCCTAACTGAAAGCGCTTCAGGCTTTCTGAAGGTTGGCCGTGCGCGGCCTCCCGACCTATTCGGGCGCGAGCCCGAACGGCTGTTCGTGCAGCCCTTCCAGCGCAGTGGCGAGCGCCGGCGCCCCCGCGGCGAGCCCGGCGTCGAGCGCCGCCAGCCGCTGCTCGGCGGCCTGCAGCACCTCGCTCCCCCGGTCGGTCACGCGCAGATCGGAGGCCGCGCCCGCGTGCTTCGTCGCATCCGCGACGAGCCCGTCGGCGACAAGGGTCTGCACGGCGGTGTGCGCCGACTGCACGGTGATCTGCGAGCGCCGCGCGAGCTCGCTGAACGAGATGCCCGGCGTCGCCTCGATGTGGGCGAGCAGCCCGTACTTGCGGGTCGTGAGGCCGAGGTCGCGCAGCTGAGCGCCGAGGTGCGCGTCCCACACTGCGGCCACGGTCAGCAGTGAGATGACGGGACTGAACGCACGGTCTGGCACCGTTGAATGCTAGTCCCGCTGCCGCGGGACGGCACGCATTCGCCCGCAGTTCCCGGAACCGGACGCGGCCGGTCCGGCTACCGTGGGACGGTGACATTCTCGCTCGAGGGCCTGCGCCGGTGGCCCGACGTCGAGGCTCCCGACCTCGTCGCGACGGATGCTGCGGACCGGCTGCTCCTGGACGAGTCCGCCGCCGCCCGCACCGGCGCCGGCGACGGTGAGCTCGTGGTGATCGGCGACGGTTACGGAGCGCTCACGCTGGGCGCGGCGTCCGACGGCGGCCGCGGCATCCGTGTCCATCAGGACCCGCTCACCGGCGAACGCGCACTGGCCGCCAACGCCGAGCGGTTCGGCCTCGGCGACGCCTTCGTGTCGCTGCCACTCTCGCCAGAACTCGTGCGCGGCGCGCGGGTCGTGCTGATGCGGCTGCCGCGCTCGCTCGACGCGCTCCGCGACATCGCGCGGCTGATCGCCGCGCACGCGGCACCCGACGTCGTCGTCTTCGCCGGCGGTCGTGTGAAGCACATGACGCTCGCCATGAACGACGTGCTGCGCGAGAGCTTCGCCCGGCTCGACGTCACCCATGCCCGTCAGAAGTCGCGCGTGCTCGTCGCGCGCGGACCTCACGACGGCCGCGACCCGGCGCCGGTGCGCGTGACGCACGACGGGATCGTCGTGTGCGCTTTCGGAGGCGCCTTCGCGGGCGCATCGATCGACATCGGCACGAGGTTCCTGCTGGAGCAGCTTCCCCCGCTCCCCGACGGCTCAGCCATCGACCTCGCCTGCGGAACCGGCGTGGTGGCGACGGCGCTCGCGCTGCGGCATCCATCCCTCCACGTGCTCGCCTGCGACCAATCGGCGGCGGCGGTCGCCTCCGCCCGGGCGACCACGGAGGCGAACGGCGTCGCCGACCGCGTCGAGGTCGTCCGCGACGACATGCTGGGGGCGCAGCCGGACGCGAGCGCGACCTTCATCGCGCTGAACCCGCCGTTCCACTCGGGTTCCGCGGTGCACGAAGGGATAGCGCCGCGGATGTTCGCAGAGGCCGCCCGCGTGCTGCGGCAAGGCGGCGAACTCTGGGCGGTCTGGAACTCCGGCCTGCATTACCGCCCCGCGCTGGAGCGGGCGGTCGGGCCGACGCGGCAAGTCGCGCGCAACGCCAAGTTCACGGTGACGGCGTCCACCCGCCGCTGAGGAGCCTGCGTCTACTCGCCGGCTTCCGGGGTCGGCTCGGGCCCGGTCGTCGGTCCGAACAGCACCCACGCACCGTCGGTGCACTCGTAGAACTCGACCGCTGCGGTGTCGATGTACACGTCGCCGTCGGCGGTGCAGGCGTCGTCGGCGGGCGCCGATGTGCCGAGAATCACTTGTGTTCCCGGGGAACCGGGGGCGCCGCTGGGTCCCTGAGCACCCGAGGCCCCCTGCTCGCCCTGAGCACCCTGCTCGCCCTGTTCCCCCGCCGGCCCCTGCTCGCCCGTGAGGTTCTCGGCAGCCGCCTCGCGGAGATTGCCGACGAGCGTCCACGCGTCGTCCTTGAAGAGGTACACGTCGGCGTCGAGGATGTCGATGTAGACGTCGCCCTCGTAGCCCTTGCCCTCCTCGGGCGCGCCGGAACCGGCGCGAACCGCCGACCCGGCGGGGAGGATCTCGGCGAGCACGTCCTCGTACTCGGGCGACGCGGTGGCCGAGGCGGAGGGTTCGGGTGCCGGCACCGGCGCGGCAGTGTCGACCGAGCGCGCGAGCCAGGATCCGAGGAAGGCGGCGAAGAACGACAGCAGCACGAGGCCGAGCCCGAACCAGATGAGCGTGCCGCGCGTCACCGGAGGTGCGGCGGGTGCGGCTGCCCGCGGGGACGCGGGATCCTCGGTCGATTGCACATCCTGGACCACGGCACCTCCCCTTCCACCGCGTGCGTCGTCGTCGCCGGACTCCCACAGCCTCGGCGTGACTCAACTGTAGGAACGCGGGCGCCCCGTGTCACCTCTTCGCCGGGAATTCGTCCCTGCACGCCGGGCCCTTGACAGCCCTCACCGTGAGGGATTGACTCTCGAATCGAGGTCCTTGCATTTCCCACCGTGGCCGTCGAGGCCACGCCGACGACGCCACGTGGTGGGGTCGCCACCCTCCCGTCGGCTTCGGGTACCGCCGGCGGGGCCCCCAGATCGATGCATCCTCTCTGGAGACAGCCATGCCGTCCCAACTGACCTATCCCGGCGTGTACATCGAGGAGGTGGCCAGCGGGGTCCGCACTATCGTCGGGGTCTCCACCTCGGTCACCGCCTTCGTGGGGCGGGCGCCCCGCGGACCGGTGGACAGACCCATCGTCGTGACGAACTTCGGTGAGTACGAACGCACGTTCGGCGGACTGTGGAAGCTCAGCCGGCTCGGATTCTCCGTCCGCGACTTCTTCCTCAACGGCGGCGGTACGGCCGTGATCGTCCGCGTCGTGAATGATGCGGCCTCCGACGCCGACGATCCGGCATCGTCCTCCGTCGACCTCGCCCTGGACGCCGGCGCGGATCTCCTCACGCTCCAGGCAGTCGACGTGGGCCTGTGGGGCGACGGCCTGCGCGTGCGCATCGACCACGACACGCGTCCCGAGGACCCCGCGCTCGGCGATGAACCCGACACCCTGTTCAACCTCACCGTCCGCGACGGCGCGACGGGAGTCATCGAGGCGCACCGCAACGTCGTCCTCACGCCCGCAGATCATCCGCGGCTGCTGTCGCGGGTGCTCGACAACGAGTCGGACCTCGTGCGCACGGCAGGGACGGTGCCCGACAGCAGTCGTCCCAAGGTCCACACCGGCACTCCCGCCGCGGGCAAGACGATCTGGGACGACATCACGCCGACGCCGGGCGATCCCTCGCAGGAGGCGAGCCAACGGCTCGCTGGCGGAGACGACGGCGACGATCTCGTCGCCGCCGATGTGAAGGGCTCGCTCGGCGCCAAGTCGGGGATGTACGCGCTCGAGGATGCCGATATCTTCAACCTTCTCGTCATCCCTCCGTATCTGGGGGTGTCGCCCGATGGTCCCGGCGGCGAGGTCGAGGCCGATGTCGTCACCGAGGCGGCGACGTACGCCGAGGCACGGCGCGCGTTCTACGTGATCGATGCACCGCCGACCTGGGACTCGGTCGGCGACGCCAAGTCCGGCCTCGCGTCGCTCGGGACGGTGAGCGCCAACGCAGCGGTGTACTTCCCGCGGCTGCGGCAGACCAACCCGCTGCGCGACAACCAGCTCGAGACGTTCGGCGCGTCGGGCGCGGTGGCCGGCGTGCTCGCACGGACCGACGCGACCCGCGGCGTGTGGAAGGCCCCCGCGGGCCTCGAGGCCACGCTCAACGGCGTGCCCGAGCTCTCCGTCCCGTTGAGCGACGGCGAGATCGGGCAGCTCAACCCGCTCGGCATCAACAGCCTGCGCGCGTTCGCCGGCGCCGGCCGCGTCGTATGGGGGGCACGCACGCTGAAAGGCGCGGACTCGCTCGCGAACGAGTGGAAGTACATCCCGGTGCGGCGCACGGCGCTCTTCATCGAGGAGTCGCTCTTCCGCGGGACCCAGTGGGTGGTGTTCGAGCCCAACGACGAGCCGCTGTGGGCGCAGATCCGCCTCAACGTCGGCACGTTCATGAACGACCTCTTCCGGCAGGGCGCCTTCCAGGGCAGCACGCCGCGCGACGCGTACTTCGTCAAATGCGACAAGGAGACGACGACCCCGTCCGACATCGATCGGGGAATCGTCAACATCCACGTCGGGTTCGCGCCGCTCAAGCCCGCCGAGTTCGTCGTCATCCGACTGCAGCAGATCGCCGGCGCGAGCGCCGTCTGAGCCGAAGGAATCGGGACATGGCACAGTTCAGCGTCACCGCCAGCAGGTTCGACCCGTACAAGAACTTCAAGTTCCGTGTGAAGTGGGACGGCAAGTACGTTGCGGGCGTCAGCAAAGTGAGCGGCCTCAAACGCACCACAGAGGTCGTGGAGCACCGCGAGGGCGGAGATCCGTCGACGTCGCGCAAGTCGCCCGGCCGGGTCAAGTTCGAGGCGATCACCCTCGAGCGCGGCGTCACGCACGACGTCGAGTTCGAGCAGTGGGCGAACAAGGTGTGGAACTTCGGGTCGGGGCTCGGAGCGGAGGTGTCGCTCAAGGACTTCCGCAAGGACCTCATCGTCGAGCTGTATAACGAGGCGGGCCAGCTCGTGATCGCGTACAAGGTGTTCCGCGCGTGGGTCTCGGAGTACCAGGCGCTCCCCGACCTCGACGCCAACGCCAACGCCGTCGCCATCCAGACGCTCAAGCTCGAGAACGAGGGCTGGGAGCGGGACTACGCGGTCGTCGAGCCGTCCGAACCCGTTTTCGCCGAACCCTAGGAGCCGACGGTGGCCGCCGCCGCAGCCTCTCCGGTGCGGGCCAAGACGATCCTCGACCTCGCCGACGCGGCGCAGGGCGAGGCGCCGATCGCGCGTGCGCTGCGGGTCGCGGCGGCAGCCGGCGAAGATGCGGCGGGTCTGCGCGATGCGCCGCTCGGGCACCTGCACGCCGCCACCCTCGGCTTCCACAGCGCGCTCGCCGGCCGGCGGCTCGAGGCCGTCGTCACGTGCCCGGCGTGCACATCGGCCGTCGAGTTCGCCCTCGATGCCGACTCCCTGCTCGGGCTGAGCGGCGCGGCGGCCTCGGGCGATCTGACCGTGCCCACGGAGGCCGGCGCCTGGCTGGTGCGCTGGCGGGTGCCGACGGCGGGCGATCTCGCGGAGGTCGCGGGGCGAACGGATGCTGCCGCCACCCTTCTCGCGCGGTGCTGCGATGTCACGGGCCCCGGTGGCGAGGACGCGACGCTCGCCCCGGCCGAGGTGGTCGAGCGCATCGAGGCCGCGCTCGCCGCCGCCGACCCGCTCGCCGAGGTCTCCGTCGGGCTCGAATGCCCGGAGTGCGGCGCGCTGTTCGACGCCGACGTCGACCCGATCGCCTTCGTGTGGCGTGAGGTCGAGTCGCGCGCCCGGAGGGTGCTGCGCGAGGTCGACGTGCTCGCGCGGGCCTACGGCTGGACCGAGGCCGAGGTGCTCGCGCTCCCGGAGCAGCGCCGCGCCGCCTACCTCGAGATCGTGCGGGAGGGAGCATGAGCGGCTACCTCGCACGTCTCGCCGCCCGCGCGGGTGGGGCTCCCGCCGCCGCGGGTCCGCGGCTGCCTTCTCGTTTCGAACCGAGCACCGGCGACGGATCGACGGATGCTGCGGCGCCCCCGGCGATCGGCACGGCCGCGGAAGCCCCCGCCCAGGCCGGCCTGCCGGGTCCGCCGAGGAGCACCGACGCCCGCGCACGGGTCGAGCCGGTCGCCCGGGCTCGCGACGAGGGCGATCGCGCGATCCCCGCGCCCTCTCACTCGGATGACCGCGGCCGGCCGGCGACGGGAATCGCACCGGAGGCCGGTACCGCGAAGCCCGCCCCGGAACGCTCGGCTGTTGGGGTCCACTCCGAGCGCAGCGACGCCCCGGCCGCGACGACTCCTCTCACCGCCACTGCCCGCGTCGAGGCCATGCCGGCTCGCCGCGCGGAACCTCCGATCGCCGCAACGCCGGCGGTGCGCGCGAGCGCGCGGGACGAGGCATCCGTCCCCGCTGCCGAGCCCGATGTCGTGCACGTCACCATCGGGCGCATCGAGGTGCGCGCCGGGGTGACGGCGCCCGCCACCGCTCCCCGCAGCGCGCGCCCGGCGCGCGACCCCGAGCGGACGCTGCACGACTACCTCTCGCGGAGGCCACGATGAGCGGCCCGCTCGCGATCGGGGGCGTCAGCGCGGTGCTGCGCAACCTGCTCGACAACGGCATCGTGCAGGCCGGGCCCGCCGTGGGCACGGTGAAGGTGACCGCGCTCGCGCCGGACGCGATCAAGCTCAACGAGCCCGACAGCGAGCCGAGCCTCAACCTCTTCCTGTACCGCGTGAGCCCCAACGCCGGATGGCGCAATGCGGGGCTTCCCGGGTTCGACTCCGCGGGCACGCGCACGGCGAACCCGCCGCTCGCGCTCGATCTGCACTATCTCCTCACCGCCTACGGGACAGCGGACTTCGAGGCCGAGATCCTGCTCGGGTACGCGATGTCGATCCTGCACGACCAGCCGGTCCTCGATCGGGCGTCGATCCGGACGGCACTGCAGGCCGGCGTGGTGAGCGGAAGCATCCTGCCGCCTGCCTACCAGGCGCTGGCGGCCGCGGACCTCGCCGATCAGGCGGCCGAGATCACGGTCACGACCGAGCCGATCGACTCCGAGGAGATGTCGCGGCTGTGGTCGGCCATCCAGGCGAACTACCGCCCGAGTGTGGGCTATCTCGTGACGGTGGTGCTGATCGAGGCGACCAAGCCGGTGCGCAGCGGGCTGCCGGTGCTCACGCGGGGCGATCCGGCGGCGAACAGCGGGCGGGAGCCCGGTGTCTTCGTGCACCCGGATCTGCTGCCACCCGTCCCCACGCTGTTCCGCGTGGTCCCGCCGGCGCCGCAGCCGGCCGCGGCACTCGGCGAGAGCGTGCGCGTCGAGGGGGCCCACCTCGACGGGACAGGCGTGGAGGTGCGCTTCTCGCATCCTGCGCTCGCCGCGCCGATCGTCGTGCCGATCGGCGTCAACACGCGCCGCGACGTCGTCGACGTGCCCCTCCCGGCGAGCCCCGGGGCGGACGCCGCATGGCCCGCGGGCGTGTGGACGGTGCGCGTCTCGCTGACACCGCCCACCGAGACGATCCCCCGCGAGACGAACACCGCGGCGATGCTCCTCGCCCCCGTCATCCGGTTCGGCGGCGCCACCGGCGCGGTCCGTGACGGCGGCACCGGTGACGTCACCGCGACGATCGAAGTCTCGCCCGAGGTCCGGCCCGGTCAGCGGGCGACCCTCACGCTCGGCGGCGCCGTGGCGCGGGCGCAGCCGCACGCAACGGTGACCGACACGCTGGTCTTCGCGTGCGGCGACGTCCCCGGCGGGCCGCAATGGGTGCGCCTCGCCGTCGACGGCGCCGAGAGCCGGCTCATCCTGTTGAGCCCGAAGATCCCGCCGGACCCGCCCGCGTTCGATCCGGTGCAGAGGATCACGGTCCCATGAGCACCACCGCCGCATTCGGCGAGCCGGACCCGCCGCGCGACGCACCGCGCGAGCGGCTCGTGTCGGAGCTCGCCCGCATCGCGGCGCTGCTGCGCGGCAATGACGCGCCCCGACCCAGGACCGACGACTCACCGCTTGCGGACCTCGGCCACCGGCTCGGGCTCTCCGCGTTCGAGTGCGACGTGCTCATGCTCGCCGCCGCCGTGGAACTGGACGCGCAGGTGGCGTCTGATGTGGCGGCGGCGCAGGGCGGGACGCCGTCGCCGACCTTCGGGCTCGCGCTCTCGGTGCTGCCCGCGGCGCACTGGGACGCGCTCTCGCCCGACCGGCCCCTGCGACGTCGGCGGCTGGTGAGGCTCGGGGCCGGCGACATCCTGGCGCTGCGTCCCCTCCGCATCGACGAAGCCGTGCTGCACCGCCTCACCGGCCTCGGGCCGGGCCGTCTCGACGGACTCGTCGCCGACCTGCTCGCGGGCGGCCTCACCGCGGCGCAGACCGCGCTGGCCGATGAGCTCGCCGCCGCGGTGCGCGCGGTCGACGGGCGGGTGCTCGTGCGGCTCGACGGCGCGGATGCCGACACGCGAGCGGGCGTCGTCGCCCGCCTGGCGGCGTCCCTCGGGGGCGGCGTGCTCTCCGTGCGGGATGCCGCGGCCGCCGAGCGCGACCCGGCCGACACCGCCGCCGTGCTCGACCGGGAGGCTGTCCTCGACGGGCGGCTCATCGCCACCGACGACGCGCGACTGCTCGCGCTGCTGGAGGCCGAGGTCGTCGTCACCGACGGCCCCGGAGACGTCGCCGGCAGGGTCACCCTCGCCCGCACCGTGCCCCTGCCCACCGCAAGCGAGGAGGCGGCGCTGTGGCGCGCAGCCCTGGAGGTCGACGCGACGAGGACCGCCGACGCGATCGTCGTCGCCGAACGTGAGCTGTCGCAGCACTTCCGCCTGCCCGCGGGGGTCGTCGCCGCGGTCGCCGCCGAGTGGCTCGGCCTCACCGACCGCGATGTCGCGACCCTGCGCCGCCTTGTTCGCGAGCGCTCCCGCACGGGCTTCGGTGCGCTCGCACAGCGCATCGAGCCGCGCGCGAGGTGGGAGGATCTCGTGCTGCCCGAGGGCCAGCGCGAACTGCTGCGCGAGATCGAGCGGCACGTGCGTCACCGCGCGACCGTGCTCGACGACTGGGGGTTCGCGAGCCGCTCGGACCGCGGACTGGGGGTGACCGCGCTCTTCGCGGGCGAGAGCGGCACCGGCAAGACGATGGCGGCCGAGGTGCTCGCCGCGTCCCTGGGCCTCGACCTCTACCGCATCGATCTCTCCGCGCTCGTGAGCAAGTACATCGGCGAGACCGAGAAGCATCTGTCGACCGTGTTCGACGCTGCCGAGGCATCGGGCGCCGTGCTGCTCTTCGACGAGGCGGATGCGCTGTTCGGCAAGCGCAGCGACGTCAAGGACAGCCACGATCGCTACGCGAACCTCGAGGTCGCGTACCTGCTGCAGCGTATGGAGTCCTATCGGGGCCTGGCGATCCTCACCACGAACCTGCGGGGCAACGTCGACCGGGCGTTCCTTCGCCGCATCCGGTTCGTCGTGCAATTCCCCTTCCCCGACGAGGCGTCGCGCGCCGAGATCTGGCGGCGCGTGTTCCCGGCCGCGACGCCGCTCGCGGACGTCGATCCTGCGGCGCTCGCCCGCATCCAGCTCAGCGGCGGCGCCATCCGGCAGATCGCCCTCTCGGCGGCCTTCGCCGCCGCCGGCGAGGGCGTCGCCGTCGGTGCCGAGCACCTGCTGCGCGCCGCCACGCGCGAGGCGGCGAAGTCCGAGCGCGCGCTCACCGCCACAGAGACCGGGGCGCTCCGAGGCGGTGCGAGATGACGCGCATCGACATCGACATCGAGCGCCTCGTGCTGCGGGGCGTTCCGGCCGAGCTCGCCGAGGGGATCGGGCCGCTCATCGCGGAGCGCCTGAGCGAGCTGGCGACCGCCGACCGGCGCGGCGACGAGCCGCCGCGCTGGGCCGCCGCGCCGCGCCGTGCGCGGCCGGTGACCGATCGCGAGGACCTCGCCGCCCAGGTGGCGCGCAGCACGTGGGCGACGGCCCGCGACCGGATCCGGGAAGGGGCGCCGCGATGAGCAGGACTCCCGCTCCCCCGGCGAAGGGCACGGATGCCGCACCCCCGCGGCGCGTGTCGCATCGCCACGACGCGACGGAGCGCCAGGCCGACCGGGCCGCGGACATCGTCGCTCGCGGCGGGAGCGTGACGGGCTGGTCGTTCGCGACCGTGCCGGCCGAGGCATCCGTCCATCGTGACGAGGACCAGCCCAAGAAGCTCGAGGACAAGCCGCGACCCCAGGCGGAGGCCTACAAGGAGGGCGCGGGCAAGGCGGTGGAGGCGGCCACCGAGACCGAGCTGCCCAGCGGCAAGAAGGTCCGCGAGGTCATCGAGGACAGCCCGCTGCTGTCGGCCGTCGCCGCGAGCGGCCTCGCGGTCTCTGGGAAGGATGTAACGCTGCCGCTCGGGTCGATTCCGAAGGTCAAGGACATCGTGCCGCCCGGTCTGAGCGTCGGTGTGAGGGCCGAGGGCGTCCCCGGGCTTCTCGCGGGCGATCCGCGCCCGGGCGGCCGCGGCGTGGGCTTCGGCGACGTCGGGCTCGGACTCACGCTCGGCTACACGGAGCAGTTGCCCAAGGGAGGCGGGAAGCGACAGAGCGCGGCCGACAGGAAGACGGCGGCGATCGCCGCCGACACCGCACGGCTGAGGAACGACCCGATCATCAAGAGCCTCCAGGCGCAACAGGACAAGAAGGTCAGCGACGCCGCGATCGCGTCCGTCGTGGCGCGGCAGAAGTTCGCCCCGGCCGGTCAGGTGCCAGGTCTCCCCTTCCCACTCGTGCCGCCGCTCGCCGCGCCGAAGTCCGAACAGCAGAAGAAGCCCGAGGACGCCGTCAAGGCGGAGGAGCAGAAGAAGCGCGAAGAGGTGCAGCGTGCCCCGGCGACGACGAGCGAGGCGGCGCCCACGGAGGATTTCGACACGACGGGAGTGGATGCCGCGACCCGAGGCGGCGGCCGGGCGCTGGATCCGAGCCTCAGGCATTCGATGGAGGCGCGCTTCGGCTACGACTTCTCGTCGGTGAGGCTGCACGACGACCCGCAGGCGGCGAGCGCAGCCGCCGGAGTCGACGCCACGGCGTTCACCGTCGGTGAGCACATCGTGTTCGGCTCGGGCCGCTTCGACCCGTCGAACCCGGCGGGTCGGCACCTCATCGCCCACGAGCTCGCCCACGTCGTCCAGCAGCGTGGGGGCGCCGCACCACGCTCCACCGGGGCACCGGCCCGCGTGCAGCGGCGGAGCTTCTGGGAGAAGCTTGCGGTCTTCTTCGGCGCCGAGGGCTCATGGAGCGACGCCGAGCTCCTGGCCTACGTGAAGGCGATCACGAAGGCCGGATCGCACGACGGCTCGTACGACGCCGACAACAAGGCCCGCGCGGTCGTGCGCAGATGGAAGGCCGGCAGCCCGGGATGGGAGCTCACGGGGAAGCAGATGGGCCTGCTCATCGACGAGATGATCGACGGACCCACACTCGACGACGACGAGGACGCCATCCTCGATCTCGTCGAGCTCGCCACGCCGGACGAACTGCTGGTGGTGTTCCGCGAACCGGCGAAGCGCTACGCGTCGCTCGAGGACAATCTCCATGGCGCCCAGCAGGATCGCCTCGACGATCTCGTCGCCCGGCGCTTCGCCGGAGGGGGCAAGGCTCTCTCCCGGGGAACCGTCGAAGTGGTCGGGCCCGAGATCCCCGCCGGGTCGCCGTCCTTCGCGTTCGACGGCGCCCGCTTCGACGCCCGGTTCGAGGAGGACTACTACGGCGACGACCCCGCTGCGGTCGTCGCCCGCCTCTCCCCCGCCGATCGCCGGAAGGCGCGGGACCATGTGCTGCACGCGACGCGCCCCCGATGGCAGGGCGAGTTCGAGGCGGTCACCCGGGAGCGCGTCGCGGCGACGGACGACGCCGAGCGCCGGCGGCTCGCGAAGAAGGAGCGGAAGCTGCGTCACAGAGTCCGCGCACTCGACCTGTTCATCGCCGACACGCTTCATCGCGACCTGCCCGCCTCCGCCGACGACGCCCTCGCCACCACCTCGCCGGTCTCCGGCGACAAGGCGAAGGCAGCGCGCGACGCGCTCACCCCGCCTCGCCCGGTGAAGCCGAAGCCGACGCCACCCACCACACCGCCGGACCCCGCGACACCGCCGACGGCCGCGTCGACCACGGCATCGGCGAAGCCGAAGAAGTCGGCCGCTGAACGCCGCAGGGAAGCAGCGGCGAAGCGCAAGGAGGAGGCCGCTCGCAGGAAGGCCGAAGCCGAGGCGAAGGCGAAGGAGGAAGCCGAGCGCAAGGCGATGTTCGCGCCCGGAGGCAAGTACCGCACGCTGGTCGCAGCGGCCCTGGCGGTGAAGATCGACAAGGCTTACGAGAGCGCCCGCGCGGCGGGCACCGCGTCCAAGCCCTCCGAGATAGAGCGCATGGCGAAGCCTGCGAAGGATGCGACCGACGGCGTCTTCGGCAACTTCTACAACCCGGGTGCGCGGCCCGAGTTGACCTTCGGCGGCGACGGCAAGCCGCAGACGCTGTTCTCCTGGCACCACCGGCAGACCACCGCCGTCAAGTCCGCCGATCCGGCCGACCGCGTCGCGTGGGCCCTGCAGCAGATCCGCTACTACTTCCGCTCGGACGCCGCGTTCGACGCCATCAACGCCGAGTGCGACGCGCGGCCAGAGACGATCGGCGACAAGCGCAACGACGAGGCGCAGGCACTGGAGGACGTAGCCCAGGCCGCCGTGGTCGACGGGGTGAGCGAGAAGTGGGAGGACGATCCCCAGACCACCGCCGACAAGCTCATCTACATCGACCGCAACTGGGGCGGAGCACAGGTCGGGGGGCAGATCTACGTGGACATGTTCCAGACCGGCGACGTCGACGAGGACCGCGCGGCACGGTGGGACATGTTCCAGACCCTCATCCACGAGTACGGCCACACCCTCGCACACGCGGACTACCGGCGGTACGCCGTGAGGCTGAAGGAGAAGTCGGAGCGGGAGTGGAACACCCTCATGGAGGGCGTCGACAGCCTGCTCACGGATGTCGTGTGGTCGAAGAGCGGTCGTCGGCTCCTGTCGCACCGGCCGACGCGCGAGTCGGTCGAGGGCAGATCCTGGGCCGCGCTGCCACCCATCACCGTGACCCCACCCGGCGCGTACACCTCGATCACCGAGGCGCAGCGCCTCGTCGACGTCGTGGGCGCCGACAACGTGTGGACGGCCTACTTCCTGGGCAAAGTCGACCGCATCGGCGGCACGGCGAGCGGGAGTCGGCCATGACGGATGCGCTCTCACGGCTCCTCGACGCCGCCGACGTGTCGGGGTGGACCGGCCTGCCCGCCGACGCCGCGGAGACGCTCGGCATCGTGGCCGGCACCGCATCGACGTTCGACGGGCTGCTGGGCGATCCGCCCGCGGTCACCTCGTGGGTCCCGCTCGCGACACGGTCGTTCAGCGACGGCTTGCGCGCGTGGGTCCGGGAGGGCCGCGTCGTCCTGGTCGAGGGCGTCATGCCCGTGGACGGTGACGGAGGCCTTCTCGCCATCCCCGAGCTCGGCGAACCCGACGCCGAGCTCGACCACGTGTTCGGGCCGCTGACGATCACCGGCGGCGAGCGCGTCTACGCCGCGCGCGGTCTCGCCGTCTGCGTCAATCCGAACAGCGGTGTGCTGCTCGCGGTGCGCGGATACGCGCCGACGACGCCCGAGGACTACCGCCGGCGTCTGAGGCCCGTTCCGGTGCCGGAGCTGCGTTTCGCGGGACGGGGTGCGCCGTGAGTCTCGCGCATGTCCACTCCGCTGCTCCCGCGTCCGATCGCCCGAGCGGGGTGCACGCGGTCGGGCATGCGGACGCGCCCGCCGAGCGCATGGCGGAGCGGTTCGCCGAGGCATCCGTCGCCGCTGCTCCGTCCCTCACCGGCTGGTCGTTCGCGGCGGTGCCCACGCACGGGTCGGCAGCATCGACAGAGCTCGACGTCCGGCTCGACGGCGAGGGGCGCGCCCTCGACTCGGCCGAGCGGCTGGCTGCGCCACCGGGCCTCGACGCGAGCGACGTCCGCGTGCATACGGATGCCGCGGCCGCCGACACCGCCGAGCGCGCGGGTGCGGAGGCGCTCACGGTCGGCCGTCGCATCGCGTTCGCGCCGGGGCGTGAGCAGCGCGGCACCGAGGAGGGCCGGCGCAGGCTCTCGCACGAGCTCGCTCACGTCGCGCAGCACCGGGTCAGCGGTCCTCCCATCGTGCGCCGTCAGCCGAAGGCTCCTGTCGCGCCGGCGACGACGCTCATGGCCCTCCCGGAGGCCGATCGCAAGCGCATTCAGATCACGGCGGACATGCCGGTGAGCATCCCGTCGCCCGACACGTCGTTCCAGGCGAACGCCACGCCGTACACGCCGCCCGCGAAGACGACGATCACGATCGACGGCTCGGCGAGCGCGGTGCCGGCGAAGGGCATGCAGAATCTCGTCGGGCAGCTGATGGATGCCACGCCCACAGTGCTGCCGGAGAACAGCACGATCACCCTCAGGCTCGACCTCGCCAAGCACGGCGGGATCGACGGGCTCTACCGCTTCACCCACACCGCGCCGCCGGCACCCGCCGGTGGGACGGCGACGACGAGGGTGCTCGTCGAACAGCTCGGCGCCGCGACCGCACCGCCCGGTCAGGCGGTCCCCGGACCGCCCGAACCCGGAAAGAAGCCGCCGCCCGACCCGATCGCCGGGAGGATCAAGACCGCCGGCATCACGCATTCCCTCACCGGCGGCCAGCTCGAAGCCCTGCGCGGCGCGGTGTCACGTGTCCCCGCGGCGCATCTCGCCCTCGTGCAGGGCATCACCGTTGTCGTCGGCGACCCGCCCGCGGGAGAGGACGGGGAGTACGACGCGGGAACGCATACCGTCACGATCCGCAAGACCGCCTTCGACGCGTCCGACGTGCGCTTCGCCGGCAAGGGCTCCGCTCTCTCTTACGCATCGCAGGTGATCCTCCACGAGATCGGGCATGCGATCGATGACCGCAACATGCGCAAGGCGATGGCGAAGTACACATCCGCCGGCGCGGCCCAGGCGGCCACGCTCGCGAAGCACGCCGACGCCGCCGGCAACTACCCTCTGGGCGGTCCGGCAGAGAAGGCGATCAAGGCTGCGGAGGGCGCGACCAAGACCGCGCGAGATGCCCTCGCCGCGACGACGACGGAGTCCGGGTCGACCGTCAGCTTCAGCGGCACCACCGCGAACGTCGACGAGGGCGGCGACGCCAAGGGCAAGCCGTTCCGCGAGGCGACGGAGAGGGACGGGGGCGCGGCGACCCAGTACGGCACCACCGCCTGGAAGGAGAGCTACGCCGAGGCGTATGCGCTGTACGTCTCGTCCCCCGAGCTGCTGCAGTCCCTGCGTCCGGCGACCTACGCGTACTTCGACAGCGCGCTCCCGAAAGACAAGGCGGCGAAGCGGCCATGACTTCACCCCGGCTCATCAAGGGCGGCCTCGTGCAGGTCGACGTCAAGAGCGGGCGGACGCTGCGCACGATCGCCCTGCAGTACAACCCCGACTCCCTCAGTCGCACGATGCAGGTGCAGGCGGCGGGCGAGTCGGGGGGCGACAGATCCCAAGCGCTGCGCATCATGGGCGCTGCGGCCGAGACCATCAAGGTCGAGGCCGAGATCGACGCGACCGATCGGCTCGAACACCCCGATCAGAACCGGACGGCGGCCGAGGTCGGCATCCATCCGCAGCTCGCTGCGCTCGAGCTGCTCGTGCAGCCCACGAGCGACGCGCTGCAGGGCAACGACTCGATCGCCCGTGGCGGCGCGCTCGAGGTGCTCGCGATCGAGACGCCCCTGCTGCTGTTCGTGTGGGGACCGAACCGCGTCGTGCCGGTGCGCATCACCGACCTCTCCATCACGGAAGACGCGTTCGACGCGCAGCTCAACCCGATCCGGGCGACGGTCTCGCTCGGCATGAGGGTACTCACCGTCGACGACCTCGGTTTCGAGCACCGCGGCGGTCAGCTGTTCATGGCGCACCTCCGCTCCCGCGAGGCGCTCGCCAAGCAGGCCGGCTCGGCGCCGCCGTCGGCGCTGGGCGTGAAGGAGCTCTGACATGGTGGATCCGCTGCAGCAGCTGCTCTCGGCCGGCGTCGTGCCGCAGAATCCGCTGCCGCCCACGAGCCGGTACGCCGGTGTCGGCACCGCCCAGCACGTGGCCGACGCGGAGCCCGGCGTCGAGCCCGTGCCCGTCGCATTCCTGCGGCGACGGCTGGTGCCGAAGCCGGAGCGCTTCAGCACCCTCTACGAGGTGCGGTGCGTCGAGGGCGACCGGCGCGACCTCCTCGCGGCCCGGCACTACGGCGACCCTGAACTGTGGTGGCGCCTCGCCGACGCCAACGGCGTGATCGACCCCGCCGGCATGGCCGGCCCTCCCGGGCGTGTCGTGCGCGTCACCCTGCCCGTCGACATGAGGGGGGCCGATGGCTGAGCTGTCGTCGCAGCCCGTGCGGCTGCACCTGTACGCGGGACCCGCGATCGCCGTGCCGGCTCCGCAGTCGCTCGTGGAGGCGCTGCGCGAGGTGACGATCGAGAACGGCTCGGGCGACACCCAGAGCGGGTTCGAGCTCGTCTTCGATGTGCCCAAGAAGTCGCCCCTCTCGACGCTGTTCCTCCTCACCGGGGGCGTCTCGATCCCGCTCCTGCGCATCGTCCTCGCCGTGACGATCGGCGGGTCGACGGAGGTCCTCGCCGACGGCGTGATGACCGACCACGAGTTCAAGACCGACGGGACGACCGCAACGCTGCACGTCAAGGGCAAGGACCTCACCGCCGTCATGGACATCTTCGAACTCGACGGCATCCCCTACCCCGCGATGCCCGTCGCGGTGCGCGCGCTCGCCGTGCTCGCGAAGTACGCGGCGCTCGGCGTCGCGCCCCTGGTCATCCCCGCGCTCGTCGAGGACCCGCCGATCCCTACCGAGAAGATCCCCCGCCACCAGGGCACGGACTACGCGTACCTCAGGAGCCTCGCGCACGAGGCGGGCTACGTCTTCTACATCGACCCCGGTCCAGTCCCGGGCCTGAGCAAGGCCTACTGGGGACCGGAGGTGCGTCTCGGCATCCCGCAGCGCGCGCTCGACGGCGGGCTCGACGGCCCGCACGACAACGTGACCGGGCTGAACTTCACGCTCAACAAGGAGGCGAAGGAGCTGCCGGTCGTGACGGTGCACGAGCCCTGGAGCAAGGCGCCGATCCCGATCCCCATCCCCGACATCAATCCGCTTCGACCCATGCTCGGCCTCGTGCCGCCGCTTCCGCCGAAGCTCACCTTCCTGCCCGGCACGGCGAAGCTCAGCGCCCCGGCGGCGATCATGAAGGGCATCGCGTACGCGGGGCAGCACGACGACATGGTCACCGGCACCGGTCAGCTCGATGTCGCCCGCTACGGCCGCGTGCTCAGATCGCGCGGGCTCGTGGGGGTGCGCGGCGCCGGCGACGCCTTCAACGGGCTCTACTACGTGAGCAGCGTCACCCACAAGATCGCGCGCGGCAGCTACACGCAGTCGTTCACCCTCGCCCGCAACGCCCTTCTGTCCACCGTCCCGGAGGTGCCCGTATGAGCGACACAGAGACCGCCGTCGCCACCAAGAAGCTCTTCGGCAAATACCGGGGGACGTGCGTCAACAACATCGACCCGATGCAGATGGGGCGCATCCAGGTGCTCGTCCCGTCGATCGGCATCCCGCCGAGCTCGTGGGCGATGCCGTGCCTGCCCGTCACCGGCACCCAGACCGGCGTCTTCACCGTCCCGGCCATCGGGGCGGGCGTCTGGGTGGAGTTCGAGGGCGGCGACCCCGACTACCCGGTCTGGGTCGGCGGCTTCTACTCCCCCGCCGATGTGCCGGCAGCCGCGCGCATCGTGCCGCCCGGGGTGTCGGGCCTCACCTTCCAGACGCTGCTGAGCAACTCGATCACCATCAGCGACACGCCGGGGCCCACCGGCGGCATCCTCATCAAGACCACGACCGGCGCGATGATCTCGGTCAGCGACGTCGGCATCACGATCAGCAACGGCAAGGGCGCCGTGATCTCGATGGTCGGTCCGACCGTCAGCATCAACGCGGGCGCCCTCACGGTGACGTAGGAGGAAGGATGCCGGGACCCGTGCTCACTCAGGCCTCTTCCGTGCTGTGCTCGCACGGCGGGGTGGCGACGGCGGTGTCGCCCTTCCCGCGGGTGCTGGTGGCGGGCGCGCCCGTCGTCACGCTCGCGACGCAGTACGCGATCGCGGGATGCTCCCTCTCGACGTCGTCGGGCCCGTTCGACGTCAGCGGGCAATGGGTCGCCGGAGCCGTCCGGGTGCTGGCGGGCGGAGTCCCCGTCGCCGTAGCGACCGGGTCGTCCCTCACCGTCGCGACCGGCGCGCCGCTGATCCCGGGCGCCGTGCAGCCGAGGGTGGTCGCGTCATGAGCGGTACCCTCGACTTCCCGTGGGCCGTGGACGGCACCGGGCGCACGGCGACCACCGGCCGCGACGAGCACGTGCGCGACCTGATCGAGCAGGTGCTGCTCACCTCCCCCGGCGAGCGCGTCATGCGGCCCGAGTTCGGAGCGGGGCTGCTCGCGCAGGTCTTCGCACCCGGCGGACCGGAAGCGGCCGCGGCATCCCAGTTCCTGATCCAGGCATCGCTTGAGCGCGAGCTCGCGAACGTCATCGCGATCGAGTCGGTCGAGGTCGAAGCTCGCGACGCAGCCCTCGTCGCGACGATCGCGTACGTCGTGCGGGCGACCGGATCGCACGAGGTGCAGACATTCCGCACCCCGCCGGGGGTGTCGCCATGACCTGTTACACGTGCGGCGATCAGCGCCGCCTCATGGCGGTGAAGCTCGCGGGGGTGCTCAACGGCATCGAGTTCCTCGAGGTGCGCGACCACGAGGAATCCGTGGCCGACCTGCGCCAGCGGACGCTCGTCGTCCGCCTGCTGCTGCCGGTGCCGGCGGGTCTCGACCGCACGTGGATCGCGCTCGAAGGCGGCGAGCGCATCCGCCCGGTCGCCGTGGAGTGGGCGAAGGCCGGCACGGACCTCACCGGCTCCGAGCTCGGCCTCATCGACGGGTACGACGACCCCGCGACGCTGCTCGTCGTGCGCACGGCACGGTGGGGCGACTTCTCCCTCTATACGCTCCGCCTGCGCACGCCCGGAACCACCGACCCGCCGACGGGCTTCGACCCGCTGCTGGCAGGTGTGCCCTTCTCGTTCAAGGTGGAGTGCCCGAGCGACCTCGACTGCCTCCAGCCGTGCACCTGCCCGGCTGGTGTGCACCACCCGCCGCCGATCGACTACCTCGCGAAGGACTACCAGGGCTTCCGCCGAGTCATGCTCGAGCGGATGGCGCTGCTCGCACCGGGATGGACGGAGAGGTCGTCTGCCGACATCGGCGTCATGCTCGTCGAGCTGCTCGCCTACGCCGCCGACGAGCTGTCGTATCGGCAGGACGCCGTGGCGACCGAGGCCTACCTCGGAACTGCCCGCAGCCGCATCTCACTTCGACGCCACGCGCGCCTCGTCGACTACCGCGTGCACGACGGCGCGAGCGCCCGGGTGTGGGCGCGGCTCCTCGTGGGCGAGGGCGCCGTCGACGTCCCTCTCGCGGCGGGCACGCGGCTGCTCACGCGCGTTCCCGGAGTCGACGACCAGCGGCTGGAGAAGGACACGCGCGACTACGAGCGGGTCATCGACGCGCAGCCTGTCGAGTTCCAGACCGTGCACGGCGCGCTGCTCGACCACGACCTCTCCGAGCTGCGCTTCTGGACCTGGGGGCGCCTCGACGAGACACTGAAGCCCGGGACGACATCGGCGACGCTGCGGGGCGATCACCCTGCGCTGCGCGCGGGCGAGGTGCTCGTGCTCGCCGAGACCGTCTCCCCCTCGACGCGCGTCGCGGCGGATGCCGACCCCCGTCGCCGTTTCGCCGTGCGACTGGTCGAGGTGCGGGCGTCGAAGGACCCCTCCGGCACCCTCTTCGACAGCGGCGAGGAGGACGTCACCGAGATCCGCTGGCACGAGGAGGATGCCCTTCCCGCCGCGCTGTGCATCGCCGTGGACGGGATCGAGACCGCGGTCGCGTGGGGCAACATCGTGCTCGCCGACCACGGGGCGACCGTCGCCGGCGAGAGCGGAGACGGCGAGCCGCTGGGGGCCGTGCCGCTCTCGCGACTCGTGCGGGTCGCCGCCGACTGCGACGACGAGGGCGGACGCATTCCCGCCCGGTACCACCCTTCGCTGATGCAGTCGCCGCTCACGCGCACCGTCGTCCACGATCGCGAGGTGCTCGCGACGGCCCCGTTCACCGCGGCTCTGGAGGCGGAGCTGCAGGGCAGCGCGTCGAAGGATGGGCTGCAGGCGCTCTTCGCCGCCGCGGGCATCGCGCAGATCGGCGACGAGGCCATCGTGCGGGGATCAGGGATGCTGCACTCCCTGAGCTTCGGCGGGCGCGCCTGGCTGCTGCGCGAGAACGTCACCGACGACACGCTCGAGGTGCTCGAGGAATGGGAGTCGGCCTCTGCGGTCCGCTCGGGCGATCTCCGGTCCGCGGCGCCGGCGGTGACGCTCACGGGCGAAGAGCCCGGCGGCGCCGGGCACGAGTGGCATCCGAGCCCCGATCTCATCGCGAGCGACGGCGAGCACCGCGCGTTCGTGGTCGAGCAGGAGCACGACGGGACGGTGCTGCTGAGGTTCGGCGACGACGAGCACGGCGCCCGGCCACCGGAGCGCACCGCGTTCCGCGCGACCTACCGCGTCGGCAACGGCGTCGCCGGCAACATCGGGCGCGAGAGCCTCGCCTACCTCGTCGGGGACGAGAACGACGTCGTCGGGGTCGTGAACCCGATGGCGGCGTTCGGCGGCGTGGACGCCGAGACCGGGGACGAGATCCGGCGCGACGCCCCGGCGACCCTGTCGATCCAGGAACGGGCGGTGACGACCTCGGACTACGCGGCCAAGGCGCAGCTGCATCCCGGAGTCGAGAAGGCTGAGGCGACATTCCGCTGGACCGGGTCGTGGCACACGGTGTTCGTCACGGCGGATCGCCGGGGCGGACGCGGGGTCGACGCCGGGTTCGAGGCGGCCTTGCGCGCGCAGCTCGAGCGCTACCGCATGGCGGGGTACGACCTCGAGGTCGACGGGCCGGCGTTCGTGCCGCTCGACGTCTCGCTGTTCGTGTGCGTCGAGCACGGCCACCACCGTTCCTCGGTCGCCCGCGAGCTGCGGTCGGCACTGTCGGACGCGGTACTGCCCGACGGGCGGTTGGGGTTGTTCCACCCCGACCGCTTCACGTTCGGCAGGCCCGTCTACCTCTCGACGATCCTCGCGGCCGCTCACGCGGTGCCGGGCGTCGAGTCCGTGGAGGTCCTGAGCTTCCAACGACAGCACGAGCCGTGGTCGAACGGCATCGATTCCGGCGTCCTGCCGATGGGGCGCCTCGAGATCGCGAGGCTCGACGACGATCCCGACTTCCCCGAGCGCGGGGTGCTCGCGCTGACCTACGGAGGCGGATCATGAGCGCCCACCGCTCGGCCTGCGGCTGCGCCGCGTGCCGTGCGGCTGCTGCACCGCCGCTGCCGGTCGCCAACCGTCCGGGCCTGCGTTCCATCCGGTACCGGTCGGGCACGCACGGCGACTTCCTCTCGGCCATGATCGCAGGGCTCTCCCGCGACACCAGTCCGCCGACACAGGCGATCCCTCCCGCCATCGACCCGCCCCAGCCGCACGAGGCGCGGCCGGCGCTGCGGGGGCTGCGCACACGCGACGCCGACGACGCGACCGTCGCGCTCCTCGACGCGTTCGCCGTGACCGCCGACATCCTCACGTTCTACACGGAGCGCCTCGCGAACGAGGCGTATCTCGGCACCGCGACCGAGCGCACGTCGCTGCAGGAGCTCGGCGCCCTCGTCGCGTATCGCCTCGGTCGCGGTGCGGCCGCCGAGGTCGCCCTCGCGTTCTCGCTCGAGAAGCCGCCGGCACCCCTGCCCGAGTCGATGAAGGATCCCGGGATCGCTCCGCCCGCCGTGCCCACCGCGCTCACGCTGCCCGTCGGGCTTCGGGTGCAGAGCGTGCCGGGGCCGGACGAAAGACCGCAGACGTTCGAGACCGTCGAGCAGATCGAGGCGCGCCCCGAGTGGAACGCCCTGCCCGTCGTGCCGACCCTCCCCTTCCCCCAGGTGGCCGCGCCGACAGAGGCGTGGTTCGAAGGCACCACCCTGGGGCTCGCGCGTGGCGACGCGCTCCTGTTCACGGGACCGGAGCTCGGCACCGAATGGGACCTTCGCAGCCTCGACTCCGTCGAGGTCATCGAGAAGGCCGGCGTGACGCACGTCACGTGGTCCGGCGGCGTCGCGTCCACCATGCCGCCGTCGATGCCGATCACCGACTTGCGGGTGTTCGTGTTCCGCCGCCGGTTCGCGGTCTTCGCCCACAACGCTCCCGTCTGGGTGCTCGCCGACCCCGAGGCCGACCCGCCGACGTACCTCAATCCCGACACCGACAGCGGTTTCCTCGCGACCACGTCCTCCGGCGACACGACCTCCACGTTCCTCGACGGCGCCCACCCGGAGATCCCGATCGGGTCGTGGCTCGTGCTCGACGCGGCGGCGACCAACGGCCGGTTCCGCGTCGCGAGCGTGCGGGAGGCCTCGCTCGCGATCTGGGGCGTCTCCGGCAGGACGACGGCACTCGGCCTGACAGGACCCGCTCTGGGCGTCGACCTCTCCCCGCGTGACGTGACGGTGCTCGCCGTCCCCGAGCCGCTCACGCTCGCCGGGGTTCCGGTCACCTCCGCGATCGCGGGCACGACGATCCTCGTCGACGGAGACGCGCACGAGATGGTCGCGGGACGCACCGTGATCCTGTCGGGGACGGATGCCGCGGGCACGACGGTCAGCGAGCCGGTCGTGGTCGCATCCGCCGAGCCCGTCCCCAGCGGCAGAACGCTTCTGACGCTCGCGTCCGCGCCGACGATCGCCCCCACCCGCTCATCCGCCGTCGTCTTCGGCAATGCCGCCCGCGCGACGCACGGCGAGACCGTGACGCAGCTTCTCGGCTCGGGCGACGCCCGCGTGCCGTTCGCCGCGTACCGCCTGCAGCAGTCCCCCCTCACCTTCGTCCGTGCCGAGACACCGCGGGGCACCGCGTCGACCCTCGAGGTGCGCGTCGACGACGTGCGCTGGACCGAGGTTGCGACGACGGCCACCGCCGGGGCGACCGATCGCGTGTACGAGACGCGGGACGACCCGGACGGCGGGATCAGCGTCGTGTTCGGCGACGGCGTCCACGGCGCGCGGCCATCGACGGGATCGACGAACGTGCGTGCCCGCCACCGCAAGGGCGTCGGCGCGGCGGGCAACGTCCGCAAGGACCAGCTGGGCATCGCCCTCGACCGACCGCTCGGCCTCAAGGGCGTGACGAACCCCGCACCCGCCGTCGGCGGCGTCGATCCCGAGACAGAGGCCGACGCACGGCGGGCCATCCCGATCCCCGTGCGCACCCTCGGCCGCACGGTGTCGCTCGTGGACTACGCCGACTTCTCGCTCGCATTCGCCGGCATCGGCAAGGCACGGGCGGACGTGCTGCCGGCGAATGTCGGACCACTCATCGTGGTGACGGTGACGGATGCTGCGGGCGCGGCGCCGCCCCTGCAGATCGTCGAGCGGCTCGAGCGCGAACTCCGGCGCTGGGGCGATCCGCTCGTGAGGGTCGCGGTCGTGCCCGTCCGGCTGGTGGACTTCCGGATCGCCCTCAAGGTCGACACCGACCCCGATCGTGAGCGCGGGAAGGTGCTCGTGTCGCTCGAGCGTGCTCTGCGCGACACTTTCGGCGCGGTCGCCCGGGAGCTGGGCGATCCGGTTCATGCCTCCGAGCTCGTCGCGGTCGCCGCATCCGTCGTCGGCGTGGTCGGGATCGATCTCGACCAGTTCCACCGCGGGACCGCACCGGGCCTCGCCAAGCGCCTGGTCGCGGCATCCGCTGCTCTCGCGGTGCCCAGTCCGCTCGGCGCCGAGCTGCTGGCGCTCTCGGCCGACCCCTTCCCGCCCCTCCAGGAGATGCCATGACCGAGCCCGAGGCCGCAACGGCCGCCGCGCACCTCTGGCAGCTTCTGCCGGCGGTCTATCGCCTCCGCGACGGCGAGGCGGGAGGCGTGCTCGCCGAGCTCCTCGATGTCTTCGGCGATCAGCTCGAGGTGCTCGCAGAGGAGCTGGCGCAGCTGTACGACGACCAGTTCGTCGAGACGGCCGCGCCGTGGGCGACGCCGTACGTCGGCGGCGTCGTCGGGTACCGGCCGATCCACGGCGTCGTGCCCGAGGTGGTCTCGCCGCGCGCCGAGGTCGCGAACACGGTCGCCTATCGCCGTCGCAAAGGGACCGCCGCGGTGATCGAGCAGCTCGCCCGCGATGTCACCGGGTGGCCGGCCCGCGTCTACGAGTCGTTCGAACGCGTCGCGACGACGCAGTACCTGAACCACACGCGTCCGCATGCGGCGGCGAGCGCGGGACTGCGGGAGCACGAAGCCCTCCACCACGTCATGCAGCAGGGAGCCGCGTTCGACGACCTCGCGCACACGGCGCACGCCCGTCCCCTTGCTTCGACCTGGCGGGAGCGGCGGGGTCGCTACGGCATCGTGAAGGTGCCGATCTTCCTCTGGCGCACGCAGCCGGTGCTCATCGAGCGCTCGCCCCTCGCACCCGACCCCTCCGCCGATGGCCGCAGGTTCCGGTTCGACCCGCTCGGCGCCGATGTGCGGCTGTTCAGCCAGCCACGGATCGAGACCGACATCGCGCACCTCGCGGAGCCGCCCGACGTGCCGCAGCCTCTCACCGTCCGGTGGGCGGCCGACCACGCACCCTCCGTCTACGGGCCGACGATGTCGCGGGCGCGCCGGTCGATCATTCTCGAACGGCAGACGGGTGGCGGCGAACCCGAGGCCATCCCGCTCGCGGTGATCCGATTCGCCGACCTCTCCGATGTGCCGGGCGGCGGCGGGGCATGGGCGCACGAGCCCGCGGCGGGCGACGTGCACATCGACCCCTCGCTCGGCCGCGTCTGGTTCGGAGAGCCGTTCGGCGCCGACGAACGGGTGCTCGCGACCTTCTCGATCGGCATGGCGGTGCCCGTCGGGGCGGGCAACCGACGCCGGGGCGACGACCCGCTCCCCTTCCCCCGCCGCACGGCCTCGGCGGGCGGATCCCTGCAGGCCGAACTCGATCTCTCGCAAGAGGCGGGCACGGTTCTCATCGTCGACTCCGACCGCTACCCGCAGAGTGTGACGATCACCTCGCTCACGCCTGACCCGACGGCCGGCGACGACACGGCGGTGTGCCTCGCCGCCGACGCCGGCGCGCGGCCCTTGCTGGAGCTCTCGTCGCCGCTGAGGCTCGACATGGCGGCGAAGAGCACGGTGGTGCTCGACGGCCTGCTCATCTCGGGTGCCCCCGTCGTGCTCGACGAGATCGACCCGCCCGATCGCGAGCCCCGCACCATCGTCATCCGCGACACGACGCTCGTTCCGGGCATCACCCGCACGACCACCGGGGCGCCGGCCTCGCCCACCCGGGCGAGCCTGATCGTGCTCGACCCGTTCGCCTGCGTGCGGATCGAACGCAGCGTCGTCGGTCCGATCATCGCGGTCGAGGGCGCGACGATCGAGATCGTCGACTCCATCGTGGACGCCTCGTCGCGGACCGGCGTTGCCGTCACCGGCCGCGACGGCACGTCGCCGCGCACGGTGTCGGCCGTCGCCGACTGGGAGACGGGCGACGGCACCGCGGCCGCCGGCGACCTCGACATCGTCGCGTCGACGATCGTCGGCAGCATCCGCTGCATCCGATTGGATGCCTCGAACTCACTGCTGCTCGCGGCCCTGGCCGAGGATGATCCTCGGCCGCGCCCCGTGCACGCCGAGCGGACGCAGCAAGGGTGTGTGCGGTACTCCTTCCTGCCGGACGGGTCTCGCACCGGCCGACGTTTCCACTGCGCACCCCGTCCCGACGACCCCCTCGCGGTGCAGCGGGCCTCACGCCCGCGCTTCGGCTCGATGCGCTACGGCGACCACGACTACCTGCGGCTCCACGAGGGAACGCCCGACCGCATCCGGCTCGGCGCCGACGACGAGGGCGAGATGGGTGTGACGCACCGCCTCTACGCGCCCCAGCGCGAGACGAACCTGCGCATCCGCCTCGACGAGTACCTGCGGTTCGGCCTCGCGGCCGACCGCATCTTCGCGACATGAACACGGGAAGAGGACGAACTGATGGGTGCTGACCTCAGCAGTGTGCCGTTCGACGCACGCAAGGATCACTCCGGCGTCGTGCTGCAGCAGGGCCGTCTGCTGTTGGACGGCGATTGGAACGAGCTGGTCGCCATCCTCGAGCGGCGGCTGCGCGCGAACGTCGCCGACCTGGACGGACCCGGGCCGCAGACCGGCATCCAGGGGACGGCCGCGGTGTCGAAGGTGGCCCCGGACGCCTTCAGGCTGGCGATCGCGGGCGGGGATCTCGCGATCGGCCGAGGGCGGCTGTACGTCGACGGTCTCGTCGCCGAGAACCACGGCGCCGAACCCGGCGACACGTTCGATCCGATCCTCGCCGAATCGGTGGGGCCCGACACCGTGACCTATTCGGCGCAGCCGTACCTGCCCGCCCCACCGGATCTCCCCGCCGACGGCACCCACCTCGTGTACCTCGACGTATGGCCGCGCGAGGTCACACACCTCGAGGAGCCGGGCCTGATCGAGCCGGCGATCGGCGTCGACACCACGGCGCGCACGCAGACGGTGTGGCAGGTGAAGCACTTCGCCGTCCCCGCGGGCACGACGTGCGGGACCCCCGACGACGACATCGAGGGGTGGACCGCGTTGACCGCGGCCTCCGGCGCACGGCTCACGGTGGAGACGATCTCGGTCGCCGACGGCGACCCGTGCGAGCTGCCGCCGACCGGCGGGTACCGCGGGCTCGAGCACCAGACGTACCGGATCGAGATCCACGACCCCGGCGAACCGGGAACCGCGTCGTTCAAGTGGTCGCGCGACAACGGGTCCGTGGCGAGCGCCGTCGTCGAGGTCCTGGACGCCGGCGCCGCGGTGCGCCCCGCGTCGTTGGGCCGAGACGACGTGCTGGGCTTCCACGACGGCGACTGGGTCGAGGTCGTCGACGACCACCGCGAGCTGCGGGGCGAGCCCGGCGAGCTGCGCCGCATCGAGGTCGACGACGCCGAGGGGACGATCGCCTTCGCCGGGTCGGCGCTGCCCGCCGACCTCCAGCTGACGATCGACGAGGCGGCCGAGCGCCACCTCCGCGTGCGCCGCTGGGATCAGGTAGGCGTCGTCAAGAACACCGCGGGCGGCACGGTCGTCGACCTCGACCAGGCCGCCGCGACCGGCGCGATCCCGGTTCCGGGGACGGCGGCCGATCGGATCGTGCTCGAGCACGGGCTCGTCGTCGGCTTCTCCTCCGCCGGCGGAGCGTTCCGCACCGGCGACCACTGGATCGTGCCCGCACGAGCGGCGGATGCCGCGGGCGACATCTCGGGTGCGGACCCGCTGCTCGATGCAGCGCCGCCACTCGGCATCCATCACCACTACGTCCGGCTCGGCATCCTCACCTCAGGGGGTGTCACCGACTGCCGGCCGAAGTGGCCGACGCCCGGTGAAGGCAACTGCGACGAGTGCGGCTGCGAGTGCACCGTCTGCGTGACGCCGGTGTCGCATGTCAGCGGCGAGCTCACCATCCAGGACGCGGTCGACAAGGTCAAGGCCGCCGGCGGCGGCACCGTCTGCCTCGCGATCGGGCTGTACCCGCTCCGTGAGCCGGTGCGCGTCGACGGTGCGACGTCGCTGCGCATCCGCGGACAGGGCGCCGGATCCATCGTCGTGGCGTCGGCCTCGGACGGGTTCGTCGTCACCAAGAGCAGGTTCGTCACGATCGAGGATCTCGCGGTCCTCGCCGCGAACGACTCCGCCGTGGTGCTCGACACGACGGTCGCGGCAAGGGTGGAGCGCGTCACCGCCCTCGTCCTCGCGCAGGAGGGCCCGTCGCGATCCGCCATCGCGCTCGCCGGGACCGCGCTGCTCACCACCCTGCGCGACAACATCGTCGCCGGTCCGACCGGCATCGGCCATGCAGGCGCCGGCGCGGAGGATCGGCGACGTGTGCTGCTCGTCGCCGAGTTCGAGGCGAGCGACAACATCGTCATCGGCCGCGACTTCGGGATGCGGCTCGACGGCACCACCGCGTTCCTGCTCGCCAACCGCGTCGCCGACAACACCGTCATCCGGGCGCGCGAAGGCGGCATCGTCGCCACCGGCTTCGTCTATCCCAGCACGGTCATCCCCGGCAGCTCCTTCGCGATCGAGGACAACACGGTGATCGTCGGCGGCACCGGGATCTCGGTCTCGGAGGGCGGATTCGCGATCACCCGCAACCAGATCGGCGCGCCGCGCTCCGACCAGCCGGCTCGCACCGACGGCATCGCCATCGTGCCGACACCGCCGGGCGAGCTCGTGCGCGACGTGGTGCGCATCGACGGCAATCGCGTCCGCGGCGTGGGCGGCCACGGCATCGTCGACTACGCGTCGGTGCAGACGCTCGAGGTCACCCACAACCGCGTGGAGCTCGCCCAGCACGGCATCGTCATCGACGAGAAGGCCGCGGTCGAGATCGCCACGGTCTCGGGGAACACGCTGATGGACATCGGCTCCCGCGACACCGACGAGGCGGCGGGGGTCTTCGCGATCCGCGTCGTCAACGCCGCGCACGCCTCCGTCGAATCGAACACCGTGCGCGGTGTCGGCACGGCGCGCAGCATGGGCAGCGAATCGATCGGGATCGACGTCGTCGCCGTCGCAGAGTCGCTCGTCGCAGGCAACACCGTGGAGCGCGTGGGTCCGGTCGACGGCGGCCGCGGTGAGATCGGCATCGCCGTGCGTGGATTCGCGCGCTCCCAGATCGAGGGCAACGCGTCGCGCAGGTACCCCGCGGACCCCGATTTCGACCCCAACGGCGGTCGCTTCATCGGACTGCTCGTCGGCAGCGGCGACGACCGCGACCTCGAGCTCGGCCTCACGAAAGCGGGCGGCATCGTGACCGGACTCGGCCCGTTGGTCTTCGGAGTCGCCGCGGCGGCGGCGGTCGGATCTGCCCGCATCGTCGCCCCGCTCGTGACCGTCGACGCGAACATCGTCGCCGGTGGCGCCGGCGACGCGCCGCCCGCGATGATCATCGGGCTGCGCGGCGATGCGATCGTCACCTCGAACCAGATCCGCGGCAACCGGGAGTTCGGCACGACCGCCCTCCGCCTGCGCGCGGAGACCGGCGCCGTCGCCCAGAACCGGTTCTGGGGCGGCAGAGAGCCCACGGCCGACCTGTTCCTCTCGGGGGCGTCGGTCCTCGGCAACATCTCGACAGGGATCCTGTTCCTCAACGGCGCGCCCGTCCCCCCGCCGTGGGACGCCCTCAACGTCATCGGCATCTGAGAGAGGCAGCATCATGACTCCCACGTCCAAGCCCAAGCCTCAGCCCAAGCCCCGCCGCCGGTCGAAGGCTGACGAGGCGCCGCGCGAGGATCGCGTCGCCGACGATGCGGCCGTCACCGCGCTGCTCGACGTGCTGACCGACAGCGTCGCGGCGTTGCCCGAAGTTCTCGAACGCGGCGAGGAGGCCCGCCGGGCTCGCGCCGAGTCAGCCCGCGGACTGCTCGGCTCCCGTGAGCTCAGGGCAGCGGCGCGACGCGTGCCCGAACTCGGCACGAGCATCGAGTCAGCCCGCGCGGAGCTGGATCGTCAGGACGCGGCCGCCGAGCAGGCGCGGTCCCAGCTGCACGATGCGAGCAAGGAGTGGCTCACGGCCCTCAAGGCGCTGCGTGACCCCGGCGCATGACGCGGGGGTTGACCGGGGGGCCGACGCGAGAATGCCGGCGCCCCCGGTAGCCGCGAGCTCGGGACCCACGGCCGGGGTGCCGGACCGGGGCTCCGGCGCTATCCCCCACTGAAGAGACAACGCCCTAGGGAATCTATTACGCGAGTTTCGGGCGGCTTTCTGGAACGGGTTCACGGCGCAATATCGGGCCGGAGGTGAATGGCTGATCCGGGCCGATTTCGACGGCCACGGGAGGACGGATGCCGCGGCCCGCGGCATCCGTCCTCCCGTTCCGGTGGAAACCGCCGCTCAGACGGCCAGCTCCACTCGAGGCGTCGCGGGGATCTCGTTCCGCTGCGCGAGCCCGCCCAGCCAGCCGAGACTCGGCTTCGGAGTGCGGGCGAACGTCTCGTGATCGACGGCGATGAGCCCGAACGTGGGCCGGAACGACCCCCACTCGTAGTTGTCGAGCAGCGACCAGTGCAGGTACCCGCGCACGTCGCAGCCGTCTGCGATGGCCTCGGCCATTCCCGCCAGTGCACCCGTCGTGTAATCGATGCGCCGGGCGTCGTCGGAGGTCGCCATCCCGTTCTCGGTGACGATCATGGGGACGCCGCCGGTGACCTCGCGGGTGTGGCGGAGCGCGTGACCCAGCGCCTCGGGGTAGTACTCCCACCCGGTGAGCGTGCGCTCGGTGCCCTCGGGCCACTCCTGGGGGCCGTAGCCCAGCTCGTCGTCCGTCGGGCCGATGATCGTCCGCAGATACGACTGCACACCGATGAAGTCGTCGTTCCGCGACTGCTCGAGGAAGAAGTCCTCTCGCCAGTACTGCCACTCGTCGCGCTGCTTCTCCCACCCGGGCACCGCCTGGAACACCTGGTTCGCCACGGTCCATCCCGAGCGGATGCCGCCGACCCCGCGCAGGACCTCGGTCGAGGCGTGATGCGCGTCGGCGATCGCCTGGGCGACGAACGGCGACGGCCCGGGGAAGTTGACCCCGTTCTCGGTGTCGATGCGCGCCTCGGTCTGATTGACCATCATGTTCGGCTCGTTGATCGTGACGACGAGGTCGACGTCGTCGAGGATCGTGGCGGCGATCTCGGTGAAGCGCCGGAACCGGTCGGTGCTCTGCTCCGAGTACCAGCCGCCGGAGTGGTCCCACCACCGCGGGAAGGTGAAGTGGTGCAGCGTCACGATCGGCTGCACGCCGTGGTCGCGGCACGTGTCGATCATGCGACGGTAGTGCGCGAGCTGCGCCCGCGAGACCACCCCCTCCTCGGGCTCGATGCGCGACCACTCCAGTGAGAAGCGGTACGCGGTGAGCCCGGCATCGGCCAGCAGCGCGATGTCCTCGGGATAGCGGTGGTAGGAGTCGCACGCGTCACCCGACGGCTCCGGGATCTGCGTGCCCGGCGCGTACTCGTTCTCCCAGTGTCCGGTGTTGACGTTGCCGCCCTCGATCTGGTGACCGGCGGTGGCCGCTCCCCAGATGAACCCCTCGGGTGCGGCGATGACACTGCTCATGAATGCTGTTCCTTTCTTGTGGAGGTTGCGGGATCGGGTCACTTGATCCCGGTGAGCGCGATGCCCTGGATGAAGTGGCGCTGCATCGCGATGAACAGGATGAGCACCGGGATGATGATGAGGAACGACCCCGCCATCTGCAGCCCGTAGTCGGACCCGTGCCCGCCGGCCTCGGCCGAGAAGAGCGCGAGCGACACCGGGAGGGTGTACATCGAGTCGTCCTGCGAGATGATCAGCGGCCACAGGAAGCTGTTCCACGAGCCCATGAACGTGAAGATCGCGAGGGTCGCCAGCGGCGCCTTGCACAGCGGCAGCACGATCTGGAAGAACGTGCGGAACTCCCCCGCGCCGTCGATCCGTGCCGCGTCCAGGAGCGAGTCCGGGATCTCGAGCATGAACTGCCGCATCAGGAAGACGCCGAAGGCGCCGACCATGCCCGGCAGGATCAGCCCCCAGTAGGTGTTGACCATGCCGAGGTTCGCCACCAGGACGAACTGCGGGATCAGCGTGACGATGCCGGGCACGAACAGCGTCGCCAGCACGACGACGATGATGACGTTCTTGCCCCGGAAGTTCATCTTCGCGAGCGCCCAGCCCACCATCGACGAGAACAGCAGCGTCGTGGCGACGGTCACGACCGCGAGGAACACCGAGTTGAAGAACGGCCGGAGGATGTCGAACTCGAACAGCCACGCACGGAAGTTGTCGAGCGTGGGATGCTGCGGCCACCAGGTGACCGGGCGCGCCATGATCTCGGCCTTGGTCTTGAAAGCGCCGAGCACCATCCAGACGAACGGCAGGACGGTAGCGGCCAGGCCGACCGAGAGGACGGCCGGCACGGCGAGGTTGCCCCACCGGATGGGCTTGCGCGGTGCCCGTGTGGGTGTGCTCACCGTGTCGGTTGCGGCGGGTCTTTCGAGCGTTGTCGTCATGTCAGGTCCTCTGACGGAAGAAGCGGAACTGGATGATCGCGAGGATGCCGACGAGCGCGAACAGCACATAGGCTCCCGCGGCGCCCACCGAGTAATTGCCGTACTTGAACTGGTTGTAGACCTGGAGGGCGATCGAGGTGGTCGACTCCAGCGGGCCGCCGTTGGTCATGACGAAGGGCTCGTCGAAGAACTGCATATAGCCGGTGGTCACGAGGATCGTGTTCAGCAGGATCGTCGGCATCATCATCGGAATGGTGATGCGGAAGAACTTCTGGACCGCATTCGCACCGTCGATCGACGCGGCCTCGTTGACATCGGCGGGGATGCCCCGCAGCCCCGCGAGGAAGATCACCATCGACGCGCCGATGTTGCGCCAGATGGCCATGATCGTGATCGCCAGCAGCGCGGTGTTCGGATCGCTCAGCCAGTTCGGCCCCGAGATCCCGACCCAGCCGAGGATCGTGTTGAGGACGCCGGTGTTCTGATACATGATCCGCCACACGACCGCCACGGCGACGATCGTCGTGATGACCGGCGTGTAGTAGCCCACGCGGAAGAACGTGGCCGCCCGGCGACTCACCGAGTTCAGCAGCACCGCCAGTACGAGCGCGAGGAACAGCGTTGCGGGGACGCCGACCACGACGAACATCAGCGTGTTGAACAGCGCCCGCTGGAAGGACGGGTCGGTGAGCACCGCGACGAAGTTCTCGAATCCGACGAAGTTGACGTTGAACGGGTTGCGGATGTCCCGCGCGCGAAGATCCGTGAACGCCATCGCCAGGGAGCTGACGAGCGGGATGAGCCCGAACACGCCGAACGTCAGGACGAACGGGGCGACGAAGACCCAGGCGATGGCGGCGGAGCGCCGCCGCTGCGCGGCCAGGGAAGCAACCTTCCCCGGCCGCGCCGCCTGAACGGATGTCACCACCCGAAGCCGATCGTGTCGGCCTGCGCCTGGATCTCCTTCGCCGCGTCGGCGCTCGAGATCTCACCGCGGGCGACCTGCTCCGAGTACTTGCTGATGAGGTCCGAGATCTGCGACCACGCCGGGTAGTTCGGCGTCGCCACCGTGTTCTGCAGCTGCTCCGTGAGCGTCTTGGTCACCGGGTTGTCCTGGATCGGTGCGTAGTCCCCCGCCGCGATGTTGGCCGGGAGCTCACCCTGCAGGTCGTACCACGCCTCCTGCTGCTCCTGCGCGCTCATCCACGACAGCAGCGACCATGCCGCCGACTTGTTGTCGGACGCCGAGAACACACCCAGGTTGCCGCCGCCGATGTACTGGTCGTTGTTCCCGCCGGGACCGGCCGGCGAGACGGTGTAGCCGACGGAGTCCATCGTGAATCCCTCGGGTGCAGTGCCCTTCTCGATCTCCTCCTGGTAGATGTCGAGCATCCACGGACCCGAGATGAACATCGGCGTCCCGCCGTTCTCGAACGTCGCGTCGGTGTCGCCCATCGGCGCCTCGCCGCGCTGGAAGTAGCCGCCGTAGTAGTCGAGGGCCTCGATGAACTCGGGGGTGTCGATCGTCCACGCGTCGCCGTCGGTCATCGAACCGCCGGCCTGCGCGTCGAACGGCACGATGACCTGCGCGGGCTGTTCGGTGGGCTTGGGCAGGCTGAAGCCGAAGGTGCCGCCGGGGCGCGAGGCGAACGCCGCCGACATCGCCTGTGTCTCCTCCCACGTCGTGGGCGCCGAGAGGCCGAGCTCGGCCGCGATGTCGGCGCGGTAGAAGAGGAAGCGGGTTTCGACGTACCACGGCATCGCGTACAGGTCGGTCTCGCCGGCCACGGAGTCCACGGCGGCCGGGTAGAAGTCGTCGGTGTCGTAGACGCCGTCCGGGACGGCGTCGAAGGCGCCCATTCCGATGACGGTCGCGGTCTGGTCGGCGCCGGTCATGATGATGTCCGGTCCCTTGCCGGCCGCCGTCGCCGTCTGCGCCTTCGTGATCACCTGGTCCCACGGCACGTCCGTGACCTTGATGCTGGCGTCCGGGTTGGCCTTCAGCCAGTCCTTGGTGAGCTTCTCCAGGTTGTCGGCGTGGCCGCCTGCCGTCCAGATCTCGACGACGCCGGACGCCTTGCCCTCCGCGGCCGGGGCGACCGACGATCCCTCGGCGGCGCCGTCCGCGCCGCGACCGCAACCGGACAGGACCAGGACGGCGCCCAGCGCCATCGCAGTGATCGCCGTGACTCGCATCCCTTGCATGCTCACTCCTTCGTGTGTTTTCGATACGAAAGCTCGAAATTTCGTGCCTCAGAGTGAGACTATAGAGCGATGGATGGGCGGGAGTCCAGCGAAGGTCGAAGAATCGACCACCGATCGTCGTCGATTGCCGCTAGCATTTTCGGAAAGTTGATCCGGAGGAACAATGGCAGTCCAGCTCGCCCAGATCGCGACCGAGGCAGGAGTCTCCATCCCGACGGTGTCGAAGGTGCTCAACTCCCGACCCGATGTGTCCCGAGCCACGCGAGATCGTGTGGCGGCGGTCCTCGAGCGCCACGGCTACGAGATCCGGATGCGCCCGAGGATGGCGACCGGATTCCTCGACATGCGCGTCGTCAACCTCGACCAGGCATGGTCGGAGGCCGTCGTCCGCGGCGCCGCAGAGGCGGCGAAGGCGCACGGCAAGGACCTCGTCCTCGCCGTCGAGCCCGACCCGGAGGACTGCGACGAGTGGGTGATGCACGCGCTGGAACGGGGATCCGACGGGTTGCTGAGCGTGGTCGCGGTGCCGAGCCCCGAGGCGCGTGTGCAGCTCGCGGAGGCGGGCATCCCCCTGGTCGTCGTCGATCCCCTGCACCGGATGCCCGAGGGGACGTTCTCGATCGCGGCGACGAACTTCCAGGGTGCGTTCGACGCCGCGCAGCATCTCATCGAGCTGGGCCACCGCCGAATCGCGACGATCACCGGTCCCCTGGACCAGGACAACGGCATCGCCCGGCTCGCCGGCTTCCAGGCGGCGCTGCAGCAGGCGGGGGTTCCCGTGGACGACGGCCTGATCATCCGCACCCAGTATGGGATCGACCAGGGCTACGACGCCACGCGGATCCTCCTCACCCGCGACTCCCGGCCGACCGCGATCTTCGCCGCAAGCGACGACAGCGCGCTCGGGGCCATTCGCGCCCTCCGCGAGGCGGACCTGCGCATCCCCGATGACATGTCGGTGATCGGCTTCGACGATCTCCCGCACTCATCCTGGATCGACCCGCCCCTGACCACCATCCGCCAGCCGCTCGCGCAGATGGGCAGCGCCGCGGTCGACGTGATCGTCCGCGTACGCGCCGGCCGTCACCCGCACCCCGCGGCGCGCACCGAGCTGTCGACGACGCTGGTCGTCCGCTCGTCGACCGCCCCACTGCGAGGCTGACGCGGACCGGTGTCCTGCGGTTGCGGTCAGGGCGTTCCCGCGCCGTCACCGGGGGTCTCGGCGACGGCGAGGATCGCATCGGCGAACGCCCGCGGCGCCTCGGCGGGCAGGTGATGACCGGCGTGGGGAACCTTGCGGTGCTCGCGCCAACCGGCGAAGAGGTGGGCGTCGTGGCTGCCGTCGGATGCCGGGAAGTTGCCGTCCGCTGTCCCGTCGAGGGTGATCGTCGGCACGCTGATCGGCGGAAGCGCGGCGAGCTGCGCCTCGACGTCCGCGTAGGCGTCGGCGCCCTCGGCGAGGCCGAGTCGATGCCGGTAGGAGTGGATCACGACGTCGACGTAGTCGGGGTTGTCGAACGCACGAGCAGCACGTACCAGCTCCCCTTCGCTGAAGTCCCACTCGGGCGAGTTGCGTCGCCAGATCACGCGGGCGATCTCGCCGTCGAGGACGCCGGCGGGGACATGGCGGATCCGCACGTTCGCATCGATCATGAGGGACTCCTCGGGAGGGTGGGTCGGGTCCGGTGGGGTCAGTCGCGGGCGAACGCCTTGCGGAGCGTGTGGATCGCCTGGTCGATCGCGGCGGTCGTCGCGGCCGACGGGCGCAGCGGGTTGAGCATCATGAAGTCGTGGATGGTGGCGTCGTAGCGCACGAGCGTCGTCGACACGCCCGCTTCGATGAGCTTGCGACCGTAGGCTTCGCCCTCGTCGCGCAGCACGTCGTTCTCGTCGACGATCAGCAGAGTCTCGGGCAGCCCCTTGAGCTCGTCGGCGGGCGCCTGAAGCGGTGACGCGGTCACGTCGCTGCGCTTGTGCACGTCGGGGAGGTAGTTGTCCCAGAACCACGCCATCGCGTCGGCACGCAGGTGGAAGCCCTCCGCGAACTCGCGATAGCTGGGGGTGTCCTGCCGCGCGTCGGTGACCGGGTAGTACAGCGACTGGTGGATGAATCTGACATCGCCGCGCTTCTTCGCGAGGATCGCGAGCACCGCCGCCATGTTGCCGCCGACAGAATCTCCGGCGACGGCCAGGCGCGCAGCATCCAGTCCCTTCTGCCTACCGTTGTCCATGATCCACCGGGCGGTCGCGTACGCCTGTTCGACGGCGACGGGATGCTGCGCCTCAGGCGAACGCGTGTACTCGACGAACACGATCGCAGCGCGGGCGCCCGTGGCGAGGTCGCGCACCAGGCGGTCGTGGGTGCCCGCGTTGCCCAGAACCCAGCCGCCGCCGTGGACGTAGAGCACCACGGGAAGCAACCCCGTCGTGCCGGCCGGCTTGACGATCCGGACCCTGACGTCGCCGACAGCAGCCGGCACGGTGATCCACTCGTCCTCGACATCGGGAAGCTCGACCGGCCCCGACTGCACGTCGTCGAGCAGCTTTCGGGCGCCGTCGACGCCGCGTTCGACGAGGGTGGGCGGAGCTGCCGCCGCCTCTGCGAACGCGCGTGCCTCCGGTTGCAGGATGTGTTCGGTCATGTCGCAGGCCAATCTGTGTGTGGTGATCGGTTCGTCGGATCCGCCGGCATTCACCGGCTTGAACACAAAGACCGGGCAGAGCGCGCAGTTGTGACAACCGCACGGCGATCAGCGTTCCGCGGGATGCCGGCGTCACAGATCACATCGCTGCACGAGGATCGGGCGGGCTGAAAAACACGAAAGCCCGCGGAAACCGCGGGCTTTCGATGGTTCGGGTCTCAGAAGTCCCAGTCCTCGTCTTCCGTCGCCTCGGCCTTGCCGATGACGTACGACGAACCGGACCCCGAGAAGAAGTCGTGGTTCTCGTCGGCATTCGGCGACAGGGCCGACAGGATCGCCGGATTCACGTTCGTGACCGTCGAGGGGAACATCGCCTCGTAACCCAGGTTCATGAGGGCCTTGTTGGCGTTGTAGTGCAGGAACTTCTTGACGTCCTCGGTGAGACCGACGCCGTCGTAGAGGTCCTGCGTGTACTGAACCTCGTTGTCGTAGAGCTCGTAGAGCAAGGAGAACGTGTAGTCCTTGATCTCGTCGCGCTTGGCCTGGTCGACCGTTTCGAGTCCGCGCTGGAACTTGTAGCCGATGTAGTACCCGTGCACGGCCTCGTCGCGGATGATGAGGCGGATGAGGTCGGCCGTGTTGGTGAGCTTGGCACGGCTCGACCAGTGCATCGGGAGGTAGAACCCCGAGTAGAAGAGGAACGACTCGAGCAGCGTCGAGGCGACCTTGCGCTTGAGGGGCTCGTCGCCGCGGTAGTACTCCATGACGATCTGAGCCTTCTTCTGAAGGTTCTCGTTCTCGACCGACCAGCGGAACGCCTCGTCGATCTCCTTCGTCGAGCACAGCGTCGAGAAGATCGACGAGTACGACTTCGCGTGCACCGACTCCATGAACGCGATGTTCGTGTAGACGGCCTCCTCGTGCGGAGTGATGGCGTCGGGGATGAGCGACACCGCGCCCACCGTCCCCTGGATCGTGTCGAGGAGCGTGAGCCCCGTGAACACGCGCATCGTGAGGGTCTGCTCCTCGGGGGTGAGCGTGTTCCACGACTGGATGTCGTTCGACAGCGGCACCTTCTCGGGCAGCCAGAAGTTGTTCACGAGGCGGTTCCACACCTCGAGGTCCTTGTCGTCCTGGATGCGGTTCCAGTTGATGGCCTGGACGTGGTCCAGGAGCTGGAGCTTCTCGCTCATCGTCCTTCTTCTCTCGGAATCCTGATCAGACCGTCAGAGCGTGCAGCTGACGCACTCGCTCATGTCGGTCCCCTCCAGCGCCATCTGGCGGAGGCGGATGTAGTAGATCGTCTTGATGCCCTTGCGCCAGGCGTAGATCTGGGCCTTGTTGATGTCGCGCGTGGTCGCGGTGTCCTTGAAGAACAGCGTGAGCGACAGGCCCTGGTCGACGTGCTGCGTGGCGGCGGCGTACGTGTCGATGACCTTCTCGTAGCCGATCTCGTACGCGTCCTGGTAGTACTCCAGGTTGTCGTTCGTCATGAACGCCGCCGGGTAGTAGACGCGGCCGAGCTTGCCTTCCTTGCGGATCTCGATCTTCGCGGCGATCGGGTGGATCGACGACGTCGAGTTGTTGATGTACGAGATCGAGCCGGTCGGCGGCACCGCCTGCAGGTTCTGGTTGTAGATGCCGTGCTGCTGGATGGAGGCCTTGAGGGCGCGCCAGTCGTCCTGCGTGGGGATGTGGTGGCCGGCGAACATCTCGGCGACCTTGGCCGTCGCGGGAACCCACTCCTGCTCGATGTACTTGTCGAAGAACTCGCCCGACGCGTAGGTGGAGTCCTCGAACCCGTCGAAGGTCTCGCCGCGCTCGATCGCGATCCTGTTCGACGCGGTCAGCGCGTGGAACAGCACCGAGTAGAAGTAGATGTTCGTGAAGTCGACGCCCTCTTCCGACCCGTAGTAGACGTGCTCGCGGGCGAGGTAGCCGTGCAGGTTCATCTGGCCGAGACCGATCGCGTGCGACCGGTCGTTGCCGTCCTCGATCGAGCGGACCGAGGCGATGTGGCTCTGCTGGCTGACCGCCGTGAGGGCACGGATGCTGGTGTCCACGGTCTTCGCGAGGTCGCCGCCGTCCATCGCCAGGGCGATGTTGAGCGAGCCCAGGTTGCACGAGATGTCCTTGCCGATCTGGGCGTAGGACAGGTCCTCGTTGTACGTGGTGGGCGTGTTCACCTGCAGGATCTCGGAGCACAGGTTGGACATGTTGATCCGGCCCTTGATCGGGTTGGCCTTGTTCACCGTGTCCTCGAACATGATGTACGGGTAGCCCGACTCGAACTGGATCTCGGCGAGGGTCTGGAAGAACTCGCGCGCGTTGATCTTCGTCTTCTTGATGCGCGGGTCGTCGACCATCTCGCGGTACTTCTCGCTGACCGAGATGTCGCCGAACGGCACGCCGTAGACGCGCTCGACGTCGTACGGGGAGAACAGGTACATGTCCTCGCCGTTCTTCGCGAGCTCGAACGTGATGTCGGGGACGACGACGCCCAGCGACAGCGTCTTGATGCGGATCTTCTCGTCGGCGTTCTCGCGCTTGGTGTCGAGGAACTTCATGATGTCGGGGTGGTGGGCGTTGAGGTACACCGCACCCGCACCCTGACGCGCGCCGAGCTGGTTGGCGTACGAGAAGGAGTCTTCGAGGAGCTTCATCACGGGGATGATGCCGCTGGACTGGTTCTCGATCTGCTTGATCGGCGCACCCGCCTCGCGGATGTTCGACAGCAGCAGCGCCACGCCGCCGCCGCGCTTGGACAGCTGCAGCGACGAGTTGATGCCGCGCGAGATCGACTCCATGTTGTCTTCGATGCGCAGCAGGAAGCACGAGACGAGCTCGCCGCGCTGCGCCTTGCCGGCGTTGAGGAACGTCGGCGTCGCAGGCTGGAAGCGCCCCGAGAGGATCTCGTCGACGAGGTTGGTGGCCAGCAGCTCGTCGCCGTCGGCGAGGGCGAGCGCGGTCATGACGACGCGGTCCTCGAAGCGCTCGAGGTAGCGCTTGCCGTCGAAGGTCTTGAGCGTGTAGCTCGTGTAGTACTTGAACGCGCCGAGGAACGTCTCGAAGCGGAACTTCTTGCCGTACGCGAAGTCGTTGAGCTGCTGGATGAACGCGAACGAGTACCTCTCGAGCACGGCGGGCTCGTAGTACTCCTTCTCGACCAGGTAATCGAGACGCTCCTTGAGGGAGTGGAAGAACACCGTGTTCTGGTTCACGTGCTGCAGGAAGTACTCCCGCGCAGCGCGCTTGTCGGCGTCGAACTGGATCTTGCCGTCCGCGTCGTACAGGTTGAGCATCGCGTTGAGGGCGTGGTAGTCCATGCCCTCGAAGCGTGCCTGCGTCTTGAAGTCGGTCTCCGTCAGAGTTCCCACCAGCGTTCCAATCCCGCGCTCACGCGTTCCACATCTTCAGGCGTGCCGAATACCTCTAGCCGGTACAAGTGCGGCACGTGACACTTGCGGCTGATGATGTCGCCGGCGACGCAGAAATGCTCGCCGAAGTTGGTGTTCCCCGCGGAGATGACTCCCCGGATGAGGCTCCGATTGCGCTCGTCGTTGAGGAAGCGGATGACCTGCTTCGGAACAGCGCCCTTCTCGACTCCCCTGCCCTGGCCTCCGCCATAGGTGGGTGTCACGAGGACGTACGGCTCGTCGACCACGAGCGCCGGATCCGTGGGGTGAAGCGGGATCCGGACCGCTCGAGCGCCGAGTTTCTCGATGAAGCGTGCGGTGTTGCCCGACACGCTCGAGAAGTAGACCAGCAGTGGCGCGTCCGTCGCGACGCGCTGCGTCACGACCGCCGACATGTCAGGCCAGACGCGAGGCGAGCTCGTCGATCTTGTCGGGACGGAAGCCCGACCAGTGGTCCTCATCGGTGATGACGACCGGCGCCTGGAGGTAGCCCAGCGCCTTGACCTGCTCGAGGGCCGTGGGGTCCTCCGAGAGGTCGTGGATTTCGTACTCGATCCCCTTGGAGTCGAGTGCTCGATACGTCGCCGTGCACTGCACGCACGCGGGCTTCGTGTAAACCGTGATCGCCATGTCGATTCCGTCTCCTCAGTGCTTCCCCCGGTGGCATCCGGTGCTCTTTCCCGGTAGTCCCCCCACCGGGAGTCCAATACTACATATGGGTACCGACATTCGATAGCACCACAAGGGCTAGTAGTTACATCGGTGTGATTTTCCACCGTTCTCCCCATGTACAACACAGGTTGTCCACGGATTCATCCACAGCCGACAAGGTCTGGAAAAGGCCAGGATCACGGGGCTTTCGAACGCCACGGCCGCATCCGTCCACAGGGTGCAGGCTAGCCAGCGCCTCCGACATCGGATCCGCCTGTGGACAACGCTCCCGGCGTGTCGCGGGCGTGTCGCGCACGGGTGTGCTTCGAGGTCGTCGTCGGGGCCGTGCGAGGACATCCCCGGGCGTGCCGTAACGTTGTCGGGTGGCCGGCTACCGGGAACTTCTGCGCACCCCCGGGGTGGCCCGCATCATCGCGGCGCAGCTGACCGCGCGCTTCCCGAACGGGATGATCAGCCTCGTGATCCTCCTGCACATCGAGGGGATCACCGGCTCGTACGGCGCCGCCGGCATCGTCCTCGCGGCGGTGTCGATCGGCCAGGCGCTCGCCGGTCCTGTCACGAGCCGCTGGATGGGCCGCTGGGGCATGCGCCGAGTGCTGACCCTCACCACCGTCGTGGCCGCGGCATCCCTCACGGCGATCGCACTCCTCGTCGTCCCGGTGCCGGTGTACATCGTCCTCGGGTTCATCGCGGGCGCCGCCACACCGCCGATCGTCGCGGCGGTGCGCACGATCTACGCCAAGATGGTCAACTCCACGCAACTGACGGCGCTGTACTCCCTGGACGCCTCGCTGCAGGAGTTCATCTGGATCCTCGCCCCGGTGCTCATCACCTTCGTGGCGACGCAGGCCGGCACCGTCGTGGGTCTCATGCTGGTCGTCGTGATCCTGGTGGCCGGTGGCGCCTGGTTCATCCTCTCGCCCGAGGTCGGGCGCGTGCGCATCCCGCGCAGCAAGCGCTCCTTCGGCACCGTGCTCACCCGTCCGCCGATCCTGCTCGCGACCGTGATCGGGTTCCTTCTCATCGGCTCGTTCGCGGCCGTCGAGGCGAGCGTCGTGGCGACCTTCGATCACGGCGGACTCGAGGCGGGACTCGTGCTCGCCGTGTTCTCGATCGGCAGCCTGGCCGGCGGGCTCACCTTCGGGCACCTGCCGATGGGCCGCTGGGCCATGGCGCGTCGCCTGACGGTCGTGGCCATCGGGCTCGCGCTCACCGCACTGTGGGTCAACGTGTGGTGGATCGGCGCCACGCTGTTCGTCGCCGGCATCGGCATCGCGCCGGCACTGGCCGTGCTGTCGGCCGTGACCACCGCGAGCGTCAAGTTCAGCGACACCGCCGAGGCGTTCGGCTGGGTCGGCACGGGTCAGCTCATCGGCGCCGCCGCGGGCTCGGCCGTCGCCGGCATCCTCATCGACGGCCCGGGCGGCGTGACGGCCGCGTACACCTCCGCCGCCGCGTTCTGCGCGCTGGGACTCCTCGTCGCGATCGTGTTCGCGCGGGGCCTTCCCGACTTGCGCGTGCGCGGCGCGAGCCCGATCCCCGACACCGAGCCGGTCACGACGATCGGCTGAGCCGACCCGACGTGCGCAGCGCCCTCACGATCGGCGTGCAGGCGCCCGGGTCACGCGAGACGACGGAGCATCTCCAGCAGGGCGAGGGCGTAGGCATCGGCGGGCTCGGGATGCTCGAACACTTGCCGCTCGCCGCCGAGCACGATCTCGACCTCGTGGTTGTCGGGCAGGCGCCGCAGCGACCGGAAGGCACCGCGCAGCATTTCGCGAAGCTGGTGCTCGTAGGGCAGCCACAGCGCGTCCTCGAGGGCGACCGAATCCAGCGCCCACTCGGTCGTGCCGTTGAAGGCGAGGATGCGCCCGGTCGAGTACTCGCGCGGCTCGATGGTCATCTCGCTGACGGTGAAGACGTCGGCCTCGAACTCCGGCTCGTCGAGCTGGAAGCGGTCGCCCGAGTGCGGGTGCCACACCAGGCCCGCCTCGCGCAGCGCCAAGGCCAATTCCGTCGAGATCATGCCAACCTCCGCTCCCATCCTGCCGTGCGCACGGGCGCACAGGGCCGCGCTCCTAGGCTGAGCGTATGCCTACCGCCGTCACTCTCCCCCGCGTCTCGTGGGGCTCGGCCTCGGCCGGGCATCGCGCTCTGCTCATCCACGGCCTCGGGTCGAACGGCGCGCTGATGTGGCGCTACGGCTCCGCCCTCGCAGATGCCGGATGGCAGGCGGATGCCGTCGACCTGCGCGGGCACGGGACGGCTCCACGCACGCTCGACTACACCTTGGCGGCCTACGCCGCGGACGTCTCCGAGACCCGCCCTGCCCACGACAGGTCGTGGGACCTCGTGATCGGGCACTCGCTCGGGGGTGCGGCATCCGTTCTCGCCGCCGCGGCGGATGCGTCGTGGACGCGCCGCCTCGTGCTCATCGACCCCGCGATCGCGCTCACCGACCACGATCGCGACATCGTGCGCGACAGTCAGACCCGCTCGTTCGACGACCCGTCGCAGGCGGCTGTTCGGGCGGAGCACCCGCACTGGCATCCGCAGGACATCGAGCTGAAGGCCCTGTCGGCGCAGCAGGCGAGCCGCTGGGCCGTGGAGCAGACGAGCGCTCAGAACTCGGACTGGGACGTCACGGATGCGGCGCTTCGCATCGCGGTGCCGACCCATGTGATCGCGTCCGATCCGGGCGTGTACTCGATCTTCCGCGGCAAGCCGGCGGAGGCCGCGGTGGCACCCAACCCGAACTTCACGGTGTCGGTCGTCGCCGACGCGGGCCACTCCCCACACCGCGATCAGCCGGAGGCGACGATCCAGGCGCTGTTCGCCGCACTCGCGTGAGCCCGGCGAGCGGGCTCACTGCACCGTGATCTCGACGCCCTGGCCGACGTCCACGATCACACCGACGAAAGACGGCAGCACGCTCGCGAGCTCTTCGCGCAGGTCGTCGACCGGCGGGGTCTGACCGTCGTCGGTCGTGACCGCGACGGTTCCGGTCGCGCCCGACCAGTCCACGCCGTACACCCGAGCGCCGTCGTCGGCGCTGAGCCAGTCGGTCGCGGCGTCCTGGATGACCACCGACCACCGCGCCAGCGCCACGGACACCACGGAGTTCACGGCGAGCGGCACGGTGACGACCACCGCGAGCACCGTGACGATCACATAGGCGCGGCGCCGGTTGGCGACAGGCGACGAGCCGGGGTCGCGTGCGTACCCGGCGAGGGTGAAGACGATGCTGCCGGCGATCACGAGGGCGACGACATTGGAGAGGAACAGCCACAGCGCACCGAGCGCGTCGTTCCAGAGTCCCTGCCCCGCGCAGACGCCGACGACCCCCAGGGGCGGCACGAGCGAGATCGCGATCGCGACGCCGGGGAGGACGGCGCTGAGGTCCTTGCGGCACATCGCGAAGCCGCCCGCGAAGCCGGTGGCGAGCGCCGCCACGAGATCCATGAAGCTCGGCGAGGTGCGGCCGAGCACCTGCGAGTTGGTCTCGAGGCTCTCTGGCGTCGCGACGAACAGCGAGAACGCCAGGCCCAGCACGATCACGATGACCAGCCCGAGCAGCACCCACATGATCGACCGCACCACGATGCTGAGGTGCCCGGTGACGATGCCGAGCCCTATCGCGAGGATCGGTGTGCCGAGCGGCGCGATGATCATCGCGCCGATGACCGTCGCGGTGGAGTCGGTCAGCACACCGGCGATCGCGATGATTCCGGCCAGGGTCAGCATGATGAGGAACCCGCTGCGTTTGCCGGCGCGGTCGCCGGAGCCGAGGTCGAGCGCCTCCGTCACCTCCGCCGCCGTCTGCCGCTGCGTCGGCGGGATGAGCGCCTGGAGCATCCCCGAGAGCGTCGCCATGCGCACATCATCGCGCAAGAATGGCGTGGTGGCGTCCTTCGAACCGAGCGAGATCCTGAACGACGAGCTGTTGGAGCGTCTTCGTGTGCGGGCGGCCGTGCACGACCGCGAGAACACCTTCCCCGACGACGATCTGGCCGACCTGAAAGATGCCGGGTACCTTGCGATCCTCGTGCCGGAAGAGCTCGGCGGGTCCGGGCTGGGACTGGCCGAGGCATCCGTCCTTCAGCAGCGCCTCGCGGGCGCGGCCCCTGCGACGGCCCTCGCGATCAACATGCATCTGGTGTGGACGGGCGTCGCCAAGGTGCTCGCCGACCGCGGGATCGACGCACTGCGATTCGTGCAGGAGGGCGCGGTCGCCGGCGAGGTCTTCGCGTTCGGGATCAGCGAGGCGGGAAACGACCTGGTGCTGTTCGGGAGCGGGACGGATGCCGCGCCCCTCCCCGACGGCGGATACTCGTTCACCGGCACCAAGATCTTCACGTCCCTCGCGCCGGTGTGGACCCAGCTGGGCCTGCACGGACTCGATACTTCCTCGCAGGACGCGCCGCAGATGGTCTACGCGTTCGTCCCGCGCTCCGAGGTGCGGGCCGGTCGCGTCGTCGTGCGCGACGACTGGGACACCCTCGGCATGCGGGGCACGCAATCGCGCACGACGGAGCTGCACGACGCCGTGGCTCCCGCCGACCGGGTCGTGCGCCGGCTCGCCCCGGGCCCGAACCCCGACCCGCTGGTTTTCGGCATCTTCAGCGTCTTCGAGATCCTGCTGGCGTCCGTGTACACCGGCATCGCACGGCGCGCGCTGGACCTCGCCGTCGGCACCGCCGGCCGGCGCACGTCCAAGCGCACCGGCAAGGCGTACAGCCAGGATCCCGACATCCGCTGGCGCATCGCCGGCATGGCGCTCGCATACGACGCGCTGCCGCCGCAGATCGAGGCGCTCGCCCGCGACGTCGACGACCTCGCCGACCACGGGGCGAGGTGGTTCTCGCTCCTCGCGGGACTCAAGCACCGGGCCGTGACGGCCGCGAAGCAGATCGTCGACGAGGCCGTGCTCGTCGCCGGCGGATCCTCGTACTTCCAGGGCAACGAGCTGAGCCGCCTGTACCGCGACGTCCTGGCCGGCCTCTTCCATCCGTCCGATCCCGAGTCCGCGCACTCGACGGTCGCGACCGCGTGGCTCGGGCCCATCGAGGACTGACCCTTCCGCCGGCGTCCGCTTCGGCGCTACCGTGGCATACCGGCCGCGCATCACAGGCCGCTCCCCTTGTCACATCCCGCGTCATCGGAGGAGCACCATGCGTACCAGGAACATCGCCGCAGCGATCGTGCTCGGCGTCATCGGCGCCGTGGGCGTCGCCCTTCCGGCCTACGCCGACCACAACGGCGGCGCAGAGCTGTACGACCCCGACATCCCGAACGGATGCTACGCCGGGGCGATCATGACGGGCACGCCGCCCGTCGACATCTTCACCTCGACGTACACCCTGGTAGAGAAGGCCGGTTCACTCCACCTCGTCTGCTACTTCCGGGTGCCGGCGTACGTGCCGGCGTCGGGCGAGGGCACCACCGGCGATTGGAAGGGCGAGTGGTTCGCGCCGACGAGCCCGACCGTCTCCCGGAACGCGGGCACGTGCCTGCCGCCCGGCGTCGACGCAGCGAGCGAGCTGTACCGCGACGACGAGACCCGTCATGTTCCGCACGCCGAGGCGACGATCGTCGCGTACCGGACCTCGATCGTCATGTACTGCTCGTGGCCGCTCAGCCAGCTGCCGTAGCGCGCTCGCGCGCATGAGCACACGGCCGCAGGGCCGGCGGCCGTGCGAGGATCGATGAGGACATCACCCGATGTACCCCTGAGACGTCTCGCGGAGAGACGTCGTCCTCGGGAGGCGCGATGCAGCAGGTCATCCTCGGCGAGCGGATCCTGAAGGGTCCGCTCCCGCCCGGCAGGCAGCGATCCCGGGGTTCGGGGAGGGTGCCGCGATGAGCGGCGCGCGCACGCCGACGGCCCTGCTGAGTCCGGCCGACCAGGAGCGACGACGGGGCCTTCGCACCATGAAAGGCGTCGCGCTCGGCGCGCTCGTGTTCATGGCGGTGCTGTTCGCGTTCTCGTTCGCGTTCCAGCAGGATGTTCCGGCCCTCGCCTACGTGCGGGCGGCGGCCGAGGGCGGCATGGTCGGCGCCCTCGCCGACTGGTTCGCGGTCACGGCGCTGTTCCGGCATCCGCTGGGCATCCCGATCCCGCACACCGCGATCATCCCCAGCCGCAAGGACGAGATCGGCCGCAACCTCGGCGAGTTCGTCGAGACCGAGTTCCTGCGCGCCGACGTGGTGCGCACGAAGCTCGACCAGACCGCGATCGCCGCGCGCCTGGGCGACTGGCTCAGCGCACCCGTGCATGCCGAGCGGGTCGCGGCGGAGGCATCCGTCATGGCGGGCAGCGTGCTGCGCGCGCTCAGCGACGACGACGTGCGCGACGTCATCGAGGAGCTCGCCCGAGAGCACCTCATCGCGCCCGAATGGGGTCCGCCGCTCGGCGAGTGGCTCGATCGCATCATCGCCGCCGGGGCGCATCACGGCGCGGTGGACCTCGCCGCCGACACCATCGCAGCGTGGCTCGCCGCCAACAAGGTCGCCTTCACCGGCGTCGTCTCACGCCGGCTGCCGGCGTGGGTGCCGTCGGTGGCCCACCGCTTCGTCGACGACACCGTGTACAACGAGGCCGTCAAGTTCGTCGCGGCGGTCCAGGCCGACCCGCGGCATCCCGCCCGCATCGCGATCGACGGCTACCTCGCGCGCCTCGCCGGCAACCTGCAGCACGACCCCGCGACGATCGGGCGCTTCGAGGACGCGAAGCTCGCCGTGTTCGACAGCCCGCGCGTGCGCGAGCTGGCCGGCGAGGCGTGGGCGACGGCGAAGGCAGGTCTGCTGCGCTCCCTCGCCGACCCCGAGAGCGGACTGCGGCGGCGGGGCGTGGAGGCGCTGGTGGAGATCGGCGAGCGCTTGACGACGGATGCTGCGCTCCAGCACCGCGTGGACACCTGGGTCACCGACGCCGCCGTGTTCCTCGTCGACCGCTACCGCCACGACATCGCCTCGATCATCACCGACACGGTCGAGCGATGGGATCCCGCCGAGACGACGGAGAAGATCGAGCTCATGGTCGGGCGCGATCTGCAGTACATCCGCCTCAACGGCACGATCGTCGGCGCGCTCGCGGGCCTCGCGATCTTCTCGATCGCCCACGCGCTGCTCGGGTGACGCGTCTCGGCGAGCCGTGTTAAGAGTGCGTGAAGTCCGGGTCGATCGAGGCCGCGGAGCGTTACCCTGATGCCGTGTCCGCGGACGAGCCCACCCAATACCTCTTCAGCTACGGCACGCTGCAGAACGACGACGTGCAGCTCGACACGTTCGGGCGCCTGGTCGAGAGCGAGCCGGACGCGCTGCCCGGGTACACCGTCGACTACGCCGAGATCGAAGACATGCGGGTCGTCGATCTGTCGGGTCTGACGGTGCACCCGATCGTGCGCGAGACCGGGAACCCCCTCGACAAGGTCGTGGGAAAGGCGCTGCTCGTGACCGACGACGAGCTCGACGCGGCCGACGAGTACGAGGTGGCGCTGTATCGACGTTGCGCCGTGGTGCTCGCGAGCGGTCGCTCCGCGTGGGTCTACGTCGCGGCGTGAGCGCCCGGTACCGTCGACACGTGACGCTTTCCCACGATCCCTCGTGGCCACGCGCAGGTGCGTGGCCCCCTCTCGAAGACGGGAGGTGGGATGCCGCGATCCTCGGCGTCCCCGCATTCCGCACGTCCCTGTCTCCCACCGGCGCAGGCGCCACGCCCGCGGCGATCCGCGAGGCCCTGCGCCGCTACAGCCCGACGCTCCTGGGACCTCCCCCGGTCGACCTGAACGACGTGCTGCGCATCGCGGATGCGGGCGACGTCGCCGAGCCCGACGGGCCCGAGGGCGAGGCATCAGTGCGTTCCACGGTGACGCGGCTGCGCGAGCGCGCGGATCTCGTCGTCGCGCTCGGCGGCGACAACTCGCTCACCTACGCGGTGGCGCAGGGCGCCGCAGCGACGGGGCTCATCACCATCGACGCGCACTTCGATCTGCGCGACGGCGTCTCGAACGGCTCCCCGGTGCGGCGGCTGGTCGAGGACGGTCTCGACGGGCGGCGGATCGTCCAGCTCGGCATCGCCGACTTCGCCAACTCCGTCGCGTACGCGCGGCGCGCGGCGGAGTACGGCATCACCGTCGTGACTTTGGACGACCTGCGCCGTCGCGGCGCCGCCGACGTCGCGGCCGAGGCGCTCGAGATCGCCGGCGCCGGCGGCGGCCCGCTCCATCTCGACATCGATGTGGACGTGTGCGACCGGTCCGTGGCGCCCGGGTGCCCGGCATCCGTCCCCGGCGGACTTGCCGCCTGGGAGCTGCGGGCGCTCGTGCGCACCCTCGCCGCCGACACCCGCCTGCACAGCGCCGACATCGCCGAGGTCGATGCCACGGCGGATGCCCCCGACGACCGCACGGTGCGTCTCGCGGCGCTCTGCGTCCTCGAACTCCTCGCCGCCAAGGCCTCCGGAAAGGTGACTTCATGATCCGTCTCGCACTGGTGCGGCACGCCAAGTCGGAGTGGGGCAACCCCGGCCTCGACGACCATGACCGCCCGCTGAACGACCGGGGCATGCGCGATGCGCCCCGCATGGCCGCGCGGCTCGCCGCAACCGGGTTCCGTCCCGACGTCATCCTCTCGAGCACCGCCGTTCGTGCGCGGACGACGGCCGAAGCCTTCGCCGCCGAGCTCGGCGTGGCCGTCTCGCTGGACCCCGAGCTGTACGGCGCCCCGGCGCACACCTTGCTCGCAGCGGCCGCGGCCACGCGTGCGGCGACGGTCATGGTGGTCGCGCACGATCCCGGGATGAGCGCCCTCGCGGCGAGCCTCTCGGACGACGACATCGACCACATGCCGACGTGCGCCGTCGCGACGTTCATCTGGGTGCAGGACGACTGGGACGTCGCGAGCTCCGTCGATCCCGACAACTGGACGTTCGACACGCCGCCCCGCTGACGCCGACGACGGTCAGAGCGCGGCACCGCCGATCCACACGGTGTGCACAAGCGGCACGCCGGGGCGGTAGGCGAGGTGCACGCGGGTCGGCGCGTCGAGCATCACGAGGTCGGCGCGCATCCCCGGGGCGAGTGCGCCCACGTCGTCGCGGCGCAGCGCCTTCGCTCCGCCTGCGGTCGCGGCCCACACCGCCTCGGCGGGCGACATCCCCATCTCGCGCACCGCGAGCGCGATCATGAGGGGCATCGAGCTCGTGAAACTCGACCCCGGGTTGCAGTCGCTCGCGAGGGCGACGGTCGCTCCGGCGTCGATCAGGCGCCGTGCGTCGGGGTACGGCTGGCGGGTCGAGAACTCCACGCCCGGCAGCAGCGTCGCGACCGTGGTCGATCCCGCGAGCGCGGCGACATCGTCGTCGGACAGATACGTGCAGTGATCGACGGATGCTGCGCCCAGCTCGACGGCGAGACGCACCCCCTCGCCCGGTCCGAGCTGGTTGCCGTGCACCCGTGGCTCGAGGCCGTGCGCGACGCCCGCGGCGAGGATGCGCCGCGACTCTTCGGGCGTGAACGCCCCGCGCTCGCAGAACACGTCGATCCACCGGCTGTGCGGGGCGCAGGCGCGGAGCATCGCGTCGCAGACGAGCTCGACGTACTCGACGCGTCGCTCGCTGTACTCTGCAGGCACCACGTGGGCTCCGAGGAACGTGACCTCGGGCGTGACTTCCGCGGCGAGGCGCGCGAGTCGCTCTTCGTCGGCGACGGTGAGCCCGTAGCCGGTCTTGATCTCGAAGGTCGTCGTTCCCTGGCCGTGGAGCTCGGCCACGAAGGCGGCGAGGCGCGCCCGCAGCTCCTCGTCGCTCGCGGATCGGGTCGCCGCGACGGTACGCCGTATGCCCCCTGCGGCATACGGCGTACCTGTCATGCGCGCCTCGAACTCGTCGGCGCGGTCGCCCCCGAACACGAGGTGCGTGTGACTGTCGACGAACCCGGGGATGACCGCGCGGCCCCCGGCGTCGACGAGATGGGCCCTGGCGCTCGCACCTGCGAAGCGCGCAGCGACGGCGGCTGCCTCGCCCCCCGCCCCGACCCAGGCGATCCTGTCTCCCTCGATCAGCACGGCCGCGTCGTGCAACGTGCCGAGTGCATCGCCGTGAGCGGCGACATTGGTGGTCAGTTCGCCGATGTTCGTGATGAGCGTCGCAGTCACAGCATCCGTCCGTCAGTCACCGAGCATGGGTACGTTCAGACCGCGTTCGCGCGCGACGTCCTTCGCGCGGTCGTAGCCGGCGTCGACGTGGCGCATGACGCCGGTGCCCGGGTCGTTGGTGAGCACGCGCTCGAGCTTCTCGGCGGCGAGCGGGGTGCCGTCGGCGACGGTGACCTGACCGGCATGGATGCTGCGACCGATGCCGACGCCACCGCCGTGGTGGATCGACACCCACGCCGCGCCCGACGCCGTGTTGAGGAGCGCGTTGAGGAGCGGCCAGTCGGCGATCGCATCCGAGCCGTCGGCCATCGCCTCGGTCTCGCGGTAGGGCGAGGCGACGGAGCCCGCGTCCAGGTGGTCGCGGCCGATCACGATCGGTCCCGACAGCTCGCCCGAGGCGACCATCTCGTTGAACTTCAACCCGGCGAGGTGGCGCTCCTTGTAGCCGAGCCAGCAGATGCGTGCCGGCAGGCCCTCGAAGTGGACCGCGTCGCCGGCCTTGTCGAGCCAGCGCACCAGACCGGCGTTGTCGGGGAACAGGGCTTTGACGGCCTCGTCCGTCTTGCGGATGTCCTCGGGGTCTCCCGAGAGCGCGACCCAGCGGAAGGGTCCGCGCCCCTCGGCGAACTGCGGGCGGATGTACGCGGGCACGAAGCCCGGGAACGCGAACGCGCGGTCGAAGCCGCCGAGCTGCGCCTCGGCGCGGATCGAGTTGCCGTAGTCGAACACCTCTGCACCGGCGTCTTGGAATCCCACCATCGCCGCGACGTGCTTGGCCATCGAGCCGCGGGCGCGGGCGGTGAACGCCTCGGGGTCACGCGCCGCCTCGGACTTCCAGTCCTCGAAGGCGATGCCCACGGGCAGGTACGCCAGCGGGTCGTGGGCGCTGGTCTGGTCGGTGACGATGTCGACGGCGACCTCGCCCGCGCGGTGGCGCAGCAGCACGTCGCCGAAGACCTCGGCGGCGTTGCCGACGACGCCCACCGACAACGCCTCGCCGGCGGCCTTCGCAGCAACGACCCGGGCGAGGGCGGCGTCGAGGTCGGTCGTGTACTCGTCGAGATAGCCGTGCTCGACGCGGCGAGCCAGCCGCGACTCGTCGACGTCGACGATGAGCACCGCTCCCCCGTTGAGGGTCACCGCCAGCGGCTGCGCGCCGCCCATGCCCCCGGCGCCGCCGGTGAGCGTGAGTGTGCCCGACAGGTCGTCGCGCCCGAGCGACCGCGCCACGGCGGCGAACGTCTCGTACGTGCCCTGGAGGATGCCCTGCGTGCCGATGTAGATCCACGACCCCGCGGTCATCTGGCCGTACATCGTGAGGCCGAGCTCCTCGAGACGGCGGAACTCCGGCCACGTCGCCCAGTCCCCCACGAGGTTCGAGTTGGCGATGAGCACCCGCGGCGCCCACTCGTGCGTGCGGAAGACCCCGACCGGCTTGCCCGACTGGACCAGCAGCGTCTCGTCGGGCTCGAGCTCGTCGAGCGTGCGGACGATGGCGTCGAACGCCTCCCACGAACGAGCCGCGCGCCCGGTGCCGCCGTAGACGACGAGGTCCTCCGGGTGCTCGGCGACCTCGGGGTCGAGGTTGTTCATGAGCATGCGCTTGGCTGCTTCGGCGCCCCAGCTCTTGGCGGTGCGCTCGGGACCGCGCGGCGCGCGCACGGCGCGTTCGCCGAGCCCGCGAGCGGCCGACGCGGTCGTCGAGGTTGTGGGAACGGACATCGTCACTCCTTCGTGGTGGTCTGGTAGGCGGCGGCCGCGACGGCGCCGGACGCGACGAGCACGGTCACGGCCTCGATCTCGGGCGACAGGTAGCGGTCGGGGCCGGGTCCGCCCGCGACGGTGCGCACGAGATCGCGCACGGCACCCGTGGCGGCGGCCGGTTCGAGCGGCGCCCGCAGGTCGATGGCACGCGAGGCCGTGAGCACTTCGATCGCGAGCACGCGCGACAGTCCGTCGATCGCCCGACGCAGCTTGCGCGCGGCGGCCCACCCCATCGACACGTGATCCTCCTGCATGGCCGACGACGGGATGGAGTCGACGGATGCCGGGACCGCCAGCCGCTTCAGCTCCGAGACGATCCCCGCTGCGGCGTACTGGGCGATCATGAAGCCCGAGTCGACGCCGACTTCGTCGGCGAGGAAGGGCGGCAGGCCGTTGCTGCGCGCGCGGTCGAGGGCGCGGTCGGTGCGCCGCTCCGAGATCGAGGCCACGTCGGCCACGGCGATCGCGAGGAAGTCCAGCACGTACGCGACCGGTGCGCCGTGGAAGTTGCCGTTCGACTCGACGCGCCCGTCGTCGGTGATCACGGGGTTGTCGACGGCCGCCGCGAGCTCCCGCGAGGCGATGAGCAGGGCGTGATCGGCGGTGTCGCGGGCCGCGCCGTGCACCTGCGGCGAGCAGCGCAGGGAGTACGCGTCCTGCACGCGGGTGCAGACGGCGGGGTCGCGGTGGGACGCCATGATCCCCGAGCCCGCGAGCACCGCCCGCAGGTTCGAGGCCGACACAGCCTGCCCGATCTGCGGCCGGAGCGCCTGCAGGTCGGCGGCGAACACTGCGTCGGTGCCGAGCTGCGACTCCACCGACATGCCCGCGGCGACATCCGCCGTGTCGAGCAGCACCGAGAGGTCGTGGAGCGCGAGCAGCAGCATCCCGAGCATGCCATCGGTGCCGTTGATGAGCGCGAGCCCCTCCTTCTCGCGCAGCACGAGCGGGGACACGGATGCTGCCGCCAGCGCCTCGGCCGCGTCGACCTCTTCGCCGGCGGCGGTGCGCACACGACCCTCGCCCATCGCGGCGAGCGCGACATGCGACAGCGGCGCGAGGTCGCCGGAGCAGCCGAGCGAGCCGTACTCGCGCACGATCGGCGTGATCCCGGCATTGAGCATCGAGGCGTAGGTCTCCACGACGACGGGGCGGACACCCGTGTGACCCGTCGCCAGCGTCTGCAGGCGCAGCAGCATCAGAGCGCGCACGACCTCGCGCTCGACCTCGGGGCCCGTGCCGGCCGCGTGCGAGCGGATGAGGCTGGCCTGCAGCTGCATGCGGCGCTCGGGGGCGATGAACGTGGTGGCGAGGGCGCCGAAGCCGGTCGAGATGCCGTAGTGCGGCTCGGGATCGTCGGCGAGGCCCTCCACGAGGGCGCGGGTCGCCGCGACGCGCGCGACCGCCTCGGGGGCGAGCTCGACGACGGCGCCGTGACGGGCGACGGCGACGACCTCGTCGGGACGCAGCGGCGCCGCGCCGACGGTGACGACCGCGACGTCGGCGGCGGAAGTGGGCGTGACGATGGCCATGCTCCGATTCCACACCCGGACCGTGGCGCGCGACAGCGGGTCGTGGCATCCTCTGTCTGTGATTCCAGACAGCAGTACCCGGCCTCAGGTGCCCGCCGCGGACCAGACGCTGCGGATCCTGTCGTACCTCGCGCGCCAGCGCGGGCCGGTCCCGGCGCGCACGATCGCGACCGCGCTGGAGCTCCCGCGCTCCACCGTGTACCACCTGCTCGCGGCGCTGCAGGAGCACCAGTTCGTCGTGCACCTGCCTGAGGAGCGGCGCTGGGGGCTCGGCATCGCCGCGTTCGAGCTCGCCGGCGGGTACTCGCGCCAGGAGCCGCTCGCGCGGCTCGGCCGGCCCGTGCTCGCCGACCTCGTCGATCGCGCCGGCGAGAGCGCGCACCTCGCCGTCATGCATGGACGCGACGTGCTCTACATCGTCGAGGAACGCGCGCCGCGCCGACCCGCACTGGTGACGGATGTCGGCGTCCGCCTGCCGTCGCACCTCACCGCGACGGGCCGCGCGATGCTGGCGGCGCTTCCGCGCGAGCAGGTGCGGGCGCTGTTCCCGGACGCCGCGGCCTTCGCGGACCGCACCGGGCGAGGCCCCCGGCGACTCGGCGAGCTGCGGGAGCTGCTCCGAGGGGTGCGGGAGCGCGGGTGGGCCTCGGAGGACGGCGAGGTCACCCTCGGGCTCGGGTCGGTCGGGGTCGCGGTGCTCGACCACGTCGGCTGGCCCATCGCCGCGATCGCGGTGACCTTCCCCACCGACGGCGCGCGCGAGGCCGCGGACTTCGCGGAGCTCGTCGCCCCCGTGGCGGCCGAGCTGGGCCGTCGCATCGGCGGCGCCCGTCCGGCCACATCGAAACTCTGACGCGCGAGCTCAGTCGACCTTCATGACGGTGCCGCCCGTCAGACGTACCAGTTCGTCGTAGGTCATCGGGAAGACGGTGTGCGGCGTGCCGCCGGCGGCCCAGATCTCGGGGTAGCCGGCGAGGTCCTCGTCGACGATCGTGCGCAACGGCGCCGGGTGGCCCGTCGGCGCGACACCGCCGATGGCCTGGCCGGTGGCCTGTCGCACCTGCTCTGGCGTCGCGCGCTGGATCCTGCCGTGTCCGAGGCGCTCGGCGAGGGCTGCGGTGTCGACGCGGTGCGCGCCGCTCGTCATCACGAGCAGCGGTGCGCCGTCGCTGAAGAACACCAGGCTGTTGGCGATCGCGCCGACCTCGACCCCGAGCGCCTGGGCGGCGAGGACCGCGGTGGATGCCGCATCCGGAAGCACCACGATGTCACCGGGGATGCCGGCGGCGCGGATCGCATCGTGGACGAGGCGACTGCGGGCGGGGAGCGAGTCGGGGATGGTCACCGGCTCAGCCTAACGACGCGGTCCGCGCGCGAGGATCTCGCCGTGGGGCATGAGGAGCCAGCCGTCGTCGGCGGCGGCCCACTCGCGCCAGCCGTCCGAGATGCGCTGCAGCAGCGCGTCGTCTGCGCCGGTCGCGCGCGCCGAATCGGCGAACGCCGACTGCAGCACGCGGTCCGCCCACATCCCGCCCCACCACGCGCGGTCGGCCTCGTCCTCGAAGAGCCATAGCGAGGCCGTGGCACGGATGTCGGCGAGCCCCGCCTCCTGCGCCCACGCCTTCAGCCGGCGTCCGGCCGCCGGCTCACCCGCGACGCTGCGGTGCGTCGCCAGGTACAGCGCGAGCCACTCGTCGAGCGCGGGGATCAGCGGGTACCAGATCACGCCTTCGTAGTCGACGTCGCGCGCGGCGACCACGCCGTCGGGGCCGGCGACGCGCCCGAGCTCGCGCAGCATGTCGACCGGTCGATCCACGTGCTGCAGCACCTGGTGCGCGTGCACGACGTCGAAGCCGCCGTCGTCGAAGGGCAGCGCGTAGGCGTCGCCCACCTCGAACGACAGATTCGGCGCCGCGTGGTCGGCCGCGGCCTGCGCGACGACGCCGGCCGAGGCATCCGTCCCGACCACCCGAGCGGGTGCGACGCGGGCCGCGAGGTCCGCGGTGATCGTGCCGGGCCCGCTGCCCACATCGAGGACCGAGATGCCTGGCCCGAGGTGCGGCAGCAGATATGCCGCGGAGTTCTCGGCGGTGCGCCAGCGGTGCGACCGCAGAACGCTCTCGTGGTGGCCGTGGGTGTAGGCGTCTGGCATTCGTCGATGCTACCGACGGCGCACACACTGCTGACGCGTGCGCAGAACTCACACCGACGACCACGCAATGTGCCCACTCGCCGTCGACACGGTTGAACAATTCGCAGAATCGGTGTCCAATGAGAGTGGATGCCGCAACGCCGCGGCGTCCGCAGCGCACTGCCCACGAGGCCCGCCGAAGGAAGAACCGCGATGACGCACACCCTGCCCCTGCCCGATTTCACACACGAGCGGGTGGAGGTGATCACCGGCCGCCGCAGCGGCCTGTTCATCGCCGTCGCGCTGCACTCGTCCGTGCTCGGCTCCGCCCTCGGCGGCGCGCGCCTGTGGACGTACCCGCACTGGAGCGACGCCCTCGGCGACGCACTGCGCCTGTCGGCCGCCATGACCCTCAAGAACGCCGCGGCCGGCCTCGACGCCGGCGGCGGCAAGTCCGTCATCGCCCTGCCTCCCGGCACCACGCTCGACACCGACCGGCGCCGCGCCGCGTTCCTCGACCTCGGCGACGCGGTCGAGTCGCTGCACGGCCTGTACCGCACCGCCGAGGACGTCGGCTCGACGACCGAGGACATGCTCGTCGTCAGCGAGCGCACGGAGCACGTCGTGGGCCTGCCCGACGCCGTCGGCGGCTCCGGCGAGCCCGCCGGCCCGACGAGCCTCGGCGTGTACGAGTCGCTGCGCGCGACCCTCGAGCGCGTCGCGGGCACCGCCGACGTCGACGGACGCCGCATCACGATCTCCGGCCTCGGCCAGGTCGGCAGCCGCCTCGCGGTGCGCCTGTCCGCCGAGGGCGCGCGCCTCACCGTGACCGACGTGAACCCCGCCAAGCGCGACCTCGCCACCGAACTCGGCGCGGAGTGGATCGCCCCCGGCGAGGAGCACCTCGTTCCCGCCGACGTGTTCGTGCCGGCCGGCATCGGCGGGCTCCTCACCGACGAGGTCATCGACGCTCTCGACGCGAAGGCCGTCTGCGGCCCGGCGAACAACCCGCTCGCCGACCACAGCGGCGCGGCCCGCCTCGCCGGTCGCGGCATCCTGTACGCCCCCGACTTCGTCGTCAACGCGGGTGGCGTGATCTACCTCGACCTCGAGGCGAAGCGCCTCGGCACGCGCACCGAGATCATGGAGCGCGTCGGCCAGATCGGCGACACCGTGCGCCGCATCTTCGACGAGGCCTCCTCGCGCGGCGTCACGCCGCTCGAGGCCGCCGAAGGGCTCGCCGCGGAGCGCCTGGCCGCCGGCGGCCGCCAGCCCGCACTCGCGCACTGAGCCGGCACGCGCCCGGCCACCGGAGGGGATGGCCGGGCGCGTTGCATCACTTGACACTGCGTTCCACCGATCGCGGAATCGCGTTCCACAATCCTCGGCGCGGATGGCATGATGGTCGCACGGCCGGGCCCGGGCCCGCCGACGACGACCGTCATGCCGCCCGATCGAAGGAGATCCGGTGTTCACCAGTCCCGAAGCCGATATCGAGATACCCGAACTCGACGTCTACGACTACCTCTTCGCGAGCCTGACCGACGAGGATCTGGGGCGCGTCGCGCTCATCGATCCCGCGACCGGGGCGGAGACCACGTACGGCGCGCTGCGCACCCAGATCGACCTGTTCGCGGGCGCCTTGGCGGCGCGCGGGGTCGGCGTGGGCACGGTGCTCGGCCTGCTCTGTCCGAACGTGCCCGCGTTCGCGACGGTGTTCCACGGCATCCTGCGCGCGGGAGCCACCGTCACGACGGTCAACTCGCTGTACACGGCGGGCGAGATCGAGAAGCAGCTGCGCGATGCCGGGGCCACGTGGCTCGTCACCGTGAGCCCGCTTCTCCCACAGGCCCAGGCCGCCGCCGAGGCCGTCGGCATCCCTCACGAACGCGTCATCGTGCTCGACGGCGCATCGGGTCACCCGAACCTCCGGGAGCTGCTCGCCGAGGGCGCGCCCGCACCCGACGTCTCGTTCGACCCGGCGACGCACATCGCGGTGCTCCCCTACTCGTCGGGCACGACCGGCATCCCCAAGGGGGTGATGCTCACGCACCGCAACCTGGTCGCGAACGTCGCGCAGTGCCGCGTCGCCCTCGACCTCGCCGAGACCGACCGCGTGCTGGCGGTGCTGCCGTTCTTCCACATCTACGGCATGACGGTGCTGCTCAATCTCGCGCTGCGCCAGCGCGCGAGCCTCGTGACGATGCCGAAGTTCGACCTGGTCGAGTTCCTGACGAACATCCAGCGGTTCCAGTGCACGTACCTGTACATCGCGCCGCCGATCGCGGTCGCGCTGGCCAAGCACCCGATCGTCGACCAGTTCGACATCTCGAGTGTGCGCACGGTCTTCTCGGGGGCGGCTCCGCTCGACGGCGAGACGGCCGAGACGGCGGGCCGCCGCATCAACGCGCGCATGATGCAGGGGTACGGCATGAGCGAGCTGAGCCCCGTCTCGCACGCGATGCCGGTCGACCGCTACGACATCCCGGTGAGCTCGGTCGGCGTGATGCTGCCCAACACCCTCAACAAGCTGATCGACACCGAGACCGGCGAGGAGATCACCGAGCTCGGACCGGACGGCGTCACCAAGGCGGGCGAGCTCTGGGTCAAGGGACCCAACGTCATGCTCGGCTACCTCAACAAGCCCGATGCCACGGCAGAGACGCTCGATGCGGACGGCTTCCTGCACACCGGCGACATCGCCGTCTACCACGAGGGCGGCTACTTCTCGATCGTCGACCGGGTCAAGGAGCTCATCAAGTACAAGGGCTACCAGATCGCTCCCGCAGAGCTCGAGGCGCTCCTCCTCGGCCATCCGAAGGTGATGGATGCCGCGGTCATCGGCGTGCTCGACGACGACAAGCAGGAGATCCCCAAGGCCTTCATCGTCGCCGCCGCCGACTCCGGCCTGACCGGAGACGAGGTCATGGCGTTCGTCGCCGAGCACGTCGCCCCGCACAAGAAGGTGCGCCGCGTGGAGTTCATCGACGCGATCCCGAAGTCCAGCGCCGGAAAGATCCTCCGCAAAGACCTGCGCGCCCGCGAGGCCGCGACGGTCTGACACCACGCTCCGCGAGAGAACGGATGCCTCGGCGAACGCGTTTCGCCAAGGCATCCGTTCGCGCGGCCACTAGTTTGGCGCCATGGAAGGACTCTGGCTGGCCGCGCTGAGCGGACTCATCGGCGGCGGAACGCTGCTCGTCGGGGCCGCGGTCGCGTGGTACATCGACATTCCGCAGCGCATCGTCGCCGGGATCATGGCCGTGGGTGCGGGCGTGCTCATCTCGACGCTGGCCTTCGAACTCGTCGAAGAGGCGGCGGCCGACGGAGGGCTGGTTCCGACCACCGTCGGGTTCCTGGGCGGCGCGATCCTCTACATCGTCGCGGACCAGCTGATCTCGCGACGCAGCAGGCAGCGTGCCGCCGGCTCGCCTCAGCTCGACGCCTCCTCGGTCACCGAGTACTCCGACGGTGACGCGATCCCCGCGAACATCGTCGCCCGCCGTGCCGGGGCACAGGCGGTGAGCGGAGCGGGGCTCGTCATCGCGGTCGGCGCGCTGATCGACGGCATCCCGGAATCCATCGTCATGGGCCTCTCCGTCCTCCAGGGCGGGATCAGCATCCCGATCGTCGCGGCGATCGCCATCAGCAACTTCCCCGAGGGACTCGGCTCGACCGCCGCCCTCAAGCGCGGCGGCTCGAGCGGGCGGTACGTCGCCCTGCTGTGGAGCGGGATCGCGCTGATCACCGTCGTCGCGTCGGTGCTCGGCTACGTCGCCTTCCAGTCGGCGTCGCCGAACCTGATCGCCCTCATCACGACGATCGCCGCCGGCGGCCTCCTCGCGATGGTGTGCAACACGATGATCCCCGAGGCGTTCGACGAGCAGCAGGCACTGACCGGCCTGTGGGCGACGATCGGCTTCCTCGGCGCGTTCCTCCTGCACGAGCTCACCTGAGCCGGACGATCGGAGCCGCAGCGTTCACTCCCCCGGTGCCGCCGCGACGGCGACGGTGCGGCGCGCCCGGAGCGCGGTCGCCGCGCCGGCCAGCACGGCCCCGACAGCCAACCAGATGAGCACGCGGTAGTCGACGACGAGGAGGAGTCCCGCACCCGCGATCGATACGAGGGTCTGCGGCAGGTTCACGACCACATTGGCCGCGGCGCCGGTACGGCCCTGCAGGGCGTCGGGCGTGAGGCGCTGGCGGAGGGTGGAGAAGGCGACGACGGTGATCGGGATGCCGATCCCCATCACGAACATGCCGGCGCCGCCGAGAACGACCGAGCCGAAGGCGAACGGCACGCTGCCGACCGCGATGAGAAGGAGCCCGAGGGCGGCAGACCGCCCCTCACCCCACCGGGTCACGACGGTCGCCGACAGGAGCCCGCCGAGCACGGCGCCCGCGCCCTGGACGGGCACGAGCACCCCGATCGCGACAGGGTCGACGTGCATCGCATCGAGGGCCGGGAACACGATGATGTTGAGCAGTCCGGTCGCGCCGAAGCCGATCGCCGCGGCGATCGTGATGACCCGGAGACTCTGCGGTGCGAAGAGCTGCTCGAAGCCCGCGACCAGCTCGCGGAGGGAGCCGCGCCCGGGGTCACGCTCCGGAGCCGCACCGCCGACCGGCAGTCCCGCGACGATGACGGCAGCCACGGCGAAGCACGCCGCGGTGAGCACGATGACCGCCGGTGCGCCGAGCCAGACGTACAGAGCCGTGCCGATGAGCGGCGACACGAGACGCAGCCCGTTGTCGATCGTCGACAGCACGCCGTTGCCCGATGCGAGCTGGTCGTCGCGCAGCATCGCGCGGATGATGCCCGACTGCGCCGACGCCGTCACGTAGCCGGCCGCACTGTAGAGGAAGACGACGGCGTACACGAGCCACAGCTGCGCCGTGCCCGACACGAGCAGCAGGGACAGCACGACGGGAACGAGCGCGACGTTGTTGAGCACCAGGAGGCGGCGCCGCGGCATCCTGTCGGCGAGCATCCCGATGAAGGGCGCGAGGATCGCCGGCAGACCCAGCGCGACGAAGACGAAGCCGGCCGCGACGTCCGATCCGGTGAGCTCCTTCACCCAGACCGCGACCATCAGGAACAGGGCGCTGTCGCCCAGGTTGGTCGCGACCCAGCCCGCCGCGAGCCGCGGAAACCCCGGCGCCGACCATGCGACCGGACCGCGCCGGACTCCGCGCTCCGTGCCGGCGGTCACTTCTCGTCCTCCGGTTCGGGGTTCACCACAGCGAAGAACCGGGAGTAGCGGGCACCCGGCGGCCGCTTCGACGGATCGGTGTGCCGGCCCGCGAACCGGTCGGTGATCTCCTGCACATCGCGGCTGAGCTGTGCGAGCTCTTCCGCGGTCGCCCAGAACGACGAGCGCGTGAACGTCGTCGCCTGCACCCATTCGTCGTTCTCGCGATCGATGCGTGCGAACCAGTCCATCGCGCGGAGGAACTCCGACTCGAGCCCCATCGACGCGACCGCCTGCACCGCGAGCAGCGAACCGGGCACCTCCGGATCGGGCCTCATGTCGAAGTCCGCGACCTTCACGCGCCACGGCTTCTCGCGGCCGCGCCGCTCCGCCCGCTCGATGTAGCCGTACTTCTCCAGCATCCGCAGGTGGAACGAGCAGCTCGCGGCCGACTCCCCCAGCGCCTCGGCGCACTCCGTCGCCGTGGCCTCCGCCACGTCGCCCAGGTGGTCGAGCAGGGCGATCCGCACCGGGTGCGCGAGCGCCCGGATGCGCTCGGGATCGGTGATGCGCTCACGGCGCGCCGACCGCGGGAACGGCTGGTCGTCGGTGGTCATGGCGACGACTTTAGATTCTAAAGACTCCTTTCGCAAGACTTCTTTAGAATGACGTCGCACGGATGCTGCGGGGCGCGGGGGACGCCAGAGCGGAGGGACTCCTCCAGCGGCCTACCCGGACGTGGGGATCAGGCGGTGGCCCAGAGGCCGTCGTCCTCTGCGGCGCCGGGCGCCTCGATCGACAGGCCGTGGAGCAGTTCGAGGGCGGCACGCGCCTCGTCGATGCGGCCTTCGACAGCGAGTTCGCGGATGCGCACGGACGGACGGTGCAGCAGTACGCCCGCAAGATGTCGCAGCGCGGCCTCGACCTCGTCGCCGGCGCCGCGCGAACGGGCCCGGGCGATCTCATCGTCGACGATGCTCAGGACGTCACCGCGCAGTGCGGTGATCGCGGGTCCGGCCTCGCGGTCGGCGTGGAACTCGGTGGCGGCGTCGCCGACGATCGCACGCGCGGCAGCGTGGGCGCTGAACTCGGCGAGCGGTGCGTGCAGCCGGATGGTCTCGAGGTCGAGCAGTTCGACCGCCTCGACCGCGCCGACGGCGGGGTCGACGTTGCGCGGGAGCCCGAGGTCGATCACGAGCACGCGTCGCCCGGGCGTGAACGCGTCGGCGTGCACGACGGCATCTGCCGTACACGTGATGACGACGTCGGCCTCGGCGACGGCGGCGACGAAGTCCGACACGGGGATCAGCCCGTGCTGCGCGGCGAACGACTCGGCGCGACCGGACGGCGAGAAGACGTGGATGTCGCCGGCGCCGCGGGCGCGGAGCGCCTCCACCGTGCGGACGGCGTACTTTCCAGTGCCCACGAGGACGATCTTGGCGGCGGCCCACTCGGCGACGCGGCTCGACGCCAGCTCGAGGGCGAGGCGCACGAGAGAGCGGTGCGCTCCGCGCAGCTGCGTGCGGTTGCGTACGCCGCGGCTGGTGTGGGTGGCCTTCTGGAACAGGCGCTCCAGCTCGCTCGAGGTCAGGCCGTCGGCGCGCGCGGCGTCGAGCGCGCGACGCACTTGGCCCGAGATCTCGTCTTCGCCGACCGACATCGATTCGAGGCCGCTGGTGACGGCGAAGAGGTGGGCCGCAGCATCCGCCCCCTGATGGACCGCGACCGACGCGCGCAGCAGATCGACGGAAACGCCGGATGCGTCGGCCATCGCCTCGATGACGGACTCGGCCGCGACCGCCTCGCCGCCCGTGAGCGGCTCGTCGATGTCGAGATAGGCCTCGAAACGGTTGCAGGTCGCGAGCACGACGGCGCCGGAGACGAAGATCTCGTCGTCCACAAGGGCGCGCGTCGCGGTGGGCGCCCCCACAGAGAGACGCTCCAGGATGTCGAGGCTCGCGTTCCGATGGTTCGCGGTCAGACAGAGGAGCACGGACCTAATCTTAACGTGTGTCGTTGCATGACTCTCACCCTTCCGTCCTTCAGAGAAACGATCCCCCCGCGCTGATACGCGCCTATCGCGGCGAACGGCCGGCTCGCACGCCGATCTGGTTCATGCGTCAGGCGGGTCGATCGCTGCCGGAATACCGCGAGCTGCGGGTGGGCACCGACATGCTCGACGCCTGCCTGAATCCCGAGCTCGCCAGCGAGATCACGCTGCAGCCGGTGCGCCGGCACGGCGTCGACGCGGGCATCTTCTTCAGCGACATCGTGATCCCGGTGCGCCTGTCGGGCGTCGACGTGCGCATCGTCGCGGGTCGCGGCCCGGTGCTCGAGAACCCGGTGCGGACGGCGGAGGATGTCGCATCCCTGCCCCCGCTGGACCCTGCGGCGCTCGCCCCCATCCGCGACGCGGTCGCGCTCACGGTCTCAGAACTCGGCACGACGCCGCTCATCGGCTTCGCCGGTGCTCCGTACACGCTCGCGTCGTACCTCGTCGAGGGAGGTCCGTCGAAGGAGCAGCTCAAGACGCGGGCTCTCATGCACTCCGATCCCCAGACGTGGGCCGCGCTGCTGACGTGGTGCGCCGAGATCACCGGCGCATTCCTCGCCGCCCAGATCGAGGCAGGCGCGTCGGCCGGGCAGCTCTTCGACTCCTGGGCGGGCTCGCTCAGCCTTTCCGACTACACGCAGCACGTTGCGCCGTTCTCCGCCCTGGCCCTCGACGCCGTGCGCCACCTCGACGTGCCTCTGGTGCACTTCGGCGTCGGCACCGGCGAACTGCTCGCCGCGATGCGCGACGTCGGCGTCGACACCGTGGGCGTGGATTGGCGTCTCCCGCTCGACGAGGCGGTGCGCCGTCTCGGCCCCGACGTCTCGGTGCAGGGCAACATCGACCCGGCGCTGCTGCGCGCCCCGTGGCCGGTGCTGGAGGCGCACATCATCGACGTGCTCGAGCGCGGGCGCGCCGCCCGTGCGCACGTCGTGAATCTCGGGCACGGCGTCCCGCCTGACACCGACCCGACCGTGCTCACGCGCATCGTGGAGTTCGTCCACGCGAATGGCTGACTTCAGCGTCGTCGGCGGCGGGGTCGCCGGGCTCGTCGTCGCCCGCCGCCTGGCTGCCGCGGGCGCTTCGGTGACGGTGTTCGAGGCATCCGGCCGGCTCGGCGGAACGATCGCGCGCCACGACGTCGGAGGACTCGCCCTCGATGCGGGGGCCGAGAGCTTCGCGGTCCGCGGCGGTGCCGTCGAGGCGCTGCTCGTGGAGCTGGGCCTCGCCGGCGACATCGTCGCTCCCGCTCCGGGACCGGCGTGGCTGCAGCCCGTCACGGGCGACGCCGTCCCCCTGCCCGCGACCGCGCTGCTCGGCATTCCGGCGGACCCCCTCGCCGACGACGTCGTGCGAGTGGTCGGCCTCGCCGCGGCCGAACGAGCCGTCGCGCTCGACGCGCGGCCGGTCGGCGCCGTGCCCGCGATGCTCGGTCCGCTCGTGCGGGAGCGCCTCGGCGCCGACGTGCTCGACCGGCTCGTCGCACCGGTCGTGCACGGCGTGCACTCGCAGCACCCCGACGAACTCCCGGTCGCTCGCGCCCATCCTGCGCTCGCGCACGCCGTCGAGAGTGCGGGCTCGCTCAGCGGAGCCGTCTCGCGTCTGCGTGCCGCCGCAGCGCCGGGCGCCGCGGTCGCGGGGATCCGCGGTGGCGTCAACCGCCTCGTGCCGGCTCTCGCCGACGACCTCGTGCGGCGCGGTGGCGACATCCGTCTCGGGACACGGGTCGGCGACGTCGGCGCTCTCGATGGCACGGTCGTCGCGGCCGCGCCGGGTGTGGCCACCCCAGCCGCGCCGGGTCGCCGCATCGACCTCGTGACGCTCGTCGTGGAGCAGGACGAGTTGGATGCCGCTCCCCGCGGCACCGGGCTGCTCGTCGCCGCCGGGGCGCCGGTGGGCGCCCGGGCCCTCACGCACGCCACTACCAAGTGGGCGTGGCTCCGTGAAGCCGCCGCCGGGAGGCACGTCATCCGGCTCTCGTACGACGAGACCCCCGCGGACCCGGTTGCCGCAGCGGTCGCCGACGCGGAGACACTGCTGGGCGTGCGACTGCCGGTCGTGGTCGACGCGGCCCGGGTGTTCTGGGTGCGGCCGGCCGCAGCATCCGTCCCCTCTTCGGGTCCCACGGTCGTCGGCGAGACGGTAGCCGGATCCGGCCTCGCCGGCATCGTCGCCCACGCGGAGCGCACGGCTGCGGATCTCCTGGCGCGCTGACCGGAGTTCCGCCGAGCTCACGCGGTCCGGACTTCGCATACCTTCCGGGCCGCCGACCCGCGAAGTCCGGACTTCGCAAGTGGAGCACGCAGGGGACCCATCCGCACGGTCCGGAGAACGCGGGACCTCCGACGCCGAAACCCGCGAAGTCCGGACTTCGCACGAGGGAGGCGGAGGATGAGCCCCGGGCTGCAGGCGGGCACGGAATGAAACGGCGCTCCCGGAAACTGCCCATGCGAGGGATGGAAAGATGGGAGCATGACCGACCCCGCGGCGAACTCCCCCACTGAAACCCTCGGCTACACCCTGTGGGCGGTCTTCCGCCGCGAACCGTCCGCTTCCGCCCCTGCCGGCGATCTGACCGCCGCGGTCGCCGAGGTCGAGGCATCCGGGGTCACCGTCCGCGGGTTCTACGACGTGTCGGGCCTGCGCGCCGACGCCGATCTCATGATCTGGCTCACCGGAGTCGGGATCGCCCCCGAGGTGCTGCAGTCCGCACTCCGCACGCTCCGCCGCGCCGAGCCGCTCGCCTCTCTCGTGCCGGTCTGGAACGCCATGGGCGTGCACCGCGACGCCGAGTTCACCGCCAGCCACCTGCCGGCGTTCATGCGCGACAAGGATCCCGAGGCCTGGCTCACGGTCTACCCGTTCGTGCGGTCGTACGACTGGTACATCCTCCCCGACGACGAGCGACGCCAGATGCTCGCCGACCACGGTCGCAAGGGCGCCGCGCACCGCTCCGTGCTGAGCAACACCGTCGCGTCGTTCGCGCTCGGCGACTACGAGTGGATCCTCGCCCTCGAGGCGCCCGAGCTCGTCGAGCTCGTCGACCTCATGCGCGATCTCCGTCAGACCGAGGCACGCCGCCACGTGCGCGAAGAGGTGCCCTTCTACACCGGACGCCGCATCGGCATCGACGAGATCGCCGAGGTGCTGGCGTGACCACCCTGCGCATCGGCACGCGCGGCAGCACGCTCGCGCTGACGCAGACCGGCATGGTCGCCGACGACCTCGCCGACGCGTACGGCGTCACGACCGAGCTCGTCACCATCACCACCGACGGCGACCGCTCGAACGAGCCGCTGTCGCGTGCCGGCGGCACCGGCCTCTTCACCGGCGCCCTCCGCGACGCGCTCCTCGCCGGCGAGTGCGACGTCATCGTCCACTCGCTCAAGGACCTCCCGACGGCGCCTCACGACCAGCTCGTCGTCGCGGCGATGCCCGCGCGCGAAGACCCCCGGGACGCGCTCATCGCCCGGGACGGCCTCACGCTCGACAAGCTGCCGGCGGGCGCCCGTGTCGGCACCGGCTCCCCCCGCCGCATGGCGCAGCTGCGCGCCCGCCGCCCCGATCTCGAGGTCGTCGACATCCGCGGCAACGTCGACACGCGCCTCGGCAAGGTGGCGAGCGGAGAGCTGGATGCCGTCATCCTGGCCGCCGCGGGCCTCACCCGCATCGGCCGCACCGATGTCGTGACCGAGTTCCTCGACGCCGACCGCTGGCCGACGGCGCCCGGTCAGGGCGCGCTCGCGGTCGAGGTGCGCCGCGGCGAGGAGGACCTCGTGGATCGTCTCGACCACGCCGAGACCCGCGCTGCCGTCGAGGCCGAGCGCGAAGTGCTCGCCCTCCTCGAGGCCGGGTGCTCCGCCCCGGTCGGCGCACGCGCCGTCGTCGACGCCGGGCTGCTCCTGCTCTCGGCGAGCGTCTACAGCCTCGACGGCACGACGACGCTCACCTCGTCGCACGCCACCGGGTGGCCCGAGGACGAGGGCGATCCGTCACGCGAGGTCGCAGCATCCGTCGCCCGTGAACTGCTCGATGCCGGCGCCGCCGGCCTGACGGGAGAACGCCCTTGACTGTCCTGGGACCCACCGACCGCCCGCGCCGGCTGCGCGCGACCCCCGCGATGCGGCGGCTCGTCGCGGAGACCCGCCTGCACCCTGCTGAGCTGATCCTGCCGCTCTTCGTGCGCGAGGGCGCGAGCGAGCCGGTGCCGATCTCGTCCATGCCGGGCGTCGTGCAGCACTCGACCGACAGCCTGAAGCGTGTGGTGGCGGATGCCGCGGCCGCCGGCATCGGCGGCATCATGCTGTTCGGCGTGCCCGAGCACAAGGACGCGGTGGGCTCCGGCGCGACGGATCCCGGCGGCATCCTCAACGTCGCGACGCGCATCGCCGTCGCCGAGGCCGGGGACGCGCTCGTCGTGCAGACCGACCTGTGCCTCGACGAGTTCACCGACCACGGCCACTGCGGCGTGCTCGATGCGAAGGGCTACGTCGACAACGACGCGACCCTGGAGCGCTACCGCGACATGGGCGTGGCCCAGGCCGAAGCGGGCTCGCAGCTGCTGGGACTGTCGGGCATGATGGACGGTCAGGTCGCCGCTGTGCGCGACGCGCTCGACGACTCCGGTCACGGCAGCACCCCGATCCTCGCTTATGCGGCGAAGTACGCCTCGGCGTTCTACGGACCGTTCCGCGAGGCCGTGCAGTCCTCGCTCGAGGGCGACCGCCGCACCTACCAGCAGGATCCGGCCAACCGCCGCGAGGGGGCCCGCGAGCTCGACCTCGACATCGCAGAGGGCGCCGACATCGTGATGGTCAAGCCCGCGATGAGCTATCTGGATGTGCTGGCGGATGCCGCGGCGACCAGCCCCGTCCCCGTCTGGGCCTACCAGGTGTCGGGCGAGTACGCCATGATCGAGGCGGCCGCCGCCCACGGGTGGATCGACCGCCGCCGCGCGATCGAGGAGTCGGTGATCGGCATCCGCCGTGCCGGCGCCGACGCCGTGCTGACCTACTGGGCCCTGGAGCTTGCGGAGTGGATCCGATGACGACGAACGCACAGGAATTCGCCCGCGCGCGCGGCGCCATGCCGGGCGGGGTGAACTCGCCGGTGCGCGCCTTCGGCTCGGTGCACGAGACGCCGCGCTTCTTCGTGTCGGCGTCGGGCCCGTACGTGACCGATGTCGAGGGGCACGAATATGTCGACCTCGTCGGGTCCTGGGGTCCCGCGATCCTCGGCCACGCCCACCCCGCGGTCGTGAAGGCGGTTCAGGATGCCGCGGCCCACGGCCTCGGCTTCGGCGCGAGCACGCCGGGCGAGACGGAGCTGGCCGAGCTGATCGCCGCGCGCGTCTCGCGAGACGGCGAGGCGAAGCCGGTGGAGCGGGTCCGCCTCGTCTCCACAGGCACCGAGGCGACCATGACCGCGATCCGCCTTGCGCGCGGGGCGACCGGGCGCGACCTCATCGTGAAGTTCGCCGGGCACTACCACGGGCATTCGGACGGGCTGCTGGCCGAGGCGGGGTCGGGCGTCGCGACGCTCGCGATGCCGGGCTCCGCGGGCGTTCCCGCCCCGATCGCCGCGCAGACGCTGGTGATCGCGTACAACGACCTCGACGCCGTCCGAGAGGTGTTCGCGGCGCGCGGCGACGACATCGCCGCCGTCATCGTCGAGGCGGCGCCCGCCAACATGGGCATCGTCCCGCCCGCGGACGGCTTCAACGCGGCCCTCGCCGACATCGCGCACGCGCACGGCGCGCTGCTGATCCTCGACGAGGTGCTCACCGGCTTCCGTGTCGGCCCCGCCGGCTGGTACGGCATCGACCCGGTGGCGTTCTCGCCCGACCTCATCACGTTCGGCAAGGTCGTGGGCGGCGGGCTCCCCCTCGCCGCGCTCGGCGGGTCCGCCGCGCTCATGGACCTGCTCGCACCGCTCGGCCCGGTGTACCAGGCCGGCACGCTGAGCGGCAACCCGCTCGCCGTCGCCGCGGGACGCACGACGCTCGACCACCTCGACGACGCCGCCTATGCCCGCATCGACGGCGCGGCGACGACGATCGCCGATGCCGCCGCATCCGCTCTCTCCGATGCCGGCGTCACGCACGTCGTGCAGCGCTCGGGCAACCTGTTCTCGATCCAGTTCGCGGCCGAGGCGCCGACGGACTACGACACGGTGAAGGCGCAGGAGGCGTTCCGCTATCCGCCGTTCTTCCGTGCGATGCTCGCCCAGGGCGTCTCGCTGCCGCCCTCGGTGTTCGAGGCCTGGTTCGTGTCGGCCGCGCACGACGGCACCGCCGTCTCGCGCATCGTCGAGGCTCTTCCGGCCGCCGCGCGCGCCGCCGCCGAGGCCACTGCCGACTGAGGCCGCCGGGCGCCCCTCCAGGTGAGCGCCCCACCATCGTCATCGCAGGGACGCGGGCGTGCGCAACGGGCCGCTGCGGCTCGCACGACGGAGGGAAAGCAGAAGGCCCCCACGCCGTGGGGGCCTTCTCTCGGTGGACCTGAGGGGAATCGAACCCCTGACCTCCTCGATGCGAACGAGGCGCGCTACCAACTGCGCTACAGGCCCTTGAACCTCGAAAACACTATCACGGTTCGACACCCGCTCCGAATCGACGGAGCCCGCGTGAGAGGCCTATTCGCCGGCCGCGCGACGGGTCAGCAGCTGCCGCACGTGCGCCTCGATCTCGGCGTCGTCGACGTATCCCATACGGGCGTATTCGGACTCCGCGGAGGCCGTCCGCGCGGTCCGCGCGACGTCGATCGAGGGCGGCTGCTGCGCCGCCGCACGGGCTGCCATCGCCTCTTCGAGGGCGGCCTGCCGCAGCGCCGCGCGAGCTGCTTCGCCATCCAGCACCGCGGCCGCCCGTGAGCCCGCCGACGCCGTGAGCGGGCGGGGAAGGTCGCGCGGCGCCCATTCGCGCTGTTCGCGCTCGAGGGCCACATCCTGCAGCTGCGCGATGCGGCGGGGCGCAGCATCCGTGGCCCGCGACACGGCACGCGCGGCGACGCGGGAGAGGCGGCGAAGAATGAGACCGGATGCCGCCACCAGGCCGACTCCCACCCACATCAGGGTCTGCGCACCGGCCGTGATGGTCTCGTACACACCCCATGCGGCGATTCCGAGGCCCACGACGCCCGCGAAGGTCGCTGCGAGCCGGAACCGGCGCCGGGCGCGCGCACGGCGCGCCGCCGGAAGAGAACGGACCGAGGCGAGGTCGGAGCGCGCGTCGGCGGCCGCCTGTGCACGCTCGGCGCGGGCGCGCTCCAGATCGACGCGCGCGGCGGCCTCGGCGGCGACGCGGTCGGTGCGCGCCCGCTCCACGCCGATGCGGGCGGCGGCCTCGGCGGCCTCGCGCTCAGCCTTGGCGATCTCGAGGTCGACGCGGGCGCCCTCGAGCGCCGCGTGCTCGCGCTCGGCCAAGGCGCGCTTCGCGAGCTTCTGCTGCGCGGCGGCGGTGCGGGCGTTGAGCTCGAGCCTCACCTCCTCGGGCGTCTCGCTCGTCTCGGCGAGCACGCGGAGAGCCTGGTTCAGGCGGACGGCGTTGCGTTCGGCCGCGTCGAACTGCCGGCGGCTGTGCCACGACGGGAGCAGATACACCAGCCAGAGCGCCACGGCGACGAGAACGACGACTCCCCCACCCCACACCTGCC
>NZ_JYJA01000037.1 GCF_000956465.1 Microbacterium trichothecenolyticum
GCTCGGGGCTGCGAAGGTGCCCTGCTCGAAGCCGAGCGCCACCGTCACGTTCTCGTTCGGGCCCAGGCCTTCGTCACCCGCGCTGAACACGACCGCGCTCGTCGCCGACGCGCCGACGGCCTGCGCCCACGCCTGGACGGCGTCCGGCAGCGACTCAGGCTCCGCCGCGCGCTCGATCGCGCACTGCTCGGTCGATCCGTAGGGCCCGGCATAGCAGAACGCACGCCCTTCGATCAGGCCGGCTGCAGCATCCGTCGCCACATGCACGTCAGCGGTGACGACATCGAACGGCTGCGCGTGGTCGGTGCCGACCGTGTCCCAGTAGAACTCGTCGGCCGCGGTGTCCTCGTAGCGCAGCACGACGTCGCTCATCTCGTACGTGATGACGTAGGTCTGCGCACCGCGCACGTAGGAGTCGTCGCCGGTGAGCACGTAGATCCAGTCGCCGTCGCGTTCGGTCCACCACGGGATCGCCGCGCCGTCGGCGCCGGTCACGGTGTAGACGACGGTGCCGAGGTCGATGCCGCTGTCGACGACCGGCAGCGCCCGCACCATGCCCTTGTTCTGGTCGAAGTCCGGGAAGCGCGCCACGATCGTCTCGGTGGTGAGCAGGCGACTGCGCTCGCCCGTGCCGCGGACGAGCCAGTAGTCGGCCCGGAACGAATCGAACGTGAAATCGTCGACGGATGCTGCCCCCACCGCGTCGAGGACGGCGGGGCGTTCGCTCCCCCGCGCCGCTACCGCCGCGGGCGTGGCGGAGGCACCCGCGACCCCGAGCGTGATCGCACCCGCGACGACGAGCGCGACGAGCACCCCGGTGGCGATCCCCCAGCGACGCCATCCGCGTCGTGACACCGACATGCACCCACCCTAGGGGCGCGCGGGCCCGCTCGCCCAGGAGGGCGCGCGGCGGATCAGGCGGTGAGCGCCAGCGCCTCGGCGGTCTCGTCGAGCGACTCCCGCGCGACCTCGGGACGCGCGTTGAGCGTGTCGCCGTAGCTCGGGATGAGCTCGCGCAGGCGCGGCTCCCACCCCTCGATGCGGTCGGGGAAGCAGGTCTTCAGCAGGCCGAGCATGATCGAGACGGCGGTCGAGGCGCCCGGGGAGGCGCCGAGCAGGCCGGCGATCGTGCCGTCGGCTCCGGTGACGACCTCCGTGCCGAACTGCAGCACGCCGCCCTTCTCCGGGTCCTTCTTCATGACCTGCGCGCGCTGGCCGGCCTGGATGATCTCCCAGTCCTCGTCCTTCGCGGTGGGCATGAAGGTGCGGAGGCTGTCGACCTTCTTCTTGTGGTTCTTCAGCAGCTCGCCGACCAGGTAGGTGATGAGGCTGGGGTTGTCCCACGCCACCTTGAGCATCGGGCCGAGGTTGCCCGGGCGCACCTGGCCCACGATGTCGAACCACGATCCGGTCTTGAGGAACTTCGGGCTGAACGTCGCGAACGGCCCGAACAGCAGCGAGGCCTCGCCGTCCACGACGCGCGTGTCGAGGTGCGGCACCGACATCGGCGGCGCGCCGACCGAGGCCTGCGAGTACACCTTCGCCTTGTGCTGCGCCACGACCGCGGGATTCGACGTCTTGAGGAACTGCCCGCCGATCGGGAACACGCCATAGCCCGAGATCTCGGGGATACCGGAGCGCTGCAGCAGCTTGAGCGCCCAGCCCCCGGCGCCGACGAAGACGAACTTCGCCCGGATCTCGCCCGGCGTGCGGCCGATCGTGCGGCGGTACTTCACGCTCCAAGTGCCGTCCGAGAGGCGCTTCAGCTTGCGCACCTCGGTGTTGACTCGGACGTCGGCGCCGTTCTCGGCGAGCCTGTCGACCAGCTGACGGGTCAGGGCGCCGAAGTCGACATCCGTGCCGGCGGGCACACGCGTCGCCGCGAACGGCTCGCCCTTGCGTCGCTTCTGCATGAGCAGCGGTGCCCACGTGTTGATCACGCGGGAGTCCTCGCTGTACTCGATGCCGGCGAACAGCGGCTCGTCCTTGAGGGCCTCGTAGCGCTTCTTGAGGTACGCGACGTCCTTCTCGCCCCGCACGAACGTCATGTGCGGGGCCGAGTTGATGAATGTCGACGGGGCGTCGAGCACGCCGGCCTCGACGAGCGACGACCACAGCTGCCGGCTCTGCTGGAACTGCTCGTTGATCGAGATCGCCTTGGCGGGGTCGACCGAGCCGTCCTTGCCCTCGGGCATGTAATTCAGCTCGCACAGGGCCGCGTGGCCTGTGCCGGCGTTGTTCCACGCGTTCGAGCTCTCCAGCGCGACGTCGCTCAGCCGTTCGAACACGGCGATCTTGAGGTCGGGCTGCAACTCCTGCAGGAGCGTGCCGAGCGTCGCGCTCATGATCCCGCCGCCGATCAGCAGCACGTCGACGGTCTCGACGTGGGGATTGTTGTCGGCGTGGTTCTGAGCGGGCGTTGCGGTCACCAGACGATTCTAGTTCCGCGTGAAAGCATCCCCGACCCTGGCCGGGTTCTCACACCGAAAATCCGGCGATTCTTTCCGGAACGCCAAGCGAGCGGATGCTCCCCGCGCCCTCTCCGCGCATCGCTTCGCGCTGCGTGGAGCCTCGGGGCGCGTGGGGCCGACCTCGGAAACGGACATGCGGTTGAATCCGAGTGCCGGGGGGCGGCATCCGCTCGCTTCGTGGTGGTTCGCGCGAGGCGTCAGGCGTTCGCGCCCAGCTTGGCGGCGACGAGCTCGGCGATCTGCACCGCGTTGAGCGCTGCGCCCTTGCGGAGGTTGTCGTTCGAGATGAAGAGCACGAGGCCCTTGCCCTCGGGTGCGGACTGATCGGCGCGGATGCGGCCGACGTAGCTGGGATCGGTGCCCGCGGCCTGCAGCGGGGTCGGCACCTCTTCGAACTTCACGCCGGGAGCGCTCGAGAGCAGCTCGGTGGCGCGCTCGGGAGTGATGTCGCGGGCGAACTCGACGTTGATCGACAGCGAGTGGCCGGTGAAGACGGGCACGCGCACGCAGGTGCCGGCGACGCGGAGGTCGGGCAGTTCGAGGATCTTGCGGCTCTCGTTGCGGAGCTTCTTCTCCTCGTCGGTCTCGTTCAGGCCGTCGTCGACGAGGTTGCCGGCGAAGGGGATCACGTCGAAGGCGATCGGGGCGATGTACTTGTCGGGCTGCGGGAAGTCCAGCGCCGAGCCGTCGCGGGCGAGGCGCTCGACGTCGCCCTGCGCGAGCACGCCCTCGACCTGGCCGAGCAGCTCCTGCACGCCGGCGAGGCCGGACCCACTGACCGCCTGATACGTACTGACGATGAGGCGCTCGAGGCCGGCCTCGGCGTCGAGCACCTTGAGCACGGGCATCGCGGCCATCGTGGTGCAGTTGGGGTTGGCGATGATGCCCTTGCGTGCCTCCGCGATCGCGTGCGGGTTGACTTCGCTCACGACGAGGGGCACGTCGGGATCCATGCGCCAGGCGCTGGAGTTGTCGATCACGATGGCGCCGGCCTCGGCGAAGCGCGGGGCGTGGGCGCGGCTGCCGGTGGCGCCGGCTGAGAAGAGGGCGATGTCGATGCCGCCGAGCTCGGCGGTCGCCACATCCTCCACGGTCACGGCCTTGCCCTGGAAGACGATGTCGGAGCCGGCGGAGCGCGCGGTGGCGAAGGCACGGATCTCACGAATCGGGAACCCGCGCTCTTCGAGAATGTCGATCATCGCGCCGCCGACCTGGCCGGTGGCGCCGACGACGGCGACGGAGAGTCCTGAATCGGAGATGCGGGTCATGGTGGTTCCTCAGCGTGGGCACAAGCGTGGAGCGGACGCGCGGGCACCGTCGGACGCGCGGGGTTTGGGCGATTCTACCGCTGGGCGGGAGCGGGGCAGGCCGGATTACGGCGAGCGGTGGGCCACGACAGGCTCCGAAGGATGACCCGCCCCTGGCCCGCCGATCGAGGCGAACGCCTCTTCCGCCGCACATGTCACCGGCGGCGGTACTCGTTCATGACGACTCCCGAACCGAAGGCGCGCGACCGCTCGAGCACGAACGATTCCGGGGCGTAGCCGCCGGCGAACAGCGGCAGGCCGTCACCGAACACGATCGGATTGACCTTGAGCACGAGCCGGTCGATGTCATCGCGCAGCTGCGCCGCGAGCACTCCGCCGCCGCACAGCCAGATGTCGGCACCCGGCCGCCCTTTGAGGTCGGCTACCACACCGCGCGGATCGTCGGCCGTGATGCGGACACTGCCTCCGACATCACGAGAGGTCCGCGAGCGCGAGAAGACGATCTGCTCGAGGTGCGGATAAGGATCATCGGTGAGCGGCAGTCCCGCCGCGAACGTGTTCCAGCCCATGAGCACGGTCGCGAAGCGTCCGCGCGGGGCGGTCGACCCCAGCGCCTCGTAGAGCAGGCCGGGCACGGTGTCTGCCCACTCCGCGTTGATCGCGTCCATATGGTCGCCCTCGACGGGGAACGCGTCGAAGGCTCCGTCCGGTGCGGCGATGCGGCCGTCGAGCGACACGGCGGCGTAATAGATGAGCTCGCGCATGGCTGTCCTTTCACGACATGTGTAGTGATTGAACAGACTACGACATCTGTCGTGGATTAGCTAGAGTGAGGGCCATGGCACGCAACGACGAACGGCGCCGACTGCTCACGGATGCCGGGATCGGCGTCCTCGCCGCGGACGGCATGCGGGGGCTGACGCACCGGGCGGTGGACGCGCGCGCAGGAGTGCCGACAGGGACCGCGTCGAACTACTTCCGCAGCCGGGAGGCACTCGTCGGAGCGCTCGTGGAGCGGATCGGCGAACGCCTCGCCCCCGATCCCGCGGTCCACGCGCAGTGGCGCGACCGCACCCCGACCGCCGCACTGTTCGCGGACTACACCCGGGACATCGTGCGCCGGCTCAGCGCCGAGCGGGACGTGACCCTCGCGCTGTTCACGCTGCGGCTGGAAGCAGCGCGCTCGCCCGCGATCGCTTCAGCGCTCGGCGATTGGATGCGGGCGGGGTTCGCCGCGGACGTCGCCTTCAACCGGGACGCCGGGCTCCCAGGCGGGGCGTTCGAGATCGCGCTGTTCCACTATGCGATCGAAGGGCTGATCCTCGACCGGCTCACGGTGTCGATCGACCCCGAGGCGTCGACGGACGAGATCGTCGAGGCGTTCGTGGAGGGGCTGCTGGGAGGTCGCACCCGCGACGGCGAGCGCCGGGGATGAACGGATGCCTCGGGCCGAGGCATCCGCTTGACCCGAGATGTCGTCAGCGGCCGGTGCCGGCGTAGACGGTCGCCTCGATGTCGCCGTCCAGGCCGTAGGCGGTGTGGACGACGCGGGCGGCCTCGGCCAGGTCATCGCCGCGCACCACGACCGAGATGCGGATCTCGGAGGTCGAGATCATCTCGATGTTGATGCCCGCGACGCTCAGCGCCTCGAAGAGCGTGGCGGAGACGCCCGTGTGGGTGCGCATGCCCGCGCCGACGACGGAGAGCTTGCCGATCTGGTCGTCGTGCACCAGGTTCTCGAACCCGATCTCGGACTGGTCGGCCGCGAGCGCCTTGAGCGCAGTGGCGGCGTCGGTCTTGGGAAGAGTGAACGAGATGTCGGTGCGACCGGTCGTCGCCGCCGACACGTTCTGCACGATCATGTCGACGTTGGCACCGGACTTCGCGACGACCTTGAAGATCTCGGCCGCCTTGCCGGGCACGTCGGGGACGCCGATCACGGTGATCTTGGCCTGGCCGAGGTCGGTGGCGACGCCGGCGACGATGGGCTCTTCCATCTCTTCTCCCCCTGAAATGTCGGGAACTGTGCCCTCGGGAAGGTTCATCCCTTGGCCGAGCACGTAGGTCCCCACGCCCGAACTGAACGTGGAGCGGGCGTGGATGAGCACGCCGTGACGGCGCGCGTATTCGACGGCACGGATGTACAGCACCTTCGCGCCGTTGGCGGCGAGCTCGAGCATCTCCTCGGCCGACACGACGGTGAGCTTCTTCGCCTTCGGCACGACACGCGGGTCGGCCGTGAAGATGCCGTCGACATCGCTGTAGATCTCGCAGACGTCGGCTTCGAGCGCCGCCGCGAGGGCGACAGCCGTGGTGTCGGAGCCGCCCCGGCCGAGCGTCGTGATGTCGCGGGTGTCGCGGTTGAACCCCTGGAACCCGGCGACGATGACGATCGCGCCCTCGTCGAGGGCCTCGCGCAGGCGGATCGGCGTCACATCGACGATGCGAGCCGAGCCGTGGTCGGCAGTCGTGATCATGCCCGCCTGGCTGCCGGTGAAGGAGCGGGCCTCGAAGCCCATGGAGTGGATCGCCATCGCGAGCAGCGCCATCGAGATGCGCTCCCCGCTCGACAGCAGCATGTCGAGCTCGCGCGGCGCCGGGATCGGCGCGACCTGGCTTGCGAGATCGAGAAGCTCATCAGTCGTGTCGCCCATCGCGCTGACGGCCACCACGACGTCGTGACCGGCACGACGGGCGTCGACGATCCGCTTCGCGACGCGCTTGATGCTCTCGGCATCAGCCACCGACGATCCGCCGTACTTCTGGACGATCAGCGCCACATCGAACTCCACGCGTTTGTCTGAGGACGGGTGAGAACGGATGCCGCTCACCGCGGTCTCCTCTCACCCAAGGGTCCATCTTACGGACGCGCTGATGCGCGCCCGGCCATGTGTCGCACCGCCCGAGTGCGGCGAGCGCTGCACAGAATCGGAGCTTCTGCCCGACACGCCGCTCAGGGCGCCCACCGACCGGCGTGTCGGCGAAAGGTCCCGATTCTGTGCGGCGCCAGTAGCATCCGAGGATGGAGCAGATCGAGACGTGGTCGGACTTCAATGTGGCCATGGTCGGTGCGACGGCGGCGCTCGCGGGTCTCGTGATCGTCGCCGCGAGCGTCAACATCGGCGACATCATCAAGGAGCCGTCGCTCACTGCCCGTCTCGCCGCGGGCATCTCGAGCCTCGTGCTCGCGCTCATCGGCTCCGCAATCGGGCTCATTCCGGAGGTCGGGCCCGTCCCGTACGGAGTCGCGATGATCGTCATCGCGCTCGGCGCCGGGCTGTTCCAGGTGCAGGCGACCCGGAGGATCTTCGAGAATCAGCATCCCGCCAACCGGATGCGCTGGCTCAAGTCGGCGGTGGGCTTCTTCGCCCCGCTCGCCTACCTGATCGGCGGCGCACTCCTGGCGGCCGGCCAGCCCGCCGGACTGGCGTGGTTCGCCGTCGGGTCGATCGTCGCGATCGGCGCCGCGCTGCTGGTGTCGTGGATCGTGCTGGTCGAAGTACTGCGCTGACCTCAGTTCGGGGCGATCGGCGGCAGGTCGGCCGTTTCGGTCTTGCGTGCGCGCAGCGCGCCGCCGGTGGCTGCGAGCCAGCACCCGAGGAGCACCAGGGGGAAGCCGATCAGCAGGCCCGGCGTCAGCGGCTCGCCGAGGATGATCGTGCCGAGGACGATCGCGACGACGGGATTGACGTAGGTGAACAGCGGGGCCCTGACCGGGCCGACCCGCGAGATCAGCGCGAAGAAGGCGATGAACGCGAGCGCGGTGCAGAGCACGGCGAGGGCCACGAGCGACACGGTGCTCTCGACGGTCGGCACCTGGTGCTGTGTCAGGAACGCGATCGGCGTGTAGAAGATGCCGACCGCGAAGAGGGCGAGGGTGATCGAGCCCAGGGACGGCACGTCGCGCAGTTTGGTCGCGATGACGAAAGGCGCGATCGCGTACAGCAGCGCGACGAGGAGCACCTCGCCGACGGCCAGGAGACCACCGCCGCCCTCGATGGCGAGCCCCGGACCGGCGACGATCACGAACACGCCCGCGAAGCCGATGAAGAGGCCGATCGCCCGCGCCGGGCTGAGCACCGACCGGTCGCCGCCGCCGAAGGCGATCAGCGCCGCGAACAGCGGCACGGTCGCCACCAGAAGCCCCGTGAGTCCGGAAGGCAGCGTCTGCTCAGCATGGCCGAGCAGCAGGAATGGCCCGGCCATCTCGATGGCGCCGAACAGCAGCACCCAGCCGATCTTCGCGAACGCGGGGCGCAGTGCCTTCTGGTGCAGCGCGAAGGGCAGCAGGAGCAGCGCGCCGAGCAGCGTGCGCCCGGCGACCACCGCCGCGGGCGAGTAGGACTCGACGGCGACGCTGATGAACAGGTACGGGACACCCCACAGCAGCGCCATCGCGGCGAACAGCAGCCATGCGCGCGTGTCGAACCGCTGTGAGGAGTTCATGCGGGGTGTCTCCAAAATGGTGTGGCGAGTCAGCCGAGACGTCGCCGGACGGACGACGTCGTCATGGACTCAGGTTCCGCGGTCGCCGGCGTTGCGCGCGAGACGGCCGACCGCCAATCTACGACGGACTTCCGACATCCTCGGCGATCGCGGAGGACTCCTGGACCGGCATCGGGGTCAGACCGAGCGGCGGCCCTCGAAGGCGCGACCCAGCGTGACCTCGTCGGCGTACTCGAGGTCGCCGCCGACCGGGAGACCGGAGGCGAGGCGGGTGACCGTGATCTCGAGGGTGTGCAGCAGACGGCTGAGGTAGGTCGCCGTCGCCTCGCCCTCGAGGTTCGGGTTGGTCGCGAGGATGACCTCTTGCACAGTGCCGTCGGCGAGCCGCTGCATGAGCTGCGTGATGCGCAGGTCGTCAGGCCCGATGCCCGCGATCGGGCTGATCGCGCCGCCGAGCACGTGGTACAGCCCGCGGAATTCCCGGGTGCGCTCGATCGCCGCCACGTCCTTGGCATCCTCCACGACGCAGATCAGCGTCTGATTGCGGCGGGGGTCGCGGCAGATCGAGCAGCGCTCCTGCTCGGAGACGTTGCCGCACACCTCGCAGAAGCGAACCCGCTCGCGCACCTCGCTGAGCAGCTCGGCGAGGTGCGACACGTCGAAGTTCGGCGTCTGCAGGATGTGGAACGCGATGCGCTGCGCCGACTTCGGCCCGATCCCGGGAAGGCGGCCGAACTCGTCGATCAAGTCTTGGACGATGCCGTCGTACATGGGCTAGCTGAACCTCGTCGGGGGCTCGTAGGGCTCCTCGCGGACGAACGTCGCGCCGAGCACCTGACGCACGACCGCCTCGCCGTAGCGCTGCACGCCGCCGTTGCGGGTCGTGACCACCGGGGTCAGCGGCGGCGCGACCGTGGGCGGGACCGGGAGGTCGGCGGCGGCATCCGTGTCGTCCTCGTCGTCATCGTCATCGTCATCGCGTTCGAGCGCCGGCGCGATCTCGGCACGCGGCAGGACCTCGCCCTCGCGAGGCGGCGCGAGCGTCGCGACCCGAGCGGTCGCTGCCTCGGCGTCTTCGGGTTCGTCGTCGACCGCGAACTGCGCGGGAGTCTCGGCGGGGAAGGCGGCGGGGCCCGGCTCGGGCGGCGGCGCGTCGTCGTCGGACGGGATGGGTGCGACGGCCCAGTCGGTGACCGGCGCAGCCGCAGCCGGCGTGGTCGGTCGCGGCGCGGCGGGAGCTGTCGCACGCGGCGCGGCCGCTACCGGGGCGGGCGCAGCAGGTGCCGACGCACGCGGTGACGCCGCCTGCGCAGGCCGCGACCCGCTCGGCGGGGCGACCGTGGCGCGGGCGGCCGGCGCCTCGGCTGCGGCCGCCTGGCGCGGAGCTTCGCGACCGGGGCCGGAGGGTGCCGGCGCCACCGGGCCGCCCGCACCACCGGTTCCACCGGAGCCGCCGGCTGCGTCGTGACGGGCGATGTACTTCACGCGGATGCCGAGCACGGCCAGGATCGCCTGCCGCAGGTCTTCGCTGGGTCCCTTGCCCGCGGCGAGCTGCTTGAACTTCGCGACGTCGCTCTGGCTCGAGAACGCGAGGGTGAGCACGTCGTCGTCGAGCGCCACGGTACGGGCGCCCGAAGCGAGCATCCACGACGAGCGGCTGACGTTCTCGAGCTGCGCGAGCACGTGCGGCCAAGCCTGCTGGAGGCGGTCGAGCGTGACCGGGCCGGCGGGGACGGGAGGGGACGCCACAGGCGCGGGCTCGGCAGGCTGCGCGACCTGAGCCGCCGGCGCAGCCACTTCTGGCGGGGTACCCGCAGCGGCTGCAGGTACAGGTGCAGTGGCGGCGGGCGCAGCGGCTGCAGGTGCGGTGGCGGCGGGAGCCGTCGAAGCGGGAGCGGGTGCAGCAGCTGCCGTGGGCGCGGCGACGGGAGCGGCGCCGCGCGCCAGAACGCGGGCGACCATCAGCTCGAGCTGCAGACGCGGCGAGGTGGCGCCGGTCATGTCGTCGAGGGTCGCGATGACGAGGTCGGCGATGTGCGACAGCCGCGACGGACCGAACGCGCCGGCCTGGCGCTGCATGCGCGCGAGGTCTTCGGCCGAGACGCCCCGCAGCACGGCGGCGGCGCCCTGTCCGGTCGCCGACACGACGATGAGGTCGCGCAGGCGCTCGAGCAGGTCGTCGACGAAGCGGCGCGGGTCCTGCCCGGTCTGCACCACGCGGTCGACCGCGGCGAAGGCGGCCGATGCGTCAGAGGCGGCGAACGCGTCGATCACCTCGTCGAGCAGCTCGGCGTGAGTGTAGCCCAGCAGCGCGACCGCGCGGGCGTAGGTGACCTTGGCGTCTTCCGAGCCGGCGATCAGCTGGTCGAGCAGCGACAGGGTGTCTCGGGGCGATCCGCCGCCCGCGCGCACGACGAGCGGCAGCACGCCTTGCTCGACGTTCACGCTCTCCTGCGCGCACAGCTGCTCGACGTACTCGAGCATCGCGGCCGGAGGCACGAGCCGGAACGGGTAGTGATGGGTGCGCGACCGGATGGTGCCGATGACCTTCTCGGGCTCGGTCGTCGCGAAGATGAACTTCACGTGGTCGGGCGGCTCTTCGACGAGCTTGAGCAGGGCGTTGAAGCCCTGCGGGGTGACCATGTGCGCCTCGTCGAGAATGAAGATCTTGAACCGGTCGCGGGCCGGCGCGAACACCGCGCGCTCGCGCAGGTCTCGGGCATCGTCGACGCCGTTGTGGCTCGCCGCGTCGATCTCGACGACGTCGAGCGAACCTCCGCCGCCACGGCCGAGCTCGACGCAGCTGTCGCACGTGCCGCACGGCGTGTCGGTCGGGCCCTGCGCGCAGTTCAGGCACCGGGCGAGAATACGCGCCGACGTGGTCTTTCCGCACCCGCGGGGGCCCGAGAACAGATACGCATGACCGACCCGGTCGCCGCGCAGCGCGGTCATGAGCGGCTCGGTGACCTGCGACTGCCCGATCATCTCGCCGAACGACTCGGGCCGGTAGCGGCGGTAGAGGGCGGTGGTCACTCCCCCAGCCTACGGCGTGGGGCCGACACTTCGGCAGGCTCAGCCCATCGCACCGCGACCGCACCTCGACAGGCTCGGCGACGGAGGTCGGACCCGAGCCGCGCCGGCCGGCGACACACGGCGATGGCCCGTCGGGATCCCCTGCTAGATTGCTCGGCAGTGACACGGGGTGCCCGCACGGCGGGCTGAGAACACACCCGTCGAACCTGATCTCGATCATGCGAGCGAAGGGATGTCGCGATGAACGCGCGCGCCGAAGCACACCTGTCCGCCCTCTCCCCCGCCGCCGCGCTGACGGCGCTGCGGGAGACCTCGCCCCTGGTGCAGTGCATCACCAACTCGGTGGTGACGAACTACACCGCGAACGCACTCCTGGCGGTGGGCGCCGCCCCCGCGATGTGCGACATACCGGGCGAGGCCGGGCTCTTCGCCGGCGTCGCCGACGGCGTGCTCGTCAACCTGGGCACCCCGACCGCCGAGCAGCGCGAGGCCGCCCGGGAAGCGGTGCGCGCCGGCACCCCGTGGGTGCTCGACCCGGTCGCGGTCGGCGTGCTGCCCGTGCGAACGGCCCTCGCCGCCGAGCTTCTCGAGCACCGTCCCGCGATCATCCGCGGCAACGCCTCCGAGATCCTCGCCCTCGCCGGCGGAGGCGGCGGCGGTCGCGGAGTCGATGCGACGGACGGAACGGATGCCGCCGCCGGCGCCGCGCGATCCCTCGCGCTGCGCACCGGCGGCGTGGTGGCCGTGTCGGGCCCGGTCGACCTCGTGACCGACGGCGAGCGGGTGGTCCGCATCCCCGGTGGGGATGCGCTGCTCACGCGCGTCACCGGCGGCGGCTGCTCGCTCGGCGCGGTGATGGCCGCGCTCGTCGGCGTGTGTGCTCCGTTCGAGGCGGCGGTGGCGGCATCCGTCCTCTACGCGGTCGCGTCCGAACTGGCCGCGGCCCGCGCGGAGGGACCGGGCACGTTCGGCGTGGCGTTGCTCGACGCGCTCGACGCCGTGGCCGCAGCACCGGCCGAGCTCGACGCGCGCGTCGCCGACGTGCTGGCGATCCGATGACGAGGCTCGGCGCGCGTCTCGCGCTGCACCTCGTGACCGACGACCGCCTGCCGTTCGACCGGCTGCTCGAGGTCGTCGACGCCGCGGTCGGCGCGGGGGTCGACGTCGTGCAGCTGCGAGCGAAGTCGGTGACCGCCCGCGAAATGCTGCGCCAGGCGCGAGCCCTCTCGGACGCCATCGACCGCCGTTGCCTGCTCCTCGTCAACGACCGCGTCGACGTGGCCGTCGCCGCCCAGGATGCCGGAGCCCGCGTCGACGGCGTCCACCTGGGACAGAGCGACCTCCCGCCCGAAACGGCGCGCCGGTTGCTCGGGTCGCAGGCCGTGATCGGATGGACCGCGAACTCCGCGGAGCATCGGGCTGCAGCGCGTCTCCCCCGCGACGGCACGATCGACTACCTCGGGGTCGGGGTGATCCGGCCGACGTCGACGAAGCCCGACCACCCGCCGGCGCTCGGCGTCGAGGGCTTCGCGGCGTTCGCCGCGGGCACGGACCTGCCGTGCATCGCGATCGGCGGGGTGACCGAGTCGGATGTCGCTGCCCTGCGCGACTGCGGGGCTGCGGGCGTCGCGGTCGTGTCGGCGATCTGCGGCGCGGACGACCCGGCCGCGGCGGCCCGCGCGCTGCGGAGCGCAGCCGATGCGACCTCGCTCGAGGGGGTCGCGCAGTGACCGGCACCTCGCTCGCCGCGCCCGCACCGACGCCGGTTCGAGCCGTGTCGATCCCGCGGGTGCTCAGCATCGCCGGCACCGACCCGACCGGCGGCGCCGGTGTGCAGGCGGATCTCAAGTCGATCGGCGCCCTCGGCGGCTATGGCATGGCCGTGGTCACCGCACTCGTGGCGCAGAACACGCTCGGCGTGCGCGACGTGCACGTGCCGCCGACGGCGTTCCTCGCCGCGCAGCTGGACGCCGTGTCGGACGACGTCGAGATCGACGCGGTCAAGATCGGCATGCTGCAGTCGGCGGAGATCATCACCACCGTTCGGCAGTGGCTCGGACGCGTGCGCCCGCCGATCGTGGTGCTCGACCCGGTGATGGTGGCGACGAGCGGCGACCCGCTGCTGGACCCCGCTGCCGAGGAGTCACTGCGAGCGCTCGCCGGCGAGGTCGATCTCGTGACCCCGAATCTCGCGGAGCTCGCGGTGCTGATCGGACGCACTCACGCGACCTCGTGGGTGCAGGCCATCGATCACGCGCAGACCCTCGCACGCGACACCGGCACGACGGTGCTGCTGAAAGGCGGGCACCTCCACGGCGCCGAATGCCCGGATGCGATCGTGGCGGCCGACGGCACGGTGCACGAAGTCGGGGGCGTGCGCGTCGAAACGCGTCACACCCACGGCACCGGCTGCTCGCTCTCGTCCGCTATGGCGACGCTGCGTGCGGGCGGCGCGACCTGGCCCGATGCACTGCAGCGGGCGAAGACGTGGCTCACCGGCGCGCTCGCGCACGCCGACGCGCTGCGGGTGGGGGAGGGCAACGGTCCGGTCGACCACTTCCACGAGCTCCGGGGCGAGGCTGGGCCCCCGCCGGAGGCTTTGCGCGACGCGCCGGCGGCGTGCGGAGCGGTCGTGGGGACCAGTCCCCTCCCCTCATGGTCGGCACGCGTGTGGGAGGCCGCGGCAGCGGTGCGCGCCGACGTCGACGACCTCGAGTTCGTGCGCGGGCTCGGCGACGGCACGCTGCCGCGCGAGACGTTCCTGCGCTACCTCGCGCAGGACGCGATCTACCTCGGCGAGTACTCGCGCGTGCTGGCGAAGGCGAGCGCGCTCGCTCCGACGTCGCAGGAGCAGGCGTTCTGGGCGCGCGCAGCGGAGTCCGCCATCGTCGAGGAGCGCCGGCTCCACGAGTCGCACCTCGGCTCGGCGGTGGTCGCCCCCGCGCCGCAGACGCTCGCGTACACGAACCACCTCCATGCGTCGGCCCGTTCCTACGGCGAACTCGTGGCCGCGCTGCTGCCGTGCTTCTGGCTCTATACGGACCTCGGAATCCGTCTCGCCGCCCGGCGACACGATGCGCATCCCTACGACGACTGGCTCGCGATGTACGGCGACCCCGGCTTCACCGCCGCGACCGCCCGCGCGACCGAGATCGCCGATGCGTCTGCGCTCGAGGCCGGGCCGATCGAACGGGCGCGCATGGACGCGGCCTTCGCGTGCTCGATGGCGCACGAGCGGGAGTTCTTCGCCCGAGCGTGACGGTGCCGCGGCGGCACCGCGACGTCGGTGAGATCAGGAGATCCGGCGGCGACAGGTGGATTCCCCGCGAATCGCCCTGCTCTGGCCAGATCTCCTGATCTCGCAGGCGCGTCAGACGTCGGCGCCGTGCTCGACGTCGGCGGCGCCGACGATGATGGGGATCGTCGAGGTGACCGTGGGCACCGATGCCGACAGCAGCGAGCCGTCCTCACGGCGAGCGTCGCCGAGCTCGCGCAGCGATGGGCGCCCCGGGATCACCGGGCCCTGCCCGTCGAGCGGAGCGACGACCTCTTCGCCCGCGCCGACCACGTAGCCCGCGCCTCGCACGCTGAAGCCCACGGGGTCGCCTTCCGTGGCGCGCACCCGCACCTCGTCGCGGGTGACCGTGACGACCAGGCGCGTGCCGTGCCAGTGAAGCACGAACTCGAGCGACGGCCACGAGGCGGGAAGCCTCGGGTCGAACGACAGCTCGCCGAAGTGGTCGCGCATGCCGCCGAATCCGGACACCAGTGCGGTCCACACGCCACCGGCGGACGCCACATGCACACCGTCGGACGCGTTGTGATGCAGATCGCCGAGGTCGACGAAGATCGACTGCCGGAAGTACTCCAGCGCGAGGTCCTGGTAGCCCACCTCCGCGGCGAGGATCGACTGAACGACCGCCGACAGGGTCGAGTCACCGGTGGTCAGCGGGTCGTAGTACTCGAAGTCGGCGAGCTTGTCTTCGTCGGAGAAGTGGTTGCCCTGCAGGAACAGGGCGAGCACGACGTCGGCCTGCTTGAGCACCTGGTACCGGTAGATCACCAGCGGGTGGAAGTGCAGCAGCAGGGGCCGCTTGTCGGGCGGGGTGTTCTCGAGGTCCCAGATCTCGCGCTCGAGGAACACGTGATCCTGCGGATGGATGCCGAGGCTCGGGCTGAACGGGATGTGCATGGCCTCGGCGGCCCGCTCCCACGCCTCGGGCTCGCCCGGCTCGAGGGCGAGGCGATCGACCATCTGGCGGTAGACCTCGCCGTCGGCCTCGGCCATCTCCCGGATGGTGCGGGCGGCGAAGCGGAGGTTGAAGCGCGCCATGACGTTCGTGAAGAGGTTGTCGTTGACGACGGTGGTGTACTCGTCGGGCCCGGTCACGCCATGGATGTGGAACGTGTCGCCCTCGCCGTCCAGCACGCCGTCGCTCGAGCGCCAGAAGCCGAGGGTCGCCCACAGGCGCGCCGTCTCGACGGCGATGTCGACGCCCTCGCGGAAGAGGAAGTCGGTGTCGCCGGTCGCGCGCACGTACTTCGCGAGCGCGAAGCTGACGTCGGCGTTGATGTGGTACTGCGCGGTCCCGGCGGCGTAGTAGGCGGAGGCCTCTTCGCCGTTGATCGTGCGCCACGGGAACAGCGCGCCGGCCTCGTTGAGCTGGAAGGCACGCTTGCGGGCGGCGGGCAGCATCAGGTACCTCATCCGCAGCGCGTTGCGCGCCCACAACGGCGTCGTGTACGCGAGGAACGGGAGAACGTAGATCTCGGTGTCCCAGAAGTAGTGCCCGGAGTATCCGGAGCCCGTCATGCCCTTCGCCGGCACACCCTGGCCGTCGGCACGCGCAGACGCCTGCGCGAGCTGGAACAGGCACCAGCGGGTCGCCTGCTGGAGGTCGTCGTGGCCGCCGATGCGCACGTCCGAACGCTCCCAGAAGGCGTCGAGCCACGCACGCTGCTGGGCGCGGATCGCATCGACGCTCTCGCCGAGGGCGCGGTCGAGGGTGCGGCGGCAGCGGTCGACGAGCTCGCGCGCGGGCACGCCACGCGACGTGTGGTAGCTCACGAGCTTCGTGACCCGGATCGGCACACCGGCCTTCGCGTTCACGCGGAACACGTTCTTCGCGATGTCCGGCTCGATGAGCGTGCGCGAGGTGTACTCGTTCGCCGTCTCGACGAGGTGATCGGCCACGACGGCGATGGTCATGCCCGAGTCGGTGGCGCGGTACGACAGGGCGGAGCGCAGCTTGTCCTGCCAGTACTCCTGCGGCTGCAGCACGCGCTCGTGCAGCTTCTCTGTCTTTCGCGGGTCGAATCCGGCCCTGCGCGGCGCCGCCGGAGTGCCGCCGTAGACGTCTTCGCCATCCTGACGGTTGAGGATCTGGCAGCTCACGGTGACGGGGGCGTCGGCGTTGAGCACGGTGACGTCCACCGTCATGAGCGCGAGGTGCTTCTCCTCGAACGACACCAGCCGCTCGTAATCGATCCGCACCTCCTTGCCCGACGGCGTGACCCACAGGATGTGCCGGCGCTGCACGCCGTCGCGCATGTCGAGCGTCCGCTCGTACTCGCGCACGTCGGCGACATCGAGCGACAGCGGCTCGTCGTCGACGTAGACGCGCATGACCTTGGCGTCGGGGGCGTTGATGATCGTCTGGCCCACCTCGGCGAAGCCGTAGGCCTGCTCGGCGTGACGGATCGGGAACGTCTCGTGGAACCCGTTGATGAACGTGCCGTGCTCATGTGCGTGGCGGCCCTCGGGCTGGTTGCCTCGCAGGCCGAGGTAGCCGTTGCCGACGGCGAACAGCGTCTCTGTGACGCCGGCGTCATCGAGGTCGAACGACGTCTCGACGAGGCGCCACGGGTCGACGGGGAACCGGTCGCGATCGATCATCGTGCGAACTCCTCCAGATCCTTCACCACGACGTGTGCGCCCGCCTCGACGAGGTCCTCCTCGCCGGCTCCGCGGTCGACGCCCACCACCAGCCCGAACCCGCCGGCCGCAGCGGACTGCACGCCGCTGATGGCGTCCTCCACCGCGACACTGCGCGCGGGCTCGACGCCCAGCATCCGTGCCGCCTCCAGGAACACGTCGGGTGCGGGCTTCGAGGCGAGGTGGTCGCGTTCGGCGATGACGCCGTCCATGACGACGGCGAAGCGATCACGGATGCCGGCTGCCGCCAGCACCTCCTCCGCGTTCTTGGAGCTCGACACCACCGCGACGGTGGTGCCTGCTGCCGCGAGCGCGTCGAGAAGCCGCAGCGAGCCCGGGTACGCCGAGATGCCGTCGGCGCGGAGCACGCGCTCGAACACGGCGTTCTTGCGATTGCCGATGCCGCACACCGTGTCGGCCGTGACCGGATCGGACGGGTGGCCCCACGGCACCTCGACGTCGCGGGAGCGCAGCAGGCTCGCCACTCCGTCGTAGCGCTTCTTCCCGTCGAGGTGATCGAAGTAGTCGCGCTCGGCGTACGGCGGGGTGATGTCCCACGCCGCGAAGAGCTCCTCGAACATCGTCTGCCAGGCATGCATGTGCACTTCGGCGGTGGGCGTGAGGACGCCGTCCAGATCGAACAGCACGGCGTCGTAAGCGGTCAGATCGGGCAGGGCGTCGTCAGCCACAGAACCTCCGAGAGCGGGTGCGGGTGCGTCGGCACTGCATCGCGCCGTCCAGCAAGCGTAATGCGGGCAGGTGTCCGGTCGCACCCCGTGACGGTCACGCGCGGGCGACACTCAGGGTCTGGCGCGCGATCTCGAGCTCCTCATCGGTCGGCACGACGAGGACGGTCACGGCCGAGGCATCCGTCGAGATGATCCGGATGCCGCGCTCGCGGCTCTCGTTTCGAGCCGGGTCGATCTCGACGCCCGCGAAGCCGAGCGTCTCGAGCGCTCCCGCGCGCACGTGGGGTGCGTTCTCGCCTACACCCGCGGTGAACGAGATGACGTCGGCGCCGCCGAGCTGCGCGAGGTAGGCGCCGGCGTAGGCGCGCAGCCGGTGCACGTACACCTCGAACGCGAGGATCGCGCGTTCCTCGCCTCGTTCGATTGCAGCGCGGATGTCGCGCAGGTCGTTGGAGCCCGCGAGCCCGAGCAGCCCGCTGCGTTTGTTGAGCAGCTCGTCGAGGTCGTCGACGGTCATGCCGGCGCGCCGTTCGAGCTGGAACAGCACGGCCGGGTCGATGTCGCCCGAGCGGGTGCCCATCACCAGCCCCTCGAGCGGGGTGAACCCCATCGAGGTGTCGACCGAGCGGCCGCCGTCGATCGCGGTCACCGACGCCCCGTTGCCGAGGTGGAACACGATCTGCCTTAGCTCGGCGAGCGGGCGCCCGAGGAACGCCGCCGCGGCTTCGCTCACGAACTTGTGCGACGTGCCGTGGAATCCGTAGCGGCGGATGCGATGGGATGCCGCGACCTCGGCGTCGATCGCGTAGGTGTAGGCCGCCGGCGACAGGGTCTGGTGGAAGGCGGTGTCGAAGACGGCCACGTGCGGCACGTCGGGGAAGGCCGCACGGGCGGCGACGATGCCGGCGAGGTTCGCGGGGTTGTGCAGAGGGGCGAGCACTGACAGCTCGTCGATGTTGATCTCGACGAGGGGCGTGATCAGCGTCGGCTCGAAGAAGCGTGCACCGCCGTGCACGACGCGGTGCCCCACGGCGACCGGCGGCGTCTCGGCGAGCGACGGGCCGTCCGACGCGAACGCCTCGAGCATCACGCCGAAGCCGGCGGTGTGGTCGGGGATCGGAAGCTCGCGGGTGCGCGTGGCGTCGAGGAAGGCCGGCGAGGGGCCGTCCGTCGGCGTGGCGTACACGGTGTGACGCGCGACGCCCATCGGGTCGCCGATGCGCTCGACGAGTCCGGAAGCGAGCGTGCGCTCGGAGTCCATGTCGAGGAGCTGGTACTTGAACGACGACGAGCCGCTGTTGATCACGAGCACCGGGGTCATCGCGCGTTCCCTTCTTCTTCCGGTCGCCGTCTCAGCGCCCGGCCTCCTGCGCCTGGATCGCGGTGATCGCGATCGTGTTGACGATGTCGTCGACCAGGGCGCCTCGCGAAAGGTCGTTGATCGGCTTGTTGAGGCCCTGCAGCACCGGCCCGATCGCGACGGCACCCGCCGAGCGCTGCACCGCCTTGTACGTGTTGTTCCCGGTGTTGAGGTCGGGGAAGACGAAGACCGTCGCGCGCCCCGCGACCGCCGACCCGGGCATCTTCGCCGCGGCGACCGCGGCATCGGCCGCCGCGTCGTACTGGATCGGCCCTTCCACGAGGAGCTCCGGGGCTCGCGAGCGGACGAGGGCCGTGGCATCCCTCACCTTCTCGACATCGGCACCCGATCCCGACTCCCCCGTCGAGTAGGAGAGCATCGCCACGCGCGGGTCGATCCCGAACTGCGAAGCGGTCGCAGCCGACGAGATCGCGATGTCGGCGAGCTGCTCGCTCGTCGGGTCGGGGATGACGGCGCAGTCGCCGTAGACCAGCACGCGGTCGGCGAGTGCCATGAGGAAGACGCTCGACACGACGGAGACGCCCGGCCTGGTCTTGATGATCTCGAACGCGGGGCGGATCGTGTGCGCCGTCGTGTGCGCGGCGCCCGACACCATGCCGTCGGCGAGACCGAGGTGCACCATCATCGTGCCGAAGTACGAGACATCCGTGACGGTGTCGGCGGCCTGCCTCACGGTGACGCCCTTGTGGGCGCGCAGGCGCGCGTACTCCTCGGCGAACTTGTGCACGTGGACGGCGTCCATGGGCGAGAGCACCTCGGCGCCCTGGATGTCTATGCCCAGCTCGATCGCGCGGGCGCGCACCTCGAAGGGCTCGCCGAGGATCACGAGGTCCGCGATGCCGCGCTTGAGCACCGTCGCCGCAGCACGCAGCACGCGGTCGTCGTCGCCCTCGGGGAGCACGATGCGCTTGCGCTGCGCGCGCGCCCGCTCGATGAGCTGGAACTCGAACATGAGCGGCGTGACGACCGTCGCGCGCGCCAGGCCGAACGCGACGAGGAGCTCGTCGGTGTCGACGCTCTGCTCGAAGAGGGCGAGCGCCGTGTCGTAGCGGCGCTGCGAGTCGGCGGCGAGGCGGCCGCGGGTGCCCATGATGCGCACGGCGGTCTCGTAGGTGCCGAGCTCGGTCGTGATGATCGGCACGCTCGAGCCGAGGCCGTCGATCAGGCGCGTGACGGGCTCGGGCAGCTCGAACCCGCCGTTGAGCACGATGCCCGAGATCGAGGGGAACGTACCCGACGCGTTGGCGAGCAGGGTCGCCAGCAGCACCTCGGAGCGGTCCGCGGGGATGATGACGACTGCACCCTCCAGCAGGCGCGGCAGCACGTTCACCATCGACATCCCCGCGACCACCACCGCGAGCGCCTCGCGCGTGAGCCGGCCGGCATCGCCGGCGAGCATCTCTCCGTCGACCGAGCGCATGATGCCGCGGATCGACGGCGCCACGAGGAACCGGTCCTCCGGGATCGCCCAGACGGGAACAGGTGCGGCAGGGGCGGCGCCGTCGAGGTGCGCCTGGATCGACCGCCGGATGGCGTCGAGGGTCTCATCGGCGCGCTCGGCGTCGGCGCGGTTCGCCACGACGGCGAACAGCTTCGCCCGCCCGTGGGCGAGTTCCGCGAGCGCCAGGTCGGCGATCTGGCCCATCTCGGCGGGCGTGCGCGCGAGCGAGGAGCCGAGCTGCTCGGGCTGCGTCTGGTTCTGAGCCGAGCGGCCTCCCAGCACCAGCAGCACCGGGGCTCCGAGGTTCGCCGCGATGCGGGCGTTGTAGGCGAGCTCGGCGGGGCTCCCCACATCCGTGTAGTCGCTGCCGACGATCACGACCGCGTCGCACTGGGCCTCGACCGCCTTGTAGCGCTCGACGATGGTCGCGAGCGCAGCATCCGGATCATGCCTGACGTCGTCGTAGGTGACCCCGATGCAGTCGTCGTACGGAAGATCGACGCCGTCGTGATCGAGCAGCATCTCGAGCACGTAGTCGCGCTCGACGGTCGACCTGGCGATCGCCCGGAACACCCCCACCCGCGGTGTCGCGTGGCTCAGTGCGTCGAGCACCCCGAGAGCGACCGTTGACTTCCCCGAGTGGCCTTCTGCCGACGTGATGTAGATGCTCTGCGCCACGCGACCAGCCTATGGGCGGGACGGATGCCGCGGCCAGGCGTGCCACCGGAACAAAAGCAGCACGCCCCACGGAGTCCGCATCGGCGGCCCCCGCGGATACCCTCGACGGCATGCACGAACCTCGCCCCGGAATCGACGTCCCCGATCATCGCGGCCGGACCGGCCTCGACCGGACGGGGCGGGAGCTCGACCGCAACCGGGACGTGCGCGTGACCGACGTCGAGGTTCTCGCGTCGGCGTGGCACGTGCTGCGGCGCACCACCCTGGAGTACCGCGGGCCGTCCGGCCGCTGGGAGACCCAGCAGCGCGAGACGTACGACCGCGGGAACGGCGCGACCGTGCTGCTGTACGACCCGGCCCGACGCACGGTGCTGCTCACGCGCCAGTTCCGTTACCCCGTCTACGTCAACGACCACCCCGACGGCATGCTGATCGAGACCGCCGCAGGACTCCTGGACGAGGACGACCCCGCCACCGCGATCCGGCGCGAGGCCGTCGAAGAGACCGGTGTCGACATCGGCGAGCTCGAGCACGTGTGGGACGTCTACATGAGCCCGGGCTCGGTCACGGAGCGGCTGCACTTCTTCGCGGCGCCCTACGACGGCGCGGCCGGGGTCGGCGAGCGCGGCGGCCTGGCGGAGGAGGGTGAGCACATCGAGCTGCTCGACCTCGGCATCGAGGAGGCTCTCGCGATGGTCCGCGACGGGCGGATCCAGGACGCGAAGACCATCATGCTGCTGCAGTGGTCGATGCTGGAGGGCCCGTTCGCCCGGGAAAATTAAGACTCTCCGCGAACCCGGCAGAGCCTGGTTACCCTTGCTACGTTTCCGTCCTGGGGGAGTTGGCCTGGATGCCGCCTCGCGGAGAGCTGGGTCAAGTCTAACCCGTCCGCAGACCGGTCAGTCACACCACCAGCGGCCCGAGACGCACGGCGAGCGGGTGAAGGACCGACAGCACCTGCGAGGGCTCGTCGGCCCTATGACGTGGACCCGAGAAGCCGACGGCGCCCGCGAAGCGGCCGGTCGCATCCCGGATGGGCACGGCGACGCAGCCGTAGCCCGGGACGATCTCGCCCAGCTGCCGCGTCGCGCCGAGCTCGGCGAATTCCTGTCGGGTCGTGCTCTGCGCACTCTCCTGCTCGACCAGCAGGAGGCGCCCCATCGCGGACCTGGCGGGTTCGCGCGCGAGGCGAACCTCGTCCGACAGCGGGAAGTCGGGATCGGCGTCGACCACCGCGACGCGCCCGTCGACGAAGAACACCACGTGCACCCCGCCGCGCAGGGCGGCGCGGGCCTCCGCCACGATTCCCCGCGCGGCTGACGTCAGGCGCGCCGGTCCCGCGGCCACCGCGGCGAGCTGCACGACCTTGGCGCCGAGCGCGAAGCCCGTGAGGTCGGGCGTGCGGACGAGGTACTCGTCCTGCACGAGGAGGTTGAGCAGCCGGTAGGCGGTCGCGCGCGGCAGTCCCAGCTCCTGCGAGATCTCGCGCGCCGTCGCCCCCGCGCCCAGATGCGCCACGGCCTCCAGCACGCCGAGCGCGCTGTGCACCGCCTTGGGCTGGCGTGCCGTGAGCGTCGGCCCCCGCGAGGGCTCGTCAGTCACCATCGGCCGCTTCCGGTCGGGCGACACCGCCGAGCACCTGGGAGGCGACGGGCTCGTCGTACGAGCCGATCCGCGCCAGGGACGGCAGCCCCCGTCGCAGCCGCACGACCACCGCGACGGCGGCGATCCCGGCGACCGCCAGCACCACCCACAGTGCGACGCTGCCCGCCGCGGCGTCGACCGCGAAGAAGGTGACGAGCGCGGCTGCGAGCACGACCGCCGACACCGTCGCCGCGACCGTCGACCCGATCGTCGCCTCGCCGATGCGCCGCAGGAACACCGGCGCCGCCGCGCACACCAGGATGTACGCGACGATATAGCCGGCGCCCCCGACGGCTATGGTCGCGTGCATCGCGCCGCGGACGTCGAGTCCCGCGAGCAGCAGCGCGAACGGCACCACGATGATCACCGGCAGGGCCAGTGCGACGGCGCCGATCGGCGTTCCGAAGCGTGGGTGGGCTCGCCCGGCCACCGGCGGAAGGACGCCGTCGCGGCCCATCGTGAACACCACCCGCGTGAGCGCGGTGGTCGAGCCGATCGCGCACGCGAGGAACGACGCGGCGATGCCGATGTCGGCCACGACGCCCCATCCGCCCAGCCCGTACGCGGTGGCGAGCTCGTTGATCGGAGAGGCGCTCGCGGCGAGCGATGCTCCGAGCGCGTCGAAGCCCGCGACCTGGGCGACGGCGGCCAGCACGTAGAGCCCACCCGACAGGATGACCGTCCACACGATCGCGCGGGGCACGTTGCGAAGAGGCGTGCGCGCCTCGACGCCGAGCGTCGAGGCGCTCTCGAAGCCGACGAACGCGGTGAGTGCGATCACCGAACCCGCGGCGAGCGCGGCGGGTTCGATCCCACCGAGTCCCAGGACCTCCGCCGGATCGATCGGGCCGATCCGGACCAGCAGCACGACCAGGAGCACCGCGATGAGCACCACCGACAGCCCCTCGACGACGAGGGCGATCCGCGATGAGATGCGGATGCCGCGCACCAGCACGACCGCGACGAATGCGGCCTCCGCCGCCAGGACCGCCGCCAGGGTGCCGGGTCCGCCGAACGCGGGCCAGACCGCCTCCAGCAGGAATGTCACGTAGTAGGCGCCGCCCAGCAGGGCGAACATCGCGATCGCGCCGTAGCCGACGAGGATCGCCGCGCCGGACGCGAGGCCCGCACCCGCCCCCAGACCCCGCGCCGTGTAGGTGTAGGTGGAGCCTGCGGCGGCCAGTCGGCGCGCGAACTGCGAGATCGTGCGGGCCACCAGCAGGCTCAGCACCCCGGCGAGGACGATCGACAGCACGGTCGCCGACGGTGAGATGCCCGCGACGAGGAGCACGACGGTCGTCGCCGCGGCGGCGGGTGCGACCGCGGCGACGGACTGCGCGAGCACGTCCATGAAACCGACGCTGCGCCGCTCGAGACCGTACAAGGGCGAGCGGGCTCCGAAGTCGTGGACGGGGTCGGGCCGCGCGATCGCGCGCTCCAGTGCGGTCATGTCGCCCTCCGGGTGTTGCGGACCACACGATACGCGGCTGCCGTTGCCACCCCGCTTCCCTCGTGTTTCGGCCGCGTATCGCCCGAATGAGACACCGCCGACGCCGGGTCTCAGTCGGCGTGCGGGAGGTTTCACGAGCGGGTGACGACGGTGCAATCCGGTGCAGCGATGCTCGGGGCATCCCGTTCCCGCGTTCGCCCCGGAGGTCCTGCCATGACCCAGCTCGAATCGAAGGGAGTCGAGGCGTCCGCCAAGCGCACGCTCACCGGCTCCCTCGGAGTCACCGCCATCGTCTTCATGGTGGTGGCCGCCGCATCCCCTCTCACCGTGATCGGCGGCGCCGCGCCGCTGGGCATGCTGCTCGGCAACGGGATCGGCTTCCCCGCCCTCTACGCCATCAGCGCCGTCATCCTGCTCCTGTTCGCGGTGGGCCTCGCGGCGATGACTCGTCATGTCCCGAAGCCCGGGGCCTTCTTCACCTATGTCGGCTACGGCCTGGGGCGATCGACCGGCCTCGCCAGCGCGTGGATCGCGATGCTGACGTACACGACCATCCAGGTCTCGGTGTACGGCTACCTCGGCTATATCCTCTCGGTCACGGTGCAGTCGCTCGGCGGACCGGCGCTGCCCTGGTGGCTCATGTCGCTCGCGACGATCGCCGTCGTCGGCGTGCTCGGCTACCGGCACATCGACCTGTCCAGCAAGGTGCTCGGTGTGCTGCTGGTCGCCGAGGTCGGCATCGTGCTCGCGATGATCGTCGTCGTGATCGCGAGCGGCGGAGCCGAGGGTCTGAGCCTTGCGCCGTTCGAGCCGGCCAACATCGCCGCCGGCTCGCCCGGCGTCGGGCTGATGTTCGCGATCGCCGCGTTCATCGGGTTCGAGGCGACGGCGATCTTCCGCGACGAGGCCAAGGATCCGAACCGCACGATCCCCCGCGCCACGTACGCGGCGGTCATCGGCATCGGCATCTTCTACACGCTCGCCTCGTGGGGCCTGGTCATGGCGTGGGGCCCGAGCAGCGTGCTGGAGGTGATCGCCGAAGACCCGGGCACGTTCATCATCGCGACCATGGCCCGCTACCTCGGCCCCTTCGGCGAGGTCGCCGTCAACATCCTGCTGATCACGGCCATGTTCGCGTGCGTGCTGTCGTTCCACAACGTCGTCACGCGCTATCAGCACTCCATGGCGAACGCGGGAGTGCTGCCCGACAAGCTCGGCGCCGTCCACGCGAAGCATCTGTCGCCGCACGTGTCGTCGCTCGTGCAGACCGTCACCGCGGTCGTGCTCATCGCCGTCTTCGCGGTGCTGGGCCTGGACCCCGTCCTCCAGGTGTTCACGTGGTTCGCCGGCGTCGCGACGCTCGCCATCGCCATCCTCATGGCCGTCACCTCGGTGGCCGTCATCGTCTACTTCGCCAGGACGAAGAAGGACGGCCGGGCGTGGAACACCGTGATCGCCCCCGCACTCGGATTCGTCGGGCTCGTGCTGTCGGCGGCGCTCATCGTGGCCTACTTCCCGATCATGGTCGGCGATGTCGACGCCGGCGGAAACCCGGTGTTCGGCGCCGTCAGCTGGTTCCTCCTGGGCCTCGTGGTGGTCGTGCCGATCATCGGCTACGCCCAGGCCGCGTGGATCAAGAACCGGCGCCCCGCCGCCTATGCCAAGCTCACCGACTCGATCGCCGGCTGACCCGCGACCCACCCGCGTCGCCCCGCAACAAAGGAGAACCATGACCATCACCGACATCGCCACCGCCTCGGGGTTCACCCCGGCGCCGGCACCGCAGCATCCGCTCGCCTCGCTCACGCCCGCTGAGATCGAAGCCGTCCGCACGATCGTCCTCGGGCTCGAGTCCACCACCGACGCCACCCGGTTCGCCTACGTGGGGCTGGAGGAGGCGCCGAAACCGGAGGTGCTCGCGTGGGAGGCCGGCACCGGCGCCCTGCCGGAGCGCCGGGCGCGCGTGCAGCTGCTCGACATGCGCTCGGCGCTGTCGCTGGACCTGGTCGTGTCGCTCGCGACCGGCGCCGTGCTCTCGAGCGTCACGCTGGACGGCACGGCCGGGCAGCTGCCCATCCTGGACGCCGAGTTCGAAGAGGTCGGCGTGATCGCGAACGAGAGCGCGGAGTGGGTCGCCGCCCTGGCGGCGCGGGGGCTGACCTCCGACGACGTGGTGCTCGTCCCCCTGTCCGCCGGCCACTACGGCTACGAAGACGAGGCGGGCCGGCGCATCCTGCGCACGTTCGCGTTCCAGCAGTTCCACGCCGCCGACCACCCGTGGGCGCACCCCGTGGACGGGCTGACGGCCTACATCGACGTCGCCGCGCGGGCGGTGATCAAGATCGTCGACAACCCCGGCTACGACATCCCGCAGACCAGCGGAAACTACGACGATCCGGAGCTGCAGGGCGCACCGCTCGAGGGTCTGAAGCCCATCGTGATCACCCAGCCGGAAGGGTCGAGCTTCACCGTCGACGACGAGCACGTGACATGGGGTGAGTGGGAATTCCGGATCGGCTTCGACACCCGCGAGGGGCTGATCCTCCGGCAGCTGACGTTCGCGGGACGGCCGGTCATGTACCGCGGGTCGATCAGCGAGATGGTCGTGCCGTACGCCGACCCGCAGCCGAACCGGTTCTGGCAGAACTACTTCGACACCGGCGAGTACCTCTTCGGCCGCTACACCAACGAGCTCGAGCTCGGCTGCGACTGCGTCGGCGACATCACCTACGTCGACGCGATCCTCGCCGACGAGCTGGGGATGCCGCGCACCGTGCGCAACGGCGTGTGCATGCACGAAGAGGACTTCGGGTCGCTGTGGAAGCACACCGACCTGTTCACCGGGGCGTCCGAGGTGCGTCGGTCGCGTCGCCTCGTGATCTCGTTCTTCACGACCGTGGGCAATTACGACTACGGGTTCTTCTGGTACCTCTACCTCGACGGCACGATCGAGTGCGAGGCGAAGCTCACCGGCATCCTGTTCACCTCCGCCTACCCGGGGCCGAACGAGGACGGCTCGCCGTACGGCTACGCGTCCGAGGTCGCACCGGGCCTCGGGGCGCCCTACCACCAGCACCTGTTCTCGGCACGACTCGACATGACCGTCGACGGCATCGCGAACGTCGTGAACGAGATCGATGCCGTGCGCGTGCCGATCTCGGCCGAGAACCCGGCGGGCAACGCGTTCACGAAGAGCGTCGTGCCGATCGCGTCCGAGAAGGTCTCGGGCCGCCTCGCCGACGGCGCGCGCAACCGCGTGTGGCAGATCGCATCGACCGAGAAGACGACGTCGATGGGACAGCCCACCTCCTACGTGCTGTTCCCGACCGAGTCGCCCGTCCTGCTCGCCGACGATGCGTCGTCGATCGCCTCGCGCGCCGCCTTCGCCACGAAGAACCTGTTCGTGACGAAGTACGACCCGGCCGAGCGGTACGCGGCCGGCGACTTCGTGAACCAGCACCCGGGCGGCGGCGGAATCCCCGCGTTCATCGAGGGCGACGAGCCGCTGATCGGCGAAGACGTGGTGCTGTGGCACACGTTCGGGCTCACGCACTTCCCGCGCAACGAGGACTGGCCCGTCATGCCCATGGACTACGCGAAGTTCACGCTGAAGCCGTACAACTTCTTCGAGCGCAACCCCACGCTCAACGTGCCCGCGCCTGAGTCGGCGCACTGCTCGGCCGGCACCGGCCACGTCCACAGTGCGGCCGGTGGCTACGGGCCGACGCCCGGTGCGCACGGGCATGACCCGAGCGCTCACGGGCACGACTCGGGCGCCCACGGTCACGCGCACGGCGAGCACCACCACCACGGTTGATCCGTGACCGAATTGCTCCACGCCTGGGCCATCGCCCCGGCCGCGATCGGCGCCTGCTGTCTGGCGGCCGACCGGGGCCGGGCGCGGTGGTCCGACGCCGTCGCGTCGGCGATCATGCTGATCGCAATGCTCGACGCGGTGACCACCCGCCTCGTGGCACCCGTCTACTGGGCCGCGCTGCTTCTCTTGTCAGCGATGGCGATCGCTGTCTGGCAACGCCCGCGCCGGAGCAACGGCCGCGCCGCGTCAGCCCCGGCAACGATGACCGTCCACACCGGACTCGGGCTGGTGGCGATGGCCGCGCTGCAGCTCGGCATGGCCCATCCGCCGGTCGGCGCGAGCGCCGCGCCGGCGCACGGCCACGGCGGAGACGGCGGAACGCTCCTCGCCGTCCTCCTGCTGGGCGGTGCGGTCGCGTACGCCGCCCTGTCGGCGCTCATGGTCTTCCGCGCCCATCGGGCCCTGGACCGGACACAGCTGATCTGCATGGGCGCGTCGGTGCTGCTCATGGCGGTCGGCGCGTCGGTCTAGTCGCGTACGCCACGGCGGACTCCGTCCAGGGTTCTCCCAGCGCGATCGATACCGATCCGATATCCGCGCGATTAGGATCGGTCCCGTGGGCGAGGGAGCCCGCACCCCACCCGCGACCCGCCCGTTCGAGGGCGGAACAGGAGCCGGCGATGGTCGATACCGCGATGACGGATGCTGCCTCGAAAGGCTCGGGTGCACTCGGGGCCACGACCGCCGAGGGATTCGCCCGCGTCACCGACGCGATCCTCGATGCGGTCGGCAGCGTCATCGACGGCAAGCCGGACGCGGTGCGCAGCGCCCTGGTGTGCTTCCTCGCCGAGGGGCACCTCCTCATCGAGGACGTGCCCGGCGTCGGCAAGACCATGCTCGCGCGGGCGCTCGCGACCAGTGTGGATGCCACGGTCCGCCGCATCCAGTTCACGCCCGATCTGCTCCCCGGCGACGTCACCGGCGTGAGCGTGTTCAACCCGGTCGAGCGCGAGTTCGAGTTCAAGCCGGGTGCGATCTTCGCGAACATCGTCATCGCCGACGAGATCAACCGCTCCTCCCCCAAGACGCAGTCCGCCCTCCTGGAGGCGATGGAGGAGCGCCAGGTCACCGTCGACGGGCGCACGCACTTCGTGCCCGAGCCCTTTCTCGTCGTCGCGACGCAGAACCCGCTCGAGATGGAGGGGACGTACGCCCTCCCCGAGGCGCAGCGCGACCGCTTCATGATGCGCATCTCGATGGGCTACCCCGACGCGCGGTCGGAAGCCCTGATGCTGCGCCAGCGCGACACGGTCAACCCGCTCGACGAGCTCAGGTCGGTCGTCTCGGCCGAGGAGGTCGCCGGTCTCGTGGCGTGGGCGCGGGCGGTGCACGTCGCGCCCGCGATCGAGGACTACGCCGTGGCCCTCGCGCAGGCGACCCGCACGCACAGCGATCTGCGCCTGGGCGCCAGCCCCCGCGCGACGCTGCAGCTGGTGCGCGCGGCCAAGGTGTGGGCCGCGCTCGACGGTCGGGCGTTCGTCATCCCGGACGACATCACGGCGCTCCTCGCCCCCGTGTTCGCACACCGACTCATCCCGACCCGCGCCGCGGGCGGCGCCCGGGGGTCGAGCGCCGCAGATGCGATCGCGACGATCCTCGAGCGCATCGCCGCGACCGTGCGGGTGCCGATCGCCGCACGTCAGTGAGCGAGCGATGAGAAGCGTGTGGCCGCTGACCGTCCGGGGCACCGGAGCGCTGGTCCTCGCGATCGCGTGCTTCATCGTGGCGAACGAGGCGAGCATCGTCGAGCTGATGTACTTCGGCATCCTGCTGTTGGCGGTCGTGGTCGCGAGCATCGCCTCGCTGTATGTCGGGCGCCGCTCCGACGCGGTCACCCGGGCGCTCGTCCCGGACGTCGTCCCGGTCGGAGGTGACGCACGCGTGTCGGTGCGCGTCGAGGTGCGCACCGCGCTGCCCACGGCGCCGGGAACCTGGCGCGACGCCCTGCCGAAGGGGCTGCGCGGCAAGGCGGAGGGCGCGTTCCCCGCACTCGGCTCGGGGCTGCGCGGCGGCGAGCGCGGCGGTGCCCGCAGCATCGACCTGATGTACACCGTCACCGGAGCGCGGCGCGGAGTCCACTCGCTCGGGCCGCTCACCGTGCGGTCGTCGGATCCTTTCGGGCTCGCCCGGCGCACCGTCGTGTTCAGCCAGCGCACGCCGGTCACCGTGGCGCCGGCCATCGTCGAGCTGCCGCCGCTCGTCGATTACGCGGGCGCCACCGGCGGGATGCTCCACACCACGACCGATCAGCTCGGCCAGGGCGCCGACAACCTCGTCGCGCGGCCGTACGCCCCGGGCGACTCGATGCGTCGCATCCACTGGCGGGCGACCGCCCACCGCGACGAGCTCATGGTGCGCCAGGAGGAGCAGGAGTCCACGCCCGAGGCGGCGGTCGTGATCGACCGCGCCGCGCTGCGCTGGTCTCCTGAGGCGCTGCGCGCTCCGGGCGCCGACCCCGGCTTCGAAGCCGGCATCTCGGCGTGCGTCTCCGCGGTCGCGCGCCTCGTGCACGACGGCTACGCCGTGGAGGTGCTCGACACGGAGGGAACCGTGCTCGTCGACCGGATCGACGGCGGGGACATGACCGAGGTCGACGCCATGCTCGTGCACTTCGCGACGATCACGGCACACCGCGACGACACCCTCCCGCGCCTGTCGCGGCTGTTCGCAGGGGCGTCGACGGGTCCGATCGTGCTCATCGTCGGTCGGCTCGACCCGGCCGATGCGGTGGCCGTCGGCCCCGTGTCGCACCACAGCACGCTCCCGCTCCTCCTGTCCGCGGCGCCAGTCGGCGACGCACTGGACATCGCGGCGGATCACGGCTGGCACGTGGCGGCGATCGGTCCCGACCGCGACCTGGGTAGCGCATGGGCGAACGCGATCGGACGGGGGGTGCACCATGTCTTCGGCTGAGACAGGGCGCCAGGCACGTGCGCGCGGCGGGGAGCGACTGCTGACGTTCGCGATCCTTGCGGCGCTGCTCGCGGCCTTGCTGCCGGTCGTCCGGGTCATCGAGCCCGGGTGGTGGCTCGTCGCGGCCCTCGCGCTGTCGGCCATGGTGCTCGCCGCCGGGTACACCGCCCGCCTCTACCGCCTCCCCGCGGTCGCCGTGACCCTCATCGAGGTCGCGGTGTGGGTCGTGTTCATGACACTGATCTTCCTGCGCGACACCGCCCTGCTGTGGGTGATCCCGACGCTCGACACCTTCCGCGCGGTGCCGATGCTGGTGCAGGCCGCGATGGAGGAGATCACCATCGGCGCGGCGCCGCTGGAGCCGACGCGGTCGCTGGCGTTCGTCGTCGTGGGGTCGATGGGGCTCCTCACGATCATCGTCGACCACGTCGTCGTGACCGCACGGATGCCGCTGCTGGCGTCCGTCGGCATCGTCGCGGTGTCGCTCATCCCGGCGATCGCCGCGCCGAGCAAGGTCGACGTCATCGGGTTCGTGTTCCTCGCGGTCACGATCCTGTTCCTCCTGCGCTCGGAGACGCGCTCGAGGGAGAAGCCGACCGAGCGCGAAGCGGAGCGCACCGCGGGCGTCCCCGCGACCGCACTCGGCATCGGCGCGATCGCGATCGTCGTGGCTGTCGTGGCCACGCCGGTGCTGCCGCAGCCCGGTGCGCGGGCTGGATCGGGCCTTGGACCCGGTCCGGGGATCGACGCGACGCTGCAGCTCGGAGACGACCTGCGCCGCCCGCAGGAGATGGAGGTCCTCCGGGTCCGCACGAACGCGCCGTCGGTGCCGTATCTGCGTGCGACGACCCTCTCCCGTTTCGACGGCGGGGCGTGGGAGCCCGATCGTTCGCAGACCGTCTCGCTCCAGAGCGAGCGCGCGTTCGGCGTCGTCGACTCCGGCGACGACATCCGCATCGGCGAGTACACGGCGAAGATCGACGTGGTGAACCTCGACTCCCAATGGGCGCCCGTGCCTTACCCGGCGGTGGGCATCACCGGGCTCGGCGGGGGCATGTGGGGCGCGGTCCCTTACAACCACACGGTGGCCACGACCGGCGGCTCGACGCAGGGCCAGTCCTACGAGGTGGCGTACGACGTCCCCCGGCCGTCCCTGGAGCAGGTGCGGGCCGCGGTGTCGGTGGGTTCGCAGGTGCGCGACGAGACGACGCAACTGCCCGACGACATCCCGCCGATCATCGGCGAGCTGGCGGTGCAGCTGACGGCCGATGCCACCACGGACTACGACCGGCTGACGGCGCTGCAGCGGTGGTTCCGCGGCACCGACTTCCGCTACTCGCTCGAGTCGCCCGTCGAGGACGGGTTCGACGGCAGCGGGGCCGAGGCGGTGGCGCGGTTCCTGGAGGTCCGCGAGGGCTACTGCATCCACTTCGCATCGGCGTTCGCACTCATGGCGCGCACGCTCCACATGCCGTCGCGCATCGTGGTCGGCTACCTGCCGGGCACGCCGACCACCGACACCATCGACGAACAGCCGGTCTTCTCGGTGTCGAGCTCGCAGCTGCACGCCTGGCCCGAAGTGTTCTTCGAGGGCATCGGGTGGATCCCGTTCGAGCCCACCTCGGGCCTCGGGGTTCCCACGACCTTCTCGTCGGAGCTCACGCTTCCTGGCCAGACCGCCGACCCCGACGCCACGACTCCTCAGACGAACCCCACCCCGACGGCGCGCGGCGACCAGGCGCAGATCGACCTCGAGGAACAGCGGCAGAATGCGTCGGGCGGCACGTCACAGGACGCCCTCGACCCGCTGCCGATCCTCGGCGTGGTCGCGGCCATGATCGTGCTCCTCGCGCTCCCCTTCCTCATCCGGGAGCTGCGCCGCCGACAGCAGGATGCCGCCGCCCGGGGCGGCGACGCGGCGGCCGCGTGGCAGTCCGTCCAGGAGGCCGCAATCGACGTCGGCATCCCCGTGCCCGCGAGCGAGACGCCGCGCGCGTTCGCCGGCCGACTCGTCGCCGAGCACGGGGTCGCGGCATCGGAGATGAACACGGTCCTCCTCGCGATCGAGCGCGCCAGCTACTCGCGCGCCGGAACCCGCTCGTACTGGATGGGAGACGCGGCGGCCGATGCCGCAGCATCCGTCCGAACATCCCTGCTCGCATCTGTGCCGCCTTCGCGCCGCATTCTCGCGCTGTTGGCGCCGCGTTCGCTCGTGATCCGGCCCGGCAGCGTGTACGCCGGGACGGCCCCGGTTCGGGCACGGTAGCGGAGCAGGGTAGGATGGTCGGCGGCCCTCCGGGGCCTCCTGGAGGATTCGCCTAGTGGCCTATGGCGCACGCTTGGAAAGCGTGTTGGGTGCAAGCCCTCGGGGGTTCGAATCCCCCATCCTCCGCACCTGCGATCCCAGTGTTTTCAAGGGATCGCGACTCCTTCGAAACAGAACCAGACGCGTGGCGTTCGGCGACCTGACGCCCCTGCCTCCGCCCACTGCTCGCTCAGGTCGCCCGCCGAGCGACCAGGCTGAGAGCACGCCGGTCTCCGGGTCGGAGGTGCATGCGCGGCGGTTGGGTGTGGCAGAGTGCTCGCGTGCCGTCACCCCAGTCACTCAGTGAAGAAGACCGTCGGCGGGTCGCAGCGTGGGCGGCCGACTGCGCAGAACGGGTGCTGCCGGTGTTCGAGGCGGAGGCCCCGCACGACGACCGGCCCCGTGACGCGATCGAGCGTGCTCGAGCCTTCGCCCGCGGCGAGCTCGCAGCGGCGGCCGAGATCCGGCTCCGATTCGTCGCCGGCCGTGCCGCGCACTCTGCGACAACGCCCGCAGGCGTCGCAGCTGCACGGGCTGCCGCACAGGCTGCCGCTGTCGCACACATGGGTGCGCATGCGCTCGGCGCGTCCGCCTACGCAGCCAGGGCCGCCGGGTCGGCGTCCGACCGCTCCGACGGCGCTGCCCACGAGCTTGCATGGCAGCTGAAGCAGATGAGCCTCGAAGTAGCGGCTGCGCTGCGAAAGCTGCCCCTGCTGGGCGACGATACTGCGGGACCGCTCGGGCCAGGTCTCCTGGCTTCCGGTGACCTCGGACAGCACATCAGACAAATACAGGCGATGCTGCGCACCACCGCCGACGACGCCGGCGCCCGATGATCGACGTCTGCCGATCTTCGGATCTCTCGCCGAGCGGCTCGTGTCCGGAGCCATGGTGAACACATCTCGCATCGACCGACTCGAGGTCGCCGTCGGCGGCCTTTCGCGAGCCGAACTCAGACGCACCCTCGCCTCTCGAAACATCCTTCTCAACGCGCACGCCGAAACTCTGCTCGACGCTGAGGTCTTCGACAAACGCAGCCCCCACATCATCGCGGTCACCGAACGAACTGTCGCTGACCTCGGTCGCCCTCATGGCGCGCCGCTCCCCGACATCCTCGAGCTCGGTCGGAATCTCGGGCTGGCGCTCTGTCCTGCCGAAGCGGGCCCCTACCTGCGATTGGCTCTGAACGATCAAGCGACATCGGCCGACGCGACGATGTCGACGGGCAAAGCTCCCGACGGCTCACTCACCGTGGCATCCGAACCGCTGAGCGCTGACGACGACTATCCCAAAGGCTTCTATCTGCGAGTCGTCGACGGGCGCGCTTGGCTACGCGGCTATCGATGCGACGACGAGCACATCTGGTCCCCAGGCGATCGGTTCGTGTTTCAGGCGAACTCACCTTCTCCCTGAACCGCCCACGCCCCGCTCGCTCATCGACCGCGACTCGCGCGACCACCGACCCGATGGGCGAACGGGTAGTCAGTGCGCCCGAGGGGTCGACGACGTCTCTGCCGACCCGCAGCCGCCCAGCGACGACAACCTGGACGGCCTCGCGCGAGCCACCCTCGACGTAGACCGCGCAGGGGGCGATGGGCCGGGTGCCGCCCATCGAGCATGCGTTCGACCCTCCGAGCGCCGGCGGGCGAATCGATGCTGTCCCCCGAACGGGGGACACGGTAGGGTGGGCGACGTGAGCTCGCGGGGACCCTGGGATCTGGCCCCGTGCGACACCGATCTGGGGATCTGGGGCTGGGGCCACTGACTCCCTGTGCGCAACTACCTGCGCATGAGACGGCCCCTCGGACGCCGCAACTAGTGCTTGTGGCGTCCGAGGGACCTTTGCCTTGCCCACGTGCGTCACGCGCCCGCTGGGGACAGGCTCGACGCTGGGGACATCGTTGTGACGCTCTAGCAGCGCGGGCCCGGCGTCACCACACTATTCGGCGGATCCCGTTGAGACCAACCGTCCCAAAGGCGAGGTGTCTGCACGACGAGCGGCGGTTGAGGCGTTCCGCCCAACGAGTGTGTCGGTTGACCTCTCGGGACGAGCGCCAGCAGCCGTACCGGATCCGCCGCGGCGTGCTTCGGGGAAGCGCGAAGATTCCCCGCTCCTACACCCGACCAGCTCGAGCCTCGACTAAGAACCTCGAAACGGAGTGACGCCACGCTCGGCCCGAGTAGGTGAGATACACGACGCGACCGACGGTCGCCGCGACGAGGAGGACGCAGGCCAGCACGAGCAGCCATCCGATATAGGTGAATGCCATGCCCAAGACGCCGAATCGCAGTGCCGAGTCCGCGAGTAGCGGTGGCAGGAACACCCTTCCGAACCGTCCGGCCACGGCGAATCCGATTCCCGCGAGAACGGAGCCGGGCAGCAGTTCTCGAAGGCTGACCCCGCGATTGACGACGATCCACGAAGCGACCCACCAGAGCGAACCCCACAGCACGACCTCGACGATGAACTCGATCACCGGCAATGGTCCGTCGTCGCGAATGATGACGCGCGTCGCGACGACCACCGCGATTCCGATGACGACCGCGGCAACCGCCGCCAGCCACCGCCAGGCGAACTTCAGGCTGACGGCGGGCGTGCGCCAGATCCTGCGAAGGCTCCGTTCCAGGGCCCGCGCGAACGAGGTTGCAGCGATGACGAGGAGGATCACCCCGATGACACCTGTCGCGCGAAGCTCCTGAGCGCCGCCGGGCAGCGACTTCTCCAGAGTCTCGGCCGTGGCCGCATCGAATCCCATGTGCTCCGCGAAGATCGCGGCAGTGCGGGTGTCGAGTCTGGACTGCACAGCACCTACGACGATCAATATCGGCAGCACCGACGTGAATGTGTGCGCCGCGAGGGTCATACCGCGATCGATCAGGCCCAGATCGGCCAGATCGCGGGCGACTCGCAACGCGAACCGCCCGGCAGGTGACCGCGCACCGCTGCGGACAAGACGACTCGTGCTCCACCGAGCCATAGGCGCACCTCACGATCTGAGACGACGTCCCGATCCAGTCAGAGGCTACGCCTAGAAGGACTCCGTGAATGGTTCGGAAACGGGGATGTCGAGTCGCCATGCGGGCTGTGTGCCCATCATCCGTTCACCGCCTTGCGGGGGCGGGCCTTCGGGCGGACGTACGCCCGTCGCGCGCGTTGTGCGGGCCGGGTGCGGGCCCCGAAGAAGACTCGCGTTCCCCGCTTCAGCGCGGGATGAGTGGAGGGCGGGCTCTCGCCTTCCGCTCGAGGGCATGCACACCCCGGGTGATGAGTCCGCAGATGATGAGCGTGGGAGAAAGAATGTCCCGTTCTGACTACGCCACCCGCTCAGGGAACAGGTCGGAGATCAGCGCCTCGATGCGCCGGCGGATCTCGTCGCGGATCGGTCGCACAGCCTCGATCCCCTGTCCGGCGGGATCGTCGAGCTCCCAGTCCTCATAGCGCTTGCCGGGGAAGATCGGGCACGCGTCGCCGCACCCCATCGTGATGACCACATCCGATTCCTTGACGGCGTCGACCGTCAGCACCTTCGGCGTGTGAGCCGCGATGTCGATGCCTTCCTCTGCCATCGCCTCGACGGCGACCGGATTGATGACGTCTTTGGGCGCGGACCCCGCGGAAAGCACCTCGACATCGGCGCCGGCGAGGGCACGGAGGTAGCCGGCAGCCATCTGCGAACGCCCGGCGTTGTGCACGCAGACGAACAGGACGGTCGGCTTGTCACTCATGACGGCCTCGCTTTCTCTCTCAGGGAAAGCATAGACGTAGATCTATTCATATCGTGCCGCGGCCGACTGATCGCGTCACCCATGCTCAGACGCGTGCACGCTCGTGCTGCGTCGCTCGATCAGGAGCGTGTCGCGCCATGCGCCCGCGTGCGGGCCGATCTCTGACCGGGCGATGCGCTCGCGCCGGCCCACCACACGGAATCCGGCTGTCTCATGGAGTCGGAGGCTCGCGGCATTCTCTGGGAAGATGCTCGACTGGATTGTCCAGATTCCGCTCTCTTCGGCGCCGGCGACGAACGCGTCAAGGAGGCGGCGACCGATTCCCTGCCCCCGGGCGTTCCGATCGACGTAGACCGAGTGCTCGACCACGCCGCGGTATGCCGGACGCGAAGACACAGGCGAGGCGGCGATCCAGCCGAGAAGGGCGCCGCTCTCGTCGGGGATGACGAACCGCAGTGCAGGGAGCTTCCCTGCGTCGAACGCGTTCCAGGCGGGGGTGGCGACCTCGAAGGTCGCCTCCCCGTCCTCGATTCCTTGAGCGTAGATCGCTTCGACCGCGGGCCAGTCAGCCGCGACCATCTCACGCAATCGGGTCATGAACAGCATCCACCCCCGTTGCCGGCGCCGGTGGAGCAGACGCCCGTGGCGGGGAGGAGTAGCTCCACGTTCGACGCGGACGCGATGTCCCCGGCGAGCCATGCCGTCACGGACCGGACCTGTTCATATCCGGTGGCGAGCAGGAATGTCGGCGCGCGTCCGTATGACTTCATACCGACGATGAAGAATCCTTGCTCGGGGTGGGTCAGCTCGCGGAAGCCGTGCGGCTCGACGGTGCCGCACGAGTGCACGTTCGGATCGATCAGCGGTGCGAGTCGCTTGGGGGCCTCCACGATCTCGTCGAGCTCGAGCCGGATCTCCCTGAGGATGTCGAGGTTCGGCCGGAACCCCGTCGCGTTGACCACGATGTCGCTCTCGTGGGTTACCACTTCCCCATCGCGATGTCCGAGCAGCTCGACGGCGTCGGTCGTTCGGCGGGCCCGGATGATCTCGAAGCCGTCGATGAGGGTGATGTCGGCGCGCTCCACGGCTCGGTCGACACGGCTGCCGAGGCTCGCCCGACCGATGAGCTCATCATCGGGCGAGGACGATACCCGCACGGCCTTGGAGTTGCGGATCAGCCAGGTCACCGTAGTGCCGGGTGCTTCGCGCGCGAGCCGCACGAGGGCCAACAGCGTATTGGCGGCGGAATGGCCCGCACCTACGACCGTCACCCGCCTACCCGCGAACACCGCGCGATCCCTGCCGAGGACGTCTGGGAGTGCGGCGGTGACGCGGTCGGCGATGCCGGCCATGCCCAGCAGCTCCAGTCCGCTGGAAGACAGGGAGTTCGGCGAGAGATATGTCCCGGATGCGTCGATGACGGCGCGCGCGACGAAGTCCTCCACTTCACCGGCAGCGGTTCGGATCCGCACAGCGAAGGGAGTGGCGGCGCGCCGCGCCGTGCGGGTGCGGTCCATCCCCTCGCGCGTCACGCCGATAACCGCGACACCGGTACGGATCCGCGGTGCGATCTCTTCGAGGGCGGCGAGCGGTTCGACGTACTTCTCGACGAGTTCTGTCCCGGTCGGCGCACGCTCGGGCTCTGGCAGGGACCATCCGCGGTCTTCGAGCAGGCGACGCGAGACCGGGTCGACGAGGTGCTTCCAAGGCGAGAACAGTCTCGTGTGACCCCACGAGCGCATGCTCGCGGCAATCTCGTCGCCTGCCTCGAAGACCACGAAGTCGATGCCACGCTCGACCAGGTTGGCAGCGGCGGCGAGTCCGATCGGTCCGGCGCCGATGATCGCGACAGGGAGTGTCGACAACGCACTGGCGTCGACGACGCGGGGGGTCAGGTCCAGCAGGGTCACAGCATCCTCCAGTCGATATCGATGAACTTCGATACCCGAGTCTGAACTCATCTATCGACACTTGTCAATATCGACTAACCTCGATGTATGACCACGATGCTCGCCGTGACCGACGTCACCGCCGACGTGTGCTGCACCCCCCTCGTTCGCGAGCCGCTCACCGCCGACGAGGCCGAACAGCTCGCCACGACCATGAAGGCCCTGGCCGATCCGACCCGCCTCCGGCTCCTCTCCATCGTCGCAGCATCGGAAGACTCCGAGGCGTGCGTCTGCGACTTGATCGAGCCCGTCGGTCTCAGTCAGCCGACGGTCTCCCACCATCTGAAGATCCTCACCACTGCCGGATTCCTCACTCGCAGCAAGCGCGGCACGTGGGCGTACTTCAAGCTGGTTCCCGGCGCGCTGGACCGGGTCTCACAACTCCTCGTCGCCTCGTGACGCACACCGTTCGCAGCGCCGCCGGCGAGTTCCTCGGCAGCGCAGGGCTCGCCGCTGTCGTGATCGGGTCCGGCATCGCCGCCCAGCGCCTCTCCCCCGGTGATGTCGGGCTGCAGCTGTTCGAGAACGCCTTCGCCACCGCTCTCGGCCTCGCCGTGCTGATCCTCGTCTTCGCGACGGTATCGGGGTCCCACTTCAACCCGGTGGTCACCCTCGTCGACATCGCCCTCCACCGACGGACCTGGTCCATCGCTGCGGTGTATCTGCCCGCTCAGGTGCTGGGCTGCATCGCCGGTGCCGTGGTCGCCAACCTCATGTTCGGGGCTGCACCGGTCACATTGAGCACCACCGACCGCTCCGCCTGGCCGCTGCTGCTGTCCGAGGTCGTCGCGACGGCCGGGCTCATCCTCCTGATCTTCGCTTTGGTGCGGACCGGCCGCTCGCATCTCGCCGCGCCCGCCGTGGGTGCGTACATCGGTGCGGCGTACTTCTTCACCTCGTCGACGAGCTTCGCCAACCCTGCCATCACCATCGGGCGCACCCTGAGCGACACGTTCGCCGGAATAGCCCCTGCGTCCGTACTGCCGTTCATCGTCGCGCAGCTCCTGGGCGCGGCGCTCGGCTACGGGGCGGTTCGAGTGTTGTTCCCCGTGGCGCTACCCGAGCCCGCTGTCTCTCGAGGCTGACGGAGACAGCTCCGCCGCGGCATCCGCATGGCGGGACTCCCCGTCTGCCCAGGTCGCAACGCCTCCCGCGCAGCGTGACGGACACCTCTTGGCGCGGGGATCTTCAGGCCCACTGACCGTGTTCATTCGTGCTCCGGGAGCAGCGGCGTCGACCAGCCCGGATCACGGCCGAGGAGCGCGGCTCGCGACACCGAGGCCGCGCCGAAGCGATCGCGGACCGCGTCGAGTACGGTGTCGAGGCGTACGCCGTCGTCCCAGTCGATCGGAAGCTCCGGCGGGACGCTGTCGACGCGGCCGAGCTGCGACAGCGAGACGCCGATGAGGGTGATGCCGCGTTCTGCGATCTCCGGCTGCGCCGCGGCGAGCAGGCCTTGCGCGACGGCGAGGATCAGCGCGGTGCGGTCGGTCGGCGAGCGGAACGAGCGGGATCGGGTGGCTTTCGCATAATCGCCGTAGCGGAGCCGGAGCACCACCGTGCGGCACACGCGGTCGCCGTCGCGGAGGCGACGGGCGAGACGATCGACGATCTGGGTGAGGATCACCTCCAGTTCTTCGGCGCCCCGCGGACGCGTCCCGAGGGCTCGCTGCGAGCCGATGGACCCACGGCGACGCGTGGTGTCGACCGGGCGCGGATCCCGCAGCCGGGCGAGCGCGTGCAGATGGGCCCCGACCGCCTTCCCCAGCAGTCTCTCGGCGGTCGCGGCCTCGAGCTCAGCCAGCTGACCGACGGTACGGATGCCGAGCCGATGGAGCTTCTCGGCGGTTACCGCGCCCACACCCCACAGCCGCTCCACCGGCAGCGGAAGCAGGAACTCCTGCTCCCGCTCCGGCTCGACCACCAGCAACCCGTCGGGCTTGCTGACGGCGCTGGCGACCTTGGCGAGGAACGTGGTGCGGGCGATCCCGACGGAGATGGGCAGTCCGACCTCCGCACGAACCCGCTCCCGCAGGCGCACCGCGACCTGCTCGGGCGTGCCCGCGATGCGGCGGAGGCCGCCGACTTCGAGGAACGCCTCATCGATGGAGAGCCCTTCGACCAGCGGCGTCGTATCGCGGAAGATCGCGAAGACCGCCTTGCTGGCCGCCGAGTACGCCTCCATCCGGGGCGGCACGACGACTGCATCCGGGCAGAGGTCGCGCGCCTGCCGCCCACCCATCGCCGTACGCACGCCACGAGCCTTCGCTTCGTAGCTGGCCGCAAGCACCACCCCACCGCCGACGATCACGGGCCGGCCGCGCAGCGCGGGGGCGTCTCGCTGCTCGACCGACGCGTAGAAGGCGTCGAGATCGGCGTGCAGCACGGTCGCCTCGCCCCGCATGCCGCCTCCCATCGAACATTTGTTCTGATGATGATGGTTGCATCGACCGACGACATCCGTCGCGGATCGTGCGGGCGGCTTCAGAGAATGGCGGAAACGGGGTGCAGCCACAAGGCCGCACCCCGTTTCCCCGGCTCCGGCTCAGCCCTGCTTCGGCACCCGGTTCTCCGCGCTCACCATCCATGCGTACTGCTCGAGCTTCTCGAGGATCTGATGCAGCAGATCGGCGCTGGTGGGATCCTCCTCGTCGACCGCGTCGTGCACGTCCCGGCACGTGGCGACCGTGTTCTCGAGTCGTTCCGTGACGAGGTCGATCACCTCGGTGGTGGCGATCTCACCCTGGGGGAACTCGGGGAGGCTGGTGGTCTCCGCAACGGTGTCGCTGCGACCGTCGGGGAGGGCGTGGAGCGCCCGCATCCGCTCGGCTACGTCATCACTGAATTCACGAGCCGACTCGATGATCTCGTCCAGCTGTCTGTGCGTGTCGCGGAAGTTCTTGCCGACAACGTTCCAGTGGGCCTGCTTGCCCTGCGAGGCGAGCTCGATGAGATCGACGAGCACCTTCTGGAGGTTGTCGCTCAGCGTGGCGGAGGCGGTGAACCCGCTCTCCGCGTTCTGCTCCTTGGTGAGTTGGGCGCCGCGAGCGGCGCGCCGCTTGTTCCGAGTGGCGGACGCGGTGGGGTTCTTCGTGGTGGTGGCCATGACGCCGAACGTACGGACTCACGCGGACTCACGCGCCGGGATTGTGCGTGATCGACGGTCGTGCTAGCGGCCGCTGATGTCGCGGACGGGTCGCCAAGATGCTCAGACGGTGGCTTCGGACCCCACGCCGCCACCGATCGAGGTCGGCGCACTCGCCCGGGCCTGGCGGAACATCTCGGTCCATCGGACCCCGTCCCAGTAGCGTTCTCTGTCGTGAACCGGGGTGGGATACCACCCGGCCTTCGCGGGAGCGGATACCGAATCACGCATGGGTGTTCCTTTCGTCGCACAAAGCCCGGCCGACCCGCCTCTGGACGCGGTGCATCCAGAGGCGGGCCGCCGCAGTGCTGTGGACCGGGTTCCCCCGCGTAACGAGTACGCCCCCAACCCGCACCGGCTAGAAGACGTGGGGTAGCGCCGCCGGCTCGCCAGCCCCACACACCGGCAAGGAACGGGGCCTTCGGGTTCGGCCTCGACACGACGAGCGCTTCGTCTTCTATTTAGACTCTATGACGCTGCTATCGGCCGTGTATAGATGCTCTAAGGTCTCTCTCAGGAGGTTCCCTGGCCATGCTAAGGTGCCCGCATGGCGCGCCCCTACGGAGACCCTGTCGAGATCATCACCGCACCCGTGCCGGCGCAGTCGCCGTTCATCCCGGCTGACGCCAAGATCGTGGTCGGCGCCGTCGCGCCGGCCTCTCCTGATCCGATCCCGATCGTGCTGCTGCCGGGCTTCGAGTACCGGATGCACGAATGGCGCCACCCCGAGACTCACGAGATCCACTGGCGGCTCGAACGCCGCCGGGCCTCGCGGGCGTCCGACGACCAGTAACCCGAGAACGCGGTCCCCCGCCTCCGAACAGGGAGGCTGCCCCGCCGGCACTGTCGTCGCCGTGCAGCACGTGCGGATTCTCCGCGCGCAACGCAACGGTGAGAGAGTCGGAGCATGACGAACAAGGACCGGACCGCCTCGACGTATCAGCGCAACGCCTTCGCGCCCAGCCTGATCGCGGCGATCGCCCTGTTCCTGGCGCCCTTGCTGATCGGCGGCGATTGGTTCCTGCTGATCCGGTTCATCGTCGCCATCCTGGCCGTGATCGTCGCGTGGTTCGCGTTCCAGGCACGGCACTGGTGGTGGATCCCCGTGTTCTCGGCGATCGCCGTCCTCTGGAACCCGATCTTCCCCTTCGCGTTCGACGGGCCCGTCTGGACGGCCGCGCAGCCGGTCGCCGCCGTGCTTTTCCTTGTGGCGGGGGCGACCATCCGGACCACCAGGAGCTGACGACTCGCCGGATCAGTACGCGAGGATCTCGTCCAGCAGGGCGCGCACACGGCCTTCGATGTCGTCACGGATGCTGCGAACCGTGACCATCGGCTTGCCCACGGGGTCTTCGAGGGGCCAGTCGAGATACCGCCGGCCAGGGAAGACCGGGCAGGAATCGCCGCATCCCATCGTCACGACGACGTCCGCCGCGCGGACGACGTCGTCGGTGAGCGGCTTCGGGAACTCCCCGCCGACGGACACGCCGATCTCGTCGAGCGCCTGGATGATCGATGTGCGCACTTCCGGCCCGGGCGCCGAGCCGGCGCTGCGCACCCCGACACGATCGCCAGCGAGGTGCCGGAGGATTCCCGCGGCGAGCTGGGAGCGCCCCGAGTTCTGCACGCAGACGAACAGCACCTCAGGGCGGGCGGGCAGATCGCCCTGGGCTCGGCTGAGCGCTTCGAGTCGCGCCGCCGCGAAGGCGGCGGTCCGAGAAGTGAGCAGCGGCGAGCTCGAGCCGGTGACCAGCAGGTCGTAGCTGCTCTGAACGCCGGCACGTACTGTCTCGGGACTGAAGGTGCCGCGGAACCGGAGCGCAAGGTCGTCGACGATCCGTTCGAGATCGGGCGCCGCCGGCGCCGCCTCGCTGTCGCCGGCCCCGATGAGCGCGTTCACCCGATCGATCTGGTCCGGCGCGATCGAATACCAGACGCGTCGTCCGTCGCGCTCCCTCACGACGACGCCTTCGGACAGCAGCGCCTTCATGTGGTGGCTGACGGTGGGCTGGCGGAGTTGGAGCGCATCGGCGAGTTTTCCGACCAGCGCGTGCCCGCCGTCCGCGTCACGGATCAAGCGAAGGATGCGGGCACGGGTCGGGTCGGCCAGGACCGTGAGTCCGCGCTGGGCCGCGCCTTTCATAGATGGAATCCTATCGACGCTCGATGGTCGACGACGCCCCCTGCGTCAGCCGCGATGGTGGTCGTGGTCCTCGTCGAGGAGCATGCCGACGGACGTCGCGCACGCGTCGCCCCGCCAGGCCTCCCGTCCCTCACGGACGGCGAAGACCGCGATCACGAGTCCTGCCACCGCGTCGGCCCACCACCAGGCGAAGAGGCTGTTGAGCACGAGTCCGAGGAGAACCGACGCCGACAGATACGTGCAGATCAGCGTCTGCTTCGAATCGGCGACCGCCGTCGCCGACCCGAGCTCGCGACCTGCGCGCCGCTCGGCCAGGGAGAGGAAGGGCATGATCACGACGCTCAGCGCGGTGATCAGGATGCCGGCCGGGCTGTGCTCTACGTCGACCCGCAGGATCAGCGTCAGTGCCGACGTCGCGGTCACATACGCGGCGAGCGCGAAGAACGCCACCGCGATCACCCGAAGCGTCGGCCGCTCCCAGCGCTCTGGATCGCGACGTGTGAACTGCCACGCGACCGCCGCCGCCGACACCACCTCGATCGTCGAGTCCAGTCCGAAGGCGATGAGCGCACCCGACGACGCGATGCTGCCGGCCGTGATCGCGACGATCGCCTCGACCACGTTGTAGGCGATCGTGGCCGCGACGATCCAGCGGATGCGACGTTCGAGGCTGTTGCGTCGCTCGTGGGTGAGGATGCCGGCGCTCATACGCACCCGCAGGTCTCGCCCGTGCAGCATGCGGGATCGACCGACAGGACGACCTGCAGCAGCTCGTCGAGTGCCGGCGCGAGGTGAGGATCGGCGAGCCGGTACGATGCGCGCCGACCCTCGGGAGTGGCCTCGACCAGACCACAGCCGCGCAGGCACGCGAGCTGGTTCGACATCACCTGACGCGACACACCCACGGCTTCCGCGAGATCGGACGGGTATGCGGGCCCGGTTCGCAGCGCCAGCAGGACGGCGCTGCGCGTGGGGTCGGCGAGCGCGTAGCCGAGCCGTGCGAGGGCCGCGGTGTGGGACACGGTGGCGGTCGCCGAGGTCATAGCCGCAATAGTACAGTGATCGCTGTATCGAATCGATCCGCATCCGGCGCCTATGCTCGCCGTGTGGCTGAGTTCGACGAGGTCGAGCTGTCCGGCATCCGTCGACGGCTCATGCCGTTCTGCTACCAGATGCTCGGCTCGCCGTTCGAGGCGGAGGACGCCGTGCAGGACGCGATGGAACGGATCTGGCGTGCCCGCCGCTCCTTCGACCCGGAGCGCGCGAGCATTGCGACCTGGGCGTACCGCATAGCCCGCAACGTCTGCCTCGACCGGCTCCGCGAGGCGCCTCGGCGCCCGCTGCCGAGGGATCTGCAGGAGCCGGGGATCGAGATCGGCGCCCCGCTCGTGCCCGCGTTCGATGTTCCGTGGCTCACCCCCGCCCCGACCGGCTGGCTCGCCGGCTCCGACGTCGAGACCGTCGTCGAGCGCCGCAGCGACGTGCGCCTCGCCGTCACCGCCATGCTGCAGTCGCTCTCCCCGCTCCAGCGGGGGGCGTTCGTGCTGCGCGATCTCGTGGGGTTGTCGGCCGTGGAGGCGGCGGAGGCACTCGAGGTGTCGGTCGCCTCCGCGAACTCGGCTCTGCAGCGGGCTCGCGTCGCCATCTCGACCGGCGCCCGGCGTCCGCACACCCTCGCTCCGACCTCTGTCGAGCGGTACGCACGGGCGATCGAGCGAGCGGATGTCGCAGCGCTCGCCTCCCTCGTCGCCGACGACCTCGTCTTCGAGATGCCGCCGGTGCCTGCCTGGTCGCGCGGGCGTGACACGTATCGAGACTTCATGGTGGACTTCTTCGCCCGGCGCGGTGAGGACTGGGAGACGGCGCCCATCTCGGCGAACGGTCAGCCCGGGATCCTGCTGTACCGGCTGACTGCCGACGGGCGCCGGCCGCACACGGTGCAGATCTTCGACGGCGACGCGTCGGGCATGGTCGCGCACGTGCTCGTCTACCAGGACCCGCGGCTCTTCGCCCTCTTCGAGAACGAGTTCTCCCCGGGGCGATGAGTTCGCGGCATCCCATCCGTATGTCCTTATGAACCCACTTCACGAGGAGGCAAGGATGGGACGAGTGATCGTCGTGCAGTACATCACGCTCGACGGCGTGGTCGAGGACCCGGACGGCAGCGGCGGCACGCCGTTCGGCGGATGGGCCATGCGCTACGGGCCCGAGGGCGTCGCGGGCGACAAGTTCCGGCTGGGCGACCTGCTCGAAACAGGGGTGCTCCTGTTCGGTCGCCGCACCTGGGACCACTTCGCCGAACTGTGGCCGGGCCGCGACACCCCGTTCGCACGCGCGATGAACCAGGCCGACAAGGCGGTGGCGACGAGCCACGCCCTCCCGCAGGGTGCGTGGAGGAACTCGCGGGCAGCCGACGGGCCCCTCGGCGAGTGGATCGCCCAGACCATCGCGACGAGGGACGTGGTCGTGATCGGCAGCGGTTCCGTCGTGGGCGCGCTGCGTGAGCAGGATCTCATCGACGAGTTCCGGCTCATCGCGTTCCCGACCGCCGTGACGGCCGGCCGCCGGCTCTTCCCCGACCCCGTCGACCTCGAACTCGTGTCCTCCGAGATGACCGGACCGGCGAGCCTCACGATCCACCGCGTCCGGGGCCGCGCCGCATGACCCGGCCGGCTCAGGAGCCGAGGCCGCGGCGCAGCGCGGCGAGACCGTAGTCGAACGCCCCGTCGACGTCGCCGCCGAGCCGGAATGCTCCGGCGAGCTCCATGTGGATGAACCCCGTCGCCCACGCGGTCACGAGGCGCGCGGCGTCGAGGGCGTGTTCCTCACCGGTGATGACCGCAGCACTGTCGACGATCGTGAGCCCCGCGCGGTCGAGCAGCTCCTGGGGAGCAGCGGCCGCGAACATTAGCCGGAATCCCTCGGGGCGCTCGTGCGCGAGCGCCCGGTAGGCGCGGGCGAGGCCTTCCAGAGAGCGATCGGATGCCTCGAGCCGGCCGGTCAGGTCGTCCACGGTCGCGGCGGCGACGGCCCCGATGAGGGCGTCGCGGTCCCGCACGCGCTTGTACAGCGACGGCGCCCGCACCCCCACGCGCTGCGCGACGCTCTGCATCGTCAGGCCCGCCGGGCCGGACTCCTCCAGGATGTCGCGTCCCGCCGCGACGATCTCGGCGTACGACGTGCGTTCCGGTGTCGGCATGCGAGCCTCCCTCGATGGCTATTGACAGTAGCCATGATAGCTACGTATCGTAGCCATGCCAAGTTCGGAGACACCGGCGGCACCCGCGAAGGATCCCCCATGAAGCTCGCACCCCATCTGCACCGCATCGGCAACGACATCGTCGCCGCCTACCTCGTCGTGACCGACGACGGCGTCACCGTCGTCGACGCGGGCCTTCCCGGTCACTGGAAAGACCTCGTCCGCGAACTCGAGGGACTCGGTCTCTCCCCCGCCGACGTCAAGGGCGTCGTGCTCACCCACGGCGACAGCGACCACATCGGCTTCGCGGAGCGCCTGCGCCGAGACCACGGCGCGCCCGTCTACGTGCACGAGGCCGATGCCGAGCGCGCGCGGACCGGCGCGAAGCCGAAGGTGTCGACGGGGCCGATGAAGCTCGGGCCGACACTCGGGTTCTTCGCATACGCGCTGCGCAAGCGCGCGATGCCCACGGCCTACGTGGCGGAGGTGGTCGAGGTGCACGACGGCGATGTGCTGGATCTGCCCGGCGCCCCCGCGATCGTCGGGATGCCCGGCCACTCGCCGGGCAGCATCGCGGTGCACATCCCCGTCGCCGACGCCGTGTTCGTGGGCGACGCCCTCACGACGCGCCACGTTCTCACGGGTCGTGAAGGCATGCAGCCCGCGCCGTTCACCGACGATCCGGCCGAAGCCCTGGCCTCGCTCGACCACCTCGCAGCCGTGCAGGCCTCTTGGGTGCTCCCGGGTCACGGCGCGCCCTGGAAGGGATCGCCCGCCGAAGTCGCAGCGGCCGTCCGGGCGGGTACGGCCTGAGCCGCACCCGCCTCGACACCCACCGCCGGTCGCCGAGACCCGGGATTCTCGACGTGGACGCGTCGACTCAGACCGGCCGCGCGGCTGCGAAGAGGTTCGCCGGGTCGTAGTCGAGCTTGAGCTGACGCAGCCGCGCCCACGCGGCACCGAACGCCACCGAGCGATCGGCGCCGGGAGCGTCGACGAAGGTCAGGGCGAGCGCATCGACCCGCCACGCCACCATGGCCGCGACGCCCGCGCGCACCGCAGCCGTCGCAGGGGCCGCAGCCTCGGGCGCGGGCACCATCGCGATCGAGTGCACCAGGTACTCCCCGTCGAGCGAGGCGATCGCGCCGCCGCCCTCCGGCCGCCGATTCACGGCACCGCCGAGGTGACGCAGCTCCTGGACGAAGATCCCCGGGGTCTGAGCCGCCTCGACGAAGGCGTCGACGGCACGTGCCGGCAGCTCCCCCAGCACCGCGTGCCACGTCACCGACGGCGAAGGCTCGGGCGGGTCCATGTGCACGCCGACGAGAGCGGGCGCCGGGATGCGGGCGAACGTGTCGACCTCGGGCTGCAACGCACGGAGCGGTCCGAGCAGAGCGGATGCCGCGGCATCCGTCTCTTCGATCGCCCCGTCGATCACGACCACCGAACGACCCGACAGGAACGGCGGCAGCTCGGGCATCTGCGGGATGTGGAGGATACGCAGGGTGGTGGTCGCGGTCTCGGGCGCGGACTGCGTCCACTGCGCCCACGCGTGCGCGACCTCCGAGGCGCGCGACGCGTCCCACAGCAGCATGCCGGCGACGACGTCGGCGACCGCGAGCAGGTCGATCTCGATCGCGACGACGACACCGAACGAGCCCGATCCGCCGCGCAGCGCCCAGAACAGGTCGGGGTGCTCGGCGGCGGATGCTCGTACCAGCGAGCCGTCGGCCGTCACGACCTCGACGGCACGCACCGCGTTCACGGCGAGGCCGTGCGCGCGGGCATAGAAGGACAGTCCGCCGCTGAGCGAATACCCGACGACCGACACGTCGCCGGCGCTGCCGTGGAGGGCCGTCAGCCCGTGCGGGGCGGCCGCCTCGAGCACGTCGTTCCAGAGCGAGCCGCCGAGCACGCGCGCGGTGCGCGTCTCGGGGTCGACGGTCACGCCGCGCAGGGATCGCAGCGAGACCAGCACGGTGTGTGCGAGGTCGGTGTCGCTGAGCGCCCCCGCGCCGTGGCCGGTCGACTGCGGCGCGAGGCGCAGCCCCGAGAGCGTCGCTGCCCGCACGACGTCGACGACGTCCTGCGCGGACTCCGGGATCACGACGGCGAACGGATGCTGCGCCACGGCGAGATTCCACGGCGTCCGGGCGGCGTCGTATCCGGCGTCGCCGCGCAGCAGCGCGCGGTCACCGAGAGCGGCGCGCAGCTCGGCCGCGGCGGCGGCAACGGCGGCGTGGGGCACGTCGAGGGCGAGGTCGTTGAGGGACATGGAGATGCCTTTCGGTCAGGGAGCGCGACGGAGCATCACGACGGGATCCGTCCGCGTGGCCGCGCCACACGCGGCGGCCACCCCACGAAAGAGCAGGCTCCGCCGCCCCAGATACATCGCGGGCGCGAGTCCGGCTCAGCTCTCGAAGTCCTCCGGCTCGACCTCGTCGAGGAACCGCTTGAACTCGTCGAGCCGCTCGGCGGCATCGGTCTCTGTGAGCACGTCGGGCACGCCCGCTTCGGTGAGCACCGCGTCGGCGACCCAGATCGGCGCACCCACGCGCGACGCGAGGGCGACGGCATCGGACGGGCGAGCATCCACGATACGGTCCCCGAGCGCGGTCGAGAGCGTGATCTCGGCGTAGAACGTGCCGTCCTCGATGCGCGTGACCTCGACCTTCGTCGCCACCGCGTCGAGCGCGGTCAGGATGAGACCCATGAGGTCGTGCGCGAGCGGCCTCGGCACATCGGCGTTCTCGACGGCGACCAGGATCGAGGTCGCCTCGAGCTGGCCGATCCAGATCGGGAGCACGAGCCCGTCGCCGGGGATCTGGTCGACGGGCTTCAGCAGCAGCACGTGCTGTCCCGACGCGTCGAGGGCTACGCCGGCCACACGTACCTGGACCATTGCGCACCCCCTCGGCTCGCGGCATCCGTCGGCGCCGTCTTCTCTCTGGGCCATCGTAGGCACCGCGCGCGCACCCGGGACAGGGGGTGCGCGCGCGGTGTCGCCGGACTGCGGGGTCAGATGACAGGAACGGGCACCGTGCTCGTCGTGGCGGGCGTCACCGGACGCGTCGCCCGCACGACACGGCCGCGCGCGCGGTGTGCGGCGAGGGCGGCGACGACCATCACGACGAGCCCCGCGGCCGAGATGGCGGCGCCGATCCAGACGGGGGCGGTGTAGCCGAGACCCATGCTGATACCGAACCCGCCGGCCCACGCGCCCAGCGCGTTGCCGACATTGAACGCGCCGATGTTGGCACCCGAGGCGAGAGTGGGAGCGCCGTCGGCGTAATGCATGATGCGGCTCTGCAGTCCAGGCACGGTGCCGAAGCCGAAGGCGCCCATGAGCACGAGGCCGGCGATCGTCGCCGGCTGCGATCCGGCGAACAGGGCGAAGGCGACAAGAACGACCACCAGCGCCGTGATGAATGCGATCAGCGTCGCGTCCAGGCGGCGATCGGCCAGGCGTCCGCCAAGCCAGTTGCCGCCGACGAGACCGGCGCCGAACAGCACGAGCAGCCACGGCACCGCACTGGACGCGAACCCGCTCACTTCGGTGAGCGTATAGGCGATGTAGGTGAATGCGCCGAACATGCCGCCGAAGGCCAGGACGGTGACGGCGAGAGACAGCCACACCTGGGCCGAGCTGAACGCCCGCAGTTCTCGACGGAGGCTGATGCGCTCCTGCGCCTCCGCCGGGGCGGGGACGAGAGCTGCGATGCCGGCGAACGCGACGACGCCGATGCCGGCGATCACCCAGAACGTCGAGCGCCATCCGAACTGCTGGCCGAGGAACGTGCCGAACGGGACGCCCAGCACGTTGGCCGCCGTGAGGCCGGTGAACATGATCGCGATCGCGCCGGCGCGCTTCTCCGGCGCCACGAGGCTCGCGGCGACCACGGAGCCGATGCCGAAGAACGCCCCGTGCGACAGCGCGGCGAGGATGCGGCCGGTCATCGCGATGCCGTAGTCCGGGGCGAGGGCGGTGAGCACGTTCCCGGCGATGAAGAGCACGATGAGGCCGAGGAGCACGGGTTTGCGCGGCAGGCGGGTGGTCGCCGCGGTGAGGCCGAGCGCCCCGACCACGACGCCCAGCGCATAGCCCGAGATGAGCCAGCCCGCTGCGGCCTCACTGACGGCGAAGTCCCGGGCGACCTCGGGCAGCAGGCCCATGATGACGAACTCCGTGAGTCCGATGCCGAAGGCGCCCATGGCGAGCGCGACGAGTCCGAGTGGCATGAGGGGTCTCCTGGTATGCTGAGGTTTAGTTGCACACGCGGGATATTGCGTAGGCGGGATAAATAGTTGCACACGCTAGGTATACGCGCAAACAACTATTCCTTCGCATCGACCCCGCCGCGTCGACAAGGAGGACCCATGGGCATTGCAGACGACGCCGTCGAGGTGCGCGCACAGGGCTGGCGCACGCTCGCCGCGCTGCACGGACTCATCGAGGCCGAACTCGAGCGCGGGCTCGCAGCATCCGTGGATCTGTCCGTCGTGGAGTACACAGTGCTCGACGCCCTCAGCCGCCAGGACGGCTGGCACATGCGCATGCAGCAGCTCGCGCGCGCGACGGCGCTGAGTCCCAGCGCGACCACGCGCCTCGTGAACCGGCTCGAGGACCGCGCCCTCATCACGCGCATCCTCTGCGCCGACGACCGCCGCGGCATCTACACCGAACTGACCCCTGCCGGGCGGGAGCTCTACGAGCGCGCCCGGCCCATCCACGACGATACGCTCGCGCGAGTTCTCACCGACGCCGCGGAGCAGCCCGAGCTCGCGCCGGTCGTGGAGGTGCTGCAGACGGCGGCCCCGCAGCCGGCATGACCCGGCGCGGGAACCGACCGGTGCTCAGACGGCCGCGGGCGTCCACTCCGACACGCGGGTGAGCACCTCGACCTCGTCGGCCGTGAGCTCCACACGCGCGCCGTCCAGGAGGTCGGCGACCTGCTCCACACGCGATGCGCTCGCGATCGGTGCTGCCACCGTGGGCTGCGCACGCAGCCACGCGAGCGCCGTCGCGGCGGTCGACACACCGTGGGCGCGGCCGATGCCCTCGAGCGCGTCGAGGATCTCGAGCCCCTGGGCAGTGGCGTACTGGGACGCGGCGCCGGCGCGCGGGGAGGACTGGCCCGCGGCATCCGTCGACCGGTACTTGCCGGTGAGGAAGCCCTTCGCGAGCGAGAAGTACGGCACCAGGCTCAGGTCGAACTCCTGTGCGAGCGGGATGATGTGCTCCTCGACGTCATTGCGGTGCACGAGGTTGTAATGCGGCTGGATGGCCACGGGCAGCGCGCTGCCGGCGGCCTGCGCGAGCCCGACCCACTCGCGGATGCGGTCGGCGCTGTAGTTCGAGACCGCTGTGTATCGCACGAGTCCGTCCGTGACGAGCTCACCGAAAGCGGCGACGGTCTCCTCCAGCGGAACCGTCTCGTCGTCGAAGTGAGCGTAGTAGAGATCGATGGTGTCGACGCCGAGGCGCTTCAGCGATGCTTCGGCGGCGGCGCGCACGTTCTTCGCCGACAGCCCTTTGAATCCGGGGTGCTGGCTGACCTTCGTCGCGACCACGACGTTCTCTGGCTTCCGCGCCGCGAGCCACTCGCCGATGATCGTCTCGCTCTCGCCACCGGAGTTGCCGTCGACCCACGCGCTGTACGAGTCTGCGGTGTCGATGAAGTTCCCGCCGCCGGCGTGGAAGGCGTCGAGGATCGCGAACGACGCGTCGCGATCGGCCGTCCAGCCGAACACGTTGCCGCCGAGCGAGAGGGGAAGGACGTCGAGGGAGCTGGTTCCGATGAAGGTCATGCTTCGAGGCAACCACGCGGCGCGCCGATCGCTTCCCCGATGACGCGACATGACGCCTCGCAACCGGGCGCGGCTTCTCCCGGAGCGAGAGTGCATTCACCGGAATGGATGCCGCGCGCGTACGGTTGCAGACGACATGCAGCGATTCGGAACCCTCTCGTTCGGACACTACGGCCCGCTCGGCGGCGGGCGGCAGCTCACCGCCGCCGACTCGATGCTGCAGGCGATCGACCTCGCCCAGGGCATGGACGAACTGGGGGCGAACGGCGCGTACTTCCGCGTGCACCACTTCGCGCGCCAGCAGTCCTCCCCCATGCCGCTGCTGGCCGCCATCGCCGCGCGCACCGAGAACATCGAGGTCGGCACCGGCGTCATCGACATGCGCTACGAGAATCCGCTCTACCTCGCCGAGGAGGCGGCTTCCGTCGATCTCATCTCGGGCGGCAGGCTCGCGCTGGGCGTGAGCCGTGGCTCCCCCGAGAGCGTCGTTCGCGGATACGAGGCGTTCGGCTACACGGGGTCCGAGGATCCGCGCGGCGCCGACCTCGCACGTGAGCACTTCGACCTCTTCCTCCGCGCGATAGACGGTGAAGGACTGGCGGAACGCGATGCCTCGTCTCCCTTCGGAGCCGGCGCCACCGGACTGCAGCGCATCGAGCCGCACTCCCCCGGCCTGCGCTCGCGCGTATGGTGGGGCGCCGGCAACCGCGACTCCGCGGAATGGGCCGGCCGGACGGGCGTGAACCTGATGTCGTCGACCCTCCTCACCGAGGCCGACGGCACCCCGTTCGATCTGCTGCAGGCGCAGCAGATCGACGCGTTCCGCGCCGCGTGGCGCGAAGCGGGGCACACCGGAGAGCCGCGCGTGTCGGTGAGCCGCTCCATCTTCCCCATCACCACCGCCGAGGAGCGGATGTACTTCGGCGGGCGCCAGGACGGCGACCAGATCGGCGTGATCGACGGCATCCGCTCGACGTTCGGCAAGACCTACGCGGCAGAGCCCGACGAGCTCGTCGAGCAGCTCAAGGAGGACGCCGCGATCGCGTCGGCCGACACCCTGATGCTCACGATCCCGAGTCAGCTCGGCGTCGAGTTCAACCTGCGGGTCGTCGAGTCGTTCGCCAAGTACGTCGCGCCGGCGCTGGGCTGGCAGTCCACGCGCGTCTGACCGGAATCACTCTCCTCGAGGCGCCGCGGAGGACCCCTCGTCGTCACGCGAGCGGGTTCTTGACCGGTCGGTCAGTCAGGCGTACCGTTCGAATCGACCCCCGATCGGGAGCCATCTGATCTGGAAAGGAGGAGATCCGAATGAAGAAGTGGACTCGCTGGGAGGACTGGGTCGCAGCCGGTGTCGGCCTCATCGCCGTGGTGTGCGCGTTCGCCCTGCCGCAGATGGGCGCGTCGATGCCGTGGATGCTGATCGTCGGCGTCCTGCTGATCGCCGCAGGCGTCGCCAACCTCGCGATGCCGGGGATGGTGGCGATGGAGTATGTGCAGCTCGCGCTCGGCGCGCTGCTGTTCGTGGCTCCTTGGCTGGGCGGATACGCCGACATGCAGTCCGGCGCCGCCTGGGTCAGCTGGATCGGTGGGGCGGTCGCGGTGATCGTGGCCGCGCTCGCCGTGAGACCCGCCATGCACATGCACGACCAGGCCATCCCGCACTGAGGTGCGAGCCGAGACGGGGGCGCCGGACAGACCGACGCCCCCGCCGGCCCTTTTCCAGGACTCGACATGACCCGCAGCCGCGAGAGCCGCACGCTCATCCTCGACGCCGCCGAGCGCCTCTTCGCGGAGCGCGGCTTCGATGCCACACCCACGACGGCGATCGCCGACCTCGCCGGTGTGCCCAAAGGGCTGCTGTTCTACTACTTCCCCACCAAGACCGATCTGCTCCGCGCCCTGGTGGGTGAGCGCCTGGACCTCGATCCGATCGACACCTCCGGACTGATCGCGCGCGGGGATCCGGCACAGACCCTGCTGAACGTGACGGACCGGCTGCGTGAACTGCAGGCGGAGTCGGCGGTGCGGCGGGTCATCGTGTGGCGCGAACACCGCACGCACCCGGAGGTGCGCGAGAAGCTCCACGACTACCGCAGTCAGTTGCAGGCGATCGTCGAGCGTGTGCTCGGGGCGAGCATCCTCCACCCGATCGCCGCGCGCCGGGTGCGCACCGCGGCCGCGGCCTGGGTCGCGATCATCACCACCCCGACGCTCCTCGACCACGTCGGCAAGGAGGGATCGGCGGGCGACGACGCGGCTGAGACGGTGATCAGCCCCGCCGAACCGGCCGACCTGCCCGCCCTCGCGGACCTGATCTCGGCGGGCCTGCGCGACTCTGCGGCGTGAACCCGCCGGGCGTCAATCGAGCGTCTCGATGCCGGTGATCCGCAGCTCCTCGACGTCGAGGCGCGTCTGGATCTGGGTGACCACAGCATCATCCACCGCGCCTTCGCGCCGGAGGCGATAGAGCACATCGCGCTTGCGGTCGAGCACCGCGATGCGCAGCCGCGAATACTCCTCGTCGCGCTCCTGGGGCGAGGGCAGCGGGGCCGGTGCCTCGAGCAGCGCCGTGGCCGTGCCGGGCGCCTCGTCCGCAGCCGCCTCGGGCCGGTCCGCGCCCGCCCGGGACAGGCCGGCAGCCATCACCGGATCCGAGGCGGTGTCACCCGTCTCCCCTATCCGACGGTCGAGGTCGGCGATCTGGCGGTCGACCTCGGCCTGCTCCCGCGCTTGCGCGCGCTCGTTGTTGCGCTCGAGGAACTCGTAGTAGTCGCGAGTCAGCCGATCTCGCGTCTCCTCGCTGATGCCATGGTCGTGCGCGATCTCCTTGACCGCGGTGAGAGCGGCACCCGTGATCGCGCGCTCGGCGAGTTCGAGCTCCTTCTGCATCGCCATGTCGTCGGGCAGGCGCGCCCACCGGACGACCGCGGGCAGCAGAGGTCCCTGTACGAGCAGCGTCAGGAGGATGACACCGGCCGTCACGAAGATGATCTCGTCGCGGCCGGGCAGCGCCTCCCCCGAGGCGGTGGTCAGCGGAACCGACAGGGCGATCGCGAGCGACACCGCACCGCGGAACCCGGCGACGGCGCTCACGATCCGCGCCCGATAGGTCGTACGGCGCAGACGCTGCGAGGGCCGGCGATCGAGCAGGCGGATGATCATGACGGACGTCGTCTGGAAGACGAACCGCGCGACGAGCAGCACGAGCCACACCGCGACGGTCATCACCGCCAGCCAGCCGATCTCGCGGCCCGGGATCTCATGAGCGACGGCTTGCACCTCGAACCCGATCAGCACGAACAGCGAGCCGTTGAGCAGAAAGGAGCCGAGGGGCCAGGTCCACGCGGCCTGCCGTCGCGAGGCGGCGGTGCTGATGCGCGGCTGGATGTAGGCGATGATGAGGCCCGCGACCACGACGGCGAGCACGCCCGACGCCTGGATGAGCTCGGCCACCAGAAACGCCGTGAACGGCACCAGCAGCAGAGCGATATTGAGGTTCAGCGTGTTACGGGTGCGTCGCATCACCAGGTAGGCGAGGCCCGCGACGACGATCCCTGCGGCCGCCCCACCGACGTACGACAGTGCGACGAGGCCGGTGACGTCCAGCGGGGTGTACGTGCCGCCGACCGCCACTCCCACGGCCACCCCGTAGATGACGAGCGCCGTGCCGTCGTTGGTGAGGCTCTCGGCTTTGAGGTTCATGAAGTTGCGACGAGGCAGCATGCGGCCGAGCGCCGCCACCGCGGTCGCGTCCGTCGGGGCGACCGCCGCCCCCAGGATGAGCGCGGCGTCCCACGGCAGGCCGAGCAGGTAAGCGACGCCGGCGACGGCGAACGCACTGGCGACCACCAGCGCCGTGCTCATCAGGAAGATGCCGCGGAAGTCGCGGCGGATCGACCGCAGTGAGGTGGTGAGGCTCTCCCAGAACAGCAGCACGGGAAGGAACAGCAGCAGCACGGTCTCAGGCGGCAGCTCGATCTCGCGAACCTCGGGGATGAATCCGAGCGCCAGCCCCGCGACCACCAGCAGCAGCGGAACCGCCACCCTGAGCCGGGGCGCGAGGATCGCGCCGGTGAGCACAGTGATCCCGACGAGCACGGTGACTTCGAGTCCGTTCATGCGCGGCCTCCCTTCAGTGCAATGATCCTCGCAACCGCGCACGGGGCGAAGGGATTCCCGATGCCGGGCGCCGCATGGCCTGTCTCAATCGGCAGGCGCGCGGGTAGACTCCGGCCTGTCGAGGCGATGGAGGCGACGCGGATGGACAGCACGGATCTGGCCGATCTGATCGACGACCTGACCGCGAAGGCGCGCGACGCGTCGAGCGGGCGCGCCGCGCGCACCATCCGCGGAGGCCATGAGCACGCCCTGCGCGAGACCGTCATCGCGCTGCGCGCCGGTCACGAACTCGCCGAGCACGAGAGCCCTCACGAAGCCACGCTGCAGGTGCTGCGCGGGCGCGTGCGCCTCGTCGCCGGCGACGACGCGTGGGACGGAGCATCCGGTGATCACCTCACGGTTCCGCCGCAGCGCCACAGTCTCGCGGCGCTCGAGGACTCCGTCGTGCTGCTGACCGTCTCGAACCGCGTGCCCTGAGCTCCGGTCACCCAGCGGACTGACTCCGGCGTGTTCAGGGCAGTCCCGTGACCGAGACGCCGAGCCATTCCGCCAGCTCGGCGATCTCGGCGCGCACCATTTCGGACTCCTCGGCGTCGAACGGCAGGAACTCGTGCAGGGCGTTGATCCTGAGCACCTCGCGGTTCCGGTCGACCTCCGCGTCGAGCATCCCGACGAATCGGTCGCCCATCAGGATCGGATGCGCGAAGAAGCCGTACCGCCGCTGGGCCTTCGGCTTGAACTGCTCGAGGACGTAGGTGAACTCGAAGACCTCCTCGAGCCGCTTGCGGTCGAAGAGCAGGCTGTCGTAAGGGTTCAGGAAGGCGACACGACCGCCGGAATCCTCGTCGTCGAGCGCGGCGAGCGCTTCGGGGTCGACGCGATACTTCGTGGTGCTGCCCTCGACGACCGCGGGTTCGCCGGTGTCCTTCGCGACGCCGCTCCAGTACCAGTGGGGTTTCGTGAGTCCAGCCGACTGGAGCCGGCGTGCCGCGAGCAGTACGGCGGCCTCGTCGTCCGCGTACTCGGGCAGGTCCTGCGGGTAAACGCGCTCGGCGAGGTCCCACACGCGATGCCGACCCTCACGGCCGGTGACCGCGACCTCTCCCTGGCGCAGCAGGAAGTCCAGCATGTGGGGCACCTGGTTCGACCCCGACCAGCCGTCGGGCGCGCGGCTCACCTGCGCCGTATCGGGGATGTCGCTCGCGAGGAGCGGACCTTCGGCGCGCAGCCGCGCCAGCACGTCGGCGCGGAACCCGGCGTTCGCCTCGAGCCACTGCCGGCTGCTCTCGCGCTGCGGCCACCGGCGCATGGCCGGCAGCATCAGTGGCAGCAGGCTCGTCGGCCGGAACGTGCCGTCGAACTCGAAGAGCAGCCGGTCGTCCTCGACGACCTTGCGCAGCTGCCCGGGCTCGTACGACCAGCCGATCCGCGACCACAGCACGGTGTGCTCGCACGGCGCGATCGTCGCGGTGGGATCTATCTTGATGTAGCCGAGCTGCTCGGCCACCTCGACGACGTCGCCCGGACGCTCGGCGTCGAGCAGCTGGGCGCGCACCACGATGCGCCGCGCCTGATCCCGCGTGAGCTGATGCGCCGTCACGCGGACGCAGCGGCTTCCGCGGGAAGCACCATCCACCGATGAAGCGTGCCTTCAGGCACCTCGCCGAACGGGCGCTCCTCGGTCTGGTTCACTCCGGCACCGATCCCGTCGAGCGAGAGCGACATCGTTGCGACGACGGCGGACATGCGAACCTCCGATGAGAACGTGCGGTCGCGCCCCACGCTAGCCCGATGCGCCGACGCGGTCGACCGTTCGGCGTCAGCGTTCGACGATGTCTCCCGCGTGGACGCCGATCCACGCCATGAGCGGCATCATGCGCTCCATCAGCTCGTCGCCGAGCGGTGTCAGCGAGTACTCCACGCGCGGCGGCACCTCGGGATACGACGTGCGCGCGACCAGACCGTCCTTCTCGAGGGTGCGCAGCGTCGAGGCGAGCATCTTCTCGCTGATGCCCTCTACGGTGCGACGCAGCTCGCCCCACCGGATCGTGCCCTCGGTGAGGGCCATGAGCACGAGTACACCCCACTTGCTCATGACGTGGTCGAGGACGACACGCGTCGGGCACGCCTCGTCGAAGACGCCGGGAATCTCTGCCCGGATTTCCGCAAAACTCACCACCACGTGGGTACCTTACCTCAAAGTGGGTACCCTCCGGCTGGAATGTCAATCGCCATCGCGGGCGTTGCCGTGGGGTGGGTGCGCAAGGCGCCTCCCCACCGAAAGGACACCCATGACCATCCTCGTGACCGCCGCCGGCGGACAGCTCGGCCACCTCGTCATCGATGCGCTCCTCGATCGCGGCGTCGCCCCTGGCGATATCGTCGCCGGCGCCCGCACGACCTCGAAGGTCGCGGATCTGGTGGACCGCGGCATCCGTGGCGTCCCCCTCGACTACAACGCTCCCGAGTCCGTCGCCGCCGCGCTCGAGGGTGTGGACGCACTGCTGCTGATTTCGGGGTCCGAGCCCGGCCGGCGCCACGAGGGCCACGTGAACGTGATCGACGCGGCGAAGGCCGCGGGCACGGCGAAGGTCGTCTACACGAGCCTCGCGCACGCCGATTCCGTCGACTTCGTGCTCGCGCCGGATCACAAGGCGACCGAGGAGTACCTTGCCGCAAGCGGCGTTCCCGCCGTCGTGCTGCGCAACAACTGGTACACCGAGAACTACACCCCCGACGTGCTGCGCGCCGCCGAGACCGGTGTGGTCGCCGCGTCCGTCGGCGACGCGACCGTCGCCGCCGCGAGCCGTGCCGACTACGCCGAGGCCGCGGCCGTCGTGCTCACCGAGGGCGGCCACCTGGGCCGCACCTACGAGCTCTCGGGCGACACCGCGGTGTCGTACGCCGACCTCGCCACGGCTGCCGCCGCGGTGCTCGGCCGCGACGTCGCTTATGTGCCGGTCTCTCGCGAGCAGCTCGAGGCCGCTCTCACCGAGGCAGGTCTCGACGCGGGCACCGTCGGCTTCGTCGCCGAGCTGGAGGCCGGTATCGCGCGGGGCGTCCTGGCCGACGCCGACCCGACGCTCGCGCGCCTCCTCGGCCGCCCCACCACACCGGTCGCCGAGGGCCTGCGCGCCGCCGTGGCGGCGTCGCGCGTCAACGCCTGACGCGATGACGGCGAAGGGGAGGATGCCGCAACCGCAGCATCCTCCCCTTCGCCGTTGGCTCTACTGCCGGGTTGCGCGATCGATCGACATGACGAGGATCACGCGGTCCTCCTTGTCGCGGGGCGGCGTCGAGCTCGGGTTCCCGTAGCGGTTCTGGAGCCGCACGTAGAACGCGCCCTCGGGGTCGGGGACGACGTCGACGAGCTTGCCCGCGACCTCGAGGTACCGGAACGGCGAGTCGGGGTCGAGGATCGACAGCGACATCGACGGGTTGTGCTGCAGGTTGCGGTACTTCTGGCGGTAGTTCGTGTGCGTGAACCGGACGTGCTCGCCGTCGAACTCGAACCACATCGGGTTGACCTGCACGGTGTCGTCGGGCCGGATGGTCCCGAGGTGCGCGTACACCGGGAGCGCGAGCAGGTGGCGGCGGTCAGCGGGGACGATGTCGTCGACGTGGCGCATGGCTCCAGTCTGCCGTGGCTCCGGAGACCGACGGTCGAACGGTGTCACCCACGCACTCCCAGGTCGATGCGGTCCCACTCGACGACGTCGCGAAGCAGCTGCCGGTCGTGGGTGGACACGACCACGGCTGCATCCGTCGCCTGCAGCGCCGCCGTCAGCTCGTCGACGAGCGTGAACGAGAGGTGGTTCGTAGGCTCGTCGAGAAGCAGCACGTGCGGGCGCACCGCGAGGGCGAGCGCGAGATCGAGCCTGCGCACCTGCCCCATCGACAGCTCTCCGACGCGGCGCCCGGTCTCCCGCGACGTGAGCAGCCCGAGCGCACTCAGGCCGGCCGCCTGCGACGCCGCGAGCGCGCCGGACGCGACTGCCTTCCCGACCCGCTCGTCGTAGAGCTCGGACGCACGCCGGTCGGGATCGAGCACGGACTCCTGACGCAGCAGGGAGAGACGGATGCTGCCGCCCCGGCGCACCGCGCCCCCCAGGGCACCCGCTTCCTGGGCCGCAGCGTCCGCATCGTGGGAGTCGACAGTGCCGGCCAGCGCCGCCAGCAGCGTCGACTTGCCGGCGCCGTTGGGGCCGGTGACGACGACCCGCGCGCCGCTGTGGAGCACCAGCGAGACCGGCCGCGGCATCCGTCCGTCCAGGTGCAGGTGCTCGGCGACCAGCAGCGCCGCCGCACCGCGGGACGGCAGCGCCGGGAATGCGAACCGCATCGGCGGCGGGGGCACGGTGACCGCGTGCGCCTCGAGCGCGGCGCGGCGGCGGTGCATCGTCTGCGTGATGCCCGCGGCGCGGGTGGCCCGACCGTGCTTCGGCGATCCCTTCTCCGGCCGCCAGCCGGTCACGAGCCGGTTCTGCGCCGCGCTCAGGTCGTCCTGCAGTCGTGTCCGCTCGGCCTGCTCGCGGTCGTACAGCTGCTGCCAGCGCTCGCGCTCGGCCTCGCGCCCTTCGCGGTAGGCGTCGAAGCCGCCGTACACGCGCGGACGGTCGTCCGGGGTCGGGTCGAGGTCGACGAACGTGTCGGCGACATCGGCGAGCAGCGCGCGATCGTGGCTGACCACGATGACGCCTCCGGCCCGTGCGCGCAGCTGTGCGGTGAGGAAGTCGAGGCTCTCCCGATCGAGGTGGTTGGTCGGCTCGTCCAGCAGCAGGAAGTCGTGGTCCGCGCCCAGCAGGCACGCGAGACGCACGCGATAGCGCTGCCCCACGGAGAGTTGCGCAAGCGGCCTCGTGCGGTCCGTCTCGGCCCCGAGCGCTTCGAGCGCGACCTCGACGCGCCGCTCCGCGTCCCAGGCGTCCAGCGCGACGGCGCGGTCGAGCGCCTGCGCGTACGCGTCGGCAGCGGCGCCTGTCGGGTGATCCGTGCTGAGGGCGACGGATGCCTCGTCCAGCGCATCGAGAGCCGCGAGGGCGTCCGCGATGGCCTCGGCCACCGCGTCGCCCACCGTGCGGCGATCACCCTTCGGCATCTCCTGCTCGGCGAGCGCGAGGGTGCCCACGCGCGCGATGTCGCCCGCATCGGGCACGAGCAGGCCGGCGAGCAGGTGCAGCAGCGTGGACTTGCCACGGCCGTTCTCGCCGACGATCGCGATGCGCGCGGCGGGCGTCACCACGAGGTCGACGTCGTTCAGGATCCGGTGACCCGCACGCGAGAACGAGACGCGCGCGGCGGTGAGCTGCGCGCGGTCGCGCGCAGGAGTGCGGGTGAGGGAAGGCATGTGGTGTGTCCACTTCCGAGACCGGGGCCTCTGCGGGCACGCTGGGCCCGTGGGCGCGCGCGTGCGGATGATCTGACGGGGCCCGGGAAGGGGCCGGATGCCGCAGGCACGCGTCGCTCGGATGACTCGACGAGCGACATGCGGGCGCGGCCGCACGTCGGATCAGATGAAGAAGTGGAAATGCACGGCTCGAGCATAGCCGCCGCAGCTGGACACCGCCCGGGCACGAACTACGCTCGGACCATGGCGACGCAGCCCGCACCGGGGTGGTACGAGGACGGCTCCGGCAAACAGCGCTGGTGGGACGGCACGCACTGGACCGACCAGTTCATCGACCTGCGCGAGCGCGACACCGAACTGCGAACGGATGCCGGACCCGCCGCATCCGGCCCGGCACAGGCAGGGTGGTACGACGACCAGCGCGGCCGCACACGCTGGTGGGACGGCCGGCGCTGGACGAGCGAGGTGCGCTACAGCGGGCAGGAGCAGGACTTCACCGGCGTCGTGATCGATGGTCGGTGGATCCACTTCGGCGACCTGAGCCAGCCTGTGAGGGAGGTCGCGGCGTCCGCCGACTCGGGCGATGCGCTGCTTCGGCGCCCGGAGTTCACGAAGGCGGCGGTCGAGAGGCGGATGTTCGGGCCGGCCGGCCCCATCACGCCGCGCACGCTCAACAGGGCGATCACGCGTGCAGCACCGCACCTCGTGATCGCGGGGCCGCAGCTATGGGTCTCGCCGTTCCCGGCGGCGCGCGATGCCGAGGCCCGCCGCTTCATCACCTGGGTGAACAGCAGCGCCGACCACTACCGTTACCGCTGACGGGTCTTCAGTCGGGCAGCGCGAGCGGGAGTTCGCGCCCGTCGTCCCACGGCTCGGTCCAGCCGAGGCGGTCGAACAGCGCGTCGAGGACCATCCCGGTGAATCCCCACACCAGGTGCTCGCCGGTCGCATGCCGCACGAGGAATCCGGGGCCGCGCCACTCCTGCCCGCCGCGACGGATCACCGTGACCCCGCGGTTCGCCGGGCTGAGCAGATCGGCGACGGGCGCACGGAAGACCTCGGCGGACTCCGCCTCGTCGACGACGCGGACCGGTGACGGATGCCGCCACCACGCCAGCACCGGAGTCACCACGTGCTGCGAGAAGGCGAGAGGGATGTCGACGAGCTCGCCCAGCACCTCGACGCCGGCGGGGTCGAGGCCGGTCTCCTCGCGCGCCTCGCGCAGCGCCGCGGCCACGGGGCCGTCGTCGCCCGGATCGAGACGGCCGCCGGGGAACGCGACCTGCCCCGGGTGCGCGCGCAGCGTCGTCGCGCGCGACAGGAGCAGCACGTCGAGGTCGCGCGACACGGCGTGGGCCTGCGCGTCGTGATCGCTGGGGAGCGTGTCGAGCACCCCGAAGAGCATGAGCACCGCCGCCGGGCGCGGATCGGCCGGTGAAGGCAGATCCACCAACGCGCCCGCTCCGGTCGCGGAATCGTCGGCGAGCGCGGCGAGCTGGGCACGCGCACCGAGGGCATGACCCCGGCGCGGCTCGCCGGTCTGCGGAGTCGACGGCTGCGGCATCCGTTCAGGCTACGCCGCATCCTGGACACGCGGTCCCGGCTGACGGAACCGGCTGTTGACCGCCGCTCGGCCGTGCCGCTACGTTCGCCCCGTGGCGCACCGGCGCCATCGGGCGCACCGCGCCGCGTGTGCCTGCGCTGCTGGGGAGCCGCATGATCACCGTCGAAGGCCTTCGGGCCCTGCACGTCTTCGCCGAGGTGCCCGACGCGGCCCTCGCCCACCTCGCCGGCGCGGTCGAGGACATCCGGCTCGTGACGGGCGAGTACTTCGCGCACGAAGGCGACACTCGGGCCCTCTTCGTCGTGGTCGAAGGGGTGGCCGAGATCACGAAAGTGGTGGGCGGCGAGGAGCGCGTCATCGGCACGCGCCGGCCGGGTCAGTTCTTCGGCGAAGTCCCGATGACCCTCAGCACGCCGTTCCCGGCGAGCGGCCGTGCCGGGGAGCCGACGCGCGTGCTCAAACTCGAGCCCGCCGTCTACTACTCGCTCGCCGCGGACGCGCCGTCGGTCCCCGACCGGGTCGCGGGGCTCGCGCGGCGGTACCTGGACTCGCTCCAGACGATGGCCGCCGAGCAGCACGAGTACGAGGTGCGGCTCATCCATCCGCGACGCAGCGCCCGCGCGCACCGCGTGATCGGGTTCCTCTCGCGCAACCAGGTCGACTTCGAACGCGTGGACGTGGATGCCGCCGCCGACGCCCCGCACTACCCGCTGATCGAGCTCGCGAGCGGCGCGCGGTTCGAGAATCCGACGATGCGGCAGATCGCCGAGGCGGTCGGGCTCGATGTGACGCCCGCAGCCGACCGCTATGACGTCGTGATCCTGGGCGCCGGCCCCGCCGGTCTTACCGCCGCCGTGAACGCCGCAGCCGAGGGTCTGCGGACGCTTGTCGTGGAGACCTTCGCGCCCGGCGGCCAGGCGGGCACCTCGACGCGGATCGAGAACTACACCGGATTCCCGTTCGGCATCTCGGGCGACGACCTGGCAAGACGCGCCTTCACACAGGCGAAGCGGCTCGGCGCGGAGATCGTGGTCACGCGCACGGTCGAGGCACTGGACCCTGAGACGCGCGAGCTGACGCTCGACGGCGGCGACGTCGTGCGCGCCGAGGTCGTCATCCTCGCGACGGGCGTGGTGTGGCGCACGCTCCCGGTCGAGGGCGTGGAGCGGTTCCTCGGCAGCGGCGTCTACTACGGCGCCGCGCGCAGCGACTCGGCGGTGGCGCAGGGTGCGGACGTCTGCATCATCGGCGCCGGGAACTCGGCCGGGCAGGCGGCGCTGTTCTTCAGCAGGCACGCACGGTCGGTCACGATGCTCGTGCGCGGCGAATCGCTCGAGTCGAGCATGTCGCGCTACCTCATCGACCAGATCGCGGCGATCCCTGCGATCCGCGTCGAGACCCGCAGCGAGGTGGTCGGACTGCACGGCGCCGATGCGCTCCGCGCCGCCGACATCGCCGACCGCCGCACGGGCGCCGTCGAGGAGCGCGACGTCGACGTGCTCTTCGTCATGATCGGGGCCGACGCCGAGACCGCGTGGCTGCCGGCTGAGATCGCGCGCGACGCGCGCGGGTTCGTGCTCACTGGGGCGGATGCGGCGGAATCGGGTTCGTGGCACCATGCGCGCCGCCCGTTCGCCCTCGAGACGACCGTGCCCGGCGTCTTCGCGATCGGCGACGTGCGGTCCGGCTCGGTGAAGCGCGTCGTCGCGGGCGTCGGCGAGGGCGGCGCAGCGATCGCGTTCACGCACCAGTACCTCGCGCTCGGCGCGGCCGCACCGCGCGCCTGACTGCGCGCACAGGATCGGAGGCTTCGCCCGACGCGCCGGGTGGCGGCATCCGTCGCCGGCGTGTCTCCCCGAACTTCCGATTCTGCGCCCGCGGTCGCACCCTCGCGGGCGCACAGGATCGGACGCCTCTCGCGACACGCCGGGTGGCAGCATCCGGGTCCCGGCGTGTCGTCGGACAGGTCCGATTCTGTGCTCGGGCGTCAGGCGCGGAAGTAGGTCTCTGCGACGCGGGCGAGGTCCCACAGGTCGCTCACGCCGGCGAGCTCGCGTGCCGAGTGCATGGAGAGGATCGGGATGCCGACGTCCACGGTGCGGATGCCGAGACGGGTCGCCGTGATCGGGCCGATCGTCGATCCGCACGGCACCGCGTTGTTCGAGACGAACTCCTGGCTCGTGACGCCCGCCGCGGCGCACCAGCCGTTCCAGGCGGCCGCGCCGGCGGCATCCGTGGCGTACCGCTGGTTGGCGTTGATCTTCAGGATCGGGCCGGAGCCGAGCACCGGCTGCACGACGGGGTCGTGCTTGTCGGGGTAGTTGGGGTGCACCGAGTGGCCCACGTCGCTCGAGACGCACCAGGACGCGGCGAGCGCACGCAGCTGCTGCTCGCGGTCGGCGCCCAGCGACAGCCACAGCCGCTCGAGCACGTCGGACAGGAACGGACCGGCCGCGCCCGACCGGGTGCCCGAGCCCACCTCCTCGTGGTCGAAGACGGCGAGCATAGCGATGTGGTCGGCGTCGTGCCCGTCGGCCGCGCGCTCGAGGGCGACGACCCCGGCGTGCACGGACGCGAGGTCGTCGAGGCGGCCGGAGGCGAAGAAGACGTCGTCGCGTCCGAACGCCGCACCACGCGCGGCGTCGGCGGTGACGACGTCGTAGCCGCGGACGCGCGCCGCGTCGACGCCGGCCTCGCGCGCGAGCTCGCCGAGGATGTCGGCGGACTCCGCCTCGCCGAGGCCCCACACCGGCTGGGTCTGCGACTGCTTGTCGAGCGCGAGGTGGTCGTTGACCTCGCGATCGAGGTGGATCGCAAGCTGCGGCAGCCGCAGCAGCGGACCGGTCGCGGCGAGCACGGCCGTGCCGTCGTCGAGCACGAGGCGACCCGCCAGCCGCAGTTCGCGATCGAGCCACGAGTTCAGGAGCGGGCCGCCGTAGATCTCGACGCCGGCCTGCAGCCAGCCGAGCTTGCCGGTGGTCGGCTTCGGCTTGAGCTTGAACCCCGGCGAGTCGCTGTGGGCGCCGAAGATGCGCACACCCGTCGACGCCGACGCACCCTTCGGCACGACCCACGCGATCGCCGCGCCGTCGCGCACCACGACGTACTTCCCACCGGCGGGAGCCGGCCACCCGGCCGCCTCGTCGAGACGCGTGAACCCCGCGTCCTCGAGGCGGCTCGCGACCTCGGCAGCGGCGTGGAAGCTCGACGGCGACGCCGCCACGAACGCGGCGAGATCGTCCGCGTGCGCGAGGGCTGCGGGGCGGGCGGGAGCGATGGACGAGGGCACGGATGAGCCTCCTGTAGACATGCGGCGGGTGCTTCGATCGTAGTTCGGAGGACCTTCCCAGGGCGCCCAGGGAGCGGGATCTGAGCTCTTGACCTGGCCTTTTCAGACTTTGCGCTCACATGTAACGTTCAGGTAACGCACCGGAAGCGTCCAGAAAGGCCCGGGAGACTCGGGGACTTGTGCCCGCCCGAACGGTCACGACGCGCCGCCCGATGGCGCATTTCGCTGATACGGAACCCGGTCTTATATGCGCTCCCACACGTCTCTTCTGCCCGCACGTCGCACCGTCCGCCGCGCCGAACGCCGCCTCCGCCGCCGCCCGGTGCTGGTCGCCGCGACGCTCGCAGTAGGCGTGCTGGCCACCGCCGCGTTCAGCACGGCGACCCCCGCGTCGCAAGCCGAGGCGTCCGGCGCGCTCACGAATTTCGCGCTGGCGTCGTACTCCACCGCCTCCGTCAAGGCCGAGGCTGCCGCAACTCCGAGCGCCTTCGAGAAGACGGTCGCCGACGCGGACGCAGCGGTGACCGCCGCGACCACCGTCGCCGCCGACATCGCCACGTCGGGCCTCGACGTCGGCACGCCCGACACGACCGTCGACACCTCGGAGCTCGAGGGTGCCGTCGCTCAGCTGAAGCGCGCGCAGTCGCTCCCGGCCGAGTACACGACGGAGGTCACGGATGCGGTGACCACCCTGACCGCGTCGGTCAACGAGCAGGCGCAGGGCCTGCGCGGCAAGCTCGACGCCGCGATCGCGCTCAAGGCGCAGCGGGAGGCGGAGGAGAAGGCCCGCAAGGAGGCTGAAGCCGCCGCAGCCGCCAAGGCCGCCGAGGAAGCCGCCGCCGCGGCCGCCGCGAAGAAGTCGTCGGCGCCGCGTTCGTCCGGCGGCGGCGCGCCGGTGTTCGCCACCGGCGGCGCCGTGGGCGGCACCAGTCCTGCCGACGCCCAGGCGACCGCCCGATCGATGCTCGGAGGCTACGGCTGGGGCGACGACCAGTTCGGCTGCCTCGTGTCGCTGTGGAACAAGGAGTCGGGCTGGAACTACCAGGCCTACAACCGCTCGAGCGGCGCCTACGGCATCCCGCAGGCTCTTCCCGGCAGCAAGATGGGCAGCGCCGGTGCCGACTGGCAGACCAACCCGGCGACGCAGATCGCCTGGGGTCTCGGCTACATCTCGGGCCGCTACGGCAGCCCCTGCGGCGCGTGGAGCCACTCGCAGTCGACCGGTTGGTACTGATCAACGCCGCGAAGCTCATAGGCGATCCATAGCGCTCGCCTGACAGCCTCGAAGAGGGCACGTCCAGACTGTGGACGTGCCCTCTTCGTCATCTCCGCCGTCGCCCGGGCCGCGTCTGCTGTACGTCGAGGACGAGGCCGAGATCGCCGGCATCGTCGTCGAGATGCTCGGCGACGAGTACGACGTCGACCACGCGTCGACGGGCGAGGAGGGGCTGCGTCTTGCGCTCGGCCGCCGCTACGACGTGATCGTGGTTGATCGCCGCTTGCCCGGCATGTCGGGCGTCGAACTCGTCGGCGCCGTCCGCACGGCGCGCATCGCGACGCCCGCACTCATGCTCACGGCGCTCGGCGCGGTCGACGACCGCGTGACCGGGCTCGACGCCGGCGCCGACGACTACCTCATGAAGCCGTTCGACTTCGCCGAGCTGCGCGCCCGGCTGCGCGCGCTCCGCCGCGGGCGCGGAGCCGGCGATCGCCGCGAGCTCGGCGACTGGGTGTTCACCCCCGCCTCGCAGGCGCTCTACTCCCCCGCCGACGGCCGCATCCCGCTCACGCAGGCCGAATCCGAGCTGCTGGAACTTCTGACCTCGAGCCCCGAGCACGTGTTCTCGCGCGACGAGATCCTCGCTCATGTGTTCCCCGGCGGCTCGGCCACCACGGTCGACACCTACGTGCACTACGTCCGCCGCAAGTCGACGCCCGAGATCATCGAGACCGTCCGCGCGCGCGGGTATCGCAGCGGGACACCCTGATGAGCGAGCGGACGGATGCTGCCACCGCCGCCGACCGCCGGCGCGTGCAGCAGGCAGCCCTCCGCGCCGGGGTCTGGGTGGCCGTCGCCGCGGCGGCGGTGGTGGCGATCATCACCACGGTCATCGTCGCGGTGATGTTCGCGACCTCGCGGCCCGAGCACAGTCCGCCGCACGGTCCCGGCGGTGGGGGCTGGGACGGACCGGGTGATCGGGTGATCGACCTCGACGACGTCGTTCCCCTCGCGATCCTGATCGGGCTGATCGGCGTCGTCGCGCTGGGGTTCGTCGCCTGGTGGGCGTCCAAGCGGGCGGCGCAGCCGCTGGCGGATGCCCTCGAGGTGCAGCGCACCTTCGTCGCCGACGCCAGCCACGAGCTGCGCACGCCCCTGACGACCCTCACCAGCCGGATCCAGCTCGCACAGCATCGGGCTGAACGCGGCGGCGACGTCGACGCCGTACTCGCCGATCTGCGCCGGGATGCGATGGTGATGGATGCGGTGCTCACCGACCTGCTGCTCACGGCCGAGACGGCCGGCGCCCGCGCCGGCGACGGCGGCGCCTTCGCATCGGTCGCCGCCGCCGCGCACGACGCCATCGCGGTCATCGAGCCTCGGGCCGCCGCGCGCGGCGTCGCACTCATCGCCGAGGCATCCGCCGATCTGCTCGTCTGTGCCGACCACACCTCGCTGACGCGCGCGCTGATGGCGCTGCTCGACAATGCTGTGCGCTACTCCCCCACCGGCTCGACGATCACCGTCCGCGCACGACCCGCCGGGCGCCGCGTGGAGATCAGGGTGGTCGATGAGGGCAGCGGCATCGCCGGCATCGATCCCGATCGGCTGTTCGACCGCTTCGCCCGTTCGACCGACGTGGCGAGCGAGGACGGGCGACGTGGGTTCGGGCTCGGCCTCGCTCTGGTGCGCGACATCGTCACGCGCTTCGACGGCAGCGTGCGCGTCGAGAAGACATCGCGCGCCGGCACGACGTTCCTGCTGGATCTGCCCTCGGGCGGCCGGCGCGCGGGGGAACGCTGAGGGTTCCCGGGCGCGAACCTATGAGAATGCCCAGATCGACCGACTCTTTGAGCATTCTTGGAACCTCGGAGGGACAGTGTGGTCATGTCCGACAGCACCCCTGAAAAGCCCGGCGGCACGCCCGGCGAGGCCGCACCCACCGAGCCGGTCGCTCCCGAGTCCGCCCCTTCCCGACCTGCGGCGCCCACCCCGGCGATGACGCCTCTCCCGCCGCAGCCGCCCGTCGCGCCGGCGTCCCCCACACCGGATGCGACACAGGCCGCTCCGGTCGCTCCGGCCGCAGCGGCCGCACCCGCGACCGCCACGGAGACGCCGACGTTGCTGCGGCGCACGTGGGTCAAGGTCACCGGTGCCGCGGTCGCCGCCGTCCTGCTCCTCGGCGTCGGCTTCGGCACCGGTTGGGCGGCGGGCAGCGCCCGCGGACCCGTCGGGGCTCCGGTCGGCTGGAACCAGGGCGGCCACACGCCGGGCAGCCCCGGAGACGGCTCCGGGCAGCGCGGCGGCCCCGACGACGGCCGGCAGAACCGCGCACCCGGCGGTCCGGGTCAGGGCGACCCGCACGGCGACGACGCCGACTCCGACTCCGGGACCGAGTCCGACGGCTCCTGACCCTCCTCCGCCGACCAACCCTGAGGAGCAGCCATGGCTACGATCGCGTCACCGACCGCACCGCTCGCGCTGCGGCGTCCGTCCCTCGCCGCAGGGCGCCGCCGCGCTGCCGCGTGGAATGCCGGCGCGATCGCCGTCATCTGGCTGACGAGCCTGTTCGTGGCGGCCCTGTGGGTGTCCGGCGGTGGAGTCGACGCGGTCCTCGGAGAGGGCGCGGAAGCGCTCAACGCGGTGGGGCGCCTGTGCGGCCTGGTCGCGGCGAACCTGCTGCTGTACCAGGTGCTGCTCATGGCGCGGGTGCCGCTGTTCGAACGGGGATTCGGACGCGACGGCATCACGAGGATGCACCGCGTCGTCGGGTTCTGGTCGTTCTGGCTCATGCTCGCGCACATCGCGCTGCTGGTCGCCGGCTACGCGGCGGTCGCACAGGTCAACCCGTTCGTGCAGCTGTGGGAGTTCGTGTGGGACTACCCCGGCATGCTGCTCGCGACGGCGGGCGCCGTGCTCATCGTGCTCGTCGCGGTCACGTCGATCCGGCGGGCACGGCGCCGGCTGCGGTACGAGTCGTGGCACCTGCTCCACCTGTACGCGTATGTCGGCGTCGGCATCGCACTGCCGCACCAGCTGTGGGCCGGCGCCGACTTCACGGCGTCCGCGTGGGCGACCGTCTATTGGTGGACCCTGTGGGCGCTCGCGGCGGCCGCGATCGTCGTGTTCCGCCTCGGGGTTCCGGCGGCACAGTCGATCCGGCACGGCCTGCGGGTCGCCGCGGTCGAGGCCGACGGCTCCGGCGGGGTGACCGTGCGGATGCGCGGACGCCGGCTCGATCGCCTCGCCCCACGTGGCGGCCAGTTCTTCGTCTGGCGCTTCCTCGACGGCCCGGGGTGGTCGCGCGGCCATCCGTTCTCCCTCTCGGCCGCACCCCGCGGCGACGAGCTCGCCATCTCGGCGCGGATCGTCGGGGACGGCACCGCACGGCTCGCCGGGCTTCGCCCCGGCACGCGGGTGCTCGTCGAGGGTCCGTACGGCCGGATGACCGGAGAGGCACGCTGCGGGCGCAAGCTGCTCCTGGTCGGCGCCGGGGCCGGGGTCGCACCACTCGTGTCGCTGCTGGAGTCCGAGCCGTTCGCTGCGGGCGAGGCCACGCTCGTGACCCGCGACTCGACTCCTGACGCCGCGCTGCGGGGCGCCGCCATCGCAGCGCTCGTGCGTGATCGCGGACTGCGGCACGTTCCTCTCGACGGACCGCGCGCGTCGTCCGCAACGCCGTGGCTGCCCGCGTCCCACGTCGCATGGAACGGCGCCGATGCCCTCCGCCACCTCGCGCCCGACCTCGCCGATTACGACGTGTTCGTCTGCGGTCCGCAGCCGTGGATGGATGCCGTCACTCGCGACGTGCGTGCAGCCGGGGTCGCGCCGGCCCGCATCCACACCGAGTCCTTCACGATCTGAGGCCGTCATGCACCCTTCCAGGAGTCCGAGATGAAGAAGATCGTCTACGCCGTCCTCGCCACCGTCAGCGGCCTGGTGCTGCTGTTCAGCTACCGCACCTCGCACATCGACGCGATCCAACCGGTCGCCGCAGACACCGCGAGCACCTCGTCGAGCTCATCCGGCTCGACACGGAGCGACGGCAGTGGCACCGAAAGCGAGACCGACACCGGCACTCAGACCGGCAGCGGGGCCGAGACCGACGCGGGCTCCGGCGATTCGACATCCGGGGCGACGGGCTCGGACGCGGGCTCCGGGTCGTCCACGGGACTCTCCGACGGCACCTACACGGGCTCGTCGGCGAACACCCGCTTCGGCCCCGTCCAGGTGCAGATCAGCGTCTCGGGCGGGCAGATCACCGACGTGCAGGTGCCGGAGTACCCGTCGGGAAACCCTCGCGACCGCCAGATCAACCAGCGCGCACTCCCCGTGCTCGTCGCCGAGACCACCGCGGCCCAGTCCGCCGACATCGACATGGTGTCGGGCGCGACGTACACCAGCCAGGGCTACCTGCAGTCGCTGCAGAGCGCGATCGACCAGGCACGGGCATGAAGCGTCCGCACCGGCATGTGGAGGTCGCCGACATCATGGGCACGGCGATCAGCGTGCACGTGATCGGTGACGTCGACTCTCACGTGTTCGCCGCCGCCACCGCCGCCCTCTTCGACGAGCTGCGCCTCGTGGATCGGGTCTTCTCGCCGTATCGCGACGACTCCGATCTGCTGCGCGTGGCGCGCGGCGAGCTCGCGATGGTGGATGCCTCGCCCTGGGTCGCCGAGGTCGCCCAGGCATGCGCGCAGGCAGAGTCCGACACCGGCGGCCTGTTCACCGCGACGTGGGCCGGGGTGTTCGATCCGACCGGGTATGTCAAAGGATGGGCCGCGGAGCGGACCGCCCGCACGCACCTCGCCCCGCTGCTCGATCATCCCGGCGTGGTCGCGGCGGGGATCAACGCCGGCGGCGACCTTCAGCTCCTCACCGCGCCGGGAGCCGATTGGACCTGGAACGTCGCGATCGTCGATCCCGCCGACCGGGCGCGGGTGCTCGCCACCGTGCCCGTGCGCGATGGAGCCGTGGCCACCTCGGGGAGCGCGGAGCGTGGCGCGCACATCATCGATCCGAGATCCGGCCGCGCGGCGGCGGGAGCCGCGTCGGCGACGGTGGTGTCGGCGAGCCTCGCCCATGCCGATGTCTGGGCCACCGCGGCTGTCGTGGCCGGATTCGACGACCTCGGGTGGATCGGACGCGCGGGCCCGACGACCGGCCTGATCGTCGACGACGCCGGCCGCGTACGCCGCTGGCTCGACGGCGTCGAGGTGGGCGTCGACCCGGTCGATCAGGCGGCGCGGAGGATCTTCTCCATCGACTTGCCGCGGGCGAGTTCGTCGACGAGCTTGTCGAGGTAGCGGATCTTCTGCATCAACGGGTCCTCGATCTCCTCGACGCGCATGCCGCAGATGACGCCGGTGATGAGCGAGGCGTTCGGGTTGAGGTCGGCGTCCGCGAAGAAGTCCTCGAAGGTCGTGTGCTCGTCGATGTGCTGCTTCAGCTCCGCGTCGTCGAATCCCGTGAGCCACTCGATGACCTCGTCGAGCTCCGCGGTCGTGCGTCCCTTCTTCTCGACCTTCGTGACGTAGAGCGGGTAGACCGAGGCGAAGCTGATCGTGAAGATCCGGTGCATGCCGACAGGCTAATGCCGCTCGGATGCCTCGGCACCCGGCATCCGCAGTCCCAGACGAAGAAGATGGTCCCGGTGGGTTGCCCTCCCACCGGGACCATCACGCGTCGACGGGAGACGGTACGGCGACCCGAACGCCGAAGCTCGACCGCTACGCGTTGAACTGCTTGTGTTGCTCCGCCAGGTTATGCATCGCCACCCGGATCCGTCTGCCCGTTGACATGCTCCGCGCCGAACTGGTAACCGCAGCCTGGCACCCCTGATGGGTCACTCCCTGCGCACCGCCACCACGACCTTGCCGAGGGCGCGGCCCTCACCGTGCCACGCGAGAGCCTCGGGGACCTGGTCGAGCGGGAACACGCGATCGATGTGCACCTGCACCTCTCCTGCCGCGCAGCGTTCGGCGACCGGCACGAACGCGGAAGGCCCCTGGCGCACGAAGAGCACACCCAGGTGCTTGCGGGTGAGGACCCCGACAAGCGCGCCGGCGGTCAGCATCCGTACCAGTGTCCTTGCCGTTCCGCCCACCATCACGCACCGGCCGTCCTTCGCGAGCGCGCGGGCGTAGGCGAACACCGAACGGCGGGCGACGAGGTCGACGATGAGGTCGTACGGCCCCTGTCGGGTGAAGTCGTCGCGGCGGTAGTCGATCACCTCGTCCGCGCCGAGCGCGCGAAGGAAGTCGAGCTTGCCGGCGTTGTCGACCGCCGTCACGTGCACGCCCTGCTGGACCGCGAGCTGGATCGCCAGGCTCCCCGATCCTCCGCCGGCGCCGTTGAGCAGCATCCGTGCTCCCGGCTCCGCCAGTGCGACGGCGTGCGTCGCGATCGCCGCGGCCTGCGGAAGAGCGGCCGCCTCGGCGAACGACAGCTGCACGGGCTTGGGAGCGAGCATCGACTCGGGCACGGCGACGAACTCGGCGAACCCTCCGTACCGAGGCATGATGTCGCCGAACACCGCGTCGCCGACCGCGAAGCGGGTCGCGCCGTCGCCGCCGGCCGCGACCCGGCCGGCGATGTCGGAGCCGAGGATCCCGCGGTGCGGCCGGAACAGCCCGCCGAGCCGGGCGTAAGCCGGGCTGCCGTGCAGCCCTTCCCAATCCGACAGGTTGACCGACGTCGCGAAGACCTCCACGAGCACCTCGCCGGCGCCGGGCACCGGCCGGGGGATGTCGCGCAGCTCGAGCCGCTCGGGCGACCCGTACCGCTCGTACATGACCGCGCGCATGTCCCCATCGTCGCGGGCGCGAGGGGCCGCGCGCAACGGCCGACCGGCCGGTGGCGGAGTGCCGTCGCAGTCACCCTCCTGCATGAGGCGGCAGCAGGGGCTGCAGCGCCCTGCCGAGCACGTGGGCCATGTCGGCGCTGATGGCGGCGGTGAGGTGGTGCGAGTCGCGGTAGACGAGCGTGTTGCCGATGATCGGCGGGCAGGCGTCGGCGTCGCAGAGGTACTCGTTGAGGTCGACGAGCGGGATGCCGCGCTTCGCGGCCGCCGTAGCCTCGCCCTGACGCGCGGGTCCTTCGAGCGCGACCGTCCGCGGTTGCGCGCAGGCCGCGGCGTCGGACAGGTGCGCCGACAGGCAGGGCGCCGGATCCTCACGCATGTCGGGGGTGTCGGCCATCATCGCGACGGGCGCGTCGATCGCGTCGAGCGTGCGGCCGAATGCCGCCGCCCACGTCTTCGCGTCGTCGTCGACGCCCGGGGCGAGCTCGGGGTCGGTGAACGTCGCCAGGACCACCAGAGCAGGCGGCGAGGCGTTGATGCGGTCGATCACGGCATCGCGCCATTCGGGGCACTGCGGGTACGGCGCACCGCGGCGCAGCGACTCGATGTCGGCGGCGGGGCATGAGCTCTTCGTGTGCACCTCGACGGAGTACCCCGCCGAGGTGGCGAAGCCCTCGAGCGCCGGGAACCACTGCGCGGCGTGCGAGTCGCCGAACAGCACGATGCGTGGCGCCGCGGGATCCCCGTACACGCAGCCCTCGGCGTCCGTGGAGGCGATGCCCAGCATGCAGCCGTCGTCGTAGACCTCGGGGAGACTGTCGCGCGCGTCCCGCAGCGCGGGCGCGAGGTTGTCGGGCACGAAGTCGGTGCCGCGCGGGGCGTCGGCGATGACGGTGCTCGACGCCGCGCGCTCCGCGTGCAGCGACCGGGTGTCGGCCACCGCGTACGCGGCGCTGGCGAGGCCGAGGCACGCGAGCGAGCCCGCCAGCGCGCCCGCCAGCGTGACGCGCGCCCGCCGCTTCGTGAGCAGCGGTGTCCGCCGCACCGGGTCCTCGACGAACCGGTAGAGCAGCCACGCGACAGGCACGCACGCGACCGCGATCAGCAGCGTCATCCACAGCGGGAGCTCCCCCGGCAGCGCGGTGCCGGGGAGGACGATCGCCGGCCAGTGCACGAGGTACAGCGAGTACGAGATCGTTCCGAGGAACACCATGCCGCGGGCGGACAGCATCCGAGTCGGTCCAAGCCGCGACTCGCCCGCCGCGATCACGGCAGCCGTGCCGAGCACGGGAAGGGCGGCCGCCGCGCCGGGGAAGAGCGTCTCGGGCGAGAAGAAGGACACGGACGCCGCGACCGCCGCGATGCCCGCCCACCCGAGGAGAGCGGCCCCCCGCTCCCCCACGATCCCGGGCCGCCGCTGCAGCAGCACGGCCACGAGCCCCCGACGCAGAGCTCCCACGCGCGCGAGGGGAGCGAGAAGAACGCCCACGGCTGCGCGGTGAACGTGAGCCACACGCAGAGCGCGAACGACGCGGCCACCACCCCGATGAGCACCCCCAGCAGCGCGCGTCGCGACCGGGCCAGCACCCAGACCAGCGCGAGCAGCGCCGGCCACAGGAGATAGAACTGCTCCTCGACGCCGAGCGACCAGTAGTGCTGGAACAGCGACGGGTTCGACGACTCGGCGAGGTAGTCCGAGTTCGCAGAGGCGAAGAAGTAGTTCGGCACGTAGAGCGCCGTGGCGACGGCGGCCGCCCAGAGGTCCTTCATCAGCAGCGGTGGATACCAGATGAGCGCGGCTGCCACCGAGAGCGTGAGCACGACGAAGGACGCCGGCAGGATGCGTCGCGCGCGTCGCGCGTAGAACTCCCCGAACCTCAGCGTGCCGTGGCTCTCCAGCTGTCCCAGGAGGTGGGACGTGATGAGGAAGCCCGAGATGACGAAGAAGACGTCCACGCCGACGTAACCGCCGGGCAGGAACGGCACTCCCGCGTGATAGAGCAGGACCGACCCGACTGCGATCGCACGCAGTCCTTGGATATCGGCGCGAAAACCCGAGTGGTCGGGCTGGGCGCTGACTCGGTCCACCACTCGAGCGACTGTAGGCCGGCGGGGTGAACAGCTGTCACCCCCTTGACGAGAGGCCGGGAGCACTCCACCATTCGGCCGCGGATGCTCGACCCGCGGCATCCGCTCTCCCATCACGAATGCGCGACGCCGTCGGCCGCATCCCCGGCGCGGCGATGATTCCCACCGTCATCGCGGGGACCCTCCCGCGGTGAGCCGGCGGTACGCCGGCTCACCGGGCAGATGCCCTGTGAACCCGGAGGTCGACATCGGCCGTCACGTCACTCCGCACGATCGACCCGGAGGGCTCGAAGATCGGTGGCGTCCTCGGGGACGCGGCTAGAGTCGAAGGGCCGCGCGGGTCGCGGCGTCCCTCCCCTCATCCACCCCCTGCGGGCGCAACGGTGCGCGCGATATCCGAGGAGCGCCCGTGTCCGCCGTCAGCGAATCCGCCGATCGCTCCGGCAGCCGGCCGACCGTGCTGCACGCGCTGCGGCACCCGGGTCTGCTGACCCGCGAGGTCATCGCCGGCCTCGTCGTCGCGCTCGCCCTCATCCCCGAAGCGATCGCCTTCTCGGTCGTCGCGGGCGTCGACCCACGCGTCGGACTGTTCTCATCGTTCGTGCTCGCCGTCGTCATCGCGTTCACCGGCGGGCGTCCGGCCATGATCACCGCCGCTGCCGGGGCGGTCGCGCTGGTGATCGCACCCGTCGCGCGCGAGTACGGCTCGGACTATCTCATCGTCACCATCGCGCTGGCGGGCGTCATCCAGGTGCTGTTCGCGGTGCTGGGCGTCGCCCGGCTCATGAGGTTCATTCCGCGCAGCGTCATGGTCGGCTTCGTGAACGCCCTCGCGATCCTGATCTTCCTGTCGCAGATGCCGCAGCTCGTCGACGTGCCCTGGGCGGTGTACGTGCTCGTCGCCGTGGGTCTCGGCATCCTGTTCGTCTGGCCGCGCGTCACGCGCGCGATCCCCGCACCGCTCATCGCGATCGTGGCGCTGACCGCGGTCGTCGTGGCGTTCGGGCTCTCGGCGGTGCCGAACGTCGCCGACCAGGGCGAACTGCCCCGGAGCCTTCCGGAGCTCCTCATCCCGAACGTCCCGCTGACGTGGGAGACGCTGCAGATCGTCGCGCCGTACGCGTTCGCCGCCGCGCTGGTGGGGCTCCTCGAGTCGCTGATGACCGCGAAGCTCGTCGACGACATCACCGACACCCGCTCACGCAAGACCCGTGAGGCGTGGGGACTCGGCGTCGCCAACATCGCGTCGGCGTTCCTCGGCGGCACCGGCGGCTGCGCGATGATCGGCCAGACGATGATCAACGTGAAGACGTCCGGCGGTCGCACGAGGATCTCGACGTTCATGGCGGGCGTGTGGGTGCTGATCCTCGTGGTCGCCCTCGGCGACATCGTGGGACTCATCCCGATGGCGGCCCTTGTCGCCGTGATGATCGTGGTGTCGGTCATGACGTTCGACTGGCACAGCGTCCGTCCGTCGACGCTGAAGCGGCTGCCGCGGAGCGAGACCCTCGTGATGCTCGTGACCGTCGTGGCCACGGTCTGGACCCACAACCTCGCCGTCGGCGTGATCCTCGGCGTGCTCGCCGCCATGGTGCTGTTCGCCCGCCGCGTCGCGCACTTCACGACCGTGACGCGCGAGGTCGACGGCGACACCGCCCGGTACCGCGTGGACGGCGAGCTCTTCTTCGCGTCGAGCAACGACCTCACCACGCAGTTCGAGTACGCTGCCGATCCGCCGCACGTCGTCATCGACCTCTCGCGCACCCACGTCTGGGACGCCTCGACGGTCGCCGCCCTCGATGCCATCGTCACGAAGTACGAGGCGCGCGGAACGACCGTCGAGCTGTACGGGATGACGGATGCTGCGGCCCGCTTCCATGGCCGCCTCAGCGGAGAGCTCGGCTCGGCCTGAGCCCGAGTTCAGATGCGGACGACCTCGATGGGGCACCCCGCGACGCGGGCCGAGGCGATGCGCCGATCGCCGGTGAGAAGAGTCCCACCGAGTCGCTCGGCGAGCGCGACGTAGCCGGCGTCGTAGGTCGAAAGGTTCGCCCGCAAGGCCCACGCCCGATCAGCGAGCAGCTCCCATGGCCACAGCTCGATCGGAAGAGCGTGGGCATGCAGACGTGCTGCCGACGCCTGCGCCGCACTGAGCCGCCCTCCGCGCTCGAGGCCACGAAGCGCGCTGTCCACTTCGATCGGGAGGATGGCCGGCGCATGCAGGCTCGCACTGCCGATCCGGCCCGCGAGCGTCGCCGTGCGTGCGGCTTGTGCTGCGACGAGCGCGACCACGACGCTCGCATCTACGACCAGGATGCCGGGAGCATCAGGGCCGTTCGGCATCGACGGCGCTCACGATCTCATCCATCTCCAGCTGCGGGTACGTCTGCGCATTGAGGCGCGCACGTGCGATGGCCTCGGCAGCACTCGGCGTCGTCGCCAGGCGGCGAAGTTCGAAGCTCAAGTACTCCTGGAGCGACCTGCCGGACCGCGCCGCGCGAGCGGCGAGCTCATCGCGCACGTCGTCCGGCACGTTGCGAATCGTGACGGTGACAGCCATGCATGCATAATACCTTCCACGCCTGCAGAATGCATACATCTCTCGATCGCCCCGCGGTCGATCGCAGTTGGGCGCGTGCGACGGAACTCACGGCGCGCTCCCAGGTTCGCGGGACCAAAACCCGGGAGGCATCCGTTCTCCTCTATGACGCCGCAGCCAGCCGCGTCGAACTGGAGGAATCGTGAGCAACGACTACCGCAAGACCCCCGAGGCGCTCAGCCGCCTCACCGACACCCAGTACCGCGTGACGCAGGAGGAGGGCACCGAGCCCGCCTTCCGCAACGCGTACTGGAACAACCACGAGCCCGGCATCTACGTCGACGTCGTCTCGGGCCAGCCGCTCTTCTCGTCGACCGACAAGTACGACAGTGGAACCGGATGGCCGAGCTTCACCAAGCCCATCGAGCCCGACGCCGTCTCGACCAAGAAGGACTGGAAGCTGCTGCTGCCGCGCACCGAGGTGCGCTCGTCGGGCGCCGACAGTCATCTGGGTCACGTCTTCCCCGACGGCCCACGGCAGGCCGGGGGCCTGAGATACTGCATGAATTCGGCCGCACTGCGCTTCGTGCCCGCCTCGTCGCTCGAGGACGAGGGCTATGGCGCCTACCGACACCTCTTCACCACCGAGAACCAGGAGCACGCATCATGACCAGCGGTCCCTTCGACACCGGCGAGATCACCCGCACCCCCGGCACCGAGACTGCGGTCCTCGCCGGCGGCTGTTTCTGGGGCATGGAGGACCTGATCCGCCGCCAGCCCGGCGTGCTCGCCACCCGGGTCGGCTACACCGGCGGCGAGAACGCTCACGCGACCTACCGCAAGCACCCGGGTCACGCCGAGGCGGTCGAGATCGTCTTCGACCCCACGAAGACCACGTATCGCGACATCCTGGCGTTCTTCTTCCAGATCCACGACCCGTCGACCCTGAACCGTCAGGGCAACGACATCGGCTCGAGCTACCGCTCCGCGATCTTCCCGCTCTCCCCCGAGCAGGCCGAGGTCGCCCGCGACACCATCGCCGATGTCGACGCCTCGGGGCTCTGGCCGGGCAAGGCCGTCACCACGATCGAGCCCGAGGGCCCGTTCTGGGAGGCCGAGCCCGAGCACCAGGACTACCTGATCCGCATCCCGAACGGCTACACGTGCCACTTCCCGCGGGCCGGCTGGGTGCTCCCCAAGCGCGCCGACGCGACGGCGTAAGCCAGACGAGAAACGGATGCCGCGACCCGGCCGGGTCGCGGCATCCGTTCGTGCGTCGGGGTATCACGGGGCGCACGGGCACCCTCCTCACAGCATGCGGCGCAACCCGCGCCGCGAGGCCAAGGGAGAGCGATCGTGGCTGATGCGACGCTGCCGGCGCCACCCACCGTCGGCATCAAGATCCCTGAGGGCAGGTCCGGGCTCGCCCTCGAGATCGCACGGATGCGGGATGCTGCACGTTCACGCGCGGCCGCACGCAGGAGAGCGACTTCGCGGAAGAAGCCGATCGGGCTCCTCCATGTGGACGACGCGCAGTTCCAGAGGGCGGCTCTGATCGTCGCCGTGAACGCCCCGCAGCAGTTCGGCAGGCTGGACGAGATCATCCTGCGCGGCCGTTTCGTCCTGCGCGGCGAAGACGTCGCCACGCTCGACGAACTCGTTCACGAAGCGGTGAGAATCGCCGCGATCGGCTTCGACGGACCAGGGCCCCACCCCTCGGAGCTCACCGCCCTGGACGGCCGCATCATCTACGCGGCCGACTTCCTCCAGCGCAGAGAGGGCGAGATCGCACGCCGACGGTACGCGCGAGGCCTGCTCGGCGGCGTCACGATGACGTTCTTCCTCCTCCTGCTCATCGGCGCGGGCGGCGTGGCCGTCATCACGCTGTGGCGCCATGGGCCGATGCCGGTGGACCAGAGCGAGGCTCTGCGCGACGTGCTGGTCGCCGTCGGAGCGGGCGCGGCGGGCGCCTGCGTGAGCGTCATGCTGCGCATGCATCGCATGCACAATCTCACGATCGAGTCGGCCGCCCGAGGCGCGGCGATCTACCGCATCTTCCTCGGCTGGTTCTTCGCCGCGGCCGTGGTGTTCTTCTTGAAGAGCGGCCTGCTCGCCGGCATCTTCACCGTCCCCGACGATCACGTCGCGAGCTGGTTCTTCTGGGGCGCCGTCGGATTCCTGGCAGGTTTCAACGAGCGCTGGGCGACGAACCTCATCTCGCGCGGTCCTGGCAGCACGGCGGAGGGCGCCCACGGCCACCCGACGCAGGAGGCGGCCGACGCGGCGAAGCCGCCGACCGTCTGAACGTCAGCCCGAGGGGTCGACCGGCTGACGCAGGATCGTGCGGAGCTTCTCGGGGGCCGTGCGGCGGGCGTCGGTCAGGTAGATCTCGTGGTGCCGGCCTCGCATGCGCAGCCCTGCTTCGGGAATGAAGCGCTCGTGCATCTCGGCGAGCACCCGCGCCTCGTCGTCGTACGACCCGACGTGGAGCCTCTGCACGCACCGGCCCTCGGCGAGCTCCGCCAGCCGCAGTCGATCCAGGGCGGGTGACCCGCCCTTGGCGGCGGCCGCATCCCGCGCGCGTTCGAAATGGCTGCCGTCGAGCCACTCCGGAACGAGGCTCATCATCGTCCAGCTCCACCGGGACTTGTCGCGCTCCGACGTGAACGCCGCCATGTCGTCGGACCACCACAAGCCCTCGAGCGGCATGACGACGTAGTCGCGGCCGAGTTCGCCCTTGCTCAGGAACTTGAGCTTGTAGGCGGCCCCGAACACCGCCGCCACGGCCTCGCCGTACTCGTCCGAGGTGTTGGGGTCGCCGTGGCCGTCGACCATGAGGTACTGCAGCGGTGGAACGTCGACGATCTCGAACGACCCGCGCGGTGCTGTGTACGCCGCGATCGACTTCTTGAGGTCGGCCTTGGTCACGAAGCGCCGTCGGTCCCTGGCTGACGGCCGCCGGACGACTCCGACTTGCGCGAGCCCGCCTCGAGCACGTCGCCGGCAGGCAGCTCCTGGTGGCCGCCGAACTGCAACCGCATGGCCGAGAGCACCTGGTTGGCGAAATGGTCCTCGCCGCGCGATGCGAATCTTTCGAACAGGGATGCTGCGAGCACCGGCGCCGGCACGCCCGTGTCGACCGCGGCCTTGACCGTCCAGCGTCCCTCGCCCGAGTCCGAGACACGCCCCGCGAGGCCGTCGAGTGTGGGGTTGCCCTGGAGCGCCGCCGCGGTCAGGTCGAGGAGCCACGACGAGATCACGGATCCGCGGCGCCACAGCTCGGCGACCTTCGGGGTGTCGATCGTGAACTGGTAGAACTCGGGCTCCTCGAGCGGGGCGACCTCGGCGGAGTGCTCGGCTTCCTGAACACCGGCGTCCGCGTGCTCGAGGATGTTGAGGCCTTCGGCGAGCGCCGCCATCACCCCGTACTCGATGCCGTTGTGCACCATCTTGACGAAGTGGCCGGCGCCGGACGGCCCGCAGTGGAGGTACCCCAGCTCCTCGGGGGCGAAGTCCCCGGCGCGCCCCGGCGTGCGCTCGACCTCACCGCTGCCCGGGGCGATCGTGCGCAGGATCGGCTCGATGCGGGCGAACGCCTCGTCGGGCCCGCCGACCATGAGGCAGTACCCGCGTTCGAGGCCGAACACGCCGCCGCTCGTGCCGACGTCCACGTAATGGATGCCGCTGTCGCGCAGGGCGGCCGCACGGCGCACGTCGTCGCGGTAGTTCGAGTTGCCGCCGTCGATGATGATGTCGCCCGGATCGAGCAGCGCGGCGACCTCGTCCACGACTCTGCCGGTGAGCCCGGCAGGGATCATGAGCCAGACGGCGCGCGGCGCCTGGAGCTTGGCGACGAGATCCGCCAGGCTGTCCGACCCGACAGCGCCTTCACCAGCGAGTCCGGACACGGCGTCCGGGCTGACGTCGTACACGACGCATTCGTGACCGTCCCGCATCAGACGCCGGACGATGTTGCCGCCCATCCGGCCCAGGCCCACCATTCCCAGCTGCATCGCCGCTCCCTCTGCTCACCTGTGAAGGGCGCCGTGCGCGGGCGCCCGTGCTCGAAAGTCTAGGGAGCCGTCAGGTCGGCGTTGATGATGGTGCTGAACGCGAGGACGATGATGACCGCATTGAGGAAGAAGCTGGTCGTGGTGTGCCACACCACGGTCCACCTCATCCGTGTCGTCACGACCTGCACGTCCGACACCGAGAACGTGGTCGCATTCGTGAACGAGAAGTACACGAAGTCTGCCAGGCGCGGGTTCCGGGTGCCGGGGAAGATCAGCGGCGGATTGGCGGCGAGGCGGTAGCGGCGGTCGTAGATGCGCGCGAAGCCCCAGTGGTACAGCCCCCACGACAGCAGCATCGCGAGTACGCCGACCGGCTCCACCCAGCCTGCCCAGTCCGGGTCGCCCCGCAGCACGACGATCTCGATGGCCGCCACGATTCCGACCACGCTCGCGAGAAAGGTCGCGGACGCGGTGATCGCCGCGACGACCGGATGAGCGTCGAACTGTCCGATCCACCGCGGGGCGGCGATCCGGGATCGCTTCACACTCGCGCCGACGGCGACCACGGATGCCAGCCAGTAGAGCCCGCCGAGCGCGCACCATGCGGCGAGCGCGTCAAGGGTGGGCTCGATGTCGTCCACGAGGAGGATCTGGAGCCCGAGCCAGATCAGGGCGAGCTGCACCAGCAGATCTGCGACCCGCACGATCACCGCCCAGACCACACGCACCCCCGAGGACGAGTTCCTGCGTGCCACCGTAGCGGGTGGGGGGCCTGCCCAGCCGGACGCGCGCCACCCGTATGCTCCGATCATGCGGATCGTGGTCTCGGGCACCCATGCGAGCGGGAAGAGCACCCTCATCGGCGACTTCTCGGCGGCACACCCCGGCTACGAGGTCCTGTCGGACCCCTACGAGCTCCTGGATGAGGCAGGCGACGAGCCCGATGCGGGATTGTTCCTCGCCCAGCTCGGCATCTCCGCCCGGCGCCTCACCGCGTTCGAGCAGGGCGCGAAGGTCATCGCCGAGCGCGGCCCGCTCGACTTCCTCGCGTACCTCACGGCCCTCGACGAGCTGGGCCGCGTGTCCCGGCCCGGCGGTCACCCGGCCCGAGCCCTCGACCTCACCGTGGCCGCGATGGCGCACGTGGATCTGCTCGTGATCCTGCCGCTCGGTGGAGACATCAGGGTGCCCGCGGACGAGGATCCGCAGCTGCGCGAGGCCATGGACGGTGCGCTCCTCGAGCTCTCGGACGACCCCGACCTGCTCGGTGACGCCACGGTGATCGAGGTCACCGGCGCCCCGACCGCTCGGCTGGCGCAGGTCGAGGCCGCGATCGCGGACCTCGACGGCCGCTGACGCGCCGGGGGCGCAGCATCCGTCACGCGACTTCTCGACCTGCCGATGCGCGCTCAGCCCTGCGGGCCGCGACTGCCTGAGAAGCCCGCGAACAGCGCGTACAGCAGCGGCACGAGCGAGCCGATCATGAGCACGGTGCCGATCGTGAGGTCTTCGGCGCGCAGCACTGCCCCGCTGATCAGCAGCCCGGCGAACAGCACGGCCGCCACGACGCGCCTGATCAGGCGCTCGAGACGGCGCAGCCACCGGTCGAGCTTGGGAACGTCGGCGACCAGGCGCCCGTCCTCGATGCGCGTCACCATGTCGTCCAGGCGACGCGGCAGCCGGGCCATGACGCCGGCGGTCGACACTGCCTCCTGCGCGATCGCCTTCGCGGCGTTGCCGCGCTCGTCGCGCAGCAGGCGCGCGGCATACGGCTCGACGGCGTCCCACACGTTGAAGGCGGGGTCGAGCGAGCTGCACATGCCGCTGGTGAGCGAGACCGCGCGGATGATGAGCAGGAAGTTCTCGGGCAGCTGGAACGGCAGCGACCGCATCACGTCGCCGAACTCCTTGGCGAACTGGCGGAACTCGCGCGGGTCGACCTCCTGCAGCTCCGCGAACCCCATGCCCCCGAAGCGCCCGAACAGCGCCGTCATCGCGCGCTCGAGCTCGACCGTGTCCGCCGACGGGAGGAGCACGCCGACGGCACGGATGCTGTCGATCATCTGCGCGCTGTTGCGCGAGGCGACCGCGATCATCAGCTGCTGCAGGTTGTGGCGCAGCTTGTCGGGGACCTCGCCCATCATGCCGAAGTCGATGAAGGTGAGGGTCCAGGGATGCCGGGAGTCGCCGACGGCCCGCGTGACCGGCGTCACGAAGATGTTCCCAGGATGGGGGTCGGCGTGGAAGAAGCCGCGCAGGAAGAGCTGGTCGAACATCACGTTCGCGAACTCGACCGCGACCTGCGCCGGATCGATGCCCGCAGCCCGGAGTCCCTCGACGTCGTTGATCTTTATGGCGGTGACGTCGGCGAGCGTCAGCACGCGGCGCGTCGTGCGCTCCCACGCGATCTCGGGCACCGTGACGCGCGGGTCGCCCGCGAAGTCCATCGCGAAGCGCTCCGCATTCTGGGCCTCGTGAAGGTAGTCGATCTCCTGACGGCTGGTGTGTGCGAACTCCTCGACGAGCGCGGGCAGGTCGACGTGATCGCGCACGATCCGCACACGGGTGAGCCAGCCGGCCACGCGGCGCAGCGCCGCCAGGTCGACATCGACGATCTCCTCGATCCCGGGCCGCTGCACCTTGACGACGACGCCGGCGAACCCTGTCTCAGCCGCGTCGGCCGGCGTCAGCCGCGCGCGATGCGCTTGGCCGAGGGATGCCGCGGCGACGGGAGTCTCGTCGACCCACTCGAACGCGCGGCTCAGTGGAATGCCCAGCTCCGCCTCGGCGAGCGCGCGGATCGCGGGGAAGGCGACCGGAGGGACCTCGTCCTGCAGTCCCTCCAGCTCCTTCGTGATCTCGGGCGGCAGCACGTCGAGCCGGGACGAGAGGAACTGCCCCACCTTGATCATGAGGCCGCCGTACTGGACCGCGAGCACGTGGAACCGGCGGGCGATGTTCTGGAGGCGCTGGGTGCGGCCGCGCGCGGCGAGCGCGCCGAAGCCGAACCGGGGCAGGACGAGCTCGTACCACCACGCCTGCGCGATGTACCTGCCGGCGAAGCGCAGGATCCGGCGGTAGCGGGCGCGCGGGTTCCCGACGTCGGCCATCGAAGCTCCTCGGACGGTGCTGTTCAGCGGTTAGGGATGCCTGCGATCCCGGTCGCCCGGGATCGTGTGCCCCGCCGAACCCGCGGACTCGGGCCGACGCCGTCTGCCGGCACGCCGGCCGTCAGTCCTGAGCCAGGATCGAGTAGAGCTTACGCCGCGCGTCGTCGAGCACTTCGACGGCCTTCGCCACCTGCTCGGGCGTGCCGCTGCGGCCGACCGTCGCGGCGGCCTGAGCGAGCTTCGCGCCGGCCTTGGGGAGCGCTGTGGCGCGTCCCGAGTCGCGTGACCCGGCCGCCTCCCACGGGGCCGACTGCCCCTCGGCGGCCGCCGCCGCCGCACGACCCGCCTCGGTCAGCGAGTAGGTCTTCTTGCCGTTCGATTCCTCGGCGGCGACGAGGCCCTCGTCGGCGAGCATCTGCAGCGTGGGGTACACCGAGCCGGGGCTCGGCTTCCACGCGCCGTCGCTGCGCTCCTCGATCTCCTGAATGATCTGGTACCCGTGCATGGGCTTCTCGGCGAGGATCGCGAGCACTGCGGCCCGCACATCGCCCTTTGCGACGCGCGGCGAGAAGCTGCGCTCGAATGTGTCTTTCAACTGGTCCATCGCGTCCCAGAAGCTGCTCGGAAGCCCCGAGCCCTGCCCTCCCGGACGGGAACCGAATCCCTGGAATGAACCGCTCATGGCGACCTCCTGAACGAGCGTGTGCCGATACCCTGACGATACCTACCGATATATCGGTGGACAAGGTCCGGGCCTGGGCGTTCGCTGTGCAGTTCGCACGAGGGATGCCGCAGCCGGGTCCACGCGACCGGAGACTCCGCGCGACGCGCCGGCGGCGCGTGGACGGGTCGTGGACCGGTGTCTCACCAGCCCAGCGAGCCCGGCTCTCCCTTGAACGGACCGACCACATCGGGAGTGATCCACCCGCCGTAGAAGCGCCCGGGCTGGGGCACGACCTCCACGCCGTCGAGCGTGCAGCGGTCCATCTCACGCGGGTACACCGCGACCCGACCCGCGAGCTGCTCGAACCCCTCGGAGGGACGCGGGTACGTCCACGCCGCGCGCGGGCGCACTTGGTCGCCCCCGTGCACGTCGAAGTAGGCGGCGCCGCCTTTGAACTCGCAGTACGACGACCCCTCGCCGGGCATGAGCGCCCCCTCGGCGAACGCCTGGATCGGCAGGTAGTAGACGGGCGGATGGCTCGTCTCGAGGACACGGACGACATCGTCTGTGTCGACGATGACCTCGCCGCCCAGCCGGATCTGCACGCGGCGCCCGACCCGCTCCAGGCGCGGCGGGCGCGGGTAGTCCCAGACCGATTCCTGGCCGGGACCAGCGGGCAGGGGTTCGGGTCGCATGGCGGTCCTCCTCACGGGATCAGCGGCCGTACTCTTCGAGCCAGCGCAGCCACACCTCGCTGATCGTCGGATACGACGGCACCGCGTGCCACAGGCGCTCGATCGGCACCTCGCCGACGATCGCGATCGTGGCCGCATGCAGCATCTCGCCGACGTCCTGCCCGACGAACGTCACGCCGACCAGCACGCGGCGCTCCTCGTCGATGATCGCTCGCGCTCGTCCCTGGTAGTCGTCGGCGACCTCGCTCGCGCCCGCGATCCAGTACAGGTCGTAATCGATGACGCGGATGCTGAGACCTGCCTCGCGCGCGGACTTCTCGGTGTGCCCCACCGCGGCGACCTCGGGGTCGGTGAAGATCACCTGCGGGACCGCCGAGTGATCGGCCGTGGCGACATGCCTGCCCCACGGGGCGTCGTCGACGTCGGCGGCCTTCGCCCGCGCGGCGATGACATCGCCCGCGGCGCGGCCCTGGTACTTGCCCTGATGCGTCAGCAGCGCCCGGTGGTTGACGTCGCCGACGGCGTAGAGCCAGTCCACCCCGCGCACGCGCAGCGTGTCGTCGACGTCGAGCCAGGAACCGGGCTCGAGCCCGACCGCCTCGAGCCCGAGATCCTCGGTCCGCGGCACCCGGCCCGTCGCGACCAGCACTTCGGCCGCCCGCACTTCGGACCCGTCCGACAGCGCCAGCACCACTTCGCCGGCGTCGTCACGCGAGACCCGCTCGACCTCCACGCCGGTCTTGACGGTGGCCCCGGCATCCGTCAGCGCCTTCTCGACGGCCTCGCCCGCGAAGGCCTCGACGCCTCGCAGGAGGCCGGACCGGGCGATCAGGGTCACGGTGGAGCCGAACGACGCGTACAGGGTCGCCATCTCGGTTCCGACGGTGCCGCCGCCGAGCACCGCCAACGATGTCGGGACGTCGTGGACGCCTGTGGCTTCGCGGCTGGTCCACGGTGCGACATCGCGCAGCCCCGGGATGTCGGGAAGGAGCGCCGCCGAACCGGTGGACACCACGACCGCGTGGCGGGCGACGAGCTCGGTCTCAGCACCGTCGGCACCGGTGACGGTGACCTCGCGCTCGCCGGTCAGGCGCCCGTGCCCGCGGACGAGATCGATGCCCGCACCGTGGAGCCACTCGACCTGCGATGTGTCGTCCCAGTTGTGCACCAGCTCGTCGCGGCGCACCAGGGTCCTGGCCACGTCGACGTTTCCGGTCACCGCCTCGGCGGCGCCCTTCACGCGCTGCGCGGCACGCACCGCGGCGCCCGCGCGCAGCATCGCCTTCGAAGGGATGCAGGCCCAGTAAGAACACTCCCCGCCGACGAGCTCGCTCTCGACCACGACGACCGACAGGCCGCCCTGCGTCGCCCTGTCGGCGACGTTCTCGCCGACAGGACCGCCGCCGATCACGATGAGGTCGTACTCCCGAGCAGTCATGCGCCCCACCGTAGCGGCCGCCGGTGACAGCTGCGAAGCCATTGCCCGCAGCGCCTGCAGACGGAAGGATGGCGCAGGTTACGGCGTCTGTCCAGCCTGAGCCGCCATGTCCGCGGCCTGTGGTTATCTGGGAACCCCGGCCGAAAGGGCAGCATGGCGATCGAATTCCGTGGGGTCTCGAAGCGGTACCCCGATGGCACGGCCGCCGTCGAGGACTTCAGCGTGCTCATGCCCGCGCACAAGACCACGGTGCTCGTCGGTTCGTCCGGCAGCGGCAAGACCACGTTGCTGCGTATGATCAACCGGCTCGTCGACCCCACCGGCGGCGTCATCACGATCGACGACGAGCCGATCTCGGAACGCGACCCCGTCACGCTGCGCCGGGGCATCGGCTACGTGCTGCAGAACGCCGGCCTCCTCCCTCATTTCTCCGTCGTCGACAACATCGCGACGGTGCCGGTGCTGAACGGCGTCGCGAAGGCGAAGGCGCGCGAGCGGGCTCTCGAGCTCATGGATGTCGTCGGCCTCGAGCGCGGTCTGGCCAAGCGGTATCCGAGCCAGCTCTCGGGCGGTCAGCAGCAGCGCGTCGGCGTCGCCCGCGCCCTCGCCGTCGACCCGAACATCCTGCTGATGGACGAGCCGTTCGGAGCGGTCGACCCCATCGTGCGCCGCGAACTGCAGACAGAGACGCTCCGCCTGCAGGAGGAGCTCGACAAGACGATCGTGTTCGTCACCCACGACATCGACGAGGCGTTCCTGCTCGGCGATCAGGTGGTGATCCTCGAGAAGGGCGCGCGCATCGCGCAGATCGGCAGCCCCAGCGAGATCATCGAGAACCCGGCGAGCGACTTCGTGGCCGACTTCATCGGGGTCGAGCGGGGCACGCGGGCACTGCGCGCCAAGCGCACGGCGCGCGGCACGGTGCTCGTCGACGACGCCGGCCGCACACAGGGCGTGCTCGTGGAGGACGAACTGTGAGCTGGGTCGCCGACAACGTCGACATGATCTGGGCGCTGACGCTCGATCATCTGCGGCAGAGCGCCATCGCGATCATCGCGGGCTTCGTGCTGTCGGTGCCTCTGGGGTGGGTGGCCTTCCGGTACACGCGGTTGCGCGGCACCGTGCTGACCGTCGTCGGTCTGCTGTACACCATCCCGTCGTTCGCACTCTTCGCTCTGCTCACCACACTGTTCGGCATCCCCTACCAATCCGAGCTGAACCTCGTGGTGGCGCTCACGATCTACGCCGTGGCCATCTTGACCCGATCCGTCACGGACGGTCTCGCCTCGGTCGACCCCGGCACGAGGTCCGCCGCGGTCGCGGTCGGTTTCGGCGGCTGGCGACGTTTCTGGACGGTGGACTTCCCCCTGGCCGGGCCCGTGGTGCTCGCGGGGCTGCGCGTGACGGCGATGTCCACGATCTCGCTGGCGACCGTCGGAGCCCTCATCGGCGTTCAGAACCTGGGCTACCTGTTCACGAACGGGTCGCAGCGACGCATCATCGCCGAGGTGTTCGCCGGCGTCGTCGCGGTCGTCGTGATCGCGGTCCTCATCGATCTCCTGCTCATGCTGGCGGGGCGCGCGCTCATGCCGTGGACCCGGCGCATCTCCGCGCCGCGCCGCGCCCGGCCCCGGGCGGTGGCCGCATGAACCTGCTCGCCGACGCGTTCGCCTGGATCTTCTCCCCCGCGCGGCTGACGGGCTCCCTGCCGCTGCCGACCGCGATCGCCCAGCACCTCGCGTACACGTTCGGCTCTGTGGCGATCGCGGCCGTCATCGCCGTCCCCGTCGGCTGGCTGATCGGTCATACGGGCAAGGGGCGCGAGGTAGCGGTGTTCCTGTCGGGGGCTGCCCGCGCGCTGCCCGCGCTCGGGCTCGTCGTGCTCCTCTACCTGCTGTTCGGCGTCTCGCTCAAGACCGAGGCCGCCGTCGCAGCTTTCGTGGTGCTCGCCATCCCGTCGATCCTCGCCGGAGCGTATGCCGGCATCGAGGCGATCGACCGCTCGGTGATCGACGCCGGGCGCGCGATGGGAATGACCCAGTGGCAGATCCTGTTCCGGATCGAAGTGCCGCTCGGACTCTCTCTTCTCATCGGCGGTTTCCGCTCCGCGACGCTGCAGGTGGTCGCCACGGTGACCATCGGGGCCTATATCGGGGTGGGCGGCCTCGGGTTCTACATCCTGCAGGGCATCGCGCTGCGCGACTTCGCCGAGATCCTCGGGGCCTCGATCATCGTCGTGGCCCTCGCCATCGTGCTCGACGGACTCTTCGCCCTGCTCGCCCGCTTCGCCGTGCCCCGCACCGACGGCCCTCGCCGGCGGTCGTCACGAGCCGCCCGCACCGACTCGGTCCGCTCGCTGCAGGTCTCCCACTGATCCCCCACCACCACACCGGAGGTATGACAATGTCCACAGCACGAACCCGCCTCACGGCCGCCCTGGCCGGAACCGCGATCGCGGCGCTCGCCCTCGCGGGCTGCGCCTCGAGCGACCCCCTCAGCGACGACAGCAACGACAGCGGCAACACCGCTGACTCGTCGACCATCGTCATCGGCTCGCAGGCCTACTACTCGAACGAGATCATCGCCGAGATCTACGCGCAGGCGCTCGAGGGCGCCGGCTTCACCGTCGAGCGCAACTTCAACATCGGACAGCGCGACGTGTACATCCCCTCGCTCGAGGACGGCTCGATCGACCTGTTCCCGGAGTACACCGGCAACCTGCTGCAGTTCTTCGACCCTCAGACGACGGCCACGACGTCGGATGACGTCTACGCGGCCCTCAAGGACGCCCTGCCGGACGGGCTGACGGTCCTCGACCAGTCGCCCGCCACCGATCAGGACTCCTACAACGTCACGGCCGCGTTCGCCGAGGAGAACGGACTCACCTCGATCGAGGACCTCGCCGGCATCGAGGGCCTGGTGCTGGGTGGGGCGCCGGAGCTCGAGGAGCGTCCCTACGGCCCCAAGGGCCTCAAGGACCTCTACAACGTCGACGTGGCCTTCAGCGCCACCGCCGACACCACCGTCGACGAGCTGGTCGCCGGCAACATCCAGGTGGCGAACGTCTACAGCGCCGATCCCCGCATCAAGACCGACGATCTGGTGACGCTCGAGGACCCGAAGGGCCTCTTCCTGGCGTCGAACGTCGTCCCCGTCGTCAACGCCGACATCGCCGACGAGATCGCCGACGTGATCAACGCCGTGAGCGCCGCGCTGACGCCCGAGGGCCTCGTCGCGCTCAATGTCGAATCGACGGTGGACCAACGCTCGTCCGAAGACATCGCGAAGGATTGGCTCGCCGACAACGGCCTGAGCTGACGCCGCGAAGCCACGACGGCGCCCCCGCGTCGCCCGCCCAGGGCCGCGCCGGGGGCGCCGTCGTCGTGTCGGGGAGCCAGAGGCGCCCGACCGCGGCCACGCGACTTCGCTAGGTTGGGCACCCAGGAGACCGCGAACAGGAGCCGCATGCCCGATCCCCTGCCTCCGGGCGACGCCGACACCGCGACGCCGGGCGACCCGGCGAACGCGTCGACTGCGGACGGCGCGGCCACCCCGCAGCGCTATCGCACACCCGACCTCGACGCTCCGCAATACGCGGTCCCGGCGTACGCGGCGCCGGAACCCGGCGACGCCGCATCCCCGCCCACGGCGTCGGGCACGCCGGGCCGCTACGCGGCGCCGCACGGCTACGCGCTCGCCGGCACGGACCCGCGCGGAGCCGACCCCCTGCTCCCGCCCTACGCGCGGGACGGCGCGGCTCAGGCATCCGGCCGCCCCGTCGGGCCCGGCTACCCCACGACCTCGGCGTACCCGGCTGCGCCAGGCTCCCCGGCGGCACCCGGTGGCGCCGGGTACCCCCTGCCCGGAGGCCGTGACAGCCGACCCAAGGCGCTCGCCATCGTCGCACTGGTCCTCGCCGGCGCCGGCATGCTCCTGCTCTTCGTCGGTGCAGGGCTCGGGTCGAGCTCAGGCTTGCTCGCTCCCCTGTTGCTCCTCGCGGCATTCGTACTGTCGCTGGTCGCTCTCCTCGGCCGGCATCAGGGGGGCAAAGGCTTCGGCGTGGGCGCGCTGGTGACCTCGGTCCTCGGCGGCCTGGTGTCGATCGTGATCGCGGTCGCGTGGCTCGGACCGTTCGGCACCTCCTCCGGCGATGATGTCGTTTCGAACTCAGGCGACGGTTACTACGACGATTACGCCATCCCCGGCGTCGCCGCGCCGGGCACGGACGGCCAGCCCGACCCCGGCGCGCAGTTCCCGACGCCCCAGCGGCCGACGGTGACGGAGACCGCGTTCGGGCACGATTTCGGCGACATCTGGTGGTACGTCGTCGTGGTCGACAACCCGAATGCCGACTATGTGTTCGACGCCTTCCTCGACGCACAGGCGTACGCCGAGGACGGCACCGTCATCGGTTCCTCGACCGCCATCGCGACCCTGCTGTCGGGTCAGACCGCGGTCGTCGGCTACTTCACCATCGAGGGCGAAGAGCTGATCGACGCCATCGAGGTGACCGTGCCCGAGGCCTCGGAAGCGACGCTCTCGCCGGGGGAAGAGACGGGCTCGTTCAGCGTCGACGGGCTCACCGGCGCGCCCGATCCCGGCGGGACATCGACACGGACACCGGCGGGCTCAGCGACCGGCACCGTGAGCGGGCGGTTCGCAGACGACCAGCGCTACGTCGCCGTCACCGTGGTCGCGCGGGCGACCGACGGCCGCATCGTGCGCGCCGCCACCGCGTATGTCGACGAGGTGCCCGGCGACGGCAGACCGGTGCCGTTCGAGGCGTGGTTCGCCGAGTTCCCTCCCGACGCGACCCTCCAGGCCTCCGCTCACCGCTGACGCGACGTACGCTGTCGGCATGGCCTTGGGCGACGTGATGGTATGGGGATTCGTCTCCGTGATCGTCGCGCTGCCGGTGTACTTCCTGTGGTTCGCGTTCGACACTCACCGCCGCCGCCGGCGCGGCGAGACGCCGTCGCACTCGTCGGGCGGACTGCTCGGGGTCGAGGAGTTCTTCTACCCGACCGCGGAGAACGCCCGCGCCGTGTGGGAGGCGGAGCAGATCACCCCCGCACCCGCGCCGCTTCCCGGCGACGGCCCTGGCGTGATCGAGGGCAACCGGATCGTGATAGCGACCGGCCTCCGCGAGACCGACTGAACTCGCTCCGATCAGCGCCGGCGCACGCGTCGCACAACCGCTACGATGACCCGCCAGCCCACGAGCGCGACCAGCAGCGTCAGCGACGCGACGATGATGAACGCCAGAGCGGTGCCCTGACCCGATGCCCAGCGCAGCAGCATCCCACCGGCGACGGTGATCGCCCAGACGCCCAGGCCGGTGCGTACGGGCGCCGCCGGTGCACGCCACGCTCGCGTGACGAGCCAGCCGATACCCAGGCCGGCCAGGAACGGCCAGGCGGTCTGCCAGAGGCCGGTCCACACGTCGGAGTCATGGCTCGCGCGGCCGATGGCGGCGAACGCGATCACGAGCGCGACGTCGAGGGCGAGCGCGCCCAGGACCGTGGCGCGACCGACGGGGCTCGCAGCCGCCGATTCCGGCACGGTCACGCGACGGCTCCCGATCGCGGCACCAGCGCCGGCGTCAAGGCCTCCCGCTCGTCGAACACGAAGCAGTCGCCGTTCCAGTGGTCGCCGCCGACGTGCTCGAAGTAGCCCAGGATGCCGCCCTCCAGCTGGTAGGCCTCGACGCCCGCCTCGCGCAGGTAGATCGCGGCCTTCTCGCACCGGATGCCGCCCGTGCAGTAGCTCACGACGGTCTTGCCTTCGAGGTCGCGCGCTGCGGCGGCCGCGGCATCCGGGAACTGCGTGAACCGCTCGATGCGCCAGTCGAGAGCGCCGTCGAAGGCGCCGTAGTCGACCTCGAAGGCATTGCGGGTGTCGAGCAGCACGACTTCGCGGCCGTCGTCGTCGTGACCGCTGTCGAGCCAGCGGTGCAGCGTGGCGGGAGCGACGGCGGGCGCACGATCGCCCTCGGGGCGAATGGCGGGGTGGTCCATGCGGATGATCTCGCGCTTGACCCTGACGAGCATCTTGCCGAACGGCTGCGCGTCCGACCAGCTCTCCTTCGTCGTGAGCGCGGCGAAGCGCGGATCCGCCCGCAGCTCCGCGACGAAGCCACGCACCCCCTGGGCGTCACCCGCGAGGAAGAGGTTGATCCCCTCCTCGGCGAGCAGGATCGTGCCCTTCAACCCGGCAGCGACCGCGCGCTCACGCAGCAGCGTGCGCAGCTCACCGGTGTCGTCGATGCGCGTGAAGAGGTACGCCGAGATGTTGAGAACGGATGCCACCCCTCCAGCCTACGGAGGCCGCTGTAATCTCTTCGCCCGACGAGGTCAAGGGCCTCGCCGGGCCGCGCCGGGATGCGCAGACTGACACCCGCAGAAGGGGCGTGACGCGCGACCCTCGTTCCTCCCAGGAGAGGCCATGACCGACCCCACAGTCCCCGAACGGCTGCCGGACCAGAATCCGCCGGATGGGATGCCGCCCGGACCGGGCTCTCCCGGGCCGGGGAACCCTGAGCCGGGTCCCGGCCCCAGCATCCCGACGCCGCCGGACGAGCCGATGGCGCCGTGGCCGGAAGAGCCGCTGGCGCCCCACCCGGAGGAGCCGCCGTTTCCGCGGACACCCGAGACGCCGGGCCCGTAGCCGACGGTCACGCGCGCACGGCATCGCTGCGGTCCTGCAGCAGCTGTTCGGCCACTGCCCACATCCGCGAACCGTCGACCGGATCGGCGAGTCGTCGATACGGACGCACGGGGCCGGCCGCCCCGCCGAAGTGCAGGGCGCCTGTGGGGCCGAAGAAGCCCGGGGCCGGCGCGTTCGTCACCGCGGCCAGCAGCGCCGGCTGCGCTGCCTGCGCCGGCGTGCTGCCGAGGCGGTCGGCGAGCCGGCGTCCGAGCCCGCCCCGATCGCGGGCCCGCATGGCCGGCGCGATCCCGGTGCCGGGCACGACGCCGGGGTGGCTGAGGTGCACGGTGATGCCCCCGCCGACCGCCGCCGAGCGCCGGGCGAGTTCGTAGCCGAACAGTCCCAGCGCCACCTTCGACGACCCGTAGGCGCGCAGCGGCGCATAGCGGTGCTCGCTCTGCAGGTCGTCCCACACGAGGCGCGAGACGCCGGCCGCCAGGCTCAGCTGCACGACGACGCGCGCACCTCGCTCCTGCAGCAGCGGCAGCAGCGCCGTCGTGAGCGCGAAGTGCCCCAGGAAGTTCGTCTGGAAGTGCAGCTCGAAACCATCGGCGCTCATATGGCGCTCGCGGTCGCCGAGCAGCACGATGCCGGCGTTCAGCACGACCAGATCGAGCTGCGTCCGCTCGGCGAGGACCGCCGCCGCGAGCGCGCGGACCGAGTCCAGCCGCGCGAGATCGAGGTCGACCAGGTCGGCACGCGCGTCGGGCGCGCTCTCCCGGATGCGTTCGACCGCCCGCTCTGCCTTGACGCGATTGCGCACCGGCAGCACGAGATCGGCGCCGGCCGCCGCAAGGCCACGTGCGATCTCGACGCCGACGCCATCGCTCGCGCCCGTGACCAGCGCAGTGCGCCCCCGCAGATCGGGCAGCGCGACCGGCGACGCCTGCGTGCGAGACATGGGTCCTCCGTTCGGCTCCGTCCCGGAGGAGGACGGACGGATGCCGCTGATACCTGCCCGCACCCCCGGCTGGCCTGCCTCAGCCTGGCGCAGGGGCGCCTCCGGGCGCCAGAGGTCCCCTCAGAACGGCGAAGGAACCGGGGGAAGTGCCGGTACTCCGGCCTCGACCGCGCGCCCCGCCTCGAACAGCACGTCCTCGCCGAACATGGGGCCGATGAGCTGCACGCCGGTGGGCATGCCGTCGGCCCCGAGGCCGGTGGGCAGGGCCAGCGCCGGCAGTCCGAGGAAGTTGACGACCACCGTCAGCCACAGATCTCGCCATGCGCGATCCGCGGCCTCCTGACCGCCCAGGTCGTAGTCGGGCTCGCGCATCCGGGACATCGACACGGGACCCAGGATCACGGGCACCTCGACCTGCAGCCGTCTCCACTCGGCCGCGATCACGGCCCGCCGCGCCCACGCCTGCGCGTACTCGCGCGCCGACTCGTACGGGCGCGCCGCCGCCGTGCTGTCGCGCAGGAACTGCGTGGCGGAACGCCCGAGCGGCAGGCCGAGCGCCGCGGGGTCGAGCGAGATGAGCATGTCGGTGCACGACAGGCGCCGCCACAGCACGGCCGCCTCCTCGAGGAGCGGGCCGGCGGCGTCGACGATCTCCCAGCCTGCACGCGCGAGGGATGCTGCGGCCCGGTCGAGTCCGGCCGCCACATCCGGATCCACCTCGAGGCCCGCAGGATCGCGCACCACGCCGACGCGGCGCGGCACCGCATCGGGGCGCACCGCGGGCGCGGCGATCGACACCGGGTCGTCGGCATCCCATCCCTGCATGACCCCGAGTGCGAGCGCGACGTCGTCGACGCGCCGCGCCATGGGCCCGTTCACGGAGAACTGCTGGAGCGTGAGCGCCACCGGCTGCTCTCGCACCGCCGCGCGCGGCACGCGCCCGAGCGACGGGCGGAGTCCGACCACGCCTGCCGCGTAGGCGGGGAGGCGGAGCGAGCCGCCGAAGTCGTTGCCGAGGCCGATCCCGCTCATCCCGGTCGCCACGGCGACGGCGTCCCCGCCGCTGGATCCGCCGGCACTGCGTGCGCGGTTCCACGGGTTCAGGGTGCGGCCGAACACGTCGTTGTCCGTGTCCCACCGCATCCCGAAGTCGGGCATGTTGCCCCGGGCGACGGGCACCGCCCCGGCATCCCGCAACCGCCGCACGACGGCGGCGTCTCGGGCGGGCACGGCGTCGGCCAGCCCGCGCCAGCCGTTCGTCGTCGCCGACCAGGTGAGGTCGATGTTCTCCTTCACCGAGATCGGGACGCCCGCGAGAGGCCCGGGGTCGCGACCTGCCTTGACGGCGGCATCGATCTCGGCGGCCGCGCTGCGCGCACGGTCGGCGAAGACCACGGTGAGCGCGTTGACGCCGGGATCGATCCGCCCGATGCGGGCCAGATGCTCCTCGACGACCTCCTGCGCGGTCAGTTCCCCCTCCCGTACGGCAGCGGCCATCGCAGTGGCGGAATCGAGGGGAGGAGGCGGCGGCTGGCTCATGTCGGTCCCATCCCACCACGAGCGCGCGAACCCCGGCGGTCGGCACGACCGAATAGCACTCAGGAGACGCACAGGCAATCCCCCTTGCGAACACCGGCGGTGGGCGTAGCTTCTCCCTCAGACCCCGTGACCGTGCGCCCCGAAGCTCCACCCCTCGACGGACGGCGGTCGTGGATGGTGAGCGCGGAGTCCGCTCCCCCAGTGGCGGTTCTCCCTGGCGCCCCGACGCTGTCCGCCCGTCCCCGCCGGCGGACAGCGCCATATCCGGGCGAAATCGTGCGAATCGTGCGATGCCCCGCCATCGCGCGCCACTAGAGTCATGCCCATGGCATCAGGCAAGCAGCAGCAGAAGCCCGAACCCGAGCTCCACGGCGGCGTCCTCTCGGGCGGCGGAAGCGCCACCCTCTGGGGCTGGCTCATCGGACTCGTCGTCTTCGTGTTCGTGGCGGTCCCCATCTCGATCGCGGTGCGCTTCGCGACGCACCCGGCGACGCAGTCGCTGTTCGGCGGACGCCTCGAGGAGGCGACCAGCGGCGCCTACTCCGCGTTCTGGTGGATCGTCGCACTGTTCCTCTTCGCCATCCCCGTGCTGGTCGGCTGGGGCGTCGCGAAGCTCTCCGGACGCACGCTCGCGATCATCGTCGGCATCGTCGCGGTGTTCTTCGTCGCGATCCTCATCTTCGGCCAGCTGTTCTGATCCGACACGGCTGAACCTGCGGGCACCCGGTCGGCATGACGCCCCGCGATAATGGGACCATGACGACCGGGTACAGCGCGATCTCGAGCTACTCTCGCGTCGAGATCATGCACCTGCTCCAGGAGCGCCCGCAGCGGGCGATCTCCGAGCTCGTCGAGGCGACCGGCCTGCACGCCAACACCGTGCGCGAGCACGTGCAGCGTCTCATCGACGCCGGGTATGTGATCGCCGAGACCGAGCGCCGCACGACAAGAGGTCGCCCGCGCGTGCTCTATTCGGCCGCCACCGGCTCCGACGAGGCCTCGAGCCCCGTCGCCGCCCGCCGTGCGGAGGCGGCTGCCCGTCGCGGAGACCTGCTGCGTCGCGTCTACGGATCCGACACGGATGCCGACCTCGGCGCCGAAGCCCTGCACCAGCTCGACGCACTCGTCGAAGACCTCGGTGATGCCGGCTTCGACCCCGTGGTCGACGAGCGCCACCTCACGGTCGACCTGACGCCGTGTCCGCACGTGCCCGCCGCGGAACATCGCGGCGTGCTGTGCAGCGTGCACGTCGCGCTCATGGACAGCGTGCTGGCGCAGGCCGGCGGCCCGCTGCGCGTCGAGGGCATCGCGCCGTCGTGCGACCCGACGCAGTGCGTGGTGCAGCTCGCCACCTCGCGCGGCTGAATCCCCGGCGCGGTCAGCGCACCGCGGCAGTGACCCGCACCCGGTCGGGCCGCGCGTAGACGTTCATCGACGACCCTCGCACGAACCCGACGAGCGTGAGCCCGGAGGCCGCAGCCAGCTCGACGGCCAGTGACGACGGCGCCGACACCGCGGACAGGATCGGGATGCCGGCCATCACGGCCTTCTGCACGAGCTCGAAGCTCGCGCGGCCCGACACCTGCAGCACGATTCCGCTCAGCGGCAGGCGATCCTCCAGCACCGCCCAGCCGATGACCTTGTCGACGGCGTTGTGCCGGCCGACGTCCTCGCGCAGCACGAGGAGCTCACCGGACGCCGCGTCGAACAGAGCCGCCGCGTGGAGACCTCCGGTCTTGTCGAACACCGTCTGGCCGGCGCGCAGGGCGTCGGGAAGACCGGCGAGCATCGTCGCGTCGACGGCCGCGGCATCCGTTCCGACGTCGTAGCGCGACTGCTTCTCGATCGCCTCGATGGACGCTGTGCCGCACACGCCGCACGAACTCGTCGTGTAGAAGTTGCGGGCGATGTCGGTGACGAGCGGCGCGAGCTCGGGCGCGAGAGCGATGTCGAGGACGTTGTAGGTGTTCTCGCTCGAGGTCGCCGGCTCCGCGGGACCGACGCCGATCGTCGACAGCGACGTGGGTGCCGCAGCCCCGGTGCCCGGTCCGCCGCAGTGGATCGCGGAACGCAGGTCTGCGGCGGTCGAGATCACGCCCTCCGAGACCAGGAATCCGGCCGCGAGTTCCAGGTCGTTGCCCGGCGTGCGCATCGTGACGGTGAGAGGCTCGCCGGCGATGCGGATCTCGAGCGGCTCCTCCACGACGAGGGTGTCGGCGCGACGGCGTACCGCGACATCGCCGTCGTTCAGCGCGATGCGGGTGACGGGGGTGCGCGTCGTGATGCGTCCCATGTCAGCCGCCGATCGCGTTCATGCCGCGCGCGGGCTGCAGGAACGACGGGTCGTTGATCGCGTGGCCCGGGAGCTTGCCGCGCACGCAGGAGCGCAGCATCCCGTCGATCTCGTCGTCGTCGCCGCCCGCCCGCAGGATGGGCAGGAGGTCGTACTCGGTGGTCGAGAACAGGCAGTTCCGCAACTGTCCGTCCGCGGTCAACCGCAACCGGTCGCAGTCGCCGCAGAACGGCGCCGTCACCGACGCGATCACCCCCACCGAATGCGGACCATCATCCAGCGTCCACCGCGCCGCGGGCGCCCCACCCCGACCGGGCACCGGCGTCAGCGTCCACCGCGCGGACAGCGCGGTGAGGATTTCGTCCTGCGTCACCATCCGCGACCGGTCCCACGTGTGCCCGGCATCCAACGGCATCTGCTCGATGAACCGCATCTGCGCATCATGCGCGGTCGCGAACTCCACCAGCTCGACCAGCTCGTCCTCGTTGACGTCCCGCATGGCCACCGCGTTCAGCTTCAACGGCCGCAGCCCCGACGCCCCCGCCGCCGCGATGCCCTCCAGCACATCGTCCAGCCGGTCCCGGCGGGTCAGTGCGTGGAACCGGTCGCGGCGCAGCGTGTCGATCGAGATGTTCAACCGGTTCAGCCCGGCGTCGACCAGCCCGGGCAGCAACTCGGGCAGCCGGATCCCGTTCGTGGTCATCGCGATCTCGACCGGCCGGCCGTCCGGACCGGTGATCGCCGCCAGCCGGCGCACCACCTCGACGATGTCGGAGCGCAGCAGCGGCTCGCCGCCGGTGAGCCGGAACGTCGTGATCCCGTCCGCCGCAGCCACCTGCGCGATGCGCACGATCTCGTCCAGCGTCAGGATGCTCGTCTTCGCCAGCCACTCGTTGCCCTGCTCCGGCATGCAGTAGGTGCATCGCAGCGAACACCGATCCGTCAACGAGATCCGCAGGTCGCGGTGCACACGCCCATGGGTGTCGATCAGCGGTGCCCCGATCGACGCGACCGGGGCCGTGCCCGGATCCGCGGATGCCGCGGGAAGAGGCATCCGTCGCCCGATCGCCACCGGGATCGCGGTCATGCGTCCGGCTCCGATCGCTGTGCCCGGCTCGCCATGCTTCCGAGGGTAGTCGCGCCGCGGACCGCGGGCGCCGGTGCAAGCTCATTATTCACGGCGGGAAGGCTCGCCTCCCGCCCGGATTCCTGGGAATCTGGGTGCACCGGGCGCGCGTTGGACCTCTGTCGCCCGTGTGGTCTGACCACATGCTACGGTGATCAGACCCAGTCCGGAACGATCGGAGAATCGCATCGTGGATCTGCTGGACCCTCTGCTGCTGGCGCGCTGGCAGTTCGGCCTCACGACGCTGTACCACTTCCTGTTCGTCCCCCTCACGCTCGGCATGGCGCTGACGGTCGCGATCTTCCAGACCGCGTGGTTCCGCACCGGCAACGTGAAGTGGCTGCATCTCACGCGGTTCTTCGGGAAGATCTTCCTCATCAACTTCGCGATGGGCGTCGTGACCGGCATCGTGCAGGAGTTCCAGTTCGGCATGAACTGGTCGTCGTACTCCCGGTTCGTCGGCGACGTGTTCGGCGCGCCGCTCGCCTTCGAGGGCCTCATGGCCTTCTTCTTCGAGGCGACCTTCATCGGGCTGTGGATCTTCGGGTGGGACAAACTGCCCAAGGCTCTGCACTTGGCGAGCATCTGGATCGCGACGATCGGGGCCTGGTTCTCGGCGTACTTCATCCTCGCGGCCAACGCGTTCATGCAGAATCCCGTCGGCTTCAAGATGGCCGAGGACGGCTCCCGCGCCGAGATGACGGACTTCTTCGCGGTGCTGACGAACCCGGTGGCCCTCGCGGCCCTCCCCCACACCCTCTTCGCCGCGTTCATGATGACCGCGGGCGTGATCGTCTCGATCTCGGCCTGGCACCTGCTGCGCAAGCAGAACGTCGAGATGATGCGCTCGTCGCTCAAGTTCGGCCTGTGGGGCCTCATCGCCGCCTTCGCCGGGGTCGCGATCTCGGGCGACCAGCTCAGCCTCGTCATGGTGGCGACGCAGCCGATGAAGATGGCCGCCGCCGAGGCGATGTTCGACAGCGCCTGTGGAGCGGACGCCTCGTTCTCGATCTTCACGCTCGGCACACCCGACGGCACGAGCGAGCTCTTCTCGATCCGCGTGCCGTACCTGCTGGCGCTGCTGTCGACGCACTCCCTCGACGGCTGCGTCGAGGGCATCAACGACCTCAACAACCTCTACACGACCGAGCTGTTCCCGCAGTTCGCCGACCAGGTCGACGGCAACTTCGCGCCGATCCTCTGGGTCACGTACTGGGCGTTCCGCTGGATGATCGGTCTCGGCGGCGTCGCCGCGCTCGTCGCGGTCGTCGGCCTCTGGCTCACGCGCAAGAACGCGAAGCGCGAGGTCCCCGCGTGGGCCTGGCGCCTCGCGATCTGGGCCTGGCCGGCCTCCCTCCTCGCGATCCTCGTGGGATGGGTCTTCACCGAGATGGGCCGCCAGCCCTGGATCGTGTTCAGCCTGATGCTGACCGAGGACGGCGTCTCGCCCTCGGTGCCCGGATGGACCGTGCTCATCTCGCTCACCGCGTTCACGCTCATCTACGCGGCGCTCGCGGTGGTCGAGTTCGGCCTCATCCTGAAGACGACCCAGAAGGGCCCGGAGCCCCTCCCCGAGCCGGGAGCGCCGGATGCGCGCACCCAGGCGGTCGAAGACACCCCGACGACGGTCTACTAAGAGCTTCAGGAGCACATCATGGATCTCGCCTACCTCTGGTTCTGGATCGTCGGCTTCCTCTTCGTCGGCTACTTCGTGCTCGACGGGTTCGACTTCGGCGTCGGCATGTCGCTGCCGTTCCTCGGCAAGAACGACATCAGCCGCCGCCAGGTGATCAACACGATCGGCCCGGTGTGGGACCTCAACGAGACGTGGGTCATCGTCGCCGGCGCGTGCCTGTTCGCCGCGTTCCCGGAGTGGTACGCGACGCTGTTCAGCGGCTTCTACCTGGCACTGCTGCTGATCCTGCTGGCGCTCATCCTGCGCGGCGTCTCGTTCGAGTACCGCCACCAGCGCGATTCGCTGCGGTGGAAGAAGGGCTTCGACACGATGATCGTCGTCGGCTCCGCCGTGCCGGCGCTCCTGTGGGGCGTCGCCGTCGCCAACATCGTGCAGGGCGTGCCGCTGGACGCCGACCACGAGTTCACCGGGTCGCTGCTGACGCTGCTCAACCCCTACGGTCTCCTGGGCGGACTGACGACACTCCTGCTCTTCTTCACGCACGGCGTGTACTTCGTCGCGCTGAAGACCGACGGGCAGGTCGCCGCCGACGCGCGCCGGCTCGCCGGCCGCGCGGGACTGCTCACGATCGTCGTCGCCGCGGCCTTCCTGGTGTGGACCGTCGTCATGGCGTTCTCCGAAGGCCGCGACTTCGCGATGGTCACCGCGATCCTGTCGGCCGTCGCGGCCGTGCTCCTGATCGCATCCTGGATCTCGAACGCCCGTGGCCGCGAGGGCTGGGCCTTCGGCTTCGGCGCCTTCACGATCGTGACGGCCGTGCTCGCGGTGTGGTTCGCGCTGTTCCCCTATGTCATGCCGTCGACCGGCGACCCGGCCGGCTCGCTCACGATCGAGAACGCGTCGAGCACGGACTACACGCTGACGATCATGTCGTGGGCGGCGCTCATCTTCCTGCCGCTGGTGCTCGCGTACCAAGGCTGGACGTACTGGATCTTCCGCAAGCGCATCACCCGCTCCCGTATCGAGCAGGCGGCTGCGGCGCCCGCGCACTGACGTGCGGATGACGGGATGCCTCGGGGCGAGGCATCCGTCCTCCCGCGTCAGCTCGCCGACAGGCGCCTCCGGCAGGCGCGTCGGCGACAGAGCGACGGATGGGTAGGGTCGAAGAGGAATGAGTGAGACGGACGCCCCGCCTCGCGTGAGCAGCAAGCCCGTGGATCCGCGGCTGCTGAAGTACGCGAGCGCCTCTCGCGGTTTCTTCGTCGCCATCGCCGCGATCGCGGCGGCGCAGACCGCGGTGATCGTCGCGTTCGCGTGGCTGCTGACGCACGCCATCACCGGAGCGATCGACGGGATGCCCCGGGCCGAACTCGCGGGGATGCTCGGCGCCCTCGCGATCACGGTGGCTCTGCGCGCCGTGCTGCTCTGGGCGCGCGAGGCCGTCGCCGCCCGCGCGGCCGCTCGGGTGCAGGGCCAGTTGCGCGCGAGGCTCGTCGAGGCGATCGGCGTGCTCGGGCCCGAGTGGCTCGGCGTCCGCAACACCGCCGCCCTCGCCGTGACCGCGGGCCGCGGTTTGGAGGCGCTCGAGGCGTACTTCGGCCGCTACCTGCCGCAACTCGTGCAGACCGTCGTCGCGACGCCGCTGATCGTCGCCGTGATGTGGTGGCAGGACTGGATCTCGGGGCTGACCGTGCTGCTCACGCTTCCCCTGATCCCCATCTTCATGGTGCTCATCGGCCTGGCCACGCGCTCGGTGCAGCATCGGCAGTGGCGCACGCTCCAGCGCCTCGCCTCGCGGTTCGCCGATACCGTGCAGGGGCTGTCGACGCTCAAGGTCTTCGGCCGGCAGCACCGGGCCGCGGCATCCATCGAACGGGTCACCGGCGAGTACCGCCGCGAGACGATGCGGGTGCTGAGGGTCTCGTTCCTGTCGGGGTTCGCGCTCGAGTTCCTCGCGTCGATCGCCGTCGCGATCGTCGCGGTGTCGATCGGCTTCCGGCTCATCGACGGACCGCTGACGCTCGCGGTCGGCCTCTTCGTGCTGTTGCTCGCGCCCGAGGCTTACCTGCCCCTGCGCCAGGTCGGCGTCCAGTTCCACGCCGCCTCCGAGGGCGTCGCCGCGACCGACGACGTCTTCGACGTCCTCGACGCCGCGCGGGCCGCGGGTGACCCGCCTGCGGGCGCGAGGGCGCCCTCCGCGCAACGACCGGCGGCCCCGGACTCGCTTCTGATCCTCGACGGCGTTCGCGTGCGCCGCGGAGACCGGATGCTGCCTCCCGTCGACCTGGCGGCCGCCCCTGGCTCCGTCACGCTGATCGAGGGACCGAGCGGCGCCGGCAAGTCCAGCCTTTTCGCCGCACTGCGCGGCGCCGCGACGTTCGACGGGGATGCCTCCTGGGGCGGCGCCGACCTGCGCGCCTTCGCACCGTCCGCGTGGCTCGCGTGGGCCGGCCAGCGGCCGGGGCTCCTCACCGGAAGCATCGCCGACAACGTCACGCTCGGCGACCCGGCGCCCGACCCCGCGACGGTGCGCCGAGCCCTCGACCTGGCGTGCGCCGGCTCGCTCGACCCGGCTGAGGAGCTGGGCGTTCAGGGCGCCGGTCTGTCGGGCGGTCAGGCCCAGCGGGTCGCGGTCGCCCGCGCGTTCTACCGGCATCTGCGCGGAGGCGCTCCGGTGATCGCGCTCGACGAACCCAGCTCGGCGCTCGATCCCGAGACCGAGCGCCGGCTGTGGCACGGCATCCGTCGCCTGGCCGACGAGGGCGCGGCGGTGCTGCTGATCTCGCACCGCACTTCGGCGCGCGCGATCGCCGACCAGATCGTACGTCTCGAGTCGAGCGAGGTGCTCGCATGACCGCGCCGGCCTCGACGACGGGAGCGGTGCTGCGCGGGGCGATGCCTCCGGCGCGGCGGTACTGGTGGGCTCTCGCCGCGGGCTTCGCGTCGGAAGCCTCGGCCGTCGCTCTCCTCGCGGTCAGCGCCTGGCTCATCGTGCGCGCGAGCGAGCAGCCGCCGGTGCTGTACCTGTCTGCCGCCGTCGTCGGCGTGCGGTTCTTCGCGATCTCGCGGGCCTCGTTCCGCTACCTCGAGCGACTCACGGGCCACGACGCGGCCCTGCGTCAGCTCGCATCGACGCGCGCCGATCTCGTACGTCGCCTCGTTCCCCTGGCCCCGGACGGACTGGCCCGCACCCGCCGCGGCTCGGTGCTCGGCGCGCTCGTGGACGACGTCGATGAGCTGCAGAACCTTCCGCTGCGGGTCGTGCAGCCACTCGTCTCCTCGGCGCTCGTCGCCCTCGGCGCCGTCGTGCTTGTCGCGTTCGTGTGGTGGCCCGCGGCGCTGACGCTGCTCGCCTGTCTCGTGGTCGCCGCCGCGATCGCGACGCTGTGGGGGTGGATGTCGGGCGCCCGCGCCGAACGCGCCATCGCCCCGGTGCGCGCCCGCCTCGCCGACGCGGTGCTCGACCACATCGGCAGCCTCGACGTGCTCACGGCCTTCGGCGCCGAGGCTCAGAGCCGGGAGCGCATCGCGCGCGCGGACGCCGACCTGCGGCGCGCCGTCGTCCGTCGCTCGGGAGCCCAGGCCGGCACCGCCGCCCTGGTGTCGCTCCTCGCCGGCGCAGCGTCGATCGCCGCGGTGCTGGTCGCCGCGCCGGGTGCGGCATCCGGTTCCCTGACCGGCCCGTCGCTCGCGGTCGTCGTCCTCGTGCCGATGGCGGTGTTCGAGGTGTTCGCGTCCGTGCCGACGGCGGCGTCGGCGTGGCGACAGGTCCGCGCGTCGGCCGAGCGCATCGCCGACGCGCTGCCGGCCGCCCCGCCCGCCGAACTCGCCCCCGAGACGGTCGAACCCACCGGCGACGCGCCGGCGCTCGGCGACGGCATCCGCCTGCGGGCGGCGAGCGTGCGGTGGCCCGGGGCCGCCGAGCCCGCGCTGCACGAGGTGGACCTCACCATCCGGCCCGGCGAGCGCGTCCTCGTGATGGGATCGAGCGGCGCCGGCAAGAGCACTCTCGCGCACGCGCTCGTGCGGTTCCTCGAGACCGAGGGCGGCTACGACGTCGGCCCGCGCTCGGTGCACGACCTCTCGCCCGACGACGTGCGGCTCACCGTGGGCCTGTGCGAGCAGCATCCGATGCTCTTCGACGAGGACATCCGCCAGAATCTGCTGTTCGCGCGTGACACCGCGACGGACGCCGAGCTCGAGGCGGCGCTCGAGCGCGTCGGCCTCGGGCCATGGCTGCGCGAGCGCGGCGGCCTCGGCGCGCGCGTCGGCGAGCGCGGCGCGCTCGTGTCAGGCGGGCAGGCGCAGCGGATAGCGCTCGCACGGGCGCTGCTGCGGGGCTTCCCCGTACTGGTGCTCGACGAGCCGACCGCGGGCGTCGACCCGGAAGCCTCCGATCGACTGCTCACCGATCTGCTCGGCGCCGTCCGTGACGACCAGGCCGTGGTGCTGATCTCCCATGTCGCCGTGCCCGACGGGCGGGTCGACCGGGTCGTGCGCATCGACGACGGACGCCTCGTCGCGTGATCCCGGCTGCTGCGGCACCAGCGCATAGGCTCGCATCGTGAGCGAAGGCATCCCGAACCCGCTGCAAGGGCTCGAGGCGCAGCTGCGGCGTGCGGACCGGTTCCGTGACGCGGTCGACCCCGTCGCGGCGATCGCGGCCTACCGCACCTTCACCGAGTTCCTCCGGCCGCGCCTGCCCGCGCTGCGCGTGGCGGCGGGACTGCCCGAACAGCCGGGCACCCGCCGGGACGGCCGCCTCATCGCCGAGAACGACGGCGCGCGCGTCGAGGTGTCGGCGCTGAACCTCTACACGTTCTGGAACACGCCTCTCGGAACCGCGCCGCCGTTGGTTCAGGCGTGCGTCGGAGAGATGACGCGCCTTCACGCCGACCTGCCGACGCCGCTGACGGTGCTGGACGGCCGCTCGGCGCGGGAGCTCGTGGAGATCCCGGATGCCGTCGCCGACGCCCTCGAGAAGGACCACCCCGCGCACTTCTCCGACTTCGTCCGCATCAGCGTGCTCGACCGGCTCGGCGGCATCTGGGTGGATGCGACCTGCTGGGCGCCGGCGCCGCTGCCGGCGGCCGTGGCTCCCCTCCTGACCGCAGGAGCGCTGTACCCGCGCTGGACCCACCGCCAGATCGGCAACTGGTTCATCGCCGCCGTGCCGGCGACAGCGCTGATCCGGTTGCAGCGGCTCGCGCTCGAGGCGTGGTGGGAGCAGGACGGCGGGATCCCCGACTACTTCCTGTACCACCGCATCTTCGAGGTGCTCCTCGATCTCGTCCCCGAGTTCCACGGGCAGTGGGATGCTGCACCCGCACTGTCGAGCGCCGCGAGCCACCTCCTGCAGCTCGGCATGATGCAGCCGTGGGATCCCGATCCGCTCCGCTTCGTCGCCGGGGCATCGATCGTGCAGAAGCTCAGCTACAAGTACGACGACGTGCCGCCGGGCTCGGTGCTCGAGCGGCTGGTGTCGGGCGAACCGATCCTCGTCCGGTGACGCCGCACGGGTCACTGCTGCGCGGACTCCGCCGCGGCCTCCGCCGTCTTGGTGATGCGCCGCGCCATCCCGGCGAAGATGAACCCGTGGAACGGGAGCACCGCGAGCCAGTACAGGCGCCCCGCGAGCCCGCTGGGGAAGAACACGGCGCGCTGCTCGTAGCGCGAGCCGCCGCGCTCGCCGTCGGGCGACGCCTGAAGCTCGAGCCACGCGAGCCCCGGCACCTTCATCTCGGCGCGGAGGCGCAGCATCCGTCCCGGTTCGAGCGCTTCGACGCGCCAGAAGTCGAGCGCGTCGCCGACCGACAGCCGCCCCTTGCTGCGCCGTCCGCGCGCGAGTCCGATGCCGCCGACGAGGCGGTCCATCCATCCGCGGACGGCCCACAGCAGCGGTGACGAGTACCAGCCGTTCTCGCCGCCGATCCCCACGATCACGCCCCACAGAGACTCGGGCGACGCGGGCGTGTGCGCCGTGCGCACGTCGGTGAACACCGCCCGCCCTGCCCAGTCGGGGTCGTTCGGCAGCGGGTCGCTCGGCGCGCCGAGCACCTCGGCATCCTGCCAGCTCGTCTCGATCGCGTCGGCCTCGACGCGACGCAGCGCGAGTCGCACCGCCGCCCGGTAAGGGGTGAGCCCTCCCTGCGGCGGCGGGATCAGTGCGTCGATCGCGTGGTCCTTGACGATGCACTCGTTCTGCAGCGACTCGACGAGCGGACGCGCGATCGAGCGGGGAATCGGGGTGACGAGGTTCACCCAGTGCGAGGCGAGACGGGGCGTCAGAACCGGCAGCGCGGCGATGGGCCGCTGCCGCAGCCCCGCCTCGACCGCGTACCCGTTCATCATCTGCCCGTACCGCAGCACGTCCGGCCCGCCGATGTCGACCGCCCGGTTCACGTCGGCGGGCAGGCGCGCGGCGCCCAGCAGGTAGTGCAGCACGTCGCGCACGGCGATGGGCTGGATGCGGTTGCGCACCCACTTCGGCGCCGGCATGTACGGCAGCACCTCGGTGAGATGGCGCACCATCTCGAACGACGCCGATCCCGACCCGATCACGACGCCCGCCTGCAGCACGATCGTCGGGACTCCGCTCGCGAGGAACGTCTCGCCGACCTCCACACGCGACCTGAGGTGCGGCGACAGCGTCACCCCGTCGGGGTGCAGCCCGCCGAGATACACGATCCGGCCCACGGCGCCCTCGGCCGCCGCCCGCGAGACCGTCTGGGCAGCGCGGCGGTCGGCGTCGGCGAACGTCGTGCCGCCCGACATCGAGTGGACGAGGTAATACAGCACGTCGACCTCACGAACCGCTTCGCCGACGGATGCCGCGTCGGTGGCGTCTCCGCGCACGATCTCGACGCGGTCACCCCAGGGGAAGGCCGCCGCGCGGGCAGGCTCGCGCGCGAGCACGCGGACCTCGTACCCGGCGTTCAGCAGCCGGGGCACCAGGCGCCCGCCGATGTAGCCGGTGGCCCCGAGCACGAGCGCGCGCGGCGCGGAGCCGTCCTCACGGGGCACAGCGGTCAGTTCCGGTTCGCGACCGGTCGGCGCCGAGACATCGTCCACGCCCGCAGACTACGGGAGCCTTCCGGCCTCCCCAACGGGTTGACGGCGGGTGCCCGAGGGCGTAGGTCAGAGGCGCGTCGCGAAGACCTGCGTGCCCTCCGGCGACGGCAGCGGCTCGAACCCCACACGCGGGTAGAACGCGATCGCGCCGGTGTTGTCGGACGACGCGACGAGGTGGAGGCCGGTCACGCCCGCTGCGCGCAGGGCGTCCTCGAGCGTCTCGATGAGGCGACGGCCGAGGCCCTGCCCCTGGGTCTCGGGCAGCAGATCGATGTGCAGGTGCGCGGGGTACGCGTCGCCGAACGGCTGCGCTCCGCCCTGGCGAGCGTACGCGTAGCGGACGATGCCGTCCTGGCGCGACGCGCTCACCGGCAGCGGCTCGCCCTGCGGCTTCGGCCAGCGCTCGGCGAACCGCGGCCACCATTCGGCCCGGAACCAGTCCTCGAACGCGGCGGAGTCCGGCGCACCGACGATGTAGCCCACGACGCGGTCGTCGCCGGTCTCGACGACGAAGGCGAACTCGGGGTGGCGTGCAACGTACGGGAGCACGAAGATCTCGGCCCAGAGGTCGTCGTCGTCGAGCAGACCGGTGGCGTCGGCGCCGGCGTCCGCGGTCTTGAGGCAGATGTCGGCGAGGGCGGGCTCGTCACCCGGCCGGAAGGGGCGGATTCGCATCACCGGCCGAGTCTACGGCTGCGCACGCACCACGCGTTCCCGGAACCACAGGGCGTTTCGTCTCGCTCGTTCCTCGCGCGCTCGACGAGCAGGACCCCCAGCACCGGTCGTTGAGCGGAGCGCGCTCCGGCGCGCGAAGAGGAGAGGCGCTGAGCCGGCGCAGGCTCAGGCCTCGACGACGAAGCGCACGTCGGCCGGGTCGACTCGCAGAGTGATCGGATCACCCGGCGCCAGCCCCGCCGCGCGGTCGGCGGTGACGTCCACCGCGACGTCGGGATCGGCGGTGCGCACCCGCACGCCTGCGGGCGTCTGCTCGAGCCGCACGATGTGCGCCGTCCACTCCCCCGCACCGCTCGGCGCTCCGTCGACGACCCGCACGTCGCTCGGCCGGAAGACGGCCGCGAGCGAAGGATGCCGCACCCCCGCCGGTAGCGGCAGCACGAGATTCCCCGCACGCCAGGCCGCAGCTGGGCCCACACGGCCTGAGGCTCCACTCGACGCGCCGGGGGTGAGTGGAGGGGCCGCGGGGACCGCTCGCCCTTCCACCCGGTTGAGGCCCGCCACCGCCGCGGCGAACCGGGTCGCCGGCGACGCGAGGACCTCACGGACGGGACCCGACTGCGTGACGCGGCCGCCCTCGAGCACGACCAGGCGGCTCGCGAGCGCCACCGCGTCGACCGCGTCGTGGGTCGCGACGACCGCCGTGGTGCCGGTGGCCGCGAGCTGCTGATGCAGGAGCGCGCGCACATCGCCGGCGGTCTCGGTGTCGAGCGACGTCAGCGGCTCGTCGAGGAGGATCGCGGCGGGCGCCGTGGCGAGCGCACGCGCCAGTGCGACGCGCTGCTGCTGGCCCCCCGACAGCTGCGCGGGACGACGCCCGCCCAGACCCTCGAGGCCGACGCGCCGGAGCCAGTCGGCGGCTCCGTCCGCGGCGGCGGCTTTGGCCGCGCCATGGACGCGCAGCCCGAAGGCGACGTTGTCGCGAGCGCTGAGGTGCGGGAACAGGCGCGGGTCCTGCCCGAGGAGCACCACGCCGCGCGACGCGGGCGGCGTGCGGCGTACGGGAGACTCGTCGAGCGTGCGATCCCCGAGACGTACGTGGCCTTGGTCGAACCCCGTCAAGCCCGCGAGCACCCCGAGGAGCGTGGACTTGCCGGCGCCGCTCGGACCCATGAGGGCGACCACTGATCCGCCGGGCACGCGCAGCACGGCATCGAGGGCGAACCCGCCGCGACGCACCACCACGCGGGCGTCGAGTCCAGCCACGGCGCCGGGTTCGGCATCCTTCCGGGTCTGCCAAGCGAGGGCGCTCATCGCGGCGCCTCCGCTCGCCAGGCGCGCACGAGCAGCAGCACGCCGACGGCGGTCACCAGCAGCAGCAGCGACAGCGCGACGGCCGTGCCCTGCGAGACGCCCGCGCCGTTGAAGGCGGTGTAGATCGCGAGCGGCATGGTCTGCGTGACGCCGGGCGCGTTGCCCGCGAACAGCGCCGTCGCCCCGAACTCGCCGATCGCGCGCGCGAAGCACAGCACGATCCCGGCGACCAGTCCCGGGGCGGCAAGGGGCAGGGTCACGCGGGCCAGGATCGTCCACCGGCCCGCCCCGAGGCCCGCGGCCGCCTGCTCGAAGCCGACCCCGGTCGCCCGAAGGGCGCCTTCGAGCGCGAGGACGAGGAACGGCAGCGCGACGAACGTCTGCGCCATCACGACGGCGGTCGTCGTGAACGGGATGCGGATGCCCCACTCCGCGAGGATGCCGCCGAGCCAGCTCGTGCGGCCGAAGAGGAACAGCATCGCCACCCCGCCGACCATCGGCGGCAGCACGAGCGGCACCGTCACCAGAGCCCGCAGCACGGCGGCCGTGCGCACGGTGCTCCGGGCGATGAGAAGCGCCAGCGGCACTCCGAGCACGACGCACACGATCGTGGCCGCCGCGCCGGTCGCGAGCGAGAGCCCCAGTGCCGACAGCGCCTGGGGCGAGGTGACGTCGCTCCACAGCGTCCCCCACTCGACCCGCAGCACGAGAGCGCCGAGCGGCAGCACGAGCAACGCGAGCCCGACCACCGCCGGCACGGCCAGAACGCGCGGCACGAACCCCGCGCGTTCCTCACGCGCGGGCGCGTGCGCCGCTGCGGCGGTGGTCACGGCGCCCCGAAGCCCAGGGCCGCGAGCACCTCCTGGCCCTCGTCGCCCACCACGAACGCGACGAACGCGTCGGCGACCTCGGGGTCCGCCGCGGCGGAGAGAGCCACGATCGAGTAGCGGTTCACGACATCCTCGGCACCGTCGACCTCGATCGCCTCGACGTCGTCGGTGGTCGCCGCATCCGTCACATAGACGAGGCCCGCGTCTGCTTCACCGGCGGCGACCTTGGTCAGCACCGCCGTCACGTTCTGCTCGTAGCTGTCGATGCTCGCCGTGACGCCGGCGTCCGAGAGCAGCGTCGCAGACGCCCCGCCGCACGGCACCTCGGCGGCGCACAGCACGACGGTGAGGTCGGCGGTCGCGAGATCGTCGAGGCTCTCCACGCCGCCCGGGTTGCCGGCGGGCACCACCAGTACGAGCGTGTTCGTCGCGAACAGCTCCGGGCCGGACGCCAGCTTCTCGTCGACGACCTTCTGCATGTTCTTCTCGTCGGCCGACGCGAACACGTCGACGGGAGCGCCCTCGATGATCTGGGTCGCGAGCGTCGACGAGCCGTCGTACGTGATCGGCTGGACATCGACGGACGGATGCTGCACCTCGAACTCCGTCGCCAGTTCATCGAACGCCGCCTTCAGCGAAGCCGCCGCGTACACCGTGAGGTCGCCGGCGAGCTCGGGCTCGGCCGACGTCGTCGGCACCGACGTCGCGGCCGGATCCTGATCGGCGCCGGTCGCGCAGCCGGTGAGCAGCAGCGCGAGGGAGGCGAGGACGACAGAGGTGCGCACAAGCGCGGAGCGCGGCATGTCAGCCTTTCGGGGTTTCGACGATGACGTTCGTGGCCTTCACCAGGGCGACGGCGAGGGAGCCGGGCTCGAGATCGAGCTCGCGCACCGCCTCGGACGACATGAGCGAGACCACACGATGCGGGCCGGACTGGATGTCGACCTGCGCCATGACGCCGTCGATCTGCACACGCGTGACGAGTCCGACGAACCGATTGCGGGCGCTGGAGAGCACGTCGCCCGGATCCTTCGGCGTCGCGGCCAGCCCGACCGCGTGCGCCGCGAGTGCGTCGCCGGGGATCTCGATCGGCGATGCCCCGGTCGTCGCCAGCGTCCCCGCGTCCACCCACCGCCGGACGGTGTCGTCGCTCACGCCGAGAAGGCGCGCCGCTTCGGCGATCTTGTAACTGCTCACGCCCTCACGCTAGCACCGCAGATGCGGACCTATCTCTTCGAATTCTCCGCAGCTGCGGTTCGGGCGTGGGGCGGCGGAGCGTGGCGGTGAGTTCCCGGGGATGTTCACGCCGAGGCTCGCCTCCGAACCGATCGGGCGAGGATACTGAGGGGGTGACCCCGGACGACATCCGCGCGTACTGTGCCGCGAAGCCGGGAGCGTGGGAGGACGAGCCCTGGGAGGACGACCCGGTCTTCAAGGTGGGTCCAGGCGAGCGCGGGAAGATCTTCGTCTTCCTCGGCGATGGCAGCTCGATCGGCGTCAAGGCGGCGACGACGCGTGACGAGGCCGACGATTGGCTGGCGCGCTATCCCGACGACGCCACCGTCGCGGCGTACATCGGGCGCTCCGGCTGGAACCGGCTCAGAACGGGCGGCGGCATCCCCGACGACGAGCTGCGCGAGGCGATCGACCGTTCCTACGAGCTGGTGGTCGCAGGACTGCCGATGAAGTACCGCCCGCCGGAGATCGAGTAGGTCCGGGCCGCGTTGGGCCCGCGATCACGTGCCGCAGAAGGTGCGATGCCGGGCCGTGCCTTCAGGCGCCGGCCGCGCGAAGCGCCGGTACTCGCTCCCGGCCCGCTCGGTGTACGGGTCGCACAGCAGGTCGAGCAGCCGCTCGAAGGGCGCGAGATCCCCGTCGGTCGCTGCCTGCAGCGCCTCCTCGACGATGTGGTTGCGGGCGATGTACAGCGGGTTCGTCGCCCGGATGAGGGCGGCGTCCGGCGCCAGCGCCGACCATCGGGCGAGCCACGCGTCGAGCCTGGCGACCGGTCCGAGGAAGCGATCGCGCAGCGGCTGCCGATCCTGCTCCGCAGCCGCCGCGAGATCGCGCCAGAACCCGGTGAAGTCGACCCCGTGGTCCGCGAGCAGGTCGAGGGCGCCCTGGGCGAGCTCGGCGGCGAGTTGCTCGTCGATCCGATCATCCAACCCGAGCTTGTCCCGGAACGCCGCGGCCCAGTACGACCGATAGCGCCCGTCGAACGTGTCGACGATCTCTCTGGCCACCGATGCGCCGGCCGCGGGATCGTCTGCGAGCAGCGGCGCCAGGGCGTCGCCGAGCCGCTCGAGGTTCCATCGCATGATCGAGGGCTGCCTGTCGTAGGCGTAGCGGCCGAGCTGGTCGATGGAGCTGAAGTACGCACCGGGTTCGTACGCGTCGAGGAACGCGCAGGGACCGTAGTCGATGGTCTCCGCCGACACCAGCACGTTGTCGGTGCTGAGGACGCCGTGCACGAAGCCGGTGCGCATCCAGTCGACGGTGACGGCCGCGACCGCATCCACGATCCCGTCGAGCAGCGCACGATACGGATGATCGGCGCCGGCCGCCGCCGGGTGATGGCGTGCGATGACGTGATCCGCGAGCCGGCGCAGCAGCTCGGAGTCGCCCTGCGCGCGCACGTACTCGAACGAGCCGAACCGCACGTGGCTCGACGCCGTTCGGGCAAGGACGGCGCCGGGAAGCACACGACCGTCATGGTCGCGAGGAGCACCGGTGGCCACCACGGCGAGCGCCCGCGTGGTGGGAACGCGCAGCGCGTGCATCGCCTCGGCCATGAGGAACTCGCGAAGCATCGGCCCGACCACGGCGAACCCGTCGACCCGCGACATCGACGTGGGGCCGATCCCCTTCACGTGCACATCGCGCAGTCGTCCGGCGCGGTCACGCCGCTCACCGAGGAGCGCCGCTCGACCGTCGCCGAGGATCGGCTTGAAGACGCCCCACTGATGCCCTGCGTACACCTGGGCCACGGGGACGGACCCCGACCCGAGCGACTCACCGGTCAGGAAGCGGCCCCCTTCCGGCGAGCGCAGGTAGTCGGGGTCGAGGCCGAGTTCGACGGCGACCTCGTCGTTCAGCACGAGCACCCGCGGCCGCGGAGTCCGGACGGGAGCGACCGGGCGGGAGAGCTCCGGGAGAGCCTCGGCCCATACTCGTTCGAGCGCCGGCGGTTCCCGTCCGTCGACCCGCACGACCGCGCGGCCTGTCCGCGCCACGACACCCACCACGTCACCCATGAACGCAGGCTAGGCCGCACGCCCGTCCCCCTGGACGGAACATGACGTCGTGCGGCCTCGCGCGTCGCCGCATGACGTGCTCGCCGCGCAGCCGGTCTCGGAGCACAGTAGGCGCCATGCTCTGCCGCCGCCGGCAGATCGCTGAGCAGGACTGATCGGAGCTGCCGAACGACCGGCCTGCGTGCGCACGGGCGCGGCTAGCCTGAGGGCATGGCTTTTCCCCCGCTCGTCGAGCCGGTCGCCGAGCTGACCGACTCCGAACGCACGCGCACCGCCCGTCACCGTGTGCTGGCCGGCTTCGGCGAGATCGCCCAGCGCCGGCTCGCCGCGGCGCACGTCGCCGTCGTCGGAGCCGGCGGTCTCGGCTCTCCCGCCGTGCTCGCCCTCGCGGCCGCGGGGGTCGGCACCATCACCGTGATCGACGACGACCTGGTCGAGGCATCCAATCTCCAGCGCCAGGTGATGCATCGGGTGAGCGATGTGGGGGCGCCGAAGGTGGACTCGGCGGTGCGCATCGCCGCGGACCTCTCACCCACCACCGTGGTGCGTCCGGTGCGGGAGCTGCTCACGACCGACAACGCGGCGGACCTCCTCTCGGGCGCGCACATCGTGGTCGACGGCACCGACACGTTCGAGACCCGCGAGGCCGTCGCCGTGGCGTGCGAGCAGCTGGGCGTGCCCCTCGTGTGGGGCGTCGTGCAGGAGTTCCACGCGCAGGTCACCGTCTTCTGGTCGGCGCCGCCCGCCGGAGAGCGACCGATCAGACTCGCGGATCTGTACCCGCCGGACGCCGGGCGCGAAGCACCGTCGTGTGCACAGGTCGGCGTGCTCGGCTCGCTGTGCCTGCAGGTGGGGTCGCTCCTTGCGACCGAGACCGTGAAGCTGATCACCGGGGTCGGCGAGCCGCTCCTGGGCCGCGTGCTCGTGATCGACGCGCTCCGCGGTCGCACCGACGAGGTGCCGTTGCGACCGGCGGTGGATGGCACCGCTCCTGCACCCACGGCAGGGGCATCGACCCGAGGCGATGCGGCACCACTCCCCGCCATCCCGCAGCTGTCCCCCGCGGAGGCCCTGGCGGCGCAGCGCGCCGGCTCGATGCTGCTCGACGTGCGCGAGCCCTTCGAGACGGAGCGTGGCGTCATCCCGGGTTCGGTGCTGCTGCCCCTCGGCGACGTGCTCGCCGACCCGTCGCGGATCAGCGCGCCGGCCGTGGTCGTCGTCTGCCAGGTGGGAATGCGCGCGCAGCGCGCAGCGGCTGTTCTGCGTGACGCCGGGGTCGAGGCATCCGTCCTCGCCGGAGGCATCGACGCGTACAACCGTGACATCAGCGCGGTGCACGCGTGAGCGGGCTCCGCGCCGTCGAGGAGCAGCTCGCCGACGTGCTGGCCGCCGCCCAGCCGCTGCCCGCTGAGCGCATCCCTCTCGCCGACGCCCACGGCCGAACGCTTCGCGCACCGGTGCGGGCGGCCGTCGACATCCCCGTCTTCGACAACTCCGCCATGGACGGCTTCGCCGTGCGCTTCGCGGATGTCGCGGATGCTGCCCCCGGCGCCCCGGTGACCCTCCGTGTCGTCGCCGACCTGCCTGCCGGAACCGCCGCCGACCCGAAGCTCGCACCCGGCGAGGCCGCCCGCATCATGACGGGTTCCCCCGTCCCCACCGACGCCGACGCGATCGTGCCCTTCGAGGACACCGCCGGCGGACTCGCCGACTCGCTCGGGTCGATCTCGGTGCTGCGAGCGCCGCGCGCCCTCGGCGCGCACGTCCGCCGCGCGGGAGAAGACGCGCGTGCCGGCGACGAGGTGCTCCCCGCGGGCGTCGTGCTCGGTGCGTTGCAGGTCGCGGCGGTCGCGGCGTGCGGCGTCGCGGTAGTCGCGGTCGCGCGCCGACCGCGGGTAGCCGTGATCTCGACCGGCAGCGAGCTGGTCGAACCCGGGGCGCCACTGCGCCGCGGCCAGATCCCCGAGTCGAACAGCGTGCTGCTCGCCGCACTCGCCGCCGACGCGGGCGCCGAGGTCGTGCGGCGCGCGAGCGTTCCCGACGAGCCGGGCGACCTGGATGCTGTGCTGGCGGAGGTGACCGATCCGAGGTCACCGCGGTCGGCGGAGGTCGTCGTCTTCTCGGGCGGCGTGAGCGCGGGCGCCTACGAGGTCGTCAAGACGACGCTTGAGAGCACGATGACGTTCTCGAAGGTCGCCATGCAGCCGGGCAAGCCCCAGGGCTTCGGCCGCCTTCCCTCGGGCGCGCTGCTGTTCGGTCTGCCCGGCAACCCGGTCAGCGCCGGAGTGTCGTTCGAGGTGTTCGTGCGACCCGCCCTGCTGCTCATGCAGGGTCGCCGGGTGCGGGATCGCCCCGTTCTCACGCTGCCCGCGGCCGCGGACTGGCGCACTCCGCCGGGCCGGCGGCAATACCTTCCCGTCACCATCGACCGCACCGACCCCGGGGCGTGGCGCGTGATCCCCGCGACCTCCGGCGGATCGCATCTGGCCGGAGGACTCGGCCGCGCCGAGGCGTACGCCATCGTGCCGGCCGAGGTCGACGCCGTCGCAGCGGGCGACCTCGTCGATGTCATGCTGATCTCATGAGCACCGAGCAGCCGACGTTCACACACCTCGACGAAGCGGGACACGCCCGCATGGTGGACGTGACCCTCAAGCAGCCGACGGTGCGCTCCGCCACCGCGCGCGGGTTCGTCCGGTGCGCCGCGAACGTCGTCGCCGCGCTGCGTGACGGCTCGGTGCCGAAGGGCGATGTGCTCGCCGTCGCCCGCATCTCGGGCATCCAGGCCGCCAAGCGCACCCCCGAACTGCTGCCGCTGGCCCACGTGATCGGCGTGCACGGCGCGACGGTCGACCTCGCGATCGTCGACGACGGTGTGAGCATCGAGGCGACGGTGCGCACCGCCGACCGCACCGGCGTCGAGATGGAGGCGCTCACCGCGGTCTCGGTCGCCGCGCTCGCGGTCGTCGACATGGTGAAGGGCCTCGACAAGGGAACCTCCATCGAAAACGTGCGCATCGTGACGAAGACCGGTGGCAAGAGCGGCGACTGGCATCGCCCGGACGAGGCATGACCCCGACTGAGGGCGGCCTCGGCGCGATCCTGCTGGCGGGCGGCCGCGCGTCCCGCGTCGACGGTGCGGCGAAGCCGCTTTTCGACGTGGGCGGGCGCACTCTGCTGGCGGCAGCCGTGACAGCGGCGACGGATGCCGCCGCCCGGCCGATCACCGTGGTGGCGCCCGTCCTCGACAAGACGCTGCCGGTCGACTGGGTGCGCGAGGACCCGCCGTTCACCGGACCTGCGGCGGCCGTCGTCGCCGCTCTCGCCTCCTGGTCGGAGGACGACGACCCTGCGTGGACGCTGGTGCTCGCGTGCGACCTCCCGGGCACCGGCGCCGCCGTGCGTCGGCTCGTCGACGACATCCCGCTCCTCCCCTCCGACAGCGACGGCGTCTGCCTCGCCGACGCGTCGAGCCGGCCGCAGTGGCTGATCGGCGCCTATCGCACGGGCGCGCTGCGGGCCGCAGCATCCGTTCTTCCCGATGCCGGTCGTGACGCCCCCGTCCGCGCGCTGCTCGACGATCTCGCGATCACGGTCGTGGTCGCGCCCGACGACCTGACCCGCGACGTGGACACGTGGGAGGATCTGGAGGAGGCCCGGAGAAGGGCCGAGCACGCACCGGAGGAGCCGTCATGAGCGAGCAGTCCCGCACCCTTCCGCCCGAGGCCCTCGACGCGTGGGCCGACGCGCTGCGCGAGCGGTTCGGCCTCGCGCCGGAAGAGCTCCCCGTGGCCCTGATCCTCGACCTCGCGCGCGACGTCGCGCTGGGAGTCGCACGCCCGGCGGCGCCGTTCAGCGCGTTCGCCGCCGGTCTCGTCGCCGGTCGCGCCGGCGGCTCGCCCGAAGACACGGCGGCCGCTGTCGCCGTGATCACCGCGATGGCGAACGAGTGGGAGGTCTAGTGGCCGTCGTCCGATACTTCGCCGCCGCCCAGGAGGCGACCGGCCTCGACACCGAACGCCGCTCGGAGCCCACGCTGGGCGCGCTGCGCGACGCCGTTTCGGCGGCCTACCCGAGCCTCGGCGGGATCCTCCCCCGCTGCGCCGTGCTCGTCGGCGGTTCGCGCGTCGACGATGACACCCCCCTCGGCGCCGACGAACTCGTCGACGTGCTGCCGCCCTTCGCCGGCGGCTGAGGGCCCCGACGGCGCGCAGAGCATCGGAGATCTCCGGCGACACGGCGGGGACGGATGCCTCGACCCGGCGTGGCGGCGGTGGACTCCGATTCTGTGCTCGGCGCTCCGGTGGGCTCAGCCGCCGAGGCCGAGCCAGGTCGCGGTGCCGTCGGCTTCGACCTGACGCTTCCACACCGGGAGGTCCGTCTTGATCGTCTCGATGAGCGTGCGACAGACCTCGAAGGCCTCCGCTCGGTGCGCCGAGGCGACCGCGATCACGACGGCGGCATCGCCGACCTGCAGGGTCCCGACCCGATGCGACACCGCGACGAGTGCTCCGGTCGAGCCGATGGCGGCCGCCGCCAGCTGGGAGAGCGTGGCCTCGGCGTCGGGGTGGGCGGAGTATTCGAGGGCGACGACGGCGGTGGCGGCATCCGGATCGTGATCGCGCACGCGCCCCACGAACGTGGTGACCGCGCCCATGTGCGCGTCGTCGACGGCGCGCAGGTGGGCGTCGAGATCGAGCGGCTCGGCGCTGATCGCCGCGATCCGCACGGCATGGGTCGACACGGCCATCAGTGGTCGCTCCCGCCGAGCTGGTCGAGCACGTGGCGGGCGACCGACACCACCACCGGCATCCCGGATGCCACGCCCCCGGGGGATCCCGGAAGGTTCACGACGAGCACGCCGTGGGGGTCCACGACGCCGGCCAGGCCGCGCGTGAGCATTCCCACGGGCTTCTCGGCGGCACCGCGGCGACGCAGCTCCTCGGAGATGCCGGGGATATGGCGGGTCACCACGCGCGCGGTGCCCTCGGGCGTCTGGTCGCGCGGCGAGACCCCCGTGCCGCCGGTCGTGACGATGAGCTTCACGCCTGCGACGACCTCCGCCGTGAGGGCGCGCTCGACACTGTCGGCGCCGTCGGGGACGACGACGGCATCTGCGCAGTCGAAGCCGGCCTCGCGGAGCGCGGCGACCGCGAGCGGTCCGCTCTCATCCGTCCGCGAACCCGCGGCCGAGCGGTCCGACACGGTGACGACAGCGGCTCGGGTCATGCGTCCAGCCTAGGTGCGCACGCGCGGATCACGCGCGGCGCTCGAGCCGGACGATCACCGACTTCGACGTCGGCGTGCCCGAGACGTCGGCGACCGAGTCGAGCGGCACGAGCACGTTCGTCTCGGGATAGTACGCGGCGGCGTTCCCCCGCGGCGTGCGGTAGGCGACGATGCGGAACTCCTCGGCACGGCGCTCCTCGATCGTGCCGTCGGGGCGCGTCCACTCCGACACGAGGTCGATGACGTCGTTCTCCGTGAACCCGAGCGACACGATGTCCTTCGCGTTCACGAGCACCACACGTCGGCCGCCGTGGATGCCGCGGTACCGATCGTCCTTGCCATAGATCGTGGTGTTGTACTGGTCATGCGAGCGGAGGGTCTGCAGCAGGAGCCGGCCGCGCGGGATCACCGGGTACTCGAGCCGGTTCACCGTGAACCGCGCCCTGCCGTCGACGGTGGCGAACCGGCGCGCGTCGCGCGGACCGTTCGGCAGGTGCAGCGTGCGCCCCTTGTCGATGCGTTCCTCGTAGTCGTCGAAACCCGGGACGACCCGCTCGATGTGCGAGCGGATCAGCGCGTAGTCGGCCTCGAGCGCCGCCCAGTCGGCCTGAGGGACGTTGGACGGATGCTGCACCCCCACGGGATCCGGACGCTCGCCCTCCGCCGCGCCGTGCTCGGGAAGCCCGTGGTCGGTCCCCGGGTCGGCACTCCCCCGCGCGGCTGCGACGAGCGGAGGAGAGGTGAGCACGGGAGGAGCGGATGCGGCGAAGTCGTCCTCCGCTCGCGACATCTCCCCCGCTCGTGGCGCCGTCGCCGCGGCATCCGCGGCCCCGAAGATCAGTGCGCTCAGCCGTGCCACGATCGCGACCTCGCTGAGCAGCTCCTCCGACGGCGGGGCGAGTCGCCCGCGCGAGGAGTGGACCGCGCCCATCGAGTCCTCCACCGTGACCCGCTGCTCGCGTCCGCCGCGGCGGTCGCGGTCGGTGCGTCCGAGCGTCGGCAGGATGAGGGCGCGGCGGCCGGTGACCACGTGCGATCGGTTGAGCTTCGTCGACACGTGCACGGTGAGCCCTACCCGGGCCATCCCCGCCTCGACGACGGCGGTGTCGGGCGTGGCCGAGACGAAGTTGCCGCCCATGCTCATGAAGAACCGCACCTGCCCGTCGCGCATCGCGCGGATCGCCTGGACGGTGTCGAAGCCGTGCTCGCGCGGAGCGGCGAACCCGAACTCGGCGTCGAGCGCATCGAGGAACGCCGCCGAAGGCTTCTCGTAGATCCCCACCGTCCGGTCGCCCTGCACGTTCGAGTGCCCGCGCACCGGGCAGACACCGGCGCCGGGTCGCCCGATGTTGCCCTGCAGCAGCAGCACGTTGACGACCTCGCGCAGCGTCGGCACGGAGTGCTTGTGCTGGGTCAGCCCCATCGCCCAGCAGACGATGGTCGCCTTCGAGGTTCGCACCGCCTCGCCCACGCGGCGCAGCGCCTTCTCGGGCAGACCGGTGGCGGTGACGAGGTCTCGCCACGGGGCATCCGTCATCGCCTGACGATAGGCGTCGAAACCACTGGTGTGCGCCGCGATGAAGTCGTGATCGAGCACTCCCCCGTCAGAGGCTTCGGCCTCGAGGAGGTGCTTGCCGATGGCCTGGAACAGCGCCTGATCGCCGCCGAGCCGGATCTGCACGAACTCGTCGGCGAGCTTCGTGCCGCCGAACGCGACGCCGCGCACCGTCTGCGGGTTCTCGAACCGCATCAGCCCGGCCTCGGGCAGCGGGTTGACGGCGATGATCGTCGCGCCGCGCCGCTTGGCCTTCTCGAGGGCCGACAGCATGCGGGGATGGTTGGTGCCCGGGTTCTGGCCGGCGACGATCAGCAGGTCCGCCTCGTGGACGTCCTCGATCGAGACGGTGCCCTTGCCGATGCCGATCGTCTCGGTGAGCGCCGAGCCCGACGACTCGTGGCACATGTTGGAGCAGTCGGGCAGGTTGTTGGTGCCGAGGCCGCGCACGAGCAGCTGGTAGAGGAACGCCGCCTCATTCGACGTGCGTCCCGACGTGTAGAAGACGGCCTCATCGGGGTCATCGAGGGCCTTCAGCTCGTCGGCGACGAGTGAGAGCGCGTCGTCCCAGGAGATCGGGCGGTAGTGTGAAGCCCCCTCGTCGAGGACCATGGGGTGGGTCAGCCGGCCCTGCTGCCCGAGCCACCAGTCGTCATGGGCGCGCAGCTCGTCGAGCGAGTGCGCGGCGAAGAACTCCGGACCCACGCGGCGCAGCGTCGCCTCCTCGGCGACCGCTTTGGCGCCGTTCTCGCAGAACTCCGCGATGTGGCGCTTGTCCTCCTCGGGCCACGCACAGCCGGGACAGTCGAAGCCGTCCTTCTGGTTGACCCGCATGAGCGTCTGCACCGAGCGCATGACGCCCATCTGCTCGTTCGCGATCTCGAGCGCGTGCAGCACCGCCGGCACGCCCACCGCGACCTTCTTGGGTCGCGACGCGCGCAGGCGGGTCTCATCGATGTCGGCTGTCGGGGGCTTCGTCGCCATACCTCCAGGCTATGCCTCGCCCGACGCCCCGGGGCGGCCCCGCCCCTCGATGTTCGTTCGTCACAGATGTACGCGGGAGCAGGACGCACGGATGCTGCGGGCCGGCGGATCCGCACGAGGCGGGGTCTCAGCCGCCCCACCAGAGGCGCACCGTGCCGCGGAGGTCGCCGAGCGGCACGGCGCCGTGACCGGGCTCGGACACCGAGAGGCGCGAGTCCGCCGAGCCGGCGCGGTTGTCGCCCATGACCCAGACCGCACCGTCGGGCACCGCGACGCGGAAGGGGATGTCGCCGCCCGGGCGCACCTCGCCCGCGTAGGGCTCGTCGAGAGGGTGATCGTTGACGAGGAGCCGACCGCTGCCCGCTTCGCAGCAGATCACGACATCCCCACCGACGCCGACGACCCGCTTCACGAGGAGCGTGTCGGGCGTGCCCGACCAGCCCTCGCGGTCGACGACGAGGACGACGTCGCCGCGCGCGGGCGTGCTCCAGCGATCGAACACGACGGTGGCACCGCTGTGCAGGGTCGGGCTCATCGAGTCGTTGCGAACGGTCGCGACGCCGAAGGCCGTGGCGATCACGAGCCCGAACACGACGGGAGCGACAACCGCTGCGATGGACACGAGCCTGCCCCGCCTGCCGTCGCCCCGCCTGCCGTCGCCCCGGCCGCCGTCGCCCCGCGTCGACGGGTCGGCCGCGGAATCCCCGGATCCGACCCGATGCGAATCGCCCGTCGAAGCCCGATCGGCCTGTTGAGCGACCGGGGTCACGACGCCTCGGCGAGCAGCGCGGTCATGGCGGCGACCTCGCGCTGCTGTTCGACGAGCACGTGCTTGCCGGAGTTGCGGACGAACGCGTTCGATCCCTCACGGACGGCGTTCTCCGCCATCTCGAGCGCACCCTCGTGGTGCGCGATCATCAGCGCGAGGAACATCCGGTCGGCGGCGACACCGTCGGCCGCGTCCAGTGCGGCCAGCTGCTCGGCGGTCGCCATGCCTTTCATCTGCATGTGCGCGTGATCTCCGCAGCCGGTCGGGATGGTACCGGCGGCGGCCTGGGCAGCATCGTGACCCTGGTGGCCGCCGGCCGACCCCTCGGCGGGAATGGCGCCGCGCCACGCGGTCTGCCAGGCACGCATCGTGTCGATCTCGGCGGTCTGGTCCGCGACGATGAAGTCGGCGAGCGCCCGTGTGCGCTCGCGCACACCGGGGGCGCCGAGCACCAGGCGGCTCAGCTCGAGCGCCTGCTCGTGGTGCGGGATCATGCCCTCGATGTAGCAGTGGTCCTCGAGGGTCGGGTAGGCGGCGGTGGCGGCATCCGTCATCGCTCCTGAGGCTGCCGCCTGCGGAGCCGAGTCCTCCGGCGTCGTCAGCGCGAGCGCGACGGCGGTGGCGCCGACGACCACGGTCGACAGGGCCAGCACGACGCCGAGCGCGGCGATGCGATTGCGCATCAGGTGTCCTTTCGGGTCGGATGCCGCGTCCCCGGCGGGTGCGCCGAGGGAGGGTCCCGCGGGACGGCGCCGGGCGCCGCCCCGCGGGAGCGGGTCAGGCGTGAGCCTTCAGGCTCTGCTGACGCCGCAGGTACCACGAGGTGCCGGCGAGGCCCGCGCCGGCGACCAGGAGCACGAGCCCCGAGAGCGCCCAGCGATTCGCGTCGGTGCCCGTGGTGGCCAGGGCGCCGAACACCGCTGCGGGCGACGCGGACGCCACGGTGAACGTGCCCTGCGCCACCGCCGACGAGGTCTGCCCGGTCAGCACGAGGGTGTGCTCTCCGGCCGGCGTGGCCGACGGGACGACGAACTGCGCGCTCACGACGCCCTCGCTGTCGGCGACGAACGTGCCGACAGCGACCGGGTCGGAGTGAAGAACGGCGCTCACCGTCTCGCCCGGGGTGAAGCCGGCGGCCGTGGCCGTCTGCGCGGCACCCGGAGCGACCTCGCCCGAGCCGAACGTCACGGAGGCCGGGGCCGGCGTGGCCCCATTCCCGTTGCCGTTGCCGTTGCCGTTGCCGTTCCCGTTCCCGTTCCCGTTCCCGTTGCCGTTCCCGTTCCCGTTGCCCGGCGTGGTCGGGGTCGCGGTCGGCGTCGGCTCACCCGTCGGCTCGGTCGTCGGGGTGGGCGTCGGCGACGCGGTGGGCGTCGGGGTGATGTTGGGGTTCGGAACGCCCCGCATGTCGCCGTTGACCCACTTGCGGCCCTCGGGGATGTTGGGGTTCTGCGCGGCGAAGTCGCGCGGGTAGAGGGTGAATCCCTGCCAGTGGATCGGCATGGGGCTCTGGTCCTCGTCCCGGTTGATGTGGTGGAAGCCCACGTTCACCCACGCCACCGGGTCCTCGAGCGTCTCGCCGTCGGCGATGTAGTCGGTGACCATCTGACCCGCCTTCGAGGGGATCAGGTTGTGGCTGGCGTGCACCTCATCGGACTTCGCCGAGGTGAAGGCGATGTCGAAGTCGGTCTCGGGGTTGAGGTTGTACGCCTGGTCGCGCGGCACGATGATCTCGTACGAGCGGGCGTGGCCGTCCGCGTTGAGGCTCTCCGGGTTCACGACCCGGTATGCCTCGCGGTTCGCGCCCATCGTCTTGGTCTCGTTCGTGATCTGGGTGAGCTGCGTCTCGAGGATCGCGGTGTGGCCGGTGTCGCCGGTCGTGCCGTACTCGCCCGTCGGCGTGGTCGCGAACTTCTCGACGACCTGGTTCGCGCCCGAGTCGATGCCGAAGTCCACGCGCCAGAACGCCGAGTGGTAGTGGTTGACCGCGAAGTCCTCCTGGCCTGGCGCGATCGGCCAGCCCTGGTTGACGACGTTCACGTAGTCATTGGGCGACAGGTCGCCGGTCGCGCCGAGGCGCACCGAGATCTCGCCGTCGTCGTGGAACCGGTACTCGGTCTGGTACTCGTACCAGCCGATCCGCGAGACCGTGTGCAGCACGAGGTCGGTGCCCTGCGCCGCGTACAGCGCGTCACGGGCGATGTTCGAGCGGTACGCGAGGCCCGAGTCCTCCTCGCCGATGCAGAGCGCGGGGATCGAGCCGCGGGTCGCGTCGACCCACGCGTTGAAGACCTCGCCCACCGGGCAGTCGACGGCCTCGATCGCCTGCAGCCGGCGACCGCCGACCTGGTAGGTGGTGACGTCGTTGTACTCGGTGGCGCCCGTGTCGTACGGCACGTTGAGCTGCGCGAGCGCGATCGAGTCGAGCACGAGGATCGGCGCCGCGTCGTCGCGCGGCTGGTACGCGATCTTGTCGAGCACGAGGCCTCGGTAGGTGTCGAGGCGCCAGCACATCTGCCAGCTCGAGCCGGACTCCAGCGTCTCCGAGACGAGGGATTCGCCGGAGCAGGACGCCTCGGTGACGGTCTGCGCGGACGCCGCGACCGGCGCCGACAGCACGAGGCCGCCCGCGAGGAGGGCCATCGCGGTGCCCGCGCCGAGGAGCCGGCGGAGGGAGGTTCGTTTCATCGGGGGTGTCTCCATGGTCATGAGATGGACAGGACGGCACGCGTCGACAGGTTGACGACGTACGTGCTGGTGGTGAGGAAGGCGCCGCCGTCGACCTGGGCGAGCACCTGCACGCACCGGTCGACGCCGCACGATTCGGCGCCGAAGGATCCGGCATCCGTCACGAACGAGTGCGCGGTGAGGAGCACCTCGGCGGATGCCGGGGTCAGGACCGAGCCGCCGGTGAGTGCGGCGAACTCGTCGACCACGGGCTGCGCCGTGTCAGCGTCGAGCAGCAGCTCCCACGCGAACGAGGTCTCGGCATCGGTCGGCGCGGGCTGCGTGCCCGACGCACGGTCGACCGATTCGATCGCGCCGTTCGTGACGTTGACGATCATGCTGACCGTCTCGTTGGTGGCGTAGTCGTAGTACAGCGAGAGCAGCCGGCGGTGCCCGTCCGAGTACGCCTGCGGGTCGGCGACGTCGGTCGAGAGGAACTGCAGGCCAGGCTCGCCGAACAGGTCCTTGCCCGCGGCGAACGCGGGGTCCTGGGCGCCGAGGAAGCGCACGTACTCGACCTCGGCGCCGGTGAGCCCGTCATACGCGGCGGCGACGGTGGTCGGCTTCGAAACCTCCGTCGCCTTCTCGGGGGCGTCCTCGTCGGTGCTGTCGGCGGCGATGGGGGTGGACGCCGGCGATTCGGGAGACGAGGTCGCCTGCACGGCGGTCTGCGTCGCGAACACGAGGGCGACAGCCGCGGCGGTCGCGGCGAGCGCAGAGCCGATGCCCAGCGCACGGGGAGTGAGGAAACGGCCCCGCCTCGAGGGCCGCGGGTCCGAGGGCGGCGAGTCCCCCTCGGTGGAGAGCTGTTGTTCGGTCACAGGAGTCCTTTCGACGGCGAAGATGCGGCTCGCACCCGCATCGAGGCCGATTCTTGGACGCCGCCGTTTCCCGATGATTCAGGGCCGAGAACGTCGGGCGAAAACCTGGTGAGACGAGGGCGCGCGCCCGGCGCACTTCGTTCCCACGGCTCGTCACGCGGCCGAAACATGGCTCGTCGTTCCCGGCAACGCGCACCCGGTAGCGTCACGGCCAGCCGCATGGCGGCGAGCGCCGGAAGCGAGGAGGTCGCGTGAGCAGTGCACTCGCGGGCGCGATCGAGCGGGCTCGTCCGCGCAACGATCTCGGAGCCAGCTCTCCGTTCGCCGGACTCCGCCGACGCCACGCGCACACGATCGACGTGGTCGCGCAGTCCGTGGCGGCCACCGCTCCTGCCGGCGTGCTCCTGATCCATCCCGCCGCCGCCTTCGCACGAAGCGGCTCCTTCGCCTTCCTCGACATCGCGATCACGATCACCCTGGTGGTGGGCGTGGGCCTCGTGATCGGCATGTTCGCGCGACGCATCGTGAGCACCGGCTCCCTGTACACGTTCGCGGTACGCGGGCTCGGCTCCCACGCGGGTCTCGTCACCGGGGCAGCGCTGGGGATCGGCTACCTCGCCGTGGCGATGAACACGCTCACCTCGGGGTCCACACGGCTCGCGAACATCCTCAGCGGAGGCGATGCGCCCCCGTGGCTCGTGATCGCCCTCATCGCCGGGTTCGGGGCGGTCATCGCCTTCGTCGTCGCCCGTGGATTGCGCATGTCGACGCGCGTGCTGCTGGTGCTCGAGTCGATCGCCGTCGTGACCGTGCTATGCCTCTCCATCGCCGCGCTCAGCCTCACCCGCTGGGACGTCGGTCTGCTCATCCCTCGCGCCCCGGATGTGTCGCTCGAGGCGATCATCACCGGCGTCGCCTTCGCCCTGATCGGCTTCGTCGGATTCGAGAGCGGCGCCGCGCTCGGCCCCGAGACCCGTCGCCCGTTCGCCGCCGTCCCCCGCGCGATCATGGTGAGCGTCGGCGCCACGGGGCTCGTGATGCTCGTCGGCACCGCGGCGCAGCTGTCGATCGTCGCAGAGCGCCCGGGTGCGGCTTCCCTCGCGTCCGTCACCGGACTCGCGACCCTCATCGACGTGATCGTCGCGATCTCGTTCCTCGCGTGCGCGCTCGCCATGACCAACGCCGCGACGCGATTGGTCTTCGCGATGAGCCGCGAGGGGCTGATGCCCGCGGCGTTCGGGCGCGTGTCGCGGCGCGGGGTGCCGGCGATCGGCGGCGTACTGCTTGCTTCTGCGGTCACGCTGGTGCCGGTCGCGATCCTCGCGTGGGGAGGCAGCCGACAGGACATGCGCATCGTCACCTCGCCGGCGTCGATCCTCGGCTTCGTGCTCGCCTACGCGCTGGTGTGCGCGGCGGCTCCGGTGTTCCTCGCTCGGATCGGCGAGCTCACCGTCCGGGCGGTCGTGCTCAGCGTCGGTCCGCTCGCGGGGCTGCTGTGCGTGCTGGGCTTCTACCTCGCCGCGACGCTGCGCGACAATCCGGCGGGTCTGCTGTGGTCCGTGGGCATCCTCGCCGCGGTCGTGGTGGCCGGTTCGGTCCGCCTGGCGCGCCATCCCCGTGTGGCCGCCCGCGTCGGCGTGCACGACTGGCCGACCGACGCCGACTGCATCGACGGGCCGGCGCGGACGTGAACGGCGCGGGCCTCGCGGGCGACACCCGCCTGCCGGAGAAGGGTCTGGGCCTGGCTCTCGAGATCCTCGAGCAGGTCGCCCGCGACGACCGCGGCGCCTCGGCGGCCGAGATCGCCCGTGCCGTCGGCGCGCCCCGCGCGACGGTGTACCGCGTGGTCAACTCGCTCGTGCGCGACGAGTATCTCGTGCGTCGCGGCGACTTCTCGGGGTTCCTGCTCGGAACGCGCGTGCTGGAGCTCGCCGCGATCGTGGGCGCGCGCACCCGGCCCGAGCACGCGGCGGTGGTGGCCCGGCTGCGCGACGACACCGGCGAGGCCGTGCACCTGTTCGCCTTCCACCGCTCGGGCCTGATGGTCCTCGACGAGGACGAGTCCCAGCCGCTGTCGGACCGCGACGCCCTCCTCGCCGATCCCACGCGCTCGGCGATCGGACATCTCTGGCTCGTCGCGCACCCGGACCGTCGGATGCCGCAGGCGCCGAACTGGCGCGTCGCCCCGCCCGCGGACGACGTGCGCGCGATCCACGAGGCGTACGCCGTCCGCGGCTACACCGAGCAGGCCGCCCTGCTCACCTCCGATCGCGGCTGCCTCGCGGTCCCGATCCACGACGACGCGGCCCGTCCGATCGGGGCGGTGACGCTGTCGACCTCGATCTCGCGCCTCTCGGTGGCGGCCCGTCACGTCGGCGCGCTGCGTGACGCCGCGCGCGCGCTCGCTCCACTCGGCTCGCTCAGCGGCTGGTGACGTCGCGCCTCACCGCTTCAACAGGTCAACCGGGCTTGCCCCCGACCGGAACGCGTTCCCCCGTCATGCAGAGACCCGGTTGACCTGTCGGAGGAGGGGGAACACGGATGCTGTGGACCGCTGCATCCGCGCGAACCCGAGCGGAGGTGATCACGGCAGGGCGTCGAGGATGCCCTGCAGCGTCTCCTGGTCGGCCTCGGCCTGCTTCAGCACCTCTTCGGCCGATCCGGCTACAGCCGGATGCGGGTCGCCCTCGAGGATGAGCGTGACCAGCGCGATCATCCCGGCATTCTGCGCCTGGAGGATCTCTGCGAAGCGGCGCTCGGCATCGGGGTGCTGCGCGTCGACGAACCCCTGCAGAATGCTCCACGACGGCATGCCGGGCATCTGCGCGTGGTCGGCGCCGTGGCCGCCGCACGGCCCGTCGGCCGGCGGCTCGGCAGGACGCGCATCCGCCCATGAGAGGTACCACGCCCGCAGGTCTTCGAGCTCGTCTTCGCTGCGCGCCGCGATGCCGGTGGCGAACCCGCTCGCCCCGGCGTCGATCCCCTGCTTGCGCAGCAGGGTGTCTGCGAGTTCCTGCTCCTTGACCCGGTAGTAGATCATCGCCTCGACGTAGCAGTAGTCGTCGGCCGTCACCGGTGCCGTGGGCGACGCCGAGGGCGACGAGGACGCCGAGGGCGCTGCATCCGTGTTCCCGGCCGTTGCGGCGATCGCAAGCCACACGCCGACCCCCGCCGTCGCCAGCGCGAGCGTCAGCGCGACGACGAGAACCACTGTGCGGCGCACGCGAGACCTTCCGGATCGGGAGCGATCCGCCGGGGTCGGGATGCGTCAGCGCTTGCCGGTGCCGAAGATCCCGCGGATCACCCCACCCAGTATCGTCTGGGTCGACTTCGAGTTGAGAATCTGCTCGATCGGCGATTTCTGGGCCGACCGCGACGTGCGCGTCGTGCCGGCCGTCTTCTTGAGCAGACGCTCGTACTCCTGCTGCGCCTTCTTCTCGGCCGCAGCGCTGGCCCTGTCGGCCGCGGCCTGCTGCTTGTCGATCGCGGCCTTCTGCTTCGCATACTCGGCGTCGGCCTTCGCCTTCGCCAGAGCAGCGTCCTCGGCGGCGGCCGCGTCGTCGGCGGCCTGCATCTTCTTCGCGAGGATCTCGCGCGCCGACTCCCGGTCGATCGCCGTGCCGTACTCGGCCAGGAGGGGCGACGCGTTCACGGCCGCGACGATCGCCGGCTCCGGCGTCGGCGACATGAGCCCCTGCGGCGCGCGCAGCCGCGTCCAGGCGACCGGCGTCGGTGCGCCCTTCTCGCTCATCACGGTGACGATCGCCTCCCCCGTGCCGAGCTCCTGCAGCACCCGCTCGAGGTCGTAGCCCGACTTCGGGTAAGTGCCGACGGTCGCGCGCAGCGCCTTGGCATCGTCGGGTGTGAAGGCGCGAAGGGCGTGCTGCACGCGCGAGCCGAGCTGGCCGAGCACGTCGGACGGCACGTCCTTCGGAGTCTGCGTCACGAAGAAGACGCCGACGCCCTTCGAGCGGATGAGTCGCACCGTCTGCACGATCGCCGCGAGGAAGTCCTTCGAGGCGTCCTTGAACAGCAGATGCGCCTCGTCGAAGAAGAACACCAGCTTCGGCTTGTCGGCGTCCCCCACTTCGGGGAGGATCTCGAACAGCTCGGCCAGCAGGTACATCAGGAACGTCGAGAACAGCGCCGGCTTGTCGATGACTCCGGGCACCTCGAGCAGGCTGATGACGCCGCGGCCGTCGGGCGCCGTGCGGATGAAATCGGCGACGTCGAACTCGGGCTCGCCGAAGAACACGTCGGCTCCGGCATCCGCGAAGGTGATGAGCTCGCGCAGGATCACGCCGGCCGTCGCCGCCGACAGGCCACCGAGCTCCTTGAGTTCGGCCCTGCCCTCGTCGCTCGTGAGGTGCGTGAGCACGGCGCGCAGGTCCGACAGGTCGACGAGCGCCAGGCCGTTCGCATCGGCGTAATGGAACACGAGGCCGAGGCTCGACTCCTGCGTGTCGTTGAGGCCGAGCACCTTGCTGAGCAGCAGCGGGCCGAAGCCCGACACCGTCGCCCGAACCGGCACGCCTTTTCCGACGCCGCCCAGCGCGAAGTACTCGGTGACGGATGCCTCGGGCTTCCAGTCCTGACCGATCGCCTGTGTGCGGGCGAGGAGCTTCTCGCTGGGTTCCCCGGGCGTCGCGACGCCCGACAGGTCGCCCTTGATGTCGGCGGCGAACACGGGCACGCCCTTCGCCGCGAGCTGCTCGGCGAGCCCCTGAAGCGTGCGCGTCTTGCCCGTGCCGGTCGCGCCCGCGACGAGCCCGTGGCGGTTCATCATCGGCAGCGGGATGCGGATCTGCGCCGCGGGGACGGGGTCTCCGTTGAGAAGGGCGCCGAGATCGAGGGTCGCGGTCGCCGGGTCGAAGGTGTACCCGGTCCGCACCTTCTCGACCTCTTGTTCGGTGAGAGGGCCGTGTTGCGTCTGCTGCGGGGTTGATCCGCTCGGAGTCTGTTCCCGCGCGGTCGATTCCGAGGCGGGCGCTCGCGCAGGCCCCTGAGCCTGCGACCCCTCCCCCGTCGCCGTCCTTATTTGAGGATCTGAGCCGAATTGAGCAGCCGCGCCTCCGGAAGCTCCCGCCTTCCCGCTCTCGTCCTCAGATGAGGATGCGTCGGGCGCGGGTGCACCGGTCGCCCTGGCCTTCGCGGCCGACGCCTCCGCAGCGGCGAGCGCGGCCTTGGCCTGAGCGGCCTTCAACTGTGCCTCCGCGGCCTCGGCCTCGGCGCGAAGTCGCGCGAGTTCCGCCTCGGCGGCGGCGACGGCCGGATCGGACGCCGTGGAGTCGGACGCGGGCGGATCGGGCACGGCGGAGGTCATGCGCTCAGCCTAGCCACGGGCGTTTCGCCGAGGCAGCCATCCCCTCCCGTGCCATCGGAACCGCGAACGCCGCCGCCACGATCAGCGCCGCCCCGGCGCCGAGCAGTGCGCCGCCGACCGTGTCGCTCAGCCAGTGTGCGTGAAGGTAGGTGCGGCTGAAGGCCATGAGCACGACCCACGCAGCACCCACGACAGCTACCCACACGCGCGGGAAGATGACCACCGCGGCGACCGCGATCGTGGCGGCGTTGGTCACATGCCCCGACGGGTATGAACCGTAGTCCGAGACGACGAGGATGTCTTCGGGGCGCACGCGGCCGAACACGTGCTTCAGCACCTGCACACCCGCTGCCGACACCGCCTCAGCGGCGAGGAAGTACGCGGCCGCCCACGGCCGCCGCAGTACGACGAGCGCGATCGCACCGCCGATGGGCACCGCGAGGACGCCGACCCACCCTCCACCCAGGAAGTTCATGACCTGGGAGAACCCGGTCAGTGCCGGATGCCACAGCTCGGCCACGAGCAGATTCCACGCCGTGTCGATGGCGAACGGCTCGTCGCCGCGCGCGAGGATCCACCAGCCCAGCAGGCACGACAGCAGGACCAGGGTCGATCCCACCGCCAGGTAGGCGATGACCGGAGCGGCCACCCGCCGCTGGACTGTCGTCATCGCCCCATTCTGCCCGGAGGGCTCGTCCGCACCACCCCCTTGCGGACCGGCGCGCCGCATGCCAGAACCCGGCGACCACAGACGTCGGCTCGGCGCAGACGCGCGGACACCGGGTGGGCAGAATCGGGCGGCCGTCCGGTGCTATCGTGCGGTTTCATCCGCGAGCACGAGGGGGTCCCGATGGCATCGGTGGTCGATGTGGTGCGCCGGCTCATCGCACCGCTCACCCGCACGAGGGTGTTCCGCCGCGTGATCGGCCCCGCGTTCTTGCCGCCGGTCGAGCGGTTCGTCGCCTGGGTGTCGCGAGGACGCGTGCAGGTGAGCGCCCTGCTGGTGCCGTCGCTCGTGCTCCACACCGTCGGCGCGAAGTCCGGCGAGCCGCGGGACGTGCCGCTCATGTACACGCCCGACGGGCACGGTCGCGCCATCGTGGCCGGCACGAACTTCGCCGGAGCCCACCATCCGGCATGGACCGCGAACCTGCTCGCCCACCCCGACGCCGCGATCACCGTGCGCGGGCAGCGCATGCCCGTCCGCGCCACGCCGGTTCCCGCGTCCGAGCGCGACGCAGTGTGGGAGCTCATCGAGGCCCAGTGGCCCGGCTACCGCAACTACGAGCGCGAGTCCGGGCGCACCGTCCGGCTCTTCAGCCTGCAGCCCGTGCGGCCGCCTGCCTGACGCCGGCTCAGGGCGCGAGGCGCTCCACCGTGCGCGGGCGCACGACGAACCACAGCGCCAGCACGCCGATGACGGCGCACCCGACCATGACCGCCGCCATCGTCGTGGCGGTGATGCCGGCGTCCTTCGCGATCCATCCCACGAGGGGCGAGATCAGGCCCGCGACGCCGAAGTTCGTCGCGCCGATGATCGACTGCGCGGTGCCCGCGGCCTTGCCGTGGCGGTCGAGCGCCAGCACCTGCACGCAGGGGAACGTGAAGCCGCACGCCGTCATGAAGACGAAGAGCGGCACGATCGTGCCCCACAGGCCCAGGCCCATCTGGTCGGTGACGATGATGGCGGATGCTGCGACCACGAGCACCGCGGTCGACCAGGCCATGACCCACTGCGGGCCGAAACGTGCCGCCAGACGCGAAGCGGTCTGCACGCCGACGACGACGCCGAGGGAGTTGACGGCGAACATGAGCCCGTACTGCTGCGCGGAGAGGCCGTAGCTCAGCTGGAAGAGGAACGACGAGCTCGACAGGTACGAGAACAGGCCCGAGAAGGTCATGCCGCCGATGATGAGCACGCCGATGAAGACGCGGTCGCCGAAGACGCTCCGGTAGCGCTGCCAGACGGTCGTGGCGCCCTTGTCGTGGCGACGCGCGGGCGGCAGCGTCTCGGGGAGCAAGACGATCGACGCGACGAGCATGACCGCGCCATACACCGCGAGGACGACGAAGATCCCCCGCCACGGCATGACAGCGAGGAGGGCCGAGCCGACGAGCGGCGCGAGCACCGGGGCGACGCCCGACACGAGCGCGAGCCGCGAGAGCATGACGACCAGGCGGCGGCCGCCGAACAGGTCGCGGACGATCGCGGCGGCGACGACGCCACCGGCCGCGGCGCCGGCACCCTGCAGCACGCGGGCCACCGACAGCAGTTCGAGCGTGGGCGCGAGCGCCGCGCCGACGCTGGCCACGACGTGCAGCGCGGTCACCGACAGCAGGGGGATGCGCCGACCGACCTTGTCGCTCAGCGGGCCGACGATGAGCTGTCCCAGGGCGAAGCCGATCATCGTACCCGTGAGGGTCAGCTGGATCATCGCGGCTGTGGTCTGGAAGTCCGCCTCGAGCACCGGGAACGCCGGCAGGTAGAGGTCGATCGTGAACGGGCCGAGCGCGGTGAGCGCGCCGAGCAGCACGATGTAGAGGACCCGGCGGCGGTGCGGGATCGAATCGCCCGGGTGGAGCACGATCGGCGCGGTGGCCGGGTTGCTGCCGAGCGTGCGGATGGCGCCCGTGGCCGTGGGCTGCGGCTTGGGTGGGGCGGGGAGGTGGGCTTCGGGCTTCTGCGTGGGGATGGAGGCGGTGTCGAGCAACAGTGGACTTCGTTTCGTGGCAAGGGGTTCGACGGGGCGGTGGACGAGGCGGAGCGGCGTCGACACCGGCTGAGCCGGTCTGGGCGCGCAGGGAGGAACGGACCGAGATGACGCGGGTCGTCCGGCGCTGCCGATCGGCACCGGGGCCCGCACGATAGACCGAGAAGGTCGAATCGATTCGAGTACCCATGATAACGGATGCCTCCGCCCTGCCCGCAAGCGGTATCCCGTGGCCGTGCCGGGGGCGGGCCACGGCGGCGCTGTCGGCTCCTTCCCAGGGGGCCGACTCATGCACTCGCATAGGATGAGGACAACCCGTCAGCCGCTCTCGAGCGGTTCGCGCCGGGCGCGGCATCCCCCTGTTCATCGATTGGCAGAGATCACGAGCATGACCCCGACCCCCGACGACAAGCGTAAGAGCGGCAACCCCGCCACCCAGGCGAAGATCGACCTCACGGTCAAGCAGCAGCGTGAGCAGAAGCGCCAGGAGAAGCTCGCGGAGTACCAGAAGCAGCTCGCCAAGCGCAAGCGCGGCAAGCTCGTGTGGTGGATCGTCGGCTCGACCGCCGCCGTGCTGGTCGTCGCGGCGATCGTCGCATCGATCGTCTTCGCGCCGGCTCCCGCCCCGTCGTACGCTCGCGGTGACAGCGACGGCAGCGGCATCGAGGGCGTCGAGACGTTCACGAACACGGCGAACCACGTCGAGGGCGCAGTCGACTACCCGCAGTCTCCCCCGGCCGGCGGCGACCACAACGCCATGTGGCTCAACTGCGGCGTGTACACGGAGCCGGTTCCGAACGAGAACGCCGTACACGCGCTCGAGCACGGCGCGGTATGGGTCACGTACGACCCCGCGCAGGTGTCCGCCGACGACATCGCGAAGCTCGAGGGCGAGCTGCCCTCGACCTACACGGTGCTCTCGCCCTACAACGACATGGACACCCCCATCGCCCTCAGCGCATGGAACGCGCAGCTCAAGATCGACTCCGCCGACGACGAGCGCATCGAGGAGTTCATCAAGGCGTACTGGAAGAGCACCAACGCCCCCGAGCCGAACGCCGCCTGCACCGGCGCGCACGACGCCCCCGGCAAGAAGTAGGCCGCGCGTGTCGGACGAGCCCTCGGCGGGAAGCGCCCGGCGATGGTTCGTCATCGCCGTCGCGCTCATCCTCATCGCGGGCCTCGCGTTCGCGGTGGGACGCTTCTCGACGTTCGGCTCACAGGCGGCCGCGTCGAGCCCGGGCACGAACTCGCCTGAGGCCGGGTTCTCGCGCGACATGCAGGTGCACCACGCTCAGGCGATCGAGATGGCGATGGAGATCTACCGCAAGACCGACGACGACGAGCTTCGCGTGCTCTCGTACGACATCGCGACGGGTCAGGCCGGCCAGCGCGGCGAGATGTTCGACTGGCTCGTGCGGTGGGGTCTCCCGCAGTCCGGCGGACCGATGATGCAGTGGATGGACGCCTCCGACGCGGACCACACGCACGGCGGCACGTCCGCCGAGCCGATGAGCGACGAAGAGGCCCACGAAGCGATGGGAATGGCGTCGGCCGACGAGATCGCCGCGCTCAAGGCGGCGACAGGCGTGGCGGCGGACTGCCAGTTCCTGACGCTGATGATCCGCCACCACGAGGGCGCCATCCCGATGGCGGAGGCCCTCCTCGAGCTCGGCACCGACGCTCGCGCCCTCGAGGTCGCGACCGCGATCAAGAACGGTCAGACGGCCGAGATCGACGCGATGCAGTCGATCCAGGCGCGGCTCGGCTGCACCGGCTGACGCCGAAACGAGAGCGCCACCAGAAACGGATGCCGCGGGCCTGCGTGAGACGCAAGCCCGCGGCATCCGTTGTCTCTTGTCGATCAGCCCTTCGTCGCGCCGGCCATGAGCCCGCGCACGAAGAACCGCTGCAGCGCGAGGAACACGATGATCGGCACGAACAGCACGAGGAACGCACCGGCCGACACGAGGAACCATTGGTTGCCCCAGGTGCCGGACAACGAGTTCAGCGTCTGCGTCATCGGCAGCGATGTCGTCGGGGCGAAGATCGTCGCGACGAGCAGGTCGTTCCACACCCAGATGAACTCGAGGATGGCGAACGACGCCAGCGCCGGCGTCGCGAGCGGCAGGATGATCCGGAAGAAGATCTGCCCGTGACCTGCGCCGTCGACGCGCGCCGCCTCGATGACGTCGGACGGGATCTCGGCGATGAAGTTGTGCAGCAGGAAGATCGCCAACGGCATCGCGAAGATGACGTGGGCGATCCACACCGTCGCGAAGCTGTGGTCGACCTCCCGCATCTCCAAGCCAGGGAAGATCTGCACGTCGCCGATCTCGAGCCCCCTCGAGAACAGGCTCAGCAGCGGAACGAGCGCCATCTGGATCGGGACGATCTGGAGCGCGAACACCGCGACGAACAAGAAGCCACGGCCCTTGAAATCCATCCACGCGAACGCGTACGCAGCGAGCGACGCAACGGCGAGGGCGAAGATCGTGACCGGAATCGTGATCGCGAGCGAGTTGAGGAAGGACTCGCCGAGCGTCAAGGCGGTGCCACCCGACGTGAGCGCGGCCTGATAGTTGCCGAGAGTGAAGTCGGGGTTGGTGAAGACCGTCCACCAGCCCGTCGTCGCCGAGTCCGCGCCCGGCCGGAACGACGTGATGAGCAGGCCGAGCGTCGGGATCGTCCACAGGAAGGCGATCGCCACCGCAAGGATGGTGGCCAGGGGCGACGTCAGCCGCTTGTGCGCGAGCGCCTCGTTGCGGCGCGTCTCGCGCGCGACCCTGCGCGCCTCGGCCTTGGTGTTCTGCGGCGTGGTCTTGGAGTCGACGGCAGTCATCACCGCACCTCCCTCTGCTTGCGCAACTGCAACACGTTGTAGACGATCAGCGGCGTCACGAAGACGAAGATCAGCACGGCGAGCGCCGCGGAGTGGCCGTAGCTCTGGAACCGCTGCTGCTGGTTGACCATCTCGAAGCCCAGCACGGTCGAGTTCGCCCGTCCGCCCGTCATCACCGCCACGATGTCGTACAGCTTCAGGGCTGCGATCGTGACGGTCGTCAGGACGACGATGATCGACGTTCGGATGCCCGGCACCGTCACGTTGATGAACCGCTGCCAGGCCGACGTGCCGTCCAGCTGTGCAGCCTCCAGCTGCTCCACCGGCACCGCCTTCATCGCCGCCGAGAGCACGACCATGGCGAAGCCGGTCTGTGCCCAGACGAACGCGAACAGCAGGCAGAACGTGTTGACCAGCGGCCAGATGTCGAGCCATGGCACCGGCTGGCCGCCGAAGGCCACCACGATCGCGTTGAGGGTGCCGATCTGCTCGCCCTGCCGATAGTCGTAGACGAACTTCCAGATGAGGCTGATGCTCACCGGCGCGATCGCGAAGGGCATGAAGACGAGCAGCTTCAGCAGCCGCTCACCACGCGCCCGCTCCATGAAGGCCGCGTACGCCAGGCCGACGACGGTCGCGAAGATCGGGGCGAAGATCGCCCAGATGAGCGTATTGATGATCGACCAGAACCCCTGAGGGTTCGTGAAGGCCCAGACGTAGTTCTCCAGCCCGACGAAGTTCTCGCCGGTCTTGTCGAAGAACGACTGCACGATGGTCGCGATGCTCGGATACACCAGACCCACGAGGATCGCGATCGCGGCCGGCGCCATGAACAGCGTCAGCTGGTACATGTAGCCGGCGCCCTGGCTCGCGCGGTAGTCGGCCCAGAAGAGCAGGCCGCCGGCGACGAGGGCGATGGCGATCACGTAGATCACGGCGCCCTGGTAGGGCCGCAGCAGCATGAATGCGAGGAACGGGATCGCGAAGCACGAGATGAGCCGCAGCCAGAAGTAGCCTCTGCCGGCGCGCGGAGCGAACTCGATGAGCACGAGCAGGATGCCGACCACGGCGGCGAAGACGATCAGGACGATGGGGATCTGGACGATCGGACCCAGGTTGCCGATCCACTGGAAGAACGAGTTGTACGAGAAGCCCAGCGAGACCGGCCGCGCGTCCGGGTTGGGAGGGCTGAGGAGGAGGAAGATCACCAGCGCTGCGATCAGGATCAACCCGATCGCGACGCCGAGTCGCGTGGTCCGCCGCGACGGAGGTTTCCTTCCTCCGCGTTCCGGTGGCGACGCGCCCTGCTCCTGGTCGGCCGCCGATGTTGTGGTCTGAGACATGTTCTGCCTTCCCCCGTCGACCTCGACGGATGAATCACCCCGGCGCCGGGGCCGCACGTCGCCCGCGCGGACCCGGCACCAGGATGCGGTGGATCAGTCTTGATATCCCGCCTGGATATCGCTCAGGACCTGCGGCGTCGGCTTGCCGTCGATCCAGTCGACCATGCCGCGCCAGAACGAGCCCGAACCGACGGTCGCCGGCATCAGGTCGGAGGCGTCGAAACGGAACACGGTGTTCGGGTCCTGGACGATCTGCATCGCCTCAGTGAGGAACTCGCTCGACGCCAGTGTCGGATCGGCACCGGTGTTGGCCGAGATCGCGCCGCCGAGCTTCACCCGCGCGTCGGCGAATTCCGGCGTCGACATGTACTCGAGCACCTGCTGTGTAGCGGCATCGTCCGAGAACGGTGTGACGAACTCGCCACCGCCCTCGACCGCGAGCTCGCCTTCCTTCACGCCGGGGAGGATGAACGCGTAGATGTCACCGTCCGGCGCGATCGTCGGCGTCTGTCCGTCCGCGGTCTGCGCGGTGAGGAAGTTCGCCGTGAGGAACGAGCCCTGGTGCGTGAGCGCGCAGGTTCCGTTGGCCACCGCAGCTGCGATCGGGTCGCCGAACGCCGTCGGGTTGATGCTCTTGACATCGCCGAAGCCGGCGTTGACGTAGTCGGGGTTCAGCAGGATCTCGCCGACCGAGTCGAACGCGGCCTCGATGTCGGGGTCGGTGAACGGGGTGTCACCGGCGGCCCAGCTGTCGTAGACGTCGGCGCCGGCCTGACGCAGGACGAGGTCCTCCACCCAGTCCGTTCCCGGCCATCCCGATGCCGCCTCGGAGAAGAACCCGGCGCACCACGGGGGCTCGCCGGTCTTCTCCCGGATCGTGTCGGTGAGGGTGAGGAGTTCGTCCCAGGTCGTCGGCACCTCGACGCCCCACTCCGCGAAGCTCTTCGGCGAGTAGTACACGTAGCCCTTGAGGTTCGCGAGCATCGGCGCGGCGTAGAACGTGCCGTCGAGCGATCCGTAGTCCTTCCACGCGGGCGCCCAGTACTTGTCCACGTTCGCCTCGACCTCGGAGGTGCCTTCCTTGACCTCTCCGGTCTCGATCAGCGATCGCAGCAGGCCGGGCTGGGGGACGATCGCGATGTCAGGAGCGGAGCCACCCGCCACCTTCGTGACGATGTTGCCCTCGAATCCCTTGTCTCCGGTGTAGTTGACGGTGATACCGGTGTCCTTTTCGAACTGCTCGAACGACTTCTGGAGGTTGTCGGCCTCCGAGCCGGTGATGCCGCCGGCGATCTCGACGGTCTCTCCTTCGACCGAGCCGCTGTCGCCGCCGTCGTCGCCGCCGCCCTCGGCGCATCCGGCGAGTGCGAGTGCCGCGACGGCCGTCAGTCCCAGCGCGATGTAGCCGTGCCGACGACGTGATCGCAGTGCAGTCATGTGTCTGCCTCCTCTTTGAGTTCGCGGAGCCACGCCTCTCGGGCTCCGCAGATGTGAGATCGGGAACCGATTCCATGCTCAAACTAGGGGATGGCGCAAGAGCGCACAATGACCGCGGATCACAACTCGGTAAACCACGCACCCAGGGTGGCGCACGGAAAGCGATCACGGCACAATGACCCCTGGAACCGGTTCCAGAATCCCGGGTGACGAGGGCGTTCCCGGGACCGCGAGGAGGACCCGATGGCGGGCATCGCCGATGTTGCGCGAGCGGCAGGCGTCTCGAAGTCGACGGCTTCGCGTGCGCTCACCGGTTCCGGGTACGTCTCGGCCACCACCCGGCAGCGCGTGAGGGATGCCGCCGCCGCCCTGGGGTACGTTCCCACGACGAGCGCCGTGAGCCTGGTGACCGGACGTACGCAGACCGTGGGCGTCGTCATGCCGTCGCTCGACCGCTGGTTCTTCGCCCAGGTGCTGGAAGGCATCCAGGATGCGCTGCTCGAACGTCGATACGACCTCGCCCTCTACGGAGCACCGCCCGAGTCCTCCGCGCGCCGCGAGATGTTCGAGCACTTCCTCGCGCGCAAGAGGTTCGACGGGCTCATCGCGGTCGGCATCGAACCCAGTGCGCACGAGCTCGAGCGGCTCGTGGAATTCGGCAAGCCGGTCGTGGCGGTGGGCGGCTACGGCATCGGCACGAACGCGGTCTCCATCGACGACCACGCGGCCGCCCGCATCGCCACCGACCACCTCGTCGGCCTGGGCCACCGCGAGATCGTCTTCCTCGGCGGCGACCCCGACGGGCGCCGCACGAGCTTCGGCGACGGCAGGCGCCTGGACGGCTACCTCTCGGCGATGGGCGAGGCCGGGCTCGAGGCATCCGTCCGCCATGTCCAATCCGAGGTGACGATGCCCGGCGGGTACGGCGCGGCCGTCGAGCTGCTCGGCGACCGCCGCACCCGGCCGACGGCGATCGTCGGGGTGTGCGACGAGGTCGCCGTCGGGGCGATCATCGCCGCGCGACGGCTCGGGATCCGTGTTCCGGAGCGGCTCAGCGTGGTCGGCATCGACGACCACGCCTACGCCGAGATGTTCTCTCTCACCACCCTGCAGCAGCGACCGCACCAGCAGGGGCGCGCCGCCGTGCAGCTGCTCATGTGGCAGCTCGACGACCCCGACGCCCCCACGCACCGCCTGTACGAGTCGTCACCGCTCGTGGTGCGCAACTCCACCGCCCCCGTCGACGACGACGCCTCCGCGATCATCGGCGTCGGCCCGCTCGGCACCGGCTGAAGGCCGCGGGCGGTTCAGAGCACGCCGAGGTCGCGGAAGGTGCGCGCCTCCCACGCGACGCGCTCGACCGCCTCTTCCACGCCGATCACGGTGCGGAAAGTCTCGCCGTCGGATGCCTCGATCCGTATGAGCTGCGAAGCGATCGGTGCGGGCGGCGGCCCTGTGACGATCTCCTCGAGAACGCGGGTGAAGGCACCGGTGCGTGCGAGCGGGGCGAGCAGGTCGTCCCCGTCGCGGACGTGCCGGGCGAGGTTGTCGAGCAGGCTCGTGCGCTCGAAGGCGTACGTGCGAGGCAGCGCCGCTGCGTCACGATGGACGTGCAGCGTGTCGAGCGTGTAGACGTACACGAGGAAGCCGCGCGTGCCCCGCACGAGCACGAACGGCTCATGGCGGGTCGGGGCGGTCACCGCGAGGCCGGCCGCCACCTTGGCTCCCCCGCGCAGCTCGACGACGAGGGACGACGTGTCGTCGGTGGCGATGTCGTTCGCGCGACGGAGGTCGGCGTCGATCCCTACGACGTCGTCGGGGGCCGCGGCGCCGGCGATCGCGAACGCTGTCGCGAGGGCGTGGGCCAGCGGGTTGGTCGCGACGCCGTCGGCGACCGGTCGCCCGTCGATCACGCGGTGCCCCGCCCAGGGCGCCCGTCGCCAGTACTCCTCGGACCGCGTCCAGAGCCCGACTGCGCCGTAGTGGAGCACGTCTCCGATCGCACCGGATGCCGCGGCGTCCGCCGTCGCCGCCACTCCGGCACTGCCGAGCGACTGGAAGCCCACCTGCACGGCGCGGGACGCGGCATCCGTCGCACTCACGAGAGCGTGATGATCGGCGACCGAGGCGACGGGCGGCTTCTCCAGCAGGACGTGCGCACCGCGCGCGAGCGCCAGGCGGGCAAGGCCGGCATGGGTGGGGATCGGGGTGCTGAGCACGACCACGTCGAGATCGACGGCGTCGATCATGGCGACGGCGTCGGCGAACTCCCGTGTCGAGGAGGGCACGTCGCCGCCGCCCCGGGGGTCGGCGACGGCGACGAGTTCGAGATCGGGCGCCGCGAGCACGGTGTCGACGTGGCCGCGCCCGTGACCGTGGACGCCGGCGACGCCCACGCGAAGGCGGTTCGTCACAGCCCCGCCTCGGCCCGCAGTGCGGGAAGCACGGCGTCGACGGCCGCAGCGTCGGCGAGCTCTTCATCGAGCACGAACGCCGTCAGCTCGAGGTTCAGCTCGCCGCCCTCGGGGATCGTGCGTGCCTCGTCCCATGCCACCGAGGGGCCGGCGCCGAGATACTCGGCGAATCGGACGAACCAGGGCAGCTGCTCTTCTCCCTGCGTCAGCACGACGGTCGTGCCCCGCTCGGGGAAGGTGAAGGCGATCCAGGGTGTCGCAGCCCCGTGCACATCGCGCTCGGTGTCGCCGGCGGGGCTGAAGACCCGGGCGATCTCAGGGGCGAACCGCCAGAAGATGCCGCCGTACCCGGCGCCGTCGCGCCCGTTCGTCGCCGGGGACCCGAAGGTGATCGCGTCGAGCGTCGCCTTGAGGTGGCTGCGCCACCTGAGCGCCCAGCCGTTCGCCAGCTCGGCGGAGCGGAGCTCGCGCACCTCGACGAGCTGCGTCGTGCCGTGTTCGTCGACCCAGCTCAGCCGCTCGTCGAGCGCGTGCCCCTCGATGTGAAGGCGGTCACGGCGCTGCCGGCCGTGGTTGGGAACCATGACCGATCCCTCGCCGCGCACGTACGTGCGGCCACCCCAGTACGAGGTGCCGTTGACGTCGGCGATCGCGAGGCTCACGCCGAGGTGGTGAGGGTGGTCGGTCGGCTCCGTCACGGTGAGCGGCGTTCCGGTGCGGGAGATCACCGCGTCGAGGTACGGGCGCGGCGAGAGCACCGAGTCGACGTTCACGCCCTCCTCGTACTGGGCGACGACGGTGGACCCGAGCCGCAGGACCGGGCGGGCCGGGCCCACCCAGCCGCTGGCGTGGGACGCCGGACCGGAGCTGCGGCGCGCCACGAGGACCGGCCGATAGAACAGGGGGTGGTCGGCGCTCTCGCCGTCCAGCGCTTGACGCATGCGATTCCAAGCCTGCCGCCCGATCTCGATCCGCGGGACCGACATGGTCGTCAGCGGAGGGGCGGCGAAACGAGACTGCGGGATGTCGTCGATCCCGACGATGGAGAGTTGTTCGGGCACCTCCACGCCGACCTCGCGCAGGCGCGACATGAGCCCGAGGGCGACGAGGTCGTTGAAGGCGATGGCGGCGGTGGCTCCGGTCTCGAGCACGGCGTCGGCGGCGTCGTAGCCCGCCTCCATGCTCGAGCCCGCCGGAATGGTGAGGAACTCGAGGTCGGCGTGTTCCCGCGCCAGCTCCCCCAGTCCGAGGGCCCGCTGCTCGTTCGCGTAGCTGAGGGCCGGACCCGCGACGTACGCGATGCGTCGGTGGCCGAAGCCGCGCAGGTGCATCCCCAGCTCCTTGACGGCCGTGGTGTAGTCGACCGACAGCTGGGCCGCCGCGGTGTCGTCGACGCGGCGGTTCACCACCACGACCGGCGTGGTGCGGTGGATGAGGTCGCGGAGCTCGGCGTCCGGCATCCGTGGCGACACCAGCACCAAGGCGTCGCACTTGCTGCGCGCCTCGCTCGCGATGTCGGCCTCGACGCCGACCGCCTCTGCGCTGTCGGCGACCAGCACACGGTAGCCGTCGCGGGCGGCGGCGACGGTGAGCCCCTTCAGGACGCCCTGGAACATCGGATTCTCGAGGTCGGGAACCAGCAGCGCGATGGTGTGGCTGCTCCCGCGCACGAGGCTGCGCGCCGCCTCGCTCGGCGAATAGTTCAGCGCAGCGACCGCGCGGTTGACCTTCGCGACGATGGCGGGATCGACGGTGGCGACGCCGTTGAGCACGCGTGACACGGATGCCTGCGACACACCGGCGTACTGTGCGACCTGCGCCATCGTGATCGGGCGCGACGTGACCTCGCTCAAGGAATCCCCCTCCTCTCTCAATCTTGGGCGCCGACGGGCGCGGTGGGGCGCATTCGACCGGACGACTTCCGCGTCGGGGCGCCCGCCCGGGACCGGACCCCTCATCACTTCGGTCCGGCCCCGGACAGTCCTGGGCACGGCGGGGTCGCGCGCTCTGTGTCGCGACCCCGCTCGTGGGCTAGATGGCCGCGTCGTCGAGCGCCTGCTGCAGCTCCGCGATGAAGCTCGCAGCGGCGTCCTCGGGCGTCACCTCGCCGAACAGCACGCGCTGCGTGTGCTGATCGATGATCGTCTCGATCGCACCGCCGCCCGGCGGCGTCGCCGGCGGCGCGTCGCCGACGCGTGGCGCGATCTTGTCGAGGAAGTCGACGACCTCCTGGTTGACCTCGTCGAGCTTCGGGGTGATGTACGCACGGATCTTGTCGTTGGCGGGCACGCCGCGCTCGGCGAGCAGCAGGTCGGCCGCCTCCTCGCTGTTGGCGAGGAAGTCGAGGAACAGCGCGACCTCCCCCGGGTGCTCGGTCTTGGCCGATGCCGACCAGAACATCGAGGGCTTGTAGTACGCGGCGGCGTCTTCGCCCTCGTCGGGGGTCGGCACCATGAGCGGCACCAGGTTCTGGCCGCTCGCATCGCGGAGGGCGGCCACCTGGTTCGACCACCACGGTCCGAAGGCAGACTGGTTGGTCGCCGTGAACGACTCCGCGAGTCCGGCGGACTCGCGCTCGATCGTCGCGGAGGGCACGGGCGTTCCACCGGCCTCGGTGACGTCGAGCAGGTTCTGCCACCAGGCGGCGAGCGTCTTCTCGCTCGCGGTCACCTCGGGCGAGCCGTCCTCGGCGTACAGCGACTCGCCGTGCTGGCGCAGCCAGTTGTTGAGGCCGCCGTCCTCGAAGCCCCACGACTGCGAGCCGACGACCGCGCCGCCGCTGGCGGCGGTCACCTCCTCGGCGATCTCGTTGAGGTCGTCCCACGACCACGTCTCATCGTCGGGCAGCTCGATGCCGAGACTGTCGAGCACATCCACGTTCGCCATGTAGGTGTAGGTGTTGATGCCCACCGGAATGCCGTACTGCGTGCCGTCGAGCGCGCCGGTGCCGAGGACCGACTCCGGGAAGTCACCGGTCGGCAGCTGGTCGCCCAGGGTTCCGAGGTCGAGCAGGACGCCGTTCGCCGCGTACGTCGAGAGCTGCTTCTCGTCCATCTGGATGATGTCGGGGGCGTCTCCGGCGGCCACTGTGGTGGCGAGCTTGTCCCAGTAGCCCGCCCAGTCGGTGTACTGCGGCTCGATGGTGATGTTCTCGTGCTCGGCCTCGAAGGCGGCGATGAGCTCCTCCGTGATGCCGTGGCGGACGTCGTTGCCCCACCAGGTGAAGCTGAGCGTCACGGGTTCGTCGGACAGGGTCGGTCCGGTGGCGGGGGTCTCCGCCTGACCCCCGCACGCGGTCAGCGTCAGCATCGTCGCTGCGCCGACGGAGGTCAGCAGCAACCAGCGCGGTGCGGTTGTGGTGCGTCGCATGTCTTGCATCCTTTCCACCGAAGTCGGTGAGTGGTGTTGGTGCGGTGTGATGAGGGTGGGCCTGGCGGCCCGCGAAGAGGTGCGTGACGCGAGCGTCACTTGATCCCGGTCGTCGCGATCCCCTTGATGAGGAACTTCTGGCCGAACAGGAAGATCAGGAAGATCGGGATGAGCGACACGACGCTCATCGCGAACATCTGGGCGTAGTTGGTTGAGCTCTGCGCATCCTCGAAGGACCGCAGCGCCAGCGGCACGGTGTACAGCTCGGGCTTGGTCAGGAAGATCAGCTGCGAGAAGAAGTCGTTCCAGGTCCAGATGAAGGTGAAGATCGCGGTCGTCGCGAGTGCGGGCACCATCAGCGGAAGGATGATCTGCAGGAAGATCCGCGGGTGGCCCGCCCCGTCGATCCGCGCGGCCTCATCGAGCTCCTTCGGTATGCCCCGGATGAACTGGACCATGAGGAAGATGAAGAACGCGTCCGTCGCCAGCAGCTTCGGGACGATGAGCGGCAGGAACGTGTTGACCCAGCCGAGCTGGGAGAACAGCACGTACTGCGGAACGATGATGACGTGGATCGGGAGCATGATGCTCAGGAGCATCACCGCGAACCAGAACCGCTTTCCACTGAACGACAGGCGGGCGAACGCGTAGGCCGCCATCGAGCACGACACGAGGTTGCCGACGATGCAGCCGATCACGATCAGCGCCGAGTTCCACATGTAGACGTTGAACGGGTATGCGAGCGCGTTCCACCCGTCGGTGTAGTTCGAGATCTCGAAGCTGTCGGGGATGATGCTCGGATCGCGGAAGATCTCGTCGTTCGGCCGCAGCGAGCTGACGACCATCCAGATCACGGGGTAGAGCATCGCGAGCGCGAGCGCGATGAGCAGGGTGTGGCGCACGATGCTCGTCATCGGCCTGCGGAAGGCGCTCCGCCGGCGGGAGCGCGGCTGGCGTCCTGTGACGATCGTCTCGGTCGCGAGCGGGGCCGGCATGGCGGCGTCGTCAATCTTGGTCATCGTAGAAAACCCAGAATCTCGAGGTCCAGAACATCAGGACGGTCAGAATGCCGATGATGACCAGCAGCAGCCACGCCATGGCCGATGCGTAGCCCATGTTGTAGTTCGTGAACCCCTGCTGGTACAGGTACAGCGTGTAGAAGAGCGTGGAGTCGACGGGGCCGCCGGTGCCGCCCGAGACGATGTACGCCTGGGTGAACGACTGGAACGTGCCGATCAGCTGCAGCACGGCGTTGAAGAAGATGATCGGGGTCAGCAGCGGGATCGTGATGCGGAACAGCTGCTGCCGCCTGCTGGCGCCGTCGACGTCCGCGGCCTCGTAGTACATCGTCGGGATCTGCCTGAGGCCCGCGAGGAAGATCACCATCGGCGAGCCGAAGGTCCACACGTTCAGGATCATGAGCGTGCCGAGGGCGGTATCGGGGTTCGAGATCCATCCCTGTCCCTGGATGCCGAACACCGCGAGCACCTGGTTGACGAGGCCGTCGACGCCGAAGATCTGGCGCCACAGGATCGCGATCGCGACGCTCGCTCCGAGCAGCGACGGAAGGTAGAACGCGGAGCGGTAGAACGCCAGCCCGCGAAGGCCCCGGTCGAGCACGATCGCCAGGAACAGCGCGACGGCGAGCTGCAGGGGCAGTGACACGAACACGTACGTGAAGGTGACCTGGAGCGCCGAGTGGAGGCGCTCGTCCTCCCACATGCGGGCGTAGTTCTGAAGTCCGATCCACTTCGGCGCGCTGAGCAGGTTGTAGCGGGTGAACGACAGCCCGAACGAGGCGACCATCGGGCCCATCGTGATGAGGACCAGCCCGACGAACCACGGGGCGAGGAAGAGGTAGGCGGCCTTGTTCTGCTTCTTGCCGTCGCTCTTCGCGGTCTTGAGCTTGCCGAGCTCGCCGATCGCGCTCATGCGGTGCCTCCGCATGCGCGGCCCGGCGGCAGCGTTCTAGGGCGGTGCGTCGTCGTCACCGTATCCTCCGGTCTCGTCTTCGAGGGTGAGAATGCGCTTTCTGGAATGCGCTTTCTCATTCTTGCCAGAACGGATGCTGCAGCGCAAGCCCTGCAGTGAAATCAACGGTGGAGCGTGACCGATTCGTGAGAAAGGGGTTTCACAGAATGCGCAGTCTCAGATCCAACTACCGGTTCTCGAAAACGACGAAGGCCCCGGATGCCGAGCATCCGGGGCCTTCGTGGATCGCTGCAAGAAGCAGCGCGGGATTACTTGAGGGTAACCGTCGCGCCGGCCTCTTCGAGAGCGGCCTTCGCCTTGTCGGCGGTCTCCTTGTTGGCGCCCTCGAGGACGGCCTTCGGAGCACCGTCGACGACGGCCTTCGCCTCACCGAGGCCGAGCGAGGTGAGCTCGCGGACGACCTTGATGACCTGGATCTTCTTGTCGCCGGCGGCCTCGAGGACGACGTCGAACGAGTCCTTCTCCTCGACCTCTTCCGGAGCGGCACCGGCGGGCGCGCCCGCAGCGGCAACCGCGACCGGGGCGGCGGCGGTGACGTCGAAGGTCTCCTCGAACGCCTTGACGAACTCGCTGAGCTCGATGAGCGTGAGCTCCTTGAACGCGTCGAGCAGCTCCTCAGTGCTGAGCTTTGCCATGATGTTTCTCCTTGATTGTGGTTTTGCTACGCCGAGGCCCGATGTCAGGCCGCGGACTCCTGCTTCTCGCGCAGCGCGTCGACCGTGCGGACGGCCTTCGACGGAAGCGCATTGAAGACGTATGCCGCCTTGGTCATCGAGGCCTTCATCGCACCGGCGAGCTTCGCCAGCAGGACTTCACGGCTCTCGAGGTCGGCGAGCTTGTTGACCTCGTCAGCGCTCAGGGGGTTTCCGTCGAAGAAACCGCCCTTGATCACGAGAAGAGGGTGTGCCTTGGCGAAGGCACGGAGACCCTTCGCGACGGAGACCGGGTCACCGTGCACGAATGCGATGGCCGACGGACCCTTGAGGTCGTCGTCCAGCGACGTGATCCCCGCGTTGTTCGCGGCGATCTTGGTCAGCGTGTTCTTCACCACGGCGTATTCCGCGTCCTGACGGATGCTGTTGCGCAGCTCCTTGAGCTGGGCAACCGTCAGACCGCGGTACTCGGTCAGCAGAACGGCGGTCGAGTCCTCGAAGTGCTTCGTGAGCTCGGCGACCGATGCTTCCTTCTGCGCCATGGCCACTCCTTGTGTGAATGAGACGCTCCGCGGTGGCGGGGCGCCGGCCGAAGGCTCCCGGTCATCCTCGTCGCGGCAACAAAAAAGCTCCGGCGCAAGCGCACGGAGCGGGATTCCTGAATCCAGGAGAATCGTTCGTGACACCTGCGCGGGCCCCTGCGTTGCAGAGCTTCGATCTCCATGCGTTCGCACGCACGTCGATGACCAGCGGTCTTCGGCTTCCACAAGGGTACGTGATGCCGCGCGGTCCGCCAAATCGAGCCCCCATTGCGCGAGGCCTCCGGAAGGAGAAGGCTCTCAGCGGACCCAGCACGACGAAGTCGCCGGCCGAATCTGTCGAGCGACGGAGAGGACGACGATGTCTGCGAACAGGGCGGTGGCGTACAAGGGGCCGGGCGAGGTCGAGGTCATCGACACCGACTACCCCGAGTTCGAGCTCAAGGACGGCCCCGGGGTCAACCCGGCGAACGTCGGCAGGAAGGTGCCGCACGGCGCGATCCTCAAGACCGTGTCGACGAACATCTGCGGCTCGGATCAGCACATGGTGCGTGGCCGCACGACCGCACCGGCGGGGCTCGTGCTCGGCCATGAGATCACCGGCGAGGTCGTCGAGGTCGGCCCCGACGTGGAGTTCATCAAGGTCGGCGACATCGTCTCGGTGCCGTTCAACATCGCCTGCGGCCGCTGCCGCAACTGCAAGGAAGGCAAGACCGGCATCTGCCTCAACGTCAACCCCGACCGCCCCGGCTCCGCATACGGCTACGTCGACATGGGCGGCTGGGTCGGCGGCCAGGCCGAGTACGTGCTCGTCCCCTACGCCGACTGGAACCTTCTGAAGTTCCCCGACCGCGACCAGGCGCTCGAGAAGATCCTCGACCTGACGATGCTCTCCGACATCTTCCCCACCGGCTTCCACGGCGCCTACACCGCCGGCGTCCGGCCGGGATCGACCGTCTACATCGCCGGGGCCGGCCCCGTCGGGCTCGCCGCCGCCGTCGGGGCGCAGCTGCTCGGGGCAGCGGTCGTCATCGTGGGCGACCTCAACGCCGACCGCCTGGCCCGCGCCCGCTCGTTCGGCTGCGAGACCGTCGACGTCTCCCAGGGCGACCCGAAGGATCAGATCGAGCAGATCCTCGGCGTCCCCGAGGTCGACTCTGGCGTGGACGCCGTCGGCTTCGAAGCGAGAGGACACGGATCGGATGCCTCCCACGAGGCGCCCGCGACGGTGCTCAACGCGCTGATGGACCTCACTGCGGCAGGGGGCGCCCTCGGCATCCCCGGCCTCTACGTCACCGGAGACCCCGGCGGCATCGACGAGGCCGCCAAGGTGGGCTCGCTGTCGCTGCGCCTCGGCCTCGGCTGGGCGAAGTCGCTGTCGTTCACCACCGGGCAGTGCCCGGTCATGAAGTACAACCGTCAGCTCATGATGGCGATCCTGCACGACAAGGTGCACATCGCCGACGCGGTCGGCGCGACCCCGATCGGCCTCGAAGACGCCCCGCAGGGCTATGCCGACTTCGACCAGGGTGCCGCCAAGAAGTACGTGCTCAACCCCAACGGCTACATCCAGACCGCTTGACCGACACGGATGCCTCGGCCCGAGGCATCCGTCCCGCTATGAAAGGAACCCCAATGTCTGTGACCCTCGCAGATGCCCGCCGTGTGATCGAAGCCGCCGAGAAGCGCGCCGACGAGATCGGCCAGCCCATGAACATCGCTGTCGTCGACGCGGGCGGCAACCTCGTCGCGCACGTGCGCCAGGACGGCGCCTGGATCGGCAGCATCGAGATCTCGATCAGCAAGGCATGGACGTCGAAGGCGTTCGACATCTCGACCAAGGACCTCGGCGACAATTCGCAGCCGACGCAGCAGTTCTTCGGCATCCACACCACCAACGCGCACGGCCGCGGCGTCGCCATCTTCGCGGGCGGAGTGCCGCTTACCCGCGACGGCGAAGTCGTCGGCGCGGTCGGCGTCAGCGGCGGCTCGGGCGAGCAGGACCAGACCGTCGCGGAGGCCGGCGCCGCAGCGTTCTGACCTCGAGGAGAGATGGCGGGCCGCGCGCCGGCGGGGTCAGGCCCGCCAGGGACAGAGGTCGACCTTGTGGCCGTCGGCGTCGGCGAGCGTCCACCATTCGGGCGCATGCGAGTCGTCGACGATGACGCCGCCTGCGGCGAGCGCGGCCTCCAGCCGCTTCTCGATGACGTCGCGGGGGCCGTTGACGTCGAGGTGCGACCGACCTCGCAGCGGCTTGTCGACCGGCTGGAACCAGATCAGCGGGCCGCGCCCGTCCTTGTCGAACAGGACGCCGTCGCGCACCTCCGAGAATCCGGTTGCCGCCTTCCAGAACGGCACCACGGCCCCCGGATCCGGTGTGGCGACCGCGAGCATCACGTCGAGCATGCGCCCGGTGTCGGCCGGGATGTCGAGCTCGCGCGCGGCCTGCGAGATCTGCGCGGCGAGCGCAGCATCCTTCTCCGTCAGCCCGCCGGCCGAGTGCGTCGTGAGCCGCACGCGCACGGAGGTGTACCGGACGTCGACGTCGGGATGATGGTCGGCCGCCTCCGCCAGCTCGGCGATCGCGCCGAACAGCTGCGCCCCGGCCGCGAACGTGCCGGTGCGGAACAGGGCGAACGCCCCGGTCACGCGCGGATGCCAGTGCTCGACACCGGGGAAAGCGCGGAACTCGGCTGAAGTGATGGTGTCCATGCCCCCGAGGATGCCACCGTCACAGCCCGCCGCAACCCCCCTTGCGCACCCTCGTCTGTCGACCGCGGTGCGTCGCAGGCGGCGGATGTCGGGTCGGCGGCGTAGCCTCGAAGGGTGATTCCCGAGCACTCCGCCGCGCGCCCGTCCGGGCTCGCGGCGCAGGCACCGGAGGTCGCCGCCCGCATCGTCGCGGACTCGCGCGACCGGGTGGCCTGGGTGCGCGCCCGGTCCCGGGGTATCACCGCGACGGACGTCGCGACCCTCACCTCCGACAGGGCGATCGCCCGCGCGGCCGATGCGAAACTCCTCGGCTCGGGCTTCTCGGGCAACGCGTACACCGCGCACGGACGCGCGCGGGAGCCCGAGATCGCCGCGTGGGTCGCGGCGACCCACGGCATCCAGCCGTCGTCGGCGCTCTTCCACGCCGTCGTCGAGAAGAGGCACCTCGCGACGCCCGACGGCATCGCGGTGGACGGGGTCGGTCGCATCACCCTCGCCGAGATCAAGACGACGAACAAGGCGTGGCGCAGCATCCCGCGCTCGTATCTCCGCCAGGTGTGGTGGCAGCAGCACGTGCTGGGCGCCGAGCGCACGCTGGTCGCGTGGGAGCAGCACGACGGTTTCGTACCCGTCGACGACGAGCCCCGCTGCGCGTGGGTCGATCGCGACGACGCCGAGATCGCGAAGCTCGTGCGTCTTGCGACCGCCCTCATCGACGAGCTCTACCTGCGCACCACGCGGGCACGGCAGCAGCCGGAACGGACCCCGCAGCCGCCCGCCGCGCCGCGCGAGCCGTTCCGCGCGCTCGCCCTCGCCGACTGAGCGCTCGCGGAGCGCGCGCCGCGCTCACCTGATCGTGGTGACGCGGCGGTTCTCGGCATCCCACACCCGCACTCCCACGGCCTCCCCGCTGATGTGCGGGGCCCTGATCGTGCGCATCGCCGTCGCCAGCCGCACCGCGGTCAGCCCTCGCGCGAGGGTGATGTGCGGCGTCCAGTGGTCGATGCCCGTCGTCGAATAGCGCGGCTCGGGCCTGCCGGCGAGCTCGGCCACGACACGGTGAATCGCCAGCAGGGCGGCGCTCACGACGACCTGGCGCGTGAGCACGTACCGGTCCCGGTGGCCGAGGAGCAGCACTCCTCCGAGCTCCAGGGGGACGGGAAGGATCTCGGCGATGCCGGCGAATGCCGACGGCTCGAGATGATCCCGCACCGCGAGCGTGACGTGCGGGCGGTTGCTCGGCGCGGGATTGCGTCCCGAGCTCGGCAGGTCGGCGCCGAGGAGCCGGTCCCAGTCCTCCCGCACGACGCGGTCGACCTCGGCATCCGGAATCAGTTCGACGCTGAACACCCCTCCATCCTCCCGCGCGCCGGCGTCCTCCGCCGGACACGGGTCACCGCGCCTGCCCGCCCGCCTCGATGTTCGCCGTCTCCACCGCCCGCGCCTGCGCATCGCCGTCGTCGGCGTGCGTGTCCGACCCACCGCCGTCGATCGCCGCAGCCTCGACTTCGGCACCTGCCGCCTCCGCGTCCCACCCGGGTTTGGGCACCGAGTCGATGAGCAGCCGCGTGTACTCGTGCTGCGGGGCGGCGAGCAGCTCCGCCGTCAGGCCGCGCTCGACGATCTCGCCACGGCGCATCACGACGGTCTCGTCGCACACCCGCCTGACGACGGCGAGGTCGTGGCTGATGAAGAGCACGGTGAGTCCGCGCTCCCGCCGGATGCGGTCGACCAGGTCGAGCACCTGCGCCTGCACCGAGACATCGAGCGCACTCGTCGCCTCGTCCATCACGAGCACGTCCGGCTCGATCGCGAGGGCGCGCGCGATCGCGACACGCTGCCGCTGACCGCCGGAGAGGGTCCGCGGCCGCGCGCCGGCGTGCTTCTCCCCCAGTCCGACCTGGGCGAGCAGGTCGAGCACCCGCGACCGCGCCTCGGTCACCCCCAGGCGCGTGTGCAGGCGCAGGGCGTCTTCGATGGCCCGGCCCGCCGTGATGCGCGGGTCGAGCGACAGGTACGGATCCTGGAACACCATCTGCACGCTCCGCGCGTGGGCGAGCCGGTCGCGCCGGTTGCGAGGAACAGCGCTGCGCTGCCGACCGTCGATGCGGATGTCGCCCGCGTCGGCGGCCTCGAGCCCCACGATCATGCGCGCGAGCGTCGACTTGCCCGACCCCGACTCGCCCACCACGCCCAGCGCACCGCCGCGAGGCACCGCCACCGACGCGTCGATCACCGCGCGCACCGGCTCCTTGCCGCGGCGCACGTAGGTCTTCGACACCCCGTCCGCCTCGAGCATCGGCGGCGCTGCGGCGGCCGGGTCGACAGCATCCGCCACCATCTCGCCGTGCACAGAATCGGAGATCGCCGACGACGCGGCGGCGAACGGATGCTGCGGCCCGGCGTGTCGCGCAGAACCTCCGATGCTGTGCTGGGCCGCGGCGCCGACGAGCGTCGGGGTCGCCGCGACGAGGCGCCGTGTGTACTCGGCCCGGGGGTCGCGCAGCACCTCGTGTGCGCGCCCGTGCTCGACGACCTGGCCCCCGCTCATCACATAGACGCGATCGCAGAGCGAGGCGGCGAGGTTGAGGTCGTGCGTGATGAAGAGCATGCCCATGCCGCGGCTCGCGCGCTGCTCGGCGAGCACGCCGATGATCTCGGCCTGCGTCGTGACGTCGAGCGCCGTCGTGGGCTCGTCGCACACGAGGAGCTTCGGCGACGTGGTCAGGGCTCCTGCGATCATGACCCGCTGCAGCATCCCGCCCGAGAACTCGTGCGGGTACTGGCGCAGGTGATCTTCGGGGCGCGGAAGACGCACCGCCTCGAGCAGTTCGACGGCGCGTGCGCGCGCAGCATCCGTCGACCATCCCTCCGCGAGGCGCAGCGCCTCGGTGAGGTGGTCGCCGATCGTGCGCATCGGGTTGATGCCCGCGCGCGGATCCTGGAAGATCATGGCCGCGCCATGGCGGCGCAGCTGCCGGAGCCCGGCTGCGGGTGCGGTGAGCACTCCGGCCCCGTCGAGCACGACCTCGCCCGTGATCGTGGAGCGGTCGGGAACGAGCCCCAGCACCGTGCGGGCGGTGAGGGACTTGCCCGACCCGGACTCGCCGACGAGGCCGACGGTCTCGCCCGCGGCGACCGACAGCGAGATGCCGTGCAGCAGCCGCGTTCCGTCCCGCAGGTCGAGCGCGAGGTCACGGATGTCGAGCAGGGCGTTCGCGGGGGCCGCGGTCGCAGCGGTGGCGACCGGATCGACGACGGTCTCGGGTACGCTCATGCCGGGATCTCCCCACCGATGCGGTCGGAGAGCTCTTCCCCGATGACGTTGACGGCCACGACGACCACGACGACGGCGACGGCCGGCACGATCGCGGGCAGGAAGTGCCCGCCGATGAGCCCGGCCTGCGCCTCGTTGATCATCGCGCCCCAGTCGGCGGCGGGCGGCTGCACGCCCAGGCCGAGGAACGACAGGGCCGCGAGCTCGGCCAGCACGTAGCCGAAGTTGAGCGTCGACTGCGCCCCGACGACCGGGGTGACGTTGGGCAGCACGCGCCGCAGCGCGATCCACGCACCGCCGAAGCCCTGAACGCGATACGCCGCGACGTAGGGCCTCGTGCGTTCGGCCGCGATCAGCGAGCGGGTGAGGCGCGCGACGAACGGCGCGTACGCGATGCTCATCGCGATGACGGGAGCGACCAGCCCCTTGCCGAACAGCGCGACCGCCATGATCGCGATGAGCAGCGACGGGAAGGCGAACAGCACGTCGAAGAGGCGACCGAGGACGGAGTCGATCCAGCCGCCGCGCCAGCCGGCGACGAGACCGAGGAGGATGCCGAGCACCGTCGACGCGATCACCACCAGAAGCGGGCCGAGCAGGGCCGTGCGCGCGCCGTAGATGAGACGGCTCAGCGTGTCGCGGCCGAGGCCGTCGGTGCCCAGCCAGTGCGCGGGGCTCGGCGGCGCGTTCACGGCGGCGAAGTCGACGGCGTCGGGGTTGTACGGGGCGAGGAACGGCGCGAAGATCGCGGCCAGCGTCATCGCCGCGAGGACGCCGACGGCGATCGCGAGCGTCAGGCTGGTGCGAGGCCGCCGCGGCGCGCGCAGCACCTTGACGGCGAGTGTGGGCGTGGTCGTCATCGGGCACCGGCTCCGGCAGCGGATCGGGGATCGATCCAGGGTTCGAGGACGTCGATCACGGCGTTCACGAGGACGAAAGCGGTCACGACGAGGAGGACGATCGCCTGCACGACCGGGAAGTCGAGACGGTCGACCGACTGCACGAGGAGCGACCCCATGCCGGCGAGACCGAAGGCCGCCTCGACGATGGAGCTCGCGACGAGAAGCCCGGCCACCAGCATCCCGCTCACCGTCAGGATCGGCCCGACGGCGTTGCGGAACACGTGACGGCGGATCACCGTACCGCGCTTGATGCCACGGCTGATCGCGACCTCGACGTGCTCGCGGTCGAGCTGGTCGATCATCGACGAACGCGTCACCTTGCCCACCAGCACGACGAACACGACCGCGAGGGCGATCGACGGAAGCACGAGGTGGTAGACCGTGTCCCAGAAGCCCTCGCCCGACCCGAACGACGGGAACCAGCCGAGCTGCACCGCGAACACCGCGATCAGCACGATCGATCCGACGAACGACGGGATCGCCCCAAGCACGGTGAGCCCGATGAGGATCGAGCGGTCCGCGAGGCGGCCCCGGTGGAGGGCGGCGACCGCGCCGGCGATGAGGCCGACGACCGCGATCACCGTGCCCGCGATCACGACCAGGCCGAGCGTGACGGGCAGCCGCTCGCCGAGCACCACAGTGACGTCCTGCCGGTACTGCAGCGAGCGCCCGAGGTCGCCCTGCAAGAGCCCCGCCACCCAGTTCAGGTACTGCTGCCACGGCGGGAGATCGAGGCCGTACTGCGCGGTGATCTGCGCCACCGCTTCGGCACTGGGCTTGCGGCCCCGCAGCAGGAACGCCACAGGGTCGCCGGGCACCAGGAAGCGCGAGAAGAACACGAGCACGGATGCCAGGAAGAGCGTGAGCAGCAGCCCGCCGAGTCTGCCGGCGATCCGACGGACGGCGATCGTCGCTCCCCCGCTCCCTCCGGCCCGCCGCCGATCCGGGCCGGGCCCGGCGGCGACCGCCGGGTCCGCGCTCACGTCAACGGGAGCCAATGGTCGCCGCCCACGGGTAGTACATGAACGCCACCGACGGGGCGACGCCGGTCACCCGGTCGCCGAGGAACAGCGTCATCGGGCCCTGTAACAGTGGCAGCCAGGGCAGCTGCGCGTTCGCGATGCGCTGAGCCTGAGCGGTGACCTCGCTGCGCGCCGCCGGGTCGTCGATCGCGACCGCCTCGTTCACGAGGGCGTCGAACTCGGGGTCGCTCCAGTTGCCGTAGTTGCTGAACTCGCCGGTGCGCAGCACGCTGTACATCTCGAGCGGATCCGGGCTCGACAGGTACCACGACGTGTAGAAGAGGTCGATGCCCTCGCGCGCGCTCGGGTCGGAGAACAGCGCCGTGTACGCGCTCGGGCTCACCGTCTCGATGGTCGCCGTGAGGCCGATCGACTGCGCGGCGGCGGCCGCGCCCTGCGAGATGACGGTGAAGTCGTTGCTGATCGGCGCGGTCGCGATCACGATCTCCTCGCCTGTGACTCCTGCCTCGTCGATGAGCTTCTTCGCCGCCTCGACGTCGTACGGATACTCCTCGAGCCCGTCGAACGCCTCCTTCAGCGCCGCGTCGCCGGCGCCGACCCAGACCGACTCGGTGGTGAGCACGTCGGTGACCTCGCCGTAGCCCTTGGCCGCTGCATCCAGGATCCCTTGCCGGTCCATCGCCATCAGCAGCGCTCTGCGCACGCGCTCGTCACCGAGCGGACCCTCCAGGTTGCTCACGACGAGGCTGCCGACAGCGGTGTTGAGGCCGAAGTGGATATCACCCTTGCCGGAGGACTGCAGCTGGGAGATCGCGTCGGTCGGGATCATCCAGCCGCCGTCGACCTCGCCCGACTTCAGCGCGTTGACCCGCGCGTTCGCGTCGGTCATGAACAGGATCTCGACCTCGCCCGCCTTGGCGCGCAGCGAGGCGTCCCAGTAGTCGTCGTAGCGGGTCAGCGTCACGGATTCGCCCGACTTCCACTCGCTGAGCTCGAACGGGCCCGTGCAGTTCACCAGCCCGGACGAGTTGCCGTAGTCCGCGCCCTTGTCGGCCAGCGTCGCCGCCGACTCGACGACGCCCGCCGCGCCGCCCATCGCGAGGTTGAACTGCGAGTCCGCCTGGTTCATGGTGACGGTGACCTGGCGGTCGCCGGTCTGCTGGATCGAGGCGACGTTCTGGTACACGGAGTACCAGGACGACCCCACCTCGGGATCGAGGTGGCGGCTCATCGATGCGACCACGTCGGCCGCCGTGAGCGGGGTGCCGTCGTGGAACGTGACGCCGTCGCGGATCGTGTAGACCCACGTCTCGGGCGTCGGGTGCTCGAACGCCTCCGCCAACCCCGGCGTCAGCGTGTAGTCGGGGTTCAGGCGCAGGAGCGATTCGCACACGTTCGAGAGCACCTGGTTGTCGGCGTAGTCGAACGCGTACGCGTAGTCGAGTGAGTAGGGCTCGGAGTAGCTCACCCACGAGAACGAGTCGATGTCGCCCGACGGCGCGGCCGTCTGGACGGTGTAATCCCACTCGGGGGCGGCGGTGGCGTCGGGGCTCGACGTGTCGGCGCTGCACGCGGACAGGACGAGCGCGCCCGCCACGCCGAGGCTCGCGGCGGCGAGCAGGCGACGGGCGGCGCGTCGGGTGCGGATCATGGTGCTCCTCGGGTTCTGACGACGGTGTCGGGTGGTGGAGAAGGAACTCAGGACATAGCGGATGCTGCGGCCTCGGCGCGCGCTGCGGCCTCGGCGTCGGCGCGCGAGTAGACGTGCTCCCCGTCGATCCAGGTCGAGGCGACGCGGCACAGGTGGAGGTCCTCGACGGGGACGGTGAACGGGTTCGGCTCCACGACGACGAGGTTCGCGAGGTAGCCCGCGCGGACGTAGCCAGTGTCGTGGTCGCGGTGATTCACGTACGCGGTGCCCGATGTGTAGGCGGCGAGCGCGGTCGCGAGGTCGAGTCGCTGGTGGCCGCCGCCGAGCGGCTCGTCGTCGGAGAGCGGCGCGACGCGGTTCACCGCGATGTGCACGCCCGCGAGCGGGTCGGCGCTCGAGACCGGCCAGTCGCTGCCGCCGGCGAGGCGCACCCCTGCCCGCTGCAGATCGCCGAACGGGTACTGGCGCGATGCGGCGGACTCGGCGAGGAACGGGAGGGTGAGCTCGTCCATCTGATCCTCGTGGCACGCCCACAGGGGCTGCATGTTCGCCACCGCGCCCGCCGCTGCGAAGCGCGGCACGTCGGCCTCGTCGACCACCTGGATGTGGGCGAGGTGATGACGGCCGTCGGTGGCGCCGTTGACCTCCGCCGCCGCCTCGACCGCGTCGAGCGCCTCGCGCACGGCCCGGTCGCCGAGGGCGTGGAAGTGCAGCTGGAAGCCCGCGGCGTCGGCCGCGATCGCGTACTCGCGGAGCCGCTCGGCCGGGATGAACGACAGGCCCCGGTTGTCGGTCGGGTGACCGTGCCCGTCGCGGTACGGCTCGAGCATGGCGGCCGTGTGGTTCTCTGCGACGCCGTCGACCATGAACTTGATCGAGCCGAGCGAGAAGCGGTCCTCGCGTCCGAGCGCGGCGACCTCGTCGCGGGCGCGGATCATGCCTTCGAGCTGCTCGATCCCCTCACCGCGTTCCCACCACTGCGCCCCGACGACGTGCGCCTTGAGGGTTCCCTCGGCGAGCGCGCGACGGTAGGCGGCGAGGCCGCCGGCGATCCCGGGGAAGTTCCCGACGAGAGCGTCCTGCCAGCCCGTGATGCCCTGGGCGATGAGGTCGTCCTGCGCGCGCAGCAGGCCCGCGTAGGCGAGGTCTTCCGAGACCTTCGGGCGCGCCTCGGCGAACAGGTCGGCCGCGCCCTCGTGGAAGGTGCCGGCGGGGAACCCGTCGGCCTCGCGCTCGATGCGGCCGTCGGCCGGGTCGGCCGTGGCCGCGTCGACGCCGGCCGCGCGCATCGCCGCGGTGTTGGCCCACGCGGAGTGGTGGTCGCGGCTTGCGAGCAGCGCCGGCCGGTCGGGCACGATCGCGTCGAGCGCGCCGCGCAGCGGGGCTCCGCCCGGGAAGTGGTCCATCGACCATCCGCCGCCCACGATCCACTCGGCGTCGGGGTTCTCGGCGGCGTAGCGCGCGATGGTCGCGAGCGTGTCGGCGGCGTCCTCCGAGCCGGTGAGGTTGCATTGCAGCAGCTCGACGCCGCCCGACATCGGGTGCACGTGCGCGTCCTGGAATCCCGGCGCGAGCAGCGCCCCCGCGAGGTCGACGACCTCCGTGTCAGGGCCGATGAACACGGATGCCTCGTCCTCGGCGCACACCGCCGCGATGCGCCCGTCGCGCACGGCCACGGCGACGCCGCCCAGGGCCTCGGCGCTTCCCGCCCGAACGAGGTCGGAGCTGAACAGCGCACCTCGGATGAACACGGTGTCTGCGTACGGGTTGTCTGCACCGGCAGGAACAGCAGCGGCCACGGGACCTCTCCTTCGTCGTCGAACGGGTTGCTTGACGATAGACGGCTGTCATCGCCTCTGTCAACACTGTTGACAGAAGCGATGACATCCCGAGTAGGCTCGGATCGTCCGGGTCGAGACGGGCCCGCGTGGCACGATGGACGCGACGGCGAAAGCGGGGATCATGGCGGCACGCACCGGGGCGACGCCCGAGAAGCCGGGCGCGAAGCGCCTGGATCGGGCCACGATCATCGCGGCGGGCCTCGAGCTCGCCGAGACGACCGGATCCGCCTCCCTCTCGATCCGCGACCTGGGCGCGAAGCTCGGCACCGACCCGACCGCCGTCTACCGCCACTTCCGCGGCAAGGAGGAGCTGATGAGCGCACTGCTCGACGAGCTCACCCTGCGGAGCCTCGCCGCGGTCACCGCCGAGCCCGAGCAGTGGCAGGAGCGCCTTCGCCAGCTCGCATCGGCGACCCTGACCGAGTTCGCCCGCTACCCCGCCGTAGGGCAGGAGGCGATCGTCCTCACCACCCACGGCCCCGGAGAGCTCGACGCCATCGAGCTGATGCTCGACGCGTTCTCGCGAGCCGGCCTCACCGGAGACGCCCTGGTGCAGCACTACGCACTCATGGCCACCCACGTGCTCTCGATCGCCGCCGGCGTCGCCCGCGCGCGGGCCGAACGCACAACCACCGCCACCGCCACCGCCACCGCCGAGTCCAGCCCGTGGTTCGAGGGCCCGCTGCTCGTCGACCCGATCAAGCACCCCCACATCGCACAGATGTCCGCACAGCTGCTGGCCCTCGAAGACCGCGAGCTCTTCATGCTCGGCGTCGAGTCGGTCATCCGATCCGCCGAGCGCGCCGCCCGCCCTTCCTGAGAAGGATGCCGCCGGCCGCAGCATCCGCCCCACATCGCTCGTTCACATCACGTGCTCTCACCGAGCGCACGCGTTGTGAACGCACACGACGGGTGATCTCGGTGGGAGCACCCGATGTGAACGGCAGGGTCACCGGCGCGGCGGGGTGATCCCGAAGGCAGCGAGGCGGCGACCCAGCGCCTCGGGCGTCAGGATGTGCGGGGCTTCCGCACGCGCGAACCGACGCTGGGTCGTGCCGCGGATCCAGTCCTCGCGGCGCTTCTCGTCGAGAACCACCTCCTTGACCGTCTTCCCCGACGCGAGCGCGAGTTCGTCGTATTTGCCCATGCCATCGAACTCGTAGAAGCTCCGCACATCTTCGATGCCGATGTCGACGCGATAGGTCCGCCCGTCCGGTCCGCTGACCGGCACCTGGAGCCGCAGCTCCTGGAATCCGAGACGACTCAGCTGCAGCCGGCTGACCGCCTCGCCGGGCGACTCCGAACGACCGTCGGCGAAGCGGATCGCCGCCTCAGCCTGGCGAACGCCTCGGCCACCGCGTGCAGCTTCGCACCGCTGCAGCATTCGCTCACGCCATGCTTCCGCGGCGCGTTCCTCGTACGCGGATCCGCGCATGGCCTCGCGGCGCAACGCGGCATCCGCCACAGCGATGGCAGCCTCCATGCTGAGGGTGCGCACCAAGTCGAACACCGTGCGATCCAGCGTCGTGCACCGGATGCCGTTGACCACCGTGATGTCGCCAGCGGGAAGCAGATCGCCATGGTGTTGCAGCCCGACGCGGCTGGACCCGCGTCGCGCTTCGGGCTTGAGGAGGTGGACCGCCGACGGCGTGTGCCGATACAGAGGCAACTCCGCCAGAACCCCGGCCGACTCATGGGAGGCGACACCATCGCCGTCGCGCATCTCGGCGACCGCGGCGCACACCTCGATGAGGTGACGCGACTCCGGCCAGAGATCGTTCCAGAGCTTCACCCCGACATACCGGTTGCGCTGCAGCGGCCGCAGCTCGCCGCGCACCACCGCGTCACCGATCGCCCGCGCGGTCATGCCGCCGGCCCGCAACTGCTCGCGGCTGCGGACCACAGCCATCGCCTCGTCGAGACTCAGGTGGCGCGGCACGCGACCCAGACTGCCCGCGACGGCATCCGGACGCTCGACCGATCCCGCAGCCTGTGCGCTGCTCGTCCCCGCAACGACCTGTGGAGGAACGGATGCCGCGGGCCGCAGCATCCGCCCCACATCGCTCGTTCACATCACGTGCTCTCACCGAGCGCACGCGTTATGAACGCACACGACAGGTGATCTCGGCGAGAGCACCCGATGTGAACATCCCGCGCTTGCGCCCTCAACCCACGTGATGGTTGACGTACGTCAACCATCAGCGTATAGTTGACGCGAATCAACTGTTGACTTGCGTCAACCTTCTTGCGCGCCGACGTCGCCGCGACACCACCACTCCTCGTTCCTAAGGACTCCTATGGCCACGTCCACCCCCGCGACCGGGTCGGTCGCAACCTCGACAGCTGGCATCAGCAGCGCCGACGAGAAGCGCCGGCACCGCAAGATCCTGCAGGCGCTCACCGGCCTGCTGCTCGGCATGTTCGTGTCGATGCTCGCGTCGACGGTCGTCTCGACGTCGCTCCCGGTCATCGTCCACGACCTGGGCGGCGACCAGGCGGCGTTCACGTGGGTCGTCACCGCGACCCTGCTCACTACCGCGATCTCCACCCCCATCTGGGGCAAGCTCGCCGACCTCTTCAACCGCAAGCTGCTGATCCAGATCGCGATCGTGATCTTCGTGCTCGCCACCGCAGCCGCCGGCTTCTCGCAGGACCCCGGCACGCTCATCGCCTTCCGCGCGGTGCAGGGCATCGGCGCCGGCGGTCTCGCGGCGCTCAGCCAGGTCATCATGGCCGACATCATCAGCCCGCGCGAGCGCGGCCGGTACATGGGCCTGTTCGGCGCCGTCATGGCCGTCGCGACCGTCGGCGGCCCGCTCCTGGGCGGTTTCATCACCGACACGATCGACTGGCGCTGGAACTTCTTCATCGCCCTGCCGTTCGCCGTCGCCGCGCTCATCATCATGCAGCGGACGCTCCACCTGCCGGCGCGCCCGAAGAAGAAGGCGCGCATCGACTACTTCGGCATCGTGCTGCTGTCGACGGCCGTCTCGCTGCTGCTCATCTGGGTCACCAACGCGGGCAAGGACTACGACTGGTGGAGCACCGAGACCATCCTGATGGTCGGCGGCGCGCTGCTGGCAGCCGTGCTCTTCGTGATCGTCGAGCTGCGCTCCAAGGAGCCCCTGATCCCGCTGACGATGTTCCGCAACCGCACCTTCACCCTCGCGGTCATCGCGTCGATCTCCATCGGCATCGCGATGTTCGGCACGTCGGTGTTCCTCAGCCAGTACATGCAGCTGGCGCGCGGCGCGACCCCGACCGAGGCGGGTCTCATGACGATCCCGATGATCGGCGGACTCCTCCTCGCATCCATCGTCATCGGCGGTCTCGTGACCCGCACCGGCCACTGGAAGCCGTACCTGATCGTGGGCGGCGTGCTGCTGATCGCCGGCTCCTACCTGCTGTCCACCATCCACTACGACACGAACTTCGTGCTGGTCTCGCTGTACATGTTCCTGCTCGGCGCGGGTGTCGGCATGACCATGCAGAACCTGGTGCTGATCGTGCAGAACACGTCCAAGCCGTCGGAGATCGGCGTGGCGAGCTCGGGAGTCACCTTCTTCCGCAGCCTCGGCGGCACGATCGGCGTCTCGGTGATGGGCGCGGCGCTCGCGACCTCGGCGACGAACCTGTTCACCGACCGCAAGGACGACATCGGCGCAGCGCTCATGGCACTCGGCGAGAAGGGCGCGGCCATCGGCCAGCAGCTCGCGTCGGGCACCATCCCGCAGGTCTCGTCGCTGCCCGAGTCGATCCGCGTGATCGTCGAGGACATCTACGCGCAGGCCATCGCCCACTCGTTCCTGATCGCCGTGCCCCTGGCCGTGGTCAGCCTCATCGCGATCATCTTCCTGCCCAACAAGCCGCTCACCCGCATGACCACGAGCGAGCGGGTGCAGGCGAGCGAGGCCGACCTCGCGACCGTCTCGGTCGCCGAGGGCATGGAGACGCTGACGGCTACCGCGACGGTGGACACGGATGCCGCGACCCGCGGCCCCGGCACCCCCGCGGCCACCGCAGACACGGCGGACGAGGCATCCGCCCCTCGACGCTAATGTCGAACCTGATGACCTCCGACGACACTCGAGCGGCGCGCACCGAGGCGGTGCGCGCCCTCGAGGCGGAGTTCTCTGAGCTGATCAACCGCATCCGGCGGATCCTCATCGACAACGCCAACCGCGTGAGCCCCGGCATGCTGCCGGGCGCCTACAAGGTGTTCACCACCATCGTGCGCCGCGAGGGCATCACGCTCTCTGCGCTCGCAGAGTCGCTCACGTCGGACAAGGGCCAGATCAGCCGCACGGTCCGCGAGCTCGAGCAGCTGGGCCTCGTGCAGCGCACGCCCGATCCGGACGACGGCCGGTCGAGCCTGCTCTCCCCCACGCCGTTCGGACTGGAGCGCCTGGCCGAGGCGCGCGCCCCGCAGGAGAACCTGCTCGTGGACGCGCTCGAGGAGTGGCCGGTCGACGACATCCTCAACCTCACGCGCCTGCTGCACGCGCTCACCATCGGCGAGCGCCCGGCGTCCTGACGCGGGCTCAGGCCTCGACGAAGTCGTACTCCTGGAACTCCGCCACCTCGGGGACCCAGCGCTCGGCGACGAACGCGACGTGGGTGGGGTGGTCGTTGTAGGCCTGGTACGCGGCGGCGTCCTGGAACACCATCGAGAACTGGTGCTCGAGGTCGCTCTTCGCGCTCACCTGCCGGTTGATGCGGAAATCCTCGACGCCCGGGATCGACGTGAGCGCGGCGCGCGCGTCGGCGAGGAACGCCGTCTCATCCGGCGAGCCGGCGGGGTGGGCGAGGCGGAAGACGACGGTGTGCTGAATCGGCATGCTCCGAGTCTTCCGCATCACCGGCAGCCCGGGGCAACGGCAGACTCCGTGGCCGGCCGTGATCGCTCAGCGCGACCCCTGCAGTGCCGTGAGATAGCGCAGCGAACGCTCGGCCAGATCGTCCTGGCTCGACGCGAGCGGCCGCCACACCGACGCGGCGACCGCGATCGTGGCGTTCTCGCCCGTGAAGCTCTCCAGCCCCAGGATGCCGTAGTACCCGGCGTCGTCGAGGGCCGCCAGAGTCTCGGGCCAGTCGGTGTGATCGTCGCCGACCGGCCCCCGATCACTGCCGCAGACCTGCACGTGCGCGATGTTCCCGGCGGCGGCGCGGATCGCAGCGTCCGGTCGCTTCTCCTCGATGTTGAGGTGGTAGGTGTCGAGCGCGAGGCCGAGCCCCGGCCCGAACAGCGGCCCAAGCGCCTCGAGGCCCTGCTCGACGGTGTTGATGACGCTCGTCTCATACCGGTTGAGGGGTTCGACGGCGAGCGCGAGTCCGGCCGCTGCGGCCTCGTCGACGAGGGGTCCGAGGTTGCGGCGCAGCTGCGCCACGACCTCGGCGCGCTCGCCCGCCGTCATGCGCCAGGTGACCCCTGTGGGCGCATAGAAGGGCCCCGCGACGACGGATGCCCCGACCCCGCGGGCTGCGGCGAGGCACGTGCGCAGATACGCCTGGGTCGCCGGCACGTTGCCCGCCCGATCGACGAGCGAACGGCCCGGACCCATCGCGCCGATCACCACGGGAACGAGACCCAGCGAGCCGAGCAGATCGCCCGCGCGCGCAGCATCCCAGTCCCCCGCGTTCTCGAGCGGCAGCTCGATCGCGCCGAAGCCCATGCGCGCGATCTTCGGCGCGAGCTCGGCCAGCGACTCGTCGGTCAGCGGCGAGGTCCACACCCAGGTGTTGACGCCGATCGTGCGCTGCATGCAGATCCTTTCGTCCGTCATGGGCTCGAGGCGTTTCGTCCGGCTCGTTCCTCGCTCGCTCGACGACCGGGGGCACCGGTCGTCGAGCGAGCGGAGCGAGACGAAACGCCCTGGACCTCCCTTACGGGATCTGGCGCTGCTGCCAGACCTCGGGGTAACCCGGCAGGTTCTCGCCGCCGAACTTGGCGTAGTGCCCGTCGGGCATGCCGTCGTTGGCCTCGAGGTACTGGTCGACCTCCTCGGCCGTGATCGGGCTCTGCGGCAGCACCCACTCCTTCGGGATCTCTTCGCCGGCGAAGATCTTCTGCGCCGCCAGCAGCGGGGTGCGCCACTGGAAGTTGGAGTAGACCGGAGCGAGACCGGTCAGGCCCGTCTCCTTCCACTTGCGCAGGAAGCTCATCTCGTCCTCGCCCGTCATGACGGGGTAGTCGACGCCGGCGTCCTCGAAGGCCTCGATGGCGGCGACGGCGCCGTCACCGGCATCCATCCAGATCCCCGCCACGTCGCCCTTCGCGAGCTCGTCCGAGATGATGCTCTTGATCTCGGCCGGGTCGGCGCCGGTGAAGTAGTCGACGGCCTCGATGCCCGCGTCGGCGAACATCTTCTCGGCCGCTGCCCACCGCTGCTCGAGCACGTCGACGCCCGGGAGGATGCGCAGGCCCACGACCTTGTCGCCCTCTTCGAGGTTGTCGATGAGGAACTGCGCGGTATCGATGCCCCACGCGAAACCGCCGATGGGATGGATGAACGTCACCGGGCAGTCGGTCTCGACGCCGCGGTCGAACACGATCACCGGCTTGCCGGTGTCGCACGCGCGCTCGACGGCCGGCGTCATCGCCGCGGTGCTGTTCGGGGAGATGATGAAGACGTCGCAGTTGCCGTCCGAGATGAAGTAGTCGATGTCGGCGATCTGCGTGTCATCGGAGTCCTGCGCGTCACGCGTCTCCATCTCGCTGATCGCGCCCTGCTCCTGGAGCACCTTCAGCTGCTCGTTCATCGTGATCCACCCGGTCTGGCGCCAGGGGTTCGAGATCGACGCGTTCGCGAAGCACGCCTTCTTGGCGCCGCTGCTCGCGTACTGCGACGTGTCGACCATCTCCGCGTCGATGTACTGCAGGTACGGCTCGTCTTCGGGCCCCTCCGGCACGACCTCGCGCTGGGCCATCTGGGTGTCGAACAGCGCCTGGTCGAACCACTCGTTGGCGCCGCCCTCTTCGGTGGGCTCGGCCGACGAGTCCGGCGGGGCCACATTCGGATCGGTCGTACACCCTGCCAGGGCGAAGAGACCCACGAGCGCCACCGCGGTGGTGGCGATCTTCACTGATCGTCGCATTGCTAGCTCCTGTTGTTGTGTGCTGCGCCCTCGCCTGCGAGGGCCGGTGTTGCGGACGACTCCTCGGCGCCGTCGGGCGCGTCGGGTTCCTTCCCTGGTGAGGGAGGGGTCGGTGGGCCGCTGCGCCGCCGGGACCGGAACACCAATCCCGAGTAGGCGACGGCGGCGATGATGATGACGCCCTGGACCGCGTCGCGCAGCGACGACGGCACTCCGGCGATGTTGAGCAGGAGGAAGAGCGCTTCGAGCACGAAGGCGCCGGCCACGGCGGCGACGATCCAGCCGCGGCCGCCGCCGAGCACGACCCCGCCGAGCACGACGGCGGTGATCGCGACGAACTCGTACCCGCGCCCGACCGACGGGTGCACGCCGGCGTAGCCGACGAGCAGCACGGCCGAGACGGTCGCCGACAGCGACGAGATCATGAAGGCGCGCGTCGTGACCCACCAGTCGCGGGCGCCCGAGTAGCGCGTCGCGCGCGCGTTGTCGCCGATCGCGATCAGCAGCTTGCCCAGCGGGCGCTTGGTGATCCAGATGCCGAGCGCGAGCCACACCGCGAGGATCAGCACCGACCACGGCAGGAAGTCGATCACCGCAAGTTCGCGGATGCCGCCGCGGCCGATCTGGCGGAAGCTGTCGGCGGGGTTCCCCGTCGCCGCTCCGCCCGTCCACCACAGCACCAGGCCGAGGAGCGCGAGCATCATGCCGAGCGTCACGATGAACGACGGCACCTTGAGGAGGGTCGTGAGCAGCCCGTTCACGAGCCCCACGAACAGGCCGAGCACGATCATGAGGGCGAGGACCGGCACGGTGCGTGCGTCGTCCTGGCCGACGAGGTTGCCCGCGACGATCACCTGCGCCGTGATGAGCGAGCCCTGGGAGAGGTCGAACTCTCCCGCGATGATGACGAAGTACTGGCCGATCGCGACGATCGCGACGGGCGCGACCCGCTGGATGTACCGCATGATCTGGCCGGGCTCGGCGAAGTTCGGGTTCAGCAGCATGATGGCGACGAGCAGGATCACCAGCAGCAGGAACACCGCGCCGCGCGGGCTCACGAGCGCTTTCAGGAACCTCATCGCGCACCTCCCTGGGTCGCAGCGCCGCCATCGGCGGCGTCGGCGTCCGCCTCTAGGGCGTGGGATGCCGCGACCATCGCCGGTGCGGCAGCCTCAGCCTGGGCGTCGCCCCCGGTCCTCGTGCCGCCCGGGCCGAACCGCGTGCGCCGGCGGACGATCGCCCGGCGGCTGTACACGGCGACCGCGGCGACGATGACGACGCCGCGCACGACGTCCTTGAGGAAGGGGTTCACCTGCATGACGCTCATGACGTTGTCGACGACCGCGAAGATCGCGACGCCGCCGATCGTGCCCCAGACCGACCCCCGGCCACCGAGGAGCAGTGTCCCGCCGAGCACGACGGCCGCGATCGACAGCAGCGCGTACCCGCCCTGCTGGCCCACGGTCGGGCTGCCGACGCCGAGCCTGCTCGCGAGCAGCAGCCCGGCGAGCCCGGCGAAGACCGAGCAGATCACGTGTGCGGCGATGAGCGGGGGACGCGTGCGCACACCCGACAGGAGGGCCACCTCGGGGTCGCCGCCGACCGCGAACAGGTGCGCGCCGGTGCGGGTGCGGTCGAGCAGGAACCAGACGGCCGCGGCGAGCGCGATCATGATGATCGTCGACACCGGCACCGGCCCGACGCCCGTCGCGCCGATGAGCTGGAACGCCCACGGCACCGATCCGGCGCTCCCCTGGAAGTTCGTGTTCAGGACGCCCTGCAGGATGAGCCCGACGCCGAGCGTGGCGATGAACCCGTTGACCTTCAGCACGGTGACGATCAGGCCGTTCGCGAGCCCGATGAGGGCGCACACCAGCAGCGTGAACGTCACCGCCCAGGGGATGTTCGCCGCGTTCCCGTTCATCGTGGTGGCCGCGATGAGACTCGCGAGACTGATGACGTAGGTGACCGAGAGGTCGAGTGACGCGCCGAGGATGACGAGCGTCTGCCCGATCGCGACGAGGCCCAGCACGCTCATGCCGGTGAGGATGTCGCGGATGTTGCCGGGGCTGAAGAAGCTGCGACCGACTGTCGCCACGAGGATCGCGCCGATCGCGATGACGAGGATCAGGATCCCGAGCACGATCACGGTGGAGTCGACGCGCACGCGCTTCACGGACGGCTCCCCTCGTCGTCGGAGCCCGGATCGTCGGGCGTGTCCGCGTCCGCGGAGCCGGTGGCGGCCGCGAGCACCTCGTGCTCGGCGGAACCCGCCGCTAGCTCGGCGGCGAGTTCGCCGTCTCGCATCACCAGGATGCGGTCGCTCATGCCGATGATCTCGGGCAGCTCGCTGGACACCATGAGCACGGCTTTCCCCTCGGCGGCCAGCTGGCGCATGAGCTGGTAGACCGCGACCTTCGCGCCGACGTCGATGCCGCGTGTCGGCTCGTCGAACAGCACGATCTGCGGGTCGGTGACGAGCCACTTCGCGAGCACGACCTTCTGCTGGTTGCCACCGGAGAGGAACCGCGCCTCCTGGTCGACGCCGCGCGACGACACCTCCAGCGAGCTCAGGATGCCGGGCACCCGCTTGCGCGAGGCGCCGGTGCGTCCGGCGAAGACGCTGCGCACCACGAGCAGCGAGTTGTCGAGCACGGACTGGCCGAGCGCGAGGCCCTGCGCCTTGCGATCCTCGGTCACGAGCGCGAGTCCCGCCCGGACCGCGGCTCGCGGACTGGTGAACCGCGCCGTGCGACCGTCGAGCGTCATGCCGCCGCGGGTGAAGCCGTGCACGCCGAAGATGCCCTCGACGAGCTCGGTGCGCCCCGACCCCTGCAGCCCGGCCAGTCCCACGATCTCGCCGGCGCGCAGCGTGAGAGAGACGCCGTCCACGTACTCGTTGCCGCACTCGCTGAGCTCCAGGCGCGGGCCGCCGAGCGTCGTGCCCTCGACCGGGCCGGGGAAGTAGGACTGCAGCGGGCGACCCACCATCCGACGGACCAGCTCCGCATCAGTGAGGTCGGTCGCGGCATCCGTCGACACCAGCGCGCCGTCCTTCAGGATCGTGATGCGATCGCACAGGTCGAAGATCTCCTTCAGCCGGTGCGAGACGTAGATGACGGCGACGCCGCGTGCGGTGAGCCTCCGGATGATGGCGTAGAGGAGCTCGACCTCGTGGTCGCTCAGTGCCGCCGTCGGCTCGTCCATCGAGATCACGCGCGCGTCGAACGAGAGGGCTTTGACGATCTCGACGATCTGCTGCTCCGCGACGGTCAGCGACGAGATGCGGGCACCCGGGTCGATGAACGAGACTCCGAGACCGTCGAGCAGCTCGCGCGTGCGGCGCTGCATCCCCTTCTTGTCGATGAAGCCGCCGCGCCGCGGCTCGCGACCGAGGAACACGTTCTGTGCGACGGTGCGCTCGGGCAGCAGGTTGAACTCCTGGAAGACCGTCACGAGACCGGCGTCCATCGCTTGATGCGGGTGGCCCCACATCACCGGCTGCCCTTCGAACTCCACCGACCCGGCGTCGGCATGATGGACGCCGGCGAGCACCTTCATGAGCGTGGACTTGCCCGCGCCGTTCTCGCCGACGAGCCCGTGGACCTCGCCGCGGCGGACGTCGAGGGCCACGTCCGAGAGCACGCGCACGCCGAAGAACGACTTCGAGACCCCACGGGCGCGGAGCACCACGTCGGAGCCGCCCGGCGGCACCGGCGTGTCGGCGAGCATCGTGCCGGTCATGCCGGCACCTCGATCCAGGTTCGGGTCTGAGCGGATTCCAGCACGGCCGCGGTCAGGACGGCCGCGCGCAGGCCGTCGGCGAACGTCGGCAGCCCGTCCGGCTGCGCCCCGCCGATGGCCGCGTAGACGTCGGCGACGAATCCGTCGAAGGCGTCCTGGTACCCCATGGGATGCCCCGCGGGCACGGTCTGCAGCCGCGCCGAGTCGGGGTGGTCGGCGGCCGGGTCCCGCAGCACGAGCCGGGAGCCCTTGCGTGCCCCGACCCACAGCTCCTCGGGGCGCTCCTGGTCGAAGCGCAGGCTCCGGCGCGTGCCGTGCAGCTCGAGGACGAGCGCGTTCTTGCGGCCGGGGGCCATCTGCGACACGAGCAGCGTGCCGAGCGCGCCGGACTCCGTCTCGACCAGCAGCGCGGCGACGTCCTCGTTCGCGACCGACCGGCCCGCCCGCTCGTCGAACACCCGGCGGGTGCGGGCGGCCACGCGTGCGATGCGCTCCCCGGTCACGAACTCGACCAGGTCGCACAGGTGGGAGCCGATGTCGGCGAAGGCGCGCGACGGGCCTCCGGCCGCAGCATCCGCTCGCCAGTCGTCGTCCTCCTGCCGCAGCATCCAGTCCTGCAGGTACGAGCCGTCGAGCGAGAGCAGCGTCCCGATCCGGCCGGATGCGACGCGCGCGCGGGCCTCGCGGACCATCGGGTGGTAGCGATAGACGAAGGGAACCGCGGCGACGACCCCGGTCGCGGACGCCTGACGAGCCAGTGCCCGCGCGTCTGAGACGGACGTCGCGAGCGGCTTCTCGCACACGACGTGCTTGCCGGCGGCAAGCGCCGCCTCGGCCAGCGCCGCATGGGTCGCGTTGGGGGTGCAGATGTGCACCACATCGACATCGGATGCTGCGATCACACCGCCTGCGTCGTCGGCGACGCGGGAGACGCCGAGCTCTCGAGCCACCTTCTCGGCGCGGTCCCGGCTCGCGGAGGCGACTGACGCCAGCCGCGCCCCCGCCCGCCGCGCGGCAGCCGCATGGACCCGCCCCATGAACCCGCCGCCGACGAGTCCGGTGCGAACCGTGCCGACGACAGTGTCGATGACTTCCGTAGTCATGCGGCGATCATGGCACGCAGCATCCGACTTTTGCTAGGACTTCGTCAAAAGTAACCTTGCCGTGACCTTAAGTCCTGCTGACTTCGGTCAGAAGCCCGTGCTTTACTGTCGCCATGGTCGATGCAGTGCGCGGCAGCGGAGCCGTCGGAAGCAACGGCGCGGGCGAGATCTTCCAGATCCTCCGCGACGGCCATGCGCGCACGAAAGCCGAGCTGGCGACGCTGACAGGCCTGGCCCGATCGACGGTCTCCGGCCGCGTCGACACCCTGCTCGCCGCGGGACTGCTGCGGTCCGCGGGCGAGGCGGTCTCCACCGGCGGACGCCCGCCGGCGCGCGTCGCGTTCAATCCGTCGGCAGGGGTCGTGCTCGCTGTCGACCTCGGAGCGACCCACGCGACGATCGCGGTCGCCGATCTCGCCGCGAGCATCCTCACGTCGAACACGCATCCCCTCGACATCGCCGACGGCCCGGAGGCGGTGCTCGACGCGGTGATCTCGGAGGGCGCGGCCCTGCTGGAACAGGAGGGCATCGCCGCGTCGCACGTCGTCGGCGTGGGCATCGGCGTGCCAGGACCCGTCGAGCACTCGACCGGCCGTCCGACGAACCCGCCGATCATGCCGGGCTGGGACCGCTTCGACGTGCCGCACTACGTGCAGCGCACCTTCGACGTTCCGGTGCTGGTCGACAACGACGTCAACATCCTCGCGCTCGGCGAGCAGGCGCTCAGCTGGCCTGGCGTCGCCGACCTGATCTTCGTCAAGGTGTCGACGGGCATCGGCGCCGGCATCATCTCCGGCGGGACGCTGCAGCGCGGCGCCCAGGGTTCAGCCGGCGACATGGGGCACGTGCAGGTGCCCTACAGCCACGACTCGCCGCGACCACCCGGCGACCAACGAGACCTCGAGGCCGTCGCGAGCGGCACCGCGATCGCCGCCGACCTACGCGCACAGGGCATCGACGCCGCCGGGAGCGCGGATGTCGTCGCTCTCGTCCGCGCAGGGCATCAGGCCGCCATCACCGCGACGCGGCAGGCCGGCCGCGAGGTCGGCGAGGTGCTCGCGACCGTCGTCAACATGCTCAATCCGTCGGTCATCGTGATCGGCGGCAGCGTGGCCCGCGCCGGGGAGCACCTGCTCGCCGGTGTGCGCGAGGTCGTCTACCGCCGCTCGATCCCGCTCGCCACGCAGCATCTGGGCATCGTGCAATCGCAGGCCGACGAGACGGCAGGCGTGCTGGGGGCGGCGATCATGGTCACGCAGCAGGTGCTCTCGCCCGCGGCCGTCGAGCTCCGCGCCGCGCGAGCCTGACCGCAGGGCCTGACGTTTTGCGACACCGGTAGCACCCGCGTAACACGGGCGAGACGAAGGCAGGGTTGACTGTAGCCACGGGGTTTCAGTTCTGGTGCCGAAGGCGGCACACCCGCGGAAGGAGCGCACGATGAGGATCCGACCGCTGCGATCGGCACCCGAGACCCCGCTCACCCCCGTCGAGGAGCCGCCCGCCGAGATGCAGGCGATGGTCGTGGACGCCCCCGGTGACGCGGACGCGCTGCGCGCAGCATCCGTTCCCGTCCCCTCTCCCGTGCTGAGCGAAGTGCTGGTGCGGGTCGTCGCTGCGGGAGTGAACCCGATCGACGCCAAGACGCGCAGCGGCCGAGGCGTCTCGGGTGCCGTCGCGGGGTACCCCGCGACGCTCGGCTACGACTTCAGCGGCATCGTCGTGAAGAGCCCGTACGAGGCCCACCCGCTCGCCCCCGGCACGGAGGTCTTCGGCATGGCGTCCTTCCCGCGCACCGGCGGCTCGTACGCCGAGTACGTCGTGGCGCCGTCGCTCTCGGTCGCCCGCAAGCCCGCATCGCTGTCGCACGTGGAGGCCGCCGGCGTACCGCTCGCCGCGCTCACGGCCTGGGGACTCGTGGTCGAGACCGCGCACGCCCACGAGGGGCAACGCGTGCTGATCCACGCCGGCAGCGGCGGGGTCGGTCATTTCGCCGTCCAGTTCGCCGCGTACTTCGGCGCTCACGTCACCGTCACCGCCTCCGGCCGCAACGCCGCGTGGCTGCGCGAGCTCGGCGCCGCGGTCGTGATCGACTACACGACCACGCGGTTCGAAGAGGTCGTCGGCGAGGTGGACGTCGTCATCGACCTCGTCGGCAACGTCCACGCCGAGACCGGCGCGCGTTCGCTCGAGGTGCTGCGACCCGGCGGGCTCTACGTGCTCGTGCCGACCGGCTCGTGGCCGGGCTATGCCGAAGCGGCGGCCGAGGCCGGCGTGCGCACCACCTCGTACAAGGTGGTCCCCGACGGCGGTGCCCTGGCGACCATCGGGCGTCTCCTCGACTCGGGCTCGGTGCAGGTCTACATCGAGCAGGTGTTCGACCTCGCCGAGGCGTCCGCCGCGCATCGCGCGATCGAGACCGGGCACACGCGAGGCAAGGTCGTGCTCCGCGTGAGCGACGGCTGAACCCCGTCAGCCCTTGCAGGATGCGCCTGATCGCGAGACGACAGTCGGCGGACGAGACCGCGGGTCGACCCCAAGGTCTCGTCCGCCGGCTGTGGTCTCACGGAGCTGGAGGGATGACCAGCACGCGGCGCCCTTCCGCCACGACGGCGTCGGCGATGGCGTCGAGCAGCGGTGAGCGCAGGTTCCACTGCTGCCAGTGCAGCGCGACGTCGACCGGTGGGCCGCCCAGCAGCACGAGTTCGCCGCGCGCGAGCGCGTCGTGGGACTGGAAGCGCGGCAGCATCGCCCAGCCGAGGCCGAGCCGCACCGCGGATGCGAAGTCGCTCGACGCGGGCACGTAGTGCCGCGGCGGCCGGGCCGGGTCGACGCCCTGCTGACCGAGCCACTCGTTCTGCAGATCGTCGCGGCGGTCGAAGTCCACGAGCGGCGCGTTCGCGAGCGCGGTCGCACGGTCTCCGCCGAGCCACCGCGCCGCATACGCGGGCGTCGCGACCGCCTCGTACCGCATCGCCCCGAGCACTGAACTGCGGCATCCGGCGACCGGCGCGGCGCGCGAGGTGACGGCGCCCATCACGGTTCCGGACTCGAGCAGCCCCGCTGTGAAGTCCTGGTCGTCGCGGTGCAGGTCGAAGACGACGGGATGGCGCTCCGCCAGTCGCGCGAGCGGCTCGAGGAACCATGTTGCCAGCGAGTCGGCGTTGACCGCGAGCGAGACCACGGTGAGCGCGGCCTCGTCGTCGCCGGCACCGAGCTCCGCGAGCGCATCGTGCTCGAGCAGCGCCGTCTGCCGCGCGAGCCGGATCACCGACATGCCGGCCGCCGTCGGCTGCACGGGCTTGGAGCGCACCAGCACCAGCCGCCCGAGCTGCTCCTCAAGCGCCTTGATGCGCTGACTCACCGCCGACGGCGTGACGTGCAGACGCCGTGCGGCGGCGTCGAGCGTGCCCTCGTCGACGACGACGGCCAGGGTCTCGGCCAGCTCGAAGGGAATGCGCATCGTAAGTAGAGCTAATGGTACTGAAGATCCATGAGCTGGACTACGGATGCCGCGACTCGTAGCGTCGAGACGTGCTCTCCCCCGTCCTCGCCGGCCTCGGCCTCGGCTTCTCGCTCATCATCGCGATCGGCGCCCAGAACCTGTTCGTGCTGCGCCAAGGTCTGCGCCGCGAGCACGTCCTCGCCGTCGCGGCGATCTGCGCGATCTCGGATGCCGTGCTCATCGCGCTCGGCGTATCGGGCATCGGGTTCGTGCTGCAAGCGGTGCCGTGGCTCGTCGACGTGGTGCGCTGGGCAGGTGCGCTGTTCCTGGTGGCATACGGCGTGCTGGCGGCACGGCGCGCCTGGCGCCCGTCGGGCGAGACGCTCGGCGCCGACGCGGCGGACTCGGCTCCGTCGGCATCGCCCGGCGCGCACGCGCCCGCACCGCCCGCGCACACCCACACCGGTGAGGCGCTCGAAGCCGACGCCTCGGCCTCCGCGGTGCGCAGCGACATCCGCACTGCCGCGACGCCCGCCGCGCACGCCCGCCTGATCCCGGTCCTGCTCACCTGTCTGGCGCTGACGTGGCTCAACCCGCACGTCTACCTCGACACCGTGTTCCTCCTCGGCACCGTCGCGAACACCCACGGCGACTCCCGCTGGCTCTTCGCCGCGGGCGCCATGGCCGCGAGCGTCATCTGGTTCTTCGGTCTCGCATTCGGCGCGCGCCTGCTCGGCCGCTGGCTGTCGACACCGCGCGCGTGGCGCATCCTCGACGCGGTGATCGCGCTCGTGATGATCGCACTGGGCGTCTCACTCGTGCTCCCGCACTGACCTCCGGCGGTCACCGTGCCCGGGCGCCCCCGCCCAGGCGGCGCGCCCGGGCACGGTGACTCAGGAGACGGATGCCGCCACAGCGACCTCGTCGAGGACGCTGGTGTGCACCGGGGTCCAGCCCAGGGAGCGCGCGCGCTCCCCACCGGCGCGCTGGTCCAGAAGCAGAGCGTCGGCGAACGCCGCGCCCAGGCGCTCGCGCGAGGCACCGGCACCCTCCGCCGCGACACCGGCGTCGCCGGCGGCGCGCTCGGCGATCTCGCGCACGCGGGCGGGCGCTCCGTCCGAGGCGATCAGCCGCCCGCTCGCCGCAGGGTGGGTGAGCGCGAGCTCGTAGAGCACGGCGAGGTCCTCGACGTGCACCCAGCTCCAGTGCTGCTCGCCGTCGCCGATCAGCCGCAGCGCGCCCTCGGGCGTGCGGGCGCCGTCTGTGATCAGGCCCAGCAGCCCGGTGCCGCGCCCGTAGACGACCGCTGGCGCGAGCACCGTCGCATCGACGTCGGAGGCGAGCAGGCGCTCCTCGACCGGCACGCGCCAGGCGACGAGCTCCGGTGCGCGCGGCGGCGTCTCTTCGGTGATGTCCGAGGCCGATCCCCACAGCCAGATGCCGCTGGTCAGCACGAACCTCCTGCCCGTGCTCGCGTAGGCGTCGATGGCGGCGTCGACCACCGCCTCGTTGAGCGCGGCCGCTCCCTCGGCAGGGGCGGCCAGGTGCGCGGCGGCATCGGCATCTGCCAGGAGTCCGGCGAACCACGCGGTGTCCGCGAGGTCTCCCTCGGCTGCGCGCGCCCCGGCGGCGACGACCCGCGCCGCCGCCTCGGGCGTGCGGACGACCGCGGTGACCTCGTGGCCCGACGCGACGAGACGCTCGAGCAGAACGGAGCCGATGTAGCCGGTGGAACCGGTCAGTAGAATCCTCATGCCGCAACAGTATGGATTCGAAACCGGTTACTTCAACGGAACTTCCTTTGACGTAACCGAGCCGCGAACGCGCACGGGAGGAAGCGATGAACGACGGCTCGACGCCCAGCGATACCATCCCGATGGACGTGATGGATCCCGATTGCCCCAGCCGCGTCGTCTTCAGCAGGATCGGCGAACGCTGGACCATGTTCGTGATCCTCGCTCTCTCCGACGGGCGACCGATGCGCTTCACCGACCTCAAGGCGCGCGTCGGCGTGGTCACCGCGAAGGTGCTCACCGAGACGCTGCGCGCGCTCGAGGCCGACGGTCTCCTGTCGCGCCGGGCGTACCGCGAGTCGCCGCCTCGTGTCGAGTACGCCCTCACGGATCTCGGCCTCTCCCTGCTGGAGCCGATCCAGGGGATGCGCGACTGGGCCGAGCAGCATGTGCCCGACCTCCTCGCTTCCCGCGAACGGGCGGCTCTGGCCGAGGGCGGTTGACGCCCGCGGATCAGCCCTTGCGCAGAGCGGGATCTTCGATCTCCGCCACACGCGCTGCGACGATCGCGCGTATCGTGTCGTCCGGCAGCGGGTGGTCGGGCTGGAACCGGATCGTGCCCTTGTCGTACGCGAGCGCTTCGCGCTCGGCCGCAGGCAGTCCCTCCGCGACCACCTCGGGCACGCGGCCGCTGAACGGGTAGACGCCGATGTGCTTCCTGGTGCGCATCACCGCGATGAGGGCTTTGCCGCGGTACTTCAGAGCCGGCATCCCGTAGCTCATGCCCTGCTCCACATCGGGCACCGCCTCGCGCACGACGTCGAAGACGTGGGACACCACGGCGCGGTCATCCGGATCGAGGCTCTCGAGATAGTCGTCGACGGTTCCCATGGCGGCATCCTGGCCCACGCCCGCGCGTCACGGCAAGATGGGCCGCATGAGACGCGTGCACGTGACGGTCCGCGGCGACGTGCAGGGCGTCGGCTACCGCTACACCATGCTCATGGTCGCACGGGAGGCGGGCGCCGCGGGGTGGGTGCGCAACCGACGTGACGGCTCCGTGGAGGCGGAGGTCGAAGGCACGCCCGGTCAGGTCGACGAGGTGCTGGCGTGGATGGCCGCGGGGCCGCCCGGCGCTCTCGTCGACGCGGCGACGGTGATCGATGCCGAACCCATCGGCGAACGCGGCTTCGACGTGCGCCCGACCGCCTGAAGCAGCAGCTTCCTGGCCTCCTTGCTCCACTGTCGCAGTCCGTCGCGGGGGGACGACCGGGCTGCGGATTGCGACGGGCGAGACCGCGCTCGTCAGTCGGGCACGCCGGCCGCGAGCTCGGCGAACACCTCGGCCGCGTCGTCGCTGGGCGCGAGCCCGGCCGCCTGTCCGGCCCACAGCGACACGAGGTCGCCGTCGCCGCGACGCCCGGCCTCGGCCCGGAACTGGCCGGTGAGCCAGTTCTGCGCCGGGAACGGCGCGATGATCCCGGTCGTCTCGATCTCGCGCATCGCCCGATTCGGGATGCCGCGCGCCAGTCGCCCGCTCATCGCGCGGGTGAGCACGGTGGCGGTGTCGGCGGCATCGGCGATCGCCTGACGGTGCGCCTCGGTGGCGGCCGACTGGCGGGTGCGCAGGAACGCCGAACCCACCTGCACCCCCGACGCGCCGAGGGCGAATGCCGCCGCGACGCCGCGTCGGTCTCCGATGCCGCCGGCCGCGATGACCGGCACCTCCACCGCGTCGACCACCTGCGGCACGAGGGCGAACGTGCCGACGAGCGACTGCTCCGCGGGCCGCAGGAACGACACCCGGTGACCGCCCGCCTCGGCGCCGGTCGCGACGATGGCGTCCACCCCGGCCGCTTCCAGCGCGACGGCCTCCGCGACGGTGGTGGCCGTGCCGATGACGCGGATGCCTCGGCTCCGCGCCGCCGCGACCACGTGCTCCGACGGCACGCCGAAGACCACGCTCAACGCCGCGGGCGCAGCATCCATTACGGCCGTCAGCTGAGAGTCGAGGTCGGGCAGGAACTCGATCGGAGGCGTCGGGTGCGCGAGACCCAGTTCGTCGTACAGGGGCGCGACCGCCTCGATCGCAGGCCTGAGGTCGACGTCGCCCGGTGCGACCTCGTCGCCCGTCGGCAGCCACAGGTTGACCGCGAACGGACGCCGCGTCGCGGAGTGCAGCGCGGCGATGGTGTCGCTGATGCGATCGGCGGGGTAGCCGTACAGACCGTACGAGCCTAGTCCGCCGAGCTCGCTCACCGCCGCCGTCAGTTCGATCGACGACAGTCCGCCGAAGGGGCCGAGCACGATCGGCGCGTCGATTCCGAACAGGTCCTGGAGCGTCTTCGACATGTCTCAGACGCTACTCCCGCCCCGCGCTCCCTGGCCCGGAGTCACGCGGGAACGACGAAGGCCCCACCCGGATGGGTGGGGCCTTCGTACGAAGACGACTCAGACGAGCGCGTTGACGTCCAGCGGGATGCCGGGGCCGAACGTGGTCGACACCGCGCCCTTCTGGATGTAACGCCCCTTCGAGCTCGACGGCTTCAGACGCACGATCTCCTCGAGCGCTGCGGCGAGGTTCTCGTCGAGCTGCTCGGCGGTGAACGACGCCTTGCCGACGACGAAGTGCACGTTGGCGTGCTTGTCGACGCGGAACTCGATCTTTCCGCCCTTGATCTCCTCGACGGCCTTGGCCGGGTTGGGGGTCACGGTGCCGGTCTTCGGGTTGGGCATGAGGCCGCGGGGGCCGAGCACCTTGCCGAGACGACCGACCTGGCCCATGAGCTCGGGCGTCGAGACGGCCGCGTCGAACGCGGTCCAGCCGCCGGCGACCTTCTCGATGAGCTCGGCGCCGCCGACCTCGTCCGCACCCGCGGCGATCGCGGCCTCAGCGGCCGGACCCGTCGCGAACACGATGACGCGGGCGGTCTTGCCGGTGCCGTGCGGGAGGATGACGGTGCCGCGCACCATCTGGTCGGCCTTGCGGGGGTCGACGGAGAGCTTGAGCGCGACCTCGACGGTCGAGTCGAACTTCGCCGAGCCGGTCTGCTTCGCGAGCGCGACGGCCTCGGTGGGGCTGTAGAACTTGTCCGCCTCGATCTTGGCGGCGGCGGCCCGGAAGGCCTTGGACTTGGTAGCCATGTTTCCTATCCCCCTCAGTCCTCGACCGTGATGCCCATGGAACGGGCGGTGCCGGCGATGATCTTCGAGGCGGCCTCGATGTCGTTCGCGTTCAGGTCGGGCTGCTTCGTCTCAGCGATCTGGCGCACCTGCTCCTTGGTGAGCTTGGCGACCTTGACCGTGTGAGGAGTCTTGGAGCCCTTCTGGACGCCTGCGGCCTTCTTGATGAGCTCAGCGGCCGGCGGGGTCTTCAGGATGAACGTGAAGCTGCGGTCCTCGTAGACGGTGATCTCCACGGGGATGACGTTGCCGCGCTGCGACTCGGTCGCGGCGTTGTACGCCTTGCAGAACTCCATGATGTTGACGCCATGCTGACCGAGCGCGGGGCCGATCGGCGGCGCCGGGTTGGCTGCACCGGCGTTGATCTGAAGCTTGATCAGGCCGGTCACCTTCTTCTTCGGTGCCATTCTTCTTCCTTTCGTCGAACGACGGCTGCTGGGGCAGCCGGTTCTCCCGCGAATCCGGCGGTTCCGGAACGCGGTGTCAGACGCACGCGCTCAAGGCGCGCGCAAACCTGCAGAGTCTACCAGCAGATGGATCAGAGTTTCGTGACCTGGTCGAAGCTGAGCTCGACCGGGGTCTCGCGCTCGAAGAGCGAGACGAGGACCGTGAGCTTGCCGCTCTCGGGCTTGATCTCGCTGATCGTGCCGGGCAGGCCCGCGAACGAGCCTTCCTTGATCGTGATGGTCTCGCCGACTTCGAAGTCGACCTCGGCGGGGATGACGCGGGCCGCGGCGGCGCCGCCCTTCTTGGCCGCACCACCCTTCGCGCCGGCGACCTCCTTGACCTCGACGAGGCTCTTCAGCATGTTGAAGGCCTCTTCGAAGCGCAGCGGCGTCGGGTTGTGGGCGTTGCCGACGAAGCCGGTGACACCGGGCGTGTGGCGAACGACCGACCAGGTGTCCTCGTTGAGCTCCATGCGCACGAGCACGTAGCCCGGGATCCGGACGCGCGTGACCATCTTGCGCTGACCGTTCTTGATCTCGACGACGTCCTCCATCGGGACCTCGATCTGGTAGATCTCCTCCTCGACCTCGAGCGTCGACTTGCGCTGCTCGATGTTGGCCTTCACCTTGCGCTCGAAGCCGGCGTAGGAGTGGATGACGTACCACTTGCCCGGGAGGGTGCGCAGGTCCGCGCGGAACGCCTCGAAGGGGTCCTCGTCGTCGTCCTCGTCGTCGGTCTTGGGGGCCTCGGCGGCGTCGGCCGGGGAGACCGATGCCTCGACGTCGTCGACGACCGCGGCGGCGGCGTCCACCTCTGCGACGAAGTCCTCGTCGAGCTCGGGCTCGTCCTCATCGCCGTTCACGTCGGGACCGTCGTACGGGGTCACCTCGGAGGCCTCCTCGGCCTCGCGCTCGGCGACCTCCTCGGCGATGGAGTCGTTGATGACCTCGGCCGCGGCCTCGGTCTCGGCCGTCTCGTCCAGGTTGAGAGCGTCGTTCACGATGGCGTCCGCCTCCGGGTCGTCGATGTCGATGTCGTCCAGGTCGGCGTCGTCCTCGTCGGAGTCGTCGACGATGTGGATCGCGACGTGCTCGGCGGCCTCGACCGACCGCTCCTCCTCCGCGAGGACGTTGCCCTCCTGGGCTTCGTCGTCCTCGGAGGACTGCTCCGCGGCGGTCGCCCAATCGGCGTCGTCGACATATCTTTCAGTCACGTGAATTCTCTTCCGTTCCGTCCGCTGCCGGACCTGCGGTCCGCCCGTGTCATGCCCCTGGTGCGAGCCGGGACGCTCGGGGATCAGGCGCCGGGCACTCCGAAGACGTACGACGTGATCCACACGAACAGCACGTCCAGGCCGTAGACGAGCGCCATCATCACGACGACGAAGCCGAGCACCACCGCCGTGTACTTCAGCAGCTCCTGGCGCGTCGGGGTGACGACCTTGCGGAGCTCGGCGAAGACCTGGCGGACGAACAGGGCGATACGAGCGAAGACGTTGGGCTTCTTCTCGCGAGGCGCGGCCGTTCCCTCTGCGGGGACGACTTCGCCCTTCGGCTCGTCCTGAACCATCGATGCCACCTGATTACCTTCCGTGAGCCGACACGGATCGGCACACTGTGTTGTCAACCACCAGCATGTCACCGGCGTTGCGCTGACGCGCAGGGCGGACAGGAATCGAACCTGCAACCTGCGGTTTTGGAGACCGCTGCTCTGCCAATTGAGCTACCGCCCTAGAGACCCGGAGGTCTCGCGAAACCCGCACTCTTCCCCTCTCACCGCGGCTTGAGGATCCGCACCCGAGGACCGGGCACGGCGAAAGAATGCAGACTTCGACTGCACGATCCAGTGTACGGCATGCCCGCAGGCCCCGCGAACCGAGGCGCCTCCGCACGCGTGCGCACACCGGATCAGTACTGCTGCACGCCGTAGCGATCGGGCTCGGGCGCGCGCTCGAAGGCGCGCCCCGACAGCGACGTGGCCTCGACGCGCACATAGGTGTACTTGAGCGTCGGGATCCAGGGCCGAAGACCCAGGCCGTCGGCGCGCTCCACGTCGGCGGAGCGGTCGAGCGGATGGGCGCGACCGCGCAGGATCACACTCCACGCGTCGGTATCGGTGTGGTCGTCCACCTCGAAGAGCACCTCGTCGTTGACCGTGAGCTCGAACAGCTTGCTCCCCTGCGCGGTGCGGAAGAGCACGCTCTCGCCGTCGACGACGTAGTTCACGGGGAAGATGTCGAGCACGTCGCCGACATGCGTGACGAGGCGGCCGAGTTCCTGTCCGCGCAGGCGCTCCCAGCACTCTTCATCGGAGAGGGAGACGACGGGGTCCGGTGTGTCTGCCATGACTCCATCCTCGCGCTCGCGCTCCGTCGGCGACACCCCCGGATGACGGCATTAGCATTCCGGCATGACTGTTGCGCAGACCCTGCTCGACGAGCTGTGGGACTTCTCCGACGCTGCCGGCTCCGAGGCGCGCCTGCGCGCGGCGGCGGCAGACGAGACGGATGCCGCCGCCCGCGCCGAACTCGAGACGCAGGTCGCGCGGGCCCTGGGCCTGCAGGAGAGGTTCGACGAGGCCGACGCGGTGCTCGACGCCGTCGCGATCGAGGACGCCGCCGTCGCGGCCCGTGCGGCGCTGGAGCGGGGCCGGGTGCGGAACTCGGCGGGTGATCCCGAGGCCGCGGTGCCGTACTTCCTCGCGGCGGTGGATGCCGCATCCGGGGCCGGCCTGAGCTTCCTGCAGGTCGACGCGCTGCACATGCTCGCCATCGCCGAGCCCGATCAGGCCGAGCAATGGACGTCTGCGGCTTTCGGGGCACTCGAGGGCGTCGCGGAGCCGCGCACCCTCCGCTGGAACGTGTCGCTGCACAACAACGCCGGCTGGCGCCTGTTCGACGCCGGGCGCCTCGACGACGCGATCACGGAGTTCGAGTCGGCACGGGATGCCGCGACCCGCTGGGGCACGCCGCAGCAGGTGCAGTGGGCCGACGAAGCCCTCGCCGAGGCCCGCGCCGCGCTCTAGGCGTTTCGACTCGCTTCACTCGCTCGCGAGTCGAAACGCCCCCTCGGCGCAGGCGTCAGGCGCCGACGCGGATGAGCTTCTTGTTGACGAACTCGTCCGCGGCCAGCAGGCCCATCTCGCGGGACGTGCCGGAGCGCTTCACGCCGCCGAAGGGCAGACCGGGCTCGTCGGCGAGGACCACGTTGACGTAGACCATGCCGGCATCGATCCTGTCGGCGACGCGCTGGGCCTGCTCCTCGTCGGTCGTGAACACGTACGAACCGAGGCCGTAGCTGGTGTCGTTCGCGAGCGCGACCGCGGCGTCCTCGTCGGCGACCTTGTACACGACTCCCACGGGGCCGAAGAACTCCTCGCGGTACGCGTCCATGTCGCTGGTGACGTCGGTGAGCACGGTGCCCGGGTAGAAGGCGCCGTCGCGCTTTCCGCCGGCGACAAGTGTGGCGCCCTGGGCGACGGCCCTGTCGACCTGCTCCGCCAGGCGCTCCGCCGCCGTGAGCGACGACAGCGGGCCGAGCACGGTGTCATCCGCGAACGGGTCGCCGACCTTCGCACCCGACATCGCGGCGGTGAACTTCTCGAGGAACGCGTCGTAGAGGCCGTCGACGACGATGAAGCGCTTGGCGGCGTTGCACGACTGCCCGGTGTTGTCCAGGCGCGCGGCGACGGCGGCTTCGACCGCCCCGTCCAGGTCGTCGGTCGAGAGCAGGATGAACGGATCGGACCCGCCGAGCTCCAGCGCCACCTTCTTGAGGTTGCGGCCCGCGATCTCGGCGACCGCGGCGCCCGCGCGCTCCGAGCCGGTCACCGAAACGCCCTGCACGCGGCGGTCGGCGATGACGGTCGCCGCCTGGTCGTTCGTGGCGTAGACGTTCGTGTACACCCCCTCGAGGCCGGCGTCCGCGTAGATCGCCGCGATGGCGGCGGCGGACTCGGGGCACTGCGGGGCGTGCTTCAGGAGGATGGTGTTGCCGACCACGATGTTGGGCGCGGCGAAGCGGGCGACCTGGTAGTAGGGGAAGTTCCACGGCATGATGCCCAGCAGCACGCCCAGGGGCGAGCGGCGGATGACCGCGGTGCCCTCGCCGTCGATGTCGATCGGCTGGTCGCCGGTGATCTTCTCGGCGTGGTCGGCGTAGTACTCGGTGATGTCTGCGGCGAAGTCGACCTCGCCGAGCGCGGCCTCGAGGGGCTTGCCCATCTCGCGCACGATGATGGCGGCGAGATCGTCGCGACGCTCACGGTGCAGCTGCGCGACCTTGCGGATGGCGGCCGCGCGCTCGGCCACCGGCCGGTCGCGCCAGGTGCGGTACGCAGCATCCGCTCCGGCGATCGCGGCCTCGAGGGCCTCGTCGGTGATGGTCGGATACGTGGCCAGGGTCTCCCCCGTGGCCGGGTTGACGACGGCGTAGTCGGTCATGCTTACTCTCCGATCGGATGGTGTGGGTCAGTCTGCCTGCCGGCGGCGGGCACGTCGAAGGCTTTCGGGGGCATCGATACCGAGTGTCTCACCGCGGAAGAACGCCGGACGCTTGATCGCCTGCCAGATCATGATCACGACGCCGGCGAGGATGACGACCACGCCCAGGACGAACACGAGGCCCAGCCCGCCGATGCTCGAACCGCTGCCGTACGCCGGGTCCATCGAGTCGATGAGCGTCGTGACGAACAGCACCGCGAGAATCGCGCCTCCCACGAGCGGGAACAGGAACGTGAAGAAGAAGCTGCGCACGGAGTCGAACCACTGCTTGCGGAAGTACCAGACGCAGGCGAACGCGGTGAGGCCGTAGTAGAAGCAGATCATCATCCCGAGCGACAGGATCGTGTCGGTGAGGACGTTCTCGCTGATCACGCGCATGACGGCGTAGAACACGGACGCGACGATCGCGGACACCACGGTGGCGTAGCCGGGCGTGAAGAACCGCGGGCTCACGCGCGCGAACTTCGCCGGCAGGGCGCCGTAGTGCCCCATCGCCAGGAGGGTGCGGGCCGGGCCGACGGCGGTCGACTGCAGCGACGCGGCCGAGCTCGACAGCACCGCCAGCGACACGAGGAACGCGAGCGGGCCGAGGATCGGATCGGACAGCGCGAAGAAGACGTTCGCCGAGATGTCCTCGTTCGCCAGCCCCAGCGGGCCGTCGCCGACGCCCGCGAACATGATCAGGCCGATCGAGAGCAGCAGGTACAGCGAGACGACGATCACGACCGTGAGCATGGCCGCGCGGCCGGGGGTCTTCGCGGGGTTCTTGGTCTCCTCGTTCATCGTGAGGACGACGTCCCAGCCCCAGAAGATGAAGATCGACAACGACAGGCCGGCGGCGAACGCGCTGAACGTCGGCACCTCGAACGGGTTGAACCACGACCACGAGAACGCCGTCGGGTCGGGGGCGTCGCCCGACACCGCCTTGACGATGGCCACGACGGCGAACAGCAGGAGCACGGCGACCTGGAACGTCACCAGGATGTACTGGAACTTCTGCGTGGTCTGCATGTCGCGGTAAGAGATGAGCGTCGCGCCCAGCATGAACAGCAGGCACACCACCACGTTGATGAACGGGTTGAACGCGAGGTCCGCGATGTCGGGGTTGTTGCTCAACTGCGAGATCAGCAGGAACAGGAACTCCACGGCGATGCCGGCGAGGTTCGACAGCACGATGACGGTGGCGGCGACGAGGCCCCAGCCGGTCATCCAGCCGATCCACGGGCCGAAGGCACGCACGCCCCACGTGAACGAGGTGCCGGAGTCTGGCATCGCGCGGTTGAGCTCGCGGTAGCCGAACGCCGTCAGCAGCATCGGGATGAACCCGACGAGGATGATCGCGGGCACCTGCGTGCCGACCACCGACACGGTCGGCCCGAGCGACGCCGTGAGCGTGTAGGCCGGGGCGATGGTCGAGACGCCGATGACGACGGCGCCGAGGACGCCGACAGCGCCGGCGCTCAGGCCCTTCTTGGACAGCTCACCGGCGCGCGCGCCGGTCGACGGGGCCAGCGGCGCTGCGCCGCGGCTCTCGGAAGCGCTCATCAGCGTGCGCCTTTCTTGCCGCGCGTGCGGGGCACCACGACCATGGGAACGGGAAGCTCGTGCAGCATCTTCGCCGCTGTCGAGCCGAGGAAGAGGCGCCGGCGCCGGGCCAACCTGCTGGAGCCGACCACCGCGAGTTCGCCGGGCTCCCAGCTCAGATGCGAGACGGCGTCCTCCACGCTGTCGCCGAGACCGACGACCGCGTCGGTGTCGATGTCCTTCGGAAGGGCCGCCCGCACGTGCACGAAGACGTCGTCCGCGTGCCGGGCGCCGAACTCCATCGCCTCGAGGCTCGGCGGCATGTCCACCGCGGCGAGCGAGAGGAGCCGCAGGCCCGCCCCGGTCGCGACGGCGAGGGCGACGCTCTCCTCGAGGAGCACGTCGGCGCCGGGACGCGTGCCGATCGCGGCGGTGATCCGCGTGATGCCCGTCGACGGCTCGAGACGTCGCGAGCCTTCCGGAGCCAGCACGACCGGCACGTCCGACGAGTGCAGCAGCTCGTTGGCGACGGTGCCGAGACGATGACGCCCACGGAGCCCGCCGTTGGCGGCGCCCACGACGATGTGGGATGCCGAGAACTCGTGCGCGGCGGCGATCAGGCCCTCTGCGAAGGAGTCGCCGAACCGCACGTGCGACGCGTGGGTCACGGCATCCGGAATCGTGGCCGCCGCCTCGGCGAGCCAGGCCTCGGCCTGCGTCACGAGGTAGCGGTCATAGCCGGCATCGGGCGGGGTGATGACGCTGCGGTCCTCGGCCGGGAGCACCAGCACGAGGTCGAGCGACACGTCCATGGCCGCCGCCAGGCGAGCGCCCAGCGCGACGGCATCGGCGCCCGCATCCGTTGCGGTGTATCCGACGACGATGCGGTCGCTCATCGCCGTGCCGCTTCGACGATGTTCGCCGCGACGAGTCGGCCCATGCGGATGGCACCGTCGACGTGCTGGTAGCCGGCGCCGGCCATGTCGCTGCAGGCGAAGTGGATCGGGCCGACGGGGGTGCGCAGGTCCGCGCCGTAGCGGGCGAGACCGCCGAGGTCGAAGCTCGCGGCGTACGCGCCGCGGGTCCACTCCTCGGCGCCCCAGTCGCTCTCGAAGTAGACGAGCGGGGTCTTGGCCTCGGGGCCGTAGTAGTGGGACAGCGACTCGAGGATGCGCTCCTTGCGCTCCTCCGCCGACACCCGGAAGAGGTCGTCGGCGTTGCGGTCCGACACGAAGCCGACCAGGGTTCCGCGCTCGTCGTCGTGGTTGGTGTTGTCGTACGCCTCGTGCGAGATCTCGTACGGGCTGAAGGCGGTGCCCGACAGGCCCTGCTCGCGCCAGAACGGGCGATCGTAGACCGCGTGCACCTTGATGACGAAGCCCATCGAGATGTGCTGGTGCATCTGCTGCTTGAGGCGCGGCAGCGGCGGCGCGAACTCGATCCACGGGTAGAGGATCGGCGCGTGCGCGAGGATGACGAAGCGGGCGCGCACCTCGAGGCCGTTGTCGGTGACCACGCGCACGCCGTCCTGCGACCAGTGCACCTCGGTCACCGGCTGACCCAGGATGACGTCGTCGCCGAGGCGTTCAGCGAGGAGCAGTGGCACCTGCTGCAGGCCGCCGACCACGCGCTCGTCGAGGATGAAGTCCGCGTCGACCAGGTGCGAGAAGCTGCCGGCGCTCGCCGCCATCAGCAGCGCCTGAAGCGCCGAGAACGCGTAGGCGGGCTTGGTCAGCATCGCGCCGGCGATGAAGAGGGCGATGTTGTCGCGCGCCTCCTGGTCGTCGGTCTGCTCCTGGAGCCAGGCCTCGAACGAGATGCGGTCGAGCGCCTCGGCGTCGGGGTGCTCCCACGGCTTGTCGGGGTCGATCTGCGCGACGAGGCCGTCGAGCACCTCGATGAGGCGGACGATCTCCTTCTCGGTCTCCGGAGCGACCGGGAAGATCTCGCCCGTGAAACGGGTGAGCTCGCCGTCCTGACCGATGTAGACCGAGTCGCCCTCGCGGTAGCGGCTGTAGGTCTCGAGCCCCAGCTCGGCGAGGGTCTCCTTGAGCGCGTCCTGGTCGGGCGACACCCACTGCCCGCCGATCTCGAGCATCGCGCCGTCGACGACGTCGGTCCACAGGCGCCCGCCCACGCGGTCGCGCGCCTCGAGCACGACGACCGAGAGGCCTGCCTTCTTCAGTTCGTTGGCAGCAGTCGTGCCGGCGGCGCCGGCGCCGACGATGACGACGTCACGGGTCAGCTCGGTCATTCGGACTCCTTCGTCAGGCGAGGTTGCGTTGGTCTTGTGTGAAGTGCGGGAGACGGATGCTGCGACCGCCGTGCGTGCGGCGGTCGCAGCATCCGTGATCACGCAGCCGCGAGGGCTGCGGCGACGACGTCCATGCCCTCGTGGAGCAGGTCGTCGGTGATCGACAGCGGCGGCAGGAAGCGGATCACGTTCCCATAGGTGCCGCAGGTGAGCACGATGACGCCCTGTGCGATGGACGCCTTCGCGACCGCGGCGGTGAGCGCGGCGTCCGGCTCGCCCGTCGCGGGATCCACGAACTCGGCGGCGATCATGGCGCCATGGCCTCGCACATCGCCGACGCGCGGGTCGGTGGCCCGCAGGTCCTGCAGACGGCCCTTCAGAACGGTCTCGATCTCGCGGGCGCGCTCGAGCATCCCGTCGTTCTCGAACACGTCGATCGCGGCGAGTGCGGCGGCGCACGCGATGGGGTTGCCGCCGTAGGTGCCGCCGAGGCCGCCCGCGTGCGAGGCGTCCATGATGTCGGCCCGGCCCGTCACGGCCGCCAGGGGCAGGCCCCCCGCGATGCCCTTGGCGGTCGTGATCAGGTCCGGCACGATGCCGAACAGGTCGCTCGCGAACATCTCGCCCGTGCGAGCGAAGCCGGTCTGGATCTCGTCGGCGATGAACACCACGTCGTTGGCGCGGCACCACTCGACGAGGGCGGGCAGGAAGCCGTCGGCGGGGACGATGAAGCCGCCCTCGCCCTGGATGGGCTCGATGATGATCGCGGCGAGGTTGTCGGCGCCGACCTGCTTCTCGATCATCGAGATGGCCTTCTTGGCGGCGAGGCCCCCGTCGAGCCCGTCGCGGTAGGGGTACGACAGCGGCGCGCGGTAGATCTCCGACGCGAACGGGCCGAAGCCGCTCTTGTACGGCATCGACTTCGCGGTGAGCGCCATCGTGAGGTTGGTGCGGCCGTGGTAGCCGTGATCGAACGCGACGACCGCCTGCTTGCCGGTGTACTTGCGGGCGATCTTGACCGCGTTCTCCACCGCCTCGGCGCCCGAGTTGAACAGGGCGCTCTTCTTGGCGTGGTCGCCCGGCGTGATGCGGTTGAGGGCCTCGGCGACCGAGACGTACGAGTCGTACGGCGCGATCATGAAGCACGTGTGGGTGAACTGGGCGACCTGCGCCTGCACCGCCGCGACGACCTTGGGGTGCGCATTGCCGATCGTCGTGACCGCGATGCCCGAGCCCAGGTCGATGAGCGAGTTGCCGTCGGCGTCGACGATGACGCCGCCGCCCGCCGCCACGGCCTGCACGGGCGCGGTGTGGCCGACGCCTGCGGCGACAGCGTCGGCCTTGCGGGCGAGGAGCTCCTGCGAGCGGGGACCGGGGATGCTGGTGACCAGGCGACGCTCCTGCGGAAGGGTCGGACCGCCGAGGGGCGTTTCGGTGAGGGTGTCGGCTGCGCTGCTCATGCTGGGGAGCGTATTTCGTCGCCGGGAACGCCCGCACCCGCCCCCGTGTACATTCTGTCCGGCCTGCTGTACGAGTCGTACACTCGGAGCATTATGGACGCCGACGCCCCCACCCTTCGCGCCCTCCTCGCCCGGCGGGATCTGAAGCTCTCGCTGGCCGGCGACGACCTTGATCCGCAGGCACTGGACCGCGGCATCCGCTGGGTCCACAGCTCGGATCTCGCCGACCCCACGCCCTTCCTGTCCGAGGGGCTCGTGCTGCTGACCACCGGCACGCAGTTCCCGCACGGCGACGACGCCGACGCCGACGCCTCCGCGGTCTACCGGGCGTATGTGCACCGCCTGGCGACGCGGGGCGTGGTCGGCCTCGGCTTCGGCACCGAGGTCGCGCGCGCCGGCATCCCTCCCGCCCTCATCGACGCGTGCCGTGACGAACGGATGCCGCTGTTCGAGGTGCCGTACCGCACGCCTTTCATCGCCGTGGCCCGGGCCAACGCCGAGGCGATCGCCGCCGAGGCCTACGCGCGGCGCAGCTGGGCGCTGGCCGCGCAGCGCGCGATCGCGCTGGCGGCCCTGCGGCCCGACGGACTCGGCGCGACCGTCGCGGAGCTGGCCAAGCAGCTCGACACCTGGGTCGGCATGTTCGACGCCGCCGGAGAACTGTCGCGCGAGCACCCCGCGGGCGGGCTCGACGCCCAGACGGCCGCGGCTCTCCAGCGCGAGGTCACCGGGGTGCTGCATCGCGGCGCGCGCGCGGGCTCGTCTCTGCACATCGGCGAGACGCCGTTCTCGCTGCAGACCCTCGGCCGCGGCGGACACCTGCGCGGGGTCATCGCGATCGCCGCCGGAGACCTCGACCAGGAGGGCCGCGTCGTCGTCACCGCGGTCATCGCGATGGCCGGCCTCGCGCTGGAGCAGCAGCAGGGCCTCGGCCGCGCACGCTCGGCGCTGCGCGCCGGCCTCGTGCAGTCGCTCCTCACGGGGGACCCGGCCCTCGCCCGCCGCACCTCGCGCGAGCTGTGGGGACCGCTTCCCTCCGCCCCCGTCGTCGTGGGGGTGACGGATGCCGCGGCCGCGCGCGTCGACGGCATCGCCGAGCTGCTCGAGCTCTGGGCCGACGAGCGCCGCGGAGCGCTGTTCTTCGGCCGCGGTGAGGACGGCCTCGTGCTGGTCGTGCCCGCAGACGACCGCTCGAGCATCGACGAGCTCGTCGCACGCTTCGAGGTGCGCGTCGGGCTGTCGGATCCGACCGGCTACGACGGTTTCGCCGCTGCGCTCGGGCAGGCGCGCGTCGCGCGGGATCGCGGCATCCGTCCGGTCACGGCGTTCGCCGAGGTCGCCCGCGCCGGCGTCCTCTCGGCGCTCACGGACGAGGCCCGCGCGCTGGCGCGAGCGGAGCTCGCACCGCTTCGCGACCATGATGCCGCGCAGGGCACCCACCTCGTCGCGACGCTGAAGGCATGGCTCGACGAGGACTGCTCGCACGAGGCCACCGCGCAGGCGCTGGGTGTGCACCGCCACACCGTGCGCACGCGCCTCGCCCTCATCGAGCGCGTGCTCGGCCGGGATCTCTCGTCGTTCGCGACGCGCGCCGAGCTGTGGGCGGCGCTGCGCGCCCTCGACGCGTCGGTCTGATCGACCGCGCGACCTCCGCGCTCGCCGGAGGTTCATCGACCGAAAGAGACATGGCGCACGGTCGGTCCGACTCGGTCGCGCGTTCGCAACAGATCGTTCCTCGTCGCGGGCGACAGCACCCGGAAGGATGGGCGCATGACCGAGCCCCCTGTGCCCAACGGCGACGTGTCGTGGTGGTGGCGGAGCCTCGGCGGCACGCCGGCGCCGCGGGCTCCCCTGCCCGGCGACACCGACGTCGACGTCGCGATCGTCGGCGGCGGGTACACCGGGCTCTGGACCGCGTACTACCTGAAACAGGCCCAGCCCGACCTGCGGGTCGTCGTGCTCGAGCAGCGGTTCGCGGGGTTCGGGGCGTCCGGCCGCAACGGCGGGTGGCTCACCAACACCGTCACCGGCGGCCGCGAACGCTACGCCGAGTCGCACGGCCGCGACGCGGCGATCGCGCAGCAGCGCGCGCTCAACGAGACCGTCGACGAGGTCGTCGCCGTCGCCAGGCGCGAGGGCATCGACGCCGACATCCTCAAGGGCGGCGAGTACGGCGTCGCCCGCACGCCGGCACAGCTCGCGCGACTGCGGGCGGCCGTCGCCGCTGAACAGGCCTGGCCGCACACCGACATCGAGTGGATGGATGCTGCGGCCGCAGCATCCCGGATCCGCATCGCCGGCTCGCTCGGCGCAGCATGGCACCCGCACTGCGCCCGGGTTCACCCGGCGAAGCTCGTGCGCGGCCTCGCCGACGCGGTCGAGCGGCTCGGAGTGCCGATCCACGAGCAGACCGCTGTGCGCGAGATCACCCCCGGACGGGCCGTCACCGACCGCGGAACCGTGCGCGCGACCCACGTGCTGCGCGCCACCGAGGGCTTCACCGCCGACCTCCGCGGCGAGCACCGCGCGTGGCTGCCGATGAACTCGTCGATGATCGTGACCGAGCCCCTGCCGGCCTCGTTCTGGGACGAGGTCGGCTGGGACGGGTACGAGACGCTCGGCGACTTCGCCCACGTGTACATGTACGCGCAGCGCACGGCGGACGACCGCATCGCGTTCGGCGGCCGCGGCGTGCCCTACCGCTACGGCTCGCGCGTCGACACCGACGGCACGACGCAGACCCGCACGATCGCCTCGCTCGCGCGGCTGCTGCGGGAGTTCTTCCCGGATGCCGCGGGTACGCCGATCGCGCACGCCTGGGCCGGCGTGCTCGGCGTGCCCCGAGACTGGGCCGCGACCGTCGTCCACGACCGAGCGACGGGCCTCGGCTGGGCCGGCGGCTACGTCGGCACCGGCGTGACCGCGACGAATCTCGCGGGCCGCACGCTCGCCGACCTGGTGCTCGAGCGCGACACCGGCCTCACCCGGCTCCCCTGGGTGGGTCACCGCACGCGGCGCTGGGAGGTCGAGCCGCTCCGGTGGACCGCCGTGAACGCGATCTACACCGCGTATCGGATGGCGGACCGGGTCGAGGCATCCGGATCCTCCGACCGCACGGCGTGGCCGGCGCACGTCGCGGACGTCGTCGCGGGCCGCCACTGACCTCCGGCCCCGCGAGCGCTGCAGTTTCCTGCGAGTGCTGCGTCGCGCGACGCAGCACTCGCAGGAAAGTGGCGCAGTCGCACCTGCGTCCGGGCCCGCGCGTCGCCCAGGCCGCGGCTCAGCGCGGGGCGTGGGCCTCCAGGAACTCGTAGACGTCGGTCGTGTCGACGCCGGGGAACGAGCCGGTGGGCAGCGTCGCCAGCAGCGTCCGCGGCGTGCGCACGTTCGGCCACGACTGCTCGCGCCACGACGCCTCGAGCTCGGCGGGCGCGCGCCGGCAGCAGACCTCCACGGAGTGCTTCGAGACGCCGCGGTTCGGGGTGTCGCGGCCGAGGAACCACTTCGTGTCGTCGAAGCGCACGCCCACGCTGATCGAGTGGGCGCCCTCGCTCGAGAGCTCGACGCGGGCCGTGCACCAGTACGTGCCGTTGCCGGTGTCGGTGTACTGGTAGTACGGGTTGAAGTGGTCGTCCACGTCGAACACGACGCGCGAGGTCCACTTGCGGCAGCACATCTGCCCCTCGATCGCGCCGAGGCGGTCGGTCGGGAAGTTCACGTCGTCGTTCTCGTAGACCTTCGTGATGACGCCCGACTCGTGCACCTTCAGGAAGTGCACGGGCAGGCCCAGGTGCATGGTCGCGAGGTTCGTGAAGCGGTGCGCGGCCGTCTCGTACGACACCGAGTAGGCGTCGCGGAGGTCCTCGATCGAGATCGAGCGTTCCTTCTTCGCCTCCTGCAGGAACGGCACGGCGTGCGCCTCGGGGATGAGCAGAGCGCCGGTGAGGTAGTTCGTCTCGACGCGCTGGCGCAGGAACTCCGCGTACGAGGTCGGCTCGCGGTGTCCGAGGATGCGGCTCGACAGCGCCTGCAGCACCGCCGTGCGTGGGTCGCCCTTGGTGGCCAGTCGGCTCGACAGGTACAGCCGGCCGTTCTTGATGTCGGCGACCGACCGCGTCGTCTGCGGCAGGTCGGGCACGTAGTGCAGCGTGAAGCCGAGGTGTGCGGCGATGTCCGACGCCGTGCGCTGGGTCAGCGGGCCGCCCGGGTGATCGACCGCATCGAGGATGCGCCTCGCTTGCTCCTCGAGTTCGGCGAAGTAGTTGTTCTGCGTGCGCATGAGCTTGCGCAGCGCCACGTTCGCACGTCGCGCCTCTTCGGGGGTCGCGGCGCGCTCGTCGCGCAGCCTCTCGATCTCGCCCTGCAGCGCCAGCATCGCCTTGAGCGCCTCGGTCGGCACCGTCTTGCCGATCCGGAACGGGGGGATACCGAGCGCCTGGAACGTCTGGCCGCGCATCGCCCGCTCGAGCGAGATCTCGAGCGTGGCGCGCTCGTCGAGCGGCTCGGACTCGAGGATCGCATCGATCGACGAACCCAGCGCCCGGGCGATCGCCTGCAGCAGCGTGAGCTTCGGCTCGCGGCGGCCGTTCTCGATCATCGACAGCTGACTCGGCGCGCGGTCGACCGCGGAAGCGAGTTCTTCGAGCGTCATGCCGCGGTCGGTGCGCAGCTGCCGGATGCGGCGGCCGATGGTGAGGGGATCCACCTCACCATCGTCCGGGACTTCACCCCGCACATCCGAGGTCAACGTCGTCGTCACGCCGCGATTCTGTCACGAAAGCAGAAATACCGGAAAACTTCACACCCCAATTCGTCGGTTCGACCGCCGAACTTCACCGCAGAGTGGTCTCACGCCCACCACCGATCCACCCAGAACGCGGATCACCGGATGCCTCGACCCGGCGCACACGCCGGGCAGCGGCATCCCCCACACACTCAACGCAGTCCATCACAGGAAGGCAGGGACATGACACCTGCGACCGCCACCCCGATGCGTACGCGCACCGGCCCCATCCCGACCCAGACCCACGAGCCTTCGATCGAGATCGCCGGCCGCTTCGGCCCGCGCTACGACGAAGTCCTGACGCCCGAGGCGGTCGCGTTCCTCACCGAGCTGCACCACCGCTTCGGCGCCCGCCGCCACGACCGGCTCGCCGACCGCATGCGCCGCCGGTTCGAGATCGGCAACGGCCACGACCCGCAGTTCCGTGACGACACGCGCCACATCCGCGAGGACGCGGAGTGGAAGGTCGCCGGCGCCGGACCCGGCCTCGAGGACCGCCGCGTCGAGATCACGGGCCCGACCGACCCGAAGATGACGATCAACGCGCTGAACTCCGGCGCCAAGGTGTGGCTCGCCGACCAGGAGGACGCCACGAGCCCGACCTGGAAGAACGTCATCGAGGGCCAGCTGAGCCTGCGCGACGCGATCCGCGGCGAGCTCTCGTTCACGAGCCCCGAAGGCAAGCTCTACGAGGTCACGGCGACCGAGACGCCCACCATCGTGATGCGTCCGCGTGGGTGGCACCTGCCCGAGCAGCACATCCGCTTCACCGACCGCACCGGCCGCAGGATGGCCGCGTCGGGCTCGCTCGTGGACTTCGGCCTGTACTTCTTCCACAACGCCGAGCAGCTGATCGCGAACGGGCGCGGCCCCTACTTCTACATCGCCAAGCTCGAGTCGAGCGAAGAGGCGAAGCTGTGGGACGACGTGTTCACGTTCAGCGAGCAGTATGTCGGCATCCCCCACGGCACCATCCGTGCCACGGTGCTCATCGAGACGCTGCCGGCGGCGTTCGAGATGGAGGAGATCCTCTTCGAGCTGCGCGACCACATCGCGGGCCTGAACGCGGGTCGCTGGGACTACATCTTCTCGATCATCAAGAACTACCGCGGTCGCGGTGCACGGTTCGTGCTGCCCGACCGCAGCGAGGTCACGATGACCGTCCCGTTCATGCGGGCATACACCGAGCTGCTCGTGAAGACGTGCCACAAGCGCGGTGCCTTCGCGATCGGCGGCATGAGCGCCTTCATCCCGAACCGCCGCGACCCCGAGGTCACCGAGCGCGCGTTCGAGAAGGTGGCGGCCGACAAGAAGCGCGAGGCCGGCGACGGCTTCGACGGCACGTGGGTCGCGCACCCCGACCTCATCCCGGTGGCCCGCGCGGAGTTCGACGCCGTGCTGGGTGATCGCCCGAACCAGCTCGACCGGCAGCGTCCCGAGGTCGAGGTGGCGGCCGCCGACCTGATCGACGTCCACATCGGACGCCCGATCACGACAGCGGGGGTGCACGGCAACGTGTCGGTGGCCATCCGCTACATCGAGGCGTGGCTGCGAGGCCTCGGCGCCGTCGCCATCGACAACCTCATGGAGGATGCTGCCACCGCCGAGATCAGCCGCAGCCAGGTGTGGCAGTGGATCCACCAGGACCGCACCACCGAGGACGGCACGCCGATCACGCGGGAGTCGATCGAAGCACTCGTCGCGCAGGTGCTGGCCGAGGCGGACCGCCGCGAGGGCGACCGGTTCGACGACGCCGCGGACATCTTCCGCGAGGTCGCGCTCGGCCAGGACTTCCCGGCGTTCCTGACGCTGCCCGCCTACGCGAAGTACCTCGTCGAGACCGACTGATCCCCCGACACGAACAAGGAACGAAAATGACTGCCTATCAGGACGACATCGAAGCCATCCGGGCGCTCAAGGAGCAGCACGGCTCGAGCTGGGATGCCATCGACCCCGAGTCCGCCGCCCGCATGCGGGCGCAGAACCGGTTCCGGACCGGACTCGACATCGCCCAGTACACGGCCGACATCATGCGCCGCGACATGGCCGAGTACGACGCGGACTCGTCGGTCTACACCCAGTCGCTCGGCGTCTGGCACGGCTTCATCGGGCAGCAGAAGCTCATCTCGATCAAGAAGCACCTCAAGACCACGAACAAGCGCTACCTCTACCTGTCGGGGTGGATGGTCGCGGCGCTGCGCTCCGAGTTCGGGCCGCTTCCCGATCAGTCGATGCACGAGAAGACGGCGGTGCCCGCCCTCATCGAGGAGCTCTACACGTTCCTCCGTCAGGCCGACGCCCGCGAGCTCGATCTGCTGTTCACGCAGCTCGACGACGCACGCGTCGCCGGCGACGACACCGCGGTCGAGTTCATCCAGTCGCAGATCGACAACTACGAGACCCACGTGGTGCCGATCATCGCCGACATCGACGCGGGCTTCGGGAATCCCGAGGCCACGTACCTGCTGGCGAAGAAGATGATCGAGGCCGGCGCGTGCGCCATCCAGATCGAGAACCAGGTGTCGGACGAGAAGCAGTGCGGCCACCAGGACGGCAAGGTGACTGTTCCGCACGAGGACTTCATCGCGAAGATCAACGCGGTCCGCTACGCGTTCCTCGAGCTGGGCATCGAGAACGGCGTGATCGTGGCCCGCACCGACTCGCTCGGCGCCGGGCTCACGCAGAAGCTCGCCGTCACGCACCAGAGCGGCGACCTCGGCGACCAGTACAACTCCTTCCTGGACGTGGAGGAGATCTCGGACGCCGACCTCGGCAACGGCGACGTCGTCATCAAGCGCGACGGCAAGCTGCTGCGCCCGAAGCGGCTCGCCAGCAACCTGTACCAGTTCCGCCCCGGAACGGGTGAGGAGCGCGTCGTGCTCGACTGCATCACGTCGCTGCAGAACGGCGCCGACCTGCTGTGGATCGAGACCGAGAAGCCCCATGTGGAGCAGATCGCCGGCATGGTCGACGCGATCCGCGAGGTCATCCCGAACGCGAAGCTCGTCTACAACAACAGCCCGTCGTTCAACTGGACGCTCAACTTCCGGCAGCAGGCGTACGACCTGCTGGCGGAGCAGGGCGAGGATGTCTCGGCGTACGACCGTGGCGACCTGATGAACGTCGCCTACGACGACACCGAGCTGGCGCGAGTGGCCGATGAGAAGATCCGCACATTCCAGCGCGACGGGGCGGCCCGCGCCGGGATCTTCCACCACCTCATCACCCTGCCGACCTACCACACGGCGGCCCTGTCGACCGATGACCTGGCGAAGGGCTACTTCGGGGACGAGGGCATGCTCGCCTATGTGAAAGGCGTCCAGCGTCGCGAGATCCGCGAGGGCATCGCCACGGTGAAGCACCAGAACATGGCGGGAAGCGACATCGGCGACAACCACAAGGAGTACTTCGCCGGCGACGCCGCTCTGAAGGCGGGCGGCCAGCACAACACGATGAACCAGTTCGGCTGAGTGCGGGAAACGACGGATGCTGCAACCCGGCCGGGTTGCAGCATCCGTCGTTCGCGTGGTCAGCGCTGGGCGAGCAGTCCGCGTTCCATGGCGAGGGTCGCGGCACGCGTACGGTCGGCGACGCCGAGCTTCTCGAACACCTTGAGCAGGTGCGTCTTGACCGTCGACTCGCCGATGCCCAGGACGACCGCGATCTGCTTGTTGCTGTGGCCGGTGGCGACCAGCCGCAGCACGTCGAGCTCCCTCGCGGTCAGCACCGTCTCGGGCTCCGGGCGGCGCATGCGCTCGACGAGCCGCACCGCGACCTGCGGCGACAGCGCCGATTGCCCCGCCGCGACCGAGCGGATGCCGGCGACGATCTCGGCCCGCGGTGCGGCTTTCAGAAGGTACCCCGTCGCGCCGGCCTCGATGGCCGCGAGGATCTGGTCGTCGGACTCGTACGTCGTGAGGATCAGCACGCGCGGCGGCGGGTCGCCCGCCTCGCCGCCGGCGATCCGGGCGGTGGCGGCGACGCCGTCTACGTGCGGCATGCGCAGGTCCATCAGCACCACGTCGGGGCGGGTCGCGCCCGCGAGACGCACGGCTTCGTCGCCGTCGGATGCCTCGGCCACGACCTCGAATCCGGGCTCGTCCGAGAGCAGGCCCGCGAGGCCGGCACGCACCACCGGATGGTCGTCGGCGATCAGCAGCCGGATCACAGGCGATCCCCCTTCGTCCGCACGGCCTCGGCCGTCGCAGCTTCCATCGTGGCGGTCATCACCGGGGCGGGCTCTCCGGCACCCCGCGCGTCCTGCGACACCGCCGGAAGCCTGACCGTCAGCCTCGCACCGTCGCCCGGCGCCGAGACGACGTCGAACGTGCCGCCCGCGAGCGCCACACGCTCGCGCATGCCGTCCAGCCCGAACCCGCTCGTGGGCCGCGAGGTGTCGAACCCGCGTCCGTCATCGATCACCTCGAGCGCCGCGGCGCCGTCGGGGGCGACCTCCACACGCACCGTCACCTCCGCCGCCGCGGCGTGCTTCGTCACGTTCGACAGCGCCTCCTGCAGGCAGCGCAGCAGCACCACCTGGGCCTCACGGTCGAGCTCGCCCTCCACGCCGGCGGTGTCGAGCGCGATGCGCGCCGCACCATGTTCCCGGAATCGTTCGATGAGGCGCTCGACCGCGGCGCCGAACGCCGGCTCGCGGGGAACGGCCGCCGTGCGGGCGACGAGCGCGCGGGACTCGGCGAGCGCGTCGCGCGCGACCTGCTCCACCGTCGCGATCGTGGTGGCGGCAGCATCCGTCTGCCCCTCCCGGGACTGGCGGCCTGCGCGCTCGGCGAAGATCACCAGCCCTGCCAGCGTCTGGGCGAGCGTGTCGTGGATGTCGCGGGCCAGGCGCTCGCGCTCGGCCGACGCGCCGCGCTCCCGGCTGAGCGCCTCGACCTCGGTCTGCGCCGCCGTCAGTTCGGCGAGAAGGCGCTCGCGCTCCTCGCCGTACTCGGCGATGCGGGCGATCCACAGGCCGATGGCGATCGCGAAGGAGAGGGAGAAGACCGCGGTGGTCCCGCCGGCGAGCAGGGACTCCATGTTCAGTCCGTAGCCGAAGCTCGCCCCGACGAAGACGCTCCCCGCAATGACCGCGGAGCCGCCGATCCCGCGACGTCGGGAGTCGCCGATGACCCACACCAGGGGGTACGCCAGAGTCTGGAGCATCGCCATGAACGGCGCCGCACCCGCGCCGATCCCCGCGGCGACGGCAGCCACCGACAGGAACGCGGGGTACCGCCACGCCGCGCGCGGCGGCTCGATCGCGTCGCGGCCGATCAGCGCATAGCCGAGCACGAAAAGACCGATCGCGCCGAGTGCGATCGCGGTGCGGACGGCGGTGGCAGGCGGAAAGAGGAAGACGAGCGCGACGGCGATGACGGCGCAGACGACCGACACGATCGCATCCCATCCGCGCTTGGTCAGCATCGTCCCTCTTCCCCTCGGCCCACCGGCAGGCTACGCGTCGCGTCGGATCCAGCGGAAGGTGATCCGCGAGAGCACCAGTCCCACGACCAGCCAGACACCGAGCGCGATCGCGACGCCCGCGAGGTTCCACTCGCCGTTCTGCTCGAGGGTCGCATAGGCGTCGGGCAGGAACACGGCCCGCATGCCCTGGGCCATCCACTTGAGCGGGAAGAGCCCGGCGACATTCTGCAGCCACTCCGGCAGCTGCGAGAACGTGAGGTACACGCCCGAGATGAACTGCAGCGCGAGAGCGATCGGCACGACCACGGCGGTCGCGCTCTTCGCGGTGCGAGGCACGGAGGACAGCGCGACGCCCAGGAGGGCTGACGTCGTGATGCCGAGGACGAACACCCACGCGAACGTCGCCCAGCGCGCCGGCTCCGTCGGCAGCTCGACCCCGAGCACCGTTGACGCGAACACCAGCAGCAGGGCGGACTGGAGCACCCCGGTGACCAGCACCTGTCCGATCTTGCCGATGAAGTAGCTCACCGGTGACAGCGGCGTGCCGCCGAGACGCTTCAGCATGCCGTCGGACCGCTCGATCGCGATGTCCATGGCCAGATTCTGGAAGCCCGACAGCAGCAGGCCCGCGGCGATCATGCCGGGCAGGTACAGCTCGGCCATCGAGATCGCCGGCACGCCCGGGGCGATCTGCACGTCGCCGTCCGAGCCGAACGCGACGCTGAAGAGCCCCAGCATGAAGACGGGGAAGAGGAACGTGAAGAACAGCGTGTCGCCCGAGCGGAAGTACTGCATCAGCTCGAACCGTGTGCGCCAGACGCCCACGCTCATGACGTTGCGGCGTGCACGACGCGGACGGAGGCCGACCGCCCGCGCTGTCTCGACGGTGGCGCTCATCGCACCGCTCCCTTCTTCTGGACGGCCGCACCCGGGACCGCGTCGGCGGTCGTCTCGCCGACCAGCTCGAGGTAGACGTCCTCGAGGCTCGGCCGCACGATCTCGAGTTCGGCGGGCGCTGCGCCCAGCCGCGCAGCCAGGGCGGTCGCGAACGCGAAGGGGTCCTCGGAGCGCTCGTGCCGCGGCATCCCGTCCTCCACCCATCGCACGACCGGGACGCGCGCCGCATCGCCGCCGAACCCCGCGACGGGCCCGATCGCCTGCAGCCGACCGGCTGCGATCACCGCGACGCGGTCGGCGAGCTGCGCCGCCTCGTCGAGGTAATGCGTCGTCAGCACGATCGTCGTTCCCTCGGCCTGGAGGCGTCGGATCAGCTCCCAGAACTCGCGACGCGCATGCGGGTCGAAGCCCGTCGTCGGCTCGTCGAGGAAGAGCAGTTCGGGGCGACCGATGATGCCGAGGGCCACGTCGACGCGGCGCTGCTGGCCTCCGGAGAGCTTGGAGATGCGCGTCTTCGCCTGCGCCTCGAGACCGACGGCCGCGATCACCTCGTCGACGTCGCGCGGATCCGGATAGAAGCCCGCGAACTGCCGGAGCTGTTCGCGCACGGTGACGAGACCGGACTGGCCGGTCGACTGGAGCACGATGCCGAGCCGGGCCTTGAGGTCCAGCCCACCCGTCGCCGGGTCGACGCCGAGCACCTCGACGTCACCGCCCGTGCGGCGCCGGTACCCCTCGAGGATCTCGACGGTCGTCGACTTGCCGGCGCCGTTCGGCCCGAGCAGGGCGAAGGTCTCGCCGCGCTCGATCTCGAACGACACCCCGTCGACGACCGTGCGGTCACCATACGTCTTGCGCAGGTTCCGCACCCGCACCGCTTGTGTCTGCATGCTTCCAGCGTCACGGATGACGGATGCTGCGCCCAGTGGTCATCCGCAGGAGACGGCATCCCCCATTCGGTGGATGCCACGCCCACCGTGGGCGGTCGGCAAGCCCGAACGCTGATCAGTGCCGCGACGCGACCATCACCGGGACACGCACCGCTCGGGCATCGACCTCCGCACGCTGTTCCGCGCGGAGCATGCGCTGACCACGGATTCCCCCCGCCAGAGCCCAGGCGAGCAGCCATACCCCCGAGCCGACCGTGACGATGAACGCGACGCGCAGGCCGACATCGGGGTCGAGCAGCAGCACGAGACTGATCAGGGCGACGAGGCCGCCGAGGATGGCGCCCGTGGCGCCGATGATGGTCAGCACGCACCCGCGCGCCAGCCACCAGGCGATCCCACCGGCGATGACGAGCACGATGGCGAGCACGACGGCTCCCCAGATCCAGGCGTCCACGACGCACAGGCTACCGCCGCACCGGCCGAATCCGGAAGAGCGCTTACCCCGGACGTTCCGTCGTGTCGGCGGCGGATCGCGCACACGCGCGGGCCACGCGTGCGCGATCGGCGGCTGAAGCCTCCCGCCGCGCGGACTACGCTCGAACCGTGACAGAACGCGCTCCGCTCTCCCGCAAGCTCTCCGCCATCGCCGAGTCCGCGACCCTGAAGGTCGATGCCAAGGCGAAGGCGCTCCAGGCCGCCGGTCGACCGGTCATCTCGTATGCGGCGGGCGAGCCCGATTTCGCGACGCCGCAGTTCATCGTGGACGCGGCTGCAGAGGCGCTGCACAACCCCGCGAACTTCCGCTACACCCCCGCCGCCGGACTCCCGGTCCTGCGCGAGGCGATCGCAGGGAAGACGCTGCGAGACTCGGGTCTCGAGGTCGACCCGTCGCAGGTCATCGTCACCAACGGCGGCAAGCAGGCCGTCTACCAGGCTTTCCAGACCGTGGTGAACCCCGGCGACGAGGTCCTGCTGCCGGCTCCGTACTGGACCACCTACCCCGAGGCGATCGCGCTGGCCGACGGCATCCCGGTCGAGGTCTTCGCCGGTGCCGACCAGGACTACAAGGTGACGGTCGAGCAGCTCGAGGCCGCCCGCACCGACAAGACCACGGCGCTCGTGTTCGTGTCGCCGTCGAACCCCACCGGCTCGGTGTACACGCTGGAGGAGACCGAGGCGATCGGCCGGTGGGCCGTCGAGCACGGCATCTGGATCATCTCCGACGAGATCTACCAGAACCTCGTCTACGAGGGCACGCGCGCGGTGTCGATCGTGGAGGCGGTGCCGGAGGCGGCCGCCCAGACGATCCTCGTCAACGGCGTCGCCAAGACCTACGCGATGACCGGCTGGCGCCTGGGCTGGATGGTCGGCCCCAAGGACGCGATCAAGATCGCCGGCAACCTGCAGTCGCACCTCTGCTCGAACGTGAACAACATCGCGCAGCGCGCGGCGCTGGCGGCGCTCACCGGCCCCCAGGACGAGGTCGAGCAGATGCGCCAGGCCTTCGACCGCCGCCGCAAGCTGATCGTCGCCGAGCTGTCGAAGATCGACGGGGTCGAGGTGCCGACGCCGCTCGGCGCCTTCTACGCCTACCCCGACGTGCGCGGGCTCCTCGGCCGCGAGTGGGCGGGTGTCACGCCGACGACCTCCCTCGAGCTGGCCGACCTCATCCTCGAGAAGGCCGAGGTCGCCGTGGTTCCGGGCGAGGCCTTCGGCCCGTCCGGCTACCTGCGCCTCTCGTACGCGCTGGGCGACGACGCCCTCCTCGAGGGCGTGCAGCGCATGCAGCGCCTCTTCGCGTCGTAACAACCCTTTCAGAACGCGGATGCCTCGGCTCAGGCATCCGCGTTTCTGCGTCTGTCGGCGGGTCGCTTCGGGGTTCGGGGCGCGTTCCGTGCCGTCGGGGCGCGCGCCGTGCGCCCCGAACGTTCGCCGTGCGCCCCGAACCGTAGGGGGGGACGGATGCCGCGGCCGGGGGCTAGAGCTCGACGTTCACCAGGACGGGTTCGGGCTGCAGGATCAGACCGAACTCGGACTGCACGCGACCCTGGATGAAGCGGGCGAGCTCGGCGAGCTCGGCTGCGGTCGCGCTGCCGCGGTTCGTCAGCGCCAGCGCGTGCTTCGTCGACAGGCCGGCGCGCGAGCGCGGCAGCCGGAAGCCCTTGCGCACGCCGGCATGCTCGATGAGCCAGCCGGCGCTCACCTTGACGTCGGACTCCACCGTCGTGGGCGCGGGCACGTAGCCGTCGAAGTTCGCGAGCGGGATGACGAGCACCGGGTCGAGGTCGGGGTGCACCGGCCAGCGCGGGCACGCCTCGGGAAGCGTCCGGGCGAAGGATGCCGACACCACCGCGTTCTGGAAGAACGACCCGGCGCTGTACGTGTCGGGATCATCGGCGTCGAGCACCATGCCCTTGGTGCGCCGGGTCTCGAGGATGCGCTCGCGCACCCAGGCGAGGGTCGCTTCGTCGTCGGGGCCGAGGCGGAGTGCCGTGCGGAGCTGATCCCCGGCGATGCGGCGGGCGCCCTGGCCGATCTCGGGCAGGTCCAGCGTCACCGACAGGATCACCGCGCGGCGCGCGGGCACCGAGCCGTAGTGGTGCTTGAGCACGGAGGTCCGAAAGCCCAGGCCCAGCTCGGCGGCGGGAACGGTCGACACCTCTCCGGTCGACTCATCGAGCAGCTCGACCTCGCTCAGGGTCTGCACGATCTCCTGGCCATAGGCGCCGATGTTCTGCACCGGGGCGGCGCCGACGGTTCCGGGGATCCCCGACATCGCCTCGATGCCGCCGAGCCCTTCGGCGACCGCGAAGCCGACGAGGTCGTCCCAGTCATGACCCGCCTGGACTCTGAGCCGGACGCGTCCGGACAGGGGCGACGGCATCCGTTCGATGCCCTTCGTGAGCACGCGCACGACCGTGCCGGCGAAGGACTCGTCGCCCACGAACAGGTTCGACCCGCCGCCCAGCACGAGCCACTCGTCGCCGGAGGCCCAGACGTCGCGCAGGGCGTCGACGAGCTCATCGGTCGTGTGGGCGTCGATCATGCGCTCCGGCGTGCCGCCGGTGCGCAGCGTCGTGAGCCGCGCGAGCGGGATGGGGGTGATGTCGGGCATGCGTCAGACGGTCCGGACGCGCACCTGCGCCTTGACGAGCACGGTGACACCCTCGAACGACACGGTGAGGTCGATGCGGGCGGACTCCTCGTCGACCGCCCCGACCTTCGCGACGACGGTGACGTCGGCCCCGGTCTCGGGGTCGACGACGACGGGCTTGGTGAAGCGCACACCGTACTCGAGGATGCGGCCGGTGTCGCCGAGCCACGACTCGATCGTGCCGACGGCGAGGCCCATCGTGAGCATGCCGTGGGCGAGCACGCCCGGCAGACCCACCGCCGAAGCCACGTCGTCGCGGTAGTGGATCGGGTTGAAGTCTCCGGAGGCCCCGGCGTAGCGCACGAGGGACTCACGCGTGAGGTGCACGGTGCGCTCGGCGACCACGTCGCCGACGGTCAGGTTCGCGAGCGCGCTCATGCGTCGCCCTCCCCCACGAGCAGGACGGACGTCGTGGTGACGACGTGGCCGCCCGCGGCATCCGTGATCTCGGACTCGCTCGTGACCATCGCGGCCGCGCCCATGGCACGGATGCCGGTGACCGACAGCTTCGCGGTGAGCTCATCGCCCGCAACGATCGGCCGCGAGTAGCGGAACTTCTGCTCGGCGTGCAGCACGTTCTTCAGTACGATGCCCGAGTCGGGCTCCCCCAGCAGCTGCTGGAGCGTCGCGTCGGTCACCACGATCGCGAAGGTCGGCGGCGCGACGACGTCGGCGTAGCCGAGCGCCCGGGCGGTGATGAGGTCGGTGTGCTGCGGGTCATCGGCGAAGACGGCGCGCGCGAACTCGCGCACCTTCTCGCGACCCACGAGGTAGGGGGTCGTCGGCGGGAAGTCGCGGCCGACGAGCTCGGGGTTCACTGGCACCCGCCCATCCTACCGAGCAGCATCCCCCGGGCCGGCCGGGCCGGTCGTCGGGCGAGGGCGCCCGCGCCAGGCCCGCAGGCCCATCTGCACCGCGATGATCACGAGGTACGCCGCGAACAGCATGTTGCCGACGAAGGGATCGATGAGCGTCGCCGCCCACGCGCCGAGCGCCGTGGTGGTGCACGCCGCGACGCCGACGATCGCCGCCGCGACGAGGTCGACGTTTCGCCGCCGGATGTTGCCGACCGTTCCCGAGACGGCCGTCGGGATCATCATGAGCAACGACGTGCCCTTGGCCACGAGATCGCTCGTGCCGAACAGCACCATGAGCGCCGGCACCACGATGATCCCGCCGCCGACGCCGATCAGCCCCGACAGGATGCCGGTGACCACCCCCAGCACGACGAGCAGGACTCCGCTCACCCAGGTGAGGGAGAACTGGGCATCGCGGGACGGGATCACGATGAAGAGGCTGACGATCACTGCGGCGAGGAAGCCGACGAACGCCCATCGCAGCACCGTCAGCGAGAGCCGCGGCAGCAGCCACGTGCCGATCTGGGCGCCGACGACCGCGCCCGCGGCGAGCAGCAGCGCGGGGATCCAGGCGACCGAGCCGTGCACGGCGTACGAGATGACGCCCACCGTCGCGGTGGGCACGATCGCGGCGAGCGATGTGCCCGCGGCGAGCCGCTGGTCGAAGCGGAGGAAGAGCACCAGGAACGGCACGATGACCGTGCCGCCGCCCACGCCGAACAGGCCCGACAGGAGACCTGCAACGAGGCCGATGCCGACGCAGGTCAGGAAGAACCTGGCGTCGTGGAGAGGGCGCGCCGTCTCGGGCGGGGTCATTCGTACGACAGGTCGTCGATGACCCACTCGCCGTCCGACTGCACCAGCGTGTAGTGGTACACCGTGGCGCCGGGCGCGGGGTCGGTCGGCTGGCCGTCCTCGTCGACGAGCGCGGTGTACGTCTCGTTCGTCGTCACCGCGACCTGGTCGCCGATGGTCTCCACGTCGGTGACCTTGATCTCGTAGTCGTCGAAGTTCTCGTCGAAGGCGGATGCCTGCGATTCGAACGTCGCGCAGTCGAGCAGCCCGACGGTGTCGCGGAAGTTCTCGGACGTGGCGGCGGCGAACGAGTCGCAGTCGCCCTCCTGCCACGCGTCGTCGTACAGGCCCACGGTCGCGACGGCGGCTCGCTCGTCATCGGACTGGCCGGCGCTGTTCGCGGTCGACGCCGACAGGAGCAGCAGCGGGATCACGACGGCTGCGGCGATCACGATGCCGAGCAGCACCACGCCGAGCACCACCCACACGATCCAGAGCTTCGACGTTCTCCGCGGCTCGGTCGCCGCCGTGAAGCCGCCACCGGCAGGAGCGACGCCTGCCGGTGTTCCGGGGTACACGCCCTGCGGAGACCCCTCGACCGGCGCGTACCCTTCCTGCACCGGGTACGGCTGCGCCGGGTACGGCTGCGCCGCCGGGGAGACGGGCTGCGACGCGAACGCCTCCTGCTGGCTCTCCCCCGATGCCTCGGCTCCGGCGACGATCTCGGCCTCCGTCGGGGCCGGCGACGCCTCCGGGTCGGGCTGAGCGACGTGCTCCGTCCACTGCGTCCCGTCCCACCAGCGCAGCGCGCCGTGACCGTCGTCGTACCAGCCGGGAGGAGTCGTCGTCATCCTCAAACCCTATCTCCGCGACCTCCGGAGGCACGGATCGCGGATGCTGCGCCCCGGCGCCGGGGCGCAGCATCCGGTTCCCGAATCAGCGGTCGAGGACCGCGCGGGCGCTCCGTTCCGGGCTGAGGTCGAGCCGGCGCAGCAGCTGCGCGTTGAGCGCCACGACGACCGTCGACAGCGACATGAGGATCGCGCCGACAGACATCGGCAGCACGAAGCCGATCGGGGCGAGGATTCCGGCCGCCAGCGGGACCGAGATGAGGTTGTAGCCCGCGGCCCACCAGAGGTTCTGCGTCATCTTGCGGTAGCTCGCGCGAGACAGCTCGATCACCGACAGCACCGAGCGCGGATCGCTCGACGCCAGGATGACCCCCGCCGACCCGATCGCCACGTCGGTTCCGGCGCCGATCGCGATGCCGACGTCCGCCCGCGCGAGCGCGGGGGCGTCGTTGACGCCATCGCCCACCATCGCGACCTTGAGGCCCTCGCTCTGCAGCTCCGCGACCTTCCGCTCCTTGTCCTCCGGGCGCACCCCGGCGAAGACGCGACGGATGCCGAGCGCCTCGGCGACGGACCGCGCGACGGGCTCGGCGTCGCCCGTGATCATGACGACCTCGACGCCCAGCCGGTGCAGCGCGTCGACGGCCTCGCGGGACTCGGGGCGGATCTCGTCGGCGAGCGCGAGGCCCCCGACGACGGAGCCGTCGCGGACGACGTGGAGCACGATCGCGCCCTGGTCCCGCCAGGCACGCGCGGCCACGATTTCGGCACGGCCGATCTCGTCGAGAAGGCGAGGGCCGCCCACCCGCGCGACATGCCCCTCGACGGTCGCGGTGACGCCGACGGCCGGCGACGACTGGAAGCCGGACGCGGGGGCGACCGCGAGACCGCGCTCCTTCGCAGCGCGCACGATGGCCTTCGCGAGCGGGTGCTCGCTGTCGGCCTCGGCTGCCGCGGCGAGCGCGAGCACGCCGTCGGCATCGATCGGGTCCTCGCCGGTCACCGCCACGGATGCGACGTCGACCACCGTCGGCTCGCCCTTCGTGAGGGTGCCCGTCTTGTCGAACAGCACAGCGCCGATCGTGCGCATGCTCTCGAGCGCCAGACGGTCCTTGATCAGCACGCCGCCGCGCGCGGCCCGTTCCGTGGCGATCGACACCACGAGCGGGATCGCGAGGCCCAGCGCGTGAGGGCAGGCGATCACGAGCACGGTGATGGTGCGCACGACCGCCTCGTCGGGCAGTCCGAGCATGGTCCACACGATCGCGGTCAGCGCAGCGGCGCCGAGAGCGAACCAGAACAGCCAGCCGGCCGCACGGTCGGCCAGGCGCTGCGCACGCGACGTCGAGCTCTGCGCTTCGGCGACGAGCCGTCGGATGCCGGCGAGCGTGGTGTCGTCGCCGGTCGCGGTGACCTCGACCCGCAGCCCCGAGTCGGTGGCGACCGTGCCGGCGGTCACGTGATCGCCGACGCCGCGGACGACGGGCCGGGACTCGCCCGTGACCATGGACTCGTCCATGTCGGCGCCGCCGTCGACGATCCGGCCGTCGGCGGGAACGCTGCCGCCGGGGCGCACCACGACGACGTCGCCGAGCCGCAGCTCGGACGGTGCGACCGTGAAGATGCGGTCGCCCTCCACACGCTCGGCCTCGTCGGGGAGCAGCGCCGCGAGCGAGTCCAGCGCTGAGGTCGTCTGGGCGAGTGAGCGCATCTCGATCCAGTGGCCGAGCAGCATGATCACGATGAGCAGGGCCAGCTCCCACCAGAACTCGAGCTCATGGTGCAGCAGCCCGAGGCTCGCACCCCACGACGCGAAGAACGCGACCGTGATCGCGAGGCCGATGAGGAGCATCATGCCGGGTTTGCGGGAGCGCAGCTCCGATGCGGCGCCCGAGAGGAAGGGCCAGCCGCCCCAGAAGTACATGACGGTGCCGAGCAGGGGCGAGATCCAGCGGACCCAGGGGGCGTCGGGCAGCGTGTAGCCGAGCACCATCGCGAACATGCCCGAGAACGCGACCGCGGGCACCGCGAGGGCGAGGTTGATCCAGAACAGGCGGCGGAAGCGGGCGACGTGGTCCGCGCCGTGGCCGGCGTGGCCTCCGTGACCCATGTGATCGGCGTGATCGGCGTGCGCGGCGTGGTCGGCGTCGGTCGTGGCGGTCGCGCTCATGGCCTGATGAGCGGAGTGGTCGTGGTCGTGCCCGGAGTGGTCCTGGTCGCGATGCGGATCGGTCACGGTGATCTCCTCGTCGAAGTACGCTTCTGTTATACCCCCTAGGGGTATCAGGTTCAATCGACCCCGCGAACGCGCTATTCCCCTTCGCGCCGAATCCTGGCGGATGTCGGCGGAGCGCGCGACACTGACATCACCCTGGAGTCGCGAGGAGCACGAATGGACATCATCCTGGTCGCCGGCCTGTGGATGGGCGGATGGGCGTGGTACGAGGTGGCGCCGGCCCTCGAGCGTGAAGGGCATCGGCCCGTGCCGCTCACCCTCCCCGGCATGGGATCGGCCGATGCCGACCGCTCGGCGATCACCCTGGCCGACCACGTCGCGGCTGTCGTGGCCGCCATCGACGAGGCGCCCGGCGAGCGGGTCGTCCTGGTCGGACACTCCGCGGGCGCGGGCATCGTCTACGCGGCGGCCGACGCGCGCCCCGATCGTGTCGCGCGTCTGATCCTCATCGGAGGCTTCCCGACGGCCGACGGCGACCCCCTGCTCGACGGGTTCGCGACGGAGGGCGGCGAGCTGCCGCTGCCGCCGTGGAGCGAGTTCGATGACGCCGATCTGCGCGATCTCGGCGACGGCGGCATGACGGCGTTCCGCGCGTATGCGATCCCCTCGCCCGCCGGCGTCGTCACGGGCATCCAGCGCCTCGGTGACGACCGCCGCCTCGACATCCCGGTCACAGCCATCGCGACCGAGTACACGGTCGCCGACCTGCAGAGCTGGATCGACGCGGGTGCGCCGCCGGTGCAGGAGTTCGCGCGCCTGCGCGACGTGACCTACATCGACCTGCCGACGGGGCACTGGCCGCAGCTGACGCGTCCGCAGCAGCTGGCCCGCATCATCCTCGCCCAGCCACCGCTCGGCGACGGCACCATCGCCCCGGACGTCGAGACGATCAGCCCCGTGGCCTTCCACGCGTCCGAGGGCGTGGCGGACTGGCGGGTCCTCTACTGGGGCGCGCACGCCTTCTTCCGCGCCGAATCGCTCTCCCACGGCGCACGTCTGGTGGCGGAGGTCGCCGCGATCGCCGAGGGTCTCGATCACTATCCCGACATCGACCTCCGGCCCGAGGGCGTCTTCGTCAAGACCTTCAGCCGTCGCGACGGGGCGCTGAGCCGGAAGGATGCCGAACTCGCCGCATCCGTGTCACGTGCCGCCGGCGAACTCGGCCTCGAGGCCGACCCGTCCGTGCTGACCGTCGTCGGCATCGCCGTCGCCCAGGGACCCGACGCGCACGTCCGGCCGTTCTGGAGCGCCGCGCTCGGCTACGACCCCCTCGGCGCCGAGGACGCGATCGACCCTCTGCGCCGCAACCCGCACGTGTGGTTCCATCCTCTCGACCCGCCCAAGCCGGGCCGCGGGCGCACGCACATCGACATCTCCGTGCCGCGCGATCAGGTCGAGGCGCGCGTCGCGGCGGCGCTGGCCGCGGGCGGGCGGATGGCCGACGACTCCCACGCGCCGGAGTGGTGGACCCTCATCTCACCCGACAACCACGGCGTCGACATCGCCGCCTGGACCGACGACTCGGACTTCTCGGGCTGAGACCCTGTGACGCAGATCACCTCAGCATGCGCACGTCGATGATCGACGGCACCATCGGGTCTGTCTGCTCGGCGCCGTCGAAGTCGAACCCGTTGCGCCGGTAGAAGGCGATGGCGCGGGGGTTCTGCTTCGCCACCCACAGCACAGCGGGCCCCTCGTCGAGCACCGCATCGAGCAGCGACTGCCCAGCTCCCCCGCCGTGATCGGCGGCCGCGACGTAGAGCATGTAGAGCTGGCGCTCGCAGGGCGGCGGCGCGCCCTCGAACTCCTGGCCCGGTCCCGAGGTCGCGAAGCCGATGATGCGGCCCTCGCTCTCGGCGATCCAGACGCGCCATTCGTCGCGGGGGTCACCGAGGATGCGGGTCCACATGCTCTGGCGCCCCTGCACGAAGTCGTCGTCGAAGAAGCCGGCGGGCAGGAGGTGCGTGTACGTCTCTCGCCACGTGGCCACGTGGAGCGCTGCGATCTCGGCCGCGTCGCGTGGCTCGGGCACGCGCAGGGTGAACGTCATGCCGTCATCCTGCCAGCGGGCGCGACGCGCGCGCACAGGGTGTCACCCGGCCGAGCCGTATGCCGCGAAGAAGCGGTCGCGGAACGCATCCATGCGCCACACCGGCGACGCGTCCGACGGGCGCAGTCCGGGAGTCCAGTTCCAGTCCGTGATCGCGTCGAGGACCGCAGGGTCCTTCGCGATGACACTGATGGGCACGTCGCGAGTGGCGCCATCGCCGCTGACGATCGCGGCCGGCTGGTGGTCGCCGAGCATGACCACGACCAGGTTCGGATCGTCGACGTTCTCGAGGAACGACAGCATCGACCCGAGCGTGTACTCGACGGACCTCCCGTAGTAGCGCTGGACCGTACGCGGGTCCTTCCAGACCTCGCTCGCCTGCTGACTGCGCGCAGGCTGGTCGTCGTAGATCGAGCCGTCCCCCACCTCGCCCCACGGCACGAGCTCGGGAAGCGGCGCCCACGGGGTGTGGGACGACACCAGGTCGAGCTCCGCCATGACGGGTCGGTCCGAAGCAGCGAGCACCCGGTCGGCGAAGTGCTCGAGCGTGTACTGGTCGGGGACGCGCGCGTATCCGAACGAAGGGCCGCGGTAGTCGACGTTCGTCGCGTCGAGCAGCGTGTCGTAGTGGTAGAACGACGTACCGACGTCCCACGGGTGCCGGTTCGACGGCACGTCGCTGACGGTGCGCCAGCCCGCGCGGCCGAACGCCGCGCTGAGGGTCAGCCGGTCGGTCCGCACCACCAGGTCGTACACCGCCTGGGAGTCGACCCACACCCCCGTCTGAAGGGTCGAGTGCGCCAGCCAGCTCACGCCGCCGTACGTGGGCGAGGTCAGCCAGGCGCTCCGCGTCGCGTACCCGTGGGCCCCGAGCGTCTCGTCGCCACGGCGCAGGACGTCGTTCACCCCCTCCGAGATGCGGTCGCCCTCAAGTGCGACCCGCCCATAGCTCTCGACGAACACGAACAGCACGTCCTTGCCCTGCAGTGAGGTCAGCAGGTCCGCCGCAGGCAGCGTGGCGAACGGATCCTCGGCGACGTCGCGGGCGACCCGTGCCCTGGTCTCGAGCGCCGACACGGTACGCGACACCGCGGAGCCGACGGATGTGGCGGATGCCGCAGCCGCGACCGGGTCCTGGATCCGCAGGGGCGGCGCCACCGCCGCCATCACGATCCAGGCCACGGTGACGGTGGCGAGAGCGCTGCGTCCGCGATCGCCTCGACGTCTCAGCGCAGCGTCCACGCGGAGCGCACCCCAGCCCGCGGCGATCCCCACGGCGACGATCACGGCGACGGCCGCGGTGAACACGGCGCTGGCCGGACCTGGCCCGATCGCCGAGGCGACGACCCCGTACGCGTCCCCCAGCTGCAGCCAGTCGAGGGGAACGAAATGGATGCCGAGCGCCGCCTCGTAGCCGCGATCGATGCTCGCCAGGAGGACGGCGACGGCCACGAACACGGCGAAGGCGGTCGCTACGGCGAGGCGCAGCATCCGCCACGGGATCAGCGTCAGCACCAGCAGCACCACGATCGATTCGACCGGGATGCGGATGAGGTCGACGACCGACCCGGTCGCGAGAGCCCCCGGGATGAGGGGAAGGACGACGAGGGCGGCGATCGCACCCGCGAGGGCGAGCCGTCTGCGCCAGACCGGGGCGACCCGCAGGCCGGACATCGTGCTCACGGGCGTTCGACGGCGATGCGTCCGGCTCCCGTCGGCTCTGGATCAGGGTCGAGCATGCCGAAGCGGTCGGACAGCGCGTAGCGCAGCAGGACGACGTCGCCGATCTGGCGGGTGTCGGCGAGGTGCGCGCGGCGCGAGGCCGTCCACGGATAGGCGGCGGGGCCGACCACCCGCGGAGCTGCGGTCTCGCCCACGAAGAACGGTGCGACCACCAGGTGCAACTCGTCCACGAGGTCGGCGCCGAGGAACTGGGTCAGCACCGTGCCGCCGCCCTCGACCATGAGGCTGCGTATCCCGTGGTGGGCTCCGAGGTCGTCGAGCAGAGCGTCCATCGTGACGCATTCGTCGCCGATCCCGACCACGACCGCACGATGGCCGAGCCGGGCGGAGAGCTCCGCCGCGCGCTCGCGCGGGCAGTAGACGATGCGGGGCCCCTCGCCCGTCGTGAAGAACGCGGCGTCGGCCGACAGGTCCCCGCTCGCGGTGACCGTCACCTTCGCCGGGGACTCCTGACGCCCCGCAGCCCGCCGTCGCGCGCGGCGCGCGGCATCCCTCACCAGCAGTCGGGGGTTGTCGCGTCGCACGGTCGATGCGCCGACCATGATCGCGTCGTGAAGAGCGCGCACGTCGTCGACGCGGTCGAGGTCGGCGGCGTTCGACATCGCGAGCCGGTGCGGCTCGGCACTGTCGAGATAACCGTCGATCGACATCGCGCAGCTGAGGGTGACGTACGGGCGCTCGCTCATGCGGATCTCCTCTTCACGATGATGCTCCTCGCAGGCACCGATCGGAAGCGGTCGGCGACCAGCGCGAGCGCGCCCGGCAGGACGGCGACCACGGTGAGCACGCCGAACGCGGTCGACACCGCGACACCCGCTCCCGCGCCGAGTCCCGCGAGAGCGAACGCCGAGGCGGCGACCGCCTCGCGCGGCCCCCAGCCGCCGATGCTGACGGGGATCGCGGCGGCGCCGAGCACGATCAGCGCCACGACGGCGAGCTCGTCCGCGCCGGCGTGCACCCCCGCCGCAAGCCCCGCGACCACGAAGGTGGCGGCGTGCGCCGCGACCACCACGATCGATGCGGCCGCGATCGCGCACAGCGCGGCCGGCCGCGTCAGGACGGGGCGCAGCATCCGGTACTCCCGCAGCAGAGCGGCGCGTCCGCGGCGGGTCGCCGCGACCACTCCCACGAATGCGATCGCGAGCACGACGATCGCACCGCTGATCCATGCGAGCGGCGCCAGCGGCGACGCCAGCCCCAGCGGCAGCAGGATCGCGAGCGTGAGCACGACCTGGACGAGCTGGCCCGCGACCCGTTCGGCCGCGACGGTGCGAGCGGCGAGGTCGACACGCTCGTGGTGCTGACCGTGGACGTAGGCGCGATGCACGTCGCCGACCACCCCTCCTGGCAGCACCGTGTTCAGGAACTGCGAGCGGTAGTACGACGTGAACGCCTCGGTCCACGGGAGCGGGAGCCCGAAGCCTGCCGAGACGATCCGCCAGCGCCAGGCCGCGGCCGCCGTGGCGACGGCGGCGAGCGCCACGGCGACCAGGATCGTCGCCGGCGAGATCGACGCCAGCCCCTGCAGGAAGGGCCCGACGCCCACAACGCCGATCGTCCCGGCCACGACGGCCAGCGCCGCGGCGATCCGCAGCAACGACCGCACGCGCGGGGGGATGCCGCTCAGCGCGGCCATGCCAGCAGGTCCTCGTGCGAGACGGTCACGCGCAGGCGCGCGCCCGCGGCCTGCGCCAGACGGCGCTCGCGGTACTCGCCTGCGGCGGACGCGAGTTCGGGACGCTGCTCGAGCGCGGCGGCGATCCAGCCGTCCAGCCATTCGCCGATGAGCGCCGTCTCGCGATGCGCGAGGCGCCATGGCGTCGCCGCCGTGCGCACGATCCAGCCGGCGTCGGCGAAGAGGCCGGCGACCACGGGCACCGCGTCGGGTCCCAGCATCCGTCGCCCCGACGCGTCCCGACGCTGGTGGTCGTTGAAGGCGGACTCGATGGCGCGCTCGAGCGCGTCGGGCCGCTCGGCGGGGCGAAGCCGCGCCGAGCCGGTCACCGAGAGGCTGAACAGCGCCGGCGTACCTGCGGCGACGCAGGCGGCGACGACGTGGGCGGCCTCCGCTTCGGTGAGTACATCGAGGAGAGCGGATGCCGTCACCGCCGCCGCACCGCGGAAGGCGTCCAGCGGCAGCGAGGCCAGGTGCTCCACGACCACGTCCGAGGTGATGGGACAGTCGGCCGCGTCGAGGACCGTGCGCAGGTCGAGGTGCTCGACGATGTCGGCGTCGCCGTCGCGGAGCACCCACTTCTGAGGTCCCGGCAGTCGCGGAGCGAGCCACCGCGTCATCGAACCGGTGCCCGCGCCGAGGTCGTGCAGCACGACCGGCGCCGACTCAGAGCCGGGCGCGATCAGCCGCGCCAGGTCGTGGGCGAGATCGGCGGAGCGCGCGTCGTCGTCGGCCGGCGCCCGCAGCGCGAGCCACCCGGCCGTCGCCGTCGAGATCGCGGTCATGCCGCCTCCAATGCCGCGGCCACGCGGCTCACGGTGTCACGCCACGTCGGCAGGGTCGCGCGCGCGGCGAGCGCCTCGCGGCGCAGGCGCGCCCGCAGTGACGGGTCGGAGAGCCAGGTCTCCAGCGCCGCGGCGAGCGCGGCCGGGTCGCCGGGTCGCGCGAGCAGGCCTCCCCCGCCGGCGAGCGCGTCGGGAATGCCTCCGGCGTCGGCGCCCAGCACCGGGATCCCCCGGGCCCGCGCATCTGCGATCGCCATCCCGGAGCTTTCGACGCGGGAAGGGGCGATCAGCAGCGCGCAGTGCCGGTACTCGTCCGCGAGAGATCGTTCGTCGAGCACGCCGGCGAGCCGCACCCTGCCCCCGAGAGCGTGGGCCTGTCGGGCGATCCCCGCCGCGAACTCCGGGAACACCTCGCCGGACCCCACGATCGTGCAGGTCCAGTCGTCGGCGCTCAGCCGGGCGAGCGCGGCGAGCAGCGTGTCCTGCCCCTTGTGCGGGGCGATCACCCCGATGCACAGCAGCTCGCCCTCCCCGGACGGCGTCGGCGGCTCCGCCTGGCGGGCTCCCGGAACGGCCACGACCGTGCGATCCGAATCCGCGAGTCCTCGTCGGGCGAGCTCGTCCGCTGTCCACTCGCTCGTGACGAGCACGTCGTGCGCCGACGCGAGGGCCCGGCGTTCGGCGTCGATCGCGGCATCCGTGGCATCCGCGAAGGCCGCCGTCACCATGTGGGCGAGCACCGTCAGTCGCACCCGCCCCGCCGCCTCCTCCATCGCGGCCGGCGCCCATCCCGCCACGAGTCCGTCGACGAGCACCCGCGACCCGTCGGGCGCGCCACGGAGGACGGATGCTGCGTCCCCCGCGTCAGCCGCCTCGCACACGTCCACCTCCCAGCCGCGGTGGCGGAGTCCATCGCGGATGTGCCGGTCGTAGACGTTGCCGCCGCTCACACGTCGGGGGTCGTCGATCCCGGCAGGGACGACGAAGCGGAGGGACGGAGCATCCGTCACAGCGTCACCTCGTAGGAGGCCCACGCGACGTGCGATTCGTGCAGCGTCACGACGATCCCGCTCAGGTTCGCCTCGCCGACGCCGCCGTCCTTCACCCGCGCGGCGAGACGATCGCCGATGATCTGGCACAACCGCTCGGTCGTGGTGTTCATCCCCTGCAGGTCGGGCTCTTCGTCGAGGTTGCGGTAGGTCAGCGCACTTGCGATGTCGCGGAGCACCTCGCTCGCGCGACCGATGTCGACGACGACGCCGTGCCCGTCGAGCTCGTCGGCACGGAAGGTCGCGTCGACGAGGAACGTCGCGCCGTGCAGCTGCTGCGCGGGGCCGAAGACGTCGCCGCGCAGGCTGTGCGCGATCATGATGTGGTCGCGGACGGTGACGCTGAAGCTCATTCGGCAGTCCAATCGATCGTGTGGCAGAGTTCGCCGGCGGTGCCGTCGGCGAGTGCAGCGGTGACCTCCGGCAGCTGCCGCCACGTCGAGGCCCCCGACAGAAGCTCGTCGAACGCAGGATCCTCCAGCAGTCGCAACGCCAGCGCAAGACGGTTGCGCGTCGTGCGGGAACCTCTCCGGCGCGCGGCGATCGCACCGACCTGACTCGGCCGGAGGGCGATGCGGCGGGAGTGGAAGTCCGCGCCGAGCTCCAGCGAGACCGGGCGGCTGCCATACCAGCTGGCGACGATCACCTCTCCGTCCGTGGGCGCGATGCCGAGCGCGAGCTGCAGTCCGGCGCCCGCGCCGCTGGCTTCGATCACGACGTCAGCCGGCGCGATCTCCTCCGTCGCGAGGGCGAAGCCGACGCCGAGCGCCTCGGCGGTCGCCGCGCGCGCCGGGTCGACATCGACGAGGGTGACCTCGGAACCCGGGATGCTGCGCGCCACGCGCGCGATCGCGCACCCGATCATGCCCGCGCCGACGACGACCACGCGGTCGCCGACGAGCGGGGCGGCATCCCACAGCACGTTGACCGCGGTCTCCACTGCGCCGGCGAGCACCGCTCGGCGCGGCGGGACGGCATCCGGCACGGGATGGAGCGCCTCCTCGGGAACGACGAAGTGCGACTGGTGCGGGAACAGCGAGAACACGGTGCGGCCCTGAAGCGCGTCCGGTCCATGTTGGACCGTCCCGACGTTGAGGTACCCGTACTTCACCGGGAAGGGGAACTCTCCGGCCTGGAAGGGGGCGCGCATGCGCTCGCGCTCCGACGTCGGCACCTCGCCGCGGGCGACGAGAGCCTCCGTGCCGCGGCTGACGCCGGTGAAGAGGGTGCGCACCGACGCTTCGCCGTCTGAGATGTCGGGCATCCGCTCGCGGCGGAACTCGCCCCGCCCGGCGCCGACCGTCCACCAGGCGGTCGCAGCATCCGGAATCTCGCGGTGAACCTCAGCGGGTCCCTGTCTCGTGTTCCCCGTGACCGCCATGAGGAGTACACGGAGCGCGCATGGGAAAAGTTCAGTGGGTGCCCTGGTGGTGGGTCGCGGCCGGAATCGCCGGGTTGGCGGCGACCGGGACGACGGTGCGGCTGCCCGCGGCGGCGTGGGCCGTGGGCGTCGGATACCTCGTCGTGTCGACGGCACTCCTGATGCGGGGCATCCGTCGCGGCGGAGTCGAGCGCTTCGGGCCCGCGAACGCGGTCACCGCGACGCGGTCCGTGCTCGTGGGACTCGTGACCGCCCTCGTGGTGGCTTCCTTCGCGGGCGAGGTGACGACGGCCCTGCTCGTCGGGCTCGTCGCCGTGGCGCTCGCCCTCGACGGCGTCGACGGCTACGTGGCCCGACGCACCCGGAGCGAGAGCGAGCTGGGTGCGCGCTTCGACATGGAGGTCGACGCGTTCCTGCTGCTGGTGCTGTGCGTGTACGACGTGCGATACGTGGGCTGGTGGGTGCTCACGATCGGCCTGCTCAGGTACGCGTTCGTGGTCGCGGGGTTCCTGCTTCCGTGGATGAGGCAGACGCTGCCGCCGCGATACTGGCGCAAGGTCGTCACGGCCGCCTGCGGCGTCGCGCTCGCCGTCGTCGCGTCCCAGCTGCTGCCGCCCCCGGTGAATGTCCTCGTCGCGGTCGGAGCGCTGCTGCTGGTGCTCGAGTCCTTCGGACGCGATGTGCTCTGGCTCGCGCGTTTGAACCTCGCCGGCGCCCCGCTCGTTTCCCTCGAGAAGGCGTCGACCTCGCCTCCGGAAGAGAGCAGGTAGGACCATGACCGAATCCAGCGGGCGGGCGCTCTGGACCATGCGCATCCTCAGCGCGATCGCCCTCCTCGCCACGGGCGGCATCCATTTCTATCTTGCTCTGAACGGCGTCGGGGGCCTGCTGGGGGTGATGTTCATCCTGAACGCCGTGGCCGGGCTCGTCCTGGCGGCGGGGATGCTGCTCCTGCGCGATCGGCTCCTGCAGCTCGTGACCGTGCTGAGCCTGCTGTTCCTCATCGCCACGCTCGGGGCGCTCGTCCTCGCCCTCACGGTGGGGTTGTTCGGAATCCACGAGACCTGGGACTTCACCCTCGTGCCCCAGACCGTGATCGTCGAGTCGATCGGCATCGTGCTCCTCGGGATCACGACCGCGATGGTGCTGCGCCCGCAGACTGTGCCGGGCATGCGCCGCACTCCGCAAGGCGCGTAGGCGACCCACGCCTCGCCGCCGTGTGGCGGAACGGCGGACCGCCCCGCCGCAGCGCGGCGAGGCGGTCCGGGTGGGCCTCAGGCGCCGACCGACTCCTTCTCGGCCGCCAGCTTCTCCTCGTCGAGACGGTCGAGCTCGTGCAGCGACGACGCCCTCGTCTCGCGCATGGAGATGACCGCGACGAGCGTGACAGCTGCCGCGATCGCGAGGTAGACGGCGACCGGGACGTACGAGCCGGTGCTGGCCAGGAGCGCGGTCGCGATGATCGGCGCCAGCGAACCGGCGACGATCGACGTCACCTGGTAACCCAGCGAGACGCCGGAGTACCGCATGCGCGTCGGGAACATCTCCGACATGATCGCGGGCTGCGGCGCGTACATGAACGCGTGGATGAACAGGCCGAGGCAGATCGCGGCGACGATGATCACCGGGTTGCGCGTGTCGAACATCGGGAAGGCGACGAAGCCCCAGGCCGCTGCACCGAGCGTGCCGATGAGGTACACCGGCTTGCGGCCGATCCTGTCGGTCAGCCCGCCGATAAGCGGGATGACGATCATGTGCACGATGTGCGCGATGACCAGGAGGCCGAGGATCTCGGCCGTGTCGACCTTGAGCGCCACCGCCAGGTACGTGATCGAGAACGTCACGACCAGGTAGTACATGATGTTCTCCGCGAAGCGGAGGCCCATCGCCGTGAGCACCCCGCGCGGGTACCGCTTGATCACCTCGAGCACACCGAAGCGCAGTGCCTTGGACTGCTCGACCTCCTTCTGAACCTCGAGGAAGATCGGCGCGTCGGTCACCCGCGTGCGGACGTAGTAGCCGATCGCGACGATCACGACGGACAGCCAGAAGCCGATGCGCCAGCCCCACGACAGGAACTGCTCCTCGGTGAGCGTGCGGCTGAGCACGAGCAGGACGACGGTCGCGACCAGGTTTCCGATCGGCACGGCGGCCTGCGGCCACGATGCCCAGAAGCCGCGCGTCTTGTTGGGCGAGTGCTCCGCGACGAGCAGCACCGCCCCGCCCCATTCGCCGCCGACGGCGAAGCCCTGCGCGAAGCGCAGCGCAACCAGGAGCGCGGGCGCCCAGTAGCCGACCATGTCGAAGGTGGGGAGGCACCCCATCAGGAAGGTCGCCACGCCGACGAGGATGATCGCGAACTGCAGCAGCTTCTTGCGCCCGTACTTGTCGCCGAAGTGGCCGAACACGATGCCGCCGAGCGGCCGCGCGACGAAGCCGACCGCGTACGTGACGAACGCCGCGATGATGGGGGCGTACGGGTCGTCCGACGGCGGGAACATGATCTTGTTGAAGACGAGCGTCGCGGCGGTGGCGTAGAGGAAGAACTCGTACCACTCGACGACGGTGCCCGCCATCGAAGCCGTGACGACCCGGCGCAGGCTCGACTGCTTCATCGAGGCCGGGGGTGTCTGGGGTGATGCCATGCGCTGGTACCTCCTTGTAGAGCGCGGAAGCGGCTCGGGGGGAACCGCCCTGCGGGACGTTACCTGACGAGCGATTCAGGTTTCAAGGGGGTTGACTCAGGCAGACGAGTGAAGTTCGCCGGATCTTCTCGCTTTCGACAGCCGGCCGGCTTGTCGCGGACCCCCGCTCACTCCCACGCGGCGACGAGCATCCAGTGGCCGTCGACCTCTTCGACGTCCATCACGCGCGTGCGGTGGTCGACATCACTGCGCGCCGTGAACCGCCAGCTCTGGAAGAGCCGGCCGCCGTCACTGCGCGTCGGGGTGTCGATGATGCGCCACCGCTCATGATCGACGACGAGTCGCACCGGCCGCCCGTGCTCGCACCAGACCTGAACATCTTCACGTGCCACCATCCGCATGATGCTCCTCCTTCGTCGAATCTATGTTCGATTCTAGGACGCAAGAAGCCCCGGCGCAACAGTGGATTCGTTCGGCCTACGCGCTTCGGCTGTCGGCCTCAGCGGCAGCATCCACCGCTGCGAGATGGATCGCCGCGACGCCGTCGCGCAGCGCCCCGACAGGCACCTCGACGGTCTCGTACTGGGAGGTGAATCCGTTCTCGTCGACCACCGACACGGTCACCAGAACGTGGCCTCGGCGCGGCAGACGCGACGGGGTGCGGGCGAGTCTCTTCGTCTTCATGTCCCCTCCGCCCACCACCGTAGCGACGACCTCCGACACGCGCGCGCCTCACGCGCGGACTCACCTCAGGTACGCATCGACGAAGAGCGCGCCCCGGATGCCGCGCAGAGCGTCGAGGAGCGCCTCCCGGCTGCGCGTGGTCCACGCCGACATCACGACGTCGTGCGGACCGAGCCGCTCCAGCTTGCCCGTGCGCACGCGGACCACCTCCCACCCCGCGGCGCGCACAGCCCGGTCCTTGCGCCGGTCGGCCTCCTCGCGCTTGCCGACATGCTCCAGCCCGTGCTTGCCGACGGTGTCGTATTCGAGCGCAACCCGGAGCTCAGGGAGGAGGATGTCGGGCCACACCTCGAGGTGATCGAAGAAGGGCCGCGGCGTCCGGATCGCGGTGAACCCCGGCGTGACCGCCAGCATCGCGAAGACATCGGCACGCATCCGCGCCTCGACCGCCGACGCCGGCTTCGGCGCGCACACGCTCACGAACGGCTCCCCCACCGGCAGATCAGGCGTCTTGGCGCACAGTGTCCGCAGAGGCTTGCGGCGCGGCGCGCGCTCCGCGGTGGGAGATCGGGCGACGATGCGAGGCGGCTTGGCCACTGCGGAGCACTCCGGGCACCACGCCGAGCGGCGCCGCTCGCGACCGGGCCGCTCGCGCTGCTCCGACGGAGTCGCGGCGAACGTATGACCCGCCTCGCACTGCCACAGCAGCAGCACGTCTGCGGCAGGCGGCACCTGGGTGAGGGTGATGCCGGCGTTCAGATCGGGGTGATACTGCCGAATGAGCGCGGGATACGCCGCCCACTGCATTCGGTAGGTGCCCACGGGGTACGGCACGTCGACGCCCTTCGAGAACTGGCGCCTCGCCCACCACAGTTCCACCCGCTCCGGCATGGGCGCACTCTAAGCGGCACCACCGACACGCCCCTTGGCCGCCGCGACCTGACTGTGCAGTTCATCGTGGTCTTCAGCGGTCAGCTCCTCGTCGCCGCCGAAGACGTACGGCGCGCCTTCGCCCGTCTCGATGCGCGCCTTGAGGCTGCCGTTCACGAACATCCCCCACGCGTTGGTGCAGATGTCGTAGCAGTCGTCGTCGGCGGTGAGCCCGTCGTGGGTGAAGACGACGCGGGTGCCGCCCTCCCCCTCGAGGATGTCGAACCGGACGGTCGTGCCGTTCCACTCCTGCTTGTCGGCGACGAAGTCGAGGTGGCTGCCGGTGACCAGCCACGCCACGCGGCGGCCCGGCACCAGCTCGGTGACCCGGAATCCGCTGTAGTGCAGGCCTGGGACCACGTAGACGAACTCGCCCCCCACCGCTGTGGTCGAACCGGTGGTCCGGCCCCACCAGCCCGAGACGTCGTTGATCGCGTCGAACGCGTCCTGCGCCGAGGCGTTCACGGTGATCGTCGTGGTGAAGCTCGCGGTCATGCTTCCTGCTCCTTTGCTCGCGATCCGATCGGATCGATGACTTGCGTGATGCAAGCGACCATAGTGCCGCAACTTGCATCACGCAAGTGATAGATTCGAGCCATGCTCGGCAGGACGTACGACACCCAGGTGTGCTCGATCGCACGCTCCCTCGAGATGGTCGGAGAACGCTGGAGCCTGCTCATCATCCGCGACGCCCTGTTCGCGCGTGTGACGCGATTCGGCGACTTCCAGCACAACCTGGGCATCGCGACGAACGTCCTCACCTCGCGACTGGAGGCGTTCGTGACCGCCGGCATCATGCAGCGGGACGGCGCCGCCGACTACGTGCTCACGCCGAAGGGCCGGGCGCTGGCCGTCTCCCTCATCGCCCTCACGGAGTGGGGCGACGAGTGGGCGTCGCCGATCGATCCGCCGATCCTCTACCGCCACTCGGTGTGCGACAGCGCGATCCACGCCACCGCGACCTGCGACGCGTGCGGCTCCGTGCCGGCGGACGAGGTGGCGATCCGCATCGGGCCCGGCATGCCCGCGGAGTACCTGGCCGCGCGACGCGGCGGCACTCGCGCCCACTCATAGGCGCGGCATCCGTCTACGATCCGTCGCGCAGATCCGAGACGAGGGTCGCACGCAGACCGATCTGGCCGAACACCGCGGTGCAGGCGTCCCCGAGCGGTGCCTGGACCATGAAACCCACCCGAACCGGCGCGGCGCCGTCGACCAGCGAGAACAGCCGGACGAAGTCCCACCGGACGCCGTCCTGAGAGGCGTGGAACGCCCACGCATCCCCGCCCAGGAAAGCGATCCGCAGCCACACCGCCCGGTCCGTGACGACGGCGGAGTTCACATCATCCGACAGGCCGCGCGTGACCACGCTGACGACCATCGCCTCGCCCTGCGGTGAGAACTCGAAGCAGAGCTTCGCCCAGTGATCGCTGTCGCGCCAGATCGTCAGGGCGCCGGCGTCGAACGTCGTGCGTTCGCCGACCACCTCGACACGCGCCTGCAGGGTGAAGGGCGAAGCCGGGGCGACGAAGGAGAGACTGGATGCCTCGTGCTGCGGCGGTGCTCCCGTCGCATCGTTCGTCCAGTCGACGCCGGCGGCAGAGGTCAGCTCGAGGGCACGGGCCTGTTCGTCGTACCGCGCCGTGGACGCGGAATGCGTCCACTCGAGTTCGGGCAGTCCTTCGATCCGGAACGTCGATGACATGGTGCCCTCTCTCGCGATCCGCCGCGGACCCCGCAGCGCCCATCGACACTAGCGGGTATCGGTGATCAGCGATCGCACGCGGAGGGCGGATGGCTGGATCGTCACCGTGAATGCGCGAGCGTCGCCGGCCTCCTCGCCGTCGATCTCGAACGCGTGCGCATCAGGAAGTGCGATGGCAACCTTGCGAGCGCGACCGTGCTCGGTCGAGTCGGTGCTGGTCGGTTCGTCGGACGTGTGGATGAGTCTCTTCAGCCCGTTGTCCCACACCATCGTCTTCAGCGTCCCCAGCCACTGCGCCAGCCCTTCCGCGCTCAGCACGAGATAGTCCAGCTCGCCATCTGACGGGTCTGCGTCCGGGACAAGCCGCATGCCGCCCTGGAGCGTGCCGCAATTGGCGACCAGGACAGTATGACCTTCCCGGTCCTGCGCCGCCCCGTCATCCGTGGTGATGGTGAACGGGATGACGTCGCTGGCCGACCATGCTCGTCCGAGCGACTCGACGTACGCGAGCCATCCCGCTTTGTCTTTGAGATCGTCGTCGGTCTCGGCGAGCATGTGGGCGTCCAACCCGAAACCCACCATGACGACGAACGCGTGCCGTTCAGGGCCCCCCTCGCGCTCGATCTCGACCCAGCCGACGTCGATCGGTCGAGCTTCACCCGCCAGAGCGAGCTCCAACGCCGCCGCGAGGTCGTTGATGGGGATATCGAGGTTGCGCGCGAAGAGGTTGCCGGTGCCGAGCGGGATGATCGCCATCTCGGCGTCGGCTGATGTGCTCGCGAGATGCTCGGCGACTGCCCGGACCGTGCCATCGCCACCGGCGACGATCAGCACCTCCGCACCCGCCGCGAGGGCCGCCTCGGCAGCACCCTGGCCGGGATCCTCCTCCGTTGTCTCCCACCACCGCACGTCCTCGATCGGGGCCTCCCCCCTGGCTTGCGCGAGTTCCGCTTCGAGGGTGTCGCGTTCGATCTTGGACGGGTTCCAGACGATCGCAGCCCGCATCTCAGGCGGCCTTCTTCGACTTGGCGGCACTGAGGTCGGCGGCGATGTCAGGGACATAGTTGAACTGGTCTGCGGGCGGTCGCTCGTAGCCGTCGCCATCCGGCCGATCGGGGATCGATACTTCGTCGAGCTCGAGCCGCCCGTGGGGAATGGCGCTGAGCAGGTGGCTGATCACGTTCAGCCGAGCACTCCTCTTGTCGTCGCTCTCGACGGTCCACCACGGCGATTCCTTGGTATCCGTCGCAGCGAACATCGCGTCCTTCGCACGCGAATAGTCCTCCCAGCGAAGAATCGACTCGAGGTCTGTCGGCGACAGCTTCCATCGACGCATCGGATCACCGACTCTGGAAGCAAAGCGCGCCTGCTGTTCGTCGTCAGAGACGGAGAACCAGTACTTGATCAGGATGATCCCGTCTTCGATGAGCAGATGCTCCACGACCGGAGCCTGGCGCAGGAACTCCTGGTACTTCTCCTCGGTGCAGTACCCCAGGACACGCTCGACCCCGGCCCTGTTGTACCAGGAGCGATCCATCAGCACGATCTCCCCCGCGGTGGGCAGGCGCTCGATGTAGCGCTGGAAGTACCACTGCCCGCGCTCCTTCTTGGAGGGCTTCGGCAACGCGACCACGCGCGCGTGCCGCGGGTTCAGGTACTCCATCACACGTTTGATGGCCCCGCCCTTGCCCGCTGCGTCGCGACCCTCGAAGAGGACGAGCACGCGGTTCCCTGACGAAGCGACCCACTGCTGCATCTCCACCAGCTCGGTCTGCAGCCGCTCCAGCTCCGCCTTGTACAGCCGCTTGTTCAGACGTTTCACGGACGACTTCTTGGCGCTCTTCTTGGTCACGGCCGAAGCGTAGCGAGTCCACCCTGCCCGGGGACAGGGGGTTCTCTCCCGCCGCGGAATGTGCATTCCGGACTCGGGTCAGGCGGCACAGCGGCACCCGCGACGTCGGCGCGGGCGAGAGGCCGTCGACGGACCTGCACAGCGTGCCGACCGCGGCAGACGAGCCCGAACTCACTCACCCTCTACCTTCGTCTGCCGCGATCGCGATTCATCTCTGCTCGCGCGTCTCCTCACGCACGACCGTGCCCGATGTCGAGTGCTGGCTTCGCGATCGGCGTGCCCGCACCGAACAGCAGCGCCGCCACCAGGGCGGCCCGGATGCCGGGGTTGCGCAGCGAGGTCACTCGCACGAATCCAGGCTGCGCGTGGCGCCTGGCGTGGTCGTGCCCGTCGATCTCGTGCTCGGCTTCCGGCCGCCCGCACCGGCCGTCGCCGTCGTGTGAAGCCCAGATGGCACCGCAGCAGGCATCAGCGATACAGACCAGCTTCACGTCATCTGCGTCGACGATTTAGCCTGGACCGGAGGAGGTGACATGTCGATGATCGCCCTCGCGCATCACCTGCGCCGCAGCCCAGGCGGGCTGCGCCGTTCCGTCTTGCTGCTCATCGGTGTCACCGCTGCGATCATCGTCGGGCTGCTCGCGATGCACTCCTTGAACAGCCACACTGCGCCCGCGGAACCGACGGCGGTGGTGTCCGTCCATGACGCGAATGCCACCGATCACGGCACCACCCAACCGGCGACGGAGGAGCATTGCAGCGACTGCGGCGGTCACACGAGCATGCTGGCATTGACTTGCGTCCTCGCCTTTCTGGTGGTCTCGCTGTTGCTCCTGTTGCCACGACTTGGCATCACCCGGACAGCGGCGCTACGCCGCGCCGGCCCCTCCCCGCTGTCCTGGGTGACACCGCTCTCGAAACCACCGTCTCTTCTCGTTCTCTGCATCAGTCGCACGTGATACGCCCTCGCTGACCCTTCGCAGGTCAGCAGAGCTTTCGCGCGCGATCACTCGGATCGTGCACGCCACCCAACGACTGAGGAGAACTCAAATGAAGATCCGTGCCGCGGCAGTTGCCGCAATCACGCTGACCGCCCTGATCGCCCTGGCCGGCTGCGCCAACACCACCAGCAATGGCGGCATGCACGACGACATGCCCGGAATGGGCGCATCCGCATCGGCTGCCGACGTCAACCAGACCGACATCCAGTTCACGATGATGATGATCCCCCACCACCGGCAGGCCATCGAGATGTCCGACGTGATCCTCGCCAAGGACGACATAGACGAGCAGGTGACCGCCCTCGCCGAGCAGATCAAGGCCGCTCAGGGGCCCGAGATCGAGCAGATGGAGTCGTGGCTCGATGACTGGGGCACCGGAATGGGTGACATGGGCGGGATGGGCGACGGCATGATGTCCCCTGCCGACATGCAAGCCCTCGAGGGCGCCAACCGCGATGAGGCATCCCGTCTGTTCCTCGAGCAGATGATCGAGCACCATCAGGGCGCGATCGAGATGGCGCAGAACGAAGTCGACAACGGACAGAACGCCGATGTGCTCGCGCTCGCGCAGAACATCATCACCTCGCAGACCGCCGAGATCGCCACCATGGAGGAGATCCTCGCGAGCCTCTGACTTGCCGGGGCCGGTCGGAATCCCGGCCGGCCCCGCTCGCAGAGCACGCCGGCATGGACGCTCACTCGCACCGCGCACTCACAGCTATCCGTTCGCCGGCGACGGTCAGGGATTTCTTGCCGCTGATCAGTTGTCTTCATCGACGATTGCACGTCCCGGTTCGGTCGAGCTCGAATGGGTACTGGTCAGTTGCCGTCATCGCTTTTGCGCTGATGCCCGGCCTTGCCGTCGTTCCCCTGCACAACCGGCGCCTCGCGGCCGCTGGTCAGTGTGAGCCCTCTCCAGGCTGAGGGATCGCCGCCGCGGAGGGTGCAACCTTCACCCAAATCGGCGGATGTGGTTTGCGGCGCTCGCGATAGAGCACAAACGCAAACGGGGCCCAGATGATCACCGCAAGACCGACTCCGACCAGCATCCCCCCGACGGTGTCGGATATCCAATGCGCTCCGAGGTAGGTGCGGCTCAGCATCATCAGAAGTGTGTAGGCGGCTCCCACGATCCATACCCACGTCCGCCAGAAGATGATTCCCAGCGTTGTGGCGATGAGCGCCGCATTCGCGCTGTGGCCGGACGGGAACGAGCCGACGTCGGCCGCGACGAGGATATCCGTCGGACGCGGACGACCCACGAGGTTCTTTATGACGAGGACCACCAGCGCGCTCGCGATCGAGGCACAGCCGAAATAGAGCGCCGCCCACGGCCGTCGCCAGATGAGCAGCCCGGCGATGATGACCAGCGGAACGATCGCGACCCCGCTGATGCCCCCGCCGATCCAATTCAAGGCCAGCGCGGGGACCGTGAACACCGGCGCGCGAGCCTCGACCAGTTCTCCCATCCACTCCACCTCGAAACCGAACGGCTTGTCCGCCTGGCGATAGAAGATCACCGCACCGAGCAGAACGACAAGCAGCAACGCGCCGGCCGCCGACACCACCCACCACAGGCGAGCGATCTTCACCGGCGCTGGAGCTGCGCCGTCAACCAGCTCCGAGACGTCTTCGTCATCCATCTGCTGATCGTACGTTCAACGGTCGTGGGGAGGGCCGGCGAACACGGGCGACGGTCCATCCCACGACGTCCTCGTTACGCGGCGCGGAAGCATCGTCCCGCGCGCTGCGGGACGGCTTCTGACCCGCGGATCCTCAGTCGGCCATTGGGGGGTTCCCTCGGTGAGGACGATAGCCTGTCGCCCACTCTGGCCAGCGCTATGGTCGAGACAAGACCCATGAATCGAAGGAATCTACCGTGCCTGTTATCGCGATCATCGGAGCTGGACCGGGACTCGGAGCGGCCGTTGCTCGAAGGTTTGGGCGCGAAGGCTTCTCGATAGCCCTGATCTCGAGGAACCAGTCGAAGCTTGACGCGATGGCTGCGGAGCTCAACGCCGGAGGCGTGATCGCCCGTGGGTACGCCGCGGACGTTCGAGTGCCGACCGCGCTTGGGGAAGCCCTTGCACGGGCCGCGGCGGAGTTGGGACCCATCACCGCGTTGCAGTACAGCCCCCTTCCGGCGCGTGAATACCTGAAGCCGGTCCTCGAGATGACCCCGGAGCTGGCACTGGAAGCGTTGCAGTTCTCGGCCCTCGGGCTCATCCACGCAGTGCGTGCGGTGCTGCCGGCAATGCGCGGGGCCGGAGACGGCAGCGTCATCCTGATCAACGGCGGAACATCGGTGAAGGCACGCGCCGACTTCGCAGGCACATCGGTCGCGTTCCCGGCCGAGAGCGCCTACGGTGAGATGCTCCACGACGCACTCGAGGGTGAGGGCGTCCGAGTCGCGCAACTCGTGATCCCGGGATCGATTCCCAAGCTTCAGCTTGTCAATGGCATCGACGACGTCGCCGATCGCATCTGGGACCTCCACGCCGTCGCGGGTCCGTTCCGCACCATGCTCATTCCCCTAGAGGACGGCAGAGAGTAGGACACGCTCTTACGGGTGACCGTGCAGTCGTCGACCTCGGGCCAGCACGCTGAACGGGCCGCCGCTCCGAGCAGGCGTGGGATCATTGCCCTCCGCTTGCCGCTGTCACCGCTCTCGACGTTGCGGCGATCGGTCCGCCTTTCAGGCAGGCTGTCGCAGTGAACGACCCATCGCCGGGCGGCGATGGGCGGGTTCGGTGCAGCCCGCCTGGCTCCGGCGTCTGACGTGCGATGGGTGTCGCGTTCGCTCGGTAGAGTTCGAGCATGGAGACGAAGTCGGTCGGCGCTCTTGCGGCGTGTGTCGCGGGTCTCGCCGTTGTTCTGTGCGTCCTGTCGGTGGCGTTGGAGTTGCCGACGGCCGTTGAGATCGCCATGATCACTGGAGCTCTCGCGCTGCTGGCATCTGCGGGTGGGTTGATCGGGGCGGCTGTGGTGGCGCAGAAGAAGTCGGGCGCGTAGCGCGGCCGACGCCCGGTGGCCCCTGGGCAATGAGTGCGTCAAGGACGCTTCGAGCGCGTTGACGACCGGCGTGAGTGGGCTGGGTCTCGGCAGTTACTCCCCCTGGGCAGTACAGCTGGCCGGCCGGCGGCTTTCAACACCAGGTCTTCGAGTCCGTGACCGGAATGTGGGCGAGGACGAGCCTCACATGCGTCGTCGCCGAAGGCTCGGGAACGCAAGACGAAGTGCTCAAGCTCCTGCGCCGGAGGTCTGACACGACGAAACCCCCGGAGTTCCGGGGGTTTCGATCTGTAGCAGGAGCGGGGCTTGAACCCGCGACCTCACGATTATGAGGACTGACCCTGGGTCTGCCGTCGACCCGATATGGTCCGATAACCGCGGAAATTCGCGGATCTGGCCATGTCTCCAGACGCGCCGATCGGCGCCGTTCTGCGCGGTTCGTGGGCAAACTGTGGGCACGCGCAGCCCCCGCCGAGCCACCTCGTTCGACACTGAGCGCCCATGGCAAGGTGCCCCTTGAGTCACTGAGATCGACGGCCGGGGTCACCCTGACTGCGCTGGCTCGTGTCCTTGCCATCAGGGGACTCCGTGTTCGAGTGCGGCGGCATGCGCGGCCGCAGTCGCGCCATAGACCCTGTTCAGGGTTCAGGTGAGATCGACGACCGGGGAGCTGGCGTTCGATTTAACCGACTCGATCCCGCTCTGCGCACCAGACTTGGAAACATAGGACTCGGAAGTCGCGACGACTTCTCCATTCGCGGCCTTCAGACGAAATCGGAAGCCATCCGCCGAGTCCTTGTACAGCTCGTACTTGCCGGCCATGATCTCTCCTTCTTCGCAGGTCAGTGCCGGTTTTATCCTGTCCGAGCGTGGGCGTGGAGGCAACGGCTTTTGCATGCCTGAGTTTTCGACAGTGGACGCGTGGCGGTCAGCGGCTGAAATGAGCGCCTTCTGAACCGTCTGATCCGTAGACAAGCGGGATACGAGGCGGATTCCGTGTGATTCCGCGGATTTCATGGGCAAGTGCACACATGCGTGCACACATGCTGACATCGACCGGGGCCGGGCGCTGCGCACCCGACCCCGCCCGGATCAAACGGTGATGCCGGCGCGAAGGAGCGCCGCGGCCTCAGCCACGTTGTCGGCGCTGTAGATCGCACTGCCGGCGACGGCGATGCGCGCCCCCGAGGCCTGCACCGCGGCGATGCTCGAGACGTTCACACCTCCGGCGACGGAGAACGGCACTCCCCCTGCCTCGCCGTCGCGCAGCAGGCTGTCGAGCGAGTAGCCGGGCTGCGCTTGCTCGTCGAGGCCGGCGTGCATCTCGACGAACTGGGCGCCGAGGTCCACGACCTGCTTCGCGCGGGTCGGCTTGTCGGCGACGCCGATGAGGTCGACGACGACGCCCTTGCCGTGTTTTTTCGCCGCTTTGACAGCGCCCGCGATGGTGCTGTCGTCGGCTGAGCCGAGAACGGTCACGAGGTCGGCGCCGGCGCCGAAGGCGATGTCGGCCTCGAGCTCGCCGGCATCCATCGTCTTCAGGTCGGCGAAGACCACCTTGTCGGGGTGCGCCTGCTTGATGGCGGTGATCGCGGAGAGCCCCTCGCTCTTGATGAGCGGGGTGCCGAGCTCGAGGATGTCGACGTGCGGCGCAGCGGCCGCGGCGAGCGCGAGCGCGTGCTCGGTGGTCAGGGTGTCGATGGCGAACTGCAGCTTCATAGGGTTCCTTTCGTTTGCTGCGGTCATTCGAGGTTCGCGTGGCGGGGCCACAGGTCGTCGGCGGTGGCGCCCGAGGCGAGCCACAGCGTGTGGAAGACGGCGTCGCCGATCACGACGACGGCTTGTTCGAAGAGACTCCCGGCGTATTGCGCCGAGGCAGCTCCGGAGCGGTCGAGCTTGCCGGCCGCCGGAACCACGACGGTGGCGACGGATGCTGCCGCCAGCGGCGAGTCCGCGTTCGCGGTGATCGCGACCACGCGGGCGCCGGCGGAGACCGCGTTCTCTGCCGCGCGCACGATGCCGCCGGTGGTGCCGGAGCCGCTCGCGGCGAGGAGCACGTCGCCGACGCCGATGGCGGGGGTGGTGGCGTCGCCGACGATGTGGACGGTGAGACCGAGGTGCATCAGGCGCATCCCGGTCATCTCGAGCGCGAGGCCGGACCGGCCGAGCCCGAGCACGAACACGCGGCGGGCGCCCACGAGCTCGGCGGCGAGCGCGGCGATTCGATCCGCGCGCTCGGACGCGAGATGGCCGATCACGCCGCTCAGCTCGTCATCGATGAGCTGCAGGGCACGCGCGTTGGCGGTAGGTGTCATAGACGAAGGACTCCTTGCGGGGATGGTGATCACGGGTACAGGCCGCGCAGGCGGTGGGCGTCGGCGACGCGCTCGACGGCGATCACGGTCGCCGTCTGGCGGAGGGAGCGTCCGGTGCGCTGCGCCTGGGTGTGCACGTGCGCCCAGCTCTCCGACATCCGTTCCCGGAGGCGCTCCTCGACCTCGCGGCTCGTCCAGCGGTAGGCCTGGTTCGCCTGCGCCCACTCGAAGTAGCTGACGATGACGCCACCGGCATTCGCGAGGATGTCGGGGACGACGACGATGCCGCGCTCGCGGAACACGTCGTCGGCTTCGGGCGTCGTCGGGCCGTTGGCCCCTTCGACGACGATGCGCGCCTGGACGCGGTGGGCGTTGCCGGCGTGCAGCACTCCCTCCACGGCGCACGGTGCGAGCACGTCTACGCGCAACTCGAGCAGCTCGGCTCCGTCGATCGGCTGGCCGCCGGCGAACCCGACCACCGATCCGGTGCGGGCGACATGCGTCTCGAGGGCGTCGATGTCGAGCCCGCCGTCAGCGTGGAGCGCTCCGTACTGGTCGCTCACCGCGACGACACGGACTCCGGATGCCGCGAGCAGGCGCGCCGCGCCGGCACCGACCTTCCCGAAGCCCTGCACCGCGGCGGTCGGGCGATATGGGAGCAGCCCGTAGGAGCTCAGCGCCTCGAGGGCGACCACGGTCACGCCCACGGACGTGGCGTCGGCGCGGCCGAGGGATCCCCCGAGCGCCAGCGGCTTACCGGTGACGGTGCCCGGGAGGGTGACGCCGCGGCCGGTGGAGACGGTGTCCATGATCCAGGCCATCGTCTGCTCGTCCGTGCCGATGTCGGGTGCCGGGATGTCGCGCTCGGGGCCGATGAACTCGCCCAGCTCGCTGGCGTAGCGGCGGGTGACCCGTTCGAGCTCGGCCTGCGAGTGTGAGCGCGGGTCGATCGTGACGCCACCCTTCGCCCCGCCGTAGGGGATGTCGACCAGCGCGCACTTCCACGTCATCCACATCGCGAGAGCGCGCACCTCATCGAGGTCGACGCCGGGGCTGAAGCGGATGCCGCCCTTGGCGGGGCCGCGCGACAGGTTGTGCTGCACACGGTGGCCCGTGTACAGCACGATCGACCCGTCGTCGCGCCGCAGCGGCACGCTGACGGTCATCTCCCGGCGGGGCCGGGCGAGCATCTCGTAGAGGCCGTGGTCGAGCTCGAGGTACGCGGCGGCGTCCGAGAGCTGGCGCCGCGCAGAGGCGAGCGGCGAGGTGATGATCGGGATGGGGGCGGTGAGCGTCATTGCAGTTGCCTTCTTCGTATCGATCGGATCGGTGGGTCTGACAGGCGGGCGTCGGTCAGTCGTAGCCGAGGACGACGACAGCCTCGGTGATGGGGTCCCACTGGTCCTCGATCGCCGACGCGTCATGCGGGTCCATCACGCCACCGCCTCGGGCACCGGGTGGCTCTCGCGGATCTCGCGGGCTTCCGTCTCGCGGGCGGCGGCGAAAGCGTCGAGCAGCCGCTCGGTGTCGGCCATCTGGTCGTTCCAGATCGCGCGCACGATGTCGATGCGGTGTTCGTCGTCCTGCAGGCCACCGAGGTACGCCGCGACGCCGGCGAAGCCGCCGTCGGCCGCCTCGTGCAGCGCGATCATACGGATGGCGAGCTTCGCCTGCACCCCGTAGACCGGGATCTGCGGGCCTCGCGGGGCCGCCATGCCGATGTAGTAGAGCTTCTCGAGGCCCTTCGGGACGACGCCTCCGGCGTAGCGGAGCGGCGCGCCGTAACGGCGCTCGACGAGCTCGTCGGCCAGGAACGGCAGGCTTGAGTGGAAGCCCGTCGCCCACAGGATCGTGTCGTACTCGCGGGCAGTGCCGTCGATGAAGTGCACGGTGGCGCCGGCGATGCGCTCGATGCCGGGGCGCACCGTGACGCGGCCGTGCTGCAGCCAGTAGAGCAGCAGGCTGTTGACGACCGTGCTGCCCTCGGCGAGGGTGCGGTGCTTCGGCACGGGAAGTCCCGGGTAGTCCTTGGCCTCGCCGATCGAGACGCGAGCCAGTAGCCGCGAGATGAGGTCCTGCTCATCGGGCGCGAATTCGGCCAGCCAGGCGACCTCCTGCCGCGGGACGCCGAAGTACGACTTCGGCTGGAAGTAGGTGCCCTCGCGGATCACGATGTCGACGTCGTAGCGGTGCTGGGCGGCGTCGACCGCGAGATCGCAGCCGGAGTTGCCGGCGCCGACGACGAGCACGCGCGTGCCGTCGATGTCGCCGGTGTTGCGGTACGACCCGGAGTGCACCTGCGTGCCGGTGAAGTCGGCCGCGACCGCGGGTGTCCTCTGGTCCCACAGGTGCCCGTTGCCGACCAGCACGCCGTCGTAGTCGATGCGCTCGCCGGTGTCGAGGGTCACGGTCCAGCCGGCCGATCCGACGGGGCCGTCGGTGGCGATGGGCGTGACCGAGACGACGGCGGTGTTGAACCGGATCACGTCGTAGAGGCCGTGGTGCCGGGCGTACGACTCGATGTACTCGCGCACCTGGTCGCGGCGCGGGAAGTGCGGGTAGCCGGCCGGCATCGGGAAGTCCTCGAAGTGCGTCATGTCGCGCGAGGTGATCAGGTGCAGGGCGTCGTAGTCGGTGTGCCAGTGGCCACCGACCCGGTCGGTCTTCTCGAAGCAGTCGGCTTCGTACCCGGCCTGGCGCAGCTGCTGCAGGGCCGAGATGCCGGCGGCGCCGGCACCGATAACCGCGTAGCGGGTCATGTCGTTTCCTTCGTTTTGGGGTGTTCGTGCTTGTGAACGACGTTATGAGCGTGTGCGGCAGAGGGAAAGACTCAGTCTCTGATGAGAGATAAAGGTTTCTCCTATGGCATTTTCAGGGCAGGAAGACGGATGCTGCACCCCGCCCGAACGGCGGGGTGCAGCATCCACGAACCGGCGTGTTCAGGCGTGCGCGCGCGAGAGCCGGCGTTCGACGCCGACCGAGAGCCACGTGGCCGGAACAGCGATCGCGGCGTAGATCAGGCCGGTGACCGAGTAGACGGCAAGGTACTCGAAGGTGATGTTGCTGATCTGGTACGCCTGGCTCATCAGTTCGTTGACCGAGATCGAGTAGGCGAGCGATGTCGCCTGGAAAGACATGATCGCCAAGCCCATGAGCGCTGGGATCGCCGATCTCAGCCCTTGCGGCAGCACGATGCGCGTGAACGACGTGGAGCGCGGCAGCCCGAGGGCGGATGACGCCTCCGTCTGCCCGCGCGGCACCGACTGGATGCCGGCGCGGATCATCTCGGAAGAGTAGGCGCCCGCCGAGAAGGTCAGGCCGATCACGGCCGCCCAGAAGTTCTCGAACAGGATGCCGAGGGCCGGGAGCCCGAAGTACACGATGTACAGCACGACGAGGGCCGGGATGCCGCGGCCGATCTCGACGACGATGAGCGCTGGCCAGCGCAGCCACGGCCGCACCGAACTCACCCCCAGCGCGAAGACGAGGCCGATCGCGTAGCCGAAGACGACGGAGAGCACCGTGAGCTGCAGGCTCACGACGAGTCCTTGCAGGAGTCGCGGGAGGTATTCGACGATGTCCATCACTGCGCCTTCCTCAGTCGCGTATCGAGTCGTCGCGCCGCGATCGCGATCGGGATGCTGACGATCAGGTACACCGCCGCGGCGATGAAGAACGGCAGGATGCCGGCCGTCGCGGGGTTCTGACGGGCGAACATGTTCGCTGCGAACACCATGTCGGCCACCCCGATCGTGGAGGCGATCGACGAGTCCTTCAGCAGTGACAGCAGGAGCGTGGTGATCGACGGGAGCGCGGTGCGCAGCGCCTGCGGCGCGAGGATCCTGCCGAACGTGGTGCGGGTGCCGAGGCCGAGCGCGGCCGCCGCTTCGCCCTGCCCACGTGGGAGCGTCGTGAAGCCGCCGCGGTAGATCTCGGCGAGGTAGGCGCTCGAGATGATCCCGAGGCCGATGACTGCGGCGGTGAGCGAGTCGAGCCGGATCGAGCCGATCTGCACTCCGAAGTAGATGAGGAACAGCCACACGATGGGCGGGATGCCGCGGATCAGGTCGACGACGAAGCGGATGGTCGCGCGCAGCGGCGCCCACTTCGACCGCAGGCCGAGCATGATCGGGACGCCGCCGATCGCGCCGATCACGAAGGCCAGGGCCGTCACGAGCAGCGTCATCGGCAGTCCCATGAGGACGGCAATGAGTGCGTCCTGCATGTCAGCGATCCAGCACGGCGCTGAGGAAGCGACGGGTGCGCTCCTCGCGGGGGTCGGCCATGATCCGGGCGGGGTCACCCTCCTCGACGATGTGCCCCTCGGCCATCACCACGAGGTGGTCCCCCACGTCGCGGGCGAACGACATCTCGTGGGTCACCACGATCATCGTCATGCCCGCGTCGGCGAGCTCGCGCATCACCGCGAGCACCTCGATGCCGACCTCGGGGTCGAGCGCGCTCGTGGGCTCGTCGAAGAGCATCGCGCGGGGGTCGAGAGCGAGCGCCCGGACGATCGCGATGCGCTGCTGCTGGCCGCCGGAGCACCGGCTCGGGTGCTGGTGTGCCTTGTCCTTCAGGCCGACGCGTTCGAGCAGTGTCAGTGCACGCGCCTCGGCCTCTTCGCGACTGCGTCCGAGGATCTTCTCCTGAGGAAAGGCGACGTTTCGCAGGACCGAGAAGTGCGGGAACAGGTTGAACGACTGGAAGACCATGCCGACCTGCCGGCGCAGCTCGAGCAGCTGTCGGTCCTTGACCTTGCGGCCGGCCTCGATGGTCTGAGTGCCGACGGTGATGGTGCCCTTGTCGGGCGTCTCCAGCAGGTTGACGCAGCGCAGCAGCGTGCTCTTGCCGGAGCCGGAGGGGCCGATCAGCGCGGTGACGCTGCCGGGTTTGACCGAGATGGAGATGTCGTCGAGCACGAGGTTGTCGCCGTAGCTCTTCGACAGGTGCGAGATCTCGACACCCGCATGGGCGATCGCGTTGCTCTGGGTGATCAGTCCGGGGTTCATGGGGACTCCTCGGGAATGGTGCCGGGCGCCGGCATCTCGCCGGCGCCCGGATCCTGTCAGCGGATGGAGGTCTCGGCGACGTCGGCCGGTACGAGCAGGCTGGCCGGCAAGTCGTAGTCGGCCAGCACCTCCTCGAGCGTTCCGTCCTCACGGAACTGGTTGATGTGCTCGCTGATCGCATCCGACAGCGCCGAGTTCTCCTTGGCGATCGGGAACGCGATGATCGGCATCGAGGTGGTGATCGCGATCCGCTCGTCGACCTCGGCCGGCTCGACCTTGTAGTCGGTGCCCGCGTAGGCGACCGTGGCGACCGCGTAGCCGTCGAGCGCGGCCTGGATGCGCCCGCTGAGGAGGTCCTGCTTGGTCTCGACCGTGCCCGGGTAGGTCTTCAGGTGGTCGCCGAGCACGGCGCTCATGTCGGCTTCCCACGAGAACCCGGCGACGCTGCCGACATCGCCGGCGGACTCCAGCTCGGTGACCGTGGTGAGGCCGTCCTTGGAGATGATGCCCATGCTGTCGTAGAAGGTCGGCGCCGTGAACCCGACCTGCTCGGCGCGGGCCTCGGTGACGTACCAGCCGCCAGTGATCAGGTCCGCCTTCTTCTGCTCACTGATCATCGGGATGCCGTTGGCGTACGTGATCGGCACGAATGCGATGTTCAGGCACTCGGCCGCCGCGATCTTCTTGACGAGGTCGATCTCGAGCCCTGCCGCGTCAGACCCCTTCGTCTGGGTGTAGGGCAGGTTCTCCGGGACGCCGACGGTGAGGGTGCCGGCGGTGTAGGTGGTGAGGCCGTCGTGGGCGGGCTCGCAGCTCGCATCGACGGTGGATGCCGACGCGTTGGCGCATCCGGCGAGTGCGAGGCCGGCGAGGCTCAGGGCGGCGATGGCGGCCGCCATTCGGCGCGGGAAGGTGCGGGTGTTCATCGGGTTCTCTTCTCTGTGGGGGTGGTGCTGTGGGTGCGGGTGGTGCGGGTTTCTGATCGAGGGCGGACGGGGACGTGTCAGACGGCGGTGAGGCCGCCGTCGATGGTGAAGACGGAGCCGGTGACGAACGACGCGGCAGGCGAGATCAGGTACTCGACCAGCGGCGAGATCTCGTCGGCGTGCGCGCGGCGGCCGAGCGGCGTGAGCGAAGACGTCCCTCCGGCGGGCTCGTCGTCGTTCATGGCGGTCGAGACGCCTCCCGGGCAGATGACGTTGACGCGGGCCCGCGGTGCGAGCTCGACGGCCGCGACACGGGTCAGAGCGATCACGGCGGCCTTCGACGCCGCGTAGGCGCTATAGCCGGCGCTGCCGACGAGCGCCGCAGTGGACGACACATTCACGATCGATCCGCCGGTCACGAGGAGCGGGGCGATCGCGCGGATGCCGAGGAACGCCCCGTGCACGTTCACCCGCTCGTGCAGCCGCCAGCTGTCGAGGCTGGTGTCGGCGATGGCGCTGTAGCGCAGGATCCCGGCGTTGTTCACGAGCGCGCGCACCCGGTGCTTCGCGCCGGACAGCTCGGCGGCAAGCTCCGCCCACGACTCCTCGTCGGTGACGTCGAGGTGGCGGTACACCGCATCGCCCCCGGAGGCCCGCAGCACGGCGGCCGTGTTCTCGCCCTCCTCGTCGAGCACGTCGGTGAGCACCACCCGGGTCCCGCCGCGTGCGAGGTGTGCGGCGTGGGCGGCGCCCTGGCCGCGCGCGGCACCCGTGATGACGATCGTGTCGGGGGCGCTCATCGGATCACATCCCCGCCCGAGAGTACGACTGTCTCCCCGGTCATGAACGCGACCGCGTTCGGCGTGGAGAGCAGCAGCACCCAGTCCGCGATCTCTTCGGGCTGTGCGACCCTGCCGAGCGGAATGCCGGCGGCGGCAGCATCCATCCGTCCCGTCGCGGCGTTTCCCGGCGTCGCGACCCAACCCGGCGCGATGCCGTTCACCCGGATGCCCGCAGGGGCCAACTCGAGGGCCAGAGCCTTCGTGAGCATCACGACCGCAGCCTTCGAGGCGCCGTAGAGCAACTGGCCGGGCGAGACCGTGAACGCGTCGACCGATGCGAAGTTGACGACGGCAGAGCCGTCGACCAGCCGGGGGCGGGCCGCGGCGATCACGTTCAGGATGCCGAGCACATTGATGTCGAAGATCCGCCGGTAGGTCGCCTCGTCGTAGGTCTCGAGGCTCGTGGGAGGGTAGACGCCGGCGATGTTCGCCACGGCGTGGATGGGCTCGCCGGCCGGCAGCAACTCCCCGAGGACGCGCTCGAGGGCATCGCGGGAGCGCACATCTGCGACGGCGGAGAGGTATGCCCCGGGCTCGCTCCCGTCCACGCCGCTCTCGACGACATCGAGGCCGACGACCCGCCATCCCGAGCGCAGGAACGTCTGGACGGTGGACAGCCCCATCCCCGATGCTGCTCCCGTGACGACGACGGTGCGCTGAGTGCCCTGCATGTGAGTTCCGACCTTTCGCTGCGTTGTTCGCTGTTGGGAACCCAGTGCACCAGTCCAGAAAAGGCAGGGCAATGCTTTGTCTCAGATGGTAGACATAGGTTGAACCTTGAGAAAGGAGCCCAGGATGGCGCTTCCCACCGTCCGCCAGCTCGAGTACTTCGTCTCGGCGGCCCGTGTCGGAACGTTCGCGGGAGCGGCGGCCGAGCATCACATTGCGCAGCCCAGCCTCTCGGAGCAGATCAGTGTGCTGGAAACCTCGCTCGGCGTGGCGCTCTTCACCCGGACGTCACGACGACTGCTTCTGACCGATGCAGGCAAGCAGCTGCTCCCGCTCGCCGAGCGCACGTTGAGCGATGCGCGGGAGTTCTCGGAGTGGAGCAGGCGGCTGCGATCGCTCGAAGAGGGCACTGTCTCGTTCGGCACCTTCAACAGCGCGCACCTGTATCTGCTCACCGATCTGATCCGCGAGTTCCACGAGCTGTACCCCTCGGTGCGCATCCAGGTGGTCGGACTCAACTCGTCAGAGGTGGCCGACGAAGTGCGCGAGGGGCGGCTCGAGGCCGGGCTGGTGCAGCTGCCGATCGACGACCGCGAACTCGAGCTGACGCCCTCGGTGTTCCGCGATCAGGCCGTGTACGTGTCGCGGAACCCAGAGCACACAGTCGGGCCGATCGACATCGTGACCCTCGCCTCGCGCCCCCTCATCCTGTCCGAGGCGCGGTGGTCGCACGACGACCCGCTGCGTGTGTCCCTCACCGAGCGCGCACAGCGCGAGGGCGCCGTCATACACCCGATCGTCGAGGTGGAGTTCCAGACCCACGCACTCGAACTCGCCGCCCAGGGCGTCGGGGACTCCCTGGTCTCCTTCCACGTCGGGCGCCCGTTCATGAAGGCGCGCGGCCTCTCATGGGCGCCGCTGGACCCGCCCATCGTCGAGCACTACGCCTTCGTGACACGTCGGGGCGGCGCCATCTCACCGGCCACGGCGCAGTTCATGCGGCTCGCGCACCGCATCCTGCAGCGCATCGCACGGGAGGCGCCCTCGATCTCCTGACGAGGCAAGCCCGTACGTATCGGACGGATGACCATCGGGGGCGTGTACCGAGAACGGTCAAGCCTGCTGGCAGGCGAGGGCGTCAGACCCGCGCGCTACGCGAAGCAACTGCCTCCGCGTGAAGCGTCACTCCGTCAGCGTCGGCCGCCTCGAAGACGACCTCCGTGTCGCCGAAGCGCTGCGTCCAGCGGTCGGGCGAACCGAGGTGCGTCGAGATCGCCAGTTTCGCGTCATCGTCGTGCAGCAGGTCGTCGTAGACGATCCAGGCGCCCGATCCGACCCGTTCACGATCTCCACCTGTGGGACCGGCCAGCCACCGAGGGATGACGACGACAGCGCCCGACTCGGCACGCCGTCGCAACAGGTCACGGGTCCGTGCGGGCAACCGTGTACCAGCCACGACGATCAGCTCTGGCTCCCCCAGACGGTCGGGCGTGACCGTCTCGTCGAATACGAGCGTGTTGCGGACGGGATGGAAGAGCGGGTGCGTGTGCGTGACGGTTTCCGCGCCCTGGCTCAACGGGAACGTGGAGCGCGGGATGCCGTTGAGCGCATGGCGCGGGAACGTGTAGCGGTCGATGTGCATGCAGCTCCCGTCCGGCGGTATCGATCCGTGGCTCAGCAGGTGCCAGGCGGCGAAGACGCTCTTCGACGCTCGTGGGGCGGAGGCGCCGCGATTGCCGAACGGCAGCGTGCCGCGTCCGAAGTTGCTGTCTTCTGCGTGGATCAAGACGATGTCCGGTCGGGCATCAGCGAAGCTCCATTCGAGAGGAGTGCGCGGGATGAAGTCGCGCACGAACTCGTCCCAGACGTCTCCGAACTCGGTCCGCTCGAATCGATCGTGGCCCCGGTGATGGATGAGCACATCGATGTTCTCGGTGAAGAGGTGCGACGGGGCGAAGAGATACCCCATGCGGAGCGCGGACGCATACTCGGCCGGCGCGTGACCGGGGAAACCCGGCGCGCGGGTGAACCACGGCCCGACGTCAGGACCCCACAGATCGGCACACACCCAGAAGTCGCGCCCGTACTGGAGGGCGGCACCGAGGGCGGTCGAGAGTTGAAGGGGTTGGAACGACTCCTTCATGATCTTCGGGGTCGGCGTCATCCCTCCGCGGGCGAGCGTGTGGAAGAGGACAGGGAACACCTGCTCCGCCAGCACGGGGACACGGGCACCCGCACCTGTCGTGGCGGTGTCCACATCGTGAACGATCGCCGCGGCCGAATCCGCGACCCGGTCGGCGGCCGCTTCTGCCGCGAGCCCGTCGGTGGAGGCGAAATGCGGGTGGAAGGCATCCTTCCGGTACTGATCTGCGTTGATCTGGAGGTGCTCCGGCTCATCGTAGAGTACGCCGATGAGACCGCCCGTCGCCGCAGCATCTTCCAGTAGCTCTGCCGGCACGTCCCAGCGGTTGGTCCCGGGCACGAACGGCCCGTTGATGTTCCCGTACTCGTTGCCGAGGACGAAGTCGAGACCGGCGCGAGCGGAGTCGTACAACATCTGCGCCTGGCCTTGGAGGCCGGGGATGACGTGGTGGACATGGAAGTCGGCACCCAGATCTCGAAGTAGGGAGAGGTATCCCGCGACGGTCGGCGTCGGATCCTGTGAGTCGAGACGCACACCGGTGCCAGTCCGCATGATTGCATCCGATTCTTCCTTCGCCCACGGGTCTTGCCATGCGACGACGGGTCCCTGGATTCCGAGTCGAGGGCGTGAGGGGTGGTCTGTCACGATTGTCCTTTCAGATTCCGATCGGATCGGCTGCTCGAAGACCGCTCGGCGAGCATCCGTACGGCGAGGCGGCGACCGTATTGCCATAGTCCGGACGACTCCGCGCAGTGATCTCGTCGCACCGCCTGATCGATCACGATCACGGAACCGCCCTGTGATTGGTACTCCACGACCTCTGCCTTGACGGCATCGTGGATGGTCTTGTCTCTGGGCACGATCACGAAGATCCCGCGAGGCCTCTCCCCGCGGACAGCGCGGAGCACCGCAAGGCCCTCGTCCGACGCAAGCCGGCAGACGGCGACGCGAACCGCGTATCCATTCAGCTCAGCTCGCTCATGGATTCCCATCGCGATCTCCATGGACTCCGGATCGGTGAGCGAGTCGACGACGATCGCGACCATCGTGGAGTCGCGTCGCGCGGTTGCTTGAGCGTGGAGATCTACCGAGTATCCGAGTCGCTGTGCTGCAGCGCGCACGCGTTCTTCGTTCTCCGGGAGCACCGATCGTGCTGAGCCGTTGAGGACTCGCGACGCCGTCGACTGCGAGACACCGGCGGCTCGGGCGACGTCGACCAGGGTGGCACCGACGTCCTTCGAGCCGATCCCGTGCTCGAGTTGCCTGTCTCTCCGGCGACCGATGGCAGACCGCCGAGCCGCGGCAATCATCACCTCGTCCGCATCTCCACGGCCCGCGCAGCGAGCACCAACAGCCCTGGAACAAGAACGACCAGCGGCGCGAACATCCACACGATCAGGAAGCTGAGCCCGAGCGCGAGCACCAGAAGAAGCGAACCGCGTACGTCCCTCGCCGCGGACTCGGCGGCGGTCCGAACAAGTACGCTCCACCGCGAGTCGGGTTGCCACGCTGTCGTCGCCCTGAGGAGCACGACGGCAGCCACCGCGCCGAACGCGACCGACACCCAGCGGAAGACTTCGCCGCCCGGCATATCGGCTGTCATCGGGCTGGTCAGGGTGATGGTGATCGCGGCGAACCCGGCCGCGCTGAGCACTCCCCATGCCCAGCCACCGCGGAGCGCACGCCAGAAGTCGCGGACGAGGGCGAAGAGCGAGTCCGTCTCCCCCTCGACGTGGCGACGCAGGTGCGCCGCCCCCGCTGCCATGGCAGGCAGCGCGGTCACCCCGGGCAGGGCCAGGAGCGCGACCGCCAAGCTCACCACGATCGTCTCCGCGAAGAGCCCGAGGCTCTGGCCCGAGAGGGCGCGAGTGATCCTCCGCGCCCCGCCGCGCCGGGGCTTCTTGCCTGCGTTCGCCACGGGAGTGCTGATGGTGGCCATCCGTCAGCCCTTCAATCCCTGGGTGGCGACACCGTCGACGAGGTACCGCTGGAAGATGAGGAAGAAGAGGAACACGGGGATCAGTGCCAGGACGGCCATCGCCATCTGGGCGCCGTAGTCGGCTCCCGAGGTCTGGTCGACGAACAGGCGCAGCGCGATCGGGAGGGTGTAGAGGTCCGGGTCCTTGAGGTACAGGAGTGGCCCGAGGAAGTCGTTCCATGTCCAGATGAATGTGAAGATCGCGCTCGTCACCAGGGCGGGCTTCAGCAGCGGCAGCATGATCGCCCAGAACGTGCGGTAGTGGCCTGCTCCGTCGATGCGCGCAGCCTCGTCGAGTTCTGGCGGAAGTCCTCGCATGAACTGCACCATCAGGAACACGAAGAACGCTTCCGTCGCGAGGAACTTGCCGAGCAGCAGCGGCGTGTACGTGTTCACCATCCCGGCCGCGTTGAACATGATGTATTGCGGGATGATCACGACGTGGAACGGCAGCAGCAAGGTGCCGATCATGATGGCGAAGTACACCGCCCGGCCGGGAAAGTTGATCCGGGCGAACGCGTACGCGGCGAGCGCGGACGACAGCACAGTGCCGATGACCGCGAGAACGGCCAGGATCACGGAGTTCTGGAAGAACGTCCAGAACGACACGCCCCCGATCCCGCTGAGCGCCTTCGTGTAGTTGTCCAAGGTGACTTCGCTCGGAAGGAGTTGGGCGGTGCCGCCGATCTGCTCGGAGGGCTTGAATGTCGAGAAGAGCATCCAGGCGACCGGATAGAGGATCACGGCGAGGATCGCCAGCACGATCAGATGGAAGACGACCTCGCGCACCGTCCAGCGTCGGCGGGGCTTATTCGTCCGGGTGGTCACGAGCAGCTGCGTTGCGCTCATCGTCCTTCGTCTCCTGCGTAGTGCACCCAGAATCGGGAGCTGCGGAAGTAGATCACTGTGATCACGGCGATCACCAGCGTGAGGACCCAGGCCATAGCCGAGGCGTATCCCATCTGGAAGTCGCGGAATCCGCGGAAGTAGAGGTAGAGGGTGTAGAACAGGGTCGATCGCGCCGGGCCGCCGGTGCCTCCTGAGATGATGAACGCCGACCCGAAGATCTGGAACGCGTTGATCGTCTCCAGCAGCAGGTTGAAGAAGATCACTGGGGACAGCATCGGGATCGTGATGGCGCCGAACTTGCGGATCGGGCCGGCGCCGTCGACGGATGCCGCCTCATACAGCTCCGCCGGGATCTGCTTGAGTCCCGCGAGGAAGATGACCATCGGGCCGCCGAACTGCCACATCGTCAAGAGGATGAGCATCGGCATGGTCATGTCGGGATCACCGACCCAGCCGCCGGCGGGGAAGCCGAAGAACTGCTGGATGCTGTCGACCGGACCGTCATCCATGAACAGCGCTTTCCACACGACCGCGATCGACACGGAAGCGCCCACCAGGGACGGCAGGTAGAACGCAGAGCGGTAGAAGCCCGTGGCCCGGAACGTCGCGTTCAGGATGAGTGCGACCCCGAGAGCGGCGGCCAGCTTCAGCGGGGTTCCGAGCACCACATACGTTGCGGTGACCTTCCACGCCTGGTGGTAGTCCGGGTCGTTGAAGAGCCGGATGAAGTTGTCGAAGCCGACCCACTCAGGGGCGGTGAAGAGGTTGTAGTCGGTGAAGGCGAGGTAGAGCGAAGCGACCATCGGACCCGCAGTCAGCAGCAGGAAGCCGACGAGCCATGGCCCGAGGAAGACGTAGGCGGCGCGGATGTCCTCCCACTTGCGGCGACGTTTCCGTGGCGGCGCAGGAAGCTCGGGAGGTTCGACCACGGTTGGTGCGGTCATTTCAAGAGTCATGGTGTCTCCAGGATCAGGTGGACGGCGCGCGGTGCCGCGCGCCGTCCACATTGATCATCAGCCCAGGGCGATCTCGGCTTCAGCGAACCAGCGATCGGCAGCCTCGTCCGGGGTGGTGACCCCGTACGACACGTCTCCCGAGATGGCCACGAAGGTCTGCTCGAGCGTCCCCAGACCCTTGACGGCCGGAGGTGAGGCACCGTCGAGCTTGTCGGTGACCTCCTCCTGGTACGCGAGGATCTGCGCGTCCAGCTCCGTCGCCTCAATGCCGTCTGCGGCCGTCTGCGATGCGGGAACACCACGCGACATTCCGAAGATCGCGCCGACCTCGGGGTCGTTCACGAGGAAGTCGATGAACTTGGCGGCGTGCTCCGGGTGCTCCGAGTTTGCCGCAATCGAGAGCATGAGGCCCGGCTTGAGGAACATTCCGGTGTTGTCCTCATCGTCGTACGGGGGCATCACCAGGGAGAGCTCCGGCGCTGCGGGGCCTTCGCTGAAGCGCGGGAGGAAGTTCGCCCAGCTGACATCGGTGGCGACCTCACCCGATCCGAGCGCGTCGACACCGTCGAGCTGTGCCTTGCGCTCCTGCGGCATGACGGCTCCGGTTTCGTTGAGAACCGTGCTGCGCGACCACCAGTCCACGAGGTCGCTCTTGTCGAACCCGAGCTCGCCATCCTCGATCAACGAGAGGCCCTGCTGGCCGAGCCAGATCTGGAAGAGCCAGAAGTACTGGGTGTAGTCCTGACCGCCGTACACGGCCGGGTCGTTGGCCGCTCCGGCTGCGCTCACCTCAGCGAGGAACTCGTCCCACTCGTCCCACGTCACCTGACCCTCGGGCACCTCGACCCCGAGCTGCTCCAGGAGCGGGCCGTTGAACAGGGTGGCCAACGTGCTGCTGGATGACGACAGGCCGAACACCTCGTCGTCGACCGCGCCGGCATCCACCAGAGAGGGATCGATCGCGTCGACGTTGATGAGGTCGCCGAAGTAGTCGTCGAGAGGGACGACGTGGCCGAAACCGCCGTACTCGGCGAGGTACGCGAGGTCCATCTGGAACACGTCAGGCAGGCTGCGACTGGCGGCCTCCGTGTTCCGAGCCGTCCAGTAGTCACCGAACCCTGCGAAGCTCGTCTGGATGGTGATGTTCGGGTTGGCCTTTTCAAAGATGTCGATGGCGGCTTCGTATCGCTCGGCGCGGCTGGCGTCGCCCCACCACGCGAAGTTGAGTGTCACCTCCTCGTCAGGGTCGAGGGTGGCGGCGGGCTCTTGCTCGCCCCCGCCGGCACAGCCGGTCAGAATCGCCATCGCGCCGATCGCGAGGGCACTCCCCGCCGTCAAAGCGAAACGGCGCCGTCGAGCTGCGCCGACGCTCTTGAATGCTCGGGATGTCATCGGAGCCTCCTTGCTCAGTTGCCTCATTCGCCCACTCGGACACAGTGAGGGGCGTGCGAGATGAATGTACGCACGATGGTGTGCATCTAGAACCAAGCGCACAATTTCGCTCAAGCTCTCGCGCCGCAGGACTCTCGGACGGTGAGTCGCGGAAGTATCGCGAGGTTCCGCGGAGCCCGATCGCCGTCGCCGGCTTCCGACACTCGGTGCATCACGGTGCTCAGAGCCTCGCCTCCGAGGTCGCGACGTGGAGCGGTGACGGCACTCAGAGGGACCAGGGCGAAAGCGGCCGTGTTGTCGTCGTACGCGACGAGCGCGAGATCGTCCGGAATTCGCAGCCCACGATCCACGGCGAGTTCGACGATTCGCGCGGCTTCGACATCGGTGTGAACGAGTGCTGCGGTGGTCCCGGACTCGAGGCACTCGTCGATGAAAGCGGCCAGTTCGATGTCCAAGCGCCCGTCGTGCTCCTCATCGCGCTTCGGCAGTGCACGATACGGGGCCGACTTCATCCCGAGCCGCTCGATAGCGCGGGCATACCCTTCACGAATGAGGGGCGCGGTCGCGGTGCGTTCAAGAAGGGCTATTCCCACACGCTCGTGGCCCAGTCGGTGCAGATGCTCCACTGCGAGGACCGCTCCCCGAGCGTGGTCGCTGCGCACACTGTCGAACGACGCCAACGCGGTCGATTCCAGCCGGCGCTCCAGGAAGACGACCGGAACGGGCTGTTGGCGCACCCACTCAGCGAGCTCTTCTTCCGTCTGTTCCCTCAGGGTGGGTGCGAGGATGAGCCCCTTTACTCCGGCCTCGACCAGTCGCTCGGCCTGTCTGCGCTCGACATCCGGGTGATACTGCGACGTGGCCAGCACCAAACGCGCTCGCAGCGCATGGGAGGCGGCATCCATGCCACGAATGATCATCGGAAAGTGCCCGACGGTCCCCGGAACGACCACTCCGATGTTCGTGAGCGCGGACTGCGGCACGGGCGGTGCGGTCGCGGCGATCGCACCGCCGTGTACACGAACGAGCCTCCCTGCCTCTTCGAGTTCGTCCATGTCTCGTCGGATGGTCATGGGCGACACTCCCAGTTCCTGGGCGACACCGGTCGCGCTGACTGTTCCGTGTAGCTCGATGTGGCGCAGGATGTGCTCGTGTCGAGCTCTCGGCAGCGAGGTGCTCACAGTCAATTCCACTCCTTTGCGGATCCTGATGCTTGTTCAGCGTGATCGAAAATGTGCGATGCGTGAACGAGCACCAGAGCTTAGTGCACGATCGGGATTGTGACGATGACGCACCACTCTGATTTCCCCCCGCCAGTGACCGGCCTCACTGACGTCGACCCGGCGCGGGTCGGCCGCGTTCGGTGGGAGTCCTTCGCCGACGCACTCGTCGCATCCGCATGGAACTACGCCTCACCGTCCGGGGCCTTGCTGGACCTTCCTGGCCCTGTCAGCGCGTCAGGCCGTTGGAGCACGGCGCACGAGGGCTATGCCCGGACGTTCCTCGCGGCCGCATTCCGCGTCCGAGGGGCCGACGGCGTCGACCCCTCACGCTGGATGGAGCGGTACGCGAGCGGTCTGGCCGCCGGAGTAGATCCGTACCATGCCGAAAGGTGGCCGACGATCGCCGAGCGCCGGCAGTCTGTTCCGGAGGCCGCCTCGATCGCGATCGCGCTGAGCGAGACCAAACCCTGGCTGTGGGACCGCCTCGACGAATCGGTACAGGCTCGGACGATCGACTATCTCGCAGGCGTCGTCGGCACGGCCGGGTACACGAACAACTGGACTTGGTTCCAGAACGTGATCGAGGCGTTCCTGGCCGAGGTGGGCGGTCCGTGGAGTCAAGCCGACCTCGACCGCAATGATGAGATTCAGGAGCGGCTCTACGTCCGCGACGGCTGGTACTCGGACGGCGCGAACCCGGTCGGCGCAAAGCAGAACTTCGATTACTACGCGGGTTGGGCTTGGCACGTCTACCCCCTGCTGCACGCGCGCATCCAGCGGCGGGAGCTGTCGGCCACGCACAAGGAGCGCCTCGCCGCGTATGTCGAGCAGGCGGTCGACCTGATCGGAACACGCGGAGCTCCGCTGTTCCAGGGGCGCTCTCTCACCTATCGGTTCGCGATGCTCGCGCCGTTCTGGGCCGCGGCGATCGCCGATGCGGGCCCGTTGCGAAGCGGCGAGACACGGGTCATCGCCGATCGCGTCCTGCAGTACTTCCGCGACGCGGGCGCCGTCGATGAGCGCGGCCTCCTCTCGATCGGGTGGCACCGCGAGTTCCTGCCTATCCGCCAGCTCTATACCGGTGCAGGCTCGACGTACTGGGCCAGCAAGGGTCTGCTCGGTCTGCTGCTGCCGGCCGATCACCCGGAATGGGTCGACTCACCTCCTGCGGACGCACGCGAGCCTGTGAGGCAGCGCGCCCTCGAAGCACCCGGCTGGATCGTTGTGCGAACCGAAGACGGAATCGTGCGCGCCCTGAACCACGGCACCGATGGCGACCGCCACCACCCGGAGGGTGCGCGGGCCGACAAGCCGCTCTATCAGCGCCTTGCGTACTCGAACGTGACGGCGCCCGATCTCTCGCCGAACGGCATCATTGGGCCCCGCGAGAGCCACACGTCGCTGCTCGACGCCGACGGCGTGCCGTCCCATCGCGGCAGGATCGAGCGCCTGCACCTGAGCGAACGTGTCGCGGTGTCGAGATCGCGGGTGCACTGGCTCGATATGCCAGGCTCCGTCCACACACCGGACTCCGATGTCTGGGTGGGGATGCGTCGCGGACCCGTCGTCACGACCGCATCAGTGGTGAACGGGGTCCATGAGCTGCGCCTCGCCTGGTACGAGCCGGTTCCGGTCGTCGCCCATCCGACGAAGATCGACGATGCCGACGCGGCATGGCCGGCCGCCTCCGGCCCCTGGCGAGTCCGCTTCGATGGGTGGGCACTTCCCGTCGACGACCCGCACGAGGCCGAGACATCCGCAGGCAGCGCGGTGCGCGCCGATGGCATCCGAACGAGTGTCATCGGCATTCGCGTAGTCGACAGCAGCGGGGTCCGCCGTGGCGGGATCCCGACTCCGTTCTCGCGCAACTCGCTGACTCCCTGGGCCGAGACCCCCGAGGTCTCCCCCGGTCAGGTTGCCGCTGCACTCGTGATTCTCGGCACCGGTTCACCCGACCGCGACCCGATCGTCTCGCTCGACGTCACACCGGGATCGATCACGGTGAGGTGGGCCGACGGCACGGTTGACGAGGTTGCTGCTGAAGGCGTGGTCCGCTGATGAGCCTTCCTCACGCAATGTTCGCGGCAGGCTCGGCGAGCCTCTTCGACGATCTGTTCGACAAGCATGCCGTCGCCAGACTCCGTAGCTACATCACCCTGGACGATGAGCTGCTCACGGCGGACCTCACCGACATCCCGGCGCGGGCTCGCGACGTCGAACTCCTCATCACGGGCTGGGGTGCACCCCGCTTCGATGCGGAGATGCTGTCGCATTGGCCCAATCTGCGGGCGATCGTACATGCCGCCGGCTCGGTGAAGCGTCTCGTCACCCCCGACCTCTGGGACCGAGGGATCCGTGTCTCCAGCTGTGCGCAGGCGAACGCCTATCCCGTGGCCGAATACACACTCGCGATGATCTTGCTGAGCGTGAAGCGCACGCTGGAGTCGTCGCGAGAGTTCGCGTCGACGCAGAACCTCCTGGCGTCCCTCCCGAGCGGCCGTTTCGGGGCGTTCGGCGTGACCGTCGGCATCATCGGGGCATCCAGGATCGGGCGGCGCGTCATCGAACTGCTCCGTCCTTTCGACATCCGTTGTCTTCTCTACGACCCCTCGCTCACCGACGCGGAGGCACGCGCCCTCGGCGCGCAGCCGGCGACCCTCGCGGAGCTTCTCACGCGTTCGGATGTCGTCACGGTGCACGCACCTTCGCTGCCGGAGACACGGCGGATGATCGGACGTGAGCAACTCGCGCTCATGCGGGACGATGCCGTCCTGATCAACACCGCGCGCGGAGCGCTCGTCGACACGGACGCGCTCGTAGCCGAAGTGGCGTCGGGCCGTCTCCGCGCCGTCCTCGACGTCACTGATCCGGAACCGCTCCCGCCGGGCCACCCGCTGTTCACATTGCCGGGCGTGACTCTCACCCCTCACGTGGCGGGTTCGCTGGGTAACGAGCTGCAGCGTATCGGCTCGTCCGTCGTCGACGAGGTCGAACGCTATGTCACCAGCGACGAGCTCGCCGGCGAGGTGACCTCGCCCGATCTGGCGAAGATCGCCTGAAGTGCCTCTGTGAAAGCCCTCATCGCCAGCGGGAGCGGGCGCTACGGGGATCCCTGGCACCCGTTCCCGCGCAGCAGCGCCCGGCTCGGCTCCATCTTGCACGCCGCGGGGTTTCTGGTATCGATCGATCACGATGTAGACCGCGCGCTCACCCGTCTGGACGGATTCGACCTGCTCGTAGTCAACGCTGGCGATCCTTGGCGGTCCCCCGCAGGCGACGCCGTCGTGGCTACGACGCCGGATACGGCGCCGTTCGCACGCGCACTCGACCGCGGGGTCGGCGTTCTCGCGATGCATTCCGCTGTGTCGTCACTGCGCGACTATCCGGAGTGGGCGCCGGCCGTCGGCGCCATTTGGGTGCCACGAGTTTCGCACCATCCGCCGATCGGGCCCACGTCAGTGCGCGAACTCGCGCAGGACGGTTCGGAGCGAGGCTGTTTCGAGGTGTTCGACGAGCGATACTGCTCGCTGCAACGGATCGGGCGCTCAAGGGTCGTCGCGGACCACGAGGGCATCGCGGGCATGGAGCCGACCGCGTGGGTACGTCGCGCGGGCGCCGCGCGGATCGCCGTGGATGTGCTCGGTCACGATGAGCGCTCGTTCGAGTCCGCCGGACACCGCGACCTGGTGCGACGACTCGCGCTGTGGGCGACGGGGTTCCTCGCCGATGGCGACCTCGCGCGGTGACTTTCGCCGCCCGATCCGATTCCGGACTCGTCGGCACGATGCCGCGGCAGGATGCTGGCGGCTGTCCTCGAGAGTGAGCGGCGCCACCTGATCGGTCGGGGATGTGCTCGCAGCCTTTCTAGCCGCTCGCGAAGTCGGACTTCGCCTCCTGGTTTGAGGCCCTACGACTCTCTGATCCTGCACTGCTCCGACTCGCCACCACGCGCTACCCCTCGTACAACCAAACTGCTGCCCCTCCCGTAGCCGGAAGGGGCAGCAGCAGTGGGGATGTCAGATCAGTTGAGGGTGAACTTGTAGCTCTGGCTGTTTCCTGCCGCATCGAACACGACGAGCTCGTTCGGGCCGCTGACAGCGCCGAAGACGCCCGGCCGGATGCCGTTTACGTCGGACCAGGTGTTGTCGGTCAGATCCTTCACGACGCCGTTCAGCTCGACGCGGTCGATCTTGCCTGCGTCGTACAGCTTGTAGCTGACGACATCGAACGTATCGCCGGTGGCGCGCGTGAAGCTCGACCCTTCCTTGACTGTTGCTGTCGGTGCCTTCGCGTCCACGACGACGTGGAATGCGCCCGTTCGCGATACGTTGCCTGCCCAGTCGTGAGCATTGAACTTGATCGTGTAAGCGCCGTCTGCCAGGCCGACTGTCGCCGAGTGCGTGCCCGAGGAAGCGCCGTTCACGTTGGTCTGCGTGCTCTTGACCAACTGGGTTCCGCGGTAGACGTTCGCGACGATCTTCTCGAGACCACCAGCGTCCGACGCGTCGACCTGAATCTGCAGCTCACGCACCAGACCAGCCGACGGCGCCACCAGCGACACCTCGGGACGCACCGTGTCCGCTGCCGGCTCGGCGCCGGCGTAACGGATGTCGGGGGTCGGCGGCTGTTCCATGTCGTGCCCCAGGAAGTAGTCGACCTGGCCGGACTGGACGTATCCCTTCTGGTTCATTCCACCGCGGTACAGCGGGTTGTGGGCCAGTGTGTAGAGGCGCTGGTCCGTCGGGATGTCGGTGGTGAAGATCACCAGCTCGTCGAACTCGGGCGTGGTCAGGACGATCTCCTCCCGCCAGTCGCCGAAGATGTCACCCACGTGCAGGTAATTCACCGAACCGCCGGAAGCGGTGACCGCGCCATACTCCTCCGTGCGCAGCAGCGTCGGGGTCTCGTCCCAGTTGGTCGGGTTCTCCCAGTCCCACTTCGTGACGCGCGCGTCGCGGTTGTCGGGGGTGGGGTTGGCGTGCCAGATCTCGCGGAGCGGGTCTCCGTCCCACCAGACGTTGTGGCCAGGCCACGGCTGCTTCGCGGTGTCGGCCTCCACGAGCTGGTTGGTCGCGGCGTTCCACAGCCCGATCTGGCTCGCCTCCCAGTTGGGCTCGCCGTCCAGGGTGTAGGTCTCCAGACCGGGGAAGCGCGGGTCGACGTCGGCGACGTTGCCTCGACCGGCATCGCCCTCGCCCATCGGCTTGTTCGAGAAGTGCTTCCAGATCACCTCGCCGGACGACGCGTCGTAGTAGTAGTCGAGGAGGTTCCCTGCGTGGGTCTGCTGGATGCCGTAGCCCTCGAGTCCAGGCCGTGCCGGGTCGATGTCGGTGACGTAATAGCGGTCGCCGTGACGGATGTCCTGCGGGGTGAGGCTGTACCGGAGTGTTCCGTCGCCGTTGAGCGCATACGCGATCTCGAGGATCTCGTCCCGCCCGTCGCCATCGAGGTCGACGATCCGCGAGTTGTGGCCGTCGTGCAGATCCTGGGATCCGCGGTGGAACTGCCACAGTTCGGAGATCTGCTCACCGTCGAAGTTCCAGGCTGCGTGCGCGAGGTTCATCCTCGCCGGCTGGCCCCCGCCGATGCGATTCTTCATGTACGCGACGAGACTCGGCGTTTCGCCGTCGAGGTAGGCGACGCTGAAACGGACGTACAGAGCGCCGTCGGACACGTAATTGTCCGGGAGCGGCGCTGTCGCCCGCAACGTGCCGGTTTCACCATCGAGGATTGCGACGTACTGGTCGAGATCGTCAGATCCCCCGGTGAACACCTGACCGTCGCCGAACGTGACACCGTTCGCGAGCTTGATCGCCACCTCTGACTTGCCGTCGCTGTCGAAGTCGTAGACGGCCACACCATCGTTGTGCCCGACGTCGATTGTGGCCGAGCCGCCCTCCACGTTGTCCTGGTCGATGCTGTTGTAGCCGAAGTCGACAGACCACAGGAAGGTCCCGTCGCTGCGATAGGCCTCGATCTGCTGCTGCTCGTTGTGACGGTCGACGAGGTAGTCATACGCCCCATCGCCGTCGAGGTCACCGGTCCACGTGAACTTGATCGGCCCCTTGTCCTCGCGCAGCGGGATGCGCACGATCGGCTCGATGGCGTGGTCGGCCGACAGCGTGAACGCCTTGCTCGGAGTCTGCTTGTCGCCATCGACCACAGGTCGCACGCGGTATGAGTTCGACTTCGACAGATCGGCCGTCGCGTCCATGAAGCTGGTGCCACCTGTCAGCGGCGCCGGAGTGAGCGTCTTGTAGGGCGCACCACCAGTCGAACGCTCGACGACGAATCCGAGATCGGTGGGGTCGAGGCCGAGCAGGCGCCAGCTGACATGCACATCCGTCTCGTTGGCACGAACCGCGACGACGCCGCGGTCGAGGCGCTCCATCGGACGCACAAGACGCTCCGTGATCTCCGTCGTGAGCGACTCGGAGGCCTCCGACGAGCCGCCTACACCGACAGCGACCACCTGATAGATGTAGGGGATGGTCGTGAAGACGTCGTTGTCCACATACGTCGGCTCGTCGACGCGCGCGATCAGTTCGAACGGAATGTCCGTCTGCGTCGTCCGGTACACGATCCACTCGAGGGCGTCCCCACCACCCCCGTCCCACGCGATGGTGGCAGACTCACGCTCGAGCGCTTCGACGCGCAATCCTGTGGGCGGAGCGGGTGCCTCGGCGTCGGGGTCGACCACGGTCACTTCGACGGGATCGCTGTCCGGGGAAGCGTACTCACCCCGCTGCTGTGTCACGGTGTAGCTATAGGCCTCTCCGCGGATGAGACCGGTGTCGGTGAACGTCGGTTCGGTCGTCGTGCCCGCCTCGACGCGGCTCTGTCCCCCGCCCGTCCGGTACACGGTGTACCCGGTTGCACCGGGCATCGCGTCCCACGCCAGCGTGACAGTCGCTGCCGCCGGGTCGGTATCGGATGCCACGAACCCAGTCGGCGCGTTCGGCAACGCGTAGACATGCAGGCCGTTCAGCCGGCCGACGTTCTGGAGCGCCTTGATCGTCAGCTGTCCGTCCGTCACGGCGATGCTCGCAAACGTGTGCTCACGGATCTCACCGCCGGGCGTACTGGGCCCCGGGTACAGCGTCCCCTCGATCTCCAGGTTTGTGCGGTTCCCGGAGCCGGCTTGGATGTCTCCCATCCAGGCCGTCACGTTGTACAGGCCGTTCGGAACGTCCACCACGAATTCGTATGGTGTCGAGTTCACGAAGTCCCCGCGCATCAGGTCCTCCCCGCCGCGGTCCTTCGCGTCCCTCGGGGCTGTCGTGAAGCCGTATCCGAGTTCGGGCGAGTACGCAACGGTGGGGTCGACCCCGATCCATCCCTCGGGTGACGCGCTGCCCACGGGGCCGAAGTCGAACGACACGTCCGTGACGCTCTCTGCGGCGATCGCGCTCACGCCAGGCAGCAGTGCGACCGCCAGTACGGAGATCGTGGCTGCGGCGACTCCTGCCGAGCGTCGCCTCGCAGTCCGTTGAACCATCGGATCCTCCTCGATCATTGTGGGAAATCGTTTCCCGACTCGATTCGCCACCATGATGGACCGACGATCCCCCCGAACGCACCGAAGCGCACATCCGCGCACATCAGGTCGCGCCCCCGCGATCCGCACTCCTCCAGCTCGCAAGCGGGGCGCCTGCCCCGCCGCTACGCAGACGAGTCGACGTCGGCCATGCCGCTCGCGGCGGACTCCGCGGCATCAGCGCCGCCTTCGGTCCGCGGGGCGGCTTCCCGGTCATCCCTCGAAGCTCGCAACGGCACCTCCCGGATGAAGAGCACCGCGATGAATCCGGCGACGACCATCGGAATCAGGGTCGCGAAGACCGGAGTCAGGGCGTCGTTGTAGGCGCCGATGATCGTCTCCCGGAGCTGATCCGGCAGGTCGCGGACCATCGCCGGCGTGAGCGAGTTCAGATCGCCGGCTTCGCCCCCTCGCGCAGGCATCCGCTCGGCGAGAAGGCTCGTCAGGTTGGCCGTGAACAGTGCGCCGACGATCGCGCCGCCGAGGGAGGCGCCGATCTCACGGAAGAAGTTGTTGGACGCCGTGGCGGTGCCCACCTGGGAGTCGGGGAACGAGTTCTGCACGACGAGCACGAGGATCTGCATGCCGAGGCCCACGCCCAGTCCGAGGACGAACAGATAGCTCATCAGGACCCCGAGCGGCGTATCGACGGCGAGGGTCGACAGCAGCCACAGACCGATGCCAAGCCCGATCATGCTGGCGATCGGCATCCATTTGTACCGTCCCGTCTTCGCCGCGAGCTGTCCGGTGGTGATCGCCCCGACCATGAGACCGGCGATCATCGGGATCAGCATCAGCCCCGACACCGTGGCGTTCACGCCGGTGACCATCTGCAGATAGGTGGGCAGGTAGGCGATCGCGCCGAACATCGCGACACCTATGAAGAGCCCGGCCACCGTGGCGAGCACGAAGTTCCGGGAACGGAAAAGCGCGAGCGGGATGATCGGTTCGACCGCCTTGTGCTCCGCCAGAACGAAGAGCCCGCTGAAGAGGGTCGCGACGACGATCAGCGTGATGATGAGCGGTGAGTCCCACTCATGTTCGGTGCCGCCCCAGGACGCGACCAGGATGATCGCGGAGACCGCGATCGCCATGGTGAGCACGCCCCAGGTGTCGAACCGGATCCTGGTGTCGTGCTTCGGCAGTTTGAGGAAGAACGCGGCGAGCGCAATCGCGACGATGCCGAGAGGGATGTTGATCCAGAACGCCCACCGCCAGTGCGCCGTCTCGGTGAACCACCCGCCCAGCAGCGGTCCGACGACCGCGGACAGGCCGAAGACGGCGCCCATGACCCCCATGTACTTGGAGCGCTCGCGCACCGGGGCGACGTCCGCGATGATCGCCTGCGACAGGATCATCAGCCCGCCCCCACCGACGCCCTGCACGGCGCGGGCGATGATGAGCCACGTCATGTCCGGTGCGAGCCCGCCGACGACCGACCCGATCAGGAAGATCGACAGCGCCCCGATGAACAGGCCCTTGCGGCCGATCAGATCGCCGAGCTTGCCGTAGATCGGCATCATGATCGTCGACGCGACAAGGTACGCCGTGGTCACCCACAGCATGTGGTTCACCCCTCCGAGCTCGCCCACGATGGTCGGCAGCGCGGTGGAGAAGATCGTCTGATCCAACGAACCCAGCAGCATCGCCACCAGCAGCCCGGCGAAGACGGGCAGGATATGGCGGGAACCGGTCCGGCTCGCGGTCGTCGTGTCGGGGCGGTATTCACTCACCCCTCAATCGTCCGAGCCGATCGCCCGTGGCGCGTCCCCCCACTGCGGCATTTTCGCGTACCGCGTCCACAGTACGCGCTCAGGTCCCCGGGGCGAGCAGGCCGGTCTCGTACGCGATGATCACCAGCTGGGCGCGATCGTGGGCGTGCAGTTTCGTCATCACCCGGTTCACGTGCGTCTTCGCCGTGTGCGGGGAGATGACGAGGTCCTCGGCGATGTCTTGGTTGGACCGCCCTCTGGCGACCAGCAGCAGCACCTCCCGTTCCCGATCTGTCAGCTCCGCCAGTTCCGGGATGGTCTCGAGCGCCGGGCGCGCGGGGACGGTGACGTACCGTGTGATCAGGGCGCGCGTCGCCGCCGGGGACAGCAGCGCGTCGCCCGCGTGCACGGCGCGCACGGCGCGCACGATATCCTCAGGTTCGGCGCCCTTGCCGATGAATCCGCTCGCACCGGCGCGCAGCGCGGCCACGAGATACTCGTCTTCCTCGAACGTGGTGAGGATGAGTACGCGGGTATCGGCGAGGGCGGGGTCGGCGCAGATACGGGCGGTCGCCGCGATGCCGTCGAGGGCGGGCATGCGGATGTCCATCACGACGACGTCCGGGCGGAGTCGCCCGGCCTGGTCGACGGCGTCGGCTCCGTCGACGGCACGACCACTGACGGTGATATCGGAGTGGCCGGCGAGGATATCGGTGACGGCCTGCCTGATCAGCGCCTGGTCGTCGGCGACGAGCACGTCGATCATGGGGCTCCTTCCTTCGTCAGCGGCAGGATCGCGGACAGCCTCCACCCGCCGGGTGCGGGGCCGGCGTGCACGGACCCCCTCACGGAGCCGACGCGTTCCCTCAGTCCGATCAGCCCCACCCCGGTACCGGCGCCCCCGCGAGCAGAGCGGGCATGGACCGGATTCGTCACCACCACCCGCAGAGCAGCGGTGCCCACGTCGATCAAGACGTGGGCGCGATGCTCGGCGCCGTGCTTGTGGACATTCGTGAGCGCCTCTTGAATCACCCGATACGCCACGATCCCCACCGCCCCGGTCGCCTGATCGATACCTCCTTCGATGCGCACCTGCACGTCCAAGCCGGTGCTGCGGAACTGATCGAGCAGATCGGGCAGCCGTTCCAGACCGACCTGCGGCGCATCGACGCCGTCGTCCGGGTCATCGGCGCGCAGCATCGCGAGCAGCCCGCCGATCTCCCCCAGCACGGTGCGGGCGGCACCACGGATCGTGCCGAGGGCGGCTGCGGCGCGCTCGGGGTGGCCGGGAAGTGCGGAAGAGGCGACGCCCGCGTTCAGACTGATCACCGCGATCTGGTGCGCGACGGCGTCGTGCAGGTCGCGCGCCAGGCGCAGCCGTTCCTCGGTGACCCTGCGGCGAGCTTCGGCCTCCCTGGTCTGTTCGGCGCGCTCGGCGCGCTCGGTGATCGCCGCGATGTACGCGCGGCGTGAGCGAGCCCCGTCACCGGCGGCGGCGGCGAACGCCACCGCGAAGACGAATTGGAACACCCGTGGATCGAACACGCTGCCCACCGCCGCCGGAATGCTGAACACGAACACGATCACGACGGTGATCGCGCCGATGATGACGGTGCGGCGGCGGGTGGAACGATTCGCGACGCCGAACATCGCGATCGCGACTCCCAGTCCGATCCCGGGTGAGAGCAACCCGATCCACGCCGCGACTCCGTACAGCGCAAGGCAGACGAGCAGCACCGAGACCGGCCACCGCCGGCGGAACGGCAGGAGCGCGGCGGGCGCGACCACCAGCGCGAGCTGTGCCCACCCGTCCGGCCGGAACTCGGGTCCCGGCAGCGGGGCGAATGCGACGGCGACGATCAGGACAGCAGCGATCACATCGCCCACCCATGCCGGAATCACCGGGTGCGGCGGTGCGAGCGTGTCCGGCGTCGGGGCCGGGCTGGTCGGGTCGCGGGTCACCCCACCAGTGTGCCGCGACGAGAGCGGCAGGTCGTCACCCTCGTGCGGGATCCGAAGATACCGCGACCGCGGTACACGAGTGTCTGCGGCCGGGTGACGCATGAACGGCGCGGGGAGCGGATGGTGGAAGTCGACTCATCAACCGACCACGCCACTTGGGCATTCAGGAGCCATCCCATGAGTACCTCGATCATCCGCGCCGACGACGTGCACAAGTCGTACGGCCGCGGCCAGACCCGCTTCGACGCGCTCAAAGGAGTGAGCTTCAGTATCGGTGAGGGCGAGTCGATCGCCATCCTCGGTAAGTCCGGTTCCGGGAAGTCCACGCTGATGCACATCCTCGCCCTCCTCGACGCCCCCACCAACGGGCGCCTGACGCTGGGGGAAATCGACACGCGCTCACTGAAGGGTCGACGGTTGAATCGCACCAGGAACAAGACCTTCGGGTTCGTGTTCCAGCAGTTCTTCCTCGTCCCCAACGCCTCCGTGCTCGACAACGTCACCCTGCCACTGAAGATCGCCGGCGTCGGCGCCCCCGAACGCAAGCGCCGCGGCATCGCCGCGCTCGAGCAGCTCGAGCTCGCCGACAAAGCCAAGAACAAGGCCGTCAACCTCTCCGGTGGGCAGAAGCAGCGCGTCGTGATAGCCCGCGCCCTGGTCAACAACCCGCGGATCATCTTCGCGGACGAGCCGACCGGCAATCTGGACTCCAAGACCGGGGCGATCGTCGAGGACATCCTGTTCGGCCTCAACCGGGAGCACGGCATCACCCTCATCATCGTCACTCACGACGAGGACCTCGCCGCCCGGTGCGACCGACAGCTGCGGATCCGCGATGGCGAGCTTGTCGACGACACCGCCCAGGGGGTGGCCGCGTGAAGACCCCCGATCTGATCGGCTCCGCCGTCACCAACACGTTCCGGTCGAAGACCCGCACGATCCTCACCATCCTGTCCATCTTCATCGGCGCTTTCACCCTCGCGATCACGAGTGGCCTCGGCACCGGGATCAACGCCTACATCGACGACACCGTCTCCGGAGTCGGCGCCTCCGACGCGATGACGGTAACCAAGACCGCCGAGGGCGCGGGCGATCCGCTCGCGACGGATGAACCGCGGGAGTACGATCCGGACGCCGTCTCCACGGGCATTCCCGGGATGACCGTCACCGCCCTCACCCCCGACGACATCGACACCATTCAAGGAATCGAGGGAGTGATCCGCGTCGACCCGCAGCGGAACATCAGCCCGGACTTCGTTCAGTTCGAGGACGGCACGAGGTTCGTCGCCTCGGTCGGCAGCCTCGTGGCCGGCCAGACCACGGTCCTCGCCGACGGCACAGAACCCGACAACGACACCGCCGACTATCAGGTGGCCCTCCCTCAGTCGTACGTGCAGCCGCTGGGGTTCGACACCGACGCCGATGCGATCGGACAGACCGTCACCATCGGGATCACCGACGCCCTGCGCACCCGGCACAGCATCGACGCGACCGTCGTCGGGATCACGGAGGCGGCCCTCGCTTCGCCGACAGGCTCCAGCATTCTGATCAACGCCACGCTCACGGATGCACTCTTCGAGGCTCAGTCCACCGGGATCCCCGCCGAGGAAGCGGACCGGCACTCGTCCGCCAGCGTCTGGTTCGACCCGGATGCGACCGACGCCGAGGTGGAGGCGCTCAAGGAACGACTCGCTGGCGCAGGCTTCACCGGCACGACGATCGCAGATCAGCTGGGCACGATCACCACCGTGATCGACGGAGTCGTCCTCGTCCTCAACGCCTTCGCGATCATCGCGCTCCTCGCCGCCGCGTTCGGGATCGTGAACACGCTCTACATGTCGGTGCAGGAACGCACCCGGGAGATCGGCCTGATGAAGGCGATGGGTATGGGAAGCGGAAGGCTCTTCGGTCTGTTCAGCCTCGAAGCCACGTTCATCGGCTTCCTCGGATCCGCGATAGGCGCAGCGGTCGCGATCGCGGCCGGCACCGGGCTGAGCTCAGTGCTCTCCGGGACGCTGCTCGCCGACCTCCCCGGGCTGACCCTCATCGCGTTCGACCCGGCCTCGGTCGCCGCGATCATCCTGCTTGTCATGGCGATCGCCTTCCTCGCGGGGACGCTCCCGGCCGCCCGGGCGGCGAAGGCGGATCCGGTCGACTCGCTCCGCTACGAGTGATCCCTCACGAAGCCTCGAACAGATCGGACGACATCCATGAAGCACACCGGGACCGCAGCCTTCCTGGTCGCCTCCGTCGTCGGCGCCGTCCCCGTCTTCGGCCTCACCCTGCTCATCTACGCGACCTTCTTCCAGGACCTCCTCGCCGGCTTCAGCGAACTCACGCCCGAAGTCGTGGAGATGATCTCGAGGGACCAGATCAACATCGTCGCGATCGTCATCGCCAACCTGGCGCACGGCATCCTGCTCGCGACCGTCATCACCTGGGGCCGGTTCTACACACCACCGCGGGGCGCAGGCGCCGCAGCCATCGTCGCCTTCCTCACCGAGGCACCGTCGCACTGCGGGCACGCGCCTCACTCGGCTAATGCGCAGCGCCAACCTGGACTCCGTAGCGAGCACGTTACACGGCGCGCTCGGATAACACCCAAGGTCGGCCAACTACACGAGACCCATGTCCGCGCAGACGGTGGGATTTGACCCCAGGGAGGCTCATTCCCCCGCGGCCGCGCGTCTTGCCGTCGTCAGCGCGTCGTAGCGCACTTCGTGGCTGCGGTTCCTGATAACCGGGACGCCCCGCCCGCGTGTTGCTCAGCAAACTTCGGGAATGTCCTCGGCCTGGCGCGGAATCCGCATTGCAGCGACGCTGATCTTCGGTCGGTCGTCATCGCTGTAACTCAGCGGGCCTCAACCTTGGTTCCCCTACGCGCGCCGCACATACTCCGCGTAGACACCGGCGCTCGGCTTGGCCGTGCGCTCGAAGGTTGCGCGTTCGACGGAGAACAGACCCGGCTTGGGGCCGTACCCGAAGATCCACTCGAAGTTGTCCATGAGCGTCCAGTGACAGTAGCCGAGCACGGGCACGCCGGCCGCGCGCTCCGCGGCGAGCGCATCGAGCGCCGCCGGGATGAACGCGGCACGCTGCGTGTCGTCGTCGCTCTGCAGACCGTGCTCCGACACGAGCACGGGAACGCCCGCGGTCTCGAAGGCGTAGCGCACGGCGCCCGCCAGCGAGCCCGGCTCGATGACCGTGCCCATGCCGCTGACCTCGCCCTCGGGGATCACCTCGCCGTCGGGTCCGTGCACGATGCGCTCGTAGTTCTGCACGCCGATGAAGTCGTCGGCGACGGCGAGCCGCAGCCAGTGGTCGTAGGCTGCGGCGCGCTTCGCATCCCGGCGGGCCTCGCCGCCCGGGAGCGCGACCTCGTCGGCGATAGCGATCGACAGCCCCACCGGGAGGTCGGCGCGACGGCTCTTGATCGCGGCCTTCGCGGCGAGGTGCGCGAGCGTCTGCGCCTCCTGGAACTGATCCTGCGCGGCGAAGGGAATGACATTGCCGGCGAAGTAGCGGTCAGAGCCTGCGCGCTGCGTGGCGGCGGCGAGCATCTCGGTCTTCACGCCTTCGAGCAAGTCGGGAAAGCCGTCCGGTCGAGTGGAGGAACTGCTCGAGGTTCGGTTCGTTGAAGGTCACCGCGAGACGATCACCGAAGCGGTCCATCACGCGCGCGCATTGGTCGGCGTAGAGGTCCGCGGCGTCATCGGCCAGCCACGATCCTGCCGCCAAGAACCAGCGCGGTGCGACGAAGTGGTTGAACGTCACCAGCAGCGCGAGGCCGCGGGCGAGGCATCCGTCGACGAGGCGCTCGTAGTGGTCGAGCGCGTCCGACGAGACCTCGCCACGAGCCGGCTCGATGCGCGACCACTCCACCGAGAAGCGGTATGCCGAAAGACCGAGACCCACGACGATGTCGAGGTCCTCCTCCCAGCGCTGGTAGTTGCGGCACGCGGGACCGCTGCGCTCGCGGAACAACGACGGCGTCGTGTTCTCGAGGAACCAGACGTCGCTGTCGACGTTGTCGCCTTCGACCTGGTGACCGGCGGTGGCTACGCCCCAGAGGAATTCGGAATCGGTGATGGACATCAGCGGGCTCCCTTCACGAGCAGGATGACGAAGCCGCCGACGATCGCCGAGAGTGCACCGGCGAGGAAGAGGGCGGCGAAGTGCTGGTCGGCAGCGGATGCGGCGCCGATCGCGAGCAGCGCGGACGCGACGGCGGCGACGATCGAGACGGGGAGGTTGTCGGCGATCTTGAGGATGCCGAGATCCTTGGCGGGATTGTCGGGGTCGGGCAGCACCTGCGTCGCGAGCGCGAGCTCCACGGCGAAGTAGACGTCGTGTCCTCCGTGCCGATGCGCTATCGCGCCTGACGCGTTACGTCCGCTGCGCGGCACCCGGACCACGCCGACGGTGACCGAGCGCCTACGTGGGCCCCACCGCGACCTCTCGCGTTCCCCGAGGTCGACTCCGATGTCGGCCCTCGAACGTTGCTAGTCAAGTCAGGGGGTGGCGGCGCCGTCAGTGGCGGTACGGAAGGAACCGCTCGGGCCAGGGCTTCGCAGGAGCAAGCTGCTTATCCTTGTACTCCTCGTAGTACTGGTCGAGGAGTTCTTTGCGCCCGACGTACTCGTAGGCGTGGTGCAGGCCGCGCAGGCGGCACATCTCGAGCGTGATCTCCTCGTCCGGCGCCAGCACCGCGGTCGATACTCCATCGACGAGATGCAGTCCAGAGTAGGTGATCGCCCAGCAGCGCAGACCGGTCGCCGTCTCCCTCGTCACGAACACCACCATGCACTTGCCACGCGTCGGGTCTATCGGGCCCTCAAGTGAGATCTCGTCGGCTTCCTTAGCGATGAACTCAACGATCTCCGGGTTGGCGAGCGTCGGATGAGTCGGGTACCCCAGCTCGTACGCGGAGTAGTTGCGAGTGAGGATGGTGCCGTGCATGTAGCCGACGCCGAAGTCTTCGACGCAGAGGCCTTCCCAATGTCCGAGTTGCTTGCCTGGGAACTCGATCATGAAGCCCATGTGGTCGGCTAGGACGAGACGCAGCCGGAAGTCGAACATCGCCTTGGTCACGCCGGGCACGTCAGCGACGAGACACGTATATCCGGCACCGTTGGGAAGCAGGCAGTACCCCATCTCGGGCGTGGGCCCGTCGGGAAGCAGATACTCCCAGAGGTCCTCAGGCATGACCGCCTCCGAAGGATCGATGGTCACGCCGGGCTGGAACGCGGCCGCGATCTCAGGCGCGAGATCCCCGATGTCGCGCTTGTAGAAGCCGCTGAAAGGCGACCGCTTCTCCTCTTCGGTCAGCTCTGGCAGCTCGTCAGCCATGAATCGCTCGTATCCAACCATCGGATCTCTCCTCCTTCAGCCCAGATCGACTTTGGTCAGGCTACAAATGCGGCATGTATCAGACAACGGTCAGTCATCTTGTCTTATTCATCTGGTTGCCTTATGAGCTCGATGACTGTCCAAGGCGGCTGTGACCAGCCACGCGATGGACCCGGACTCGGCTGTCAGGGTGTGCAATCGGCCGCGCGTGATTTGCACACTTGGCTCGTATCCACCGCGTTGCTTCACCGATAGAAACGTTGAGGAGCGATTGTCCGGGGCCCCGGTGCGGGGTCCCGGACTTCCGTCTTCCACGGGACGCTCGCTGTCGCGCGGGGCGCTGGCCTCCCCAACTCACCACCGCGTCGACGCGTGCCTTCTGAAGCGAGGAATCGTACAAAATGACTGACGTCGCACTCTTCCGCTGGGGCCTGGTCGGCGCCAGCGATATCGCGGATACCCGGGTGATCCCTGCGATTCGAGCGCTTGGTCAGCGAATTTCCGCCGTGAGCAGCGGGTCGGGTTACCATGCCGATGACTTTGCGGCGCGGAACGGGATCCCCTCAGTGCACACAGACCTCGCGGAGCTGCTGGCCCGTGACGACATCGACGGGGTTTACATCTCCAGTGTCAACGAGCGCCACCTTGACCAGGCGAAGGCGGCGGCGACTGCGGGCAAGCACGTGCTTTGTGAGAAGCCGATCGCCGTGACCGTCTCCGACGCGTCGGCGATGACAGACTTCTGCCGCGATCGCGGGGTGACGCTAGCGATCAATCATCATCTCCCCGCAATGGAGACGCATCGCAAGATCCGCGAGCTTGTGGCGAGCGGGGCGATTGGACGTCCTCTCAGCGTGGCGATCCGCAATACCGGATTACTCCCCGAACATCTGGCTGGATGGCGTCTTGGTAGCGGACCTGGCGCTGGCATCGTTCTAGACATCGCAACCCACGACGCGTCTGTGACTGAGCACCTTCTCGGATTGCGTCCGGTGGAGGTTGCTGCCGTGACCGTGGCCCACGGAGAACGCCCGTCTGAGAGCGCAGACACCTCCGTAGCAGTGGTCCGATACGAGAATGACGTCATTGCTTCCTTCCACGACAGCTACGCCACGCCATTCGCGCGCAGTCTCGCCGAAGTACACGGGACCGCGGGAAGCATCCGTGCACCGGAGATCATGACCCCCGATCCGATCGGGGAGGTCTCCCTCGTCGACGCACGCGGCGAGCGTCGTGTTGATGTCGAGGACCGTGGAAATGCGTATGAACGCACGATCAGAGCGTTCGTCGCGGCGTCCGGCGGGGAGGGGGCGCCGATCGTCGATGGTGAGACAGCGACTCGAGCCCTCAGCGTCGCGACCGCGATTCAGACGTCCTCACGATCCGGCGAGCGTGTCCGACTTTGAGGGAGAGACCGTCTCACTCAGAGCCATCGCGCGCGGTTCAACGTCGGAGTACGGCTGCCCGGGCAACAGCTTCCCGGCGCCTCGCGCTCTGCGTGTTGTTCTTCACGCCAGGGCTGGTGATGGCGTCCTGGGTCACCCGAACCCCGGCGATACGGGATTCCTTGACTGCATCTACTGCAGAGATGGGTCTCGCGATGTTCGGGCTTGCGATCGGCTCGATGATCGGCATCCTGTTCTCCGCGTCGCTTGTGGCACGGTTAGGAACCCGCACCGTCATCCTCCTCGGGGCCAGCGGATCGGCCCTCAGCCTGCCAGTGGTCGCTGCCGGGTCGATGTCGGGGACCATGGTCATCGTCGCGATCGGACTCGGCATCTGCGGACTGGGGATGGGCTCCGCAGAGGTCGCGATGAACGTGGACGGGGGTGAGGTGGAGCAACTCACCCACCGCTCCTTCCTGCCCGTCATGCACGGCTGCTTCAGCTTGGGTACGGCCATCGGGGCAGTGGTCGGAATGGCGCTTTCGGCAATCGCGATGCCCGTAAGTTGGCACCTGTTCGCTGTGTCGACCGTGTGTCTGGTCGCGGTGCCCGCGGCGGTGCCGGCGATTCCCCGCGGGGTAGGTCGACGGGCGGCATCCGCCCGTCATGACGGCGACATCGTCGCTAGCACGTCATCTCTGCTCCGCGACAGGCGGATCCAACTGATCGGAGTGATCCTCCTCGCGATGGCACTCGCAGAGGGCACAGCCAATGACTGGCTTCCGCTCATCATGGTTGACGGTCATGGCTTCGACCCGGCGTGGAGTTCGGGGGTGTTTGCCATCTTCGCGATCTCAATGACCGTTGGCCGGTTTGCGGGGGCTGCGTTGGTCGATCGTTTGGGTCGACGTCCCGTGCTGGCGGCGAGCGCCATCAGTGCGGCCATCGGGCTCGCAGTTGTGTCGCTCTCTCCCAACCCACAACTTGCGGTAGCCGCCGTGATCTTGTGGGGTCTCGGCGCCTCCCTTGGCTTCCCCGTTGCGCTGTCCGCCGCGGGTGACTCCGGACCAGACGCCGCGGCCCGACTCTCGCTTGTCGCAACCGCGGGGTACTTCGCATTCCTCGTGGGTCCCCCAGTGCTCGGCTTCTTCGGCGAGCACTTTGGCCTGCGCACGGCCATGCTGATCCCACTGGTCTTGATCCTCGTCGCTGTCGCGGCAACAATTCTGACGCCTTGGGATGCCCCCGCGAACAAGGCTGCAGCCGACGCCCGAGCTCGCGGTTGACGTGGCGCGTGTCGACCCCACGAAACTCCCACTCAGCACGTCCGCACTCGCGAGCCACCTACCCGTGAACGACGCATCCTGCTCCGTGACCGACGCCTGATCAGGTCGAGCCGAGCTCTCCGCTGAGGCGGCCATGGAAGCGGGCCGCAGCATCCGTCATCCCGTACAGCTCGACGCTCGTTCCGCGCGCCTCGTACTTCGTGACGATGGCATCGAGGGCGGCGACCGTCGAGGCGTCCCAGACGTGGGTGCGCGAGAGGTCGATGACGACGTGCGGCGGATCGGCAGCGTACTCGAACTGCGTGGTGAGGTCGTTGCTCGAGGCGAAGAAGAGCTCGCCGTCGACGCGGTAGCGGGCGGTGTGGCCGTCGACCTCGCGCGTCACGGTCGTGAAGTGAGCGACGCGGCGGGCGAACAGCACCATGGCGGCGAGCACGCCGAGGATCACGCCGACGGCGAGGTTGTGGGTCCAGACCGTGGCCACGACGGTGACGAGCATCACGAGGGTCTCGCTGAGCGGCATCCGCTTCAGCGTCGACGGACGGATGCTGTGCCAGTCGAACGTCATGACCGACACCACGATCATCACGGCGACGAGCGCGGCCATCGGGATGAGCCCGACGATGTCGCCGAGGGCGACCACGAGGATCAGCACCCACACGCCCGCCATGAACGTCGAGATCCTCGTGCGACCGCCGGACGTCTTCACGTTGATCATCGTCTGGCCGATCATCGCGCAGCCGCCGGTGCCGCCGAGGAACGCCGACGCGATGTTGGCGACGCCGAGTCCCCACGCCTCACGGGTCTTGCGTGAGTGGGTGTCGGTGATGTCGTCGACGAGCTTCGCGGTCATCAGCGACTCGAGGAGCCCCACCAGCGCGGCGGCGAACGCGTAGGGCGCGACGATCTGCAGCGTCTCCCACGTCAGCGGGACGTTCGGGATGAGGAGCTCCGGAAGGCTCCGGGGCAGCTCGCCCTGGTCGGCGACGTTCGGCACCGCCGAGAGGCCGAACACCACGACGACCACCGTGAGCACCGCGATCGCGATGAGCGGTGCGGGGATCGCGCGCGTGATGCGCGGCCAGACGAACAGGATGCCGAGACCCGCGGCGACGAGCACGTACACCGCCCAGGGCACGTCGACGAGCTGCGGCATCTGCGACAGGAAGATCAGGATCGCGAGGGCGTTCACGAAGCCGACCATGACGCTGCGGGGGATGAACCTCATGAGCCGGGCGACGCCCAGCACCGCGAACAGCACCTGGATGAGGCCGGCCAGCGCGATCGTGACGATGAGGTAGTCCGAGCCATACTCGCGCGCGACGGGTGCGATCACCAGCGCGACCGCGCCCGCGGCGGCGGTGATCATGGCCGGACGCCCGCCGGCGAACGCGATGACGACGGCGAGCACGAACGATGAGAACAGTCCGACGCGCGGGTCGACGCCCGCGACGACCGAGAAGGCGATCGCTTCGGGAATCAGGGCGAGCGCGACGACGAGGCCGGCGACGACCTCGCGCGTGACGAGGCGAGGGCGCCGCAGCGCGTGCAGCACGGTCGGCCGGCTGCCGGAGCGATCGGCGGGGCTGGTACTCAAGCCGCCCTCACCCTGAGGTGCTCGACCCAACTACCCCGTCCTCGACTACTAGGGGGATCGCGGCTGTGACGGTGGGCACTGACGCGGACATCAGGGAACCGTCCTCGCGGCGGGCGTCGCCGAGCTCGCGCAGCGACGGACGCCCCGGGATCACCGGGCCCTGCCCGTCGAGCGGTGCCACCACCTCTTCGCCCGCGCCGACCACGTAGCCCACGCCTCGCACGCTGAAGCCGACGGGGTCGCCCTCCGTGGCGCGCACACGCAGCTCCTCACGGGTGACCGTGACGACCAGCCGCGTGCCGTGCCAGTGCAGGACGAACTCGAGCGACGGCCACGAGACGGGAAGCCGCGGATTGAACGACAGCTCACCGAAGTGGTCGCGCATGCCGCCGAATCCTGCGACGAGTGCGGTCCAGACGCCACCGGCCGAGGCCACGTGCACGCCGTCCGCGGCGTTGTGGTGCAGGTCGCCGAGGTCGACGAAGATCGACTGCCGGAAGTACTCGAGCGCGAGGTCCTGGTAGCCGACCTCGGCGGCGAGGATCGCCTGCACGACCGCCGACAGCGTCGAGTCGCCCGTGGTCAGCGGGTCGTAGTACTCGAAGTCGGCGAGTTTGTCCTCGTCGGAGAAGTGGTTGCCCTGCAGGAACAGCGCGAGCACGACGTCGGCCTGCTTGAGCACCTGGTACCGGTAGATCACCAGCGGGTGGAAGTGCAGCAGCAGGGGCCGCTTGTCGGGCGGGGTGTTCTCGAGGTCCCAGATCTCGCGCTCGAGGAACACATGATCCTGCGGATGGATGCCGAGGCTCGGGCTGAACGGGATGTGCATGGCTTCGGCGGCCCGCTCCCACGCCTCGGGCTCACCGGGCTCGAGGGCGAGGCGGTCGACCATCTGACGGTAGACCTCGCCGTCGGCCTCCGCCATCTCGCGGATGGTGCGGGCGGCGAAGCGGAGGTTGAACCGCGCCATGACGTTCGTGAAGAGGTTGTCGTTGACGACGGTGGTGTACTCGTCGGGCCCGGTGACGCCGTGGATGTGGAACGTGTCGCCCTCGCCGTCGACCACGCCGTCGTTCGAACGCCAGAAGCCGAGGGTCGCCCACAGCCGCGCCGTCTCGACGGCGATGTCGACGCCCTCGCGGAAGAGGAAGTCGGTGTCGCCGGTCGCCCGCACGTACTTCGCGAGCGCGAAGCTGACGTCGGCATTCACGTGATAGCCGGCGGTGCCGGCCGCGTAGTAGGCGGAAGCCTCCTCGCCGTTGATCGTGCGCCACGGGAACAGCGCGCCCGCCTCGTTGAGCTGGAACGCGCGCTTACGCGCGGCGGGCAGCATCAGGTACCTCATCCGCAGCGCGTTGCGCGCCCACAACGGCGTCGTGTACGCGAGGAACGGGAGAACGTAGATCTCGGTGTCCCAGAAGTAGTGCCCGGAGTACCCCGAGCCCGTCATGCCCTTCGCCGGCACACCCTGTCCGTCGGCACGCGCCGAGGCCTGCGCGAGCTGGAACAGGCACCAGCGGGTCGCCTGCTGCAGGTCGTCGTGGCCGCCGATGCGCACGTCCGAACGCTCCCAGAACGCGTCGAGCCACGCACGCTGCTGCGCGCGGATCGCGTCGACGCTCTCGCCGAGGGCGCGGTCGAGGGTGCGGCGGCAGCGGTCGACGAGCTCGCGCGCGGGCACGCCACGCGACGTGTGGTAGCTCACGAGCTTCGTGACCCGGATCGGCACTCCGGCCTTCGCGTTCACGCGGAACACGTTCTTCGCGATGTCGGGCTCGATGAGCGTGCGCGAGGTGTACTCGTTCGCCGTCTCGACCAGATGGTCGGCGACGACCGCGATCGTCATGCCCGAGTCCGTGACGCGGTACGACAGGGCGGAGCGCAGCTTGTCCTGCCAGTACTCCTGCGGCTGCAGGACGCGCTCCTCGAGCTTCTCGGTCTTGCGCGGGTCGAACCCGGCCTTGCGCGGCGCCAGCGGCGTGCCGCCGTAGACGTCCTCGCCGTCCTGCCGGTTGAGGATCTGGCAGCTCACGGTGACCGGCGCGTCGGCGTTCAGCACGGTGACGTCCACCGTCATGACCGCGAGGTGCTTCTCCTCGAACGACACCAGCCGCTCGTAATCGATCCGCACCTCCTTGCCCGACGGCGTGACCCACAGGATGTGCCGGCGCTGCACGCCGTCGCGCATGTCGAGCGTCCGCTCGTACTCGCGCACGTCGGCGACATCGAGCGACAGCGGCTCGTCGTCGACGTAGACGCGCATGACCTTCGCGTCAGGGGCGTTGATGATCGTCTGACCGACCTCGGCGAATCCATAGGCCTGCTCGGCGTGACGGATCGGGAACGTCTCGTGGAACCCGTTGATGAACGTGCCGTGCTCGTGCGCGTGACGCCCCTCGGGCTGATTGCCGCGCAGACCCAGGTAGCCATTCGACAGAGCGAAGATGCTCTCCGTTACACTCGCGTCAAACGATTCGAACGACGTCTCGACCAGACGCCACGGGTCGACGGGGAATCGTTCGCGATCGATCACGGTGGCTCCTTTCCACAGCAAGGTGCGGCAGCGCGCAGCCTAGAGAGCGTGCGATTCCGCGCCTGGTGCGGCCGCGGTGAGCGCTGAAACGACCTCTCGTACCAACTCCGCCACCGGTTGAGAGCAGTCCACAGTCACTCCGGCTTCCCCCTGCTCGAGGGGTTCCAGCGTCGCAATCTGACTCTGCAGCAGGCTCGCCGGCATGAAGTGGCCGGGACGGCCGATCACGCGGTTTGCCAGGACGCGCTCGCTCGCGGAGAGGTGAACGAAGGTGGTCCCCGCCGCCTGCTCCCGGATCAGATCCCGGTACCGCCGCTTCAGCGCCGAACACGCGAGGACGATTCCCTCACCCTGAAAGCGGTCCAACTCGGCTCCGACTTGCCTTAGCCACGGGAATCGATCCTCATCGTTCAGGGGAATGCCTGCGGCCATCTTCGCAACGTTCGACGCCGGGTGGAGGTTGTCTGCGTCAACGAATTGAAGAGACAGCGCTTCGGCCAGTGCTTGACCGACGGTGGTCTTTCCAGCGCCCGATACGCCCATGACAACGAGTTGCGGCGGTGCCGCAGATCGCTCTTCCAATTTGATCTCCACTCACGATCGTGTATCGCACGAGTCGCGCCGTGCGATGAAAACAGCGGGCCGCGGGACGACACACCTTCCGCATAGGTCGTCCCGCGGCTCGCCAGCTCAGGATGCGACGAGAGCGCTCTCGGTGAGCACTTCGCTGAGCTTGACCACCGTTCCGCGCTCGGCAGAACGCAGCGCCGCGATGGCCACAGCGAGAGACTGGACACCGTCTTCACCGGTGACCGCCGGTGCGCCGTTGCCGCGGACGGCTTCGTTGAACTGGTGCACAGCCTCCGCATAGTGCTCCTCTTCGGAGCCGATGTCGACCTTCTCGAGGTCCAGTCCGCCCCGGCGGAGGTAGATCTCTCCGCCGAGCTTGTCAGCAAGCAGGTCACGCGCGAAGATCGTGCCCTCGGATCCCATGACCTCGATCGCTCCGATGGAACCGGGGGTGCAGAAGCTCACCGTCGACGTTGCGATCGTTCCGTTGCGGAATCGCAGCGTAGTGACCGCGTAGTCCTCGAGTTCGCCCTTGAGCAGACCGCTGTGCCCGGTCGCTGCCGACACCTCGTCGACTTCGTCGTCCAGCAGGTAGCGGAGCAGATCAGCGTCGTGCACGCCGATGTCGAGCACCACACCTCCTCCAGCCTCGACACTTGTGAGTCGCCAAGTCTGCTGCTCTTCGCTCAGCCATCCTGTGCTCGTCGCGCGAGCGAGGATCGGGCGTCCGATCGCCCCCTCGGCGATGAGGCGACGGACCGTCTGGATCGTGGTCTTGAGTCGACGGTAGTGGTTGGTGCCCAGCACGACACCGGATTCGCGGCAGGCCTCGACGATGTCCAGCCCGTCCTGGATGTTGGTCGACAGAGGCTTCTCGCACAGCACGTGCTTGCCGGCAGACGCTGCGGCGAGGGTCTGGGGCTTGTGCAGCTCGTTGGTCGAGCTGACGAAGACGACATCCACTGCCGGGTCCGCGACCAGGTCGTCAAGCGAGCTGTACGCGTTCGGGATGTCGAACTCCTTCGCGAACTCCTCGGCACGCTCTTGCGAGGAACTCAACACGGCAACCACCTTGCTGCCGGAGGCCTTGTTGATCGCCCGCACCATGTGCGTGCGGGTCATCCAACCGGTACCGATTACCGCCCAGCCGAGAGGCTTCGTCTCATTCGCCGCGTCTGACATTTGCGCTACCGCATTCCTTCCTAATTACTTCCAATACTGCGTATGGGGCTCGCCGGTCACGAGCGCTCGTGAACGGCTGGATCGGATCAGGTGCCCCGACGGCGTCGCTGCAGCTGGTCGAAGAAGACCGCAACGATGAGGACGATGCCGATCACAACTTCCTGCCAGTAGGACTCGATGCCGGCGATCACGAGTCCGTCATATAGCACGGCCGGGATGAGCACACCGATCAGGGTCCCGAGCATCGTCGCGGATCCACCGAAGAGGCTCGTGCCACCGATGACAACCGCTGCGATGATCACCAGCGGTGTTTCCGTTTGGCCGCCGATCGCAGTCGTGGAAAACCGACCGAGAGTCAGGATGCCAATGATGGCGTAGAGCAGCCCCGACAGAGCATAAATGCGGACCTTGTACGCGTCGACGCCGATACCGCGGCGCTTGAGCATCCGCTCGTCCGATCCGATGCCAAGCACGCGAAGGCCGAATCGGGTCTTCTTGAGGATCACCGCACCGAGGATCGCAATCGCCAGTGCGACGAACACTGTCACCGGAATGCCGAACGGCCGCAGCCGCACCGCTTCGGTGAGGATCTCAGGGACGTTGGTCTTGTCCTGCCCCCCCGTGATCAACTGCGCGGCGCCGAGCGCGGCACCCATCATCCCGAGAGTGGCGATCAGCGGGGGTATATCGAGTCTGGTGATGATGATCCCGTTGATCAGGCCACACACCACACCCGTTGCGAGGGCGATCAGGATGCCTACGAGGAGGATTTCGCCGCTGACGTCCCGCCCGCCCATGGCGTCCCAGTATGTCTGCGCGGTAACCCCGGACAAGACGATCACGCTGCCGACGGACAGGTCGATGCCGCCACTGGCCAGAATGAAGGTCATGGCCACCGCACCGATGAGAATCGGCACGGCTGTCTCCGCGAGCGCCCGCATGTTGATCGGGCTGAGGAACGCCTGGGGCTCGATAATCGCGAAGAAGCCGAACAGGGCCACGAGCGCGATCACAAGGCCGAGGCGCTGCGCCTGGGCTCCGAAGTTGCGCACCGACTTCGTCGACTCAACGACGGCGACCGTTGAGGTGCGGTCATCGATCGTAAAGATCTGCGACTTGGCCGAGAGACGGGGCATCGTGCGCGTGACGGGGGCCCCGGTCGCGCCACCGTCCGCCGGATTGCCCGCCGACTCGGGTACTGAGGTGCTCATACGAAGGCTCCTGACATGATGTCCACGATCAGTTCGAGGTCGAAGTCCTCGCGGTCGAGCACGGCCACTCGCTGGCCCTGACGCATGATGTGGATGCGGTCCGCGATCTCGAGAAGGTCGGGGAGGTCATGACTGATGATGACCACGCCGGCCCCCCCATCGCGGATGTTGCGGATGAGGTCGTTCACCCGGCGGCGGGCTTCGACGCCGAGAGCAGCCGTCGGTTCGTCGAGAAGCAGCACCTGCCCCTCGCCCATCGCGGCACTCACGATCGACACTCGCTGCTGCTGACCGCCCGACATGGTGCCGACTTCACGGGTCGGCTTGACGATCTCGAGCTTGAACTTGGCCATCGCCTCGTTCGTCTCTTGGAGCATGGCGCGGCGATTCAGAAATCCGAACAGTTGCCCGAACTTGCCGCCGCGGATGATCTCCCGCCCGAGGAACAGGTTCTCGACGGCGCTGAGATCAGGGGCGAGTCCCAGGTCTTGGTACACCACCTCGATGCCCAGCCCACGAGCCACGGAGGGTGAGTCGATGTCCACCTTGTTGCCGTTCACGAAGATCTCCCCCGAGGTGGGCTCGTAGACCCCGCAGATGGTCTTGATCAGCGTGGACTTCCCCGCACCGTTGTCTCCGACGAGGCCGACGATCTCGCCAGCTCGGACATCGAAGTCTGCGCCTCGGAGTGCTTCGACGTGTCGGAAGGTCTTTACGATCTTCTTCACTTCGAGCACCGGAGCCGAGGAAACGGGCCGGTCGGTCTGGTTCTCAGTGGACATTCGACTCACCTCTCACAATGGTCCTACTACCGACTACTCGATCAGCAGCTGGTCTTGTAGAGAGCGGCGGCGATCTCGGGGTCGTCGACGTTGTCCTGCGTGACGACCACCGGCGGGATGCGCAGGGTGACGGGGTCGATCTTCTCGTCGTTCAGTGCGGACACCGTGCGATCGATGAGCGCGTCGACGATCGCCGGCGCGTTCTGCGGCAGGAGGGCCTGGATGTAGCCGTCCTTAAGGAATTCGACCAGCGCCGGGTCGGCATCCGACGAGATGATCTTGATCTGGCCGGGCTCGGTGGCGTCCTTCACCGACGGAAGGCCGTTGATGGCCCCGCCGTTGTAGGTGAACCAGATGCCGGCGAGGTCGGGGTTCGCCGCGAGCGTCGCGTTGATGATCTGGGCGGTCTTCGAGGGGTCGGCGTTGTCGAACTGGGTCGGCAGGAGCTCCATGTCGGGGTACTCCTTCTCCACCGTTTCGATGAAGCCCTGCGCGCGGGTGTTCGTGGTCAGATTGCCGGCGCCGAAGTCGATGACGAGCATCTTGCCGGCACCGCCGGTGAGCTCCGCCATCTTCTCGGCGGCGAGGACACCCGTCTCGTAGGTGTCGGTGGTGACCTGCCCGTTGGGGATCGACTCGTCATCGATCACCGCGTTGTAAGTCACGAGCTTCATGCCGTTGTCGCGGATCTCCTGCAGCGTCGCGTCCATAGCGGTCGGGTCCGGTACGTCGGTGAGGATGGCCTCGGGCGACTTGGCCTGAGCCTGCTCCAGAGCGGTGGTGAAGCCCTCCACACCGTAGTCCTCGTTCTTGACGTCGACCATCTGCACGTCGAGACCGGCATCGGGCGCCTTCGCCTGGATGTCGCAGGACAGTGTGAAGAAGAATGCGTTCACGTCCCGCGACGGAATGACCATCTGCACCGAGTGGAGGTCCGCCTCCCCACTCGCCTCACCCGCACTGCCCGAGCTGGCGGCGCAGCCTGCGACGAGCGTCGTGGCGGCGACAGCGCAGGCGCCCGCGAGCAGCTGGCGCCGAAGGCTTGACTGCTTCGAGCGGGTTGTTGCTGTGATCTTGGTCATGGGGTTCTCCTCTTCGGGTTTTCACTTCTTCGTGTGGATCGAGAAGGTCGCTTGGACAAGCGACGCGCGTACAACGGTGTGAATCGCGTTCGATGCTTCATGACTTCTGTTCAGAGATAGATGACCACCTCGTCACGGCTCGATGCTAAGAGACCCGCGGAATCGTCTCTATTCACAGGCTGTGAAACGTTGACGTCTCAGGTTGCACACTTTGTTCAACATGTCGAATTCCGTTCACTGTGATGGACGGACGCATGTACATTGTGGGCAAGCGACGACGTTAAGGACAAGGGGTGCCGATGAAGGCTGCTACCGATCGACTGAGGGTTGCTGTTGCTGCACCGCTCAGTGAAGAGAACTGCGCTGTGATTGAGCGCCTCGAACCACGTATCGAATTGATTCGCGACCAGACGCTCTATCCGCCGATGCGCCATCCCGCCGACTTCTCCGGGGATCCCTCATTCCGACGGACCGCGTCGCAGCAGGATCGTTATGAGGAGATGCTGCTGTCGGCTGACGCGCTCTACGGCGTGCCGGACCTCAACCCCGCTGCTTTGAAGCGCGTCGCAGAGCGGAACACCAGCCTCCGCTGGGTTCACACGATGGCAGCTGGCGGCGGAACCCAGATCAAAGCTGCAGACCTCACGCCTGACCAGCTGCAGCGCATCGCGTTCACGACGTCAGCCGGCGTGCACGGCGCCCCTCTGGCCGAGTTCGCCGTGTTCGGGGTGCTGGCGGGGGCGAAGGATCTGCCCCGGTTGATCCAACAGCAGCGGAGCCACAGTTGGACCGGTCGATGGGTCATGCGCCAGGTGAGCGACCTCACCGTCCTTGTGATCGGGCTCGGCGGAATCGGCCAGCAAGTGGCGAGGCGTCTCAATGCGCTCGGGGCTTCTGTCATCGGCTGCAATCGAAGCGGACGCTCGGTCGACTTCGTCGACCGAGTGATTCCCGCGGCGAACATCCGCGAGGCGCTCGATGAGGTTGACGCGATCGTCATCTCGCTGCCCGAGACGGACGCCACTGTTAACCTCATCGGTCGCGAGGTGCTGTCTGAAGTCAAGCCCGCCACGACATTGGTTAACGTCGGGCGCGGCACCGTCGTGGACGAGTCGGCCCTCCTGGATGCGCTCCGCTCCGGGCGCATCGGCTTTGCTGCTCTGGACGTGTTCGCGAGTGAGCCACTTGCCGCTGACAGCCCGCTGTGGGACGAGCCCGGCGTGCTCGTGAGCCCGCATACGGCAGCTCTGTCTTCACGAGAAGATCAACTGATCGCGGAACTGTTCGCGGAGAACGCCACGCGGCTGCTGGACAGCCGCCCAATGCTCAACAGGGTGGACACAGTTGACTTCTACTAAGCAGGTCGCCTCCAACGGCGACAAGTCGCCGGCACCGGCGGTCAGCCGGGCCATCAAGGTGCTCGACCTCCTTGGCCGGCACGGCGGCTCCCCGTTGACGTTAGGTGAGATCGCCGCCAGCATCGACGCCGCCAAGTCGTCCACGTTGAACATCCTGCAGGTCCTGGAGGACGGGGGGATGGTGGCGCGCGTCCAGGGGGGCTACCAACTCGGGCGGCGCAATCTCGAACTCGGCGGAGCGTATCTGTCCGGATTCAGCCAGATGCGAGAGTTCTACAACTTTTGCAGCGGGGCGTCCCTGCTGAGCCATGAAGTTGTGCAGATCGCGATGCTCGTCGACACCGATGTTGTCTACCTCGCACGCCACGAGGGCCGGGCTCCGATGCGGTTCATCGCAACGATCGGGAGTCGTTTTCCGGCCGCGCCGACCGCTGTCGGGAACGCGCTGTTGACGACATTGCCTGACGATGAGATTGCTCGCCGGTTCTCGGGCCCACAGCACTTCCCACTCATGACAGAGAACAGCGTGCGGAACCTGCCTGACCTCCTGCGCAAGATCTCCGTGGCCCGCGATCGGGGCTACGCGATCGATGACAACGAAGTGCACCCGGGCATCTACGGCATCGCGCGCGTGCTGCCACCGTGGTCCAGCGGCGACCAGCCACTGGCTATTGGCACTTCTCTGGCTGCAGGGTCAGCAACTGAGGCCTATGTGGCGCAGATCGTTGAGGAACTCAACGCCGCTGTGTCCCACCTGAGCAACCCGCTGTTCCACAGCGTGGCATCCCCGTTCCCCAACTCGAATCACTCGGAGGTACCGCCCCATGTCCGCATTTGACCTGAGAGGACGAACTGCGCTGATCACCGGCTCGAGCCGCGGCATCGGCAACGCGCTGGCGCAGGGGCTCCTGGAGGCGGGCGCTCGCGTCGTGGTACACGGCCGCAGCCGGTCCGCTGCCGAACGCGCGGCCGCTGAGCTGGGCGACAAGACCGGAGGTACGACCTGGGCGACGGCGTTCGATGTCACCAACGCCGCCGCGGTCGAGCAGGGCGTGCACGAAATCGAGGAGGTCTGGGGAACGCCCGACATCCTGGTCAACAACGCAGGCATCCAGCGCCGCACGCCGTTTCTCGACTTCCCCGACGCAGATTGGGACGACCTGATCGCCACCAACCTCACGAGCGCGTTCCTCGTCGGCAAGCACGTCGCCCGAGGCATGGCCAAACGCGGCAGCGGCAAGATCATCAACATCGGGTCGGTGCAGAGTCGTCTCGCACGACCCGGGATCGCCGCATACGGCGCCACCAAGGGTGGGATCGCGATGTTGACCCAGGGGATGTGCGCGGACCTCGCGGGCTTCGGCATTCAGGCCAACGCCCTCGCCCCCGGCTACTTTGCCACAGAACTGACAGCTGCCCTCGTCGCCGACGAACAGTTCACTCAATGGGTCGCGGGCCGCACCCCGGCGGGCCGGTGGGGTCGAGTAGAAGACCTCGTCGGGGCGCTGGTGTTCCTCTCGTCGTCCGCATCGGACTTCGTCAACGGCCAAGTCCTGTACGTCGACGGCGGCATGACGGCGGTGGTGTGAGCGCATGAACACGAAGTCCATCCCCACCAGCACACTCGGAGTCGTCGCGTATGGTGCGAACGACCTGCGGATCACGGAAGTCCCGGTACGACCGCCCGCGCCCGATGAGGCCATCATCAAGATCGCCTACGGCGGTGTGTGTGGCTCAGACTTGCACTACTGGACGCACGGCGCGGCCGGCGAGTCTGTGCTGCGCGCGCCGATGACACTTGGACATGAGGTGTCCGGGACCGTTCTGGTGCCAGCGGCGGACGGCTCGGGACCGCATAAGGGCGACCCGGTCACCGTACACCCCGCGACGCCGGGTGATGACGGTCACACCCGCTACCCCGCCGACCGACCGAACCTGTCCCCCGTGGGGACCTACTTGGGGTCTGCGGCGCGTGTTCCGCACTGTGATGGTGCGTTCGCCCGTCTGGTGACGCTGCCGACAAGGATGCTGCGTCTGCTCCCGACGAACTTCGACCTCCGCACCGCCGCGCTGATCGAGCCCGCCTCGGTGGCCTGGCATGCGGTCTCTCGAGCTGGCGACGTCCGCGGAAAGACCGCGCTGGTCATCGGGGCGGGACCCATCGGCGCCTTGATCGTGGCAGCGCTACGAGCCGCTGGCGCCGGGGAGATCGTCGCCGTTGACCTCCACCAGCATGCCCTGGATGTGGCAACCAGACTGGGCGCCACAAGGACTCTGCTCGCCGATCAGGCGGATGCTATCGCCGATGCTCAGGCTGACGTCGCACTGGAATCCAGCGGGAGCCACCGTGGTCTGGCCAGTGCGATTCGGGGCGCATCGCGCGGCGGTCGTGTGGTGATGGTTGGTTTGCTGCCCAGTGGGGACCAGCCTGTGCCGATGTCGCTTGCAATCACCCGAGAGCTCGAACTCGTGGGATCTTTCCGATTCAACGAAGAGATCGATGACGTGATCGCCGCACTGTGCACGGGGCGCCTCGACATCGACGCCGTGATCACCCACGAGTTCGGCGTCGACGACACGCTCGCCGCTTTCGAGACGGCTCGGGACGCGTCCTCGTCGTCCAAGGTGCTCCTGCGCTTCTAACTGTGATGGCCGCGCGTGCACTGGGCACGCGCGGCCGTTGCGCCTCTTCCTCGTCGCGATCTCGAGGCCTCGTGATGTCTGCGATTCAGAGTTGCATCCGCGCTTGAAGGAAGTCCCAGCCCCTCAACGCGATGTCGAGCACTGTCCGTGTCTCAGGGTCCTCCAGGGACCGCCCGAGGAGTGAGTCGATCCGTTCCAGGCGGTAGTACAGGGTGCGCCGCTGCACGAAGAGCTCCTCCGACGTCTTTGCCTTGTTGCCGCCGGCGGAGAGGTACGCCCGCAGCGTCGGCAGTAGCGGATTGGTCGCGGCGGCATCGTGTCGCAGCACTTCCCCCAACTCGTCGTCGACGTAGCGTTGCAGCTCGCCGCTCTCGTCCAAAGCGACCAAGATCCTGAGCATCCCCAGACGATCGAACGGGACGACTTCAGACCGGCCAGGCTCCCCGGCGACCGTCGCCGCGGTACGTGCTTGTCGGATCGCCGGCGTCAGCTGTTCCGGTGGACAAAGCCGGCTGACTCCGCCGCCCATGCCCCGTCGGGCCAGTTCACTGGCCAGACCTGCGGCGGAAAGGTGAGGCGTCAGGCCAACGACGGCGACCCACTGATCGTCCATCCTTGCCTGCACGGATGGGAGTTGGTAATCCCGCAGGATCTGCCCCAGATGATCCTCAGGCGGTGCCGATGCCCCGTTTCGATGAGCAACGACTACCACCAGCGGCCGATCTCGCAGGTCCTGACCGATGCGCAACGCTCTCTCCACGAACTGCGGTCCAGTCAGATCACCTGCGATCAACCGGACGACAAGGGAACTTTGGCGCTGGGTAGACCTCGCGCCGTGATCACCGCTGAGCAGCGCGATCGCGATCACTTCTGCGGCGCGTGACAGCGCGAGCGCGAAAGCATCAGTGCCGTCACCCGCAGCATGCATGATGTGCAGCCATCCCCAGACCTCGCCCCGAAGCATCACTGGCCGCCGGGTGCAAAAGGTGCGCGTCCGCCCGATTCCGAGAACGCCACCTGGTGAGCCGCCGTGGTGATGGTGCCGCTGGCTAGCGTGCGGCATCCAGTCGCGAATGAGGTTGTCCAGTTCTGCCGTTCCCCCCGCATACGCCACGACTTCGTGCACCGCGTTCTCCAGGATCACCGGACAACCAAGATGATGGGCAAGGGTTTCCGCCACAGACACGGGGCTCGCGCCCGCCATCAGCAGCCGGATGAAGTCGTCGTTGAGCTTGCCGAACGCGACCAGCTCCATGGCGGTCAGATCTGCGATCGCACGATCGAGCTGGGCGGGCGTGTCCACTGGGACTGGGCCCGTGACGCCGACGAGCGGGAACTGCATCCGCTTCGCGGCTTCGACCAATTCGGGTGCCATTTCGGGGATGCTCCTTGCGCCGAGACGAAGCACCAGAGCAGCCGCTCCAGACTTGAAGACATGCTCGAGCTGACGCAGCTGCTCCTCCGCAGTGCGCCCGAGCCCGAGCTCGGCCGCGATCACCAAGTCGCCCCTACTGAGATCTGCGATCGCCTCGCCTGACTCGATCAGGACTGCCCGTCGGACGGGCTCACGCAGCTTGTGTTCTCCCGCGAAGACTCGTACGGCTGCGTCTTGGAACACCTTGTGCTGAAGCGACGCTTCAATCGAGAGCACCATGACATCTCACCTCTCCCGCCGTGAGCTCAGCTCACATCGGGCGGGTTACGGCGCGTACGCGCACGACCCAGTTTCCAGGAGTGCCGGACGAAGCTCGTCCGGCGACGGGGACTGCGAGGGCGTGGCGAAAGCGCCAACACAGTCGCGTGATAGAGGTTGACGATCATCAGTTGGTCCTCCATTCCTCTTTGCTGCAGTCGCCCGCGTAGTCTTGGGTGGTCAGCCCTTGACGCTGCCTACGAGCAGGCCCTTTACGAAGTAGCGCTGCAGGCTGATGAAGACGATGAATGGGATGATCATCGCCAGGAAGGCTGCCGCGGGGATGAGTTCCTCGCCGACGCTGGATTGCAGTCCCAGAAGGTTCTGCACCTTCACGGTGATCGGCGTGATGTCCTCGTTGCCGCCGCTCATGATGAGACCGACGAACAGGTCATTCCAGACCCATACGAACTGGAAGATCGCAAACGCAGCGATCGCCGGCATGATGAGCGGCAGCATGATCTTCAGGAAGATGCGGCCGTGACCGGCGCCGTCGATCATCCCGCTCTCCAGCAACTCTCGCGGGATCTCCGACATGAAGTTGTGCATGAGGAAGACAGCGAGCGGGATGGCGAAGCACATGTGAGCGAGCCAGACAGCGCCGATCGTCCCGGCCAGCCCAGTCGGTGGAATGATCGTGAAGTCGCCGATTGAGAACCCATCGACGATGAACCGAAGCACCGGGACGATCGCCATCTGAAGGGGCACGATCTGCAGGGCCACGATCGCGAGGAACAACACGTCCTTGCCCTTGAAGTCCATCCAGACCAGGGCGTACGCGGTCATCGCCGCGACGATCACAGGCACGATCGTGGCCGGAACGACGATGACCAGCGAATTCACGATGAACGGAATCAGCGAAGACGACGTGTCTCCATCGACGCCGACGGTCAACTGCTGGTAGTTCTCCAGCGTCAGCCCGCTGAAGGTCCACCACCCCTCCGTCATCTGCGCCTCGCGGGAGCGGAACGACTCGACGAACAGCCCGAAGGTGGGGATCGTCCACAACACCGCGATGAGGATCGCGACGACGGAGCCCGCACGGCTGGTGAGGACACCACGAATCTTCGCCGCCGCCGACGGCTGCGATGTGGGCGCCACGATCGTACGCGTCGACAGGTCCGATGCCGGGGTGTCGGTGAGGCGGATCTTGACAGCGGTACTCATCGGATCGCACGGTTCTTTCTCATCTGGCGGATCTGAAGGATCAGGAACGGGATGACCAGGAGGAAGATGATCATCGCCAGCGTCGACGAATAGTGCTCACCGATGCTCCCGACGTCGGACTGGGAGTAGATGGTGTACATCATGTTCGCGAGCGTGTCGCCACCGAACCTGTCGGCGCCGAAGGCCTTGATGAGGTCGAACACCTTCAGGGTGAGAACCGAGATGGTGACCAAAACGATGATCAGTGTCGCCTGAATCGACGGAAGAATCACTCGCCAGAAGATCTGAACGGAGCTCGCGCCGTCGATGCGTGCAGCCTCGAGGATTTCGACCGGCACGGCTTTGATGGCTGCAGACAGCGTGACTGTGGCGAAACCGGCTTGAATCCACACCATCACGACGATCATGAGTGGAGTGACCGTGAGCGGGTTGGTGGGGAATCCGAGGGGCTCAAGCCCGAAGAACCCGAGGATGACATTCACCAGACCGGCTGGTTCCAAGCCAGGCTGCTGGTACATCAGTCCCCAAATGACCGCAGCACCCACGAAGGAGATGGCGGTCGGAAAGAAGACCAGGGCTTTCGCAACTGCTTCGGATCGGGAGCCATCGATGAGCATCGCGTAGACCAGTCCCACGACGGTCGCTGTGATCGGGGCGATGATCACCCACAGAAGGGTGTTACCAAGGGCGCGTTGCGCGTCGGGGTTGGTGAATGCCCAGACGAAGTTGTCAAGAAAAACGAAGCCTTCGCCGGGGGCAGTGAGCGAGGACGTCACCGTCGACACGATCGGCCCCAGGAATCCGATGAGCAACAGGATCGTGACGGGCAGGAGGAAGAGCGCTGCCTGCCACTTCTTGCGACCGATTCGTGGGGCGTGGTCGGCGAGCAACAGCAGCAGCCGGAAGATGAGGAGAAGAGCTACAACAACGGCAAGCGCGAAGGTGACCTTGCCGACCACGCTCGTGTCCTGCGCCCAGCGCGATATCAGATCCATGGGTGGGAACACCTCCAACGGTGTGAACTTCACGGCGCGGCCTCGGGTGTTGGCCCGCGCTGTGGCTGTGCGGCGAGGGAACGACGCCTTCGCTCCCTCGCCGCACTTCCGGCATTACTTGGACGAGCCATCCTTGGGCCACGCGTCTTCGATCGCATCGAGAGTGGTCTGGTCGTCCTGACCGAGAATCCACTGGGTCATCTGGGTCCAGAACTCGCCCGTTCCGATCGCGGCCGGCATCATGTCCGATCCGTCGAAACGGAGCACCGCGTCCGGGTCGATCAGGAGCTCGAAGGCCTGCCTGTCTACCGGGTCCGCGTAGGTATCTGCGGACACCCCGTTGTTGGCGGAGATCCAGCCGCCGTGGACCGCGATCCGCGACTCAGCCCACTCGACACTCGAGAGATACTCCTGAACGGCCTGGACTTCAGGTCGGTCGGAGAACGCCAGGAGGAAGTCGCCGCCGACCTCGACTGGCACACCGAAGTCGTCCGAGATGGTCGGCAGGTAGAACGTGAACGTGTCATCGTCCTCGCCGGGACCGGTGCTCGTGCCCTCCGGCCAGTTTGTGCCGTAGGACGAGAGGTTATAGGACATGCTGCAGGTGGCCTGGAGGATGGGCAGCGGCGCCTTGTCCTCAGACGTGGTGGCGATCGACTTGACATCGCCGATCCCCGCGTTGACGTAGTCGTCGTTCTTCAGGATGTCGCCGGCGGTCGCAAGCGCTTCGGCGATGCGCGGGTCGTTGAACGGGATCTCGTGGGCGACCCACTGGTCGTACACCTCGGGGCCCTGCTGGCGAAGGACGATCTCCTCGAGCCAGTTCGTCGCGATCCAGCCAGTTGCCGAGCCCGCTTCGATGCCCACACACCAGGGCTTCTCGCCGTTGGCGGCGATCTCGTCGGAGAGCGTCAGCATCTCATCCCACGTGGTGGGCGTCTCCAGTCCCTGCTCGGCGAACGCGCGCGGCGAGTACCAGACACTGGAAGCGACAGTGGCGACAGTGGGAGCGGCGTAGAACGTGCCGTCCACCGAGCCGTACTCGTACCAGCTCTCGTTCCAGTTCTGCTTGACGTTCTCTGCGACGACGTCGTTGGCCGGAATCGCCTTGCCCGTCGCCACCATGCTCTGGATTCGACCGGGCTGGGCGATCATCGCGAGGTCGGGTGCGTTGCCACCGGTGACTCGGATCTTCAGGTTGGTCTCGGCGTCCTTGTCACCGGTCAGCTTGATGGTGATGCCGGTGCACTGTTCGAAGGTTTTCCACGACTCGCGATACCGCTTGTCGTCGGGCGAGGTGTAGCCCGAGTAGATGGTCACTTCGCCCTCGCGCCCCTGATACTGCTTGAACGGCTTGCAGGTCGCGCTTTCGGGATCAAGGGCTTCGGGCTGTGTACCGGCGCATGATGTGACCATCGCCGTCACGGCGATTGCCGTCACGACCAGTGCGAGCTTCGTGCCACGCATTGACGTCCTCGTCTTTCACTCATTGGTGCTGCTGTGCTGTGCGAGAGTCGGCCTTCTTCACCGAAGCCCGCGCGAGTTTCGGCCGCGTTCACGCGCCCGAAGGGTCAGCCAAGCGTCCGAGGTGATCTCAGGGTCACCTCGGACGCCAGCCTTTTGACGCCGCCCGTTCGCTGGCGGCGGGCTTACTCAGTCGAACTTGCCGTCGACCGTCGCGACCGGGTTGTCCGGCAGTGCGGCGGTGTCGATGACGACGCCGTCCTTGATGACCTTGTTGAGCTTCGCGACGTTGGCGACGTCGGCGAGCGGGTCCGCGTCCAGAAGGATGATGTCGGCGATCTTGCCCGACTCCACGGTGCCCAGCTTGTCGTCGACGCCGTAGGCGATGGCGACGTCGCGGGTACCGCCACGGAGCGCCTGAGCCGGGGTGAAGCCGGTCTCCACCATGGCGGTGAGCCAGTAGACCGAGCCGCGGCCGAGGTCCCAGGGACGGTCGGTGAGCTCCTCAGGCGTGAAGTCCGCCATGCGGTCGATGCTGCTCTCGCATGCGTCGGTCGCGAGGCAGAGGTTCGCGCCGGCCTGGATCATGCGCTCCAGGTTGTCGCGGTGCGCTCCACCGCCGTAGCGCGCCCAGCCGTGGCCGATGGCCTCGAGACCGTGCTGGAAGCGGTTCGTGACCGGCTGAGGAGCACCCCAACCCTTGAACGCGGCGACCTTCTCGATGAGCGAGTCCGGCATGCGCACCTGCTGCGAGACGTTGTGGTGCACCATGACGTCGGCACCGAGGTCGATGACGGTGTCGAGGCTCTCGATCGAGGACGTGTGGGTGACCAGCTTGAGGCCCGCGCCCTGCACGATCGAGAAGATACGCTCCAGCACGCGGTGCGAGAACTGGAGGTAGGCGGTCGAGTTCTGGAAGCTCGAGACGAGGTGATCGGTGACGAACACCTTGGCGATGTCGATGTCGGTCTCGACGTGCCGCTGCACACGGTCGGCCACATCTTCGATGTCCATCAGGAGCAGCTCGCCGCCGAGGCCCGGCCACTCCCAGAGCGAGTCCAGACGATCGGCGAACCGCTTCGTGGCGCGGGTGCGTCCGTCGACCATGAAGTCGCGAGTGAACGGACCGCTCTGGCCGATGATCGCACCGGCGGCGTAGATGCGTGAGCCGACGACCTCGCCCTTGTTGATCGCGTCGCGCGCGCCGATGATCGGGCGGTACGGGTCGCCTGTGTCGAAGACCGTGGTGGTGCCGTACTTGAGCGACAGCTGAGCTGCTTCCTCGCAGAGCTCCTTCAGCCGACCCTCGTAGCGAGCGAGGTACTCGATGCCGCCGAAGTTGTTCGTCAACGACAGCCCGTCCAGCAGGTGCACGTTGGCGTCCAAGAGGCCGGGCATAGCGTACTTGCCGCGGCCGTCGATCACCGTGGCTGCCTCGAACGGCTCCGCAGGAGACTTCTCGATACGAACGAACTTGCCGTCCTCGATGAGGATCGACGCGTTCTCGATGGGCGCACCGTCGGTGCCGTCGATGAGAGTGATGCCATTGATCGCAATCGATCCGTCCTTCACCACTTGCTTCTCCTTATTGGGTTCGTGAGCTGATGGGTAAGCACCTTGGCTTCCCATGTTCAGAGTAGGAAACGGCGCCCCATAGAACAACAGCCAGCCTTCTTGTCACATCCATCGAGTTTGCTTATGCCATACGGAAGACTCTGCTGGACGTAGCTCGCCGCTCGATACGCGCGCGAGGCGATGGGCGCAGCCCTATAGGCCGATGCGGCCTACGCCGCCAGGGCGCTTCGCTACCGGCGGGCGGGCTCGCCGTTGCCGCGTGAGCAATGGGTGTCCGGAGCGCGCCGGCGACCGGGGATCAACCCGTCAAACGGCCGACGGGCCGGGTCAGCGCTCGAGGAAACCCTGCACGTCCTGCGGTTCGACGAGGATCTCGGCGGTTCCGTGAGGGGTGTCCTGGTACGCACACAAAGCATCCCAGGCAAGCCGGACGAGCTCACGCGTCGCCGGCGACAGCACCTGACCGCGACGCTTGACGAAGGCCAGGGTGTCGAACATCGGCTCTTCGAAGGATGCCGTGTACAGGTTGTCGGGCATGATCGTCGACTTCGTCGCCGCACGGCAGACAATCGAGTCGCCGAATCCCTCCTCGACAAGCGAGAGAGCCGTCGTCAAGTACTCGACTTCGACGACGGGGTCGATGCGCTGGCCCACCAGCTGAGCGCGGTCATTCAACTGACGACGCGCAGGGTCCGTCGTCGCATAGTGTGCGTCATAGAGAACCAGCGGGCCCGCGGCGAACGCGCCGATGGAGACCCGACGGCGTGCGCGACTCGCGTCTGCCGTCACGAATACGACCTCATCGCGTGCAATAGGGAGGACATCCATCCCGGTGTCATCGACCGGCAACGTGACGAGGCCGGCTTCCAGCACGCCATTGGCGATATCGCTCGCGCTCTCCGCGCTGTTCTGCCCCACAAGGCGCACGCGCACATTCGGGTACCGCGTCCGAAACCTCTTGGCCAGGTCCGCATTCAGATAGAAGTCTGCATTGCGGAGTAGTCCGAACGTGGCGGTGCCGCCGCCCAACTCGACCTGCAGGCGCACCGCCTGCGCACCGAGCGCCGCGGATGCAACTGCCTGCTCGGCGTGCGGGAGCAATTGCTGGCCGGCGGATGTCAAGTTGAGCGTGCGGCTCCCCCGCACGAAGAGCTTCGCGCCGAGTTCTCCCTCAAGTCGCCTGATGAGATCCGAGACAGCGGGTTGACTCATGCCCAACTCGTCCGCGGCGGCGGTGAAGGTACCGCACGTCGCCGCGGCGAGAAACGCCTGGAGCTGCATCAGAGTCACACGAAGAAGTCTACGGTCGTCTCCATCGTTGACGCCGCGGCCCAGCAGAAGCCTCACCAGCGCTCACCCGGATCCATTCGAGCATCCCCTTCGCTCCCGCGAGCCGCGGACTAGGAGCGCTTGGCCCACTCCAGCCCCTGCTTCGTCAGGCGACGAACGTCGGGGCTGTCCAGATCAGCCGGCGTGTGACCGACTGAGTGGTAGAACACCCGACCATTGCCCCAGTCCCTCACCCATGCGACGGGTGAGGTGTGGCCCGCGATCCAGGGCAGGTGCTCGCCGCTGAACGTGGTCTCCGCGAGCACAGTGTTGTTGGGGTTGACGTGCATGTAGTACTGCTCGGACGCGACCTTGAAGTCGTTGACGCCGGCCGTGACGGGGTGTTCGCGATTGACGATTCGCACATCGTACGGCTGCGGATAGGCCTCGCCCGCCGGATGCTCGATGAAGTCGCCGCCGAGAAGCATCCGGTATGGAAGGCTCGCCCGGAACGCTGCGCCCGCACCGTGCCAGCCGGCCAAACCAGTGCCCTGTTCGACCGCGCCAAGCAGGTTCGCTTCTTGCGAGTCGGTGAGGTCCTCGGTAGTGAGGGCGTTGTTCCACCCGATGACGATGAGGTCGAACTTCGTCAGATCACGGTCGAGCGTAAAGATATCGCTCGAACGCTCGACCTCGTATCCGAGATCCGCGTACAGGTCGTCGGCCCAGGCCGAGATCGCGTAAGGGGTGTGGCCGGGCCACCCGCCGAAGAGGGAGAGAACAGTGGTCATGAATCGGTCCTTTCAGCAACCAGACGACGGGTGGATTCAACGATCTTGGGCGCCACGCGAAGCGTGTTTGCCGCGATCGTCAGAGCGGGGTTCAGCGCGGCCGACGACGGGAAGAACGAGCCGTCGATCACCCAAAGGTTGCTCACCTCGTGCGCGCGGCAGTCGGGGTCCAGCACGCTCTTCTTGGGGTCGACCCCCGCGACTGCGGTCCCGCATTGATGCGAGTTGGTCGCGATTTGCATGCGCTCTGTGAGAATGATCGGGTAGCCGGCCCGACGCACGGCGCGGGAGACTTCACGCACCAATTCTTTGTGCGGCGCCAGGTTGTTGGGCTTCCAGTCGATGATGATCGAGTTGCCAACGACGCGTACCCGGTTGTTCGGGTCGGGAAGATCCTCGGTCGTGAGGTACAGGTCGACGGTGCGGTCGGTGATCATGTTCAACAGGAACATAGGCACCCACGGCTTCACCCCCTTGACCATCGCGCCGCGGAGCTTGCCGAGCATCTGGACGTTGCCCAGCGGGAACTTGTGCCCGCGCGTCGGGTTGTACCAGTCATTGAGGCCCAGCGTCTTCTGCCACGAAGTGCGGTTCTTCCGGAACGGGTTGAGCCCCATGAAGAAGGTGCTGTTGTGGACCATGTAGTTGCGTCCCACCAGCCCAGACCCGTTGGCGAGGCCGTCCGGATGGGCAGATGTCTTGGACCGCAGGAGGAGAGCTGCGGTGTTGACGGCGCCGGCGCTGAGCACGACGGTGCGTGCCGTGATCGTGAGCTTTTCACCGCCACGCTCCAATCGCAGACCCGTTGCCCGCTCGCCAGTCGTGTCGGTGAGCACCTCGGTAACGAGTGCGTTGGTGAGGATCGACACGTTCCCGGAGGCAAGCGCGGGTCGCAGCGCGCGCACCTCTGCATCGCCTTTGAGGCCGGCAGCCGAAGGCGCCCCGTCCGAGATCCGCTCCCGGTCGCGGTCGGCCTGCGTTGCGAGGTTCATGGCGTTCGGCATGTGGAACGGTCGAAGCCCTTGCTTGGCGAATCCGTCGGCGAGACGCTGGATCTCGGGCTCGTGGGGCAGGGCGGGAGCCGGGTACTCGGTCGAGTGTCGCGGTTCGGTCGGGTCCTCGCCCAGCGAGCCCCTCACCTCGAAGAGTTCCTCGATCGCCGCGTAGTAGGGCTCGAGCTCGTCGTACGTGAAGGGCCATGCCGGCGAGTTACCATCGTGCAGCGGCCGATCGATGAAGTCTTCGGCGCGGAAGCGAGGAAGGCAGGCGCCGTACACCTTGGTGTTGCCGCCGACCCAGTAGTACACGCCGGGGCCAAACGGCTTGCCGTTGGAGCCGTCATACCAGTTCTCGGCGTTCTTGTACCGCTTGTTGGTGTAGACCTCGTCGACATTGCCTCGCTGAGGCTCCTCCGGCATGAAGTCGCCCCGTTCGACAACCAGGACCCGCAGCCCCGAGTCGCGGAGCGCCCATGCAGCGGTCGAGCCGCCCATCCCCGAGCCGACGATGACGATATCGGTATCGATGGTCGACTCGTTCGGCTCGAGAACGGCAGCCAGGTAGTCAGGCGATTGTCCGTTTGCCATTGATCACTCCAGTTCGCGTGGTCCGGAACGCAGCGCCAAGTTCGGCACGTCCGCGCTCCCCCAAAGGTAGGCGGGTCGCTTCTATCGGACAACATGGGGTTTTCTTCGGAAGGGCATAAGGAAGCGCTATTCAATGTCGCGGGCGGTGCTGCCATAGAGAAAGACGATAGATATGACAAGAATCCTGGCCGTTGTTCTATACCGTCCTGGTTTCTAGTCTGTGATCGTATGCGGAGCGCTCAGCCCGCTTCCCATCGCTTCCGTAGGCGCGGCGCGCTTGACGCGATGCAACGGAATCACTGCGCACGTCAAAGACACGAAGGAGAAGAACTTGACGAACCTCACAGGTGGACAGGTCGTCGCTCGCGCGCTGAAGGAGTACGGCGTCGAGTACGTTGCCGGTATCCCCGGCCACGGCATCTGGTCGCTCACCGACGCCTTCCTCGACGACGAGTCGAACATCCCCTTCCTTCACGTCTTCCACGAGCAGAGCGCTGTGCACATCGCAGATGGCTACTACCGCGTGACCGGGCGACCGATGGCGGCTGTGACCTCGATCGGCGCCGGCGCGAGCAACACCGTCATCGGTCTCGCCACCGCCTACACCGATTCCACGAGCGTCCTGGTGATCACCGGAGGGCCGCCGACCCACATGCGTGGCCACGGCCTGCTGCAGGAGCTCGAGCGCTACACCGCGAACGCCTTCCCTCGGGTCGCCGAGGCGGTCTCCAAGCGTCACTGGGAAGTCCATCGTGTCGAGGAGCTGCCTTTCGTGATGCAGCGCGCATTCAGCTCGATGCTCACCGGACGCCCCGGACCGGTTCACCTGGAGATCCCGATGGACGTCCAGGCTGAGTCCGCCGACGTGAACATCCACGAACTCGCTGCCCGCCTGCCCGTAGGCACCGTTCGGCCGGACCCGGCGGCGATCGACATGGCGATTGCGCTGTTGCAGACCGCGCAGCGCCCCGTCATCGTCGTCGGCGGTGGCACGATCACAGGCGAGGCGTCGGCAGAGGTGCTTGCGCTGGCCGAGAAGTACCAGATCCCGGTTGTAACCACCTGGAACGGCAAGAGCGCCTTCCCCGAGGACCACGAGCTCTTTGCAGGCAGCGTCGGACAGACGGGGACACCTGTCGGCAACCAGATCGCTTCATCCGCGGATGTGGTGGTCGCAGTCGGGTGCCGCTTCACGGACTGGTCTGCGTCCAGCTACGCCCAGGGCGTCAGCTTCTCGTTCCCGCCCGCCAAGCTCATCCACATCGACATCGACCCGCAGGAAATTGGCAAGAACTATCCCGCGGAGGTGGGCGTGCTGGCCAACGCGAAGGACGCCGTGCGCGAGATCGAGCAGGGACTGCCCGAGATCGCTCCCCGCACCGAGTACCTTCAGGAGCTCGCCGAGGTGAAGGCGGAGTGGGAGGAGAAGCTCGCCACACGCCGCGACTCCGAGCGGTTCCCGTTCACCTCGCAGCGGCCGCTGGGGGCGCTGCGCGACGTGCTGCCTCGCGACGCGATCATCGTCGCAGGCTCGGGCAATACGCAGGGCGCGGTGAAGCAGACCTTCCCCGTCTACGAACCGCGCACTCACCTGACCTCTGGTGGGTTCTCGTCGATGGGTTGGGCGATCCCGGCCGCGATCGGCGCGAAGCTCGGAGCTCCCGACCGCACCGTCGTGTGCGTTCTCGGTGACGGGGACTTCCTGATGACCGCGCAGGAGATCGGCCTGACGGTGATGCACGACATCCCGGTCGTGTTCATCGTTCAGAACAACGCAGGCTTCATGTCGATCCGCGGCGGTCAGCGCAAGCAGACCAGCCGCCACATCGGCACTGAGTTCAACCGCCCCGACGGGACACCCTACTCGCCCGATTTCAAGGCACTGGGCGAGTCGTTCGGCCTTGCGTCGTGGCGAGTCGAGTCGGCCGACGAGCTCGAGAGCGTCCTCCGCGAGGCGATCGAGTCGGGCAAGCCAGCTCTGGTCGAGGTTCCTACGGATCGCGATGCATCCGGTCCATGGGTTCCCGGTTGGTGGGACTTCCCCATCCCCACGTACATCGATGACGAGCGTCAGGACGAGTACCGCGAACTGCGTGCTCGCGAACAGCACCTCTGATCTCGACCCTGAACGAGTGGCGGGGCGAGCGGGTGCACGCTCCCCCGCCACTACTTGAGGTGCCCATGGGCACTCACTCGGGATCGGCCGGCTGCCGATCGGGAAGCAAGAACTTCAAGAGCAAGAACCCTTCAAAGGACAATCCAATGACGCAGTATGTGAAGCAGGCAACCGCCTCCGCGCCGACGAGCGCAGTCTCGACCGAGGACGTCAAGTCGACGGTGACAGCAGTCATCGCTGACGTCCGCGCGCGCGGCGATCGGGCCGTGCGTGAGTACTCGGAGCGATTCGACAATTGGGCTCCGTCGAGCCTGCGGCTGACCCGCGAGCAGATCGGGGCGTCGATTGCGCGGGTGCCTGAGCAGACGCTCGCCGACATCGAGACCGTTCAGAACAAGGTCCGACGCTTCGCGCAACTCCAGAAGCAGTCGCTGAACGGCTTTGAGGCTGAGGTCGAACCCGGTGTGATCCTCGGGCAGAAGAACATCCCGGTCAACGCCGTCGGAGCTTACGTTCCGGGTGGGCGCTACCCGCTCTTGGCATCTGCGCACATGACGATTCTCACCGCCAAGGTGGCCGGGGTGAAGCGAGTGGCGGCAGCGACGCCGGCTGCCGGTGGAGTCATCCCGGATGCGTCGATCGCTGCGATGCACATGGCGGGTGCCGACGAGATCTACCTGATGGGTGGGGTGCAGGCCATTTCCGCGCTCGCGCTCGGTACCGAGACCATCGCCCCCGTCGACATGATCGTCGGGCCGGGCAACGCCTATGTAGCCGAGGCCAAGCGAGAATTGTTCGGCGAGGTCGGTATCGACCTCTTCGCTGGGCCCACCGAGGTACTCATCATCGCCGACGAGCACGCCGACCCGTTCCTCATCGCTGTCGACCTGCTGAGCCAGGCGGAGCACGGACCGGACTCGCCGGCGATCCTCGTCACTACCTCGGCTGCACTTGCCGAGCAAGTTCTGATCGAGATCGACGAGCAACTCCTCTCGCTGCCCACTCGCGCGATCGCGGGCGCGGCATGGCGCGACCACGGAGAGATCATCGTGGTGGACGACCTCGATGAGGCATACGAGTTGGGAGACCGTCTCGCAAGCGAGCACGTCCAGATCCTCACCGCTGACCCCCGGGACGCGCTCGGCAAGATGACGAACTACGGCGCGCTCTTCCTCGGGGAGAACACGTGCGTCTCGTTCGGGGACAAGGTGATCGGAACCAACCATGTTCTTCCCACCAAGCTCGCCGCCCGTTACACGGGAGGACTCTGGGTCGGCAAGTTCCTGAAGACGGTCACGTTCCAGGAAGTCACGTCCGCAGCAGCCTCCGCACAGCTGGGAGAGCTCCTCGGGCGGGCTGCCCGCGCCGAAAACTTCGAGGGCCACGCGCGTTCTGGCGACCTTAGGGCGGCACGGTTGAACGGGGAGCGCCCGGCGTGGGCGCTGACGCCGGTCCCGGGCAGCTGAAACTCTCGTCCGTTGTGAGGCCGATAACATGGCGAACGACGCGTCGAGCCGGAGCCATCCGGTAGCGCCACATGGGAGTGCGGCAGGTTACGCCGCGGGCTGTCGCACGAAGGGTGGGTGCCCTTCGAACGACACGACCGACTACCTCACGTGTGTAGAGGCGGCGACTGCTCGCAGATCCAACTATGCGCTCAGTCGGCTCCCGCAGTACCAGGTGATTCCGCGCAACTTCGGGTCGGAGGGCCAACTGCCCTCCGACCTGGAGCTTGACGCCTCGGTCCACGGCACCCGATGGGGATATCGGCGCGGGTGCAACCAGGACGAGAACTGCCCAAACTGGCGCAGCGGAAAGGTCACCTGCGCCGAAGCGCGATGCCGGTACGTCGCCAAGTACAACGCCGGCCGTCGGGACGGTAGTGGGACACCCCTCGAGCACGGAACGTCAAACGGCTACCTACTCGGCTGCCGGGATCCGCGTGGATGCCCCGGCGGCGAAGACGGCACCAGCTGTCGATCGGCCCGTGCGGCGTACCGGGCAGATCGTGCACGCCGAATTGGTATCTCCCCCGCCGAGTTCATCGACTCGGCTGCTGCGACCACCAGGGTGCGCAACTGGCTGGCAGAAGGACACTCGCTCCGAGTGATCGCGCGTGCAACCGGGTGCGGCTCTACCACCATCAGCGATCTCTCCGACCCGCAGCGGTCAGGGCGGCTGCGGGTCTCAGCCTCCACGATGCGCAAGATCATGTCCGCTGATCTGCCCAAGCAGGCGTAGCCCGTGGTCGAATCAGCCGCCAGCCCGCCTCCGTCCTTCTCCTCCGACTCAGTTAGGAGCGTACCGACTCGCGATCCTCGATCGCGCGCCCCCAGCGGTCCCCAGCGGTCCCCAGCTCAGCTGTCGTCTCGAGACGTCCGCGTGCTGATCGGACTCCAACTATGCCGGAGGTCGGATACAGAACACGAGCACATGAGGCGGCCACTTCCTACCTCGGAACTGAGCGACCTACTCAACGGCTTCGGATTCGACTCGGCATGGTCAGTTACTGATATTGGGATCCTTGCGTCCGTTGCCACGCACCTGAGCGAGCTCCATGAGTCCTCACCGTGCCTACCCATGAACCTGGATGCGGCCGCCGAACTGCATGCAACCAGGGAGGCCGTTGCTGCGCAGCTGGCGGCCGTAGACCGACTCCTCCACCGGCTGCAGCGTCCAAACCGAGACGATGGGGCAGCCCAGGGATCGCATCGATCCACGATGGATGACGTCGCGAATCGAGCCGGCGTGTCGGTTCAGACGGTCTCGAACGTGATCTCGGGTGGTGCGCGGGTGCGCGACAGCACCCGTGCGCGGGTCGAAGCTGCGGCCCGCGAACCGGATTATCGGCCGAACCATGCCGCCCGTGCGCTTCGAACCGGTAATCCCTACACAGGAGACAGACCTTGATGCCCGTCGCGCCCGGTAGCGCAACCGGCGCGGGCAGTCAGACGACTGAGGATCGTATCCTCGTCGCCGCGCTGGATGTGATTAGCGAATGCGGGGTGCATGGGACGACACACCGGCGGATCGCCGCGCAGGCATCGGTTCATCTCGGCTCAACGACCCGCTACTTCAGCGGACTCTCCGACATCCTCGAGCGGGCGTTCGCGATTCTTGGAGCACGCAGGCATGACGATTACCGCCGAGCCTTTGCACGCGCCGAGACACCCGCGATGGCGCGCGAATCCGTCGTATCGCTCATCTGCGGACCGTTGCGCGCGCAGCCGAGTGAACTCCGAGCCCTCGCAGAAATGTGGTCCTACAGCAACTTCAACGAGCAGGTTCGGGCAGTTCGTGATGAGTCAATGCGGGCGTGTCGCGCAGTTCTCGAAGAGCACTTCACGAAGTCGGCAGCGGGGGCGCTGGTCGCGCTCACCGAGTCGTGGACGATGCACCGCCTGAGCGATCTTGAGGTCGAGCCCGGGTTGGTCGTCACGATCGTGGACGCACTAGCTGGCCGGTGCGATCCGCCAGGGCATGAGCCGCGGGCGCTTCGTGCGACGGCCGGCCTGAATGGCGCTGGACCCCACCATCAGTTTGATCCGGGCATAGACCACGATGACTGACGCACGTGGCGGGCGGCGGGGACCTTACGCGAAGAGCCGATTGGCACGAGAGCGAATACTCGCTGCGGCGGCAGAAGTGTTCTCGCGCAGCGGGCTGAGAAGTGGTTGGCTGCGCGAGGTGGCAATCCTCGCTCAGATGAGCGAGGCGGGCGTGCTCTACCACTATCCATCGAAGGAAGTCCTGTTGATGGCACTGCTCGAGTGTCGAGATGCTTGGGAAGCTTCGAGGCTCGAAGAGTTGAGATTTCACCCTCGGGCACTGCTCCAGCATGCGACGAACGTTACGGCAGAGGCGACGGCGACCGGGCAGACAGTCGCCTCGCTGTATCTGGACTTAGCTCCCCAGGCTGCGGCACCCGATCATCCCGCCCACGACCATTTCCACGGACGCCGAGTACGCATCCATGGCGCGGTCACCGAAGCGTTCCAAGGCCTCGCGCGCGAGGATCAGCTGCGCACCACCGTCGACCCGCCCCTGCTCGCTAGCCAGCTCCTCGCCCTCCTGGATGGGATCCAGTTGCAGTGGCGTTTCAGTCCGGGAACCGTCGATGTGCGCCGAACGATCGAGTCCTTCATCGAACTTCATGTGAAGCCGGCTGATGCTGGTTGAAACGTCCGCGTGGAGATCACGCCGGGAGTAGCCTCAGCGCGGCTCGGCAAGCTACACGAGCCGGCGACTCCCCGATCTGGCTTGCCGGTTGGTGGGTGACTTGGAGGATGTTGCTGGGCCCCAGCCTTCCCAAGCGAATTCTCTGACGACGCACTCCGGGTCCGGACACGCGCGCCAGCTCTGAGTTGAAGACGCAACCCGCGACCGCCTAGGGGAGCAAAGTCCAGATTGACGTCTCGGCACCGGCTGAGGGCCCGAGGCTTGAGCTCTGCAACGGGGACGATTGCACGCCTGGCCCAGTCGAGGCGCCGGTCGAGGTCGGATCCACGGCGACACCTGTCTCGACCGGGATATTCGGCCTCGAGGGCGACAGCCTGACCCAATGGACCGCCACGGTGTTCGATGCCTAGGTGCCGGGATAACCCCTCTCTGACGCGGCCGGCACGATCGCCCAGGAGGGCGTCGTCGACGTTGAGAGGGGTACGCGTCCTTTCGTGGTGGCAGATCTTGCAGAGTATCTGGAGGTTAGACGGGAGTGGGAGCTGCCGTCGATGTGACCGAGATGAGTCGTCGGCTTCCCGCACGGCTGGCAGCGGCCGTTGTCGCGCTCGACGACCCCCTTCGCACCGCTGCCGACGGTCGACGCCCGACTACTTTGTACCGCCGATGGAGGAGGAAGGAGATGTTCGTGCGGCAGCTGGTAGCGGATGACCGGGTCCTCGACCCGCTCCGAAGATGACTAAATCCATGCGAGCGCGCTGGTTCATTTTTTGGTCGCGGCAGCTGTCCTGTTACAGCCCAAGCGGCTGCGAGGCTATCCCTCTTGCTGAGGCGCTGCTATGGCAGGGGCGGAGCTTGGCCATGAGGCTCCCTGGATCTCAGAACTCGCCAATCGCTGCTCCGAGGCGGAGGTACAGGTCGGTGACGGCTTCGTTGTTGACCCGGTATCTCACCCACACGCCGCCGCGGGATTGACCCTCGCTCATGGGAGGGTCGGCGATGACGAGTCCGGCGGTCTCCAGTTCGACGAGGCGGGGGTGGATGGTGGTGGCGCCGAGCGCGAGAGCGTCGCAGATCGGCTTCATCGTGGTGTCCGGGTTCGTACGGACGTAGCGCAGGATTGCGGCTTTGACGAGGTTGCCGAGGAGCGCGATGGGTTCTTCGGCGTCTTCGGAGCCGGCCGGTTGCGCGAGTCGGGGCATGACGCCATTGTGCCGCGCCGACCAGGTGTCGGTCCAGCAATCCATCCCGTTTAGTTGTTGGTCCTGATCGCGGGGATCGTGGCGATCGTTGTCAGTTCGCTGCTTGCACAGCCCGCACCGGGTCCGACGGGGAACAACACACCCCAGCCGACTGCCTCGACGTCGACGGCGGAGCCACCGGCGGGTGACGTCGTGGACGCGTCGGTCGTCGATCAAGGTTGGCTTCCGGAGCCGATCACGACGGATCGGGAGGTGTACATTCGCGCCGCCCTCAAAGCCGCCGCCACCTTCGACACCACGAAGGGCACCCGAGAAGAGTGGCTCGACTACCTCGACACCTGGTTCACCCCCGACACCCGCTACAGGTCGGAAGCAGACCAACAGACATCTGTCGACGACGCGCAGGTCGAGTTGCGAACAGGAGTCGTGCTGCCTCAGGAGGAGTGGGACTCACTGGCCAGTGAAGACGGACGTGTGGTCGCAACGACCACGGGTGACGTCGTGTATGTGCCGGTGACAGATGACAGGTCGGGTGACATGTCGATCGGCACGTCGGACGTGACGTTGACGTTCACCCGTTCGGACGGCAGCGGCGGGGAGACGTCGTATGAGGAGCAGGTGCGTGTGAGCGTGCAGGTGCTGTGCGGTCCCGGGTCGGTGGCGACTCCGGATTCCGCGCAGCGGGCGGGCGATTGCAAGGTGGTCCGCTACTTCACGGAGCCGTTGGAGCCCTGACATGGGAGCCCCGGTGATCACCGCCGCAGCCCTCAACTCGAGGACTGGCCGGAAGATCCTGACAGGGGCACTCCTGATCGTCACCCTCGTCGCCGCACTCGTGCTGACCCCGTTGCTGGTGATCCCGTTCGCCGTCGCGGGCAGCGCAGCCGGCTCGGTGCCGACGAAGGTTGAGGCCGTCCCGGTCGCGAGCGGCGAGTGGGCGTTCCCGCTGGCCGGCTTCTATTCGAAGGGACGTGGTTTCGGCTACAACCCGGTGCACGGCTGCGGCTACTGCTCCACCAACCACCAGGGCTACGACATGGCCCAAGGCTGCGGCGCCACCATCTACGCCGCGGGTCCCGGCCGGGTGATCACCGCCGGGTCGTGGCAGGGCTACGGCAACACGGTCCGCATCGATCACGGGGATGCGCTAGTCACGCTCTACGGGCACATGCAATGGGGATCACTACGCGTCTCCGTCGGCGACCAGGTCACCTCGGGGACACCGCTGGGGGCGGAGGGCAACACCGGCAAGTCGTTCGGGTGCCATCTGCATTTCGAAGTTCAGAAGTCCGGAACTCCGGTAGCTCCGGAGCCGTTCATGGCCAGCCAAGGCCTGCAACTGAAATAGCAACCAGCAAGGAGCAGCCCATGCGCACGCACATCGTTCCGGGTGATGTCGACGTTCCAGACATCCAACCGGACTTCTCCGCCCCATTCTTCCAAGGCTTCCAAGTCGTCGCGTCCTACATCCTCGCCGGCGCAATGCTCGTGGTGCTCGTCATGTTGATCATCGCCGGCGCCGCGCTGGCATTCCGGGGTCTTGCGAACGATCGGGTGCGGACCTGGGCCGGCGAGAACATCCTGTGGATCTTCATCGCCGCCGCCGTGCTCGGTGCCGCATCCGGCCTGTTCGCCTGGTTCGTGAACTTCGACTTCGGCTTCTGATGAACCTCCGCTGGGTGCTCCGGCTCGGCCTCGCTACAGGTCTCTCGCTCGTGCTCGGATCAGGCACCGCAGCCCATGCGGCCCTGGTCGAAACTGCGGCTCCGGTGTCGCTGGCCACCGTGACGGGAGAACCGTGGTCGGCCCCCGCAGCGCCGGTCGATTGCCAGACCGCCAGCGGGCAAGTCACCTGCACGCCGACAGATCCGACCAAGGTCACCGCGCAGCAGTGCTTCATGGGCGTTGCCCTTGCGGGTCAGAAGGCCACCGTCTGCACGACGTATGAAGGGCACATCCCGGCGATTCAAGCCGACGGCGGAAAGGCTCTCACAGTGAAGTACGGGTGCAGCCTTGGCGATGCGGTGTGCCTCACGTTTGAGAACGCGGGGCGCGGGATGGCGTTGACGGCGACCGGAGTGATGTTCTTGGTGGCGGACAATATGCGGTTCGACACGTCAACGTTGTTGTGGTCGGCGGCGGTGGATCAGTGGTCGTTCTGGCAGTGGGCGATCCTGATCATCACGTTCGGGGCGATGGTGTGGGCGATCGCCGCCGCGGTGGTCTCGGGCGACCGGGACGAGCTGGTCGGCGCGCTGGTGCGGACGTTCATCGCGATTCCCGCGGTGCCGCTCACGCTGTGGCTGACCGGACATCTGCTGAACGCGGTCGACGACATGACCTGGTACATCCTCAACGGGGATGGGCCGGCGTCGTTGTACTCGACGTTGCAGTCGGTGATGTGGGCGGGCGGGCAGGCGAACTACTTCTTCGCGTTTCTGATCCATGGGCTGCTGATGTTGGGGATGTTCTTGCTGATGTTGGTGTTCGCGTTCCGCAACATCGCGCTCGCCGCGCTCATCATGGTCGGCCCAGTGGCGTGGATGCTGTTCCCGGTGCGTCGCATCGGCCCGCAGTGGGTCGTCGGCTACCTGTCCGCGGTGATGGTGCTGCTGCTGACCGCACCGCTCACGATCGGGTTCGTCACCCTCATCGTGCAGGGACTTGCCTCGGTGAAGACGATCTGGAACCCGCAGTCGTGGCCGCTGCTGATCGGTCTGGTGCTGGTGGCGTTCGCGCCGTTCGCGATCTTCGGGCTGTTCAGTTTCACCGGCGCGGTCGCCGCCGACAGCATCGGGTCCCGGCTCGGCTCCCACGGCGGACGGATGGCCGCGAACGGCGCCCGCGGCGTCGCGGCCATCCCCACCCGCCTCGGCGGTCTCCCGTCCGGAGTCCGACTGTCCGGCTCCGGACCGTCGTCCAGTGGTCCGGCCGCAAAGCCAACGCAGGTGCGCTCCGGGCAGGCGAACGCACCGCGCGGCGCCACCGCGCCGGCGCAGGGCCGCACCCCCGCCCCGGATGGTGGCCGGACGTCGACGCCGTCCACCCAGGGGTCGCAGACGGTGAGGTCGCCGTCGTCACCGCAACCGCAACCGCCTCGCCCTGAGGGGAGCCCGTCATGAGCACGACACCCGAGTATCTGCGTCCGGTGCGGTTGCCGCGCCGGTCCCGGCAGGGCGTTGTCATGGGCATGGACGGGTGGCAGATCGGCTTCCTCACCGGCGCCGCCCTGGTCGTGCTGATCTTCGTGAACCGGTTCGGGCCCCTCGGCCTGCTCTACGGTGCCCCGTTGTACCTGTTGTTCGGGATCACCGCGCTGACCAGCATCCACGGCGTCTCCACGCCACGGATGGCGGGCTTGTGGCTGATGAAGCAGGTCCGTCACACCGCCGGTGCCACGACGCAGACCTTCCGCCCCGAACAGCCCCGCCTCACGGGAACACTGAACCTGCCGGGCACCCGGGCGTCGATCCAGCTGTGGGACGCGGGCGGGACGGCCGCGGTGTACAACCCGCACGATCGGTCCGTGAGCGTGATTGCGGAGCTCGAGGTGCAGGGGTTCCTGATGCACGACCTGCCGGAACGGTTCGACCTCGCTGAGCAGTTCGACCGTGTGCTGGGGCCGTTCACGCAGCGGCCGGGAGTGAAGCGGGTGACGCTGCAGGAACGCACTCTGCCGACCACAATCCGCGCGGCGCGGGAGCATTACGAGACGGTGCGGCGGGTGCGGGATCTGAATCCGGAGTCGCCGGTGGCCCGCAACTACCAGGACGTGATGGACCACGCGGAACGGTTCGAGGTCGCGCACCGCAACTACCTCGTCCTCACCCTCGACCTGGTCACCCTCGGGTCCCAGCTGAAGGCCCTCGGCGGCGGGAAGGACGCGATCGTCGCGCTCGCGCACATCGAGGCCGGCAACCTCGCCGACGCGCTGTCGGCGGCGAAGATCAAGGTGCGCCGCTGGCTCTCCCCCCGCGAGTTCGCGGCGTTGGGCAGGTTGGCGTTCGATCCGGAGTTCGCCGCGACCGTGCAGAACCGCCCCGACCATCTCACCGGGGTGGACCCGGCCGCCATCGGGCCCATGTACCTGGACGAGCCCAAGGGCCGCAACGGGATCGTCGTGACGGACTCGGCCGTGCACACCACGATGTGGGTGCACGAATGGCCCCGCTCTGACAGCCCTGTGGGGTTCCTGGCGCCGGTGGTGTTCGCGCGGCATCCGCACACCGGGGAGGCGATCACACACATCTTCTCCATCGTTCTCACCCCGGTGCCGGTGTCGAAGGCGTTGAAGCGGATTCGGGATGAGAAGAAGGTGTGGCGCGGCAACGAGAAGCTGCGCGCCAAGCGGGGCGCGGACGGGTCGGCGGCGGATGCGGCGGACTGGCGCGCGTTGGAGCAGCAGGAGCAGGAGATCGCGAACGGGCACGGCGAGTTCCAGTACGGCGCCTACCTCACCGTCACCGCCCCCGACGAGGAACGCCTCGACCAGGCGATCGCCGGGATGCGCAATGCGTTGTCGCGGGCGGGCATGGAGGCGCAGATCCTGTACTGCCAGCAGGCCGAGGCGCTGATGGTGAACGCGATCCCGGTCGGGTTGGGGATGAAGTGATGACCCGCCACGCCGCCACCTTCACGCCCACCGGCCTCACCCGCAAGGAACGCCGCGACCTGCAGAAGCAGATTGTCCAGGCCCAGCAGGAGGAGACCCCGGAGCGTTCGTCGCGGCGGGGCCGGAACCTGCCGGAGCCGGCGGTGCCGGGGCCGTTCGGGCCGGGGATCACGCAGGGCGGGTACTGGAACCTCGCGAAGGCGTGGATCCCCGCGCATCAGGCGACCTCGCAGCACATCGCCGGAATCTACCCGTTCGTCGCCGACAGCGGCCTCGGGCACCGCGGCCCCATCCTCGGGGTCGACCTCAACGCCGACGCGCTCTGGCACTTCTCCCCGTGGGAGGCGTACGTCGACTCCACCGAGCGGGGCACCTTCTCCACCAACATTCTGGTGCTCGGCGCCTACCGGGGCGGGAAGTCCGCCACCGTGAAGACCCTCGTCACCCGCTCGATCGCGTTCGGCCACCAAGTCGTCGTCCCGTCCGACCCGAAAGGCGAATGGGTGACCGTCGCAGAAGCGATCCCAGGCGGGAGGGTGATCCGGCTCGGCGGAGGCACCGGCACCCGCCTCAATCCCCTCGACCGCGGCCCCCGGCGCACCGGGACGTCGGATGAGCAGCACGAACAGATGGTGAAACAGCGCCGCATCGGCACCCTCATCGCGCTCATCGAGATGACCCTCGGCAACCGGCTCACCGCGGTCGAGCACGCCGCCATCCTCGACGCCCTGGAACGCTGCGTCGCCCGCACCGGCGACCACCCCACCCTCCGCGGCGTCTACGAGGAGCTCGGGCACCTCGCCGGCGACACCCAGGCGGCGTTCCGGGCTGCGGAGGGGGCGATCCAGCCGCGGTTCGTGCTGCGCCGGTTTGTGGAAGGCGACCTCTCCGGCCTCTTCGAAGACGAGTCCACGGTCGAGTTCGACCAGGACGCCCCCATCGTCGTCACCGACACCTCCGAACTCTTCGCACGCGGGGATCTCGCGGCGCAGCTGACGCAGGTGTGCTCGACCGCGTGGATCCAGGCGGTGATCTCGGATCGGGCGGCGCGGCGGACCCGGTATGTGGTGCGGGAGGAGGGATGGCGGGACATGACGTCGCTGGCGTCGCTGCAGATGTTCCAGCAGTGGCTGAAACTGTCCCGGCACTACGGGATCAGCAACATCGTCATCCTGCACAAGATGGGCGACCTCGACGCCGTCGGCGAAGACGGCTCGTTGGAACGGTCGCTGGCCTACTCGATCGTCGGGGACATCGAGAACAAGTTCATCTTCCGCGTCAATCACCAAGAACAGACCGCGCTGCGTGCCCGGCTGAACCTGCCGGCCCCGCATGTGGAGATGGCGAGGCAGCTGCGCAAGGGCGAGTTCCTCGCCTACGTCGGCCAGTACTCCTACCTGGTGGACTGCTTCGCCACCTCAACGCCGTGGGAGTACGAACTGTTCGCCACCGACGACGCTGTGAACCCCGCCGACCGTGAAGACGCCACCGTCCGGGTCATCGATACCGGCGCGCTCGACGACTACTGGCCCGAACCCGCAGACCCAGCCGACAGCACCGTGGCCGGCTGGCTGACCACAGAGACCCGCGACCTGACCGAGGAGCTGTGACCATGACTACCGTCGCCCGCCCACGCACCTACGCGACCGTCACCGGCCCGACCGCGACCTTTATCACCACCGACGGACGCACCGAACCGGTCACCGCCACCGGTGACGAGGACATCCGGCATGCCGTGATCCGCCGGGCCAGCGACGAGGCGCGTCGCACCGGCACCCCGGTCGAGCTGGTCACCTCCGGGGACCGCGGCGAACACCACCTGCTCGTTGACCCGACCGGCGACCTCACCCTCCTCCCCACCACGGCAGAACTCGGGTTCGGCGACGAGGAGGGGTCGGATGAGGGGGATCTGGAGCTGGGACCGTATCAGGACATCGACGACACCATCACGACGGAACGTAGAGAGGAGGTGAGGGAACCGACTCCGCAGCCGGACGCACTCCTCGCAGGATCCGCCCCGGCTGCGGAGTCCCCTACCCGCCCCACGTGCGGCCACCAGCGCCCGCTCTTCCGCGTGTCGCGTCTCGGTGGCGGAGGGGCGGACGGTGATGCCGAGGCCGGCGAGGAAGCCGCGCCACCCGGTGAGCGGGGGTGTGG
>NZ_JYJA01000038.1 GCF_000956465.1 Microbacterium trichothecenolyticum
CGACGACGTCGCGGCGCAGTTCGATCGGCTGATGGACGCGCACCTGAATCCGCGGGTGCAGGACAGCGGGCCCCGCTTCGTCGATTGCGAGGCTGAAGCCGCGACCGGCGAGGCGGCGGAGCGGGTGCTGGATCCGCGGACCGCGGACCAGAAGCGCCACGACGCGTTCGCGTCGATCCTGTCGGTCGCGGCGGGTGCGGCCGCGACGCCGACGCTGGGCGGGGCCGCGCCGACGCTGATCGTCACCACCACCGTCGAGGACCTGGCCGCCCCCGACGGCGTGGCGTTCGTGGAGTCCGCCGGTGGTCCGGTACCGGTACCGGCCTCGTTCGCGAGGCATGTCGGCTGCCACGGCACCATTCACCGGCTCACCCTGACCGCCGACGGCGCCATCAAGGCACTGCGCATCGAGGATCGGGTGTTCAACCATTGGCAACGCAAGGCGATCGGCGCCCGTGACGGCGGCTGCATCATCCCCGGCTGCACCGTCCCGGCGGCGTGGTGCGAGGTGCATCATGTCGTCGACTGGGCCAAGGGCGGCCCGACCTCGGTCGACAACGGGGTGCTGCTGTGCTGGCACCATCACCACGGCATCGAGACCAGCGGATGGGAGATCCGCATGATCGACGGCATGCCGCACGTGCGACTACCGGCCTGGATCGACCCGCGCCGGCAGTGGCGAGGGCCCAACCGGCTCCTGCTGCGCGAGCTCAGACGGGCCAGGTCCGCCTAGACCACCCCCCCGATCCTCCAACCGTCGCCGACTCGGCGGAAGGGCGACGCCGGGTGCCCGGCAACCACCGCAGGAAAGGCTGGGCGAGGGAACGCCGCGGGTCAGCGATCGCCGGAATGGCGCGACAGGCGGGTCTCCTCGAGGTCGAGCATGGCCTGCGCCTCGGCCAGCACGCGCGAGGAGTAGACGCCCTGGGCACGCAGCTCCAGCAGGCGTTCGCGCTCCGCATCGACGACGGCGAGGCGCAGCTCGCGGTACCGCTGATGCGGCATCTCGCCGGGTTTGCGCACCACGCGTGCGCGCTCCCATGCGGCCTCGGTGCTGAGGAAGGAGGCCCGCCTCACGCGTTCGATGACATCGGGGTCTATCGGGGCGGTGGTGGCAGCATCCGTCTCGATCTCGTCCAGTGTCTCGAGGCCGGTGTTGCTGATGTCTTCGAGGAGGGACGCGAGCTCTCTGCGGTCCTCCTGCGCATCGATGCCCTGCACATCGAGCAAGCGGATGAGCCACGGCAGCGTGCCGCCCTGCACGACGATGCTCACCACCGCGACAGTGAAGGCGATGAGGATCAGCTGCGGTCGGTAGGGGGTGTTCTCGGGCAGGGACTGCGCGGCGGCGAGCGTCACGACGCCGCGCATGCCCGACCAGCCCAGCACGATCCCGCCGCGCCAGTCGATGTGCTCCTGGCGCTGCTGCTCGAGGTCGGCGCGCCGGCGCTCGTAGTCGCGCTCGAGGCGATCACGGATGCGGGCCTGCCGCGCAGTGCTGACCGGGTGACTCCGGTAGTAGTACAGGGCGAGGAGCGCGTGGTAGGTGCGCTTCTCGGTACGCTCCTCGCGCTTGCCGAGGGCGTAGACCATCGGTCCGATCCAGAGGAAGCGGATCACGATGAGGGCTGCGGTCGCGAGCAGGCCGATGAGGATCGCGTCGCCGGCGCTGAGAACCGTCGGGTCGACGTGATCGACGAGCGTGCGGATCTCGAGGCCGATGAGCAGGAACACGCCGTTCTCGAGGAGGAACTGGATCGTGCGCCAGTTGATGCGGTCGCTGATCCTCGCCTGTGCGCTGAACTTCGTGGGCGCCGCGTGGCCGGTGTAGAGGCCGGCGACGACGACCGCCATCACGCCGGACGCGCCGAGCGCCTCGGCCGGCGCGAACGCGACGAACGGGACCGCGATCGACAGCGCCGTGTCGAGCACGGGATCGTCGAGCTTGGAGCGCACGAACACGGTGACGTATCCGGCGACCAGGCCGATCGCGACGGCCACGACGACGGCGTAGACGAAGTCGACCACTCCTGCCCACGGCGTCGTGAGGCCACCCACCGCGGCAGCGGCGACAGCCGAGCGCAGCAGCACCAGGGCGGTCGCGTCGTTGAGGAGGCCCTCGCCCTCGAGCACGGTCAGCAGTCGCGGAGGCAGGCCCAGCCGCCGGCCGATCGAGGTCGCCGCCACCGCGTCGGGCGGGCTGATGACCGCGCCGAGCGCGATGGCCGCGGCGAGGTTGAGATCGGGCAGCAGCGAGAACAGCAGGAAGCCCGCGGCGAACGCCGTCACGATCACCAGCACGACCGACAGACTCGCGATCGACCCCGCATTCCGGCGGAAGTCGGTGATCGGCACGCTGATCGCCGCGGCGTAGAGGATCGGCGGCAGCACCCCGTCGAGGATGATCTCGTGCGGCACCTCGATGTCGGGCACCCCCGGCAGATAGGACAGCCCCACCCCCACGACCACGAGGATGATCGGCGCCGCCACCCCGAGCTTCTTGGAGAACGCGGCGACCGCCACGATGACCGCGACGGCGATGACCGCGTAGATCCCCAGCTCCATTGACCCAGCCTATTGAGCGCGTGCGGAGTGGCGGGGTGGGGTGCCGTTCGGTGAGACGCCGGCGGATGCTGCGGAGATCCCGAGCTACGCCGGCAGCTGTCGCTCGCGCGCCAGAGCCCGGTCCGGCGGAACCGGGGGTGCGGGCGCGTCCAGGGCTCGGAGCATCCGTTCGAGGGTCTCGCGCAGCTCCTCTCGAGCCGGCGATGTCAGGTCCGTCGTGTAATCCACCCCCGCGGGGATCCAGCTCAGGCCGTACATCGTCTCGCGGAAGTCCGAACCGCCGACCGGCCAGCGCGTGTGCGTCGCGTCCTCGGCCGTCGCGCCCTGACCCCACTGGCCGAAGTAGTCGCGCATCTCGTCCAGAGGCAGCTCCATCACCGCGTCCGCCTCCACCGCCTGTCTCGCCCACGACCGTGCCACGAAGATGAACTCCTCGATCTGCTCGGGGGTGAGCGGCTTCGGCTCGAAGAGCACGCGGGTGTGCGCGACATCCGTGAGCCTGTCCACGCGGAACGTGCGCCAGTCCTCCTTGTCGAGGTCCCAGCAGAGCAGGTACCAGTGCCGGTCGGCGGGCGCGAGGGCATGCGGCTCGACGCGCCGGTGGGTGACCTCACCCGATGCCGCGGTGTACGTGAATCTCACCCGCTCGTGATCGCGCGTGGCCAGTGCGAGCTCGCCGAGCACCTCGCCCGACACGGCGGCGCCGGCGTTGAGTCCGGCGGGCTGCACAGTCTGAGCCAGCGCGGCGACGCGGCGGCGCAGAGGAGCGGGCAGCACCTGCTCGAGCTTCGCGAGCGCGGTGATGGTCGTCTCGGGACCGCTCACGAGCCGCTGGGATGCTGCCACCCGCAGCCCGATCGCCATCGCCACCGCCTCTTCATCGGTGAGCAGCAAGGGCGGCACGGCGCTGCCGGCCTCGAGGCGATAGCCGCCCGCCGCCCCCGGGATCGACTCGATGCGGTAGCCGAGGTCGCGCAGCCGCTCGACATCGCGCCGCACCGTGCGCTCGGTGACGCCCAGCCGGACGGCCAGTTCGGAACCCGGCCAGTGCCGGTGCGTCTGGAGCAGGTTGAGCAGCGACAAGGCTCGCGTGGTGGTGTCGGCCATGCGAAAAGAATCTCATGTATCGCGGACAGTATCTGTCCGCATCCACTCCTAGCGTGGGGGCATGGCGAACGAATCGATCATCCGAGCGCAAGGTCTGACCAAGCGCTTCACTGTGAAAGGCAAGACCGTCGAGGCCGTCACCGACCTCGCGTTCGAGGTGGCGCGCGGCGAGCTCGTCGCGTTCCTCGGACCCAACGGCGCCGGCAAGTCGACCAGCCTGCGTATGCTCACGACCCTGATACCGCCGACATCGGGCACGGCGCGGGTCGTCGGCTTCGACATCCTGAAGCAGCCCGCCGAGGTGCGCGCTCGCATCGGCTATGTCGGCCAGCTCACCAGCGGCAGCTTCTCGCAGCGCGCCCGAGACGAGCTGCTGAGCCAGGGTGCGTTCTACGGCATGTCGAAGGCCGCCGCCCGGGCGCGGGCGGACGAGCTCATCGAGTCGCTCGACCTCGCAGGCTTCGCGTCGCGGTCGGTGCAGCAGCTCTCGGGCGGGCAGAAGCGCCGGCTCGACGTCGCCCTCGGGCTCATGCACGCGCCGCCGCTGCTGTTCCTCGACGAGCCGTCGACGGGACTGGACCCGCAGAGCCGCGCCAACCTCTGGCAGCACATCATCGACCTCCGCGCGCTGTGCGGCACGACGGTCTTCCTCACGACGCACTACCTCGAGGAGGCCGACCGCTACGCCGAGCGCGTCATGGTCATGGACAGGGGTCGCGTGATCGCCGACGACACCGCGGCCCGGCTGAAGGCGGAGCTCGCGGGCGACGTGCTCACGTTCGGCTTCGAAACGGAGCCGGATGCTGCGGCCGCCGTCGCCGTGGTGCAGAGGCTCACCGAGCGCGAGGTGCGGCGGGTCGAGGCATCCATCGTCCTCACGGTGCCCGAAGGCGACGCGCTGCTGCCCGCCGCGGTGCGCGCGCTCGACGCGGCCGGGCTCATGGTGCGGACAGCGACCGGCGTGCCGCCGACGCTCGACGACGTGTTCCTGGCGCTCACCGGCCGCACGCTGCGCGAGGCCGGCGAGGGCGAGGGCGAACCCGAGCAGAACGCGGAGGCCTCGTCCGAGGCATCCGGAACCGCCGAACAGGTGACCGAGGCGACAGGAGCCAAGCGATGAGCACTCAGATCGAGACCCGGCCCGACACCGCGGTGCGGGCCAACCCGGCGCGCGACACGTGGAACGTGCTGACGCGCGAATTGAAGCCGGTGGTGCGCGACCCGTTCACGCTGATCTTCAGCCTGGTGCAGCCGCTGGTGTTCCTCGGGCTGTTCGCCCCGCTGCTGGTCGGCTCCTCCGGCGCACCCGTAGGGGAGACCCTGCAGTGGTTCGTGCCCGGCGTGCTCGTGATGATCGTGCTGTTCGGCACCGGGGCGACCGGGTCGAACCTGCAGTACGAGATGATGACGGGCTCGCATGAGCGCACGCTGGTCGCGCCGCTGGCGCGGTCGTCGCTGCTGGTCGGACGCGCGCTCAAGGAGATCGCGCCGATCGTGGTGCAGGCGCTGATCATCGTGCTCATCGCGTGGCCGTTCGGCTTCACGATCGACGTGCCGGGGCTCGTGATCGGCCTCGCGCTGCTCGCGGTGTTCGGCGTGGGGCTCGGGTCGCTGTCGTACACGCTCGCACTCAAGACCAAGGATCGCGAGTGGCTCTTCTGGGGCGTGCAGCAGACGCTGATCTTCCCGCTGCTGATCCTCTCGGGCATGCTCCTGCCGCTCGACGAAGGGCCGGCCTGGATGCGTGCGGTGTCGACGGTGAACCCGGTGAACTGGGTCGTTCAGGCCGAGCGCGCGCTGTTCGCCGGCGACCTCGGCGCGGTCGAGGTGCTGTGGGGCTGGGTCGCGGCGATCGTGCTCGCGGCGCTCGGGCTCGCCGTCGGGATCCGGGCGATGCGCAAGAGCAGCTGACTGCTACTGGAGGACGGGGGACGAGGCGATGCGGGCGACGGCGACGCGGTCCCCGCCGGCCATCTTCGCCTCGTACATGGCGTGGTCCGCAGCGCGGATGAGCTGGTCCATGACCGGCGCCCCGTCGTTTCCCACAGTGACCACGCCGACGCTCGCCGTGATGGACAGCACGGGCGGCAGCTCGTCGTACGGCTCCGCGATCGCGGCGCGGATGCGGTCGGCGAGTGCTGCGGCGTCGCCGACGCTGTCCACCGCGGCGACCGCGATGAATTCGTCGCCGCCGAATCGTCCCAGCACATCCGACTCCCGGATGACGCCGCGCAGGCGCTGCCCGATCTCTCGGAGGAGCGCGTCACCGGCGGCGTGACCGAGCAGATCGTTCACAGCCTTGAACCCGTCGAGATCGATGAAGATCACGGTGAGGGCCGAGTAGTCCTGGAAGAGCGTGCGCGTGACGTCCTCCTCGATCAGTCGCCGGTTCGGCAGCCCCGTCACCTCGTCGTGCATCGCTGCGCGACGCAGAGTGTCTTCGAGACGGATCCGCGCGATCGCCTGCGCCGCCTGATTCGACAGCGCCTCGGCGAGCGGAACGGCTTCTTCGTCGAACTCCCGAGGATGGTCGAAGAAGCAGACCATCGCACCGACCGCATCCCCGTGGGACCGCATCGGCGAGGCGATCGCCGCGTGCACGCCGCCTGCCCGGTAGATGTCGCTCATGCCGACTCCGGGCACATAGGAGTCCGCATGCTCGGGGGAGCGCACGATCAGCACCTGGCCGCCGAGGAAGGTCGTCGTTCCGGCCGGACGCAGGCCCGTCGGCCAATGGGCCGCGAGCGGGTTCACCCCAGCGACCTGGATCAGTCCCTCCGGACCGCCGATGTGCACGCTCACCGCACTCGCGGCGAACGCCCGCTGCGCCACATCCACGAGCAGTTCTGCCGCGTCGACCTCGGTTCTGACGTTGCCGAAGCCGACGGCGGCGTTGAGCAGGATCTGCAGGCGCTGCCGGCCGCGCTCGGTCTTGGCCTCGGCGCCCTGGAATCCCAGACTGAACGCCGACCGCGTCGACACGTCGTAGACCGCGATGCGCTCGACGCCGGACTCGTCCTCACCGAGCGACCCGACCACGACGGGGCGGACGACGCCTGACACCCCATGCAGGGTGGCATCGGTCGGGCGCTGGCCGTCCGCGCCTTCCAGTGGCATGCGCAGCGTGAGCAGCGCTTCGAGCGGCCGTCCGATCACGTCCTCTCGGTCGCAGTTGAGCCAGCTCAGCACCTGCGTGTTCGCGTCGAGAATCGTCGACTGACCGTCGACGCTGATGAGCCCGCAGATGGCGAGACCTAGCACGGGATGCTCGAGGCGCGGGGGGTGTGGGGGATGCGGCATCCGATCAAGGCATCTTCGTGGGTCACGGCGGCCTCCTGGCTTCTGTATCGAGGCGATGGGTGTGGCGAACAGCGATCGACGTCGTGTCTGCGGGCAAGGTCAGTCTAATCGATACTTCGCAGAATTAGATAAGTATTCTAAATGTTCGCGACCTGAGCTAGTCTGTTCCCGAAGCGGCTGAGGGAGAATGGCGGCATGGCGAACGACACCCCGGCGCTGACCCTCGGGTTGGCCCTGCGCCAGTATCTCGACGCCCGCAACGCAGCGATGGTGGCGGCGCGCGCGAGCCTCGGCATCTCCGACATCGATGCCCGCGCCCTCTTGTTCGTGGTGGGCAACCCCGGAACGCGGCCGACAGTGTTGCGCGAGTACCTCGGCATCACCTCGGCGGGTGTGACCACGCTGATCGATCGGCTCGTCGGTCGGTCCCTGGTGCGACGCGATGTCGACCCGTCCGACAGACGGGTGAACCGCATCACCGCCACGATCGACATCGCCGACGATCCGTGGTCGTCCCTCAACCGGTTCGACGACGACTTCGACGTCGCCGTCGGCGCTGCCGACCAGGCCGTGGTCGAGAAGTCCGCCGCCCTGCTCGTGGCCCTGACCGCGGCGACGGTGGGCGCCCGGCACTGACACGGCGCTCAGGCGACGTCGATGCCGCGATACGCGAGCGACTTCGCCTCGAGGAACGCGCACAGTTCGGAGACGGCGGCAAGTTCTGCGGAAAGCTCGAGCAACCCCGCCGCATCCAGGACGAGGTTCTCTTCGCGGGGCTCCATGGTCGCGACCCAGGCGGTGGCCCCCGGCGTCGCCGGCTGGATGAAGACGCCGGTCGGTGCGTGACCGAGCCGGAAGACGACGAGGCCGGTGTTCTCCCCGCCCTCGCCGTCCTGCACCGTCACGCGTGCGGCGTCGGCCAGCGGCCCGCCCTGCGCGCGATACTCGGCGAGCCAGGAGTCCAACGTCTCCAGATTCCGAAACGCCATCGCGATCCTCTCCCTGCATCTGCGACGTGAAAAGTATAAGGATCGGTGTGTCGGGCCTCGACGGCCTCCCGCGAGCGTGGCAGCGGCGAACTCTAGCCGAACGTCGCTCCTCGTGCGCGCGCTTGCGATCGGGGTGCGGCGCAGGGCTGACTTGAGGGGTGCCCACCACCCCTGGCGACCTCGCGGATGATCTGGCGGCCGCTGTCGGCGGCTCCGAGATCTTCGCCGTCTACCAGCCGCAGGTGTCGCTGGAGAGCGGGTCGATCGTGGCGGCGGAGGCGCTGTGTCGCTGGCGCCATCCGCAGCTCGGCGACATCGATCCCGTGACGATGATCGGCGTCGCCGAGCGCAGTGGGGCGATCCACGCGCTCGGGCGGCGAATGTTCGACGAGTGCCTCGACACGCTCGCCGGATGGCGCGAGACGGGCCGTGACTGGAGCGTCGCCGTCAATGTCTCGCCGATGCAGTTCGAGGAGGAATCGTTCGCCGATCACGTCGCCGGCGAGTTCCAGAGTCGTGCGCTCGCTCGCGGCTCGCTCGTCTTCGAGCTTCCCCGCGCTCTGCCCTGGCTCGACGATGATGCGGTGCTGTCGCGACTGCGCACGCTTCGCGAGATCGGCGTCGAGTTCTCGCTGGCGGGCCCCGGGGACGAGGGTCTGTGGCCCGAACTCCTCCGAAGCGTGCCGATCTCCGAGGTGAAGCTGCCGGGCGGACTGGTACGAGCCGCTGAGCGACCCGCACCGCCGTCGTTGCGCGGGCAGGTCGAGATCGCGCATGCGCACGGTCTGCGCGTGGTGGCGGAGGGGATCGAGACGCTCACCCATCTCGACACCGCGGTCGAGCTCGGCTGCGATCGTGCGCAGGGGTTCCTCATCCGGCAGCCGCACGAAGAGATCGCGTTCCCGTAGATCTAGGATCAAGGGATGACGACGGCGCGACGGCGAGGCATCCTCGCTCTCGTCACCGCGATCATCCTCCTGGCGCTCGGCGCCGGGGCCGCGTTCGCCGTCGGTGACGCGCTCGGCATCCGCACCGAGCCGTCGGCCCAGATGGAGCCGGCCGCACCCGTCGTGCCGGTCGTCGCCGAGCCGGTCCTCCCGCCGTCGTTCACGTTCGACGCCCCCGACACCGAGCGCGTGTCGGTCGCGCTGGAGGAGCTGACGGATGCTGTAGCGGCAGCATCCGGAACCTCCGGCGAAGCCGTGCTCACGGTGCGGATCGACCCGACGCTCATCGCGACCGACGACGCGTACGCCATCGAGGGCGACACCGCCGCGCTGCTCATCCGCGCCGGAGACGAGGACGGTGTCACGCGCGGCATCTACGACCTCAGCAACCAGGTCCGCGCCGCCGCCCCCCTCACCGACCTCATCGGCGAGCACGAGGCGTCGCGTCTGCCGCTGCGCATGACCGACCTCGGCGCGGTCGGCGTGATCCCCGATCCGGCCGAGTGGGAGTCGGGCGACGACTACTCGCACGCGTCGAAGGCGTTCGCCGCGGTCATGCAGCCCGAGCCGCCGTACGTCGATCAGACCGCGCTCGCCGCCGCGTTCGAGGACTTCGACGGGTTCCTGCGGCATTCCCTCGCGAACGGGTTCAACGCCGTCGCGTTCCCCGGGTTCGTCGAGTACGTGACGTTCGACGGCGCACCTGATGGCCCGGTCTACGCCGACGGCGACGACCACCGCGACAAGGCGCTGGCCCTGCGCGAGGCGTACGCCCCGTTCTGGGACCGCGCCGACGAGCTCGGCATGAAGGTGTTCCTGCGCACCGACATGCTCGCCCTCACCGGCCCGCTCGAGCAGCACCTCACCCACGAGTTCGGCTCGCTCGACACCGAGAACCCCGACCTGTGGAGCGTCTACACCGCGGGGCTCGACGAGCTGTACGACGCGGTGCCCGCGCTCGACGGCGTGCTCATCCGCATCGGCGAGGCCGGTCCCGTCTACGACGTGGGCGGCTGGGACTACTACTCCGCGCTCGAGGTGACCTCGGTGGACGCGGTGCGCACGATGCTCGAGGCGTTCACGGCGCAGGCCGAGGCATCCGATCGCGAAGTCATCTTCCGCACGTGGTCGGTGGGCGTCGGCGCCGTCGGCGACATGCACACCAACCCGGCGTCGTACGAGGCGGTGCTCGGCGGCATCGACTCGCCCGCGCTCATCGTGTCGACGAAGTACACGCTCGGCGACTTCTACACGTGGCTGCCGCTCAACGACACCCTCGAGCAGGGGGCGCAGCGGCGCATCGTCGAGTTCCAGAGCCGCCGCGAGTTCGAGAATTTCGGCGCGTTCCCCAACGACCTCGGCCCGCAGTACCAGTGGGCGCTGCAGCAGCTGATCGCACAGAACGACCAGCTCGAGGGCGTCTGGGTCTGGACCCAGGACGGCGGTCCGTGGCGCGCCGGACCGATGAGTCTGTACCTGAAATCGGGTTTCTGGCAGCTGTACGAGCTGAACACCCAGCTCGCGGCATCCCTCGCCCAGAATCCCGAGGCCGATGTCGCCGGCATCACCGCGGCCTGGGCCCGGGAGTACTTCTCCGAGGACCCCGCCACGGTCGAGGCGATCGTCGAGGCGATGACGCACTCGCGCGAGGCGATCGCCCAGGGCATGTACGTGCCGCAGTTCGCCGCGCAGCGCGTGTTCGCGATCGGGCTCGAGCCGCCGCCCATGATGTGGATCTTCGAGTGGGACATCCTCACCGGCGACTCCGCGGTGCTCGACGTGCTCTACTCGATCGTCCGCGACAGCGGTTCCGACGGGGTCGGGGCGGCGATCGGCGACGGCGCAGAGGCGGTCGCCGCGGTCGAGCAGATGCACGGTCTCGTTTCGCAGACGGATGCCGCCACCTGGCGCTCCTCGGAGATGCGGGCGGCGTTCCTCGACACGTTGGGCTACGAACTCGACACGCTCCGGCTGCTCGAGGCGTACCGCGCGATGATCCTGCATCAGGGGCAGTGGCACGACACGCTCTCATCCGATGCGCACGCGCAGTGGGATGCCGACCGCATCGCGTACGAGCAGCGCGCGGCCGAGCACCTGGCGAAGTACGAGGGGAACCTCGACTACCCCGCGTTCAACCTCACCGCTGCCCAGCTCGGCGTCGAGCGCGCGGTGCGCGACGAGCCCATGGCGTGGATCGCCCGCGTGCTGCTCGTGCTGGCTCTCGCGTGGGTCGTGATCGGCATGCTCGCGGCGCGCACGCGCTTGGTCGCCAAGCCCGGCGCCGCAGCAGCCCGCGCGACGTGGATCGCCTCGACGAGGCCGTGGCGGGCGCGCGAATCCACCCTCGGCATGCTCGAGCTCGATCGATGGCTGCTGCTGATCGTGCCCGCAGGGCTGCTGATCGCCACGCGCGCCGTGCAGACGTCGCTCCTGTCGTGGACGCACCTCGCGGTCATCATCGGCGCCTGGGTCGTGTTCGCCCTCGTGCTGCGTCTGTTCGTCTGGGAGCGCTCGCCATGGCCGGTCATCGCCGCCGTCGGCGGGGTCGTGATGCTGCGCTGCATCGTGACGCTGTTCGCCCTCTCGTTCACGGGCCCGGGCGGCTACTGGTTCGCATTCTGGACCGACCCGCTGCTGCGCACGGTGTACATCAGTGTCGCGTTCGCGCTGTTCGTGTGGGTGTTCGTCGCAGCCGGCTGGGCGCTGTCGGCGCAGGTGCGCGCGCGGCGCGCGACCGGGTACGTGCTCGCCGCGGTCGGTGCCGGTCTGCTCGTGCCCGCGGTGGTCGTCGGGGCGATCGGCCTCGAGACCGCGCTGACACTCTGGAACGACGAGATGGGCCTGTTGCCCTGGGGGCTCGCGCGAATCCTCGGAATCACGACGTACCTCGAGATCCCTTCCGTGACCCCGTGGGCCGCCGCCGCGTTCGGCGGTGCGCTGCTCGTCGTCGGACTGCTGCTGGCGGTGCCGTGGCGACGGCGGCGCGTCCCGGCTGGGGCCTCACGCCCGGAGGCTCGCGGCGACGCGGGGACCAGCGCCTCCTGAGACGAGGAGTGCACGGCGGCGCGTGGTAGGACCACACGTGTCGGGGGAGTACTTTAGAAACATCCCCGAAACAATTCGAAGAGGTATTCACCATGCGCTCACGAAGCACAGCACTCCTGTCCATCGCCGCCGTTTCCGGCCTTCTGCTCGCCGGTTGCGCGTCCACCGCCGACCCCGAGCCGACGTCCACGTCGGCCGCCGACTCGGTCGTCGAGTCGTCGGTGACCGAGCCCGCCGCCGCCGGTGAGCGTGTCGGCGCCGACGGCACCGAGCTCGAGGTGTGGAGCAGCATCGTCCCCGACGAGAGCGCTGCCGCCACGCTCGACGAGCCCGCCGAGGGCAACCAGTGGGTCACCGTCAACGTCGCCCAGTGGGTGTCGGAGAAGGGCCGGTCCGACGTCGATGTGGCGCCCGTCCTGCGCTCGACCACGGACGACTCGTTCTCGGCCGGCGCGGTTTCGCAGCGCTCCGTCGAGGTGCCGATGACGCCGGAGAAGTCCTACACGTTCGTGTGGAGCTTCCAGGTTCCCGAGGACCTCGTCGACGCCGAGACCCTCGTGGTCTGCGTCGGCTCGGGCGACGAGGGCTGCAGCAGCCTCGTCGCCGAGTGATCGTCGGGCGTCGGTCGCCCCACGGCCGGCGCCTGATCCACCGCGTTCGCGCCGTGCGCCTTCGGGCGCACGGCGCGTTCGCGTATGCGGGCGACGGCTCCGTGTCCTCCGCCCTCCGATCGACGACCGGTGGTGTGCGGTCTTCGTCAGGCCGGGTCGGGCGTGCGGCGTCGCTCGACGACGCGCTGCGCGCGGCGGGCGAGGCCGACGATGCCTGCGATCAGCGCGAACCCGCCCAGGAAGAGCACGACGTACGCGACGGCGGCGGCGGGAGTCAGATTCACCAGCCACGCGGTGACCGCGGCCTGGCGTGCCGCGTCGGTGAGGACCCACACGGCGAAAGCGGCGATCACCGCGAGCACGAGACCCCATACGATCCCCGCCCACCGCACGCGCGGTGCCACCGCGGTCGCCGGCGGGGTCGCCGGTTCGGCGGCAACGGCTGCCGGCTCCGGCGCTGACGCTGAGGCCACGAACGGATCGAACGCCGGAGGAAGGGGCGAGGGTGCCGGCGGCGTCAGGTCGATCGCCACTGCCGTGTCGGCGGTGTCGCGCTCGCCGGCCCGGGCGTCGGCGACAGGGGTCGTCGCATCGGCGGTGGGTGCAGCATCCGGAGTCTCAGGAGTGCTCATATCGGTGCTCATTTCTCGAAGATCGTGACCTGGACCGAGCCGGTGCGCTGGTCGAGGGTGACGTGCTGGGTCGTGAGGGCGTCGGAGCTCGGGTCCTCGTTGACGGCGCGCCAGGTCACCTCACCGTCGGCGTCGGGCTCGACGGTTCCCGAGACGGCCTCGCCGCCGGCATCGGGGATGCGTGAGTAGAGCACGACGCCGTCTCCGAGCGTCGCGTCGAGCTCGAGCACCGTGCCGGGGTGCACAACGATGTCGGTGCCGCCGACACCCTTCGTCACGACGACGCCGCCGGCGCGGATGTCTTCGCCGTCCGACAGCGATCCGACGGAGATGAACGTGGATCCGAACGGCTGAATCGCCGTCTGCTCATAGGTCGCGGTGCCGAGCTGGATGCTTCCGATCACCAGGCGCTGAGGACCGGATGCTGCCGCCACCGTGCTGCCGATCACCAGGAGCACGATCGTGACCGCGGTGAGCAACCCGCTCCGCCGGCGGAACGCACCGGCGACGACCATCGCGAGCGCGGTGATCACGGCGGCGGTGAACAGCCCGATGGCGCCGGCGTAGGGTGCCGTTTCGGAGCCGGGGCTCGAGGCGACCAGCACCGCGAGGGCACCGGCGACGACCGCGGCGCCGAGCGTCGTCAGCACGAACGCGAAGCTCGTGCGGGGGTACGAGGCGCGGCGCGCGCGGCGGCGCTCCTCCGCGTCGAGGGCGAAGGCCGCGCCGTGGGCGTGTCGTTCACGCCGGGCCTGTTCGCGGGCGGCGCGGGCCGCGTCCTGCTGGCTGCGACGCCACGCGTCGTTCTGCACCCGCCACTGTTCCTGGGTCGCGCGCCAGTCGGCGCGCCAGTCCGCCGCAGCGACATCGCCGGCGTCGGGACCCGGCAGAGCGCCTGCGGGCGCAGCTGGGCCCCCGCCCCCAGAGGCTCCGGGCGACGCGGCAGCGGCGTCTGGAGTGGGAGCGGGGACCGTCTTCGATCCTGTCGCGGATCCGGCCGGCGCCCGACCGGCCGGATCCGCGATGCCCGCGGCGTCGGCCGCGAGAGGAGGGGCCGCGTCGGCACCCGAATGCGACGCGACCGGGGCGGGCGGCGCGGAAGCCATCGGCGCGCCCGCCCGGGAGGGCCGGCCGGCCTGAGCCGCCCGGACGATGAAGTACACGGCCGTGCCGATGAGGGCGAGGGTGAGGATCACGCCGATGCCGCCGAACGGAGAGCCGAGGCCCCAGATGCCCGAGCCGTCCCACGCCCACGGCGCGAACCCGGTGAGCGCCCACAACGGCCACATCAGGATGTTGCGCAGCCACGGCACGACGGGGACGAAGCCGACGACGGCGAGGATGAAGACACCGGTCATCGCGGCGTCGTAGCGGCCGTGGAAGAGCTCGCGCAGGTGGATGCGCCCGCTCGTGTCGGGAAGCAGCGCCCACGCGATCGCGTAGACCAGGAGCGCCGGGAACCCGAAGAGCGCCACCACGACGAAGATGCCGCGCACGATGATCGGGTCGATCCGCAGGCGAGCCGCGAGGCCGCCGCACACCCCGCCGAGCCACCCGTCTGCGCGGACGATGCCGAGGCCCTCCACCCACGAGAAGAACCGGTCCGTGCCGGTCGGCAGCCCTGGAGGGGCGGTCGGCGGCGGTCCCGGATCGGTGGGGGCAGCGGTGGTCGCGTCGGTCATGTCTCCACCCTGGCGGCCACCGCGGGGGGCTCGCTATCGGGTGATCCCCTGACGCGTCCCTGATCTCCGCTCGGGATCGTCGCTCGGGGTGGGGCGCGATGGTTGGATTGTCGGCATGCCCTCCTCCACGACTCCGACGCACGCCGTCGCGGGCGTGGCGCTGCCGCCGGCACCTGTGGACCGGCCGCCGCTGCGTCGTGTGCGTGACTGCGCCGTCTCGGGGGTCGCGGCGGGACTGGCCCGTCATCTGGGCTGGCCGCTGTGGGTCGTGCGCACCGCGTTCGTCGCGCTGACCGTCGTGTGGGGTGCGGGCGCGCTGCTGTACGCGTGGCTGTGGGTGTTCGTGCCGTGGGACGACCCGCGGCCGCCCGGTGGCGCCGCGGGCACAGCCGGCGGGGGCGACCCGACGAGCGCAGGAAAGACGGATGCTGCCACCGCGGCCGCGCACGGGCACGACGTGCCGACGCGCCGGGTGCCCGTGGCCTGGCTGCTCACCGGGGCGGCGATCGCGGTCGTGCTGGTGACGATGGCCGCGATCGCCCTGTTCGGGGCGAACGGCGTCGGCCGGACGTCACCGCCCGGATGGGTGGGAGGCGTGCTCCTCGCCACCGCGCTCGCGGTCGCGGCGGGCGCCTGGGCGACGCTCGTCGACCGCCGAGACCCCGCGCGCGGCCCGCGGCACGAGAACGTCGTGCGCATCGTGGTGACGGCGGCCCTCATCCTGCTGCTGCTCACGCAGCTCTCGGCGCTGCGGCAGACCGGCATCGCGGGGTTCGTGATCGCGCTGGTGCCGATCGCGGGCATCCTGCTCGTGTACTCGTCGATCCTGGTCGACCGCTGGCGCGAGCTCTCGGGTGAGCGCGTGCGACGGATCCGTGAGGAGCAGCGCGCCGAGATGGCCGCGCATCTGCACGACTCGGTGCTGCAGACCCTCGCCCTGATCCAGAACCGCGCCGGCGCGTCGAGCGAAGTGGCACGCCTGGCCCGTGCCCAGGAGCGCGAGCTGCGCGCCTGGCTCTACGACGGCGACGCCCCCGCCGACAGCGACCTGCCCACCGACCTGCGGGACTACGCCGCCGCGCTCGAACTCGACTACCCGGTGCGCATCGACGTGGTCTCGGCGGGGCTTCCCGCCGAGCGCGCGAGCGGCGAGGTCGCGGCGGCCTCGCGCGAGGCGATGCTGAACGCGGCGCGCCACGCCGGCGGCGACGTGTCGGTGTACATCGAGGGCAACGCGAACGCCGTCGACGTCTACGTGCGCGACCGGGGCCCCGGGTTCGACCTCGACGACGTCCGGGACGACAGGCTCGGCATCCGTCAATCCATCCTCGGCCGCATGCGGCGCGCGGGCGGGTCGGCGACCGTGCGGAGGGGAGCGGGCGGCGGCACCGAGGTGCACCTGCGGTATGCCGCGACCCCCTCGCCCGACGCCGGCTCTGCGCATACCCGGGAGGCGAGCCGTGGCTGAACGCACCGTGCGCGTCGTGATCGTCGACGACCACTCGATCTTCCGCTCCGGCCTGCGCGCCGACCTCGACGCGTCGATCGAGGTGGTCGGCGAGGCAGCAGACGCGGCCTCGGCGGTGGCCGTCATCGAAGCGACGAGTCCCGACGTCGTGCTGCTCGACGTGCACCTGCCGGCGGGGGCGGGCGCGGCATCCGGACCTGATGCGGCCGGCGGCGAGGCCGTGATCCGCGGGGGTGCGCCCGCGGTGCCAGCGACCCGCTTCCTGGCGCTCAGCGTGTCGGATGCCGCGGAAGACGTCGTGCGGGTCATCCGCGCCGGGGCCCGCGGGTACATCACGAAGGGCTCGTCGGGCGCGGAAGTCAGCCGTGCGGTGCACGCGGTGGCCGACGGAGACGCGGTGTTCTCGCCGCGCCTCGCGGGATTCGTGCTCGACGCCTTCGGCGCCGCCGTCGGCGAGACCGCGACCACCAACGACGAGCTCGACCGCCTGTCGTCGCGCGAGCAGGAGGTGATGCGGCTCATCGCCCGCGGCTACGCCTACAAGGAGGTCGCCGCCGAGCTCTTCATCTCGATGAAGACCGTCGAGTCGCACGTGTCCGCGGTGCTGCGCAAGCTGCAGCTCTCGTCACGGTACGAGCTCACGGCCTGGGCGTCGGCGCGCCGACTGCTGTGACGAATCGGATGCTGCGGGGCCGCGGCATCCGTGATCCGCGGCTTGTCAGTCCTCGTCGCCGAACATGATCTCGTGGCAGAGGGCGCGGCTCGTGTCCACGTGGCGCAGCGCGACATCGGCTGCCGCGTCGGCGTCGCGCAGCGCGAGAGCCTCGACCAGCTCCCGATGTTCGGCGAGCAGGATCTCGGGCGACCGGTTCTGGCGGAGCACCCAGTGGAGCCGGCCCTCGAGCGGCTCGAGGGTCGACGCCAGGATGCGGTTGTGCGCCATGCGCGGGACGGCGTCGTGGAAGGCCTGATTGAGGTCGGCGATGGCGTCGACGTCGCCCCGCGCGAGCGCCGCATCGGCCTCATCCGCGATGGCTGCGAGCGCCTGGATCTCGTCGTCGGTCGCCCGCGTGCTCGCCAGGCGTGCGCACTGCACCTCGAGGGCGACGCGCACGTCGAACAGGTCGTCGACGTCCTCCTTCGCCAGCACCGTGACGATGACGCCGCGCCGCGGCACATCTTGCACGAATCCCTCGCCCTTCAGCAGGGTGAGCGCTTCGCGCACCGGGACGCGTGAGACGCCCATCTCCTCGGCGAGCACCCGCTCGACGAGGCGGTCGCCGGGGGCGAATTCGCCGCGCACGATCCGATCGCGAACGAGATCCCTCACTCGTTCGCGCAGCGGCTGGTGCGTCGCTCCGATCGTGGACATGGCGTCGGTCGGCGTGTGTGTGGCTGAGGTGTGTGGGGTCATGGTCTCTCCTCGGGCAGTGGCCCTCCTTGACTGTTGTATACGGCACACCGGCCCAGGTCGAGCCGGCGAGAGGTATAAACACCGTCGATGCTTGACATAAGCGTCATGCGCTTGATGGATATAGCGACGGCTTTCCGCTTGTTCGTATGTTGTATACCAACTTGCTCGTCAACGAAGATCGGAGCTGTCCGATGACCCTCATCGACGTCCACCACCACCCCACGCTTCCCGGGCTTGTCGCCCACCAGGAGCGTCGCGGGCTCCCGGTCTTCCGTGGCGGGCCTGCGTGGAACCCCGAGATCGCACTCGAGCAGATGGCGATCACCGGAACCACGATGTCGGTTCTGTCGGTCCCCGCGGATCTGTCGTGGGCGGGCCCCGATCTCGCCGCCGTGACCGACGACCTGAACGACGAGCTCGCCGGCATCGTGGGGGAGGAACCGACCCGCTTCGGCGCGTTCGCCACGCTCCCGATGCCCGACCCCGACCTGTCGACAGCGCACGCGGTCTCGGCGCTGGACAGCGGCCGGTTCGAGGGCGTCGCGATGCTGACCAGCTATCAGGGCGCCTACCTCGCGCAGCCGGAATACGCCGGACTCCTCCAGGAGCTCGACGCCCGCGACGCGGTGGTGTTCATGCACCCGATCCTGGTGTTCGACGCTCCTGCCGGCCTGCCGGGACCCCTTCTGGAGGGGACGTTCGACACGACGCGTGCGGTCACCGCGCTCGCCGCGGCAAACGTGTTCGAGCGGTTCCCGCGGATCCGGTTCGTCTTCCCCCACACCGGCGGCATGGTGCCGTACATCAAGTGGCGCATCGCGATGCACGCCCTGCAGGGCGGCGACTGGAACGTGCCGGTGACCGCAGAGGGTCTCGAGGCCGAGATCCGCAAGCTCGACGGGCTCTACTACGACACCACGCTCAACCTGGGTCCGCTGCTCCAGCTCGAGCGCACCGACCGCATCCTGTTCGGCACCGACGTGCCGTGGGCCAACGAGTCGATCCTGCCGCTGGAGCGCGACTACGCGACTCGGGTGCGCGACGGCTGGACGGCCGAGCAGGTCGCCGCGGTGTCGAGCCGGAACGCGCTGCGCATCCTCCCGCACGCCGGGCGCCGCCTGGGCGTGGAGGTGGCGGAGTGACGCGCATCGGCTCCGACATCAGCCTCGTCCGGGTCGGCGATCTGTGGGGGCACGGCCCGGCGCTGCTCGACACGCTGCACGCGCAGGGCCTCGAGGGCGTCAACATCCGCACCCTCACCGATCTGTCGCCCACCCTCGACAGGGGGGAGCTGGATGCCTTCCGCCGGCGCGCCGACGAACTCGGCATGTACGTGGAGATGGGCGTCGGAAAGATCAACCCCTACATGACCGCGGAGCTGCCCGAGGTGCGCGCACTGGGCGACGGCGACTTCATCGCCGGCATGGAGCGCATGTTCGCCGCTTGCGCAGAGATGGGCTGGAGCACACTGTGGACGGCGTGCGCGGGCGTCAAGGAGTACGCGGCACCGTACGACACCGACCGCGCCCGCCGAGAGGCGCCCTGGCCCGACCAGCTGCGGGCCATCAGCAGCCTCGTCGACAAGCTGCTCCCCGCGCTCCGGCACTACGACCTCGTGTTGGGCATCGAAACGCACGAGGAGATCACCACCCGCGAACTCCTGCGCATCGTCGAGGGTGCGGACGATCCGCACGTCGGCATCTGCCTCGACCCTGCGAACCCGATTGCTCGGGGAGAGGACCCGCGCGCGGCGGTCGAGCGCGTCGCGCCGCACGTCGTCAGCACTCAGCTGCGCGACATCCGTGTCCATCCGTCTCCTGAGGGGAACGGGCTCACCCGCTTCCTGCGGCCCTGCGGTGAGGGGCAGCTCGACTGGGACGAGATCCTTGGCATCATCCTCGCTGCCAACCCGGCGCTGAACCTCACCATCGAGGGCGTCGGGGGATGGTCAGGGCGCAGTGACGTCCCGATCGCCGACCCCTTCTGGGTGGGACTTCACCCCGAGCTGGACGATGCGGACCTCGACGCGCTGCACGCCCTGGCCGCCTCTTCCGCGCGCGCCGCCGCCGACGGCAGCGGTCCGTCGTTCTCCGACCTCGACGTCTTCCTTCCCGACCAGCGCACGACGCACGACGCCTTCGTCGCCCGGTCGGCCTCGCACCTGCGCTCCGTGCTCGCCGAGCGCGCAGCATCCGTCCCCTCCCGTTAGGAGCATCATGTCCACGACCCTCACCGTCACCCCGATCGAGCAGCTCGCCGACGCCGTCGAGTGCGATGTGCTGTACCCGGGCACGGCGGCGTACGACCTCGCCCGCCGCCTCTGGAATGCCGACATCGACCGCCGCCCCGCAGCGATCGTGCGGGTGCGGAACGCGGAGGACGTGTCGGCGGCGCTGCGCTGGACGACGGCCCACGGCTACCCGATCACGGTCCGCAGCGGCGGTCACAACCTCGCCGGCACGGCGGCGATGGACGGCGCGGTGCAGATCGACACGCGCCTCATCGACGGCATCGAGATCGACGAGGAGGCCGGCCTCATCCGGGTCGGGGGCGGCTGCAACTGGGGGCAGGTCGACCGTGCGTGCGAGGGGACCGGTCTCGTCGTGCCTGCCGGCGTGGTGTCGCACACCGGTGTTGCGGGGCTCACGCTCGGCGGCGGCTTCGGATACCTCGCGCGCCAGCACGGCGCGACCGTGGACCACCTCGAGTCGATCGAGGTCGTCGTCGCCGACGGCAGCATCCTCGAAGTGAGTGCGACGTCGCACCCCGACCTGTTCCGGGCCATGAAGGGCGCCGGCCACAACTACGGCGTCGCGACGCGCTTCACGTTCCGCCCGCAGCGGCTCGCTGGCCTGGCCACGGTGCGCCTCGCACTGTTCGCCGCGGACGACCGCCGGGCGATCATGCAGCGCTTCGCCGCGCGCGGCATCGGGATGCCGTCAGAGGTCGGCACATACCTGCGGCTGTACCGGGCACCCGAGTTCTGGAGTCAGATCCCCGCTGAGCACCGCGGCCAGCCGATCCTGTCGCTCGCGACCATCCGCTACGGCGACCCGGCCGACGAGCCCGAGGCGACCGCGCCGATCTTCGAGGGGTTCACACCGATCTACCTCGACGTGCGCACGATGCCGCACGTCACGCTGCAGCACCAGACCGACGACGAGTTCCGCTACGGCCTGCGCCACTACTGGAAGCACACCTTCATCGAGGAGCTCACCGACGATGTGATCGACACGATCATCGAGCAGTCGGATCTCTATCCGGGCCGCGCACTGAACTCCAGCGCGTTCATCTCGCATCAGGTGATGTGCCCGTTCGAGATCATCGCGGGGCCCGGCACAGCACGTGAGGGACGCGACGACGCGCTGCCCACGGGTCGCGTCATGAACTACTCCGCCAACATCGGGGCGGACTGGGAGTATCCGTCGGAGAAGGCTCCGCTGGTCGAATGGGCTCGCGGGTTCTCCGACGCGCTCGCACCTTCCAAGCGCGGCACCTACATCAACTTCGCGTCGGTGCAGGGTGATGACGAGGTGGCCAAGGCGGTGTACGGCGCGAAGTACGACGACCTCGCCGCGACCAAGCGCCGGTACGACCCCGAGAACGTCTTCCGCCGGGGCCTGGTCGACCTGTCGGACCCCGGCGACGACAAGGGCGCCGACGCATGAGCCTGATCCGGGTCGGCACCGACTCCACGAAGCTGCCCGGCGCGTTCACGCACGACGCTCACTGGGTCATCGAGCGGGTCGCCGAGCTGGGGCTGGACGGGGTGTTCTTCCGCGACATCCTCGATCTCAGCCCGACGCTCGATGCCCGGGAGCTGGCCGACGTCGCCGCCGCGGCCGCCGAGCGCGGCCTCTATCTCGAGGCGGGGGCCGGCAAGGTCAACCCGTTCGCGATGCCCGAGGACGCGACGACACGTGGGCTCGGCGGCGGTGACTGGCTCACAGGCATGCGGCGCAAGCTCGAGGCCGCCGCGGGGTGCGGAATCAGGGAGGTGTGGGCCGCGACGACGAACTACCAGTTCCGGCTGCGCGGCCTGCGCGCCTGCGACCGCTTCCGCACGGATGTGTCGTGGCCCGAGCAGCTGGCGGCGACCGCGCGCGTGCTGGACATGCTGGCGCCGGTGCTGCGCGACCTCGGTCTGCATCTGAACCTCGAGACGCACGAAGAGATCTCGAGCTTCGAGGTCGTGCGCCTCGTCGAGGACTCCGGCCCGGACGCGTTCGGCATCACGTTCGACTCGGCCAACGTGGTGATCCGCGGCGAGGACCCCGTCGAGGCCGCCCGTCGTGTCGCCCCGTACACGCGCCAGACCCATCTTCGCGATGTCGTGGTCGTCCCCAACGAGCACGGCATCGGTCGCCTCATCACGCCCATCGGCGAGGGAGTCATCGACTGGGACGGGGTCCTGAATGCCTTGGCGTCTGCGCCGGCGCGGAACTACTCGATCGAGGGCCTCTTCCCGGGCATGCGCGAGGACCCGGGCACCGAGATGTCGCTGTTCGTCGACGACCCGGAGTGGCGTGCCTCGCACACCGACCTGAGCGACGCCGAGCTGGCCTGGGCGCGCGGTCATGCGGAGGCGTTCGCCTCGGCAGACGACATGCGTGCAACCGAGGCGCGCCTGCGCGCGACGGTGACCGATGACGCGGCGATGAGCTTCATCGTCGACAGCGCGCGAGTGCTGCGCGACCTCCTGCTCGACCGAGCGCCGCGCCCGGTCGCGGTCTGACACCAGAGCCAACCCGAAACACCCGAATGAAAGGCAGAACCATGGCACGCAAGCACGTCCGACGAAGCACCATCGTGCTCGCCACGAGCGCCTCGGCGGCGCTCCTTCTCGCCGGCTGCGCCGGCTCGGCCGACGCCGGCGACGGAGAGGAGCCGCAGACGATCACGTTCGCGTACTCCATCGCAGCCGACGCGCAGGACTGGTACGAACAGCTCGCGCAGAGCTACATGGACAGCCACCCGGGCGTCACCATCGAGATCCAGAAGTACGGTCTCGACGGCTACCCGTCGCTGCTCAACACCCAGCTGAATGCGGGAAACGGCCCTGACGTGTTCTACGCGCTCTCCGGCACCGGCCAGAATCCCTCGGTCGGCCCGCTCGCCGATGCAGGCCTGGTGCTTCCGCTCGACAGCGAGGTCCTCGAGGAGTCTCTGCCCGAGGCCGTGCAGGCCGGGTGGGTGTTCGACGGAACGTTCTACGGGGTGCCCACCTCGGTGCAGGTGAACGGGCTCGTCATGAACGCGCCGCTCGCCGAGGATTCCGGCATCGAGTGGACCGCCGACACGACCCTGGAAGACCTCGCGGCCCAGTGCGGCGGGGCATCGGACGACGGCATCGCCGTGCTCGGCCTCGCCGGCGCAGTTCCCACGGCACCCGCGATCACGGCGCTCGGTTTCGCGGCGAGCACGGTCTACGGCCCTGAGCCCGACTGGAACGATCAGCGCGCGGCAGGCGACACCACCTTCGCCGCGTCCGACGGCTGGAAGGACGCGCTGCAGGCCATCAAGGACCTCGACGACGCCGGCTGCATGCAGCCCGGTGCCGAGGGCGCCGGCTTCGACGCACTGACGAACGGGGTCGCAGGCGGCACGATGCTCGCCTTCGCGGCGCCGAGCAGCGCGACGGTGACGCTCGCGAACGCCTCCGGGGGCGCGCTGCAGATGGCCGTGCTGCCGATGCCGGCGCCCGAGGGCCTCGACCCGAAGGTGCTGCTCACCAGCACCGACGGCATCGCGGGCAATGCCAAGACGAAGAGCCCCGAGCTCGTCAAGGACTTCATCCAGTGGTCGGCGGAGCCCGAGCAGGCGGCCATGATGGCCGAGATCCAGGGCACGCTTCCGCTGGGCGGCGACACGGCCGAACTGCCCGAGGCCTACCAGAGCTCGCAGGAGCTGCTCACCGCCGAGGGCACGCGTCCGTACCCGCCCGTCGACTGGCCGAACGGCGCCGTGTTCGACGCGCTCGGCACCGGCGTGACCGGCATCCTCACCGGACAGCTCACGATCGAGCAGGTTCTGGAGTCGATGGACACCGCCTGGGGTTGATCCACCCGGGGGAGAGGGCGCGGCGCCGCATCCTCTCCCACACCCGTCGTCCTGCACAGCCGACAGAGAGCTCCGACATGCCACCGGCCCGCACACCGTTCCCCCGACCGACCCTGCACGAACGCGATCGTCGATGGGCGGTCGTGCGGGAGCTGATGGACGCAGATGACCTCTCGGGGGTCGTCGCCTTCGGCAGCACGTTCGATCGCACCGACGTGTACCTGGCTGGTGAGGCCATCCCCGGTGGCATCGTCGCGATTCCGCGCGACGGTGAGCCCGCTCTCCTCTCGGGAGTGGGCGCGGTCGCTCTGCTGAGGTCCGACGACCAGGGTCGGCGGCTCGCCGACGCGCGATGGATCGCGGACCTGCGCACCGGCCCCCCGCCCCTGCTGATCGCCGAGGTGCTGCGCACGTGGCGCATCGGTCGTGGGCGCGTCGGAGTGATCGGCCTGGGCGGTGCGTCCCCATTCGGCGGCGGCATCCCACACGGAGCCTGGGAGATGATCACGGCGGCGACGCCCGACGTCGAATGGGTCGACATCACGCTCTCCTTCGCGCGGGCGCGCCTGGTGAAGAGCCCGCAGGAGCAGGAGCTGTTCCGTCACGCGGCCGAGATCGGCGAGCACGCCAGCCGCGTGTTCCTGGATGCCGCGCGCGTCGGTGCGCGCGAGAGCGACGTGTACGCGGCGGTCGAGGCCGAGATCACGCGCCGGGGCGGTCACAGCGCCGGACCCGGGATGATCCTCCGCAGCGGGAACCCCGCCTTCGGCGGTCCCATCGAATGGGGCTGGGCCGGCGGCGAGCCGCCGATCCTCCGTCCGGGCGACTCGATCGGCGCGGAGATCTTCGCCTGCTGGGCAGGGCTGGAGTCGCAGCAGCAGATGCACGTGCAGTTCGGATCCGACGACGTGCACCGCCGTCTCGCGGATGCCGCCCGCGCAGCCTACGAGGCGGGAGTCGCCGCCACCCGGCCGGGCGTCCTGTTCTCGGACGTGTACGCCGCGATGCACGCGGAGATCGTCGCGGCCGACGTGTGGAGCCGGCCACCCGTGGTGCAGACCGTCTCACCCGGCCTGTACAACAGCCCGATGTGGGTCAACGCCCAGGGTCGTGCCGACCTCGACGGCTATCCGATCCCCGGGGTCGTTCCCGCAGACGGCGACTTCGAACTCCGCGCGGGCATGGCGTTCGCGTTCCAGCCCGCCGCACTCATCGGACTCCGCCAGGTGTGCATCGGCGGCGCGGTCCTCGTGACGGCCGGGGGATGCGAGGAGCTCAACGCGCTCGCCACGCGATCGCACATCGTCGAGCCCTAGGCGCGGGCGGGCCCGCGGCATCCGTGATCCGGATCAGACCGGCTGGAGCGTGCGGCTGTCGACGATGACCTTGCCGAGGGGCATGAGCGAGATCGGGACGAGCTTGAAGCTCGCGATGCCCAGCGGAATGCCGATGATCGTGATGCACAGCGCGATGCCGGTGATGATGTGACCGATCGCCAGCCACCAGCCGGCGAGGACCACCCAGACGACGTTGCCGAGGAACGAGCCGACGCCCGATGTCGGCTTGTCGACGATCGTGCGGCCGAACGGCCAGAGGGCGTAGAGGCCGATGCGGAACGAGGCGATGCCCCACGGGATGGTGAGGATCAGAATGCACAGCACCACCCCTGCCAGCATGTAGCCGAGGAACATCCAGAAGCCCGACAGCACGAGCCAGATGATGTTGAGGAGGGTGCGCATGGGGTCTATCTTGCCCACTCGCGGCTGAAAGCTCTCCCCGGCCAGCCTCCGCCGGTCGCGGATCTTCCCCGCTGCGCGGTGCGTCCCTAGGCTCGGGAGATGCGCAGGTCGCGGAAGACCCCCACCGTCGGGGAGGTGCTCGGCGAGATCGTGCGCCGCGCGGCGGCCGAAGTCGAAAGCACCGCCGCTGCCGCTCTGGCGGACGAGCCGGACGGCGTCCATCAGCACCGCGTGCGCGTGCGGCGGCTGCGCAGTGTGCTGGGCGGGTTCCGCGCGGAGCTCGACACGCGGTCGGCCGAGCGCCTGCGCGTCGCGTATGCGGAGTGGGGGCGCGAGCTGGGGGTCGTGCGCGACATCGAGGTTGCGGCGGACGTCGCGGAGCAGCTGCTGGAACGTGCGCAGATCGACGACCCGGCCGTCGTGCACCGGCTCGTCGAGAGCCAGCGCGACGCCTACGCCGCCGCCCACCAGCGGCTGGTGCAGCTCGCAGGCTCGCCGCGAGCAGAGGAGCGCACAAGGCTGCTTCGGGAGTTCGTCGATACCGCCGGCGTCGTCGAGCCGGATCGGCCCGCGCCGGACGTGCTCGCGGACGTGCTGGCGAATCAGGCGCGCCGCGTGGAGAAGGCCGAGGGCCGGCTGGACGGATCCGACGAGGCGCACCACGCACTGCGCAAGGCCGCGCGCCGCACGCGGTATGTCGCCGAGGCGATCGCCGACGTCGCACCGGACCTGTTCCCTCAGCAGGTCGAAGCCATCGCGCACGCCGGCGAGTACCTGCACGACGCGCTCGGCGCGCATCGCGACGCGAGGCTGCTCGCGCACCGGGTGGCGCACGAAGGAGCGCTCGCGGGCCGGGCGGGCGAGCCGTCCGACGCCTACGTGACCATCGCCGACCTGCTGCGCGACGAGGCGGAGGAACGGCTGGATGAGGTGTCGCCGTCGCTGAAGCGGCTGAAGGCGGCTGCGTCGGGGCTGCAGTGAGGCCAGCACCGTCGCTCTGCGACGGCGGGAGCCCCGGGGGTGGGTGTCGGCGCGCGCGCCTAGACTTGACGGGCAATGACGGACGCCAGCACCCCCATCATCGTCGGCAGAGACATCGGCCCTCGGGCCACCGGCGCACGCCCCGACGAAGACCTGCTCGAAGGGCTCAACCCGCAGCAGCGGGAGGCCGTGACGTACCGCGGGCAGGCTCTGCTCATCGTGGCCGGCGCGGGCTCGGGCAAGACCAGCGTGCTGACACGGCGGATCGCGTCGCTGCTGCGGGGCCGGGAGGCATGGCCGAGTCAGATCCTGGCGATCACCTTCACCAACAAGGCCGCCGGCGAGATGCGCGAGCGCGTCGAGCAGCTCGTGGGCGACTCGTCGCGCGGCATGTGGATCTCGACGTTCCACTCGGCCTGCGTGCGGATCCTCCGGCGCGAGGCCGAGCAGTTCGGCTTCACCAAGTCCTTCACGATCTACGACTCCGGCGACTCGCGCGCGCTCATCAAGCGCCTCGTCAAGGAGCACGAGGCGGACGCGTTCGGCCTCACCCCCGCGGCCACGCAGTCGAAGATCTCGCGGCTGAAGAACGAGCTGGCTGATGCTGAGTCCTACGCCCGCTCGGCCAACATGAGCGACCCTGCCGAGCGCGTGTTCGTCGAGCTGTTCGGCGCGTACCAGCGCGAGCTGCAGAAGGCGAACGCGTTCGACTTCGACGACCTCATCGGGCAGACGGTGTTCCTGTTCCGCGCGTTCCCGCAGGTCGCCGACGTCTACCGGCGGCGCTTCCGGCATGTGCTGGTCGACGAGTACCAGGACACCAACCACGCGCAGTACGCGCTGATCCACGAGCTGACGCGTCCGCCGGGATCGGATGCCGCACCCCTCGCCGGCTCCGGCGGCATGATGATCTTCGAGCCGGAGCCCGCCGCCGAAGAGGGCGCGTCGCTCACGGTGGTCGGAGACTCGGATCAGTCGATCTACGCGTTCCGCGGCGCCGACATCCGCAACATCAGCGAGTTCGAGAAGGACTACCCGGGCGCCAAGGTCGTGCTGCTCGAGCAGAACTACCGGTCGACGCAGAACATCCTGTCCGCCGCGAACGCGGTCATCAGCCACAACTTCGACCGCAAAGACAAGAAGCTGTGGACGGACGTGGGCGCGGGTGAGCAGATCGTCGGCTTCACCGGCTACTCGCAGCATGACGAGGCCCAGTTCGTCGCGGACGAGATCGAGGCGCTGCGCCGTGCCGGCGTGGACTACTCGCAGGTCGCGGTGTTCTACCGCACCAACTCGCAGTCGCGTGCGCTGGAAGAGATCTTCATCCGCTCCGCGCTGCCTTACAAGATCATGGGCGGCACGAAGTTCTACGAACGGGCCGAGATCAAGGACGCCCTGGCGTACCTCGTCGCCGTCGCGAACCCGGCCGACGAGATGGCGATGCGCCGCATCATCAACCGCCCGCGCCGCGGCATCGGCGACGTGACGATCGAGACGATCTCGCGGTACGCGGCCGACCAGCAGATCACGTTCCGCGACGCGCTCGCGAACGCATCGGCGCTGGGCGTCGGACCCAAGATCCAGGCGGCCATCGCACATCTCGACGCGGTGCTGGCCGAGGCATCCGAGATCATGCTCCCTGCGTCGGGCGAACTGGCCCCCCCGACCGCGGTCGCCGAGGGCCTCACGCTGCTTCTGAACAAGAGCGGCTACTACGACGCGCTGCGTGCGAGCAAAGACGCGCAGGACGAAGCGCGCATCGAGAACCTCGACGAGATGGTCGCCGTCGCCCGCGAGTTCGCACGCAACAACCCCGAGGGCACGTTGCTGGACTTCCTCACCGAAGTCGCTCTCGTGTCGGATGCCGACGACCTCGAGGACGCCTCAGGCTCGGTGTCGCTTATGACGATGCACACGGCGAAGGGTCTCGAGTACGACGCCGTGTTCGTCACGGGTGTCGAAGAGGACCTCATCCCGCACCGGATCTCGGCGGGGGAGCCCGGCGGCCCGCAGGAGGAGCGGCGGCTGTTCTACGTGGGCATCACGCGAGCCCGCAAGCGCCTGTACCTCTCGCTCGCGATGACCCGCGCGCAGTTCGGCGAGGTGACGGTGGCGATGCCGAGCCGGTTCCTGCAGGAGATCCCGGCCGAGCTGCTTCACTGGCGCCAGTCGCCGGGCGACGTCAACTCGCGCGGCGGGACGCAGTCGCGCGCGCTGAACGCGCGCCGAGGTTCGGGGTCCGGCTCCGGTTTCGGCGGTTCGGGCAGCCGGCGCTACGGCGACGACCTGGTGCCGCTGGCGCGGCGCGAGCCGTCGGGCAACCTCGAGCGGTTCGCGAACAAGATCCCCGCCAAGGTGCGCGACAACGGCGACCTCGAGCTGGCGCCGGGCGACCGCATCCGTCACGACGACTTCGGCGAGGGCCGCGTCGACGCCGTCACCGGCGAGGGTGCCAAGCGCGTCGCCCACGTGCGGTTCGACTCCGCAGGGCCGAAGAAGCTGCTGATCAAGATCGCCCCGATCTCCAAGCTCTGACGGGTTATCCACAGACCGCCTCTACGTGTCCGCGGACTCTGTCAGGATGAGCGCGCGCGGCGTCCGCCGCGTCTTCTTTGTCGCGCGATGGGGTGTCGATGACTGCAGTCTGGGGCCGTTCTGGTTCTCGCTATCTCGGTGTTGTACTGGCTGTGCTGGTGCTGTTGGCGGGGGTGCTCGGTGCCACGCCGGCGCGCGCCGACGACACCGGATCGATCTCCGGTGTGGTTGCGGCGGAGGACGGCACGGGCGCTGACAGCGTCTCGGTCATCGCGCACCGTTACCAGTCGGCATGGGGATACTGGGCATGGCACACTTCCGTCGCGACGGATGCAAGTGGGGCGTACACCCTGTCCGGTCTGCCCGACGGGGACTACCGGATCGAGTTCCGACCCTTCTCCGGCGCGTCCGAACTGATCGCGGAGTACTGGGACGACGCCGGCGACATCCTGTCGGCGAAGACCATCTCCGTCGTGTCGGGTGCAGCTGTCGTCGACATCGACGCGGAACTCGGCGTGGGCGCGGCGCTCTCCGGCGAGGTGAGCGATGAAGCCGGCGAGCCGATCACGGGCGTGTCGGTGCGCGCCATCGACGACATGGGCCGGTGGGCGAGCAGCGGCTTCACAGACGCGACCGGTGCCTACCGCCTCGCGGGCCTGCGGACGGGCTCCTATTTGCTCGAGTTCGCTCCGGCCCTTCTCAGCGCCGCCTTCGCGGGCGAGTGGTGGGACGACGCCGCTTCACGCTCGCAGGCGACGTCGGTCGCGGTCACCGCCGGGACGGAACACACGGGGTACGACGCGGTACTCGGATTGGCCGGCTCAGTCGCAGGCACGGTCACGGACAGCGACGGAACCCCTGCCTCCGGCGTGGGCGTATCGGTGTACCACGCGGAGGCGTGGGGCGCGGGCGAGTGGGCGGGATCCGCCACGACGGACGAAACCGGTGCGTACGCAGTGCTCGGTCTCGCCGCGGGCGATTACAAGGTCGCGTTCTGGTCCTCGGGCTCGCTTCTCGGCGAGTGGTTCGACGACGCGCCCTACGCCGACACGGCCCGGACTGTGAGCGTCGGCTCCGGTGCGACAGCCACGGCAGACGCCGAACTGACCATCGGCGCGACGGTCACGGGCGTTGTCACAGATGAGGCCGGCGCACCGGTTGCCGACGTGGCGGTGTGGGCGCGTCCGGTCAACATCGGTGGTCCGAACTACGCGAGTGGGGTGAGCACCTCGTCGGATGGCTCGTTCACGCTCACCGGTCTCACACCTGGTGACTACCGCGTGCAGTTCATGACCGATAACGCGTCCGTCAACGTCGTCGGCGAGTGGTGGAACGACGCGAGGACGGAGGCGGCGGCGACGGTGCTGTCACTGGCGCCGGGCGAGGTCGCCACCGATGTGAGTGCACGCCTGGCGGTGGGGGCGTCGATCACGGGTGTTCTCCGCGACGGCGAGGGGGCGCCATCGGCGGATGCCCAGGTCACCCTCTACGACTCCGAGGGCCAGTGGTTGCGCGATGGCCGAGCCGGAGCCGACGGCTCCTACGAACTTCGCGGCCTCGAGGCCGGGACGTATCGTGTGGGGTTCACCACTGAGACCGGTGGCGGGGCCGCGCTCAAGGAGTGGTGGCACAACGCGCCGGACGTCGCCTCGGCCGACGACATCGTTGTCGGCACCGCGGCGACGATCTCCGGAATCGACGCAGTCCTCTCGCTCGACGACGAGTCGGTGCTCGAGACCTTCAGCGCAACCCTCTCAGGAGTGGTGACGGACGCGCTGGGGAACCCGCTCGAGGGTGTCTCGGTGGTCATCGACGCAGGCTCCTGGGGCGATGGGGCGCGGACCGATGCGGACGGCCGCTGGACGTCGCTGGGGCTCCCCGCCGATTCGTACCGCGTCTCGTTCTCGACGGAGATCGACGGAGCGCTCATCAGTGAGTGGTGGGACGACGTCGCCGACCGTGGGTCGGCCACCGTCATCCGGATCGCGAACGGCGAGCAGCGCACTGGAATCGACGCAGTACTCGGATCGGCTGTCCTGCCCGTGCTCGAATCTTCGATTCCGAAGATCACTGGTCCCCTGCGCGTGGGCAAGACGGTCAAGGCTCACCCTCGCGGCTGGACCGAGGGCACGCAGTTCGCGTTCCAATGGTTCGCCGACGGGGCGCCGATCCCGAACGCGAGCGGTGAGTCACTCGTTCTGACCCCGGACATCGCGGGTGCCCGCCTCACGGTCGCGGTGACCGGAACGCTGGCGGGCTACCAGACGGTTGTCGAGTCGTCCGAGGCCACGCGGGCCGTCGCATCGCGATAGCCCGCGCAGAGGTCACACGGAGGCCGGCTTCTCTTCGGAGAGTCGGCCTCCGTCGGGTCCGGTGGCGAGCAAATGGTGGTGGGCCAGGCGGCGCAGCGCGAGCATGACCGGCTCGTACAGCGCGGTGCCGAGCACCGCGTAGGGCACCGCCTCGGCGCGCGACATGCCGGCCATCGGGGCGAGCTCTTCGGTCGCGACCTGGCGCATCGCGTCGCTGTAGCGGCGGAGCACGGCGGGGGAGGCATCCAATCCCGCCGCTTCCAGAGCCCGCAGCGCCTCGTCGAGCTGGGGAACCGCGGTGAAATCGGGGTCGTACGTGAGGCCGAGTTCGCCGATCGCCTCTCGCGCGCGGGGATAGTCGTCGCGGTCGGACTCGACGTACGGCGGGAGGGCGCCCACCGCACGCCCCAGGGTCGCGATCGGGTCGTCGTCGGGGGCGTCGATCAGGGCCAGGATGTCGCGCACACGAGACAGCGGGAGTCCGCGCACGTCGGCCAGCGCGCCGATGAGGGTGAGGCGGGAGAGGTGCTCCTCGCCGTACTCCGCGCGGGTCGTGGAAAGCGCCTCACCCCGGGGGAGCATGCCCTCGCGGATGTAGAACTTCACGGTGGCCACGGGCACCCCGCTGCGCTCCGACAGCTCCGAGATCTTCATGACGCAGCCCCCTAGGTCTTGACATTGGATACTATAGCTATCCAATATTGGAGAGCGAAACTATCCAACGGAGGCCACGATGGACCCGATCCTCACGATCGTCGCCGGCGCGACGATCCTCACCGTCATCGGCATCATGTCGGGCGGCGCCTTCCTGCTGCGGATCGCGACGCGCGGTCTGCCCTTCAACGGGCTGCAGAAGACCTTCTTCCGCGCCGGGCACGCGCACGCCGGCGTGCTCGTGATCCTGGGGCTCGTGAGCCTCCTCCTGGTGTCGGCGGTCGGCGTCCCGATGCCGTGGCAGTGGGCGTCGGTCGGCGTGCTTGCGAGCGCGCTGCTCATCCCGGGCGGATTCTTCCTGTCGGTGCTGGGCCGCGATCCGCAGCGCCCGGGTCGCGCGATCGCTCTCCTGTGGGCCGGAGTCGTCGTGCTCGCAGCATCCCTTCTCGCCGTCGGCATCGGGGTGATCGTCGCCGGGGCCTCCGCGCTGGGCTGAGCTGTGCAGGTGCCGAGTCGCGTTCCATCCGGAGGGCGGCGGCGCGGCGGCGGGTTAGGCTCGCACAATGGCCTTGTTCTCGCGCCGTCCGAAGAAGCCCGCCGAGCAGCCGTCGATCTCCCCCGAGCCCGCACAGGCTGAGGACGTCGCGGCCGAGATCGCACCCGACGGGCCGGCCGCCGCTCCGTCCGACTCCGCGCAGGCCGCGGTGAGCGACCCGCCTTCTCCGGAGACGGATGCTGCGGCCCGGACCGCGGAGGCGGGCACCGCCCCCGACGCACCCGACGATGAAGCGCAAGCGGCATCCGTTTCCATCTCCGTCTCGTCGTTCGGCGGGCTCGGGGTGTCCCCGTCCTCCTCGCAGCCGGCCCAGCCGCGCGAGCCGCGGGCCGACGAGACCGTGCCCCCCGGCCCGCAGCCGCGCATGGGTCTGCGGGAGTGGATGCGCACGGCGCCCGAGCAGACTGAGACCGTGCCGGGGCTGCGCGACAATGTGCTGCTGCGCGCTGCGCTCGGGCGCGTCGGCGACGCCCCGGCGTCCCAGGCGCTGCTCGACGTCGCGCGGCAGCTGCTGCAGGGGCATCTCTTCCTGCGGGTCAAGGGCGACGCCCGCGCGCTCCTCGCCGAGGGTAAGGGTCTGCCGCTCGCGATCGCCAACTCCGGTGAGCGCACATTCGCCCTGGTCTACTCGAGCGGCGCCGCGCTGCAGGCGAGCGTCAAGGCCGACGGCGACACGGAGACGTCGGCGATGGGCCAGCCGGTGCTCACGGTGCTGCGGCACGTTTTCGCCAGCGCCTACGACGGGATCATCATCGACCCCGCGTCCGCCCCCTCTCGTGCCGTGCTTCCGAAGGAGCTGCTCGAGCGGGCCGTCGAGCAGGCCGATCCGCAGCTGACCGTCAAGACCCTCCTCGCGGCGGAGCGCACTCCTGAGATCAGCGGCAAGGTGGCGGAGGCGCTCACCCGGGTGCCCCTGTGGGTCGCGGTGGGAGTCGCGGAGAGCGGCGCACCCGGCCTGGCCGAGGGCCGCGACGCGGAGGGGCATCGCTTCCTCGAGGTGTACTCGCATCCGCTCGAAATCGCTGTCATGGGTCGTGGCGACAACGCCGGACCCATCACCGGCGCCCAGCTCGCCAAGGCGCTGCGCAGCGACGACGGGATCACGGGGATCGTGGTCGACCCCGCGGGGCCGTGGATCCGACTCGGCCGCGAGGATCTCGCGCCGGTGCTCGCCCTCGTGGACTGAGGCTCGCCGCCGGGCCGGGCAGCTCTACCGCTTCGCGCGGTGAGCGGGGTGACGGATGTCGCGGCTCCCCGCTAGCGTCTGATCCATGGCGTCCCCGCGGATCACCCTCACCGTGCCCGGCCCCGACGGCGATCGCGAGGTGGGGATCTCGAACCCCGACCGGGTGATCTGGCCGGAGGTCGGCATCACGAAGCGCGAGCTCGCGGAGTACCTCATCGCGGTGCAGGAGCCCTTCCTGGCCGCGAACGGCGACCGCCCCGTCTCTCTCGAACGGTTCCCCGAGGGTGTCGACGGCGAGCGGTTCTACTCGAAGAACCCGCCGAAGGGGGCGCCGGCCTTCGTCGAAGCCCAGACCGTCACGTACAACAGCGGGCGGCGGCATCCCCAGATCATCCTCACCGAGATCGCCGCGGCGGTGTGGGCCGTGCAGATGAACACGATCGTCTTCCACCCGTGGGCGTCGCTGACCGCGAACACCGACAACCCCGTCGAGCTGCGCATCGACCTCGATCCGCAGCCGGGAACGGATTTCACGGATGCTGCGGCCGTCGCCCCCGCGATGCGCGACGTCCTCGCCGAGGCGGGTCTGACGGCGTTCCTCAAGACCAGCGGCAATCGCGGCATCCACGTGTTCTGTCCGATCGAGCCGGAGTGGGAGTTCCTCGATGTGCGGCACGCGGTCATCGCCGCCGGCCGCGAGCTCGAGCGGCGTCTGCCTGACAAGGTGACGATGAACTGGTGGAAGGAGGAGCGCGGCGAGCGCATCTTCATCGACTTCAACCAGGCCAACCGCGACCGCACGATGGCCGGCGCCTACAGCCCGCGGGCGCTGCCGAACGCGACAGTGTCGACGCCCCTCACGTGGGACGAACTGGAGGCCGGGGTCGACCCGGCCGCGTTCACGGTGCGGACGGTTCCCCGGCGCCTGGCCGACGTCGGCGACCCGTGGGCGGACCTGCTCGCGAAGCCGGGGCGCATCGACACGCTGCTGGAGTGGTGGCAGCGCGACCTCGACGACGGGCTCGGCGAGCTGCCGTTCCCGCCGGACTTCCCGAAGATGCCCGGGGAGCCGCCCCGTGTGCAGCCCAGCCGCAAGAACGAGGCGAACTGGCCGAAGGATGACGCCTGAGCGTTCGCGCCACGGAGCGACCCGCAGGACGGGACTCACCCGGAGTCGGCGGACAGGTCGGCGAGGAGCAGACTCGCCAGTCCCACGGCGGTCGCACTCGCGTAACCGTGGTTCCCGCGCAGATCGTCGACCGTGACTTCGGAGGCGATCACCGCGACGGCATCCCTGACCGGATCGACGACGACCGCCGTTCCGCCCTCGCCCTGGACGTAGAACACGTCGCGACTCGGATCGATCCACCACTGGTAGCCGTAGCTGATGTCTCCATAGCCGATCGTGGCGACGACGGGGCTGGTCGCCTGGACGGCCCAGGTGGCCGACACCACCTGCTCTCCGCTCCACACCCCCTCGTCGAGGAAGAGCTGGCCGAGGCGGACGAGGTCCGTCGGGTGGAGTCGCAGGTGCGTGAAGCCGAGGTTCACCCCCTGCGGGTCGGCGGGCCAGGCGACCCCCGCATCCTGGTAGTCCTGGAGCAGTGCCTCGGGGTCGCCGGGGGTGAAGCGCTCCTCCCACCAGGGGTCGGTGTCGATCTCCAGCGGACCGAACAGCGTCTGCTCGGCGAACCGGAAGGGCGACATCCCGGTCGCCTCGGCGACGACGGCGGCGAGGATGTGAGTGCCCATGTCGGAGAAGAGGAACGCGCCGTCTCCCGGCCCGCGGGCCGCCCGGTCCGCGAGGATCGAGGCGACCCAGTCCGTCTGTGCATACAGGTCGGCCGGGCTTCCGCGGATGTCGCGCTCTTCGGACGTCGGCGCGAAATTCGCAGTGTGCGTGAGCACGGACTTCAGCTGGATGGCCGCGGTCTCGGGCGTGAGGGCGGCCGCGTAGTCGGGAAGCAGCTCACCGAGCGTCGCGTCGACTCCCGAGATGAGTCCGCGGTCGATGGCGATGCCGACGAGGGTCGACGTCACCGCGCGGGTGACGCCGCGCACGTCCCAGGTGTCGTCGGCGGTCGAATCCTCATACTGCTCATACACGAGTTCGCCGTGCTGCTGCACGAGCACCGCGCGGACCGCATCCTCGCCGTAGAGCGTGCCGAAGACGGCGTCGATGTCCTCACGGATCGCGTCGGCCGGTGGCGTCTGCTCGGGGAGCGAGGACGACGCTGACGAGCATCCCGAGATCAGCAGTGCCGCGAGCGCGGCGCACATCAACGCGACCCGCGTGCCTGCACGACCGCGAGAGCGCTGGTGGTCGATGCGGGCCATGGATGCCTCCGTCAGCAGTGACCCTGACCGCACGGTACACCCGCGCAGAGCACGCCAACAGAGCTCCGCCGGCAAGCACCCGCCCGCCGCGCGAAGCGTCAGACCAGGACGTCGGCGAGGTCGTACGCCGCGACCACCTCGAGTTGCTCGTACGTGCACGAGACGGGGTCTCGGTCGGGGCGCCAGCGCTCGAATTGCACGGTGTGGCGGAATCGCCAGCCTTCGAGCTGGTCGTAGCGCACCTCGAGCACGCGCTCGGGGCGCAGCCGTACGAACGACGAGTCGGCCCGACCCGCCTGGAAGCGCGACTTCTCGCCTTCGCCGCGCAGCGCCTCGCCGTCGGCGTCGCGCTCGACGAGCGGGGCGAGCTCTTCGATGAGCTCGAGCCGGCGGGCGTTGCTCCAGGCGGCCACGCCGCCGACGGGGTAGAGCGTGCCGTCCTCGCTGTACAGGCCGACGAGCAGGGAGCCGACACCCTCGCCCGACTTGTGGATGCGATAGCCCAACGCCACGACATCGGCGGTGCGCGCGTGCTTGATCTTGAACATCGTCCGCTTGCCCGGGGCGTACGGCTGATCGAGGGGCTTCGCGACCACGCCGTCGAGCCCGGCACCCTCGAACTCGGCGAGCCAGCGGCGGGCGAGGTCGGGGTCGTCGGTCGTGCGGGTGACGTGCACCGGGTCTGGCACGTCGCGCAGCAACTCGACGAGCCTCGCACGGCGCGTCGCGAACGGTTCGTCCTGCAGGTCGGTGTCGGCCACGGCGAGCAGGTCGAACGCGATGAATATCGCCGGGGTCTGCTCGGCGAGCATGTTCACGCGGGATGCCGCGGGGTGGATGCGCTGCGACAGCGACTCCCAGTCGAGCCGCCGCCGCCCGTCGCGGTCGATCGGCACGACGATCTCTCCGTCGAGCAGGCACGGCTCCGGCAGGAGCCGCGCGAACGCCTCGACGAGCTCGGGGAAGTATCGCGTGAGCGGCTTCGCGCCGCGCGACCCGATCTCGACGTTCTCGCCGTCCCACGAGATGAGGGCACGGAACCCGTCCCACTTCGGCTCGTAGCTCAACCCGCCCGCCGACTTCGCCGGCTCGGGAACGTCGGGAACCGACTTCGCGAGCATCGGCGCAGGGATCTCGTAGGGCATGCGCTCCATCCTGCCGCCCCCCGCCGACACCCGACAGGGGGCGTTCCTGGTCAGGCGGACGTGGGCGTCGAGGCCGAGGCGGCGTACAGCGCGGCCGCCTCGGCGCGGTTGGCGGCGCCGATCTTCGCGAGGATCGCCGAGACGTGCACGGACGCGGTCTTGGGACTGATGAACAGGCGCTGGCCGATCTGCGGGTTGGTCAGGCCTTCGGCGATCAGCTCGAGCACCTGCAGCTCGCGCGGCGTCAGCGTCGCGACGGCGCCGTGCGAGGAGTCGGCGGTCGCGGAACCGGGCGCGAGCCGCGCCTGGGTCGCGAGCTCGGTCGCCCAGCGTGCGACGCGGGCGACCCCGAGCGCCGGAGACTCGGCCGCGACGTCGCTCAGCAGGGTCGCGGCCTCGGTGCGCTCACCGGCGTCGATGAGCGCCCACGCGAGGCGGCAGCGCGCCGTCTGCACGTGCCAGATCGGCATGCCGCCGCCCGAGAGATCGTCGACGACTCCTCGCCACGCCTCGACGCGCTGGGCGGCGGGGACGCCGTCGGCGTCGGCCAGCGACGCCCGCACGAACCCTGCGACCGACCGTGCGAGCCCGACGCCGGGCAGCGTCTCGACCGCCGCCCCGATCCGCGCGCGTGCGTCCGGGTCGGGGGTCCGGCCGGGAGCGAGGGTCAGCAGGGCTGCCGTCAGCAGCGCGTACCGCCGCACCGCGGGCGTGCGCGCCTCGCCCTCGGCGGCCGCGAGGACGTCGGTGGCCACAGGGCCGATCTCCCCGCCGTGCAGCGCGAGCGCGGCCTCCGCGCGCTCGATCGCCCACCAGTCGTCCTTGTCGGGGTAGCGGCGCTGCGACTCCTCGATCCTGCCGCGCTCGGTGGCGAAGAGGTCGTCGCGCTCCGCCGCGCGGTCATCCCACGAGAGATGCGACGCGAGCCGGCGCACCACCGAGGCGCTGTCGACGGGGCTCAAGAGCCTGCGGGCGCGCTGCGCATACCTCAGGCCGGCGTCGGGCCGGCCCGTCGCGAACAGCGCGAACGACAGCGAATGCGCCAGCGCCGCCCCCGAGCCGCGCTCGATGCCGGCGCGCGAGACCTCTTCGAAGTGCTGCGCGCCGACGACGGAGGCCTCGTCGAACCGGCCTACCCGCAGCAGCATGTCGGTGAGCGCCTGACCGGCGTACGCGCGCATCGACGGGTCCAGGCGCAGCGTCACGGCGCGTTCGAGGGGCGCCAGCGCGCCGGGCTCGTCGTCCTCGTCGCCGGCGATGCGCCACGCCTCGACGGTCAGCGCGACCGCGAGGGCGTCGTCGTCGCCGGACTCCTCCGCCAGCGCGATCGCGCGGGCGGCGTAATGCGCCGCATCGGTGCCGTGCTCGTCGATCGCCATGTTCGTCAGCACCCGCGAGAGCAGGATCCTCGCGCGGCGGTCGTCGCTGCCCTCCAGCAGCGAGACGGCCTCGTCGATGTCGTCGCGCCGGCCCCGGTGCTCGAGGTTGAACGTCTCGACATACCGCCGCCGCAGCAGCGCGGCGCGTGTGATCGGATCGTCGGGGCAGACGGCGAGCCCCTCGTTCGCCGATCGCAGCGCGCGCTCCGGGTCGCCGAGATCGTGCCACGCCTGCGCCGCGTCGAGGTGCAGGGCCGGCAGCGTCGTGCCGGAGCGGTTCTCGGCATCCGGGACCTGATCCCAGAGCTCGGCGAGACGCTCGGCGAGCTTCGCGGCGGTCGCGGGGGAGAACCGGGACCGCGTCTCCTGCAGGGCGACCACCGTCGCGTCGAAGGCGGCCGGCAGGTCGCGCGCGGCGAGCCAGTGCTCGGCGACGGCGGACGCGTCGTCGGGCGACTCGCCGCGGTGATCGCGAAGGTGCTCGGCGTACCGACGGTGGACGCGCACGCGCTCACTCGGCAGCATCTCGCCCTCGACCGCCTCGCGGGTGAGCGCGTGCCGGAAGGCGTAGCCGGCACCGTCGGCGACGATCACGCGCGTGTCGATGGCCTCGCGCACGGCGTGGTCGAGCGCGTGCTCGTCGAGTGCGGTCACGGCGGCGAGCACATCGTCGTCGACGTGCACTCCGCCCGCGGCCATCGTGCGCAGGGCCTGCTGCGCGTCCTCGCCGAGGCGCGCGTAGCGCGCGAGCACGAGCTCGCGCAGCGTGTCGGGAAGGGCGCGGTCGCCGAGATCCACGAGCTCCTCGACGAGGAACGGGATGCCGCCGCTGCGCTCCGCGAGCGCCTCGACGACACGCGGGTCGAGGCCGCCGGCCAGCTGCGCGACCTGCTCGGCGACCTCGTCCGGGTTCAGTGGCGTCACCTCGACACGCACGACGGAGCGCGTGCGGTCGAGCTCGGCGAGGACGGGCCGCAGGGGGTGGAAGCGGTCGATGTCGTCGGAGCGGTACGTGGCGACGATGGTGAGCCGGCGGCCCCGGAGCGTGCTGGCGAGGGTCTTCAGCAGAGCCATGGTCGCGGCATCCGCCCACTGCAGGTCTTCGAGCACGACGATCACGTGCCGGCGCTGCGAGAGGCGCTCGAGGAGCACCTCGATCGCCTCGGCGAACTCCCCGGTCGCCTCTTCGGCTTCGGGCGTCTCGTCGGCGATGCCCGGCACGAGGGCGGCGAGGCTCGCGATCGCCGCGGCGGAGCCCGCGGCCTCGCGCAGCGCGTCGGTGCCGACGGCGGCGTGCAGGTCGCGCAGCACCCGGCGGACCGGGCCGAACGCGGCGCCGATGGGGCCGAGGTCGACGCACTGGCCGAACGCGACGACCGGCTCGTCGTCGGGATCGGACCGTGACCCGAGCGGATCGGCCGTGACGAGGGCGAGGAACTCCTGCACCAGCCGGGTCTTGCCGACCCCCGCCTCGCCGCGCACGATCACGGTGCGCGGCACTGCGCGCACACCGTCGTCGTACGCCTCGAGGAGGGCGGCGAGCTCGGTGTGCCGGCCGACCATGCGCGGGCTCGAGGAGGGAGCGGGCATGGTCATATCGTGGCACCTTCCGGGCATCGGATGTCGTTCATGTGCGTCTCCTGTCGGATGCCCGCCGCGGGGGGCCCTCGCAGAGGGTGCGGAAGCGGGCGGAGCCCCTGCGACTCCGCCCCCTTCCGGCGCACATCCGTGGGCAGACCTCGGGGTGTGCGCTCCCCGTCCGGAAAGCGTCAGTGGCTCGGCGCGACCGATGCGCCGCTGTTCGAGCCGTGGTGCAGCACCCCGCGGAACCAGGCGGCGAGCGGCTGGCCGTCGGGCCGTGCCGGCGACTGGCCGCGCTCGCGGTGGATGCGCATCAGCTCGTTCTCGTGAGCGAGGTCGGCGGCGCGGTGCTGGTCGAGGATGTAGCCGGTGTAGGTCATGTCGTTCATGGGTCTCTCCCGTCTGCGACGGAACCCTGGAGGCGGTTCCGGTTGTGCTGACAGGTACGACTTTCCTCGCTAAGGGGGGCGCCGCTCATCGGGCGATCGCCTTGTCTTGGCGGCCGCGGGTGCCCTAGTGCGCCGCCTGGGTGCCTTAGTGCGCCGTCGTGCCTCAGCGCGCCGCCGGGGTGCCTCAGTGCGCCCCCGGGGTGCCAGAGGCGGGCTCGTCTCGCCCTCGCCTCACGCGTCCGGCGTCACTCGGCGACCGGATGCTTCGGCCTTGCCCACCGTGCCGGAAGATCCGGCCCGTCCCACACCTGGACGATGCCCCACGCGGCTGCGGCGATGGGCACCGCGAGCACCGCGCCGACGATGCCGCCGAGCACGGTGCCGACGGTCAGGGCGACCAGGATCACGAAGGCGTGCAGCTTCATCGACCGGCCCATCAGCACCGGCTGCAGGAAGTTGCCCTCGAGCTGGTTGACCAGCACGACCACCCCGACGACGAGGAGGGCGTTGAACCAGCCGTTGGCGACGAGCGCGACGAGGGCGGCGAGGATGCCGGCGAGCGTGGCGCCGACGATCGGGATGAACGCAAGCAGGAACACCAGCACCGAGAGGGGGATCGCCAGCGGCACCTGGAGGATGAGCAGACCGATCAGGATGCCGATCGCATCGACCGCCGCGACGGTAGCGGTGCCGCGCACGTAGGATCCCAGCACGGTGGTGGTCTTGTCGCCGATGCGCCGAGCGCGCAGGTAGTCCGCGCCGTGGAACGGCCGCAGCAGGAACTCCCACATCTGGGGCCCGTCCTTGAGGAAGAAGAACAGGATCGTCACCATCAGCACGAGCCCGGTGACGAAGTTGGCCACGGCGCTCACGCCGGCGAGCGCGCCGGAGCCGAACTGCGCGCTCGTGACGAAGTCGGTGAGCGTGGCGACCCACTCGTCGATCTGATCCGGCTGCAGGAAGTCGAACGGCAGCGTCTGCACCCAGGCGAGGAGGCTCTGGAATCCGTCTTCGGCCTGGGCATACAGGTCCTCCCACTGGTTCTGCACCGCCCACGCGATGAGCCAGCCGAGAAGGCCCAGGAGCACCACGATCGCGATCATCGTGATCAGGGTCGCGAGGATCGAGGGGACGCCGCGGCGCCGCATCCAGCTCATCACCGGGTGGAAAGCGCAGGCGAGGATGAGCGCGATCACGAGGGGGATGGTCACGAGCGTCAGCGACTGGATCGTGAAGACGATCCCCGCGACCACCGCCACCACGACGATGATCTGGATGGCCCGGATGCCGAGCTTGCCGAATCCGTCGGCCCACAGGCTCCACGGCGCACGGGTGGCCTTCGGCTCGACGTCGTGCGAATCGAGGACCACGCGCTGCGGGTCGTTACGGAACAGTCCCATGTGCCGAGCGTATTCAACGCCGCCGGCGAACCCGGGCGGGTTGCGCCGGAACGCCGCCAAGAGCTAGGCGAATGCGCTCATACCCGTGATGTCGCGGCCGATGAGCAGCGCCTGCACGCTCTCGGTGCCCTCGTACGTGTGGATCGCCTCGATGTCGGCCAGGTGCTGCATGACGCCGTTCTCGAGCAGGATGCCGTTGCCGCCGAGCATGTCGCGGGCGGTCGACGCGATCCGGCGTGCGGCGCGGGTGTTGTGGTACTTCGCGAGCGAGGCCTGCGTCGGGCGCAGCTCGCCGCGCTCCTCGAGATCGGCCATCCAGCGGCAGTACAGCTGCATCGCGGTGAGCTCCTCGAGCATGTTCGCGAGCCGCTCCTGCACCATCTGGAACTTCGCCAGAGGCTTGCCGAACTGGATGCGCTGCTGCGAGTACGACAGCGCCGCCTCGTAGCAGGCGGTCGCATGACCGAGCGCCGACCAGGCGACACCCGAGCGGGTCGAGTACAGCACGGTCGAGGCATCCTTGAAGCTCTTGGTGCCGGGCAGCACGGCATCGGACGCCACGCGCACGCCGTCGAGCGCGATGTGCGCCTGATGGATGCCGCGCAGCGACGCCTTGCCGGTGATCACCGTGCCGGTGTAACCCGGGGCGTCCTGCTCGACGAGGAAGCAGCGCACCGCGCCGTGGAACTCGTCGTCGTCCGCCTCGACACGCGCCCACACGAACGTGATGCCGCCCGAGGCGCCGTTGCCGATCCACTTCTTCGCGCCGTCGATCACCCATTCGCCGGTGGACGAGTCCCGGCGGGCGACGGTCTCGAGGGACACCGAGTCCGATCCGTGGTCGGGTTCGGTGAGGGCGAAGGATGCGGCGACCTCGCCGCGTGCGATCGGCACCAGCCAGCGGGCCTGCTGCTCGTCGCTGCCGAACAGCGCGAGCGTGCGGAGGGCGAGGCCGCCCTGGACCGCGAGCACGGTGCCGAGCGAGCCGTCGCCGCGCGAGATCTCCATGTTCACCAGTCCCGCCGCCAGAGGCGAGAAGCGCGTCAGCGCGGGGTGGACGATGCCGTCGTTGAAGAGGTCGAGCGCGCCGCCGCGCATCGCGATGTCGAGCGGGTACTCGCCGGTGTCCCACGCGTCCTGCATGCGCGTACCCACCTCGTCGACGTACGCCTGCGCCCGCTCCCACACCTCGCGGTCGGCGGCGGGGATGTCGCCGAACACGGCGTAGTAGTCGGTGCCCCGGCGGCGGGTGACATCGTAGCCCTCGACGCGCTGGCCGGGGCGGGGCTGGAAGTCGGTCACGATCGGACTCCTGGCGGTGGGTGCGGGTGGTGCGGTATCCGATTCTCGTGGAACTGAATCCCACGATCAATAGTACTCAGTCTCATCGTCCCCTCCCACCCGGACTGTTCGCGCCGATCCGGAATTCGGAGCTCGCGTCCGTTTCCGGAGCGTCGGTGGCGCATAACTTCGGAAAGGGCGTGGTTCTGCGAATTCCGGATCCGCTGCGCTAGCTTCTCGAGCATGGAACTGGTCCGGTTCTCGGCGCCCGCACACCTCGACGATGCGGGGCCGGCATCGGATTTTCCCGATCAGTGGCACGACCTCGTCAGCGGGCTGATCGCCGCGTCGACCGAGGTGAGCGGGCGCGGCGCGTACGTGAACCCGACGCTGCGTCCCGGGCGACGCGATCGCGCGCGGGCGATCACCTGGACGGGACTCTCGAGGCCGTTGCTCATGGAACACCGCGACGACCGCCGCGCCGCGTACGCGGCGGCGGAGTCGCGCGAGGTGCAGATCGAGTACCTCGAATGGCACGTCGAGAAGGTCGACGGCAGGATCGCGCGCGTCACCTTCACCACCGAGACGCCGGAGTACTGGATGCTGCTCGCCGAGCTGCACCCGGAGGCCGTGCTCGCGCTCTACCGGCGATTCGTCTCGCCGGCCGTCGCTGAGCAAGACCTCTTTCCCGACGGCGGCGCATACGACCCCCGGAACCGGTGGAATACGACCGACGGCATCGTGCACTACGTCATGCCCATCAACTCGATGGGCGATCTGCTCGGAGTCTCCCAGGAGAGCGAGCCGTCGCAGCACGCCATCGACGGCTACGACGCGCTGCCGTATTCGAGGGCGACCGGTGCCGACGCCCGCATCAACTTCGACGTCTGGGCGATGTCGCGGCAGGGGCTGTCGGTCGCCACGGCGGATCCGCCCGGCCTCTACATGATCGGCTGGGACGACTCGGGCTGGACCAAGCCCGACGGCACGCCTGTCGGCGACTACTGGACGATCGAGCGCGGCGCACGAGGCGCGGCGTTGCGGGTGGCGTACGAGGTGCCGGCAGATGAGGGGTTCCGGGTGGGCGACATCCGCATCGGCGGGCGACCGATCGACTTCGGCGGCCAGATCGCCGAGCACATCACCATGTCGGCGCACGTCGTGAGCGGGGGAGCGGCATGAGCGGCGAGGGAGCGCACGCGCTGGCACGGCTGATGCCGGCCGGCGTCCCGCGCCTTTCGGGAATCGAGCTGCCTACGCCCGAGCCGGCGCCCGTCGCCCGGTCGCTCGCGGCGGACGCGGTCCCGGAGGGGGAGCCGCGGTTCGATCCGGCGACGACCGCCGACATCCAGGGCAACGTCATCCCCGGGTTCAACAAGGATCACCAGCGGTTCCTGTTCCTGCGGATCGACGAGGTCGACCGCGCCCGCGCCTGGCTCGAGTGGCTCGCGCCGCGCCTCAGCAGCATGCAGGAGGTGCTCGACTTCCGTCGCGAGTTCCGGCGGGAGCGACTGCGGACGGGCGCCACCGAGCCCACGACACCCGCCACCTGGGTCGCCTTCGCGCTCTCGGGCCCGGCCGTCGCGAAGCTTCTGGGCGACGAGGCGCTGGACGCGATGAGCGATGCCGCCTTCCGGCAGGGGCTCGCCGCGCGTTCGACCTACCTCGGTGATCCGGCCGACCCCGCGAGGTCCGGACACCGCGCCCGCTGGCGCGTCGGCGGCGATGAATCGGAGGCCGACTTCCTGGTGACGGTCGCCGCCGATTCCGCCGCGGATGCCGAGGCCGAGGCATCCGCGATCCTCGAAGCGGGTGCGCGGAACGGGGTGTCGGCGCTCTTCGCTCAGGCCGGCGAGAACCTGCCTGGCAACCTCGGCGGGCACGAGCACTTCGGCTTCAAGGACGGCGTCTCGCAGCCCGGCGTGCGGGGCGCGACGGCCGATGGCGAACTGCTCGCACCGCGTTACCTCGACCCGCGCGACCCGCACGCACGCCTCTTCGGGAAGGCGGGTCAGCCGCTCGTCTGGCCGGGACAGTTCGTGCTCGGGATGCCGCGGCAGAACCCCGCCGATCCGCTCGTGCCCGCGGCCGACGAAGGGGTGTTCCCCGACTGGGCACGCCTCGGCTCGTACCTGGTCTGCCGGCGCCTCGCGCAGGACGTGCCCGCGTTCTGGGACTTCGCGGCCGCCGCGAGCGCGGAGTACGGCACGGATCCGGTGCATTTCGCCTCGCTGATGGTCGGCCGCTGGCCGAGCGGCGCTCCCCTCTCCCGAACACCGGATCGTGACGACCTCGACCTCGCCGGCGACGAGTTCGCGCACAACCACTTCCAGTTCGACGACGGCACGAAGGCGTGGACGCCGGACGCCGGCCTCATCGAGGGCGGCTACGGCGGCGACGGGCACCCGAAGGCACGGGCCGACGTCTTCGGCGACGTGTGCCCGATGGCGGGGCACATCCGCAAGGTGAACCCGCGCGACAGCGGCACCGACTTCGGCGCCCCCGCCGACACGATGATGCGGCTGATGCTGCGTCGCGGCATCCCGTACGGGCCCGTGCTCGCGGGTGTCACCGATCCGTCACCGGAACTGGTCGCTGCCGAGCGCGGCCTCATGTTCGTCGCGCACATGGCGTCGATCGAGGACCAGTTCGAATTCGTCACCCGGCGGTGGGCGAACTCCGCCCTCCAGCCCAACGCCGGCGGGCATGACCCGGTCATCGGCCAGGCCGACGTCTACGGCCGCCGCGACCGCTCGTTCGAGGTGCGCACACCGTCGGGGAAGGCCCACAGGTTCGTCCTCGACCGCGAGTGGGTGACGCCGACCGGCGGCGGCTACTTCTTCGCCCCGGCGATCTCGGCCGTGGGCGGGCACCTGGCGGGGGAGGCCACGCCGGCCGGCTGACCGGCCGGCTGCCGACGCTCAGCTCTCGGGGTCGTACGGGAAGGCTCGCAGCTCCTGCGCGCGCCGGCAGGCGACCGCGAGCCGACACCTCCGACATACGCCATCCCGCCGTGCGGGCCGCCCCGGATAATGAGGAGGTGGAGCTGTGGGAGATGCGCGAGTGGTACGCCGACTTCCTCGACGCATGCAACCGCCACGACCTCGATGCCATCCGGTCGTTCCTGCATCCCTCGGTGCGCCGCGCCCACCTTCCGGCGGGTGCCGACGCCTGGATCTCCGACCTGGCGGATCTGTTCGCCGCTTTCCCGGACTGGCGGTGGCGGCGCATCCAGCTCGTCGCCGAGGACGACCGCCTCGCCGCCCACGTGCGCGGCGCCGGCACCCAGGTCGGCGCGTACCTCGGCGTCGAGCCCACCCGCCGTCACGTCAACGTCGCCGAATTCGCGATGTACCGGGTGGTCACAGGCCGGATCACCGAGTACTCCGGCTCCGATGCGCGGTTCGAGGTGCGGGAGCAGCTGAGCGGATCGCCCGTCGGCCGTTGACCGGTCTGCCGGGCGGGGTGACCGCGCGCCATAATGACGACGTGAGCGAGATCAAGACCCAGGCGACGGACGCGGATGTGTCGGCTTTCCTCGAGTCGGCGACGCCGCGGCGACGGCGCGACGATGGGATGGCCCTGGCGGAGATCTTCGGCGAGGTGACCGGAGCCGAGCCCGTCATGTGGGGTCCGTCGATGGTCGGCTATGGAAGCTATCGCTACGTGTCTCCGTCAGACACCAAGCGGCAGGGCCAGTGGCCCAAGGCCGCGTTCTCACCGCGCAAGGCGCAGCTCTCGCTCTACGGGCTGAAGGACCTCCCCGCCGGCGCCGAGCTGCTGCCGGAGCTCGGAGAGTACACCGAGGGTGCGGGCTGTGTGTATGTCAAGAAGCTCGACGACGTCGATCTCGACGTCCTGCGGCGGCTGATCGCCATCGCGTGGGGGCGCGGCGACGACCCGCTGCCCTAGCCCGCGTGGTCGTCGAGCGCCCGGCGCAGGTACTTCGGCGCCTGCACGCGCCACGCCTCGGTGACCAGCTCGGCGAGGTGCTCCTCGTCGATGCCGGCCATGCGGAACGCGACCTTCGGCTCGCCCCACGGCGTGGTCGTGCGCAGGAACACGTCGGGCTCCATCTCGACCAGGGCCAGGGCGTCGATCGGATCGGCGACCTTGACACCGACGACGAGCTCGGACGCGATGATGGCCCGCATGTCATCGGGGATGCTCGGCCAGGGGTGGCACTCCCAGGCGTAGAGCTTGCCGCGCACGAACCAGGCAGCGCCGCCCGTCGTCGTGCGCTCTTCGCTGCCCGGAAGCGCGGCCGCGGTGCCGCGCAGATCGTCGAGGGTGGCCACGCCCAGAGCCTACGGCGCCCCTCCGACGCGCCCGTGGCCCCTGTCCCGTTCGCTCAGAACGTGATCAGCTGGCGCAGCTCGCCGCCCGCGGCGAGCCGGTCCATCGCGGCGTCGAGGTCGTCGAGACCGATGCGGGACGAGACGAGCCTCTCGAGCGGCAGGCGCCCCGCGCGCCACAGCTCGACGTAGCGCGGAATGTCGCGGCTCGGCACGGCGGAGCCGAGGTAGCTGCCGACGACGGTCCGTGCTTCGGCGGTCAGCAGCAGCGGAGACACGCTCGCGCGCGCGTCGGGCGCCGGCAGTCCCACCGTGACGGTGGTGCCACCCGGCGCAGTGAGGGCGAGCGCGGTCTCGAACGCGCGCGCGGCGCCGGCCGCCTCCACGACGACGGGGGCACGGATGCCGCGGTCAACGGCTTCGGCGGGAGTCAGCGCCTCGCTCGCCCCGCACGCCAGGGCGGCGGCGAGCTTCGAGGGCATCGTGTCGACCCCGATCACCTCGTGTCCGAGCGCGACCGCGACGAGGAGGGCCGCCATGCCCACGCCGCCGAGACCCACCACGACGACACGGCCTCCCGTCGCGGGGCGGCCGGCGTTGACGACCGCTCCGCCGCCCGTGAGCACCGCGCAGCCGAGGAGTGCGGCGATCTCGGGCGGCACGTCGGTGTCGACGCGCACGACCGACGCGCGACTCACCACGGCGTGGGTGGCGAAGGCCGAGACGCCGAGGTGGTGGTGCACCTCCTGCTGCTCGCCCCCGCGATCGCGATGGAGACGGATGCCGCCGCCGAGCAGCGTCCCGGCGGCATTGGCCGCCGAACCCGGCGTGCACGGCAGCCGCCCGTCGGTGAGGCATCCGTCGCACTCGCCGCAGCGGGGAAGGAACGTCATGACCACGCGATCGCCGACGGCGACGCCGCCGGCGCCGGCGCCGACCTGCTCGACGATGCCCGCGGCCTCGTGGCCCAGCAGCATCGGGACCGGACGCACGCGGTTGCCGTCGACGACGCTGAGGTCGGAGTGGCAGACGCCCGCGGCTTCGATCCGCACGAGCAGCTCGCCGTCTCCGGGCGGCTCGAGCTCGAGCTCGCCCACCGTGAACGGGTGCGTCTGCGCGAACGGCGACGGGGCGCCCGAGACCTCGAGCACTGCTGCGGTGATCTTCATCTCTCCGTGTACGTGTCAGGGCTGTGCGGCGCGGCGGCGGAGCCGCGCGCGGCGGATCCACTTCTCGAGCTCGATCAGCACCGGCACGAGCAGGGCCAGGCCGAGCGCGGTGAGCCACTCGTCGCCCGTGAGGCTGATCGTGCCGACGAGACGCTGCATGAACGGCACCTCGACCGCGACGACCGTGAGGGCGAGCGGGATCGACAGCCACTTCACCGCGTCGATGATCGGGGCGGCGAGACCCGACTCGGGGTCACGGCGCATGACGAGACCGCCGAAGATCGAGCCCAGTGCGCAGACCACGAACGCCATGGTCACCGGCATGTTGGGCTCGGTCGAGCTGAGCAGGTCGGGGTAGAGGAGCAGGGGGACGAGCGTCGTGATGAAGATCAGGCTGCCGTAGACGAACCAGAGCGTGACGGCGGCCGGGTTGGCGATCGTCTTCTTCGGATCGCGCGGCGGCTTCAGCATGATGCCGTCGGGCGCCGGATCGAGGAGGATCACGATGACCGGGAAGATGGCGATGAAGAAGTTCAGGAACAGCACCATGATCGGCGTGAGCGGCACGCCGTTGTTGATGTCGAAGATGCTCGCGACGAGGAACAGGAGCACGAGCGAGAACAGCTGCGACATCTGGAACCGGACGTAGCTGACGATCTTCTCGTAGATCGACCGGCCGAGCCGCACCGCCGTCACCAGCGTGCCGAAGTTGTCGTCGACGAGGATCATCTTCCCCGCCTGCTTCGTGACGTCGCTGCCGGAGCCCATCGCGACGCCGATGTCGGCCTGCTTGAGCGCGGCGGCGTCGTTCACGGCGTCGCCGGTCATCGCGACCACCGCGCCCTCCTCCTGCATGAGGCGGGCGAGACGCAGCTTGTCCTCGGGGGTGACGCGGCCGAACATGTGCAGGCGCGGGAGGGCGGCCTTCAGCTCGTCGTCGCTCATCGCCTGGATCTCGGCGCCGCTGGCCGCGCCGTCGCCGAGCCCGAGCTTCGCGCCGATCGCGGCCGCCGTGATCGCGTGGTCGCCCGTGATCATGCGGACCTCGATGCCGGCCTCGCGCGCGATGCGCACGGCCTCCTTCGAGGACGGCCGCAGCGGGTCGATGATGCCCACGAGACCGACGAACGTGAGGTCGGCGACGGCCGCCATGGGGTCGTCGGCCACGGGTGCGTCGGGGGCGAACCGGCGGAACGCGAACGCCAGGACGCGCAGCCCCTGCTCGGAGAGCGAGCGGTTCGCCTCGAGAATCGCGTCGCGGCGGTCCGCGATGGGCACGACGCCCTCCATCGTCGCGACCGAGCTGCAGCGGTCGAGCACGACGTCGGGTCCGCCCTTGACGTAGCCGACGAGGGTCTCGACGCCTTCCACGGGGATCTCGTGGAATGTCCCCATGAACTTGTACGCCGAGTCGAACGGCACCTCGGCGATGCGCGGGAACTTCGCCCGCGTGAGCCCAGCGTCGGCGCCGAGCTTCGCGGCGAGCACGACGAGGGCGGCCTCGGTGGGATCGCCGATCACGGCGCCGTCGTCGGAGACGGTCGCGTCGCTGCAGAGGGTGAGTCCGAGCGCGAGCTGGTTGAACTGGGGTACCGGCAGGCCCGCGACGTGGCGCACTTCGCCGGTCTTCTCGTAGCCGGAGCCCGCGACGTTGAACCACTCGCCGCGGTAGTACAGCGACTCGACCGTCATCTCGTTCATCGTGAGCGTGCCGGTCTTGTCGGAGTTGATGGCGCTCGTCGCGCCCAGCGTCTCGACGTCCGTCAGGTTCTTGACGACGGCCTTGTGCTCGGCGAGCTGGCGCGAGCCGTACGAGAGCATGGCCTGGACGAACGAGGGCATGCCGGTCGGGATCGCCGAGATCGCCATCGAGATGCCGAGGAGGATCACCGACGCGATCTCCTGGCCGCGCAGCAGGCCCGTGATGATGATGATGGCGACCGCGCCCCACGCGATCCAGCCGAGCACGCCGGTGAGCGCGTCGAGCTCGCGCTGCAGCGGGGACTTGGCGGGCTTGACCGCCGAGAGCATCGACGCGATCTGGCCCATCTGCGTCTGCATGCCGGTGTCGGTGATGACCACCGTCGCCGTGCCGCGCGTGACCTGGGTGTTCTGGAACACCATGTCGGTGCGGTCGCCCAGCGTCGTCTCGGGGTCGGTCAGGGTGCCGGCGTCCTTCGGGATCGGCGCACTCTCGCCGGTGAGCGCCGCCTCCTGCGTCTCGAGCGTCGCCGAGCGCAGGATGCGGCCGTCGGCAGGCACGATGTCACCCGCCTCGAGGGCGACGATGTCACCCGGCACCAGGGTGGTGGCGTCGACCTGCAGCAGCGAGCCGTCACGGACGACCTTCGCCTGGGGGATCTGCATCTTGGCGAGGGCGTCGACGGATGCCTTCGCCTTGAGCTCCTGCCGCGTGCCGAGCACGATGTTCAGCACGACGAGCGCGCCGACTAAGATGCCGACGCTGACCTGATTGATGAACAGGCTGATGATCGCGACCGCGACCAGCATGACGTTCATAGGATCGGCCAGCTGCTGCAGGGCGACCTGCCACGTCGACGGAGGCTTTTCGGCCGCGATCGAGTTGGGCCCGTGCTCGGCGAGCCGCTGGGCCGCGTCGGCGGCCGTCAGGCCGCGGTCGCGGTCGCTGCGCAGCGCGGCGACGACGGCATCTGGATCCTGCGTGTACCAGGCGGCTTCGGCAGGAGTGTCGGCAGTGGTCTCCACGGCGCTCATGGCATGAACATACCGTCGGGGCGCGCACCTCAGGCAAGCAAATCGCCCGGCAGCGTCGGAGATCTCAGTCGTCGAGGCGCTCGCGCAGGCGGCGAGCCAGCTCAGCCGTCGGCATCGCCCGCGGGAACACGGCCACGACGACCTGTTCGGCCGCGGGATCCGCTTCGCGATCGGGCAGCACGCCGAACCGCCGGCGGGCGTCGTCGAGGGCCGTGCGCAGCACTGCGACCGGCACCTTCTTCGGGCCGCGGATGAGCCGGCGCAGCACGTGGTTGTGGATCGCGGTGATGAGCGCCGAGAACCCGACGGCGTCCAGCGGGTCCAGGCCCGGAAGCGACGCGCGAAGGTACTCGTCGAAGAGCCGCTCGTACCGGAACACCGTCACGATCTCGCGATCGCGCAGCGCCGGCACGCCGCGCACGACCGCATAGCGGCGCCGGGCGAGCTCGGGGTCCGCCGCGAAGTGCGCATACACGAAGACGGATGCCTCGCACACGGCCGCCCACGGATCCCGATGCGGCTGCGCCAGGAACTCGCGCAGACGCTCGAGGAGCAGTTCGTGGTCGGCGAAGACGACGTCGTCCTTGCCCCCGAACTGCCGGAAGAACGTCGAGCGCGACACGCCGGCCGCCTGCGCGATCTGCTCCACCGAGGTCTGGTCGAACCCCTGTTCCGCGAACAGCTCGAGCGCGGCGGCGACCACGGCCGAGCGGGAGGCGGCCTGGGTGGCGGAGGCGGCAGCGGTGTCGGACATCTCGGGGAGAGCCTAATGCGCCCACCGCCGTCGGTGCGGCATGCCGTCGCGCGCCGCGCCCGCATCCGGTCCCGTGCTGTCAACGGGGTCGACACACCGCATGCGGAGGTCTTCTATAGGTCCATGGCGCCGATCTGGAGGACAGAAGCCGACAGCGTCATGGGCACGCCCTTCCAATCCGCCCGGCGTCGAGACGTCGTGGTCGTGGGCGCGGGGCTCACGGGCCTGTCGACGGCACTGCTGCTGACGCGCCAGGGCATGGACGTCGCCGTGGTCGACGCCGCCGAGGTGGGCGCGCTCGCGTCGGGCGCCAACACCGGAAAGCTGACGCTGCTGCAGGGATCAGTTCTCTCAGGTCTGCGCCGCCACCATCCCGCGCACCTCGTCCGTGCCTACGTCGAGTCCAACCGCGACGGCGCCGAGTGGCTCACAGGGATCGCCGACGAGCTCGGCGTGCCGTACTCGCGGCGCGCCGCCTATTCGTACGCACAGACGCCGCAGGGCGCCGAGCGCATCGAGGCGGAGCTTCGTGCGGCGGTCGAGGCCGGTCTCCCGGTGCGGCGGGTGGAACCCGATCAGCTCGCGCAGTCCCCGTTCGACATGGTCGACGCCGTCGCGCTCGATCGTCAGGTCGCGATCGATCCGTACCGCCTCCTCGTCGCGCTCGCGCGGGCGCTGCTGCGTGAGGGAGGGACGCTGCACACCGGCGTGCGCGTCACGCGCGTGCACGCCGTGCCGTGGGCAGGCGTCGAGACGACGAGGGGCTTCATCGCGGCGAACCACGTCGTGCTCGCGACCGCGACCCCGATCATCGACCGCGGGCTCTATTTCGCCAAAGTGCGGGGGCTACGCTCGTCGTGCGTCGCGTTCGCGACCGACGGACCTCTCCCCGAAGGCCTCTACATCTCGGTCGACGGCGAGACGAAGTCGGTGCGGTCGATCACGCCTGAGGACGGCCCGGCCGACGCCGCCCAGCTCGTCGTCGGCGGCAACGGCTTCCCGGTGGGGCGCGCGTCCTCCCCGCTCGCGGCCGTGAACAGCCTCGTGGCGTGGACGCGGCACCACTTCCCTGGTGCCGAGCCGGTGGCCTCGTGGTCGGCGCAGGACTACGAATCGCACGACCTCATCCCGTTCGTGGGCGCGATGCCGCGAGGGCTCGGCCGCATCCGGTTCGCCACCGGGTACGCGAAGTGGGGACTGTCCAACGCGTCCGCCGCGGCGCTGAGGCTGACGGCCGAGATCTGCCGTGTCCCGCGACGCGAGCGTCCCGACTGGATGAACGTGATCTCCACGCGTTTCACGGTGCCGGCCGATCTCGCCCGTGGTGGCGTCGAGAATCTCCGGGTCGGGTGGGAGGCGGCGTCGGGGTGGATCGGCGCCCAGGCGGTGCCCACGCCGGTTCGCCGGCCGGCCGAGGGCGAGGGCGTCGTCGCCAGCCGTGCCGGCCAGCCCGTCGGCATCTCGACCGTCGACGGGCGCACCTGCGCGGTGAGCGCGGTCTGCACGCACCTCGGCGGGGTGCTGCGGTGGAACGACGCCGACCTCACGTGGGACTGTCCGCTGCACGCGTCGCGGTTCACGGCGGACGGATGCCGCATCGAGGGGCCCGCGCTCCGCGACCTCCCGCGCCTGCCGCGTGTGCCGGGCGAGGAACTCGACGACGAGCCCGGCGCGTCGCTGCGGTCAGAACCGGACATCGACCGGTAGTAGGCTGGGGGACTGGTCGATATCTCGACGTCGAGACGCTTTTGAGCGTCGTCCCCACCCCCATTCGCCACCTGCGAAGGAAATCACTGTGGATCTGTACGAGTACCAGGCACGAGACCTTTTCGAGAAGTACGAGGTGCCGGTGCTCGCCGGCATCGTCGCGGACACGCCGGAGGAGGTGCGTGCCGCAGCCGAGAAGATCGGCGGTGTCGTCGTCGTCAAGGCCCAGGTCAAGACCGGCGGTCGCGGCAAGGCCGGCGGCGTGAAGGTCGCCAAGACCCCCGACGAGGCCTACGAGGCCGCGAAGGCCATCCTCGGCCTCGACATCAAGGGTCACGTCGTCAAGCGCGTCATGGTCGCGCAGGGTGCCCGCATCGACAAGGAGTACTACTTCTCGGTGCTGCTGGACCGCGCCAACCGCTCGTACCTGTCGCTGGCGAGCGTCGAGGGCGGCATGGAGATCGAGGAGCTCGCGGTCGAGCGCCCCGAGGCGCTCGCGCGCGTCGACGTCAACCCGGGAGCGGGCATCGACAAGGCGAAGGCCGTCGAGATCGCCGAGGCAGCCGGCTTCTCCGCCGACCTGGTCGACAAGGTGAGCGACGTGTTCGTCAAGCTCTACAACGTCTACAAGGGGGAGGACGCGACGCTCGTCGAGGTCAACCCGCTCGTGCTCACCGAGGAGGGCGACATCATCGCCCTCGACGGCAAGGTCTCGCTCGACGAGAACGCCGACTTCCGTCACGCCGGGCACGCACTGCTCGAGGACAAAGACGCGGCCGACCCGCTCGAGGCGAAGGCCAAGGCCAACGACCTCAACTACGTCAAGCTCGACGGCGAGGTCGGCGTGATCGGCAACGGCGCGGGCCTGGTGATGTCGACGCTCGACGTCGTCGCGTACGCCGGTGAGCACCACGGCGGCGTGAAGCCCGCCAACTTCCTCGACATCGGCGGCGGCGCCTCGGCCGAGGTCATGGCCGCGGGCCTGGACGTCATCCTGGGCGACCCGCAGGTCAAGTCGGTGTTCGTCAACGTGTTCGGCGGCATCACCGCGTGCGACGCCGTCGCCAAGGGCATCGTCGGCGCGCTCGCCGAGCTCGGCTCGTCCGCCTCGAAGCCGCTGGTCGTGCGCCTCGACGGCAACAAGGTCGAGGAAGGACGTGCGATCCTCCGCGACGCGAACCACCCGCTCGTGACCCTGGCCGAGACGATGGACGAGGGCGCCGACAAGGCCGCCGAGCTCGCCAACGCCTGAACCGCAGACATCCGGAACTAGGAAAGAACCAGTCATGTCGATCTTCCTCAACAAGGACTCCAAGGTCATCGTCCAGGGCATCACCGGCGGCGAGGGCACCAAGCACACCGCGCTCATGCTCAAGGCCGGCACCCAGGTCGTCGGCGGCGTGAACGCCCGCAAGGCCGGCACCACCGTGCTGCACACCGACGCCGACGGCAACCCCGTCGAACTGCCCGTGTTCGCCTCGGTGCAGGAGGCCATCGACGCCACCGGCGCCGACGTCTCGATCGCGTTCGTGCCGCCCGCGTTCACCAAGAGCGCCATGGTCGAGGCCATCGACGCCGAGATCCCCCTCCTCGTGGTGATCACCGAGGGCGTGCCCGTCGGCGACACCGCCGAGGCGTGGGCCTACGCGCAGTCGAAGGGTGACAAGACCCGCATCATCGGCCCGAACTGCCCCGGCATCATCACCCCCGGCGAGTCGCTGGTCGGCATCACGCCCGCCAACATCACCGGCAAGGGCCCGATCGGTCTCGTGTCGAAGTCGGGAACGCTGACGTACCAGATGATGTACGAGCTGCGCGAGATCGGCTTCTCGACGGCCATCGGCATCGGCGGCGACCCGATCATCGGCACCACGCACATCGACGCGCTCGCCGCGTTCGAGGCCGACCCCGAGACGAAGGCGATCGTCATGATCGGCGAGATCGGCGGCGACGCCGAAGAGCGCGCGGCCGACTTCATCAAGGCCAACGTGACCAAGCCGGTCGTCGGCTACGTCGCGGGCTTCACGGCCCCCGAGGGCAAGACGATGGGCCACGCCGGCGCCATCGTGTCGGGCTCGGCGGGCACCGCGCAGGCGAAGAAGGAGGCCCTCGAGGCCGCCGGCGTCAAGGTCGGCAAGACGCCGTCCGAGACCGCTGCGCTCATGCGCGACATCATCGCGGGGCTCTGAACCCCACGCACGACGCGACGAGAAAGGCCCCGCTTCGGCGGGGCCTTTCTTGGTCTGATCTGGATGTATTCCAGAAGGGGAATTCGACTCCTCTCTTGTGGATGTCGGATCGAGCCGCTACCGTCCCAGACGGATGCGCACCGAATGTCTGGCGGAGCGTAGCGGGACTGGGGATTCCTGCGGCCGAAATGGGCAGAAGGGGTCCCATGAGACGGAGGTCCCCCGGGTTCGGGGTTGGGCGAGAGAGCCGTGGCGTCGACGACGTGGCGGCCTCGGTCGTGCACGGCCGGCGGAAGGCCGCGGTCGTGGTGATCGTCGCGTCCTCGCTCGTCCTCTCGCAGCTGACCTGGGCTTTTCCTGCAGCCGCCGCCCCCGCTCGGGCGGACGCGACGCCGGTGGCACCCGCGCGTCCGCCGATCGTCTTCACGCCCGCCGACCTCAGCGGCCCTCCCGCTCCCGAGCTCGTCCCGGTCGAGCAGCCGCCTGCCGTCGCCCCCGTCGCCCCCATCGCTCCCGTCACCGTGACGACTCCGCGCACGCGGACCACGGTGACCGTCGTCGTCGTGCCGCCCGCCGCGGCCGTGCCGCCCGCATCGCCGTTCGGCCCGAACTGCCAGCAGGTCTCGACCGGCTCGACGCCGCAGGCAGGCGGCAGCACGACGAACTCGTCGACCACGAGCACCAGCAGCACGAGCCTCACGTGCGGACCCGGGACGGTGAATCCGGGCTCGATCGGAAGCGGCCCGGCCGCCCCGCCGGCGCCGAACATCCCGGGCCTGCCGACGCCTCCCGAGCCTCCCGACCCGCCGGAGCCGCCGACGCCGCCGATCCCGACACCGACGCCGACACCGACGCCGTCCCCCACGCCGACGCCCGAGCCGGAGCCGACACCCGATCCCTCATCGGGCGAGAGCCAGCCCGAAGCCGCTGGCACGGGCGTCTCCGGCGCCCCGGCGATGCTGTCGGTGCGGCCCTTCGACGCGACCGCGGGCGCCGGCGAGGAGGCTCCCGCGGAAGCCCCTGCGGCGTCCGAGGCGGGTGCGGGCGACGTTCAGCCCCTCGGCGACAGCGCCGCCGGCGATGCGTCCGCCCTGCAGCCCGAGGCGGAGCAGCTTCCGGCACTGGCCGAGCAGCCGGCACCCGCTGATGCTCCCGCGGCGCCGGACGCCGAGACCTCGGAAGAGCCCGAGGCGCCCGCCGCCGGCGCCACGACCAGCACGGAGCCGGTCGCATCGGACACGCCTGCCGCTCTGGCGGAGCCGGCCGCACCGACGGCCGAGCAGCCCGGACCGTGGCAGCTGTCGGCGGCAGGAGACGTGTCGGTGTCGGTCGACGGCGTCGACCTGGTGGTCGTCGCCGACGGCGTCACGACACGGCGGTCCGCGGCATCCGTCACCGCCCTCACGATCTCCGCGGGCGGGCGTGTCAGCCTTCCCGCCTCGCTCGCCATCCCGGTCACGGTCACCTCGGCATCCTCGCTCGCCGTGAGCGGCTCGAATGTCACCTGGAATTCCGCAGGCGCCGGTGCCGGCTCGGTCGGGGCCGTCGCGTTCTCGGGCGTCGGCCAGCTCGTCGCCGTCGGCGGCGGTCACGTGCTGCGCGGTCCGGCGGCCGACACCACCTGGCAGATCGACGGGGTCCGCACGGGCACCGTCGCGGGCCAGCGCTTCTCGGGCTTCGACGTGCTGCAGGGCGCCGCCGGCAACCGCGACGACTTCGTGGTGGCACCGGGCGGGGGCATCGGGCGGGTCGACGGCGGTGCCGGCGGCTACGACGTGCTCCGCTTCAGCGGAGCCCACTCGGCGATGACGTCGCGCCCGACCGGCTCCCAGTCGGGCTCGATCGTGGTCGGCGGCAGCACGATCGTCTACGACGGCCTCGAGCCGGTGGGCCCGGCCGACGTCACCGACTTCGACTTCGCCGACGCGACCGACGACGACACGATCGAGGTCTCGGCCGACACGACCAACGTCGGCTACATCCTCGTCCGCAGCCTCGCCAACGCCTTCGAGTCGCACTCGGTGCGGCCGCTGGGCTCGTTCATCGTCAAGGGCACCGGCAAGGGCGCGACCATCCGCATCGTGGGAGTCCTGACCTTCCACGGCGTCACGTTCCGCTTCGAGGCGACGCGCGTCCTGATCGGCGCGGGCGGCGTCCTGGACGCCGGCCTCGCGGACGTCACGCTCACCGCGACATCGACCACCACCGGCGACACCCCGGCGCGGGCCGAGGTCATCCTCACCGACGCGATCGTCCGCGGGGGCAGCGTCAGCGCGACGGCCACCGCGGTCAACACCCCGGACGCCGGCGCCACAATCGGCCTCGCGCTCGGCGAGAGCGTCGCCGCGGCGCTCGTGCAGCTGGCCGGTGCCTCACGGATCGAGGCGCAGGGGGCGGTATCGCTCTCGAGCTCGTCGACCGCGAGCCTGGTCACGACTTCGACGGGGACGGGAACGGATGCCGCGATCGACGCGGCCGTCGCCCACGCCACCATCGACAACTCGGCCGTCACCCGGATCACCGGCACCTCCTCGGTCCAGGCCGGCGGCGCAGTCAGCCTCTCGGCCAAGACGGTGACGACCGCGACGACCACGGCGGACGCGACCGCGGCGACGGCGGGCGCGGCGATCGCGACGACGGATGCGACGACCCGCACCTCTGCGGAGATCGACAGCACGGCGCCGGCCGGCATCGTCTCGGGCGGTGCGCTCACCGTCACCGCCGACTCGACGCACACGCTCCTCACGAAGGCGACCGCGAGCCCCGGCGGCGCGACGGCCAACGGCACATCGCCCAGCGCGACCACCGCGACCGCGTCGCAGCCGGGCGGCTTCGCCTCGGCCCCCGGCGGCTCGATCGGCGTCGCGGGGGCGCTGGCCTTCTCCGACCTCGACCAGGAGACCGTCGCCTCGGTCGGGGGCGCCTCGCCGCTCGCGGTGACAGCCGGCGGCTCCGGCGTCACCGTCGCCGCGATCTCGTCCGGGTCTGCGGTGACCGAGGCCGACGGCTCGGCCGTCGGCGGCTCCGCGACCGGCGTGGGGGTCGGCGTCTCGGTCAACCTCGCCGGCGCCCGCACGGAGGCCCGCATCGGCAACGTCGCGTTCACGGCGACGGGGGTCACGGCATCCGCCACCGCCGCGCCGCGCACCGCCGCCGGCGTCAACGAGTACCGCGCTCAGTCGGTGTCGGGCGCGGGCGGCGCGTCCGTCGTCGGAGCCGCGGGCGCGCTCGCCGTCAACGTCGCGAGCTTCCTCACGCGAGCAGCAATCCTCGCCGGCGTCACCGTGACGGCTCCCGGAGCCGATCTCGCTTTCGCCGCGACCGGCGACAACGACACCATCGCCCGCGCGCTCCCCGGCACCATCGCCGGCGCCACGACGGGCATCGGCGCCAGCATCGCGCTCAACGTCGCGAACGACCGTGCGATCGCCGAGGTCGGCGACGGCGCCACCCTCACGGGTGCGGCCGACCTGACCCTGGCGGCGCAGTCGACGTCGCCCGCGACGGCCGAGGCGCAGGGCGGCGTCGCCTCGTCCGCCGCCGTCTCGACGGTCATGGCCGTCAACATCTCGAACGTCACGACGCTCGCGCGGCTGGGCAGCGGTTCGCCGCTCGTGCTCACGGGCGCATACCGCTCGACCGCGACCCAGGTGGCGCCGGTGGTGACGACGGCGACCGGCAACGTCAGCGCCGAGGACGGCGCCGCCGTCTCCACCGTGATCGCCCTGACCTTCGCCGACCACGCCGTCCGCTCCGAGCTGGCGCGCGACCTCACCGCCGCGGCGATCCTGCTGAAGGCGGTCGGCATGGCGTCGTCGGCGACGACCGCGTCGGCGTCGGCGACCGGCGCACCCGCCGACGGCTCGCCGTCGGCGCAGACGCCTGCGGCACAGGCGACCGACGCCCGCACGTGGGCCGACGGCGTGGCTCCGGCGGCGGGCGCGGCGGGGGACGGCACCGGCGGCAGCGGCTCGACGCCGATCCCGACACCGAGCGCGCCGCAAGGCGACGTCACGGTGACGGCCGCGTTCGCCCTCACGATCCACCAGCTCAGCGCCGACGCGTCGGTGTCCGGCATCGCCCTCGTCGCGCCGACGGTGAGGCTCGAGGCGCTCGGCAATCTGTCGGCCGCGTCCACGGCGACGGGCTCGCCCGCGACCCGCGGCCCTCCGAGCGATGCCACGATCGCAGCGGCCGTCGCGATCACCCTCGCGGATGTCACCGTCCGCGCGGAGGTCGGCCCCTCCACCAGCATCACCGCTGACACGCTCCAGCTCATCGCGGGCATCGCCCCGCAGAACGCGGCAGGCGCATCCGACGCCTCGCACCGCTTCACCACCACCGCCACCGCCGGGCAGGGATCCGGAGGCGATCTCGGAGTCGCCGGATCCGTCGCCATCTCGGTCATCGTCCTCAGCGCTTCCGCGGGACTGGCCACCGGCTCGGCCGTGAACCTGACCGGCGCCGATCGATCGCTCACGATCTCGGCCTCGTCGGCAGCGCAGGCGCAGACCCGGGCGCTCCTGGCCGATGCCGGGGTGGGAACGCCCACCACGGGCCTCGGCGCCGCGTTCGCCCTCACCAGCGTCGACCACCACACGCGGTCCGCCATCGGGGACGGCGCCACGGTCACCGGTGCCGACGACATCAGCATCACCGCGAGCACCGCGGATGCCGCATCCGCCGTCGCCCAGGGTGCGGCGCGCGGCGCCGACGCCGCGGTGGCCCCTTTCGTCGCGGTCACCCTGTCGTCCGTCTCCACCGCGGCGGGAATCGGCGCCGGCCCCGCGATCACCATGACGGGCGCTCTTCTCGTGAGTGCCGCGCAGCGAGCGACGTCCTCGACCGAGGCGCGGGCGGCGACCGGCACGTCGGCCGGCACCGCTGCCGGGCTGGGCCTCGCGATCACGGTGTCGACCCACACGGCGCGCGCCGCCCTCGGCCGCAGCGCGACGCTCGGCGGGGCCGTGACCCTCGGTGCGGCCTCGGTCTCATCCTCGACGTCCGCCGCGGGCGCGTCCGCGGCGGGCGCACCCCAGAACCCGGCTGACTCGGGGGATGCGTCCCACCCGGGCGGTGCGGCAGGCGGTGGCGTCGACGCGGCCGTGTCCGGGGCGCGCGACCACGCCGGCAGCGTCGCCACGGCGGCGGGCGGATCCGGATCGGGCACCGCGGCCACACCCAGCGCCTCGACCTCGCAGGGCCGGATCAACGCCGCCGCCGCGGTGGCCGTGACCATCGTCACTGCGGCGGTGGAGGCATCCGTCGGTCCGGGTGCGATCGTCACCGCGGGCGGCGCCGTCGCGATCACCGCCGGAGAGAACACCGATGCCGCCTCCGACGCGAACGGCTCGGCGTCGCAGGGCACGGATGCCACCATCGGCGCCGCCGTCGCTCTGACCTTCGCCACGCTCACGGGCCGCGCCGCGATCGCGGCGGGCGCGAGTGTCACCGCACCCACCACAACCCTCCGGGCCGCGACGGCCGCCGACGGCGCCGACACCACGTCGACGACGGGCGCCCGCTCGATCGCCGGTGCGGGGGGCGGCAAGGTCTCGGTCGCGGGCAGCCTCGCGCTGGCGATCGTCGACCGCATCACGACGGCAACGGTGGACGGGGTCGCGGGCGGCGGGGCGGTCACCGTCTCGTCCGAAGCGGACTCCGCCACCAACGTCGCCGCACTGCCCGCCGGTCAGGGCGTCACCGACGGGGGCGACCTCGGTCTCGGCGCCGCGGTCGCGCTCGCGCTCGTGACGGTGGCCGTCCGCGCCGGAGTGGGCGACGGCGGCGACCTGCCCGGGGTCACGGCCCTCACCGTTCTCGCGAGCAGCACGAGCACCTCCACCACCGAGGCGCGGATGGGTGCCTCCGGCGGCGGGGTCGCGGTCGTCCCCGCGGTCGCCGTGACGCTCTCCAACGTGTCGACGCTCGCCCGCATCGGGGCGGGTTCCCTCATCACGGCGAGCGGAGCCGTACAGGTCGCGGCGGTGCAGAAGGCCACCGCAGGGTCCACTGCCGGCGCGATCGTCGTGGGGGCAGGCGATGCCGGCATCGGCGCGGCCGTGGCGCTGACGTTCGCGAACCATGCGACCCGAACGGCTCTCGCTCGGAGCCTCACCGCCCGGCAGGTCGACCTGATGTCGCACGCCACGTCGGACGCGACCGCGAACGCCACCGCGTCCACCGCCGGCGCGCCGCAGAACGCCGCGGACTCGGGCGACGCGTCCAACCCCGGCGGGGCCGCCGGCAACGGCGTCGACGCCGCGGTCACGGCCGAACGCGACCACGCGGATGCCGTCTCGGGCGCGCACGGCGGCGCCGGCACCGGCAGCGCCGCGGCGCCCGCCGCCCAGACGTCGCAGGGCGGGGTCAACGCCGCAGCCGCCGTCGCGCTCCTCGTCGCGACGATCGGCGCGAGCGTCGATCTCGCACCCGGCATCACCGTGACGGCGACCCAGCTCGTGCGCCTCGACACCGCTGCCGACACCGATGCGACGGTCCGCGCCGACGGCTCGGCCTCGCAGGGCGCCGATGCCACGATCGGTGCGGCGGTCGCCCTCGCCCTCGTCGACGCGGACGCGACAGCGATCGTGCCCGCCGGGGTGACGATCGTCGCCGGACAGCTCACGATCGCCGCGCGCGCGCTCGAAGAGCCGGGGGACCCGGTGTCGCGCCTCACCGTGGAGTCGGTCGCCGGCGCCGGCGGCGGCAAGGTCTCGGTGGCAGGTTCCGTCGCGATCCTCATCGCGAACCACGACGTGCGCGCCGCGCTCGAGGGGACGGCGACCGTCGGCGGCGCGGTGGCGATCAGCGCCGCGAGCGTGCTCGCCGCCTCGGTGAAGGCGCTGCCGGCCGGGCAGGGAGTGACGGATGCCGGAGACCTGGGTCTCGGCGCCTCGTTCGCGCTCGCGGCGGTCACCGCCGGGACCCGCGCAGAGCTCGCCGACGGGGCGAGCCTCGCCGGCGCCACCGACCTCACCGTGATGGCGACGGGCGACGCGGAGGTGCGCAGCGAAGCCCGCATGGGCGCGGCGGGCGGCAAGGTCGCCCTGGCGCCCGCGGTCGCCGTGACCCTCGCGACTCCCACCACCATCGCCCGCATCGGCTCGGGCGCCGCGACCACGCTGACCGGCGCGCTGTCGCTCTTCGCCTCGCAGCGCTCGATCTCCTCGAGCACGTCCGGCGCCATCGTGCTCGGCGCGGGCACCGCCGGCGTCGGCCTGTCGCTGGCGCTGACCATCGCGGGTGTCTCGAGCGCCGTCCAGCTCGCCCGCAGCGCGACAGCGGCCAGCGCGGTCTTCGAGGCCCGCGTGCTGTCGGCATCCACGTCCACCGCGACGGCGTCCGCGAGCGGAGCGCCCGAGAACGGTGCCGACTCGTCCGACCCGGGCAACCCGGGCGGTGCCGCCGGATCGGGCGTGGACGACGCCGTCGCCGCGGAGCGCGCACACGCGGGTGCCGCCTCGACGGCTCACGGCGGAGCCGGCACGGGCGCCGCGAGCACGCCCAGCGCCTCCTCGTCGCAGGGCGGTGTCAACGCCGCCGCAGCGGTCGCGGTCACTCTCGCGACCGTCGCCAACAGCATCCAGCTGAGCCCCGGTGTCGTCGTCACCTCGGCGGGCGCCGTGACCCTGCTCTCGCGTGCCGACACCGACGCCTCCTCGTCGGCTGACGGGTCGGCGTCGCAGGGCGCCGACGCCACGATCGGCGCCGCTGTCGCGATCACGCTCGCCACCGTGCACAACCTCGCCGAGCTCGGCGCGGGGGCATCCGTGTCGGCCGTGAGCCTCCAGGTGCGCGCGGATGCCTCGGCCCCCGGCGGTGACGGCGTCTCGACCTCCGGCTCACGCGCGGTCGCCGGCGCGGGCGGCGGCAAGGTGTCGGTCGCGGGCTCGTTCGCGCTGGCGGTCGTCAACCACACGACGCGCGCCGCGATCGCGGGCTCGGCCGCGCTCGCAGCGGGCGACGCGATCGTGAGCGCCGGCAGCCGCACCGTCACCACGGTGGCGGCCCTGCCGGCAGGAGTCGGAGTGACCGGCGCCGGAGACCTGGGCGTCGGCGCGGCCGTCGCGCTGGCGCTCGTGACGCAGTCGACGGTCGCCGAGCTCGCCGACGGCGGCGGGCTGTCGGGGGCGCGGGACCTCACGATCTCGGCCGACGGGCGCGGAGAGGCCACCGCCGAGGCGCGCATGGGCGCCCGCGGCGGTGACGTCGCCCTGGCGCCCGCCGTGGCGGTGACGCTGTCCACCGTCACGACGAGCGCGCGCGTCGGCACGGGTGCGCTCCTCACCCTGAGCGGTTCGCTCGGCGAGACGGCAACACAGCGCGCGACGGCGGCCGCGATCGCCTCCTCGCAGGTGCTCGCCGCGGGCGACGCCGGCATCGGGCTCTCGCTCGCGCTGGCGATCTCGCAGCACACGGTCACCGCGGCGCTCGCCCGCAGCGCCTCGGCGGCCGTCGGGGCCCAGCTGCAGGCGACCGGCGTCTCGTCCTCCAGCTCCACCGCATCGGCGTCCGCCGCAGGCGCACCCGAAGATTCCAGCAGCGGTGGCGGCGGGGCGGGCGTCGACCAGGCGGTCGAGGCCGAGCGCACCCACGCGTCGGCGGCGTCGGCGGCGAACGGCGGGGCGGGAGCGGGCAGCGCCGCGGCGCCGAGCGCGTCGTCGTCGCAGGGCGGCGTCAATGCCGCCGCTGCCGTCGCCGTCACGCTCGCCGACGTGCGCGCCGAGTCCGCGCTGGCCTCCAGCGTCGTGCTGACCTCGGGCGGCACGGTGAGCCTGGTCACCGGTACGAACACCGATGCCGCCTCGTCCGCCGACGGGTCGGCGTCGCAGGGCTCCGACGCCACCATCGGCGCGGCGGTCGCGATCACCCTGGCCGACGTCGTCAACCGCGCGGTGGTACCCGTCGGCGCGACGATCGCCGCGCGGGCGCTCACGACGACGGCGACCGTCGTCACGGACGGCGACGACGCCTCCGCCTTCGGCGCGCGCTCCGTCGCCGGGGCGGGCGGCGGCAGCGTCTCGGTCGCCGGGTCGTTCGCTCTGGCGATCGTCAACCACACGGTGCGCTCCGGGGTCGAGGGCACCGCCGCTCTCACCGGCGGCGCGCTGACCTCCGACGCGGTGACGCGCACGACGACCGCCGTCGCGGCTCTGCCGGCCGGAGCGGGCGTGACGGATGCCGGAGACCTCGGAATCGGGGCATCCGTCGCACTGGCCATCGTCACGTCGCGCACGACCGCCGAGATCGCGAACGACGCGGCCGTCACCGGAGCCGGGTCGGTCACCCTGCTGGCCTCGGGCCGCAGCTCCACATCGGCCGAGGCGCGCATGGGCGCCGCCGGGGGTGACGTCGCGCTGTCGCCTGCCGTCGCCGTCGCGCTCTCCACGATCGCCTCGACCGCGCGGATCGGCACGGGTGCGCTGGTCACGGTCGCGGGGGCCGTCGATCTCGATGCGGTCCTGGAGGCCACCGCGACGGCGACCGCGTCGTCGTCAGCGCTCGCCGCCGGCGATGCCGCGGTGGGCCTCGCCGTCGCGATCGCGATCGCGAACCACTCGTCGCTCACCGAACTCGCCCGCAGCCTCAACGCCGCCGGCGCGGTGACGCTGGCGACGTTCCTCACGTCCACCGCCACGTCCAGCGCCACCGCCTCGGCGGGTGGCGCGCCCGAGAACCCGGCGGACTCGGGCGACGCCGGCAACCCCGGCGGAGCGGCGGGAACCGGAGTGGACCAGGCCGTCGCCGCCGAGCGTTCGCACGCCGACGGCGTGGCGACGGCCAACGGGGGTGCCGCCAGCGGCCCGGCCGCCGCCCCCAAGGCCGAATCGTCTCAGGGAGGGGTGAACGCGGCCGCCGCCGTCGCGGTGACGCTCACCACAGCCCGGGCCGAATCGCGTCTCGCGAGCGGCATCACGGTGACCTCGGCCGGCCTCGTCTCGCTCGCCTCGCTCGCGAACGTCGACGCCACGTCGGCGGCGGACGGATCGGCGTCGCAGGGTGCCGACGCCACCATCGGCGCCGCCGTGGCGCTGACGCTCGCCGACGTCGTGAACCGCGCGATCGTGCCCGTCGGCGCCTCGGTCGCCGCGCACGATCTGACGCTGCAGACGGGTGTGCAGCCCGCCGGTGCCGACACCGCCTCCGCGTTCGGCGCGCGGTCGGTCGCAGGAGCAGGCGGCGGCAAGGTGTCGGTCGCGGGGTCGTTCGCGCTCGCGGTCGTCGCACACACCGCGCTATCCGCGCTCGACGGAGACGTCGCGCTGACGGGCGGCGATGTCGTCGTCAGCGCCGCGAGCGTCGTTACCTCCACCGTGTCGGCGCTGCCGGCAGGCGCCGGCGTCACCGACGCGGGCGATCTCGGGGTCGGGGCATCCGTCGCCCTCAACCTCGTCACCGACCGCACGAGCGCACAAGTGTCTTCGGGAGCCGCGATCAGCGGCGCCCGCGACCTCACCCTCTCCGCCGCGGCGGACTCGGCGGCCGTGACCGAGGCCCGCATGGGCGCGTCCGGCGGCGACGTGGCGCTGTCGCCGGCCGTCGCGGTCACCCTGTCGACGGTCGCCACGGCGGTCGTGCTGGGCGCCGGCGCGCCGATCAGCCTGGCACGGAGCCTTTCGGCCACCGCGACGCAGAAGGCCCGCGCGGCGACGACCGCGTCGGCCGCCGTGCTCGGGGCCGGCGACGCGGGCGTGGGTGTCGGACTCGCGCTCACGGTGAGCGGCCACACGGTGATCGCGGCCCTGTCGCGCAACGTCACCGCGGGCGGGGACGCGAGTCTGCGGGCCTTCGGCATCTCGTCCTCGTCGTCGACTGCCGCCGCGTCTGCGGCTGGGGCTCCCGGTGACCCCGGGGGCGGGGGAGGGGCCGGCCCCGGCGTCGACCAGGCCGTCGAGGCGGAGCGCTCGCACGCGTCGTCCACCTCTGCGGCGAACGGCGGGGCCTCGGCCGCCGGCGCGTCGGCCCCCGCTGCGGAGTCCTCGCAGGGCGGCGTCAACGCCGCCGCGGCCGTCGGGGTCACGCTTGCGACGATGGCCGCCGAGACCTCCGTCGCGGCCGGCGTCGTGCTGACGGCGGGCGGCACGGCGATGCTCGCGTCCAGTGCGAACTCGGATGCCGCGTCCTCGGCTGACGGCTCGGCGTCGCAGGGATCCGATGCCACGATCGGCGCGGCCGTCGCGATCACCCTGGCGAATGTGGTGAACCGGGCGTCCGTGCCCCCCGGCGTGACCGTGAACGCTCACGACCTGATCGTCTCGGCGGGCGTCACCGCCGACGGAGCCGATCAGACCTCGACCGTCTCGGCGCGGTCGGTCGCCGGCGCGGGCGGCGGCGACGTCTCGGTCGCCGGGTCGTTCGCGCTGGCCGTGGTGAACCACACCACGCGCGCGGGGATCGACGGCACGGTCGCCCTCTCGGGCGGAGACGCGGCACTGACGGCGGCCGCCGCCGTGTCGAGCACGGTCACGGCGCTTCCCGCAGGCGCCGGGGTCACGGGCGCCGGGGACCTCGGGTTCGGGGCCTCCGTCGCTCTGAACCTCATCACCGACAAGACGACGGCCGACCTCGCGAACGGCGCCACGGTGACCGGTGCGCGGCACCTGACGCTGAGCGCCGCCGCGGCCGACACCGCCGTCACCGAGGCGCGCATGGGCGCCGCGGGCGGCGACGTCGCCTTGTCGCCGGCCGTCGCCGTGACCCTCTCGAACGTCACGACGACCACCGGGATCGGCACGGGCGGGCTGCTCTCGCTGAGCGGTTCGCTCACCTCGACCGCGACGCAGAAGGCCGCCGCCTCGACCACGGCGTCGGCGGCGGTGCTCGGTGCGGGCGACGCCGGTGTCGGTGTCGGTCTGGCGCTCACGATCGCGAACCACACCGTGGTGGCCGAGCTGCGCAGGTCGCTCTCGGCGGGCGCGGACGTCAGCCTGAACGCATCGAGCATCTCGGTCACGTCGGCGACGGCTGCCGCCTCGGCCGCGGGCGCGCCCGAGAGCGGCGGCGGAGGCGGGGGAGGGGGCGCCGGCGTCGACCAGGCGGTCGCGGCCGAGCGCGCGCACGCCGATTCGGCCTCGACCGCCAACGGCGGCGCCGGCGCCGGCACCGCCACGGCGCCGAAGGCCGAGTCCTCGCGGGGCGGCGTCAACGCCGCCGCAGCCGTCGCCATCACGCTCGCGACCGTCCGCTCCGAGACGGTCGTCGGGTCCGCCGTCACGGTCATGGCCGGCGGCACCGCGATGCTCGCCAGTGCGGCGAACACCGACGCGTCCACCGCTGCCGACGGATCCGCGTCGCAGGGATCCGATGCCACGATCGGCGCGGCCGTCGCGATCACCCTCGCGAATGTCGTCAATCGCGCGAGCGTTCCGACGGGCGTCACCGTCACCGCGCACGACCTGATCGTCTCGTCCACGGTCGCCGTGGACGGCGCCGACGAGACCGCCACGATCTCGGCCCGCTCCGTGTCGGGCGCCGGCGGCGGCGACGTCTCGGTCGCGGGATCGTTCGCCCTGGCGGTCGTGAACCACACCACGCGTGCGGCGATCGACGGCACCGCGTCCCTCACCGGTGGCGACGCCGCACTCACCGCCGCGAGCACGGTGTCGAGCACGGTCTCGGCTCTCCCCGCGGGAGACGGGGTCACCGACGCCGGCGACCTCGGGTTCGGGGCATCCGTCGCACTGAACCTCATCACCGACCGGACGAGCGCCGAGATCGCCGACGGCGGCACGCTCGCCGGTGCGCGGCATCTCACACTCGCTGCGACGGCGACCGACGCGGGGGTGACCGAGGGCCGCATGGGCGCGAAGGGCGGCGATGTCGCGCTGTCGCCCGCCGTCGCGGTGACGCTCTCGAACGTCACCACCTGGACCCGCGTCGGCACCGGGTCGCTGTCGCTGCTGGGCAGCCTCACGATGGCCGCCACCCAGACCGCGTCGGCGCAGACGACCGCCTCGTCTGCGGTCGCCGGCGCGGCGGATGCCGCCATCGGCGTCGCGCTCGCCCTCAGCATCGCCAACCACACCGTCACGAGCGCGCTCGGCCGCAGCGTCACCGCGGGGGCCGACGTCTCCCTGCGCGCCATCGGCATCTCGTCGTCGGCGTCGACCGCAACGGCCTCTGCCGCCGGTGCCCCGGAGTCCGCCGGCGGCGGCGGAAGCTCGGGCTCTGGCGTCGCCGACGCCGTCGAGGCCGAGCGCACCCACGCGGACGTCGCCTCGGCCGAGAACGGGGGCGAAGGCGCGGGCGCTGCGACCACCCCCGCTGCGGAGTCGTCGCAGGGGGAGGTGAACGCCGCCGCCGGTGTCGCGATCACCCTCGCCACCGTGCGCGCCGAGACCCTCGTCGAGCCCGCAGTATCGTCGGTCAGCGCGGGCGCCACCGCGGTTTTCGCCAGCTCGGCCAACACCGACGCCGCGTCGTCGGCCGACGGCTCGGCGTCGCAGGGATCCGACGCCACGATCGGAGCCGCCGTCGCCATCACCCTCGTCGACGCGGTGAACCGGGCGACCGTGCCGGCCACGCTGACCGTGACGACCCAGCACCTCATCGTCTCAGCGACGGTGACCGCGAACGGCGCCGACCAGACCTCTACCATCTCGGCCCGGTCGGTCGCCGGGGCCGGTGGCGGCGACGTCTCGGTGGCGGGCTCGTTCGCCCTCGCTGTCGTCAACCACACCACGCGCGCGGGCGTCGACGGCACTGTCGCCCTCACGGGCGGCGATGCCGCGATCACCGCCCTGAGCAGCGTGTCGAGCGCCGTCAAGGCGCTGCCGGCCGGCGAGGGTGTCACGAGTACGGGCGATCTCGGGTTCGGGGCATCCGTCGCCCTCAACCTCATCACCGACAGGACCACCGCCGAGATCGCGAACGGCGTCAGCCTCACGGGTGCGCGTCACGTCACCCTCACAGCGACCGCGACCGACGCGGGCGTGACCGAGGCGCGCATGGGCGCCGCCGGTGGCGATGTCGCGCTGGCCCCGGCGGTCGCGATCACCCTGTCGAACGTGACCACGACGACCCGCATCGGCACAGGCACCCTCGTCATCGCCGGCAGCCTGACGATGGCCGCGACGCAGAAGGCCGCCGCCGCCACGACGTCGTCCTCGTCGGTGCTGGGAGCCGCGGATGCCGCGATCGGGGTCTCGCTCGCCCTCACTGTCGCGAACCACGTCGTCACGAGCAGCCTCGGCCGAGGCGTCACCGCGGGCGCCGACGTGTCGCTGAAGGCGTCGAGCATCTCGGCGTCGTCGGCCACGTCGGCCGCTTCGGCCGCGGGCGCCCCCGAGAACGACGAGGACTCCGCCGACGCGGCCAACCCGGGCGGCGCCTCGGGCACCGGCGTCAACGAGCTCGCGGCGAGCGAGCGGGCCCACGCCGACGCCGTCGCGACGGCCAACGGCGGCGACGACTCCGGCGACCAGGCGGCCCCGCAGGCCGAGTCCAGCGACGGTCCGGTGAACGTCGCCGCCGCCATCGCCATCACGATCTCGACCGTGCGGGCCCGCACGGTCATCGAGCCGGTCGTCACGGCCGTCACCGCGGCCGGCACGGTCGCGCTCGCCGCGAGCGCCAACACCGACGCGACATCATCGGCCGACGGGTCGGCGGCAGGCGACGGCGACGCGACCATCGGCGCGGCGGTCGCGCTGACCCTCGCCAACGTGACGAATACGGCCGACGTGCCGGTGACGCTCACGCTCCGGGCGCACGACCTGCTCGTCACGGCGACGGTCACCGCGGACGGAGCCGACACCGCCGCGACGATGAGCGCCCAGGCCGTCTCGGGCGCCGGCGGCGGAAAGATCTCGGTCGCCGGCTCGTTCGCACTCGCGGTGGTGAACCACACCACGCGCGCGGGGGTCGATGGCACGGTCGTCCTCACCGGCGGCGACACCGCGCTCACCGCGGCCAGCTCCGTCTCGAGCACCGTCAAGGCGCTGCCCCATGACGACGGCGTCGTCGCGACCGGCGACGCCGGAATCGGCGCTTCCGTCGCTCTGAACCTCATCACCGACCGCACCAGCGCCGAGGTGTCGGACGCCGTGAGCCTCACCGGCGCACGGCACGTCACCCTCACCGCCACGGCCACCGACGCCGCCGTCACCGAAGCGCGCATGGGCGCCAAGGGAGGCGACGTGGCGCTCGCACCCGCCGTGGCGGTGACCCTCTCGAACGTCACGACGTGGACGCGCATCGGCACCGGCATCCTGAACATCGCCGGCAGCCTCACGATGACCGCCACCCAGAAGGCCTCCGCCGCCACGACCGCGTCGTCGGCGGTGCTGGATGCTGTGGATGCCGCGATCGGCGTCGCCCTCGCGCTCACCCTCGCGAACCACGGCGCGACCAGCGCGCTCGCCCGCAACGTCGCGGCGGGCGCCGACGTCGTGGTGCGCGCCTCGAGCATCTCGGCGTCGGGCGCACTGGCGTCGGCGTCTGCGGCAGGCGCGCCCGAGAACGAGGACTCCGGCGATCCGGGCAACCCCGGCGGGGACTCGGGGACCGGCGTCGACCAGCTCGCGCAGCGCGAGCGCGACCACGCCGACGACGTCTCGACGGCGAACGGCGGCGAGAGCTCCGGCGCCGCCGACAACCCGAGCGCAGAGACGAGCGACGGGCCGGTCAGCGTCGCAGCCGCCGTCGGCATCGTCGTGTCGACGGTCCGCGCCGAGACAGTCGTCGAGCCGACGGTGTCGTCGATCACCGCGGCGGGCGCGGTGGTTCTGGCATCGAGCGTGAACACCGACGCCCGCTCGGGCGGCGACGGGTCGGCGGCCGGCGACGGCGACGCCACGATCGGGGCCGGCGTCGCGCTCACTCTCTCGAGCACGATCAACCGGGCCACCGTGCCGGCGACCCTCACGGTCCGCGCGCACGACGTGACGCTGTCGGCGACTGTGACCGCAGACGGCTCGGACGCGACCTCCACATTCGGCGCCGCGGCCTCGTCCGGAGCGGCCGGCGGCAACGTGTCGGTCGCCGGCTCGGTCGCCGTCGCGATCGTCACCACCGACACGCTCGCGGCTGTCTACGGCACGCTCGTGCTCACCGGCGGCGATGTCGCCCTCCTCGCGCGCAGCGCGGTCGCGGGCACCGTGACCGCCCTGCCGGTGGGGGACGGCGCCGGCGGCACGGGCGACGCGGGGGTCGGCGCATCCTTCGCCCTCACGCTCGACACCCACCGGACGTCCGCGCTCATCGCGGACGACGTCGCGGTGACCGGTGCCCGCGACGTCGGCCTCACGGCCGAAGCGGTCGACGCGACGACGACCGAGGCGCGCATGGGCGCCAAGGGCGGCGGGGTCGCGATCGCCCCGGCCGTCGCGATCGTGCTCTCCAACATCACCACCCTCGCCCGCATCGGCGCCGGCGTGCTCGCGACCACCGGTGACGTGCTCATCCGCGCCACGCAGCACGCCTCCGCCGAGAACTCGGCCTCGGCCGCCGCCATCGCCTCCGACGACGCCGCAGTGGGCGTCGGGTTGGCGCTCACGATCGCCAACCACACCGTCACGGCGATGCTCGGACGCAACACCACCGCGGGCGGTGACCTCACGATGCAGGCCTTCAGCTGGTCGCGCTCGAGCGCGCTGGCCGCCGCCTCCGCGGCGGGCGCGCCGGAGAACGACGAGGACGCCGGCACCGGAGACCCCGCAAACGAAGGCGGCGCCGCAGGCACCGGGGTCGACGAGCAGGTCACCGGGCAGCGCGACCACGCCGACCACGTCGCGGGCGACCACGGCGTCGAGGGGTCGGGCGGCGCCGAGACGCCGAACGCCGAGACGAGCTCCGGCCCCGTCAACGTCGCTGCTGCCATCGGCATCGTCATCGCGACCGTGTGGGCGCGCTCGATCGTCGAAACCCCGGTGTCGGACATCACCGCCGCCGGCACCGCAACCCTCGCGTCGTCGCAGAACACCGACGCCGCGTCCGGCGGCGACGGGTCGGCCTCGCGGGGCGGCGACGCCGCGATCGGCGCCGGTGTCGCGATCACGTACGTCGACGTCGTCAACCGCTCGGGCGTGCCCGCCACGCTGACCCTCCGCGCCCGCGCGCTCGCCGTGCTCGCCACGATCACGACCGACGGCTCCGACGACACGTCGACCATCCGCGCCGTCGCCTCCTCCGGGGCGGGCGGCGGCAAGGTCTCGGTCGCCGGCTCCGTCGCGCTCGGGCTGGTGTGGTTCGACACCCTCGCGGCGGTCTCGGGGACCGTGATCCTGACCGGCGGCGACGCCACCGTCGGCGCCGGCAGCAAGATCGACACGACGGTCAAGGCCCTCGCGGCCGGCGAAGGCGTCGTCTCGACCGGCGACGCCGGGGTCGGCGTGTCCTTCGCCCTCGCGCTCGTCACCAGCGACACGCACGCACGCCTCGACGACGAGGTGTCGCTGACCGGCGCGAAGGACCTGACGGTCGCGGCGTCGTCGATCAGCCGCACCACCACCGAGGCGAGCATGGGCGCCAAGGGCGGCGATGTGACCGTGACCCCGTCGATCGCGATCACCGTGTCGGATGTCAGCACCACCGCCGTCATCGGCTCGCTCGCGTCGGGGCCGATCGTCGTCACCGGGAACGTCCTCGTCTCGGCGATGCAGCACACCGCCGCTCGCACCACCGCCGGCGCTGTGGCCACCGACGCCGGCGACGCCGCCGTCGGCGTCGCGATCGCGCTGAACTTCGCGTTCGACAGCGTCTTCGCGACGACGCGGCGCAGCATCACGTCCGGCGGCTGGATGGCATTCTCGGCGACCGGCTCCTCGCTCAACAGCGCGACCGCGGCGGCATCGGCCAGTGGCGCCCCCGGTGAGTCGAGCGGCGACGCGCCGTCGGGAGGCGTCGACGGTCAGGTGCAGGAGCAGCGTGACTACGCGGACACCGCCAGCCTCGGCCAGGGCGGGGCGGGCGTGCAGAACAGCGACAGCCCCTCGGCGTCGACGAGCGACGGCGGCGTCTCGGTCGCCGGAGCGGTCGCGCTCACGATCTCCGACGTCAGCTTCACGGCGTGGCTGCCCGACGCCCTCGTGCTCACCGCCGGCGGCCACGTCTGGCTCATCTCATCGGCGCAGGTCGACAGCAAGGCCGAGGCGAACGGCACCGCGCTCGCGCACGACGACGCCGGCGTCGGCGCCGCGGTCGCGCTGAACCTGGTGTTCCTCGTCGACAACGCATGGGTGGGCGAGGACGCCGTGATCGCCGCGAACGGCTTCACCGCCGCCGCGCTCATGACGACCCTGGGGTCTGACGCCACTCACGACTTCTCGACGATCGCGAACGCCGGGGCGGGCTCCGACGATGTGGGCGTCGCCGGAGCGGTCGCCCTCAACATCGTCTTCGACAGCACCGAGGCGTGGATCCCGTCGAGTGCACGCGTGGACTTCGGCACCGGCGACGTGCTCGTCGCCGCCGAGAACCGCCGCACCGACACCGCGAAGGCGAAGGCCGACGCGAACGGCGGCGGCTCGAGCACAGGGGTCGGGGCGGCCGTCGCGATCAACGTCATCTCCGACGACGTGACGCGCGCCGAGATCGAGCACGGCGCCGACGTCACCGGCGGAGCCGACATCGCCGTCCGGGCCGACCACGCCGACGCCGTGCTGAACGAGGTCGCAGCGGGCTCCGAAGGCGGCACGGCGGTGAGCCCTGCGGTCGGCATCAACGTCGTGCTGCCGGTGGTGCTGGCCCGCATCGGCACCCCCGGACCGCGACCGTTCGTCGCGACCGGCACGGTCATGGTGCGCGCGACCCACTCCGGCTCGGTCACTGTCGAAGGCGATGCGGATGCCGCCGGCGGCAGCGTCGCGATCGGTGCGATCATCGTCGTGAACGTCGTCGACATCGACGTGCAGGCCACGGTGGCCCGCGACATCGCCGCCGGCGCCCTGTGGCTCGTCGCCTCGAGCGAGCTGCACGCGAGCGCCTCGGCCAAGGCCAGCGCACGCGGCACGCTCGGCGGGTCCGAGAGCGGCAGCGACGACGGGAACGCCGACCAGCAGGCGCAGCAGCAGCTCAGCGGCACGCCGGCCACGAGCGGCTTCGGCGGCACGCTTCCCTCGTCGAGCGACAGCGTCGCGCAGGGCAACAGCCAGGCGGGCGGGCAGTCCGGCCAGTCCAGTGACGGCGTCGGCGTCGCCGCGGCCGTCGCCGTCGACTGGATCACGGTCGACAGTCTGGCGACCGTCGTGCCTGGCCTCACGATCGTCGTCGACGGCGTCTTCGCGGTGCTCGCTTCGAACGAGACGGATGCCGCGGCCAAGGCCCTCGGAACCTCGTGGAGCATCGAGAACGACACGAACACCGTCGGCGCCGCCGTCGGGCTGAACGTCGCGACGGTCACGAACCGCGGATCGATCGGCGCCGGCGCGGACGTCACGGCCGGGTCGGTCGCGGTCACGGGACTCACACCGGCCGACGCGCGCAACGACTTCCAGGCGTGGGCGATCGCCGCGGCCGCCGGCCAGGGCGATGCGGCGGTCGCCGGCTCGGTCGCCGTGCAGGTGCTCATCCTCGTCAACGAGGCGGTCATCGGGAGCGGATCGACGCTCGTCGTCGCCGGCGGCATCTCGCTCGACGCGTCCCACCCCATGGGCCTGCAGGGTCTCGCGGCTTCCGCCGCCCTCACCACCAACGGCAGCGGGGTCGGCGCCGGCATCGTGGTCCAGTTCGTCGAGTCCACGACGCTCGCCCACATCGACTCGACCTTCGCGAGCCCGACCACCATCCGAGCCGGCGGCGCGATCATCGGACGGGCCACGGCATCCCTCGTCCCGCTCGCGGCTCCCGATGTGCCGCTCATCGAGCTGCCGGCGTTCACGGGCGTCGCCCTCGGCGCGGCGCTCGGCGGCGGCGACGCGGGGGTCGGCGGATCCCTCGTGGTCGATGTCGTGAATCGCGCCACCCGTGCGTGGCTGGGCGACGCCGCGTCGGTCAACCAGGGCATCGCGAGCGCTGCGGCCCAGGACCTGTCGTTCACCGCCTCCGACCAGACCGAATTCGTCGACGTCGCCGGCGCCCTCGGCGCGAGCACCGGGAGCGCCGGCGTCGGCTTCGCCCTCATCGTCGGCGTGCACAACAAGGACGTGCGGGCGTCCGTCGGCCGCGGCGTGACCGCCGACCTCGGCGGGTCCGTGTGGGTCATGGCGACCGCGGGGGAGAAGTTCACGCAGGTCGTCGCGGGAGGCGGCGTGGCGTCGGACGCCGGCATCGCAGGCTCGTTCGTCGTGCTCGTCGTGAACCAGGGGGCGGCCGCGCCGGGCACCCGTGCTTTCGTCGACAGCACCGCCGAGACGCCCACCGCGCTGCGCGCGCGGGGCTCGATGACGATCTCGGCCGCCGACCCCGTCACCATGACCCTGTTCGCCGGTGCGATCGGTGCAGCCAGCACCGCCGGCCTCGGTCTCTCGTCGGTCGTGTTCGTGCGCACCGGCATCGTCGACGCCTTCGCGGGACCGGAGGCCGAGCTGTGGGCCCGCGGCGGCATCGGCCTCTCGCTGACCGCCACGCAGAGCGAGGACCTGTGGCTCGTCGCCGTCGGCGGCGGAGTCGGAGGCACCGCGGGCCTCGCAGGGGCGGCGACCGTCGGCGTGCAGAACAACACCACCCACGCACACCTCGACCGCAGCGTCACCGTCGACGGCGTCGCCCCGGGCGGCTCGGCCGGCGTGCGCATCGCCGCCTCCGACGACACCACCCTGCGGGGCATCGCGGGTCAGCTCGCCGTCGGCGGCACCGCGGGCGTCGGTCTCGGTGCGGACGTGCAGGTCGTGGACAAGTCCACGCAGGCGTGGATCGCACCGCAGACCCTCGTCACGGTCGGCGGCGACGTGACCGTCGACGCCACGTCGGGCGAGAAGGTCACGAGCGTCGCGGCCGGCGGCAGCGTCGGCGGCACGGCGGCGGTCTCGGCCAACGCGACGGTGTCGGTGTACACGATCGTCACGAAGGCGTTCGTCGGCGAGGTGTGCAGCGCAGCGGTCCCGAGCGAGGCACTGTGCGCGGCATCCCGTGCCGTCGTCGTCGCCGGCGGCAGTGCGCGCATCGCGGCCGACGAGGTGCTGTCGATGGACGTCGTCGCGGGCTCGGTCGCCGTGAGCGGCACCGCCTCGGTGGGACTCACGGCGGCCGTGCCGGTGCTCAACAAGACGACCACCGCCTTCATCGGCGACCTGTCGCGCGTGACGGCCCTCGCAGGCGGCTCGGGCCTCACCGGCGCGCTCGGCGGCTACGACGTGGACTACATCGACACCCGGTTCAACCCGCAGACGGCCATCATCGGCGGCGACCAGCTCGAGCTCGGCTACGTCCACGGCATCGAGGACGGGCAGCGCGTCTCGTACGAGACCGGCGGCGGCCAGGCCATCATCGGCCTGACGCCCGGCGCCGCGTACTTCGCGATCGTCGACGCGGCGTTCCCGACCCGCCTGCGCCTGACTGCCACCTCGGGCGGCGCCCCGATCGCACTCGCGTCGCCCGCCCGACCCGGACAGTCGCACCGCATCTTCCCGACGGATCAGGCCACCGTGCCCGAGCGCATCGCGCCCTACCTGACGCCGTCGAGCGATGTCGACGGCGGTTCGAACACCGTCAACCTGCCGTACGACATGCCCAGGGACAAGGCCGACAACTCCGCCACCCCGCTGGTCACCGGCGACGCCGTGACCTACACGGCCAACGGCGGAGCGCCGATCGGCGGCCTCGTCGACGGCGAGACGTATTACGTCGTCGTGACCGGCCCCCACAGCTTCCAGCTCGCTCGCACCAAGTGCCAGGCAGACCCGGCCGCGTCCGGCTGCAGCGGCACGCCGTTCGCGGTCATCGACCTCGACCCGGCCATCGCCACCGGCCGCGCGCACAGCTTCGTGCGGCAGGGGATGCAGTCACCCGGCGACCCCGCCAAGATCACCGGCATCCGCGTCCTCACTCCGCGCACCGGCGCGATCTACGGCGTCGCGGTCGTCGCGAACAACAGCGACGAGATCCTGGCCGTGGGTGCGAGCGCCGCCGTGGCTGCCACCGCCGGCGTCGGCGTCGCGGGCAACGTCAACGTCGTCACCGCCGACACCGACGCTTTCATCGGCCGCCTGGCGCGGGTGAACGACCTGAACGACGGCGCTGCTCCGTGGCAGTCGGTCACCGTCGCCGCCGGCGGCGTGTTCCGCCAGCTGATGGTGTCGGCCGCCGTCGGCGGCGGCATGGCAGGGGTCGCGACCAACGCCACCGTCGACATCGTCACGCTCGATGTCGATGCCACCATCGCCGACGACGCCATCGTGCGCGCAGCGGGCGACATCCTCCTCTCGGCCGTCGGCAGCCAGGAGATCACGGCGATCGCCGCCGCACTGGGCGCGGGTGTCGCAGGTGTCGCCGCGGCCGTCGCCGCGGTGGTGCTCGACACGCACACGCATGGGCGCGTCGGCCGCCACGTCACGCTCGACGCGGGCAACAACATCCTCGTCGCCGCCGATGACCGCACCGGGTTCACCACCGTCTCGGGCGGACTCGGCGTCGGGTTCGTCGGCGTCGGCGCCGGCGTGGTCGTGGTGTCGGCCGTCAAGGACACCGCCGCCACCATCGGTGTCGGTGGCATCGTCGACGCGCGTGCCGCGCGCGGCTGGTCGCTCGGCGGCATCCCGCTCGGCACGATCAGCGGCGACACCTTCCCGGCCGCCGGGCAGTCGGGCCTCGCCGTGCTGGCCTCCTCGAGCCAGCGCGTGTTCGGCATGGCGATCTCGGGCGGCGCGGGCTTCGTGGGCGTCTCGGGTGCGGTGAACGTCACGCTCATCCGCGGCACGACGGTCGCCGCGATCGAGAGCGCCGCGGGCGACCGCACGTTCGTGAACGGCGACCGCGCCGGCGCCGGAGCGCCGCAGAGCGTGTCGGTGACCGCCACCGACCTCACCGACACCTTCACGATCGGCGGCGGTGTCGCCGGCGGGTTCGTGGGCGTCGCGGGCGGCGTCGACATCGGCGTCGTGGACGTCGCCGCGAACGCGATCATCGGCGACTACGCCTCGATCCAGGCCAGCTCGCACCTGCGCGTGCAGGCGCTGTCGGTGCGACACATCCAGACGTACGCCGTCAGCGCCGGCGGCGGCGCCGTCGGCGTCACCGCGTCGGTGTCGGTGTGGACCGCCGGCGGTCAGCCCACCGGCAGCTACGACGACGGCAGCGGCCAGAAGGACGCGCTGTCGTCGTCCGACGGCACGCCGCAGAGCCAGGCCGACCAGCACGCGTCGGGCACCGGCTCCAACGGGTACCTGTCGATCCTCGGCGGCGCGAACGACTCGTCGGGCACGAACACCGCGCAGCGCAAGCAGGCCGGCATCGACGCCGCCGGAGCGCGAGTCGCGGCGGCCGCCCCCGGCACCACGCTCGCCTCCAGCGCCTTCTCGTCGCCCCCGCCGCTGCGGGGCACCACGAGCCGCATCGGCGTCGGGGCGTTCATCCTCACCGGCGGCTCCGTGTCGGTCACGGCCGACGCGCGCGACACGTACTTCGGCCTCGCCGGATCCGCGACAGGCGGCGTCGTCGCGGTCGGCGCATCCGTCCTCGTCGCCACCCTCCGCTCCACGGTCGACGCGGGCGTGGCGACCGGCACGACCATCCGCGCCGGCGGCGACGTCGCGGTGCGCGCCACCTACGGCGAGGGCGCCGAGGCGATCGCCTTCACCGGCCAGGTCGGCGCGGTCTCGGTCGGCGGTCAGATCCTCGTGCTCGACACCGACGCGCGGCAGACCGCGCACATCGACGACGGCGTGATCGTCCCCGTGGCGGGCGGAATCGTCTCGGCCGACGCGTCGGCCGACCGCGACGTCCGCCCCCTCTCGCTCGGCCTTGCGATCGCCCTCGCGGCGGCGGGCGCGTCGGTGGCCACCGCCGACGTGCGCGGCGACACCGTCGGCCGCATCGGCGCGGTCCACATCGGCGCGGCCGGCGCCCCGGCCGGCGGACTGCGCGTGACCTCGGTCTCCGACATCTCGGTGCCGGTCACCGCGTTCTCGGTGTCGGTAGGCCTCGCCGGCAGCGGCACCGGCGCCGGCGCGATCGCCGACATCACCGGTCGCACGGCGGCGGACTTCGCAGGCGTCGCGTACGTGAGCGGCGGGGCGACGATCATCGCGGACGCTCGCAACGTCATCGACGCCGACACCGTCAACGTGCAGGTCGGTGCCGTCGCCATCGGAGTCACGCTCGCCCACGCCACCGTCACGCGCGAGACGACGGCGACCGCCGTCGACGGCTCGTGGATCTCGGCCGGCGGCGCCATCGCGATGCGGGCCACCTCGCGCAACCGCGCCGACGCGTACACACCGGGCGGCAGCCTCTCGGCCGTCTCGGCCAGTTTCATGAACCCCGAGGCACTCGTCACCGGACGCACCGAGGCGATCTTCCGCGCCGATGTCGCGACATCCGGATCGCTGACCGTCGACGCGGAAGGTCAGAACCAGGCGCTCGCGAAGGCCTTCGTGGTCGGCATCGGCCTGCTCGGCAGCGGCCAGGGCGTCGAGGCGAGCGCCGAGGTGGCCTCGGCCGCGGTGGTGCGGGCGGTCATCGAGCTCGGCACGGTGTTCTCGAGCGGTCTCGTCGGCGCACGCTCGCGCATCCTCACCGACGGCGGTTCGGGCAACGTCGCGAGCGCGAGCATCACCGCGGGCTCCGGTGGCCTGGTCTCGGGCGGCGGCTACGTCGCGACGGCGTACCTGCGCGGCGGGACGACGGCCGAGGTGTACAGCGTCATCGGGGGCTCCGGCGCGGTCGAGGTGCGCAGCACCGCCGTCAACCGCGCGGCGGCCGAGACCTTCACCGCCGGCTTCGGCGGCATCCTGCAGGTGAGTGTCGCCTACGCCGAGTCCGAGATCGCGGCCTCGGCGACGACCCGGGCCTCGATCTTCTCCCCGGTCTGGTCGAACGGCGCGACGACGCTGGTCGCGCAGGCGGCCAACACGGCGGACGTGGACTCGGATGCCGCGACCATCGGCCTCATCAACGCCAACGTCCGCGTCATCAGCGCCACGATCGCCGCCGCCACGCGTGCCGAGCTCCGCGCCGGCCTCGTCGGCAACGGGCTCACGGTCGAGGCCCGCGGCACCAATCTCGCGACAGCGTCGGCAGCCTACGTCGAGGCCGGCCTCTACAACGGCGGCTTCGGCACGGCGCTGGCGATCGTCACCGATGCGGCCGGGATCACCGCCGAGGTCGCCGCCGGAACCGCCGACGTCCGCGGCGGCAACGGCGCGGTCGCCGTGACGGCGTGGTCGGCGAACACCGCCGCGACCGACATGAAGAAGATCACGGTCGCCGGGCTCGACATCAACGGCCTGCTCCCGCGCGCGACGGTCGCCGCCGCGACCCGGGCGTCGTTCACGGCAGGTCCCGCGACGTCGACGTCGTTCGCGGTGAGCGCGTCGTCGCGCAATGCCGTCGACGCGACCGCCGAGCTGACATCGATCGCGATCATCGGCGTGAGCGGCACGGTCGCCGCCGCCACGATCGCCGAGTCGGCGGCCACCACGGCTTCCGTGGCCTCGGGCGTGACGCTCGCCGCGACGGGCGCGGTGTCGGTCGTCGCCGAGAGCCGCGACGGCACGCACGCGCTCACCGGCATCGACAGCGCGGGCGGCGGCGCGGTCAAGGCGGGCGTCGTCGTCGCGCAAGCCATCATCGGAGCCCCGGTCACGGCGGCCTTCGACGGCACCCTCATCGAGTCCACGGGCGTCTCGGTCCGCGCCGTCGGCAACGCGAAGGCCGACGCGACGATCGAGGCCGTCGGCATCGCCCTCGTCGGCATCACCGGCTCGGTGGTCGACGCCGAGGTCTTCGGCTCCGCAGCCGTCTCGTCGCGGTACGGAACGGGAGTGCTGGCGACGACCGGCGCCGTCCTCGTCGAGACCGCGCTGACGTCGTCGGCGACCGCGAAGAGCGACCTGGTCTCGGGCGGGCTGCTCGTCGTCGGGGTGTCTGTGCCGACGGCCCGCGTCGCCGCCGCCGCCGTGGCCGATGCCGCGCCGCGCCAGATCGGCGGAACGTCGCTGGCCGTCAAGGCGACGGCGAACCGGTCGGTCTCGGCGACCTCCGGCAGCATCGCCCTCGGTGTCATCGCGGTGAGCATCTCCAGCGCCGAGGCGCTCATCACCGATACCGCCGTCACGCGAGCCCGCGTCCACGACGGGGCGACGGTGCACGCACCCGCCGCAGCGATCTCGGTCGACGCCACCGCGACCAACGCCGCGACGGCGGCCGGTGGCGGTGTCAACGGCGGCGCGATCACCGTGGGCGTCGCCGAGCCCAAGGCGCTCGTCGACTCGTCCACGCTCGCGCACTTCGCGGCCACCGTCGCGACGGCCGCATCGCTCGGGGTCCACGCCGTGACGTCCGACTCGGCGACGGCGAAGCTCGCCAGCACCGCCATCGGCGCCATCACGATCGACTCCGGGGCCGCGTGGGCCCGGGTGCGTCCGGTCGCCGAGGCGATCGTCGGCGCCGGAACGCCCATCGTCGTCAGCGGCGCCATCGACGTGCGTGCGGCAGCCCAACCGGTGTCGCGGTCGTTCGCCGAGAACTTCTCGGCGGCGGCGCTCGCGGTCTCGTCCAACAGCGCGCTCGCCGAGACGTTCCCGACGGTGCGCCTTTCGGTCGCGAACGGCACGACGCTGCGGGCCGGGGGCGGCGTCACGCTGACAGCGCACCAGAACTCGGCGACGCCGCCGCCGCCGCCGGTCTACGCGTTCGACGCGGTGACGGGCGTCGACCTCGGGTCGAACACGATCACCCTCTCCGGGGCGCACACGCTCGACGACTCGGCCACGGTGCGGTACGACCGCAGCGGGGGCACTGCCGTGGGCGGCATGACCGACGGTGCGAAGTACGGCGTGCTCGTCGTCTCGCCGACGCAGATCCAGCTGGGAGCCGCGTTCGAGGCCGCCCAGGTCGACCCGGCCGGCGACATCATCACGTTCACCCGCCAGCACGGGTTCGTCGACGGGCAGCGGGTCTACTACACGGCGGCGGGGTTCGGCGTGGCAGGACTCGTGAACGGCCACGCGTACCGGGTGCGGGTGCTCGACGACTTCCGGATCCAGCTGATCGACGCCGACACCCCGGCCGCCCCCGTCGAGTTCGACGGCGGCGACGTCGACGCCGCGAACGGGCTGATCGTCGCCGCGAACTCCTACAGCGACGGCCAGATGGTCCAGTACATCGCGCCGGCGGCGCGGGCGTCCTTCTACAGCACCCGCGTCGACATCGTCGTGGACGCCCAGGGCAGCCCGGTGCAGGTGGGCAGCCCGCCGACGTTCCAGGTCGAGGACAACAACGTCATCGCGGTGCGCGAGCACGGTCTGCAGACGGGCGACGCCGTCGTGTACCGCTCGACGGGCGGGGCCCTCGGCGGGATCGCGCAGGACACCACCTACTGGGTCATCCGCGTCGACGGCAACCGCATCCAGCTCGCCGACAGCCAGTGCCACGCGCTCGGCACCTGCGACGACGGCGGCGGTGGCCTCATCCCCGTCACCGCGCTCGGCCTCGCTCCCGACATCTCCGAGAGCGGCCGCGCAGTCATCCACCAGCTCTTCGCACCCGGTCAGCAGCCCATCGCGGGCCTGCAGAACGGGGGAGTGTACGAGGTGTGCAACTCGTCCGCGACCTCGTTCGGCCTGAAGCTCATCCAGGTGCTGGGCGTCTGCATCAACCGGCCGCTCGCGGCGAACGGCAGTGTGGGCACGAGCCGCTTCGTCCCGGCCGTCGTCGACCTCGGGCCGGCCCTCGGCGGCGGAGAGCTCGTCGTCGACCTGACCGCGGCGGGCAGCGGCACTCAGCACCTGCAGGTCGCCACGATGGCGCCGTCGCTTCCCTCGGGGACCTACTCGGAGGCGAAGGTCGCAGGCGACGGCGGCGGCTTCATCCAGGTCGGCTCGACCCGTCCCCGTGTCGACGTCGATGCCCACCTCGATCTCACGATCGGCGACGGCGTGCAGATCGTCGCCGGTGGAGAGATCGGCGTGCACGCGCTCAACACCGCCGCGGCGGTGGCGGACGGCACCTCGGGCGGACTCGGGTTCATCTCGATCACCCACGCGCGGGCCGTGGTGAGCGCCCAGGCGACGACCAACGTCTCGGTGCGGCCAGGAAGCGACTTGGCGAGCACGGGCGGCAGCGTCACGATCGATCCGCTGACGCTCGCGAGCGGCAACGCCTACGCATACTCGGATGCCGGCGGCTTCGGCCACGGGACCGAGGCCCAGACGCGCGCCGACCTCGGAACCACGTCGCACGTGACGCTCGACGGCCGCATCACCGCGTGGAACGACATCACGGCGTCGTCGTCCACCGCGATGCAGTCCGAGCTCCGCGCCGGCGCGTCAGGCGGATCGTTCGCCGGCAGCTCCACGTCGGGCGACTGCGGCGGCGACCCGTGCCACATCGTCGCGAACAACGAAACGACGCTGACGGTGGGCGGGGCCGCGCACCTCGAGGCCGACAACGTCGCCCTCGAGGCGCAGATGGTGTCGACCAGTCTGCTCGACCACAACCGCTCCAACGGTGACGGCGCGTTCGAGGACTCGGACGCCCGCTCCGAGGTGACGCTGAACTCGAACGCGCACGTGCACCTCGTCAGCGGTGCGAAGATCATCGGCTACCAGACGGTCACCGTGCGGGCGCAGCACCTCGACGTGCGGCTCGTCGCCGACGCCCGGGCGACGTGCGGATGCTTCGGCGGCGACAGCGACGCCGACGCGATCGTGCGCTACAACGCGACGTCGTCGGTGACGGGCGAGGCGGGGGTGCGGATCCGAACCGCGACACTCCGCGTCGAGGCCCTGCACCTGCTGGTGGTCGTCGACCCGCGCGCCTCGACGGGCGGCGGCTTCATCGACTTCGGCGGCGACGACAACAGCGCCGACGACAACCGCCACCGCTGGATCGAGTGGAACGCGGACGTGGTGCTGCACGCGCCGAACCCGACGCTCGTGGTCGACGGCTCCGGGAAGATCATCAAGAAGTACGCGGTCACCGTGCGCGACGACCTCGGGACCGTCTACATCCTGGGCCAGACCATCCCCGAGGGTCGGGAGATCGTCGTCGACCCGATCGAGAACAACGGCGGCGGCTCTGCGACGTACTTCATCAACAACCCGGCCGGATCGCAGGTCGGCACCCTCACGGGCGACCAGGGAACGCTGCAGGTGCAGAACACCTTCGACTTCGTCCGCCTGCACAACTACTCCGGCCGTCTGCTGCGGGTGAACGGGATCAGCGTGGCGAACCTCGACGACGTCGGGGCGACGGTGAACGTGCAGGCTGAGGACTCGTCGGCCTTCCGTTTCCACATCGGCCGGCCCATCTTCATCCCGACGTTCGTCGACATCGCCAACTGGGACGGCCCAGGCACTCCCGACATCATCCTGGCCGGCTCCATCGACAACCCGATCGGCACCACGCGCGTGATCAACGAGCACGGCGACATCTGGGCGCAGGGCACGGGCAGCATCCGCACGAACATCGCCCAGCTGCAGGCGAACCAGGGCACGATCGGCGCGAGCTTCACGCTGTTCGGCATCCCCGTGCGCCTCCCGATCCCGGTCGTCCTCGTCCAGAGCGACTACCTCGTCGACGACGTCGACCCCACGCGCCTCGTGGAACTGCTGGCCGACGCCCGCGACGACGTCGTCCTCGACCTCACCTATGTCGCGCGGATGCCCATCGGCTCGCCGTACGCCGGCACCGCCTTCACGCCGGTGCTCGGACCGATCCACGCCGGCGACGACATCGATCTCCTCGTCCACGACTCGCTCTACGGCTCCGACGTCCCGGTGATGTCGTCGTACTGGGTGCAGGTGAACGTCACGCACCCGCCGTCGAACACGACGGTTCCGCCGACCGGCCAGTACCACACCTACTTCCACCCCGACCCGGGCCCGTGGGGCGGCTTCGACGACCCCGTCCTCGTCGCCTGGGGCACGGTGAACCAGCTCGCCGACAGCGCGTACACGTTCAGCGACCTGAGCGCCGGCGACGACATCGTGGTGCGGCATCTGTCCACCGCCACCGACATCTCGTTCGTGGCCTTCTCGAACGTCGACGCGACGCTGCTCAGCATGCGGTTCCCGGCGCAGCAGTACTCGGCGCAGAACGGCGACGGAGAGATCACGCTCTACACGAACGGCTTCATCGAGGACTACGAGACGATCGCCGATCTGCGCGTCGGCACCATCACCTCGACGGCGGACGATGTGTACCTGCAGACCCTGCAGAACACCGCGTCCATCCTCGACGAGGGCACGATCGACGACGGCACGCCGCGCGTCGCCGGGCGCAACCTCGTCCTGATCGCGGGCCTCGTGTCGGGCCGGATCGGCGGAGCGGACGTCGATCCGACCGGAACCGACCCCACCGACACCGCTCCCGACCTCCTCGAGATCCGCTCGTCGCTGTCGGCACGCGGCTCGGTGATCGCGCTCGCCGCGGGCGATGTCCTCCTCGACCAGGTGGCCGGCACCCTCTACGCCGCCCTCGTTCAGTCGCTCACCGCCGACGTCGCGCTGCGCACCCGAGCGGGCGGGATCCACGCGGACGCCCCGACCGGCGTCGTACGCGTCGCCGGACGCGACATCGACCTCATCGCCGTGGGCGGCACGATCGGCGCCGACAGCCTCGACCGGTCCGCAGACCTCGTCGTCGACACCGGAACCGGCTCGCGCCTGTACGCGCTGTCGCTCCCGGGCGACGCGGTGATCCTCGTCCCGCCGACGGGGATCTACCTCACCGAGGCGTCGGGATCGCTGCTGGTGCTGCGTGCCGAGGCGTCCACCGGGGACGTGCGGCTCACGGTGCCGTTCGTCGCGGGCGGTGACGACGAGAGCGTGTTCGTCCTCACCGAGGGCCGCACGATCGACGAGCTCGTCACGATGACGGAGGGGCGGATCGTCGCCGGCGACGACGTCACGCTGCTCGTGGGCCAGGACGTCGTCGCGCCGCTGCTCACCCTCATCGAGGGCTCGACCGTGACGATCCGCGCCTCGTTCGGCAAGTCGTCCGCGCTCGACGGCGGATCCTTCCTGTACTTCGGCGGCACGGTCACCGGCGGACCGACGCGCATGTCCGGCGGCCTCGGCGACGACGTCTTCCTCTTCGACGCGACAGTCGTGAACGGACGCCTGTTCGTCTTCGGCGACGGCGGCGACGACATGCTCCTGTTCGACCGCACCGAGGTCCACGGGCCCCTGGAGGTCGTCGGCGCGGCGGGCGACGACTACTTCCTCTTCTTCGAGGCGTTCCTCGGCGGTCACACCGTCGCGTTCGGCGACGACCCGGCCGACCCGCTCATCGTCGACGGCGACGACACGTTCGAGGTCTGGCGGCTGCAGACCATGACGGGCACGCACATCGCGGCGCCCGGCGACGACTTCGCCGGCACCGAGGTGCGCGACGCGCTCGTGCTGTGGGGCAACGGCGGCGACAACGACTTCCGCATCCAGACGTGGGGCGGCGAGGACGCGGTCGGTCACGACTATCGCATCGTGGTGCGGGGCGGCGGGGCGCGCACCGGCCTCGACACACTCACGATCGACGGGACGGATGCCGCGGACCTCTTCCTCTTCCGTGCTCTGGCGGCGATCGCCGAGCACCCCGATGCGCGCCGTGCCGCGTTCGTCGCCCAGCTGAACCTCGCGACCGGCACCGTCGAGAGCATCGCGTACGACGAGGGCGTGAACGCGCGCCTCACCGTGAACGGATACGACGGCGATGACGTCTTCGTGTTCGACGACAACAGCACCATCACCTCGGTGCACGGCGGCGACGGCGACGACACGTTCGTCGTCGGCCAGTTCTTCGCGACGCCGCGGATCGAGCCGAACGTGCAGCCGGGCAGCGCATTCGGCACCGTCGAGACCGAGTTCGGCAACGCGAGCGCCGGCATCAGCTTCCCGGCCGTCCTCTACGGCGGAGAGGGAGCGGACCGGTTCGTCATCAACGGCCACGCGGCCGAGCTGCGCATCGAGGCGACGACGGGTGCCGACGTGTTCCGCCTGCTGGCCGTTCGGCTCCTCGCCGGAGGCTACCGCCAGAACGGCTTCCTGTCGCTGGACGGCGGGGCGGGCGCCTCGACCGTTCAGGTGCTGGCGTCGAGCGCCCCGCCCGGGCTCGCGCTCGCGCTGACGTCGCTCGTCGGGGCGGGGCTGCTCGTGAAGCTGTACCACGTGTCGCTGCCGACGCTCGTGGCCGCGCCGGTCGTCCTGCCCGCCCCGGTCGTGCTGATCGCGGAGGATGCCGTGCCGCCCGTGCCGCTCGTCATCCCCGTGCCGCCGGTCGTGCCTGGCGCCGGCGAAGTCATCATCGTCGAGTCGGACGGCACCACGACGCTGCACAGCGGCGTGAAAGAGACCGACAGCTACACGATCGCGCTCTCCGCGCCGGCGACGGCACGCGTGTACATCACGATCTCGGCGGCCTACGGCGGCGGCATCCCGTATGCGCAGGTCTCGATCGACGGCGGCCTGACCTTCCACGACCAGGTCGTGCTGATCTTCGAGATCGGCGAGACCGGACCGAGGACGGTGATCGTCCGCCTGCTGCCCACGGCAGCCCCGCACCCGTTCCCGTCGCTGCTGACCGCGGCGCCGAGCAACGAGCCGGGCCCGGGCATGGTCGTCGAGACGGTGAGCCACACGGTGGTCAGCGATGATGTGCTGTTCGACGGGGCGGTCGCGCGCAACGTCTACATCAACGCACCCGTCGACACCCCGGAAGAGCCCGGGCAGCCGGAGGAGCCGGAGCAGCCGGGACAGCCCGCGGGCGGCGCCACCGGTCAGGGCGGCGCGACGGCAGGCGACGGCGGCCTCGCGGCGACGGGCTCCGAGGGGATTCCGGCGGTGCTGCTGACCGGCCTCGGGCTCCTGCTCGCCGGCCTGCTGCTCCTGGCCCTGCGCCGCCGTCGCATGGCCTGAGGCGAACACCGGCTTCTCGGGTTCCGGCTGGCGGCCCAGCTCCCTGCGGCCTGAGGTGCGCCTTCTCCGGGTTTCGAGCTGGGGGCGCAGCCTCCTCCGGCGGGATGCCGGGGCGTCAGAGGGCGGTGCCGCCGAACCGCGACACCTGTCCGGCCCGGTCGGCGTCCTCGCTCGCGAGCACGCCGCCGTTCGCGACGAAGTCTGCGGCGACCTCCTCGAACATGATGCGCACGTCCTGCTGCCGGGCGCCCAGCGCCTCGACGGCGGCCCGCGTGACCTCCTCGGCGAAGCGACGGCGCTGATCGACGGTGCGACCGGGGAGGAGTTCGACTCTGATGTTGGGCATACCTCGACGATAAGGGGCGTCGCCCTCGGCCCGGCGACGGCGGCTTACGCTGGTGGCATGCCGCTGACCGGAGAGTACAAGCCGTCCACGTCCGACTGGGCCCGCAAGCAGGCGGAGGCGTTCGAGGCGTCGAACGGCGACAAGGCGAACACGCTGCGCGGGGTGCCCATCATCGTCCTGACCACGGTCGGGGCCAAGACCGGGGCGCTGCGCAAGACCGCGCTCATGCGCGTCGAGCACGACGGCCGGTACGCCGTCGTGGCCTCCAAAGGCGGTGCGCCCGACGAACCCAAGTGGGCCGCGAACATGCGCCGTGAATCCCATGTCGAGCTGCAGGACGGCGACGTCAAGCGCGACTACACCGCGCGTGAGCTCACCGGCGATGAGCGCTCCGAGTGGTGGGCGCGGGCGTCGGCCGTGTGGCCCGATTACGACAGCTATCAGTCGAAGACGGACCGGCAGATCGCGATCTTCGTCCTCGAGCCCCGCGAGGCCTGATTCGGCGAAACGCTGCAGCGGCCCTTCCGCGGAGGGCTTCCCGAGCCGGGTGCGCGGCGGCGCGTACCGTGAAGCGATCGTCACGCTCCCGCCGCGTGGGATACTTCCGCGGTGACCGACATCGAACTCGCCCGCATCGCCGGCGGAACGGTCACCCTGCACGACGCCCGCCGCAAGGCGCGCTGGAGCGTCGAGCTCGAGCCCTACGAGATCGGCGTGTACGCGGTCACGCAGGAGCAGCTCGCGGAGCTGCTGGGCGAGCCTGCGTCGCACCCGCGCCGCCCCGCGACCGACGTCAGCTGGTTGCGCGCGATCCGATTCTGCAACGCGGCGTCGGAGTGGGAGGGGCTCGACCCCGCGTACTCGTTCGACGGCGAGGATGTCACGTGGCACGTCGACGCCGAAGGCTTCCGTCTTCCCACCGAGGCCGAGTGGGAGCACGCCTGTCGCGCCGGCTCCACGGGCCCGCACTACGGCCTCCTCGCCGAGGTCGCGTGGACGGGTGCCGACGGCGTCGGCGCCCCGCAGAACGTCGGCGGCAAGCTGCCCAACCTCAACGGCCTCTTCGACACCCTCGGCAACGTCTGGGAGTGGACCTGGGACCTGCTCGACCCCGCCCGCTACGCCGACTACCGCGTCTTCCGAGGCGGCGGCTTCGCCGACGACGCGTGGAGCGTGCGCGCGTCGACACGCCGCGGCGGCGCCCCGCGCATGCACCACGACGACGTCGGCTTCCGCGTGGCACGCGGCGGCTTCGACGCCGTCGATGCTGCGCAGGGCTGGTCCGCCGCGGTCGACCGCGACCGGGCCGACATCGACGGACCCCTTCCGCCCGGCTGGACTCCGCTGCGCTGAAAGACGGAAGCGGATGCCTCGAGCCGAGGCATCCGCTTCCGTCCGTGAATCGAGTGCTCAGCCGAGCAGGGTCTCGAGCGGTCCGCGCGCGAAGTAGAGCACGAAGCCGGCCGCCACGATCCACAGCAGCGGGCTGATCTCGCGAGCCTTGCCCGACAGCGAGCGCACGACGACCCAGGAGATGAACCCCGCGCCGATGCCGTTCGCGATCGAGTACGTGAGCGGCATGACCGTGACGGCGAGGAACACCGGAAGCAGGATCGAGAAGTCCGAGAAGTCGATGAAGCGGATCTGCGACATCATCAGCGCACCGACGATGACCAGAGCGGATGCCGCGACCTCGGTCGGCACGATCGACACGAGCGGCGTGAAGAACATGGCGACGAGAAAGAGGCCACCGGTCACGACGTTCGCCAAGCCCGTGCGGGCGCCCTCGCCGATGCCCGCACCCGACTCGATGAACACCGTGTTCGACGAGCTGGACGTGAAACCACCGGCGACCGCGCCGACGCCCTCGACGATGAGCGCCGACTTGATGCGCGGGAAGTCGCCCTTCTCGTTCGCGAGACCGGCCTCCTTCGACAGACCGGTCATGGTGCCCATGGCGTCGAAGAAGTTCGTGAAGACGAGCGTGAAGACGAGCATCAGCGCGGCGAGCACGCCGATGCGCTCGAACGAGCCGAAGGACACCTGGCCGACGAGCGACAGATCGGGCACGCTCACGAGCGACGACGGCAGCTCGGGGACCGACAGGCCCCACCCGCCGGGGTTGAGGTCGTCGCCGGAGAACTTCGGGCCGATGTTCCAGATCGCCTCGACGATCACCGCGACGACCGTGCCGGTGACGAGGCCGATCAGGATGCCGCCCTTGACCTTGCGGGCCACCAGGATGCCGGTCAGCAGCAGGGTGAACACGAAGATCAGCGTCGGCACCGTCGCAACCGAGCCGTTGACGCCCAGACCCACGGGGGGAGAGGACGCGCCGGTCGCGGTGACGAAGCCGGCGTCGACGAAGCCGATGAACGCGATGAAGAGCCCGATACCCACCGTGATGGCGAGCTTCAGCTGGATCGGCACGGCATCGAAGATCATTCGCCTGAGGCCCGTCGCCGCGAGGAGCACGATGATCAGACCGTTGATGACGACGAGACCCATCGCCTCGGGCCACGTCACCTGCCCGACGACCGAGACGGCGAGGAACGAGTTGATGCCCAGGCCCGCCGCGAACGCGAACGGCAGGCGGGTCACCAGTCCGAACAGCACCGTCATCACACCGGCGGTGAGCGCGGTGGTCGCGGCGACCTGTGTGAACCCGAGGGTGTCACCGGCGACATCCGTGCCGCTGGACAGGATGATCGGGTTCAGGATGACGATGTACGCCATCGTCACGAACGTGACGACACCGCCGCGGATCTCGGCAGGGATCGTCGATCCGCGCTTGGTGATCTCGAAGAACCTGTCGAAGCCGTTCTTCGGCTCCGGGGTCTCGGTGTTCTCGGTCTCGTCGGGGGCGTTGGATGCCGTGGACTCGGCTGTGCTCATGTGGGGGGACCTCCGATGTGAAACGTTAGTCGCTCCCGCCCCAACCTGAGGATTCGCTGGACGGATGCCTCGACCCCGCGCGCGGGCACCCTGGCCCGGGCGGTGCGCCGAAGTAGGGTCGATGGCGCATGCATCGCCTCATCGTCGCCCTCCTCGCCTCCGTCGACGCCGTCATCGCGGCGGCCGTCGGCCTTGCCGTGACCCTCGCTCCGCTCACCCTGCTGTGGGTGTTCGGATTCGGCGGCGGCGCGGACTGGGGCGTGCTGTGGCCGTCGGCGGTGTCGGTATGGCAGCTCGGCAACCTCGTGCCGCTCAGCATCGCGCTGCCGCCCGACTACCTCGCTGCGACCGGGATCGATGCGGGCGCGGCATCCTTCGTCCTCTCCCTCGCCCCGCTGGCCTTCGCCGGGTTCACGGCGATCTTCGCCGCCCGCTCCGGTGCCCGCGCCTCGCACGCCGACGCGTGGCTCACCGGGGTGCTCACCTCGAGCGCCGTGTTCGCGCTGGTGAGCACCGGCGCCGCGTTGAGCGGCGCCAACGGCGTCGCGAGCGCCGAGACGTGGCAGGCGATCCTCGTGCCGACGCTCCTGTTCGTCCTGCCCGCCCTCGTCGCGGCGATCGTGACCGAGTGGTCGGAGGCGGGGTCCGGGGCGATCGCGCGCCTGCGCGACCGCATCGAGTCGGCGCCGCACGACTGGGGCGAGGTGCCCGCGCTCATCGCGCGCGGGACCGCCGTCGTCGTGCTCGGACTCGTCGGCGTCGGCGCCGCGGTCGCTGCCGTCGCCCTGTTCGCCCGGGCGGGGCAGATCGTCGCCCTGTTCCAGGCGGGCGATGTCGACCCCATCGGCGCCACCGTCATCACGCTCGTCCAGCTCGCCTACGTGCCGACGCTCGCGGTGTGGGGGATGAGCTTCGTCGCCGGACCCGGCTTCGCCGTCGGCACGGGCACGGCGGTCTCGCCCGCCGGAACCCAGGTCGGCGTCATCCCGGGTCTGCCGGCGCTCGGCGCTGTGCCCGAGTCGACGACATCGTGGCTGCTGCTGCTCGCCCTGCTGCCGATCGCGCTCGGCGCGCTCGCCGGGTGGATCGCGCGATCGCGGCTCCTGCACGCCGGGGGACCTTCCCGCACACGGATGCTGCAGCCTGCGCCGTCGGCCGGGCCGGCGTCGTCGCGGTTCGATGCCGGGAAGACGGCGGCACTCAGCGGGCTGCTGTCGGGGTCGGCCACGCAGGAGCCCGGCGCCGAGGGGCATCTCGATGACCACCTGGAGGCGGCGGAGGATCCGATCGCGGCCCGTCTCGTCGTGACCGCGGGCATCGCGCTGCTCTCCGGCGGCGCCGCGGCGCTGCTCGCCTGGGCGGCGTCGGGATCGCTCGGACCCGGGCGGCTGGCCGAGTTCGGGCCTGATGCCGGTCCCGTCGGGCTGGCGGTCGGCCTCGAGGTGCTGCTCGGTGCGGCCATCCTGCTGCTGTCGCCGCGTGCGGCGGACGGCCGCCACTCGGCCGCGCAGAACCCCGCGCTCGGCGCGGCCGCGGTCGAGCCGGCGACGGCGGACGACGACCCGCACGCGGAGCCGCCGGAGGCGGCGGCGTTCGCCGCGGTCGCGGCGTTCACGGCCCGGCGATCGGGCGCGGCGCCCACGGAGGACGCCGAGCAGCCGCATCCGTCCCCTCCCGCGCGCGGATCGCGGCCGGCGCCGCTGCCCGGCACCGATGGTGGCGTCGCACCGGAAGCCACGACGGAACCCATCGAGCTGCCCCGGTCGGCGCCGCCGGGGGAGGGGAACGGTTCCCAGTAGACTGACCTGGTGCTCACGGTCGCCGTTCTCATCTCGGGCACAGGCTCGAACCTGCGCGCTCTGCTCGACGCGGCGGCCGATCCCGAGTTCCCCGCCCGCGTCGTCGTCGTCGGCGCCGATCGCGAGGCCGACGGGTTCGCGCACGCCGAGGAGTACGGAATCCCCACGTTCATGGTGCCGTTCGCGCAGTTCGCGAGCCGCGAGGAGTGGGGCACCGAGCTCGGCGCCCAGCTCGACGTCTGGCGGCCCGACCTCGTCGTGCTGAGCGGTCTCATGCGCCTGCTGCCGGCGGACCTCGTGGACGCGTGGTCGCCTCGCATCATCAACACCCACCCGGCGTACCTGCCGGAGTTCCCCGGTGCGCACGGCGTGCGCGATGCGCTCGCCGCCGACGTCGCGCAGACCGGGGCCAGCGTCATCATCGTCGACAACGGGGTCGACTCGGGGCCGATCCTCGCCCAGGAGCGCGTGCCGGTGCTCCCCGGTGACGACGAGCACGCCCTGCACGAGCGCATCAAGCCCGTCGAGCGGCGCCTCCTGATCGACGTGGTGCGCCGCGTCGCGACCGGCGACCTCGACCTCGCGGCGGTGTCCGCGAGCGCCCAGCTCTGACCCCCACCCCCACCGAGGAGACCCGCATGGCCGGACCGAGCCACGACCCCGCCCTGTACCGCCCCCGCGATGTCGTCCCGGTGCGCCGCGCACTCGTGTCGGTGAGCGACAAGACCGACCTGCTGGCGCTCGGCGAGGCGCTGGCCGCCGCCGGCGTCGAGATCGTGTCGACGGGTGGTTCCGCGACCCTGCTGCGCGAGGCCGGCTACACCGTGACCGACGTCGCGAGCGTGACGGGCTTCCCCGAGTCGCTCGACGGCCGCGTCAAGACGCTGCATCCTGGCGTGCACGCCGGCCTCCTCGCCGACCTCCGCCTCGAGGACCACGAGCGTCAGCTCGCCGAGCTCGACATCGCCCCGTTCGAGCTCGTCGTGGTGAACCTGTACCCGTTCGTCGAGACCGTGCGCTCGGGCGCGCAGGGCGACGACGTCGTCGAGCAGATCGACATCGGCGGACCCGCCATGGTGCGCGCGTCGGCGAAGAACTACGCCAACGTCGCGATCGTCGTCTCGCCGTCGTCGTACCCGGCAGTCATCGACGCGGTCCGCGCCGGCGGCACGACGCTGCTGCAGCGTCGCGAGCTCGCGGCCCGTGCCTTCGCGCACACGGCCGAGTACGACCGCGCGGTCGCGACCTGGTTCACCGAGGGCACGCTCCTCGAAGAGGCCCTGCCGGCACACCTCACGATCAAGGCCGAGCGCCTCGCGACCCTCCGCTACGGCGAGAATTCGCACCAGCGCGCGGCGATCTACACCCGCAACGGCGGTCACGGCATCGCCCAGGCGATCCAGCTCCAGGGCAAGGAGATGTCGTACAACAACTACGTCGACGCCGACGCCGCCCTGCGTGCCGCGTTCGACATGGTCAAGCCCGCGGTCGCCATCATCAAGCACGCGAACCCCTGCGGCATCGCGGTGACGGCGCCCAACGCCCTCGACCCCATCGCCAGCGCGCACCTGCGCGCGCACGAGTGCGACCCGGTGTCGGCGTACGGCGGCGTGATCGCCGCCAACGGCACGGTGACCCTCAAGATGGCCGAGAACCTCAAGGACATCTTCACCGAGGTGATCGTCGCGCCCTCGTTCGAGCCTGCGGCGCTGGAGGTCTTCAAGGCGAAGAAGAACCTGCGCCTGCTGCAGCTGCCCGCCGACTGGCAGCAGGAGCGCATGGACGTGCGCCTGGTCTCGGGCGGTCTGCTGCTGCAGGACGCCGACCGCTTCCCGGACGACATCGAGTCCGTCGCGAAGGACTGGCAGCTGGTGTCGGGCGAGCGTCCGGCCGACGAGGAGATGACCAACCTCATCTTCGCCTGGAAGGCCTGCCGCGCGGTCAAGTCGAACGCGATCGTCCTCGCCAAGAACTCGGCGACGGTCGGCATCGGCATGGGGCAGGTCAACCGGGTCGATTCGTGCCGCCTCGCGGTCGAGCGCGCCGGTGACCGCGCCGCCGGGTCGGTCGCTGCATCCGACGCGTTCTTCCCGTTCGCGGACGGCCCGCAGATCCTGCTCGACGCGGGCATCGCGGCCATCGTCCAGCCGGGCGGCTCGGTTCGCGACGACGAGGTCATCGCCGCCGCGAAGGCCGCGAACGTGACGATGTTCTTCACGAACGAACGTCACTTCTTCCACTGATCCGAGAGAGGACGCCGACGGATGACGGACGCACTGGCCGATCGCTGCGCGACCCTCGCGCAGCCCGTGGTCGACCTGATGGCGGCCGCGATCGAGTGCCAGGCGGGCGGGGCGGATGCCTTCGCCCGCGTGGCGGATCTCGCCGCCGAGGTGCGGCGGGTCGCGGAGCGCGGCAGCACGGGGATCGACCAGGCCGACTACGTGGCGTGGACCGCGGCGGCGCCGCGCCTGCTCACCGAGATGGCGGAGGCGGCCGAGCGCGGCGACGCCCGCGGGGTCTGGGCGGCGTTCGCAGACCCGCAGGCCGGCCTGCACCGGCTCGGCACCGCGTGCGCCGGTCAGCCCCGCTGGTGATCAGCAGGCGGCGGGCAGCGCGACCGGCTCGGCGTCTCCCCAGCCGCTGAACAGGGCGTGCACCGACCCCGCTTCGTCCGCGCGGATCAGCTCGAAGGGCAGGGCGGGCCCCGTCGTGCTCGCCCGGAGCACGCCGGCGGTGCCGTCTTCGCCCAGCAGCAGTTCGATCGCGTCATCCGCAGGCGCTCCCAGCCCTGAGGCGTCCGCCGTCGCGTCGGCGATGAACGCGGCCGGGTCCAGCAGCGGATACCAGCGCGTGATGAGCGCGTCCGTCGCGGCGACGCACGCGACGGCGCCCGCCTCGAGGCCCGCGTCCGCGGCGATCGCGTCCGAGGGAATCACCGCCGCCCGCGCACCGTCGACGACGATCGACGTCGTCCCGCCGTCCACCGCCACCTCGGCGCTGAAGCGCTGCGCGCTGCCCGTGAAGGCGACGTCGAGCACTCGACCCGACGCATCGCGGAACGTCGCGGTCATCGAGGTGTCGGCGGTGGCGGCATCCGCCAGGATCTGCGTGCGCGCGTCGGCCGGCGCCAGGAGCGACAGGCCGTTGGCGTCGCGTTCGGGATCGTAGCCGGTGAGATCGACCCACGTCGGCGTCGGCACGGGCTCTGCAGGGGCGCTCGCGCAGCCGGTCACGAGCAGGAGCGAGGCGACCACCGTCACCGCCGCGCCGAGGCGGCGCTCAGTCATCGGCCGGGGCGCCGGCCGCGGCGGCATCCGCGACGCACGCGGAGGAGGCACCCTGCGCCGCGACCGCGTCGGCGTCGAGCGTGACGGGCTCCTCCGTCGCCGAGGCGGGGCGGACGACCACGCAGGACCGGTCGTCGATCAGGCCTGCCGAGACGGGGATCCATGCCTCTTCGCCGGTGATGAGCTGCGAGACGTCGACGACTTCACCGCCCGGGCCGCCCACCACGAGGAGCTGGTAGGGCACATCCGGGCCCGCCCAGGTGGCGCGCACGTTGTCGGAGCCCACCGTGAGGGTGAGGCCGGACGCCGCGGCTGCGGGATTGAGCATGCCGATCACGAGGAACGCGCCGAGGGCGGTCAGCGCCACCAATGTCGTGCCGATCGAGACGAGCGAGGCCGGGTGCCGCCACAGCGGCCGCGGCTTCTCGACGGCCTCGTTGAGCTCGGGAAGGATGTCGGCGCTGGTCTCGAGCGGCCGCATCGGGCCGGGAGTGGTGGCCAGGCTCGCACGCCCGGCCTCCCAGCCCACGCGCACCGGGCCGTGGCCGGCGGGGGGCACCTCGACGGGTGCCGGTGCGAACACGGGCGCGGCGGTCACGATCGCGGTGGGGCGACGCGGCGGGCGCGACATCGTGGCGAGCGGGATCGCATCGGTGGCCGGCCGGTCCGCGTCGACAGTGAGCACCTGGGCCGGCTCCGGCGTCGCCGACTGGCGGTGGAGGCGGCGCATCGAGGGGTTGTCGGTCATGTGCTTCCGGCGTCGTCGGGTGCCCGGGTCCGGTGCGGGCACCCGATTACTATAGTGTCGTCCGCCGCCCCCGGCCCCTGGAGTCCCATGTTCCGCAGACCGACGGCGGTGCTCGGTGCGGTGACCCTGGCAGTGGCGACCGCGCTCGTGCCGGTTGCGGCATCCGCCGCACCGTCCGCCGAGGAGACCGACGAAGCGCAGGCGGCGAACTCCGCGCTCATCGAGATCCCGTACGGCGAGCCGGGTGAACTGCCCGTCGCGGAGGGTGTCACGGTCGACTGCGGCGCGCTGCCGGCCGGCGACGGTTTCGAGATCACGTGCGAGCCGGCGGGGATCACACTGACGGTGGCGGCGTACGACCCCGCGTGGGGTGAGCGCGTCCTGCCGGTCACACTGGTCTCCGGGGCCACGCGCACCGTTGTGAATTATCGGGTCGCCCTCGCCCCGCCGCCGGCGCCCGAGATCACGACACCCCGGGTGGACGCCCCGTTCGCGGCGGGCAGCCAGGTGCTGATCCCGCTCTCGCTCCTGGGCATCACGTGCACGCTCTGCAGCCCCGGGACCTCCTCCGTGCGCGTGGAGGCGGTGTCGCCCGACACGGCGCACGCGGGTGTCGGGCCGACGCATCTCGCTGTGCGCTCGGGCGCGCCGGGCGACGTGACGGTCGAGCTCTCCGTCGAGGACGACGCCGGCCAGATCGCGACGGCCGAGGTGACCGTGAGCATGGTCGCGACGGCTCCGGGTGCTGCGCCCCGGGCCCTGCACGTGGGCTCGGCACCCACCCGCTCGGTCGACCTCACGGACCTCGCGTGGGGCGAGGACCTCTCCTTCTCCTGCTCCGCGACGGTCGTCGGCGGGACGTGCGGGGCGGACGGCGTCGTCTCGTTACCCGCGGACCCGCTACCCGGAGACCAGCTCTCCTTCCGCGTCGTCGACGGCCGCGGTCACCAGGCCGTCGGGAGCGTCACGTTCACAGGCGACGCCGCGGACGCAGTACTACCGGTCTCTCCCATACCGCTCGACTGGTCGCAGACGAGTCCGCTCGGAATCAGCGTTCCTGCGCCGGCCTCCGATCAGGACGACGGCGCGACTGTGCTGTCCCGACTGTCCCGCATCCTCCAGGAAGTGCCTACGCCATGACTTTGCGCCTGACGATCGCCGATCGGCACTCATCCGCGACCACCGACTCGTGGGTGGTGAAGGTCGACGAGGCCACGACGGTCTCGGAGCTGGCCGAATCGCTGCAGGTCGATCCGGCCATCCTCGCCCCCTCGGCCGATGCCGTCGAGACGCTCGCCGGATCAGGGCTGCGCAGCGGCCAGGTGGTGCCGGATGCCTCGCCGCAGGTGATCTCGCCTGGTCGCCTCCGGCTGGAGTTCGTCGCCGGCGCCTTCGCCGGCGAGGCGGTGCCGCTGCAGCCCGACCGGCCGGTGTCGGTGGGGCGCGAGACCGGCGGCGACGTCGTGGTCGCCGACCCGCATCTGGCTCCCCGCCAGGTCACCATCACGGCGACCGGCGGGTACACCGCCGACGGGACCTTCCAGCCGCTGTCGGCGATCGTCGAACCGAGCGATCCGTCCGCGCAGGTGCTGGTCAACGGTCAGCCGGCCGAGGGCCCGGTGCGCATCGTTCCGGCCGACCTCGTGCAGCTCGGCAGCAGCGTGGTGCGCATCGGCATGGCGCCGGCATCCGACGCCGACATCACCGTGGACGAGCTCGGCGCCCGCGCGTTCAATCGGCCTTCGCGCATCCGCACCCCGTCGTCGACGCCCGTCGTCCAGCTCCCGGGCGACAAGCCCGCCGAGACCGACGCCTCGCCTCTGCCGTGGCTGTCGGCCATTGTGCCGATCGTGCTGGGCGTGACGCTCGCGATCGTCTTCCAGCGGCCGATCATGCTCATCATGGCGGCGGCGTCGCCGGTGATGGTCGTGGGCTCGTTCATGGCGAACAAGCGCCTCGCCCGGCGCAAGGGGGAGCGCACCGAGGCGGAATGGGCGGCTGAGATCGCGACCGCGCGCACGCGCATCGCCGACCTCGTGCGATCGCAGCGACTCGACGCCTGGTACCGGGCGCTGGATCCGGTGCTCATCCGCGACATCGCCACACGGCCGCTCGCCCGGCTGTGGGAGCGCCGCCGCAGCGACGAGGACTCACTCAGGGTGCGCGTCGGTGTCGCCGACGTGCCCCTCGACGTCCGTTTCGAAGGCGGTCCGCAGAAGGAGCGCACCTCCGAGCGGCGCGTCGGCACGTCGCCCTCGCCGGTGTCGGTCGACCTCTCCGCCGGCCCGCTCGCGATCTCCGGCCCGGCGGACGTCGCAGGCGGGATCACCCGGTCCATCGTGACGGGACTCGCCACGCTGCGCTCGCCGCGAGACCTGCACCTCATGGTGCTGTGCGACCACGAGCAGGATGCGGAGTGGTCATGGGTGCAGTGGCTGCCGCACGTGCAGCCCGGCGCCGGTCCTGTGGCCCTCATCGGCAACACCGACCTCACCCGCCGCGAGCGGCTGCGCGAGGCGGGGGCGCTCCTCGAGGCTCGCATGCGCTCGGGCGGCGACCGCCGGTCCGACGCACAGCTGATCGTCGTCGTCGACGGAGCACGCCGCTACCGCATGCTCCCGGGCATGGTGACGATCCTCGAGAAGGGCGCCCAGTTCGGCATCCACGTCATCGCGATCGACTCCGACCGCACGAGGCTGCCCGAGGAGGCGGCATCCGTCATCACCGTCGACGGTGCCGACCCCCTGCTCGGTCGCGTCGAGACGGCCGAGGAGTACTTCGCGCCGGTGCTGGTCGACCAGGTCACCACCGCCTACGCCGAGGACGTCGCCCGGGCGCTGTGTCCCATCGAGCACGTCCGCGGCGTGGGCGACGACGCGACCCTGCCGTCGAGCGTGCGATACACCGAGCTCATGGGCGTCGACCTCGACGACGCGCGCCCCATCGCCGAGCAGTGGCAGCTGGTGCCGCGGCAGTCCTACGTGGTCATCGGCGCCGGGACCGAGGGCGAGTTCGCGATCGACATCGCCGCCGACGGACCCCACGCCCTGGTCGCCGGAACGACCGGCTCCGGCAAGTCCGAGTTCCTGCAGACCCTCGTGGTCTCGCTCGCGCTCGCCAACCGCCCGGACGCGCTCAACTTCGTCCTCATCGACTACAAGGGCGGGTCGGCGTTCGCCGACTGCGCGCGGCTCCCACACACCGTCGGCATGGTGACGAACCTCGACGCCCGCGAGACCGAGCGCGCCCTCGCGTCGCTCGACGCGGAGCTCAAGCGGCGCGAGCGCGTGCTCCGCGACGACATCGGCGCGAAGGATGTCGACGCCGCGTGGGAGAAGGATCCGGATGCCGCGGCCCGGCTCGGCCTCGCGCGTCTCATGATCGTCGTGGACGAGTTCGCGGAGCTGAAGACGGAGCTCCCCGACTTCATCACCGGTCTCGTCCGCATCGCCCGTGTCGGCCGCTCGCTCGGCGTCAACCTCGTGCTGGCGACCCAGCGGCCGTCGGGCGTCATCACGCCCGAGATGCAGTCCAACATCAACCTCCGTGTAGCCCTGCGGGTGACGGACCGGGGAGACTCGGCCGACGTCATCGGCACACCCGACGCCGCGCTCATCCCCGCCGGATCGCCCGGCCGCGGGTACGTCCGGGCCGGGCTGGACGCGTCGCCTGTCGCGTTCCAGACCGCGCGCGTGGCCGCCCTCCGCGTCGGCCATCAGCGGTCGGCGCGCGTGCTGCCGCCCGTCGCCAAGGTGGGGTGGCAGACGCTCGGCCTCCCGCCGCGGTTCCCGGCTGCGGCCGAGGCCGGCGTGCACCGCCCCGACCAGGACGACACCGACCTGCGCGCGCTCGTGCAGCTGGCGACGCAGGCGGCCGCGATCCTCGGGATCGCGAAGAGCCCGTCGCCCTGGCTCATGCCCCTTCCCGAGGTGCTGCCGCTCGATCGCTTCGACGAGAACGCCGCGCCCGAGGGCGCCGTCGTGCTCGGCCTCGCCGACGTCCCGGCGCAGCAGCGCCAGGAGCCGCTGCTGTGGAGCATCCACGACGGTTCGCACCTGCTCCTCTTCGGCGGCAGCCGGTCCGGCCGCACCACGGCGCTGCGGACCGTCGTGTCGCAGGCGATCCTCCGCTTCACCCCGGCCGACCTCCACCTGTACGTCGTGGACTACGGCAACGGCGCGCTCCTGCCGCTGGCGGCCGACCCGCACACCGGCGCGGTGGTCACTCCCCAGGACGCCGAACGCCTGCCGCGCCTGCTCGGGCGTCTCGGGACGGAGCTGTCGCGCCGCCAGAGCGTCCTCGCCCAGGCGGCCGTCGGCAGCATCGCCGAGCAGCGCCGGCAGGCGTCGTCGCGCGACGCCCTCGCGTACGCGGTGGTCGTGATCGACGGCTGGGAGCGCCTGGCGGCATCGATGACGCCCGACGAGATGCTCGCCGTCCGCGACCAGGTCATGCGCCTTCTGCGCGAGGGCCCCGCCGTCGGCATCCGCGTCGTGATCACCGCCGATCGCGCCGTGCCGTCGGACAAGATCGCGGGCTTCATGGACACGCAGTACGCGCTGCCGATGCGGGACGTCAACGACTACCGTGCCGCCGGCATCATGGTCCGCGACATCGCCCCCGAGATGCCGCCGGGCCGCGTGCTGTTCGGGCCGACCGGGGCCGAGGGCCAGATCGCGGTGCTGTCGGCCGACACGAGCGGCGAGGCGCAGACCGGCGCACTGCGGGGCACGGTCGAGCACGTCGCGGCGCACTTCGCGCGGTTCCCGCAGCTCGCCGAGCTTCCCGCGCCGCTGCGCGTCGACCCGCTTCCCACCCACATCGGGCTGTCGCGCGCCTATGCCCTGCCGGTCGCGGCACCCGACATGCCCGAGGCGCCCATCGTCGGCGTCGGAGGGGACACGCTGTCGCGCTTCACGGTCGATTGGCCCGGCACCGGCGGCTTCGTCGTGGTCGGCGATCGCCGCAGCGGCAAGACCGACGCCCTGGCTCTCATCGCGCACCAGCTCGCCTGGGCGGGTCAGCGCATGACAGTGGTCGCCGCGGCAGGCTCCGTGCTGGCCGAGGTGGCGGCATCCCACGGCACGCCCGTGCTCACGACCGCCTCGGACGCGACGGAGATCGAGGCCGTGCTGACGGGCGCCGAGGTGCTCACGGCGGTCATCGACGACGCGGAGTCCATCCGCGACTCGGCGCTGGAGCGCGCGTTCGTCGCGGCACGGTCTCGGCTTCGATTCGTGGTCTCGATCGCCGCGGATGCCGCCGGAACCGCCGTGTCCGGTCCGGTCTCGGACGCCAAGCGCGGCCGGGCGGGGATCGTGCTGTCGCCGCCGACGTCGATCATCGGCACCCAGGTGTTCGGCGCGCAGCTGCCCCGCCACCTCGTCGGCCGGGGCGGCCCCGGCAGCGGCGTGCTGTTCCTCGGCGGCGAGTACCGCGCGGTGCAGGTGCCGGACCTGCGCGTGTGACCGAGGGCGAACGGATGCCGCGAGCCGCCGCCCGGGCGAAGCGTCTACTGTGGAATCCGGCCCGCCGCGCATCGGGCACGGCCGCGCCGCACCTCTCGCGATCTCGAGGATCTCGCACATGACCACCCACTGCCGCTTCTGCGGCGAGGCCGTCCGGCCGAACACGATGTTCTGTCCCGCGTGCGGGCAGATCATCGTCGGCGACGCCCCGCGCCCGCAGGGTGCGCCCCCCTTCCCCACCACGGGCGGGCGGCGGCAGGATGCCCCGGCCCCCGCAGGGGCGCCGGTCGAGCTGCCGCCTGTTCCGCTGCCCGACGTACCGGCGTGGGCGCGTCCGGTGGCAGAGCACCCTGCAGCGGCGCCGGCAGCGCCGCCCACGCCGATCCCGGCGTCCCCGGCCGCTGCCACACGTGCTCCCGCAGCGGCTCCCGCGCCCGGCCCGCTGCGGACGCCGCAGCCCGCGTCCGCCGCGTCGCCGCTCGCGCTCCTGCTTCCGGGGGGAGCCCGAATCCCCATCGACCGTGTGCTGGTCCTGGGGCGGCAGCCCGGGGCCGGGGCGGCGCAGCGCGGGGGAGTGCCGGTGGAGGTCATCGACCCTTCGCGTTCCATGTCGCGCGTGCACCTCGTGGTGCAGACGCGCCCGGACGGCGGCACGATCGCCACCGACCCGGGATCGGGCAACGGCACGGTCGTCGTGCGCGCCGGGCAGAGGCATCCGCTCGTCCGGGACGTGCCGTTCGAGCTGGCGGCCGGCGACCGGCTCGCCCTGGGCGATGTGATCGTCGACGTGGCGTGATCAACGAGGAGACACCGTGACCGACATCTCTGCCGATCCGTGGCGTCAGTTCATCCAGTCCGGCCGCGCCCTGCGGCTCGAGGTCGAACGCGTGCAGCTGACGGCGACGCTGAAGCGCAACACGCGCTACCTGCTGGTGACGGGCGGCATCAGCGTCGCGGTGCTCGCGGTCATGGTCGGGCTTTTCGCGTCAGGCATCGGCCGCGCCGTCACGTACGTCCTGCTCGCGATCCTGCTGGTCGTGATGCTGGGCAACGTCGGGCTGGGCCTCATCACGCGCCGACGCGTCCTGAAGACGCTGGCGGTGGAGGGCGTGTTCATCGAGGTGGATGCCGCCGGCATACGCCTGGCCGGCGTGCCGCCCCTCGCGTGGGCGCAGACGCTCGGTGTCGTCGTGTCCGACAACCGGGCCACGATCGACGACGGCAAGGGCCTCGCACGCCGGCTGCGCACGCTCACCTACCACACCGGCGGCTCGCTGAACTCCGTCGTCATCGGCCTGCACGACATGCGGTCCGTGCGCGCCGCGGCAAGCGGTCCGCGCGTCGCGTCGCTCGACCTCGGAATGCACGACCACGGCGCCGTCGTGCTGAACCTCGATGTCGCCCTCGACCGGGAGCAGTGCGATCAGGTCCGCGAGGCGCTGCGCGCAGCGACCGCCCTCAACAGCGTTCCCTTCCGTTTCACCGCCGACAACGGCACGGTGGCGCAGGCCACGCTCCAGATGGGCCGGGGCGACAGGCTGACCGTCTCCTGACGCCCGTGCACGGCGTCCGAGATCAGCCATGGGGAATTGTCCCCATGGCACCTGTCGCGGTGCATGTCAGGATGAGACCGAACGTTTCACGCGGGCGGACACCGCCCCCCACCCACGGAGGATCCCATGGCGGACATCAAGGTCACTTCTGAGTCGCTCTCGGGCGTCGCGAACCAGCTCGCGTCGGGCGCCACGTCGATCGAGTCGCAGCTCAGCAACCTGAAGTCCCTGGTCCAGGGCCTGATCGCAGGCGACTGGGGCGGCGCGGCCTCGCAGTCGTTCAACGAGCTGTACGAGCAGTGGGATGCGGCGGGCCTGCAGCTGAAGGAGTCCCTCAACGGCATCAGCGACCAGCTGTCGAAGGCCGCCCTGGCCTACGAAGAGTCCGAGAACAACATCTCGAACAGCTTCCGCGCCTGACCTGTCCGTGAAGGGCCGGGCATCGCCCGGTCCGACCGCCCCCGCGGGGGCGGTGACGCGAAGGGAGCGCAGTCGTGGCGCACTTCTCGGTATCGACCCCGGCGCTCGGGTACTCGGCGGCGTCGATGGCCGCCGCCCTGGCGGACTTCGACGCGCGAGTGGCCCAGGTCTCGGCATCCGTCAACTCCGTCGTCGGGGCGTCGTGGACGGGTGACGCGTCCGACGAGTTCGCCACGGCGTGGGCCGACTGGCTCGCCGGCGCGGCGACGACCCGTGCGGCGCTCGCCGACATCGTCGCGCGGCTGCAGGGCGCCGAAGCGGGCTACGCGAGCACGGAGGCGAGCCTGACCGCCGCGTCCCGCTCGTCGCGCGTCGACGCACGCCGGACGGGGGGCAGGGCATGAGCCGGCACACCTTCGACATCGCGCAGCTGCGCGAGCTCGAGACGACCCTGTCGAACCTCGTCGAGTACTGCACCGACCTCGAGACCCACGCGGCGGGCGCCACGGCTGCCGCCACCGGGCAGTGGTCGGGCGTCGCCAGCGTGGAGTTCCTCACCCGCGTGCAGACCTGGCAGGTCGGAGCCGTGTCGCTGCGCGCCTTCGCCGAGGACCTGAAGACGTGGGCGGGCGACGCCGCCACGGCGTACGAGACGGCGCAGACCGACACCCAGACGATGTGGGCCAGCCTGTGAACCAGAGAAGAATCGACCCGACGCTGTACATCGCCGCGGCCGACGAGTTCCGCGCGATCAGCGAGTCCGCCGCGAGCCGGCTGTCCGACGCCAGAAGCTCCCTGGGCCAGTACGCCCGGATGGCCGGAGACGACCCCGGCGGCGAGCAGCTCGCACAGGGGTACGACGACATGGCGCGCGACGCGCTGCAGGCGCTCTCAGACATCGCGGTGCTCGCGAACACGATGGACCGCGCCATCATGCAGAGCGGCTGGAACCACGCCGCCGCGGAAGAGGCGGCCGGGGGCAAGCCCGCCGGCGGCGCGTTCACGGTCCGCCCGGCGCGCACGCCCGTCTCCGTCGGGGCGCCGCCGTCGGCCTTCGGAGGCAGCGACGACACCCCGGACGCGTGGGATGTCGTCAAGGACTTCGTCGGCATGATGTGGCCGAACGCCGACACCGCGAAGCTGCGCAGCGCCGGCACGACGTGGGACGGCGTCGAGCGCGATGTCAGGGCCCTCGCCACCGAGATCCGCCAGGCGGACGACGCGCTCACGGGCCTCAACAGCATCGAGCTCGCCAAGCTCCGTTCCGAGGTCGGCGACTTCGCGACCGACGTCTCGGCCGCCGCGACCGACATCTCCGAGGTGGGCGACCTGTGCCGAGAGTACGCGGCCGACGTCGAGGAAGCCCACCGCGAGGTCATCCAGATGCTGGTGCAGCTCGCGATCGAGATCGCGGCCACCGTCGCGATCGGCGCGGCCCTCAGCGTCTTCACCTTCGGCGCCAGCGCCGTCGTCGCGGGTGGCGGCATCACCGCCCGCATCATCCTCGTCGCGCAGCGGATCGTCACCTTCCTCATGAAGGTGTCGGGCACGGCGGCGCGGATCGTCGCGCGGCTGGCGGCCATCACGGCGCGCATCGCGCCGCTCGCGAACCGCTTCCAGCGGACGGCCCGCATCGTGATCAGCGTCTCGTCAGGCACCCTCGCGGCAGGTTCGTCCGAACTGCTGGTCAAGGGCAGGGACGCGAACCTGCTGGTCGCGATGGGCAGTGGGTTCGTCGGTGGCGCAGTCACCGACACCGTCGCGCTGGCGTTCGGAAAGTACGGGCAGCGGGTCGCGGTGCAGGCGCTGGCAGGCGGGCTCGGCGGTGCATCCAGTGGCGCGTCGAACGGACTGCTCAACGGCGACGGCATCGACATCCGCCAGGTGCTCATCAGCGGCGCGGGCGGGGGACTCCTCGGCGCGGGCACCTCGATCCGCGGCCGGCGGGGCGACACCGCGCACGCCGCCGATCCGGGCAGCGGCAGCGTCCGCACACCGGACGCCGAGGGGCCGCGCATCGGCGGCTCGGACGGCCCGAGCGCCGGTGACGGCAGCGGCATCGGCCGGCAGCCGGACTACGACGGCCCCCAGGTGACGGGCGGCAGCGACACCGGTGGCAGCGGAGCCGGCGACGGCGGCAGCGGCACGCGTCCCGACTACGACGGCCCCCAGGTGACCGGCGGCAGCGACGCCGGCGGCAGCGGCGGCGGCGACGGCGGCGGCATCCGCATCCCCGACGGCGAGGCGCCGCAGTCTCCGACGATCGAGGTCACCCCGCACGTGGGTGACGCCGGCGGCGGCGCAGACCTGCCGACGGCGCCGCACGTGGGTGACGCCGGCGCCGGCGCAGACCTGCCGGCGGCGCCGCACAGCGGGACCGACGCGCCCGCGACGCCGCACTCCGGAACCGATGCCCCGACGGCGCCGCACACCGCAGCGGACACGCCGACGACCGCCGACGACATCTCGCGTCAGTTCGATGAGCTCGAGGCCGACATCGACCGTCAGTTCGACGACCTGCAGGCCGACATCGACCGTCAGTTCGACGACCTGCACGCCGACATCGATCGTCAGTTCGACGACCTGCACGCCGACATCGACCGTCAGCTCGACGACCTCGGGGGCGACGTTGCGGGGGCGGACGGTGCGAGCGACGCCGTCGACATCACGGCGGACTCCACCGCGTCGGACTCGCCGCTGGGGCCCGACGCGAATGCAACGACCGCGGAGCACCCGGGCGGCGACCACGTGCCTGCCCTCGGCGTCGAGGCCGAGGCCAAGCCCACCGGACCGCTGGCGATCGAGCCGCCGCAAGCGGACATGTCTCTCTCCTGGGGCGGCGAACAGGGTTACGTCGATGTCACCGGAGCGCTGGGCGCGCAGACTCCCGACCCACCCCAGGGATGGACCGACATGTCTCAGATCACGTTCAACACCCAGCCCGACTCGCAGCTGTTCTGGACGGGTCGCACCGAGATGCCGAACCCCACCGGCAGGCCCTACGTCGGCAGCTCGGACCTCGCGACCGGACTCGCACAGGGGAAGGGAGCCACCACGCTGGAGCTGTATCTCAGCGAGAACGGCATCAAGATGCCTCGATGGTCCGAGGACCCTCAGGTGCAGGCGATGTGGGGTGAGGTCTCTCGCAAGTACGCGGAATCTGCGCAGGGTATTGTACGAGTCGTTCTCGGTCGCAACATTCGGCCGGATGCGGTCTGGCTCCAGTACGAGTTCGACGCGCTGAAGAGCAACCCGAACGTGTCTCAGATCATCGCGATCGATCCCGCGACCGGCGGCATGCGTTCCCTGTTCGAAAGGCGATGACATGATCGACGAAGCCCTGAGCAGCGCCGTGATCACCTATGTGGGCTACGACACCGACACGGCGATCCCCGGGCGTCATCCCGATCGCATCGCCGACGACGACCTTCGTCGCGAGGTACTCGCGATCGTCGCGACCGTCGATCGCGAGGAACCCGGCGATCAGGGCCTCTGGGTCTGGGGTGCAGAGGTCGCCACCCGAGTGGGTGAGAAGTACCCTCAGCTGTCCTCCGACGCGCTGGATGCGCTGAAGGCGCTGATCACGTTCGAATGGCGCTGAGGCTCGAGTGAGCGGAGCGGGCGGACGTCGAGCGCTTCATCGTCATCCGCACGCCGCATCGTCACCGACAGCCGTGTCCGATTTCCGCGAGCCGATGTCGGGGGAGCGTGTCAGGCTAGGGGCATGAGCCTGGCCATGACGTTCGACGAGAGGTACCGTGCGATCGATTCGCGCGACGCCCGCTTCGACGGGCAGTTCGTCACAGCGGTGCGCTCGACCGGCATCTACTGCCGCCCGAGCTGCCCTGCGCGCACCCCGAAGCCTTCCAACGTCACGTTCTTCCCGACCAGCGCCGCCGCGCACGAGGCCGGCTACCGCGCGTGCAAGCGGTGCCTGCCCGAGGCGGCGCCGGGCTCGCCGCAGTGGAACCTCCGCGGCGACACGGCCGGCCGCGCCATGCGTCTCATCGCCGACGGCGTCGTCGAGCGCGAGGGCGTCCCCGGACTGGCGCGGCGCCTCGGCTACTCGCCGCGCCACCTCACGCGCCTTCTCACCGCCGAGCTCGGCGCGGGGCCGCTGGCCCTCAGTCGCGCGCACCGCGCGCAGACGGCACGCATGCTGCTGGTCGGCACCGATCTCTCCGCCGCCGACGTCGCGTTCTCGAGCGGGTTCGCGAGCGTCCGCCAGTTCAACGACACCATCCGGGAGGTGTTCGGGATGCCGCCGCTCGAACTGCGCGCGCGGCGTCGCGTCTCCCGGCACGAGGGCCCGGCCGCTTCGGCGCCCGGGGTGACGATCGACCTCGCGCTGCCGCACCGCGGCGCGCTGGATGCGCCCGGCCTGTTCTCCTGGATGGCCGCACGCGCGATCTCGGGCGCCGAGGCGGCGACGGCGTCGAGCTTCGCCCGTACGCTGCGCCTGCCCCAGGGCCCAGCCTGGTTCGAGCTCCGCCTCGACGACGTCGGGCGGGTGCGGCTGCGCGCCGCGCTCACGACCCTCGCCGACCTCTCGACGCTCGTCACGCGAGCACGCCGCCTCTTCGACCTCGACGCCGACCCGGACGCGGTCGACGAGTCGCTGTCGGGGCATCCCGAGCTCGCTCCTCTCGTGGCGGCGCTACCGGGCATCCGGGTTCCGGGCGCCGCCGACCCGCACGAGATGCTGGTCCGGGCGATGGTCGGGCAGCAGATCACCGTCGTCGCCGCGCGCACCGCTCTCACCGCGCTCACCGCCGCACTCGGCGAGGAGGCCCCCGCCTTCGCGGGCATGCTGTCGCCGGGCGCCGGCGCTGGCGAGAGCCCTGCCCTCGCCCGCCTGTTCCCGACGATGGCCGCCATCGCCGAACGCGGACCCGAGGTGCTCCGCGGTCCCGCGGCTCGCATCCGCGCCATCACCGGAGCCGCCGCGGCACTCGCCGACGGCTCGCTCACTCTCACCGCGGGCGACGATGCCGCCGAGCAGCGCGCCGCTCTTCTCGCCATGCCCGGCATCGGCCCCTGGACCGCCGACTACGTGCGCATGCGCGTGCTCGCCGACCCCGACGTCTTCCTCCCGGGCGACGTCGCCGTGCGCGCGGGGGCCGCCGCGGTCGGCCTTCCGGCCGAGGCTCGGGCCCTCGACGCGTGGGCGGCCCGCACCGCCCCCTGGCGCAGCTACCTCACCGCTCACCTGTGGCGCGCCGTCCCGCCGAAATCCGCCGTACCGCGCGGGGGTGCGGCGTCGATCGTCCCCACCCCGTCCCTCACCACCGGAGGCATGTCATGACCACCGCCACCATCCAGACCCTCGACACCCCCGACGGCGCGTTCACGATCCTCGCCGACGACCAGGGGCGCGTTCTCGCCTCGGGGTGGACCGCCGACGCCGACGCGATCCTCGCGCGTCTCGCGGACCGCGTGCGCCCGTCATCCGTGGAGAAGGGCGAGACGGATGCCGCGGCCGCCGTCGCCGCCTACTACGGCGGGGACCTCGCCGCCATCGACGACGTCGCGGTCTCGCAGCACGGCACCGCGATGCAGCTCGCCGGGTGGTCGGCGCTGCGGCGGATCGCGCCGGGCCGACCGCTGACGTACAGCGAGTTCGCCGTCGAGCTCGGGTCTCCGAGTGCGGTGCGGGCCGCGGCATCCATCTGCGCGCGCAACGCTCCCGCGCTCTTCGTGCCCTGCCATCGGGTGCTGCGCACGGACGGCACGCTCGGCGGGTTCGCGTGGGGGCTGCCCGTCAAGCAGCGACTGCTCGAGCGCGAGGCGGCGGTGCCCGCGCTCATCTGAATCGCCCGCTTCAACCGCTTTCCGGGGGACCGGAAAGCGGTTGTTGCATTCAGAGAATTCCCAGATATATGCTGGAGGGCTGTCGCGCCGCTACGACCTAGCGGAGTGCGCAGCCCTTTCCGCTGAGCCCAAGGAGGACGAAATGTATCAGGCCGCCATCGCCGCGAAGACCGCCTTCGTCCTCCGTCTCGCGGGACCGCGCACCGTCTCCCGGCTGCCGCGTCCCCGCGTCCAGGGGTAATCCGCTCCTCGCACCTGCCGGCCCCGCCGGATTCGGCATACCGCCGTCCCCCCGAGCGTTCCTCCCGAACAAGCTCTTCCCTCATGACAGCGCTCCCACATCGCGCTCTCGCCACGCGACCCGACGACGGGTCACCGCAACACCCCCACAAGGATCATGACCACCACCGCCCTTCCTGAGCGATCAGAACAGCCGCAACGGTCCGAACTGTCCACCTTCAAAGCCCTCGCCCGGCTCCTCCCGTTCGCGAAGCCCGTGCTTCCGCGTCTGGTGATGGGTGCCGCCAGCGCGCTCGTCGCCAGCCTGCTCGCGCTGACCATCCCGCTCGTGCTCGAGCAGGTGGTCGGCGGTCCGATCGCCTCCGGCGACATCGTCATGATCGGGTGGGGCGCCGCGGCGATCCTCGCGCTGGGCCTCGCCGAGGCCCTCATGGTCTGGCTCCGTCGCTGGTTCGTGCTCGGCCCCGCGACCATGGTCGAGTACGAGCTGCGCCAGACGTTCTACTCCCGCCTGCAGCGCCTGCCCGTCGCGTTCCACGACCGGTGGCAGTCGGGGCAGCTGCTGAGCCGCATGATGCAGGACATCAGCATGCTGCGCCGATGGCTCGCCTTCGGTCTCGTGCTGCTCGTCGTCAACGTGATCACGATCGTCGTGGGCACGGCGCTGCTGTTCCGCTGGCACTGGGCGCTCGGCACGATCTTCCTCGTGACGTCCGCTCCCCTCTGGTACGCGGGATACAGGTTCGAGAAGTCCTACGGCACGCTCGCGCGCCAGTCGCAGGACCAGGCCGGCGACCTCGCCACCTCGGTCGAGGAGAGCGTGCACGGCATCCGCGTGCTCAAGGCGTTCGGCCGCGGCAAGCACGCGCTGCAGAAGTTCACGCGACAGGCCGAGACGCTGCGCGAGACCGAGCTGAGCAAGGCCCGCGCGGTGGGCTGGATCTGGTTCTGGCTCGTGCTGCTGCCCGACATCGCCTTCGCGCTGTGCCTCGGCGCCGGCATCTACCTGACGGCCATCGGTCAGCTGCAGGGCGCGGAGCTCATCGCCTTCTTCGCCATGGCCACGGTGCTGCGCTGGCCGATGGAGTCGATCGGCTTCCTGTTCTCGTTCCTGCTCGACGCGCGCACCGCGACCGACCGCATCTTCGAGGTGTTCGACGAGCAGAACACGATCGTCGACCCCGAGGAGCCGACCACCATCGAGAAGCCGCGCGGCGAGCTCGCGTTCGAGGGCGTGCACTTCCGGTATCAGGATGCCGCGGAGCGCGAGCGCGACCTGCTCGACGGCGTCGACCTCGTGCTGCGGCCGGGCGAGACGATGGCGCTGGTGGGCCTCACCGGCTCGGGCAAGACGACCCTCACGACGTTGCCCACGCGGCTCTACGACGTGACCGGCGGGCGCGTGACGCTCGACGGCGTCGACGTCCGCGATCTGACGCTCGCCGAGCTGCGCCGGCACGTCGGCATGGCGTTCGAGGACGCGACCCTCTTCTCCCAGTCGGTGCGCGACAACGTGCTGCTGGGGCGGGAGGACCTCGTGCCCGGCAGCGAGGAGGCTGAGCGCGTGATGCGTGAGGCGCTCGACGTGGCACAGGCGTCGTTCGTCGACGACCTGCCGGACGGCGTCGACACGATCATCGGCGAGGAGGGCCTGTCCCTCTCGGGCGGTCAGCGTCAGCGCCTCGCGCTCGCGCGCGCCGTCGCGGCCCGGCCCGCCGTGCTGGTGCTCGACGACCCGCTGTCGGCGCTCGACGTCGACACCGAGGCTCTCGTCGAGGACGCGCTCCGCGAGGTGCTGCACGAGACGACCGCTCTCGTGGTCGCGCACCGCCCCTCGACGGTCACGCTGGCCGACCGGGTGGCGCTGCTCGAGGCGGGCCGCGTGACCGCGGTCGGCACGCACTCGGAGCTGCTGCGCACCAGCGAGCACTACCGACACGTGATCTCGAGTCTCGAGGTGGAAGAAGCCCGGCTCAGGGCGAGACAGGAAGACCAGGAGTGGGAGGTGACCCTGTGAGCACCACGGTGACCGGAACGAGCGGCGAAGACCGCTCCGATTACACGCGCGACGAGAGCAAGGCGATTCGCAAGCGCTCGCTGCGCCTCCTCGGCTCGCTCATCACGCCGGTGCGCGGGCAGCTGATCCTCGCGGGCGTCGTGCTCGTCGTCTCGACTGCACTGCGCGTCGCGGGGCCGTGGCTCATCGGTATCGGCATCAACAACGCGCTGCCGGCCGCGGTGGAGCGCATGGACTGGGCGCCGACGATCGTGGTGGTCCTCGTCTACCTCGTGACGGCTCTCGGCGGCGCGGCCCTGATCGGGTGGTACGTCGTCGTCGCGGCGCGCCTCACGCAGGCGATCATGCTGGACCTCCGCAAGCGCATCTTCCTGCACACGCAGCGTCTGAGCCTGGAGTTCCACGAGTCGTACACGTCGGGTCGCATCATCTCGCGCCAGACGAGCGACCTCGACACCATCCGCGAGCTCCTCGACGGAGGCCTCAACGAGCTGGTCTCGGGCATCCTCTACGGTGCGTTCACGCTGGTCGCGCTGTTCCTGGTGGACTGGCAGTCCGGCCTGATCCTCACGTTCATGGGCATCCCGCTCTTCCTGCTGATGCGCTGGTTCTACACGCGCTCGCAGCTCGTCTACCGCGAGTCGCGCGTCATCAGCGCGAAGGTCATCGTGAAGTTCGTCGAGTCGATGACGGGCATCCGCGCCGTGAAGGCCTTCCGCAAGGAGGGGCGCAACGACGAGGAGTTCGGCGGTCTCGCGCTGGACTACCGCGACGTCAACATGCGCTCGATCCGCCTGTTCGGCACATTCGAGCCCGGGCTCATGGCCGTGGCGTCGTTCACCCTCGCGATCGTGATCGCGTGGGGCGGCATCCGTGTCGTCGACGGTGCGATGGAGATCGGCTTCCTGTTGTCGGCGGTGCTGTACGTCCGCAACTTCTTCTCGCCGCTGCAGGAGGTCGCGTTCTTCCTGAACTCGTACCAGTCGGCGACGGCGGCCCTCGAGAAGGTGTCGGGCGTCCTCGAGGAGGAGCCGACGGTTCCCGACCCCAAGAACCCGGTCGATCTCTGGGCGGCGAAGGGCCACATCCGGTTCGACGACGTGCTGTTCGGGTACTCGCAGGACCGCGTCATCCTTCCGGATTTCTCGCTCGACATCCCGGCCGGTCAGACCATCGCGCTCGTCGGAACGACCGGTGCCGGCAAGTCGACGCTCGCCAAGCTCGTGTCGCGGTTCTACGACCCGACCCGCGGTGCGGTGACGCTCGACGGCGTGGATCTGCGCAACCTGCACCCGAAGGACCTCCGCCGTGCGATCGTCATGGTCACGCAGGAGGCCTATCTGTTCAGCGGCACGGTCGCCGACAACATCGCGCTGGGCAAGCCCGACGCGACGCTCGACGAGATCCAGGCCGCGGCGCGCGCGGTGGGAGCGGACGCCTTCATCCAGGCTCTCCCCGACGGCTACGGCACCGACGTCAACAAGCGCGGCGGCCGGGTGTCGGCGGGGCAGCGCCAGCTGATCTCGTTCGCGCGGGCCTTCCTCGCGAACCCGGCGGTGCTGATCCTCGACGAGGCGACCGCGTCGCTCGACATCCCGTCGGAGCGCCAGATCCAGGACGCCCTGCAGACGCTGCTGGCCGACCGCACCGCGATCATCATCGCGCACCGGCTGTCGACGGTCGCGATCGCCGACCGCGTGCTCGTCATGGAGCACGGCGAGATCATCGAGGACGACACCCCCGAGGAGCTCATCGGCGGCACCGGCAAGTTCGCGCAGCTCCACGCCGCCTGGCGGGAGTCGCTCGTGTAGCCCACCTCACCACGCTCGACCCCGGATGCCCCGGCCAACCTGTCCACACAGGGCCGGGGCATCCGTCTTGCGCGCCTTCGCTCGTTCCCGCTCCAACAGGTCAACCGGGGTCTTGCAGGAGCGAAGTCGGCACGGATCTCCTGTAGAAGCCCGGTCGACCTGTGCAAGCGGGGCAGGCGAAGGGCCTCAGGCGTGGGCGATCGACACGGCGTGGGCGAGCGGATGCTGCGGCGCGAGGCCCGCGAGGGCGGCCGCGCCGTCGATGCCGTGGCCGCGGGGCTCGACGAGCGTGACGTCGAATCCGCTCGCGGCGATGTGCGAGGCGAAGGCCTCGCGCAGCTGAGGGGACCGGAAGACCCCGCCGATGGCGCACGCGGCGAAGTGCTCGTCGGGCTCGTCGGAGCGGACCCGGCGCAGCGCCGTCTCGACGCTGTGGGCGAGCTCGCCACCCGCGCGCACGGTGATGTGCTGCGACACCGCGTCGCCGTCCGTCGCCAGGCGGGCGACGTGCGCGGCGAACGAGGCGACGACGCTCACGCGGTCGTGGTCGGACTGCAGGTGGATGTACGCCTGCGTGAGGTCGGGCCACCGCTCCTCGGCCACCGCACGCAGCGCCGTCGCGGGGCCGCGGCCGTCGAACTCGCGCATGACCGCGTCGAGCGCCTCGCGGCCGATCCAGTAGCCGCTGCCGGCATCGCCCATGAGGTAGCCCCACCCGTCGACGCGCGCGACGTGCTCCGCGCCCACGGCAAGCGTGACCACACCCGTTCCGGCGGCGACCACCGCGCCACGGGTGTCGCCGAGCGCCCCGAGGAACGACGTCGTCGAGTCATGCGCGAGGATCACCTGGCGGACGGCGGGGTCGTCGATGCGGGCGAGGAAGGCCGCGGCATCCGATTCCCGCGTCGTGAGTCCCGACACACCGGCGCTCACCACTGACACCTCCGCCCCGGTCTGCTCGATCGCCGCGTGCGCGACGGCGGCCAGCTGCGGCAGGAGCGGCTCGTGCGTGCGGATGCCGGGGAAGACGAGGTCGTGCCCGCGCACCCGCACCTTGATGCCGGTCTGGCCGGCATCGATCGCCAGTACTGTGCTCATGCGGGTGTCGCCCCTTCTTCCCCCGAAGCCGGCCATCGCTTCATCCCACGTCGATGGTCCACCCGTCGGAGCTTCCGCAGAAGCCCCCGTGATCGTCCGGTCCGTCATGGCGTCCGCGCCTCCGCATCGCTCGCGCGGGCGAGGTACGCCTCGCGCAGGAACGTGCCCGCCGGCTTGCCGTAGGGGCAGTAGTCGTCGTTCGCGGCGGCCTGCGCTGGGGAGTAGAGCCGCGCCGGCCAGTCCCACAGCATGAAGCCGCGCACCCAGGGGCGCGCGTCGCACGCGGCGAACATCGCCTCGTAGTAGCGCAGCTGCGCCTCACCGGAGGGTGCGCCGGGCAGCGACCAGTCGTTCGGGCGGTCCGGCGACCCTTCGCGCGAGGGGCATCCGGCCTCCATGAAGAAGAACGGCTTGCCCGTCGCGGCGACGGCCGCCTCGATGCGGTCGAGCTCGGCCTCCCACCGGTCGATGGGGTAGTAGCCGCTCGAGCTCACGACGTCGACCGCGTCCCACCAGCCGACGCGGTCCTCCTGGTACTTGTCGCAGTTGTAGGTCACGATGCCGGAGTACTCGGCCCGCACGGCTGAGATGAGCTCGCGCCACTCGGCCTCGCGGGAGTCGGCGCGCACCATCTCGCAGCCGACGCAGAGCATCTCGCAGCCCTCGGCCTCGGCGATGCGCGCGGCGTGCACGATGAACTCCCGGTACGACGCGAACCATTCGGCCCATGTCGGCTCGCCGGGGACGTCCTGGTCGAAGAACCCGATATGCGCGCGCCAGGTGCCGTCGGCGACGTTGACGACGGGCTTCAGGCACACCTTCAGTCCGAGCGCCTTCGCCTCGCGGATCGCCCACACGATCTCCTCGTCGGTCACCGTCGGCTCCTCGCGGAACCGCACCTCCGTCGACTGCGCGGTGTCCTGCAGCGCCGAGTACGCCAGCGCGGTCCAGTTGACGCCGTGGTCGGCCATCAGCCGCAGGGACTCGGATGCCTCGGCCGTCGCCCATGTTCCGCGCACGCCCGTCCATCCCCAGGTCATTCCGGCCACGTACGGCCCGAGCGCCTGGGCGGTCTCGGCGGTCACGCGACGACCAGCTCGTTGGCGGTGCGCAGCACGCGCGGATCGGACAGGACGGATGCTGCGAGCCCGTCGCCGTCGTGACGCACGACCAGCGTCGTGCTCTCGCCCGGCAGCAGGGTGACGAGCGCATCGGACGCCACGGCATCGGGGTCGACCTTGTCGACGAGGAGCGTGAGGTCGCGCACCAGCGTGGAGGCGGTGAGCGTGACCCGCGTGCCGCCCGCGACCGGCTCGGTGCGGACCTCGACCTGGGCAGCGCCGAGCGCCGAGTCGCGGGGCTCGGCGAAGAACCAGAAGCCGCGCGCGCCGTCGACGCCCGCGACCACCAGCTCGCCCGCGACGTCACCGGCCGTCGCCACGTCGGCCGGCAGTGCGACCGTGACCGTCTCGCGCGGCGCCAGCGACACGGACGTGGCGAAGCGCGCGAGCTCGTCGCCCCCGAACCCGGCGCGGCGCGCGACGAGCTCCCCGGTCCACGGCTCGGCCGTGTCGTTCACGAGCACGGCGGCGAGCCCGCCGTCGCGGGGCTGCACCGTCACAGCCCGCGGCGCGAAGGCGTTCTTGAGCGCGTAGTACAGCGGCTTGGGTCGCTCGTCGCCGTCGATCGCCGCCCACGATGTGACGGGCCAGCAGTCGTTGAGCTGCCAGACGATCGCGCCCTGCGTGTGCGGCGCCCAAGAGCGGAAGTGCTCCAGCGCGGTGCGCACCGCCAGCGCCTGGTTGAGCTGCATCGCCCAGTGCCAGGTCTCCATGTCCTCCGGAAGCCGGAAATGGGGCAGCAGCCCGTTCGTGAGCTTGACGTTCCCCTCGCCCGCCTTCTGGTGCACGATCATGCCGGGGGATTCGGGCGTGAGCGGGTCGTCGCCGATCGAGCGGGTGAGGGTGCTCCACGTCGGCGGGCCCTGCCACCCGAACTCGGCGACGAAGCGGGGCGTGTGCTGACGGTACGTGGTCCAGTCGATCCGGTTCCACTGCTCCCACAGGTGCACGCTGCCGTGCTGCTCGTCGTTGGGGTGCGGGCCGGTCTGCTGCTGCCCGTCCCATCCGGGACCCGGGCTGAAAGGGCTCCCCGGCGCGTAGGGCACGTGCGGGGCGAGCTGCGCGATCAGCGACGGGAACAGCTCGTAGTAGTAGTGCGCGCCCCAGGTCTTGCCGTCGAGGCGCAGCTTCCAGCCCCAGTCCTCGTAGCCCCACAGGTTCTCGTTGTTGCCGGTGAACAGGACGAGCGAGGCGTGATGGGCGAGCCGGGCGATGTTCTCGCGAGCCTCCGCCTCGACCTCGGAGCGCAGCGGATCCTCCTCGGCGTACGCCGCGCACGCGAACAGGAAGTCCTGCCACGTCAGCAGACCCAGCTCGTCGGCCAGCTCGTAGAAGTCGTCGGACTCGTACAGTCCGCCGCCCCACACCCTGATGAGGTTGAGGTTCGCGTCGAGCGCCTGCTCGAAGCGGCGCCGCACGCGGTCGCGAGTGACGCGCACGGTGAGTGCGTCGTCGGGGATCCAGTTGACACCCTTCACGAAGACGGGCTGATCGTTGACGACGAGCGTGAACGGCGTCCCCGACTCGTCGGGCGTCGTGTCCCACCGCACGTCGCGGAAGCCGACCCTGCGCACCGCGTGGTCGAGAACCGTGCCGTCGGCGGCTGCGAGCTCCACCTCGACGTCGTACAGCGGCTGTGCGCCGTACCCGACCGGCCACCAGCGTTCCACCTCGGCGAGCGAGAGCGCGACGGTCGCGGACGTGTCATCACCGGCCAAGCTCCCGGAGGTCTCCACCCCGCCGGCACGCACCGTCACGATGACAGGATCGTGACGCGAGCGCTCGAGCTCCACGTCCACCGTGATCGTTCCGCCGTCGCCCGAGGGTGTGGCGGCGACGCGTGTCCCGGCGAGGCGCGCGACCGACCACGACTCCAGGCCGACGGGCTTGACGATGCCGCTGGTGTACGTCGCGATGCCCCAGTCCCAGCCGTAGCTGCACGCGGACTTGCGGATCGCATCGTTGGGCAGGGCGTACGCCCGCGGCCGCACACCGAGCGCGACGCTCTGCTCATTGGCGTACTTGATCGGCGACCGGAAGGCGACGACGAGCTCGTTGTCGCCCTCGACGAGGAGGCCGCGGACGTCGAACCGGTACGAGCGATGCTGATTCGCCGTCGCGCCGATCTCACGACCGTTGAGGCGGATTGTCGTCACGGTGTCGAGGCCCTCGAAGACGAGGTCCGTCCGGTCGGCGTCATCCGGCGTCCAGGCGAACGTCGTGGCGTACGTCCAGTCGACCAGCCCGATCCACGCGAGCGCGGATTCGTTGTCGTCGAGGAACGGGTCGGGGATGAGGCCCGCGGCCAGGAGGTCTGTGTGCACGCATCCGGGCACGGTCGCCGCGACGGCGGAGTCGAAGCCGGCGGGCGCCGGGCCGGCGGCAGCGCGGAGCGTCCACCCCGCGTCGATCGGGCGGAAGGAGAGGGAAGAGGTCACTTGACGGCTCCTGCGGTGAGGCCCTTGTAGATCCAGCGCTGAAGCAGCAGGAAGGCGATGAGGGTGGGGATGATGACGAGGACGGTGCCGGCCGAGATGACCTCCCACTGGGCGCCGAACGGTCCCTTGAACCGGAACAGCGAGGTGGAGATGAGGCCCTCCGACGGCAGGTAGAGGAACGGGGCGTAGAACTCGTTGTACACCGCGATGCCCTTGATGATCACGACCGTGGCGATCGCGGGGCGCAGGAGCGGCAGCACGATGCGCCAGTAGATCGTCCAGCGGTTCGCGCCGTCGATCATCGCGGCCTCGTCGAGCGACACCGGGATCGATTGCATGAACTGGATGAACAGGTAGATCGCGATGATGTCCGTGCCCATGAACAGCAGGATCAGCGCGGCCTTCGTGTCGTACAGCCCCAGCCCGTTGATGAGCTGGAACGTTGCGACCTGACTCGTCACGCTCGGAATGAGCGTCGCCACGAGGAAGAGGCCGAAGACCAGCTTCTTGCCGCGGAAGGCGAACCGGTCGAGGGCGTACGCGGCCATCGTCCCGATGAAGATCGTGCCGGCGAGAGACACCACGAGCACGATCGTGGTGTTCACGAAGCCCTCGAGCATCTTCCCGCTCGTGAACGCCGTGACGAAGTTGTCGAAGTTGAGCCAGTTCTCGGGCGGATCGAAGGGGCCGGTCTGCGCGTACTCGGGGGCGGTCTTGAGGCTCGCGAAGAGCAGCACCGAGAGAGGCAGCAGCGTCACGACCGATGCGATCACGAGACTCAGGTACTTCGCCGTGGTGGCGCTCACGCCCCGGAGGCGCTCGAGCGGCGAGCGGCCGCGGATCGCGCGCGGCGGGGTCGTGCGCTGCGGCATCGTACGGAGGTCTTCGGTGGTGGTCATGTCAGGTCGACCTTCTCGTCGGGAAACACCTTGCGCTGGATCCAGGTGACGATCAGCACGATCATCAGCAGCACGACGGCCATGGCGGAGGCGAGCCCGACCTGCCGGAAGCTGAACGCGGTCTGCAGCGTCTGGATGACGAAGGTGGCCGATCCGTTGGCTCCGCCGGTCATGATGAACGGGATCTCGAACACGCTGAGGCTGCCGGCGATGGCGAGGATGAACGACAGGCCCACGACGCGGCGGATGCCGGGGAAGATGATCGCCCAGAACTGCTGCCAGCGGCTGGCGCCGTCGAGTTCGGCCGCCTCGTACAGCTCGTGGGGGATCGACTGTATCGCCCCGAGGAACAGGACGAAGTTCATGCCGGTGTAGCGCCACACCGAGGTGCCGGCGAGGGACCAGTTGACGATGTCGGGGTTGCCCAGCCACTGTGGCGGGTCGGTCACGCCGAACCAGCTGAGCACGGTGTCCAGGGAGCCGCCCGGCTGGAACAGGTAGAGGAACACGAAGCCGATCGCGACGCCGTTGATGAGATACGGGAAGAACAGGATGCCGCGGAACAGGTTCGAGAAACGCGTCGAGAAGCTGAGGAGCGAGGCGAAGTACATCGCGATCGCCATCTGCGCGAACGACGCGAAGAAGTAGTACAGGCTGACGCCGAACACCGAGAAGATGCGCGGGTCGGTGAAGACCTGGACGTAGTTGTCGAGCCCGACGAAGTTCTTCTCGAGATCGATGCCGTCCCAGTCGGTCACGCTGAAGTAGAAGAGGTTCACCGCCGGCCAGTAGGTGAACAGCAGCAGCAGCCCCACCGCGGCGGCGAGGAAGAACCAGGGGGTCAGATGCTGGAGGACGCTCCGTCCGGCGGAGCCCCCGCGCCGGCGGCCGGTTCGGCGGGAGCCCCCGCCGAACCGGCGCGCACGGAGGGGCGCGGAGAGGACGGCAGGGGCATCCGCCGGCGCCGCACCGGGTGTCGCAATGGCCATGTCGCTGCCGTCCCCGTCCGCTCAGCCCTGGAGCTTCTCGACCGAGGCGCCCCAGCGCTCGTTCAGCTCGGCGAAGTAGCTGTCCTTGTCGCCGTCGGCGGCGCCGCGCGCGATGTCGACGAGCTTCTGACGGTAGATCGGGCCGTAGAGGTCGATCTGCGCATCGTCGGCGACGTTGTTGATGAGGCCCTCCTTGCCGGCGGGGGCGGGGTTGATCTCCATGAGCTCGACGCCCGCCTCCTCGAAGCCGGCCAGGTTCTCGGGGAGCGGCTTGTCGATGACGGGGGAGATCATGCCCTGCGCCTCGGTGTAGCCGGAGTCCTCGACGACCCACTGGATCCACGCCCAGGCGGCTGCCTTGGCCTTGGAGTGCTTGCTCACGGCGAGGTTGTAATCTCCGCCGATGACCGCGAGCTGCGTGCCGTCGACGTTCGCCGGGAACGCCATGTAGCCGATGTCGTCGGCCGACGCGCCGTTGTCCTCGGCCGCGGCCTGCATCTGGGAGATCGCCCAAGAGCCGAGCGTCATCGCGGCGATCTTCCCGGTGCCGAGGTCGACCTTCGACTGCTCCCAGTTGGTGGTGAGCGGGTCCTCCTCCGTGAGGCCGGCGGCGACGGTGTCGTACAGCAGCGAGTCGATCGCGTAGACGTCGGTGCCCTCGGTCCACGGCGCGGTGTCTTCCGCCATCGTGATCGGCGCGTCCGCGTCGTCGGTGACGACGCCGAGGTTGCCGAAGCTCTGCGTCAGCGGCCAGCCGTCCTTGTAGTTCGTGTACAGCGGGATGGCGTCGGTGTTGTCCTTGACCTTCTGCAGTGCCTCGAGCCACTCGTCCTCGTTCGTCGGCAGCGCGGTGACGCCGGCCTCTTCGAAGACCTTCTTGTTGTAGACGACGCCGTTCGCGTTGCCGCCCCACGCGATGCCGTACTGCGTGCCGTCGTAGCTCGCGGCGGGGAGGAAGCGGTAGGTGTCCTCGAAGTCGGCGGTGTCGCCGAGCGGTTCGAGGAACTGCTCGTACTGCTCCGGCTTGATCGCCGGGATGCCGATGACGTCACCGTAGTTCGTGGTGCTCATGCGCGTCAGCATCTCGCCCGCGTAGTCGGTGATGCCCTCGAACGTGACCTTCACGTCGGGGTACTTCTTGTTGAACTCGTCGGCGTACTTCTGGTAGGTGCCGTCCTCGACCAGGTCGGTGCGCCACGTGACGACCTTGATGTCGCCCTTGACCTCGCCGTCGATCGTGTTGTCGGCGTCGCTCGCGCCGCCTCCCGCGCAGCCGCTGATCGCGACCGCGGCGGTGGCCAGCAGTGCGAGGCCCGCCAATGCCTTCTTCGCCATGTGATTTCTCCTTGTCAGGTTCGCCCTTGAACTGCCGGTGCGCGTCGTCGCACCGTTGCGTGGTTCGTCGCGCGGTCAGACTACGCATCTTCGAAACGGTTCCGCAAGCACGAGATGACAGCGCTGTCTTGTGTTGTCCCACGGACATGATTCCACAAAACATGCGCGCTGAACTGGGGTTATTTCGTAATCCATTGCGGATGCCGCGACCTGATGTCTTCGGAATGTCCTACGTGGACATCCGTGGTCTGGTGATGCTAGCGTGAAGCCCGCACGGCAAGGAGGCCCGATGACGGTTCAGCAGCGCGCGACCCTCGAAGACGTCGCGCGGCTCGCGGGTGTGAGCTCGAAGACGGTCTCGCGGGTCTTCACCCACCGCGATCTCGTCGCGCCCGAGACCGTCGAGCGCGTGCTCGGCGCCGCCAAGCGCCTGCGCTTCCGGCCCAACCCCCTGGCGCGCAATCTGCGCCGCGGGGGCCCGACCAACACGATCGGGTTCATCATGGGCGAGCTGAGCAACCCGTTCTACTACAAGCTCGCGGCGGGCATCGAACGCGAGCTGTCGGCCCACGGCTTCTCGCTCGTGGTGGCGACCACCGACGACACCGCCGAGGGGGAGGAGCGCGTCGCCGACGCGCTCCTCGGTCAGCGGCTCGGTGCGCTGCTGCTCATCCCCGTCGCCGACGACCAGTCCTACCTCGAGGGCGAGCGCCACCTCGGCACCCCCGTCATCGCGATCGACCGACCGGCCCGCAACCTCGTGGCCGACTCGATCGTGCTCGAGAACCACCGCGGGGTGTTCGACGCCACGACGCGCCTGCTCGAGCGGGGCCACCGCCGCATCGGCTACATCTGCAACCCGGCGTCCGTCTACACGCAGGCCGAGCGGTTGCGCGGCTATCGCGACGCGCTCGCCGGGTACGGGATCACCGACTCGTCGCGGTGGGAGCGGCTCGCCGACGACCTCGCGGTTCCCGCCGACGGCTTGATCGCCGGCCTGCTCGACCAGCCCGACGCCCCCACGGCCATCATCACCGGCAACAACCGCGTCACGGTCGGCGCGCTGCGCGTGCTGCGCGATCGAGGCGACGACGGCACCGCCCTGGTCGGCTTCGACGACTTCGACACCGCCGACGTGCTCGGGGTGACCGTGATCAGCTACGACCCGCTGGCGCTCGGCAAGGCCGCCGCGACGCTCGCCATCGAGCGCATGCAGGACCCCGCCGGCTTCACCCGTCAGCTCGAGATGCCCACGTGGATCGTCGAGCGCGGCACCGGCGAACGCACCCCCGCAGAGAGGACCACCGCATGACCCCCGGCTTCATCCGTCTCGAGAGCGAAGGCGTCGGAGTGCTCCTCGACGCCCGCGGCCCGGGCCTTCCGCACGTGCTGCACTGGGGAGCGCCCGTCGGCGCGATCACCGATGCCGATGCCGACGCGCTCGCGAAGGCGCTGAGCCGACAGACCTCGCCGGGCACGCTCGACGCGGCGTGGCAGGTGTCGCTGTCCCCGCAGGAGGGCGACGGATGGACCGGGCGCCCGGGGATGCAGCTGCGCCGCGACGGCGTCGTGCACCACGCGCGGTGGGACGTGACAGGCATCGACGCCGACGACCGGTCGGTCACCGTCCAGGCGCGGGATGCGGCATCCGCTCTGCGTCTGTCGATCACGGCGGGCATCGAGGCCGGCGGTGTCGTGTGGGTGCAGCACGCGCTCGCGCACGATGGAGAGGCGGGCGCGACGTCGGTCGATGTCGACTGGCTGGAGGCGACGCTTCCGGTGCCGTCGACGACCGACACCCTGCTGACGTTCGACGGTCGCTGGACGCGTGAGAAGCGGCCGGTCGTGACGCCGATGCCCGCGGGCGCCACCGTGCGTCAGACGCGGCGCGGCCGCCCAGGCCACGACAACCCGGTCGCGGCGATCGCCGGGATCGGGGCGCCGCGCTGGCAGCACGGCGCCCTCTGGGGCGTGCACCTCGCGTGGTCGAGCGACCTCACGACGCGGGTCGACCGGGTCACCGATGCGGTGACGCTCATCGGTGCCGGCGAGCTGCTGCGGCCCGGTGAGATCCGCCTCGCGCCCGGCGACGAGTACCGGGCGCCGCGCGCGGCCTTCGTGTACACGGCCGAGGGCCTCGACGGTTTCGCGCACCGCGTGCACACGTGGCTGCGGGCGCGGCCGCAGCATCCGTCATCCGTCCGTCCGCTCGTGCTCAACACGTGGGAGGCCGTGTACTTCGACCACGACCCCGATCGGCTCACCGCGCTCGCCGAGCGGGCGGCCGAGGTCGGCATCGAGCGGTTCGTGCTCGACGACGGGTGGTTCCAGGGTCGCCGCGACGACTCGACGAGCCTTGGCGACTGGGTCGTCGACCGGACGGTGTGGCCCGACGGCCTGGGCCCGCTCGCGGCGCGCGTGCACGAACTGGGCATGCAGTTCGGGCTGTGGTTCGAGCCGGAGATGATCAGCCTCGACTCCGACGTCGCGCGTGCGCACCCGGACTGGCTGCTCCACGACGGCGGCCACCTCGACCACGAGAAGGGTCTCTCGTGGCGCGGGCAGTACGTCATGGACCTCGCGAACCCGGACGCATACGCCCATGTGCTCGGACAGATCGACGCGCTCGTGGGCGAGCTCGGCATCGACTTCATCAAGTGGGACCACAATCGCGACCTCGTCGAGAGCGTGCACGACGGGCGCCCGGGCGGGCATGCGCAGATGACGGCTGTCTACGAGCTCATCGCGGAGCTCACGTCGCGGCATCCGTCGCTCGAGATCGAGTCGTGCTCGAGCGGTGGGGCGCGCACCGACCTCGGGATCCTCGAGGTCACCGACCGGGTGTGGGCGAGCGATTCGAACGACCCGGTGGAACGTCAGGACATCCAGCGCTGGACCGGCCTGCTGCTGCCGCCCGAGCTCGTCGGCGCGCACGTGGGCCCGACGACGTCGCACTCGTCGGGGCGCACCACCGCGCTGCCGTACCGGATGGCGACGAGCCTCCTGGGCTCGGCGGGGTTCGAGTGGGACATCCTGTCGTGCGCCGACGACGAGACCGCCGCGATCACGCGGTTCGCCGCGCTGTACAAGGAGCTTCGGCCGATCGTCCACGGCGGACGGATGCTGCACCCCGAATTGCGCGATCCCGCCTGGCGTGCGACAGCCTTCGTCGCCGACGAAGCGGCGGTGGTGGTCGTCGCGACGGTGGCGAGCCTCGAGGATGCCCGTGCCGAGCGCCTGCGCCTGCCCGGGCTCGACCGAGCCCGTCGATACCGCGTGCGGGTGCGCCGCGAGATCGGCGCGGCCGAGTACGGCTGGATCGCGCCGGAGTGGTTCACCACCGGCGAGATCGAGCTGCCCGGGTCGCTGCTCGCCGAGGTCGGCCTGCAACTGCCGACGCTGTGGCCGGTGCAGGCTTTCGTGCTCCACCTCGAGGCCCTCTGACCAGGGCCGCGCGCAGCTAGATCAGGTCGCCGAGGAAGCGGGCCTGCTTCGGGAACTGGAACGCCTGTCCGCCCTCGTGGCCGTTGTGCGTGTAGACCTCGATCTGCTTCGCCGGGTTGGTGTGCCGGTTGTACGCCGCGTACACGGTCGACGGCGGGCAGATGGTGTCCATGAGGGCGACGGAGTACAGGGCCGCAGCATCCGCTCGCTTCGCCATGTTCACGCCGTCGAAGTACGACAGCGTCTCGAACACGCGCTCGTCGCGGCCGCGATGCACGGCGAGGTACCGCACGACCTCCTGGTACGGGTCGTCGCCGGTGAGGCCGACGGCGCGTTCGAAGTGGCAGAGGAACGGCACGTCGGGCATGACCGCGACGAGGCCGTCCGACAGTCCCGCCGCCGCGATGGCGATGCCGCCGCCCTGGCTCGCGCCGCACACGGCGATGCGGTCGGCGTCGACCTGCGGCAGCGCGCGCATGGCGTCGACGGCGCGCACCGCATCCGTGAAGACCCGGCGGTAGTAGTACGTCTCGGGGTCCTCGATGCCGCGGGTCATGAAACCCGACGACGAGGGACCTGTGCCGTGCGGGTCGAGGGTGTCTCCGCCCGAGCCCCACATCGAGCCCTGGCCGCGCGTGTCCATGAAGAGGTGGGCGTAGCCGGCGGCGGCCCAGCCGAGGCGCTCGCCGGCGAGACCGCGGCCGCCGCCGTAGCCCTGGTACTCGACCACCGCGGGCAGCGGCCCCTCTGCGCCCGCCGGAAGCGTCAGCCACGCCTTGACCGGGTCGCCGCCGAAGCCGGGGAACGTCACGTCGAAGATGTCGACCAGCGTGTACGGCGTCTCGAGGCGCACGACGTCGGGCGAGGCATCCCACCGCCGCGACTGCGCGAGCGTGTCGGCCCAGAAGGCATCGAAGTCGGCGGGCTCGCGAACATCGGGGGCGTAGTCCGCGAGCTCAGCGGGGGACAGGTCGAATCTCGGCACGCGCTCACCCTAGCGCGTCGCGCGGAAGCGTTTCGACGCCCTGGACCGAGAAGGCGACGGGGTCTCGATGGGGGAGGGGTATTCGAGGCCCCGCCGCCGGTCTCTGGGCGCCCGGCGGGCGCTGTGTGGGGAAGTCTTCGGGTCGATCGTGCGGCTCTGCGTCAGAGACGGATCTCTGCGATCACTTCACCGTACTCGGTCTCGCCGACCGGTGTGAAGCCCACGCGCTCGAAGAATGCCTGCGGGCCGCCTTCGCCGGCCTCGTAGATGACGTTCACGTGGTCCATCCCGCGGTTGCGCGCTTCTTCGAGCAGCCCCGCGACGGCGAACCGCCCGACTCCGCGGCCCTGGTCGTCGGCGTCGACGTTGATGCGCCACAGCACCGAGCGGAAGTGCTCCTGCGGATCGTCGGGGTCGAAATTGCCGCTCACGAAGGCGACGACCTCCTCGCCGTCGACCACCACGCGCTGCCAGGTCGTCTGGGGGTTCACGACCGTCGCCGCGATGCCGTAGCTCACCGGCGACAGGAACTCCTCCTGGCCGGGCTTGAGCGACATATTGTTGACCGCCACGATGGTCGCGGCGGACAGTTCGACGAGTCGCAGATCACCCATGGAGCACAGGCTAGCCCCCATGGCGGAATCCGGCATCGTCCGGAAGTCGGATTAACACGGTGTTCATACGCCGAAGTATCTTGACGTCGAGATATCTCGGCCGCTTGCGATAGGCTGAACGCCGACCCGCAAGAAGGACGTGACTGGTGACCGACTCGACCATCATCTACACCTACACCGACGAGGCACCGGCCCTCGCGACCGCATCGTTCCTGCCGATCGTGCAGGCCGTCACCCGCCAGGCGGGAGTGGACGTCGAGACGCGCGACATCTCGCTCGCGGGCCGGATCCTCGCGGCGTTCCCGCAGAACCTGACGCCCGAGCAGCAGGTCGGCGACGCGCTCGCCGAGCTCGGCGGCCTCGCGACGCTCCCCGAGGCCAACATCATCAAGCTGCCGAACATCTCGGCCTCGATCCCGCAGCTCAAGGCCGCGATCGCCGAGCTGCAGTCGCAGGGCTACGACATCCCGGACTACCCGGACGAGGCGCAGTCGCTCGAAGACAAGGACGTGCGCGCCCGCTACGACCGCATCAAGGGCTCGGCCGTGAACCCCGTCCTGCGCGAGGGCAACAGCGACCGCCGTGCGCCGCTGTCGGTGAAGAACTACGCGCGCAAGCACCCGCACCGCAACAAGGCCTTCGGCGAGGGCTCGAAGACCCGCGTCGCGACCCTCGGGCACGACGACTTCAAGTCGAACGAGAAGACCACGGTGATCCCCGCCGACGACGTGCTCTCGGTCCGCTTCGTCGCGGCCGACGGCACCACCACCGAGCTCAAGACCGGCATCAAGGTGCTTCCCGGCGAGATCGTCGACGGCACCTTCCTGTCTGCGGCTGCGCTGGACGCGTTCCTCGCCGAGACACTCGAGACCGCCAAGGCGGAAGACGTGCTCTACTCCGTGCACCTCAAGGCGACGATGATGAAGGTCAGCGACCCGATCATCTTCGGCCACGTCGTGAAGGCGTACTACGCCGACGTCTTCGACGCCTACGGCGACAGGATCGCCGAGGCCGGCCTGACCCCGAACGACGGCCTGGGCGCGATCCTGGCGGGCCTCAAGAACGTCGAGGGCGGCGACGAGATCGCCGCCGCGTTCGCCGCGGCGACCGACACCCCGCGCCTGTCGTACGTCAACTCCGACAAGGGCATCACGAACCTCCACGTGCCGTCCGACGTCATCGTCGACGCGTCGATGCCCGCCCTCGTCCGCAACGGCGGCAAGCTGTGGGGCGCCGACGGGGGCGAGGCCGACACGCTGGCCGTCATCCCCGACTCGTCCTACGCCGGCGTCTACCAGACGGTGATCGACGACGTCATCGCGCACGGTCCGCTCGACCCCGCGACGATCGGCACCGTCCCGAACGTGGGTCTCATGGCGCAGGCCGCCGAGGAGTACGGCAGCCACGACAAGACGTTCGAGCTCTCCGCCGCCGGCACCGTCCAGGTCGTGAACTCGGCCGGCGACGTGCTGCTCGCACACGAGGTCGCCCCGGGCGACATCTGGCGCGCGACCCAGACGAAGGACGTCGCGATCCGTGACTGGGTGAAGCTCGCGGTCACGCGCGCCCGGGCCACCGGTGCCCCCGCCGTGTTCTGGCTCGACGAGAACCGCTCGCACGACGCGGCGCTCATCGCCAAGGTGAAGACCTACCTCGCCGACCACGACACCGACGGCCTCACGATCGAGATCCTCGCGCCCGCCGCCGCGACCCAGTACTCGCTGGACCGCCTGCGAAAGGGTGAAGACACGATCTCGGTGACCGGCAACGTGCTGCGCGACTACCTCACCGACCTGTTCCCGATCCTCGAGGTCGGCACCAGCGCGAAGATGCTGTCGATCGTCCCGCTGCTCGCGGGCGGCGGCCTGTTCGAGACCGGTGCGGGCGGCTCGGCCCCCAAGCACGTGCAGCAGCTCCTCGCCGAGGACTACCTGCGCTGGGACTCGCTCGGCGAGTTCTTCGCGCTCGCCGCGTCGCTCGAGCACCTCGCCGACTTCGCCGGCAACGCCAAGGCGCGCGTTCTCGCCGACACCCTGGATGCCGCGACCGGCACCTTCCTCGAGAACGACAAGTCGCCCGGCCGCGCCCTCGGCACGATCGACAACCGCGGCAGCCACTTCTACCTCGCCCTCTACTGGACGCAGGAGCTCGCCAAGCAGCAGGCCGACGCCGACCTCGCGGCGGCCTTCGCCCCGGTGGCCGAGGCGCTCGCCGCGAACGAGCAGAAGATCGTCGACGAGCTCCTCGCGGTGCAGGGCTCGGCCGTCGAGATCGGCGGCTACTACCGCCCCGACGCCGAGCTGGTCGCCGGTGTCATGCGTCCGTCGCAGACCTTCAACGAGGTCATCGACGCGCTCTGACGACCGACTCGCGAAGGGGCGGATGCTGCGGCATGCGCCCCTTCGTCGTCTCCAGGGCTGTTGCCGGGCGGGGTCGCACGGCTCTACCCTGGGGGCGCCACCGCCGCTGGGGAGGGGCGGCCCGTCCAAGGGGAGACGATGTCGTCTGCGCTCTACACGCTCGGGCGCTGGGCCTTCCGCGCCCGCGGTCTGGTGCTGGGCGTGTGGATCGCGCTCCTCATGGCGCTGTTCGCGGGCGCGGCGCTGCTGGGCACAGGCACCGACAACACGTACACGATCCCGGGGACCGAGTCCCAGGAGGCGCTCGACGCGCTCGGCCGCACGTTCCCGCAGGTCAGCGGAGGGTCGGCGCAGCTGATCGCCGTCGCGCCGCCGGGCGGATCGGCGACCGATCCCGACTTCGAGGCTGCGGTCGAGGCATCCGTCGATGCGATCGCCGAGATCCCGCAGGTGTCGTCGGCGACGTCCCCATACGGCCAGGCGGCGTCGGCGAACATCAGCACCGACGGCGACGCCGCACTGGTGCCGATCCAGCTGACCGTGAGCGGCACCGCCGTGCACGCCTCGACCGGCGAGGCACTGCAGGATGCGGGAGCTGCGCTGCAGGACGCCCTGCCCACGGGCTCCGAGGTGTCGGTCGGCGGGCAGCTCTTCTCGCAGAGCTCGACGGGCATCAGCATCACCGAGCTGATCGGCATCGGGGTCGCGTTCGCCGTGCTGGTGTTCACGTTCGCGTCGCTGGTGGCCGCCGGGCTGCCGCTCGTCACCGCGATCGTCGGCGTCGGCGCCTCGTTGTCGATCGTGCTCATCGCGACGCGGTTCACCACGATCACCTCGACCACGCCGCTGCTCGCCCTCATGCTCGGCCTCGCCGTCGGCATCGACTACGCACTGTTCGTGCTCGCGCGACATCAGGACCAGCTCAAGGAGGGCGTCGAGCCGGAAGAGGCCGCGGCTCGAGCGATCGCGACGTCGGGGTCGGCGGTGGTGTTCGCCGCCCTCACGGTGATCATCGCGCTCCTCGGGCTCGTGGTCGCGGGCATCCCGTTCCTCACGACCATGGGCGTCGCCGCGGCCGTCGCGGTCGCCCTCGCCGTGCTCGTCTCGCTCACGCTGACGCCCGCGCTGCTGGCGTTCGCGAAATGGCGCGTCGTGCCGCGACGGTACCGTCCCGCACGGCACACGGATGCTGCGGCCGTCGTCGACGTGGAGGCGCCGGCCGACGCCGTCGATGACGAGGGCGAGAAGCCTCCGCTCGACGACGCCGAGGTGGCGCTCATCGACCCGGCCGAGGCGGAGGCGGACGCGGAGGAGGCGACGGATGCTGCCGCCCCGGGCGATGCGACCGACCCGGAGGGTGCGCACGCGGTGCCGGCCGAGACCCCGCGGGCGCCGGGACGATTCTTCCGCGGCTGGGTGCGCACCGTCACCCGGTGGCCGCTCGTGACCGTGATGCTGATCGTCGGCCTGCTGGCATGCGCCGCCCTCCCCGCGGCGCACCTGCGCCTCGCCCTGCCCGACGCGGGATCGATGGAGGAGGGCGAGCCCGGCCGCGAGACGTACGACCTCATCGCCGAGCACTTCGGCCCCGGGTACAACGGCCCGCTGCTCGTGACGGGGTCGGTGATCGAGAGCACGGATCCGGTCGGACTGATGGACGACCTCGGGGCGGAGATCGCGACGGTCGACGGCGTGGCGTCCGTGCCGCTCACGACGCCGAACGAGACCGGCGACACCGGCATCGTGCAGGTGATCCCCGAGGGCGGTCCCGACTCCGTCGCGACGGCGAAGCTCGTCGCGACGCTGCGCGGCCTGCACGGCCACTTCGAGACCGAGTACGGCGTGGACCTCTCGGTGACGGGATACACCGCGGCCGGCATCGACATCTCGGAGAGGCTGGCCGGCGCGCTGCTGCCGTTCGGCATCCTGGTGGTTGGTCTCTCGCTGGTGCTCCTCGCCATGGTGTTCCGCTCGATCGTCGTGCCGATCACCGCGGCGCTCGGCTACGTGCTGTCCATCGGCGCGGCGTTCGGGCTCACGACGCTGGTCTTCGTCGACGGGGTCTTCGCCGACGCCCTCAACGTCGCATCGGTGGGGACGGTCATCAGCTTCATGCCGATCATCCTCATGGGCGTGCTCTTCGGGCTCGCGATGGACTACGAGGTGTTCCTCGTCAGCCGGATGCGCGAGGACTACGTGCACCACGGCGAGCCGGTGCGTGCCGTGCATGACGGGTTCGCAGCATCCGCCCGCGTCGTCACCGCGGCCGCGACCATCATGTTCGCGGTGTTCGTCGCATTCGTGCCCGAGGGTGATGCCAACATCCAGCCGATCGCGTTCGGGCTCGCCGTCGGCGTGGTGATCGACGCGTTCCTCGTGCGCATGACGCTCATCCCGGCGGTGCTCGTGCTGTTCGGGCACCACGCATGGTGGATGCCGGCGTGGCTGGACCGCCTGCTGCCGTCGTTCGATGTCGAAGGGGAAGGGCTCGCGGAGGAGCTCGCCTTGGCCGACTGGCCCGATCGCGACCTCGCGCTGGCGGCAGAGGGAGCGCGCGCGCACGCCCACGAGTGCACGCTGGACGCGGAGCTCGCGTCGGGCGGCATCCTCGTGATCGAAGGGGCGGATGCTGCGGAGCGGCGCGCGATGCTCGCCGCGCTGTGCGGGCGTGCCGAACTCGCTGAAGGACGCGTCAGGGTGGCCGGGTTCGTGCTGCCGGCCCGCACCACCACCGTGCGCGCGCGGACGTCGTACTGGCGCGTGCCACCGAACGGCGGCGGCCTCGACCTGGCGCTCGACTCGGGGCCCGCCCTCGTGTTCGTCGACGGGCTCGACGACGTCGGCTCACCGTCGGCGCTGCGGCGCGTGCGTGCGGAGCTGACGGCGGCGCGCGCCGCCGATCCGTCGCTGGCCATGGTGGTCGCCGCACGCGACAGCGTCGACGTCGAGCCGGCGCTGCCCGCCGACGCGGTGCCCTTCGTCGTGCGACTCGCCGGCGGCGACCGCGATCGCAGGCTCGTGGCGGCGCGTGGTGCCTCCGCGGCCCCCGCGGGGTCCGACTGATGGCCGCGTTCGGCGCGACCTCGGGGTCCTCGCGGCTCGGCCGCCTGGCGGTGATCGGTCTCATCATCGTGCCGCTGCTGATCGGCGGGATCCTGGCGTGGGCGCTCGCCGCACCCACGTCGCACCCGGAGCGGCTCACGGCCGCGATCGTGAACGACGACGCGCCCGTCACCGTCGACGGCCGGTCCGTGCCGCTCGGGCGTCAATTCGCCGCGGGACTGATGGCCGGCCAGGAGCCTGCGCAGCCCGGGGCCGGCACCACCGATGACCCGCCGAGCCTGGACTGGGTGCTCACCAACGACGAGGATGCCGCCGAGGGGCTCGCGGCCGGGCGGTACATGGCGGTCGTGCGGATCCCCCCGACCTTCTCGGCCGACGCCACCTCGATCTCGGGGCCCGGCGCACAGGCGCGGCAGGCGGTGGTCGAGGTGCGCACGACGCCCGCATCCGCCTGGCTCGACCCCGCGCTGACCGGCGCGGTGACGCAGGCCGCGACCGCGGCCCTCGGCCGGGAGCTCACCGGCCGATACCTCCAGCAGGTGTACGCCGGGTTCAACACGATCGCCGAGCAGATCGGCCAGGCGGCCGCGGGAGCGGATCAGGTCGCGGACGGTACGGCTTCGGCGGCGGCGGGTGCGGCCGACCTTTCGGGCGGGGCGAGCGCGCTGTCGTCAGGGCTCGCATCGCTGAGCGCAGGAGCTGCGGGCCTGGCGTCCGGGCTGGCACAGCTCGACGCCTCGGCCCAGCCGCTTCCCGGTGCGGCCGCGGACGTCGCCGCCGGGGCGAACCGGGTCGCCGGTTCGCTGGACCAGGCGCTTCGACAGGCGGATGCCGCGACCCTCGCCTTCGCGGAGGTCGTCGCCGAACTGTGCGGGCTTCCCGGACCGGGAACGCTGTGCGACCGGGCCACGCAGGCGCTTCGGCAGCTCGAGGCCGCCGAAGCGGGGCTGCGCGATCTCACGACCGGCGCGCGCCGCGTCGCCGTCGGAAACGACGCGCTCGCCGCCGCGCTGCCGAGGGTCGTGGGCGGCATCGATGACGCCGCGACGGGCGCCGGCGAGGTGTCGGCGGGTGCAGTCTCGTCCAGCGGAGGCGCTGGAGAGGTGGCGTCCGGCGCCGCCCAGCTCGCCGCGGGTACCGCCCAGGTCGACGCCGGCGCCGCCGAGCTGTCGTCGGGGCTCGATTCCGCGTCGACCCAGCTCCCCACCTACACCGATGACGACATCGACACACTGTCGGTGGTCGTCGCGGAGCCCGTCGTGGTGGACCAGGCGACGCCGGCCACCGGCATCCAATCCGTTCCCCTCTTCACGATGATCGCGCTGTGGCTCGGCGCCCTCGTCGCTGCCATCGCCGTGCAGGCGGTGCCGACCGCCCGCCTGCTCAGCGGCGCCGGCTCGGTCGCGATCGGCCTGCGCGCCGTCGTTCCGACCGTGGCGGTCTGCGCCGCGCAAGGCGTCGTCGTCGGTGCCGCTGTGCTCACGTCGGTGGGCGTGAACCCGCTCGAGTGGATCGCGTTCGTGGTGTCGGCGATGCTGTGCGGCGCGGCCTTCGGCCTCGCGAATCAGGGGCTGGCGGGCGCATTCGGGGCCACCGGCCGCATCGTCGCCGCGCTGATCGCGATCGTGGCGCTGGCGGCCGGGCTCGCAGGAACGGTTCCGGCTGTCATCGCGCAGATCTCGGCGGCGCTGCCGACGGCGGCCGCCACAGCGCTCCTGCGGGCGGCGCTCACCGCTGACGCGGCCGGAGTGGTCCCGGCGATCATCGGGCCGTGCCTCACGGCTGTCGCGGGGCTCGCCCTCGTGATCGCCGGGGTCGCCGCGCGGCGGCGGGTGAGCGTGGAGGCGTGACCGCGATCAGGCGTGGACCCAGACCTCGGTGCCGCGCGCCGTCCAGTCGTAGACGAACTTGGCGTCGTCGTTCCACATGTTCACGCAGCCGTGGCTCTGCGGAAAGCCCAGGCGGCTTCGGAAGTTCGAAGCGCCGTGGAACGCGATGTCCGGTGCGAACCAGGTGATCCAGGGCACGTCCTTCGTGCAGTAGCTGTTCACCGCGGCCGGGTTGTAGCACAGCGCGCCCATGTCCTGGACGCGGGTGAAGGCGTTCACGGTGAAGTGCCCGGTGGGCGTCGGCGTGCCGGAGAGCCCCGACGAGATCGTGTACGAGGCGACCACGTTGCCGTTCTCGAAGAGGGTCGCCGTCTGGCTGGAGAGGTCGACCTCGACGGTGCGGGCGAAGGTGGAGACGACGGGCGCGACCTCGGTCACAGGCGTCTCGAACACCGCGTTGCCGGCGGACAGCTGCGTGGCGAAGTCGGAGGCGAAGTTCGTGGTGTCGCCGACCTCGCGGCCCGAGATCCCGGGCGCCTCCTCGCGGAGGACCTTGCCGGCCGAGTTGGTGATGACCGCACCGTTCTCGGCCGGCCGATTGATCGCGGCGGGAAGACCGTCCACCGCGGCCTGGATCGCCGCCTTGTCGGCGGTGATGTCGTACGCGGCGTTCTCGGGGTCGGGTGCGACGGTGAGCCAGGCTGCCAGCGTCGCGCGATCGATCGGCACCGTGCGCTCTTCGCCCACATAGAAGCCGGCCGTGTCGAGCATGCCGTTCAGCTGCGCGACGGTCGCGTCGGCGGTCTCGGTCGAGATGTCGGCGGGGACCTCGGCGGAGACCGGGTCGAGCTGCACGCGCGTCTCGCCGGCCTCGAAGGCCGCCTGGATGGCGCCCTGGACGGCGGCCACGTCGACCCCCGCCCCTGCGACGGCCGGCGTCGCGACGTAAGACGCGGTGGCGGCGTCGAACGCGAGCGTCGCGTCGGTCGGGTCGGTGTAGAGCTGCGGCGCGACCTCGCGGAGGGCGGCGGCGGCGGTGGCCTGGTCGAGCTCGATCTCGGCATCGGTCGCGGCAAACCACGCGGTGGGGTTCCACATCGGATGCTGCGCGAACGCGGCGTCGGCGAGTGCCTTCGCGTCGACCGCGGCGCCGAGCTCGGCGCCCGTGATCTCGGCGTCCTCGCCCGCGCCGGTGAGCACGACCGTGGTCTCGGCCAGACGCTGCTCGATGGAGTCGGCTGCCGCACCAGGCGTCAGCCACCCGACCGGCACACCGGCGACCGTGGTGCCGGGCGCGATGAGCACCAGCGACGAGACGACGAGACCGACCACGGCGACGCCGGCCGCTGCGCTGACCCAGATCGCGGTGCGCTTCTTCTTCGGCTTGGGCTCCGCCGGCGCCCACGCGAAGGTGGGGGAGCCGTCGGCCGGCGCGGTCCCGGCCGCCGTGGCGACATCGCTCGCGGGCTCGGCGGAGAGGTCTGCGGTCGGCGCGAGCTCCGTCGCGGACGCGGGTGCGAGCACGGCCGTCGCGACGGCGACGGTCTCGGCATCGGTGTCGGAGGCGACGGATGACTCGGGCTCGGCCCCGTCGATGGGCTCGGCGTCGTCGGCGTCTCGGTCGACGGGTTCGGGCTCGGCTTCGGGCTCGACTTCCTCAGCGGCGACGGGCTCAGCCGACTCGTCGACCTCTGCCTCAGCTTCGGGCTTCTCGTCTGCGGCGTCGACTGCTTCGGCTTCCGTCTCGGGCTCAGGCTCAGGCTCTGACGCCGATTCCGCCTCCGGCTCGGCTTCCGCCTCGGAATCCTCGCCGGCGTCGTCAGCGGGGGAGTCCTCCGCGTCCGCAGCCGCGACGGACTCGGCCGTCTCGGCTTGCGCCGGGGCCTCAGCATCCGTCTCGCTCACGGCATTCGATTCCGCGGTCTCCGCCGATGCGGACTGCTCGTCCTCGACGGCCTGCTCGACCTGGACGGCGTCATCCCCGGACGCCTTCCCGGCCTGCGACTCGGTCGCCAGATTCGTCACGCCACACCCCCGACTGTGATCAACGCTTCCACCCATGGTAGGCGACGCGGCCGGGTGTCGAGGTCACGGGCTGGTCACGCACGAACCGCCGGTCACAGCACGAATCCCGAGCGTGGCTCCGTAACGATCGCAACACGGCGGATCACGGTTTTGTAAAGCATCCGCTCAAATTGAGGTGAGGGACTTGCGAAAAGTTAGTTCGTAAGGTCTACTAACAAACATGCCCAACACGGAAGCGCGACGCGGCCCTTCCATTATCGACGCGCCGCAGAGCATCACCACGAATGCCCGTGCATTCGCCCCCGGACGCACGCTCCGCCAGGGCGCGAAGGTCCTCCCCGAGCACGCGCGCGGCCACAACCGCTCGCTCGTGCTCCAGACCCTGTTCCACCAGGGCGCGATGAGCCGGGCCGACCTGTCGCGTGAGACGGGGCTCACCCGGGTCACGATCTCCGACCTCGTGGCCGAGCTCATCGCCGACGGGTTCGTCGCCGAGATGGGTGTGCGCGAGGCCTCGGGGCCCGGCAAGCCCGCGATCCTCGTCGACCTCGACCACGCCGGTCACCGCATCATCGGGCTCGACCTGTCGGGCAGCGACACGTTCATCGGCGCCGTCCTGACCCTCGACGGCGGCATCGTCGCGCGTCGCGAGGTCGCGGTCCCCGCCGCCGACGCTCTCGTCGACACCGTCGTCGAACTCGCCCGCGCGCTCGTCGCCGAGTCGCACGCGCCCGTGCTTGGCGTGGGCGTCGGCACCCCCGGTGTCGTGGACGATCGGGGTGTCATCCTCACGGCACCCAACTTCGGCTGGGCCGGTTTCGACCTCGAGGGCGCGCTGCGCGGCGCGCTGGGCGTTCCCGTCCTCGTCGCGAACGACGCCAACGCCGCCGTGCTCGCCGAGTACACGTTCGGCGGCGCTCCTGACGACGTGCTGCTCGTCAAGGTCGGGCGAGGTGTCGGCTCCGGGCTGCTGCTGGCAGGCCAGCCCATGCGCGGCAGCCGTTTCGCCGCGGGGGAGATCGGCCATGTCACCGTCGGCACCGACGGCGGCCCGCAGTGCGCATGCGGCAAGGTCGGATGCCTGGAGGCCTGGCTCTCGGTTCCCTCGCTGACGTCGCGGCTGAACGCGGCAGCCGATCCCGCCGCCCACGAGGGCATCCTCCGCGACGCGGGGGAGCGGCTCGGCATCGCCCTGGCACCCGTGGTCGGCGCGCTCGACGTGTCGGAGATCGTCCTCTCCGGCCCCCCTGAACTCCTCGGCGGCTCCCTTGCGGAGCAGACCGTCGAGACACTCCGCGCGCGCACGCTTGCACCGTCCGTCGACGAAGGCGTGCGTGTGCGGATGACGGAGCAAGGCCAGGACATCGTCCTGCGCGGCGCGGCCGTCATGGTCCTGTCCGGACAACTCGGGGTGTCCTGACACAGCGCGATTCCCCGGGGGATCCCCCCGGATCCCGAAACAACACGGAACGCTCCCCGCGGAGCAACCGATCCCCGGATGGGCCACCCGGCCCAGCCGAAACACCAAGAGAACACCGAAAAACGAAGGAAGACACCATGAAGAAGACGCTTGGAGCTGTGGCGCTCATCGGCGCCTCGGCACTGGTGCTCGCCGGCTGCGCCGGCGGCAGCGACAACGGCGGCTCGTCGTCCGATGAGGGCGCCGAGATCCGTGTGTGGCTGGTCGGCACCGACACGCCGCAGGACGCCCGCGACTACCTGAAGAAGACCTTCGAGGACGAGAACCCCGGGTCGACGCTGGTCATCGAGGAACAGCAGTGGACCGGCCTCGTCGACAAGCTCACCACGAGCCTGTCGTCGAACGACAGCCCCGACATCGTCGAGATGGGCAACACGCAGGCCCCGGCGTTCACCTCGAGCGGCGCCCTGCTGAGCCTCGCCGACATCGAGGGCGACCTCGGCGGCGACGACCTCCTCCCCGGCTTCGTCGAGGCGGGCAGCTGGGACGGCACCCTGTACGCCGCGCCGTACTACTCGGGCGCCCGCGTCGTCTTCTACAACACGGCGATGTACGAGCAGGCGGGCGTCGCGGTGCCCACCACGCTCGACGAGTACGTGTCGAACGGCGTCACCCTCGCGGGCGCGCTGCCGGGTGTCTCGGGCGTCTACTTCCCGGGCAAGGACTGGTACAACGCGCTGCCCTTCATCTGGGAGAACGGCGGCGAGATCGCCGTGCAGGACGGCGACGAGTGGGACGCGCAGCTGTCCAGCGACGAGTCGCTCGCCGGTCTCGCGCAGGTCCAGGAGCTCATGACGAAGGCCTCGCTGGCCCCGAAGGACGGCGACGAGACCGAGGGTTGGGTGCCCTTCCGCACCGAGCAGTCGGCCACGTACTCGGCTCCGAGCTGGGCCTACTGGTCGATCGTCGCCGACGAGGACAAGCAGCCGACCGCCGTTGCCGACACCACCGGCTACTACGCCCTCCCGGGCATGGACGGCGGCGCGGCTCAGGTGTTCGCGGGCGGCTCGAACGTCGGCATCGCCGCGAAGTCGAAGAACCCCGACCTCGCCAAGACCGCGCTCGAGATCATGCTGAGCGACGAGTACCAGACGATCCTCGCCGAGAACGGCCTCGTCCCGGCGCTCGTCTCGCTCGGCGACAAGGTCGCCGCGGCCACGCCGGAGCTCGCGACGGTCATCGCTGAGGCCGCTGCCAACGCCAAGCTGACGCCGGCTTCGCCGAATTGGGCCGACGTCGAGGCGCAGGGCATCATGCAGGACCTGTTCGTCAACATCGCGAACGGCGGCGACATCAAGGAGCTCGCCACCGCTGCCGACGAGCAGATCGAATCGATCCTGAACGGCTGACATCACTGAACGGGGTGCCTCGTGCCGCGAGGCACCCCGTTCCATGCCCGCACAGGGCTCGACACAATCTTTTGAGAGGAGGTTCGCCATGACCACCGTCCCCGCAGAGGCCCCCGCGCCCCCGGCTCCGCCGTCCGCGTCACGGCAGGACCCCGAACGTCCGAAGCGGCGCCGCTTCCCTTGGGCACCCCTCGCGCTCCTGACGCCTGCGCTGATCATGCTCGCGGTCTTCATCGGCTGGCCGCTGGTGCAGCTCGTGATCATGTCGTTCCAGAAGTTCGGCCGCGCGCAGATCTTCGGCGCCCCGCCCGAGTTCATCGGGATCGACAACTACGTCGCCGTGCTGACCGACCCCGAGTTCTGGGCCGTGCTCGGCCGCAGCGTGGCGCTCTGCGTCGTGAGCGTCGTCGCCACGATGCTCCTCGGCGTGGCCATCGCCGTCATGATGACCAAGCTCGGCGCCGTCATGCGCACCGCGGTCTCGGTGTCGCTCCTGCTCGCGTGGGCCATGCCCGCGCTGACCGCCACCATCGTGTGGGGCTGGATCTTCGACACGCAGTACGGCCTCGTCAACTACGTCCTCACGCAGATCACCGGCCAGAACTGGGTCGGTCACAGCTGGCTCATCGACCCCACGAGCTTCTATGCCGTGGCGGCGATCATCATCACGTGGGGCGCGATCCCGTTCGTCGCGTTCAGCACCTACGCCGCGCTGTCCCAGGTGCCCGACGAGGTGCTCGAGGCTGCTTCCCTGGACGGGGCGGGAGGCTTCGCGCGGTTCCGCCTCATCGTCTTCCCCTACCTGCGCTCCATCCTCCTCGTGCTGCTGGTCCTCCAGATCATCTGGGACCTGCGCGTCTTCGCGCAGATCTATGCGCTGCAGTCGATCGGCGGCGTCCGCGCCGAGACGAACACGATCGGCGTCTACATCTACAGCGTGTCCATGGCGTCGGGCGACCTCGGCGCCGGCGGCGCCATCTCCGTGGTCCTCGTCGTGATCCTCCTCGCGATCTCCGGGTACTGGATCCGCACGATGCTGAAGGAAGAGTCATGACCGCCCGTCCTCGCCGCGTCGTCTCGCGCGTGTTCCTGAACGTCGCGGCCCTGGTCGTGATCGCCTCGTCGCTGTTCCCCGTGTACTGGATGGTGAACACGTCGCTGCTACCGGCGTCGGCCGTGCGCTCGACGACCCCGCACTGGTGGCCCGACGAGTTCACGCTCAGCAACTACCAGGAGGCCCTCACCGACGACAGCCTGCTCAACGCGCTGTTCAATTCGGTCGCGGTGACGGGGATCACTCTCGTGGTCACCCTCGTCTTCGCGTTCCTCGGCGCGGTCGCCGTCTCGCGGTTCCGCTTCCGCTCCCGCACATCGTTCATCGTCGCGATCCTCGTGATCCAGATGATCCCCGCAGAAGCGATGATCGTCTCGGTGTTCCGCGTGCTCGACGGCTGGTACCTGCTCAACACGATCATCGGTCTGAGCTTCGTCTACATCGCCACTGTGCTGCCGTTCACGATCTGGACGCTGCGCGGCTTCGTGAACGGCGTGCCCGCCGATCTCGAGGAAGCTGCGATGATCGACGGATGCAGCCGCGCGGGCGCCTTCTGGCGCATCACGTTCCCGCTGCTGGCTCCCGGCCTCATCGCGACCGGCGTGTTCGCCTTCATCCAGGCCTGGAACGAGTTCGTCTTCGCCCTCGTCATCATGACGCGGCCCGAGTCGCTCACGCTGCCCATCTGGCTGCGCGCCTTCGTGCAGGCGACGAAGGCGACGGACTGGGCCCTCGTCATGGCTGCGTCGACGATCATGGCGGTTCCGGTCATCGTGTTCTTCCTCTTCGTTCAGCACCGCATGACGAGCGGTCTGGTGGCAGGGGCGGTCAAGGGCTGATGCGCGCGGACGACAACGCCGCCTCCCACGGGGAGGTCGGCCGATGAGGGTCGGGCTGGACGTCGGCGGGACGAAGACCGACGCCGTCGCGGTCGACGCCGACGGCGAGATCGCGGGTCGCCTTCGCATCCCCACGGGATGGGGACCGGATGCCGTGGCCCAGACCGTCCTCGACGCCGTGCGTGCGCTCGGCTCGGAGGCCGGCGTCGACCTCTCCACCGTGCAGTCCGTCGGGGTAGGCATCCCAGGTCAGATCGAGCCGGGCACCGGCCGCGTGGTGCACGCGGTGAACCTCGGCGTCGACGAGCTCGACCTCGCCGCCGCCGTCGCGCCCCGGCTGGGGGTGCCGGTGCAGGTCGAGAACGACGTCAAGGCCGCCGCACTCGGAGCGCACGCGCTCCACACGAGGGGCGGCGCGCCCGCGCCGGGCTCGATGGCGTATCTCAACCTCGGCACCGGCATCGCCGCGGGAATCGTCTCGGACGGCGTCCTCTGGCGGGGCGCCCGCGGCACCGCGGGCGAGGTCGGCCACATCTCGGTCGACCCGAACGGGCCGCTGTGCCGCTGCGGCCAGCGCGGCTGCATCGAGGCCTTCGCGGGCGGCGGCGCGATCGCTGAGCGCTGGGCAAAGCGCTCCGCGCTGCCGGTGCGCGACGTCTTCGACGCCGCCGATGCGGGCGACCCCTCTGCCCGGCAGCTGCGTGGCGGGCTCGCCCGCGGCGTGGCCGCCGCGATCCGGGTGCTGGTGCTGACGGTCGACGTCGATATCGTGGTCCTCGGAGGAGGTGTGACGGCGTTGGGAGACCGACTGATGACGGATGTCGCAGCCGAGCTCGCGGCCAGTGCCGAGGCATCCCCGTTCATGCGCTCGCTGCACCTCGCCGACCGGGTCGAGCTGCTGCCGCCGGGTTCGCCGGCAGCCGCACTCGGAGCCGCGCTGGTGGGTGCGGAGGGCGACGCCACACACGACGCAGAGGAAGCACTGGTCCATGGCTGAGATCGTCATCGTCAAAGACAAGGCCGCCGCGGGCGCGCTCGTCGCCGACCACATCGCAGAGCTCGTCCGCTCGAACCCCGAGACGGTCCTGGGGCTCGCGACGGGGTCCACGCCGCTGCCCGTGTACGAGGCGCTGCGCTCGCGGCTGGAGGGCGTCGACCTTTCGCGCGTGCGCGGATTCGCGCTCGACGAGTACGTGGGCATCGACCCCGCTCATCCCGAGAGCTACCGCTCGGTGATCACGCGCGAGGTCGTCGAGCCGCTGGGTCTCAACCCCGAGCTCATCCGCACGCCCGACGGCACGCCGGAGGGCATCGAGCATCACGGCGAGGAGTACGACGAGGCCATCCGCGACGCCGGCGGCATCGACCTGCAGATCCTCGGCATCGGCACCGACGGCCACATCGGCTTCAACGAGCCCGGCTCGTCGTTCTCGTCGATCACCCGCGTGAAGACGCTCACCGAGCAGACGCGCCGGGACAACGCACGCTTCTTCGATTCGATCGACGACGTGCCCATGCACTGCATCACGCAGGGGCTCGGCACGATCCTGCGCGCGCGGCACATCGTGCTGCTGGCTTTCGGCGAGGGCAAGGCGGCCGCGGTCGCGGGGGCCGTCGAGGGTCCGCTGTCGGCGTCGCTGCCGGGCTCGGCGATCCAGCTCCACCCGCACGCGACGATCGTGGTCGACGAAGCCGCCGCATCGCAGCTGACCCGCTCGGACTACTACCGCTACGCCTACGACAACAAGCCGGAGTGGCAGGGCATCTGAGGCTCCCGCGTCAGCTCAGCGCGCGAACACCTTGCCGGGGTTGAGGATGCCCTGGGGATCGAAGACGCGGGTGATCTGCCGCTGCAGCTCCCACTGATCCTCGCCGAGCTCGTCGGCGAGCCAGCGGCGCTTGAGCACGCCCACGCCGTGTTCGCCGGTGAGCGTGCCGCCGAGGCGCAGCGCCGCGCGGAAGAGGTCGTCGGCGGCCGCCCAGATGTCGTCCGGCGCCTCGACGACGCCGAACTCGTCGGGCTCGGCCTCGAAGATGAAGTTGGGATGCAGATTGCCGTCGCCCGCGTGGGCGACCGTGGGGATCACGACGCCGTGCTCGCGTTCGACGCGGGCGATCTCGTCGAACATCGCGGGCAGGGCGCTGCGGGGCACCGAGACGTCCTCGATGAGGGCTGTGCCGAGCGATTCCATGGCGGGGTGCATCGACCGGCGGATCGCCAGCAGCCGCTCGCCCTCTTCGCGGTCGTGCGAGACGACGGCCGTGCCTCCGGCGCGACGGAGCACGTCGGCGATGGCGTCGGCCTCGGCGATCGCGGCCGGGCCGTCGGTCTGGATGGTGAGCTGCGCCGCGCCGGGCGTCGGCGCCTCGAGCGCCAGGAGCGCGTGCACGGCGGCGAGGGACGCGGCATCCATCAGCTCCATGATCGCGGGCTGCGCACCGGAGGCGGTGACGGCGGACGATGCCTCGGCCGCCGTCCGCACGTCGGGGAACGTCGCGGCGATCGTGCAGACCTCGCCGGGCACGAGTCGGCGCAGCTTCAGGGTCGCGCCGACGACGACGCCGAGAGTCCCCTCGGACCCGATCACCAGCGACGTCAGGTCGAGGCCCGTGACGCCCTTGACGGTGCGGTGGCCGAGGCGGAGGAGCCGACCGTCCGCGAGCACGAGGTCGACGCCGAGCACCGCGTCGCGCACCACGCCGTACTTCGCGCACAGCAGTCCGCCGGCGCCGGTGGCGATGTTGCCGCCGACCGTCGAGATCGCCCGGCTCGCGGGATCGGGAGCCCACCAGAGGCCGTACGGGGCGAGCGCGGTGTTGAGGTCGGCGTTGAGGACGCCCGGCTCCACGACCGCGAGGAGGTCGTCGGGGCGCACCTCGAGGACGCGGTCCATGCCCCGCACCGACAGCGAGATCTCCCCGTCTCCGGCATTGGCGCCGCCGGCGAGGCCGGTGCCGGCGCCGCGGGTGACCACGGGCGTGCCGGTGCTCGCGGCGATGCGGAGCGTCTGCTGCACATCGTCGATGCTGCGGGCGTGCACGACGGCGAGGGGGAGACCGGATGCCGCGTGCCCCGACTTGTCGGCGCGCGCGGCGGCGAGCGAGGCCGCGGAGGTGTCGACGCGATCGCCGAGTGCCGCGCGCAGCTGGTCGAGCGCGTCGGCGCCCGAGGTCACGACAGGCGCCGCCGGCCGGCGATGACCCCCGCGGTCACGGCGACGACGCCGAACGCGACGCCGATCCACGCGTTGCCCATCGACCACCAGGCGGCGGTCGCGGACACGTAGACGAGCAGCTCGACGATGGCGCGCACGAAGGGGTGCACGGCGAACACGGCGCGCGGCGAAACGAACAGGGCCCAGAGGAGGATCGCGATCACGGGGGCCCCGACGCCGGCGACGATGTTCCACGGGAACGGCCACATCGTGAAGCCCCACAGCGCGAGCGTGCCGAACGCGAAGATCTCGCACACGAACGCGATCACGTCGATCGCCGAGAGGGGTGCGCGCGTTCCCGGTGCCGGTTCGGCAGGGCGCGCGGGAGTGACGTTCGGCGTGTCGGACATGGCTTCCAGTCTACGGCGGCATGCTCCGCGCGTCCGCCGGGCACCGGTGCGCGGGCCCGGCGCTGAGCGTCGCGGGCGACCCGGGACGCGGGGGTCAGTTGCCGCCGTCGGCAGGCACCGTCTCGACGGGCACGTGTGCCACTTCCGGGGCGTTCGCGGGCGTCTCGGTGGTCGTTGCGGCGGGCATGCGCTCGACGACTCCGTGTCCGAGGCCGTTCGGGGGGCTCGCATTCCGCTTCGAGGTGCCGGTGCCGGCGCCCGTGTTGCCGCCGTTGCCGTTGCCGGTGCCGTTGGTGGGGGTGCCGTTGCCTGTCGAGCCGCCGTTTCCGGTGTTGCCGCCGTTGCCGTTGCCGTTGCCGTTGCCGTTGCCGTTGCCGTTGCCGTTGCCGTTGCCGTTGCCGTTGCCGTTGGGGGTGCCGTTGCCTGTCGAGCCGCCGTTTCCGGTGTTGCCGCCGTTGCCGTTGCCGTTCCCGTTCCCGTTGTTTCCGGACTCGCTGGTGTTGTCGCCCGACGACTTGCCGTTGTCTCCCGTGCTGCCGGTGGCGAGGCGATCGACGCCCTGTGCGTTGCCGTTGTTGCTCGACTGGTTGCCGGTGCTGCCTTGAGCTTTGCCGTTGCCGGACTGGCCCGTGGCCTTGCCGCCGGCCGACGAAGCGGTCCCCTCGCCTGTTGCGCCGCCGTCGCCCGCAGCGGGGTCGGGGACGACGGGCACGTCGGCCGGGCCGGGACCCGGCTCGGCCGGAAGCTGGAGCGCGGTGTCGCCGGTGTCGTCCGGCAGAAGCGCCGGGGCGTTGACGTTCTCGGCGAGGACCTCGTCGGTCGGCGTGGGCGTCGGCGCCGGTTCGGGGCCGGCCGTGGCCGGCAGCATCACTGCCGCGGCGACCACGCCGCTCACGACGAAGAGGCCGGCCGCGGCGAGTCCGGAGGCCGCGCCGATGCCGGCGACGGCCGACGTGCCGAAGACCGCCGCCGACGAAGCGACGGCGGTCGCCGCCCCTGCTGCGCCGACCGCCCCCGCCGATCCGACGCCGGCCGACGTCGCAGCCGCACCGACAGCCGCACTCGCGCCGGCACTCGCACCCGCACTTGCGCCCACGACTCCGCCCGGGGCGATGGTCACCGTGCTGTGCACCACGCTCGAAGGCATCGAGGCCAGAGCCACCAGGGAGGTGCCACCGCCCTGAACCGTCGCGAGGTAGCCTGCGGTGCCGACGGCACCCAGGGCGATGGGCAGCAGCACGAGCGCCAGCCGGCTCGAGACCTCCTTGGCCTCGCTCGCGACGATCGAGCAGCGCACGCAGTGCGCGAGGTGCTGCTCGAGCTTCGCGAGGTCGCGCCGGCCGAGGTTGAGACGGGTGTACGCGCCGAGGCGCTCGATGGTCCACTGGCAGTCCGAGCCGTCGACCACAGACCGCAGGTGGGCCTGGATCCAGGCTTCGCGCAGCCCTTCCCGCGCGCGGAACGTCAGCTGGGCGACCGCCGTCGGCTTCATGCCCAACAGCGGCGCGATCTCGGCGGGCTTCATGCGTTCGATCTCGGAATACCAGAGCACCTCCTGCCACCGTGTCGGCAGGCTGCGGAAGGCCTGATGCGTCAGGCCGCGGTCGAGCGCGGCCTCGCTCTCGTGCTCGGCGCCCGAAGGATCCTCCACGCCGTCGAGCTCCTCGTACGCGGTCTCGCGGCGCGCGCGCCCCCATGCCGCCGCGGTGTTGCGGATGCTGGTGAACAGGTACGCGCGGAACGAGCCGGTCGGCCCGCCGCCGTGCGCGATCGAATGGTAGATGCGGGTGTACGCCTCTTGCACGAGGTCGTCGGCGTCGAGGCTCGATGTCATGTTGCGCGCGACGGTCACGCCTGCGCGGTAGTGGCGCCGCCAGAGCTCCGCGAACGCGTCGGTGTCGCCCGATCTCGTCCGCAGGACGAGATCGGCGTCGGCGTCAGCGACGACGTCCGTCTCGTGCTCCTGCACTTCCTCGTGGTCCATGGGCCCCCCAGTTGCGCGGCGCACATCGACGACGTCGATCCCGGGTGCGGACCGTGGTTCGCTCCATTGTCGTCGCCGCCTCCGGATTTGACCAGGGCTGCGACGTGAGGGCGCGGCATCCGTCCTGAGCGAATATCCAGAATTCGCGTAATAGACGGGGGTTCTCCACGTCTCTTTCATCAGAGTGGCAGGCCGCCCTTATGAGGGGCCCGGCGGCGGCCGCCCCCGCGGGAATCCTGCGGGCAGGGCGGGGCTCGGAGGTATCTCGGGGGAGGGACCTTCGGCCCCGCCTTTCACGCGCGCGCCGGCGTACTCAGGCGTCGTGCCCCGCGACCCACACGCGGCGCACCGCGAGGGTCTCGTCGAGCAGTACCGCGTCGGCGGGCGCGCCGATGTCGAGGGTGCCGAGATCGCCGCGGTGGATCGCGTGGGCGGGCTGCCGGCTCAGAGCGTGCGAGGCGACCTCGAGCGGCACGCCCGCGGCCACGACGTGGCGAAGGGCGGCGTCCTGCGTGAGCGTCGAGCCGGCGATCGCGCCGCCCTCTTCGAGCCTCGCGACGCCGTCGGTCACGCGCACGGCGAGGCCGCCCAGCTCGTACCGGCCGTCCTGCGACCCGGCCGCGGCCATCGCGTCGGTGATGAGCGCGATGCGGTCGCCGGCCACGGCGAACAGCGTCGCGATGAGCTCGAGGTCGACGTGCACGCCGTCGGCGATGATCTCGAGCGTGACGCGCTCGTCGCGCAGGCCCGCGACGACCGGGCCGGGGGCGCGGTGATGGATGCCGGGCATCGCGTTGAACGCGTGGGTGAGCAGCGTCGCGCCGGCGTCGAAGGCGCGTCGTGTCGTGTCGGCATCGGCGTTCGTGTGGCCCACCGCGACCGCGACGCCGGCGTCGACGAAGCGCCGGATCGCATCGAAGGCTCCGGGGCGCTCGGGGGCGAGGGTGACCTGGCGGATCGTGCCGCGTCCCGCCTCGAGCAGTCGGTCGACGGATGCCGCGTCCGGCGCGCGCAGCAGCGACTCGGTGTGCGCGCCCTTGTGGCCGGGGTCCAGGAACGGACCCTCGAGGTGCGAGCCGAGGACGGTGGGATCGGCGTCGCAGAGGTCGGCGACCATCGCCACACGCGCAGCGAGGTCGTCGATCGGCGCAGTGATGAGCGAGAGCACCGCGCGCGTCGTGCCGTGGGCGCGGTGCACGGCACGCGCGGTGGACACGGCCTGCGGGCCGTCGTCGAAGCTCGCGCCGGCGCCGCCGTGGCCGTGGATGTCGATGAACCCGGGGACGAGGCATCCGTCGCCGCCGTCCACGACCTCATCGGCGGGAGGGAGGTCGCCGCCGACACCGGCCGACGCGACGCGGCCGCCGTCGAACAGCGCCCATCCGTCGAGGCGGTCGCTGTCGACGGATACGGAGCCCAGCAGGCGGACGGAGTGGACGAGGGTGGCCATGCGGTGCTCCGGATCACTCGGCCGAGGTCATTCGGTGACCCACGGGATCTCGTCGGACGGGTGGAAGCCGATGCCCATGCTGGTCCACAGCGGGCCGAGGGCGCCGACGCGCTGGCGGAACGACGCCCAGGTGCGCAGGTCGCTCGCTCCGGTCGCCGGCGACCAGGCGGCCTCCGCGGCGGCGGCCGCGCGGGGGAACGCCATCGTGTCGATGTCGGCGGCGGTGCGGATCGTCTCGGTCCACAGCGGCGCCTCGACGCCGAGGATGCCGGAGTCGTCGACGCCGGGGAGCACATCGGACGGCTCCCACGAGTAGGCGCGCTCGACGCTCGTCGGGCCGTTCGCCCAGGTGAGGCCCAGCTCGGGTCCATTCGGGTACTTCATGTCGAGGTAGATCGCGTCGGCGGGGGAGAGGATCAGCTGCGCGCCGTTGTCGACGAACGCCGTCGCCTTCTCGGCGGCGCCCTCCTGCGGTGTGAGGAACCCCCAGTACTGGCCGACCGTGGTGTCGGCGATGCCGACCGCGGCCCCGGCCTCGTGCCACGCCACGGGCGTCTTTCCGAGGTCGGAGATGATCTCGCTCGCTCGCCCGACGAACTCCGCGAAGTCCTCGTCGGTCGTCGAGAGCGACTCGTCACCGCCGAAGTGCAGGTACGGGCCCGGGGTCATCGCGGCGAGCTCGCCGAAGATGTCCGCCACGAAGTCGTAGGTCGCCTCGTCGTGGATCTTCAGCGAAGAGAACCCGACGGCCATGCCGTCGTACGGTGCGCCGGCGCGCGGCTCGTCGCCGCCGTAGTCGCGGATGACCTCGCGCATGTGGTCGCTGACGCTCGGGTCCTCGGCCAGTTCGGGGTAGGCGAGCCCGACTGCGTGCGTGTGCCCGGGCATGTCGATCTCGGGGACCACGATCATGTGACGGGAATCCGCGTACTCGACGATCTCGCGGTAGTCGTCCTTCGTGTAGAAGCCGCCAGGGTCACCGCCGACCGAGGTTCCCGACGCCTTCTCGGTGAGCTCGGGCCGCGAGTCGAGGTGGACGCGCCAGCCCTGATCGTCGGTGAGGTGCAGGTGCAGCGCGTTGAACTTGAGCGATGCCGCGTGGTCGATGTAGGCCTTGACCGTCTCGACGGGGTGGAAGTGGCGGGCCACGTCGAGCATGACGCCGCGGTACGCGAAGCGCGGGGCGTCCTCGATCGTGACGGGGGATACCGTCCATTCGTCGCCGTCACGGGCGATGAGCTGGCCCAGTGTCTGCACGCCGTAGAAGAGTCCGGCCGCGTCGGCGCCTGTGACGGTGACGGATGCCTCGTCCACCGCGATCCGGTAGGACTCGGGTGCGTCCGAACGCGCGTCGATCCGCAGTTCGATGCCCGCGCCGTCGCCGCTCGCGAGGGTCAGCGCGGTGCGGGCCTCGACGATCGCCGACAGGGCGGCGGCAGCATCCGCCTCTCCGGTCACCGCCGTGGCGGACGAGAGCCGGAAGGGCGCGTCGGGCCCGGCCTCGATCGAGACGGGGGCGGGGACGACGGCGGGAAGCGACACGGTGTCTCCATTCTGTGCGACCGGGGTGCATCCGGCCAGCAGCGCAGCGGCGAGGACGGCTGCCGCGACGGCCCGTCCTCGTCGACGATTCATGTAAAGAGTCCTAACAAAAGCGATCGGACTCAGCCTAGTGGTTCGTGTTCCGTTATGCTCGGTGTGTCGCGACTGGCGTTGAGGTGGGCCACCACCGGGGAGCGACCGACTACGGCATTCGACCGCACGCCTGGGCCGATGTGGGACACCCCTATCTGAAAGCCGTGAGTCTGGAGATCGCATGACCGATCAGTTCTTCAACGCCCCTCTCGCCGAGGTCGATCCCGAGATCGCCCAGGTGCTCGACCGCGAGCTCGACCGCCAGCGCGGCTACCTCGAGATGATCGCCTCCGAGAACTTCGTGCCCGTCTCGGTGCTGCAGTCGCAGGGCTCGGTGCTCACCAACAAGTACGCCGAGGGCTACCCGGGCCGCCGCTACTACGGCGGCTGCGAAGAGGTCGACGTCGCCGAGGAGCTCGCCATCCACCGCGCCAAGGCTCTGTTCGGCGCCGAGTTCGCGAACGTCCAGCCCCACTCGGGCGCCACCGCGAACGCCGCCGTGCTGCACGCCATCGCCCGCCCCGGCGACACGCTGCTCGGACTGTCGCTCGACCAGGGCGGCCACCTCACGCACGGCATGAAGATCAACTTCTCCGGCCGGCTCTACAACATCGTCGCGTACGGCGTCGACCCCGAGACCTCGACGATCGACATGGACGAGGTGCGCCGCCTCGCCGTCGAGCACAAGCCCAAGGTCATCATCGCCGGCTGGTCGGCCTACCCGCGTCAGCTCGACTTCGCCGCCTTCCGCGCGATCGCCGACGAGGTCGGTGCGACCCTATGGGTCGACATGGCGCACTTCGCCGGTCTCGTCGCGGCCGGCCTTCACCCCAACCCGGTCCCGCACGCGCACGTCGTGTCGTCGACCGTGCACAAGACCATCGGCGGCCCCCGCTCGGGCTTCATCCTCACCAACGACGCCGACATCGCGAAGAAGATCAACACCGCGGTCTTCCCGGGCCAGCAGGGCGGCCCGCTCATGCACGTGATCGCGGCGAAGGCCACCGCGTTCAAGCTCGCGGCCACTCCCGAGTTCAAGGAGCGCCAGGAGCGCGTCCTGCGCGGCGCCCACATCATCGCGGAGCGCCTGTCGCAGCAGGACGTGAAGGACGCCGGCATCGCCGTGCGCTCGGGCGGCACCGACGTGCACCTCGTGCTCGTCGATCTGCGCAACGCTCAGATCGACGGCAAGCAGGCCGAGGACCTCCTGCACGAGATCCACATCACCGTGAACCGCAACGCCGTCCCCAACGACCCGCGGCCCCCGATGGTCACGTCGGGCCTGCGCATCGGCACGCCGGCGCTCGCGACCCGCGGCTTCGGCGACGCCGAGTTCACCGAGGTCGCCGACGTCATCGCGCTCGCGCTGCAGCCCGGCGCCGACGTCGAGGAGCTGCGCCTGCGCGTCTCGGCCCTGACGGCCGCTTTCCCGCTGTACCCCGACTTCCGCCACTGAGCGGGAACGCCGTCGCACCGCGGCGGCATCGTCTGGTACCACTTGTCGACACGGGTGCCGCGGCCCGGCACCGGGCCGCGGCATCCGTCCCGCCCCCTCCTCGACCACGATCCGCGAGAGTGCAGTTGATCGCCGAGATGGTGGGTGGTTCCCTGCCTTTCGTCCGCCAGCTGCACTCTCGCGGGCCGGGGTACCCAGGCCCAGAGCGCACGACCACACGAGGAGACCAACGATGACCGCACATAAGCTCGACGGGCGCGCGGCTGCGGCCCAGATCAAGGACGAGCTGCGCGAGCGCGTGGCGGCGCTCAAGGACCGCGGCGTCACGCCCGGCATCGCGACCGTGCTCGTCGGCGCCGACCCGGCGTCGCAGCTGTACGTCGGGATGAAGCACCGCGAGTCCGAGGCCATCGGCATGAACTCGATCCAGCGCGAACTTGCGGCCGACGCCACGCAGGCCGAGGTCGAGGCGCTCATCGACGAGCTCAACGCCGACCCGGAGTGCCACGGCTACATCGTGCAGCTGCCGCTGCCCAAGCACCTCGACACCGACGCGATCCTCGAGCGCATCGACCCCGCGAAGGACGCCGACGGCCTGCACCCGACCAACCTCGGGCGCCTTGTGCTCAACGTCAACTCCCCGATCACGACGCCGCTGCCGTGCACGCCGCGAGGCGTCATCGAGCTGCTGCTGCGCAACGACTACGACCTCAAAGGCAAGGACGTGGTCGTCGTGGGCCGCGGCGTGACCATCGGCCGCTCGATCGGCCTGCTGCTCACGCGTCGCGAGATCAACGCGACCGTGACCCTGACGCACACCGGCACGGCCGACCTGTCGCATCACCTCCGCCAGGCTGATGTGATCGTGGCCGCCGCGGGCGTCAAGCACATCGTGCAGGCTGCCGACGTGAAGCCCGGTGCGGCCGTCCTCGACGTGGGCGTCACCCGTGAGGACGACCCCGAGACCGGCAAGTCCCGCGTCTACGGCGATGTCGCGCCCGATGTCGCCGAGGTCGCCGGCTACGTCTCGCCGAACCCCGGCGGCGTCGGACCCATGACGGTGGCGCTGCTCATGACCAACGTCGTCGAGGCCGCGGAGCGCTCGCTCGCCTGACCTCAGGCCGCGACGAGCGCGGATCGCTCGCGCGGACGCACGGACTCGGCATCCGTCGCTGCGAGCGAGGCCATCCCGCGGACCCAGCGCTCGCGGTCGGCCCCGGTGCTGTGCCGCACCTGCGCGAGGCGCGTCACCCCACGGACCTTGATGCCGCAGTACTCCAGTGTGGCGTTGCGGAGCGACCGGATCGGCGCGTTGCGGTAGACCCACGCGTTCCAGAGCACGGGGGAGTCCATCGTCATGACGATGCGTGCGCTGCGCCCGGTGAGCAGCTTGTCCCACAGTCGCCCGGTCGGGCGGTAGCGGTAGGCGAAGCCGCGCACGAAGACGCGGTCGATCCACGTCTTGAGGGCGCCCGGAAGCGACCCCCACCACTGTGGGAAGAAGAACACCAGGTGGTCCGCCCAGTCGACGTCGGCGACGTAGGCGGCGACCTCGGGCGTGAGCGGAACGTCGGCGTCGGTGCGGGGCATGCGCACTTCATCGCGGACGGACGGATGCTGCGGCACGGCGTCGTTCGCGAGATCCACGACCCGCACCTCGGCGCCGCCGGCGCGCGCGGCGTCGGCGTACGAGCTGGCGAGGGAGTGGTTGAGGCTGCCGGCGAAGGGCGTGCCGACGATCACGAGGATGCGGGGAGCGTTCATGCGAGGGTCTCCTGAGGGTGGTGGACGGCACGCGGGCCGGGCGCCGGCTGCTGCTGGATGAAGGCGGTGAGGGCGACGAGCTGGGCGTTCATGCGAGGGGCGTCGATCGGGTCGCCCGCGAGTGACGGGTGCGTCAGCATCGCGGCGAACTCGCGCTCGAGCACCTCGCCGGCATCGCGCACGAGGGCGGTGCCCTTGGGGGTGAGCGAGAGCAGGATGCTGCGACCCGCACCGGGCTGGGACGCTGCCGTGATCCAGCCGTCCTCGACGAGTGCGGGCACCCGCTTGCTCACGGCGGCCTTGGTGACGCCGAGGCAGCGGGCGAGCGTCGTCATGTCCACGGGCTCGTGGTCGTACAGCACGGCCAGGAACTGGAAATGGTTGAACGTCACGCCCCACCCCGCCTGAAGCGCGGTGTCGGCGAACGCGTCGATCTCCGCGATGAGCTCGTGGAGGGTGAAGGTCAGGCGGTCGGACACGTACTGAGTAAACCAGTTGACTCACTGTAAGTCAACAGGTTGACTCACCCCACCGCGTTCACATCGCGTGATCTCGCCGAGGCGATGCGTTATACGCGCGCATAACGGGTGCGCTCGGTGAGATCACGCGATATGGACAACGCGGCCTGGCCTCACTCAGGCGGTGAAGCGGGCGAGGAACTCCCGGGTGCGTGGTTCGCGCGGGGCCGCAAGGACGTCGGCGGGCGGCCCCTGTTCGACGATCGTGCCCGCGTCGAGGAACACCACGCGGTGGGCGACATCCCGCGCGAACGCCATCTCGTGCGTCGCCATGAGGATCGTGGCGCCGTCGGCGGCGAGCTGACGCACGAGCTCGAGGACCTCGCCGACGAGTTCGGGGTCGAGCGCCGAGGTGATCTCGTCGAGGAACAGCACCTCGGGGTCGGTCGCGATGGCCCGCACGATCGCGGCACGCTGCTGCTGGCCGCCTGAGAGGCGGTCGGGGTGCTCGCGCGCCAGGTCGGCGAGCCCGATGCGGCCGAGCAGTTCGAGCGCACGAGCCTCGGCCTCACGTCGGGGAGTGCGGTGCACGACGCGCGAGGCGAGCGTGACGTTGTCGAGCACCGTGAGGTGCGGGAAGAGGTTGTAGCTCTGGAAGACCGCGCCGAAGCGGGCGCGTACGCGGTTCGCATCGATGCGCGGATCGGAGATGTCCTCGTCGTCGAGGAAGATCTGCCCGTCGTCGATGGGCTCGAGGAGGTTCAGGCATCGCAGCAGCGTCGACTTTCCCGATCCGCTCGCCCCGATCAGCGCGACCACTTCGTGCGTGGCCAGGTCGATGTCGACGCCGCGGAGCACTTCGCGCTCGCCGAAGGACTTGTGGATGCCGGTCGCCCGCAGCAGGGCGGTCACAGGATCGCCCCCGCCTGCTCGCGCTCGCGCAGTCGCGCGGTGTACCAGTCGGTGAGCCGGATGGTGGGGATCGCGAGCAGGATGAACAGCACCCCGGCCACGACGTACGGCGTGAAGTTGTAGGTGAGCGAGGCGACGGATCTCGCCGCGGCGATGGCGTCGACCGCGCCGAGGATGGAGATCAGCCCGACGTCCTTCTGCATGGAGATGAAGTCGTTCATGAGGGGCGGCGTGATCTTGCGGAAGGCCTGGGGCAGCACGACGCGGCGCAGCGACTGCACGTAGCCGAGGCCGAGCGCCCGCGCCGCAAGGCGCTGCGACGGGTGGACGGCTTCGATGCCGGCGCGGATCACCTCGGCGACATACGCGGAGTACGTGAGCGTCACCGCGATCACCCCGAGCAGTACGACCGGCATGCGCGTGTTCGTGATGGTCGGCAGACCGAAGCCGATGAGGTAGAGCACGATGATGAAGGGCAGGCCGCGGAAGAGGTCGGTGTAGCCGGCCGCGACCACGCGCGCCGGGAAGAAGACCGGTCCGCGGAGGGTGCGCAGCACGGCGATCACGAGTGCCACGACGGCGACGGTCACGACGGAGTAGGCGAGGACCTGCAGGTTGATCAGGAAGCCGTCCCACACCTTCGGCAGCGCCTGGATCGCGACGTCGAGGTTGAAGAACGACTGCTGGACCTTCGACCAGCCCTCGGTGTTGATGACCGTCGCCCAGACGATCACCGCGAACGCGATCGACGACGCGATCGCGATGAGCACCGACCGCCGCGAGCGGCGGTGCCGGTAGGCGCGACGGTCGAGCTCGAGCGCGCTGGGCTGGTGCGGGGTCACCGAACGAACGTAGCGGACGCGGTCACTGCAGCTGAGGCACGCCTTCGCTGAGGACGGCGAGCCACTTCTCCTCGAGGGCGTCGAGGGTTCCGTTCTCGCGAAGCGTGTCGACGGCCGCGGTGACGTCCGCGGTGAGCGGGGAGTCCTTCGCCAGGAGCAGGCCCCACTGGTCGGGTACCCCCGCTGCCGGGAGCTCGCCCACGGTGAAGGAGTCGTCGATGTAGAAGTTCACCGCGGTGTAGGCGGTCGGGGTGTCGAGCACGAGGGCGTCGATCTGTCCCGCCTTGAGCGCGGCGACCGCGTCTTCGTTGGAGCTGTAGAGCTGCGGCGTGGTGGTGGGCGCGATGGCCTGTTCGATCGTCGTGGCGCTGGTGGATCCCGACATCGCGCCGAGCACGAGGCTCTTGAGGCCCGCGATGTCGGTCACGCCCTCGGCGGCGCCGCCCTTCAACGCGACCACCGACTGGCTGGCCTCGTAGTAGGGCGACGAGAAGTCGACGGCCTGCTTGCGCTCGTCGGTGATCGTGTACTGCTGGATGTTGAAGTCGAAGCTCTTCGGCCCGGGCGCGATCGCCGACTCGAAGCTCGTCCGCACCCATTCGACGTCTTCGGGGGCGAACCCCAGCTCCTCGGCGACGGCGTAGGCGACCGCTGCCTCGAACCCCTCACCCGACGCGGGGTCGTCGTCGATCACGTACGGCTCGTACGCCGTCTCGCCGGTCGCGATGGTGAGCTTGCCGGGCGTGAGGTAGCCCGCGTCGGCGGCCGACTCGCTGCTGGCCGGCGCGGAACCGGAGGCGCAGCCGGTCAGGGCGAGGGCCGCGACGGCGATGCCGGCGGCGGCGATGCGGACGAGACGGATGCGGCGCGACATGGGTGCCTCCAGGAGTCGAGTGTCCGCGCGTGCGTGCTGTCGCTGCGCGGATCCCTCCATCTTGGCGACGGGCCGGGCGGAACGGCGCGCGCGGGTCGGTTTGTTACACGTCCGATGCCGAGGGGGCGCCGGTGGCGAGCCGTCCCTCCGCGGCGGCCAGTGCGGCGCGGGCGCCGTCGGTGGGCGCGATCGCGACGAGTCCGCGGTACAGCTTCACGAGCGCCTCGACGTCGAGGGAGCCGGTGCGGGCGCGGTCGCAGTGCACGGCCTGGATCGCAGCCTCGAGCTGGAAGCGCCCCAGCGGTCGCCCCAGCGACGAGGCGCGACGCAGCAGAGCGGCGCCCTCCGCGATGAGCGCGCGATCCCACTCGGCTGGGTCCTGCTCGTCGAGCGGCGGCCACGGAACGTCTGCGCGGGCGGGCGCACGCGACTGCGCGTAGGTCAGCAGCGCGGCGAGGCCCCACGCCTCCGGCTCGTCGTCGAGGAGGGTCGCGGTGAGCACCGCGAGCCATCGCGCCTCATCGGCGAGCGACTCGCGCGGCTCATCGCCCTGGTCGAGCCAGCCGATCGCGTACGCGCCGTAGATCGCCTCGAGCACGGCCAGCAGCCGGGAGGGGATATCGGCGCGGGTGGGGATGCGCAACGGGATGCCGGCGTCCCGGATCCGCCGCTTCACGCGTACGAGCCGCTGGGCCATCGCGGACGGCTCGACCGCGAACGCACGGGCGATCTCGGCCGCTTCGAACCCGAGCACCGTCTGCAGCATGAGCGGCGTGCGCACGGCGGGGTCGACCGCCGGGTGCGCGCACGCGAAGAGCAGTTCGAGTCTGCGGTCCGGGATCGCCTCGCCGCGCTCGAGGGCGCTGAGCGCGTCGACCTCGAGCTCGTCGGCGCGTGCCGCGATGATCCCCTCGTCGAGCGGCACACCCGTACGGCGGGCCGCCGACGAGAGGGCGTCGCGCAGTCGGTTGCGGGCCACGGTGACCAGCCACCCTTCGGGATTCGCGGGGATGCCGGCGTCCGGCCACGTGCGCAGCGCCCGCTCGAACGCGTCGGCGAGGGCGTCTTCGGCGAGCGAGACGTCGTGCGTGGCAGCGGCGACCACGGCCAGGATGCGGCCGTACGACTCCCGCGCGGTGCGCTCCGCGACCGCGAGGGAGTCGGATGCGGCCGGCATCAGCTCGCGAACGGGGTCCAGGCGCCGTTCTCGAAGCGGGTCGCGCTGGGCCGCACCTCGACGGTGCCCCAGCTGATCGACGGGGCCTTGCCGGCCCAGCCGATGGCGGCGTCGAGGTCGGCGACATCGACCACGAACGTGCCGCCGAGCTGCTCCCTGGTGTCGGCGAACGGTCCGTCCTGCACGCGCAGCGTGCCGTCGGGCGCGGTGACCGAGGTGGTCACGGCCGAAGGCTGCAGCACCTCGGCCGACACGAGCACGCCGGCCGCGTCGAGCGCCTTGGCGTACTCGTCGAACTCGCGCATGCCCTCGCCCCAGGCGTCGTCGCCCATGTCTTCGGGGGTCATCTCGGGGTAGTGGAGGAGGAGTGCGTATCGCATGGCGTCGTCCTTTCTGGAGGGGTATCGACACCCTCATGACGATCGGCGCCCGCCCGGATCGACAGGGCGGGCCGAATCAGCCCTTGCCGAGTTCGTCGAGCATGCGTCGCTGCTCGTCGGTGAGCCCGTCGTTCAGTTCGCGCCGGGCGGCGGATGCCTCGGGGCAGGGGATCGGCGGGGCCGCAGCATCCGTTCCCGCAGCCTTCGAACCGGTCGCCTTGTCGAGGAGCGTGCCCGCGTGGGTCTCGACCTTGTCGTCGATCGCGCCATAGATTGCCCAGCCGATGAGGAGGATCACCGGCGGGATGACCCAGCCCCAGAACGCGCCGAAGATGCCGCCGCCGATGGAGACTCCCGTGAAGACCACCGTGACGATCCAGACGAGGAACGCGACGGCGAAGGCCAGCAGGAACTCGACGAGCTTCTCGCCGGCCTTGGTGCGCTGGTTCGCGGACTTCGCCGCCATCGAGCGGAACCACTTCTCGACGAGCGGCTTGATCCAGATGACGAGCGCCGTCAGCACGATGCCTGCCCAGAGCGCGGCCCAGCCGACGCGGGCGGGCGTGAGCCAGCCGACGACCAGCAGGACGACGATGTTGAACACCAGCGGCGACGCGAACCGCACGACCCACTTCTTCATGACATCACTGTGCCACGTCGGGTCGGGCCTGTGGAACGACTCCGCGCGCGAGGGCTCAGGCGATCGAGACCAGCTGGGTGACGTCGTCGTCCGGCAGTGCGTCGGCCGTCGCGGTCACCGTCAGCTCGACCAGGTCGGCGCGCCCCGAGAACACGTTGAGAAACGCCGTATCGGCGGCATCGCGGCCGGTCGCGATGCGCACGAGGCTCGAGCGCGGCGCGAGCGTCGTCGCGTCGATCGCCCGCCATGCGCCGTCGATCCACGCCTCGGCGACGGCGTGGAAGTCCATGGGGCTCAGCCCCGGTGCGTACACGGCGACCGTACGCGCCGGGATGCCGAGTCCCCTCAGCAGCGCGACGCACAGGTGCGCGTAGTCGCGGCACACGCCCCGCCGGGCGAGCAGCGTGCGCGCGGCGCCGTCGGTGGGCAGCGAGGATCCCGGGAGGTACGACAGACGTGTGCCGACCCACGACGAGACGGCGGCGAGGAGCTCGGTGGCGCCCTCGATGCCGCGGAATTCGGCGGTCGCCGTGGGTGCGAGCGCGTCGGACTCGGCGTACCGGCTCGGCCGCCTATAGACGAACCGCTCGACATCGTCGTCGCCACCCACGCGATCGCCGGCGTGAAGGGTGGCGCTGTACTCGATCGCGAACGCCCCCACCGGCGCCATGACCCGGTGCAGGCGCGTGCCGTGGGCATCGTGAAGCTCGTCGATCTCGACGGGCCTGCCGTCCACGTTCGCGGCGAGGTGCTCGGAGTCGGGGGAGTAGTGAGTCGAGGCCGTGATCGCGAAGACCAGTTCGGCCGGTTCGGTGACGTTCAGGGCGATGCGGCTGGAGACGTCTCGCTTCATTGCCCCAGCGTGACACGTCCGGACCGCCTCCCGGGCGGCCTTGACACGCTGCGCCTGCAGCGGTCCGGCTAGTACGAGGCGCGTTCCCCGGGTGAGCCAGGGGCGGGGGCGAAGCGGGCCGCAAGGGCTTCGGAGCCGCGGGCGAGGAGTGCGACGTCGGCGCCCACGAGGACGAACGACGCGCCTGCTTCGAGGTAGGCGTCGGCGGTGGCGGGGTCGAACGCGTTGACGCCGGCGGGCTTGCCGGCCGCGCGGACGGCGTCGAAGGTGCGGTGGGCGGCGGCGACGACGTCGGGGTGCGTCTGCCGGCCGAGCACGCCCATCGATGCGGCGAGGTCGCTCGGGCCGACGAACACGCCGTCCACGCCATCGACCGCGGCGATCTCGGCGGCCGCCTCGACGCCGGCCGCCGTCTCGATCTGGACGAACAGGGAGACGTGCTCGTCGGCGTCTTGGAGGTACCCGTCGACACGGTTCCAGCGCGCCGAGCGCGCGAGCGCGGAGCCCACCCCGCGGGTGCCCCGCGGGGGATAGCGCACGGCGGCGACGGCGGCTTCAGCATCCGCCCTCGAGGACACCATGGGCACGAGCAGGTTCTGGGCTCCGAGATCGAGCACCTGCTTGATCGTGACGACGTCGCCGATCGGCACGCGCACGACCGGGGTGATCGGGTAGGCGGCGACGGCCTGCAGCTGGGCCAGCACCGACTCGAGGCCGTTGGGGGAGTGCTCCATGTCGATCAGCAGCCAGTCCAGGCCCGAGCCGGCGCAGATCTCGGCCACGAGCGGCGAGCCCGTGCACACCCACATGCCCGCGAGCGGGCGGTCGGCGTTCGCGAGGGCGTCGCGGAAGGTCGGGCTCAGACGAAGCGGCATTCGATCACTCCCATGGGTCCGTAGTCGCACCTGACGGTATCGTCCCGCGACACCCACATGGGGCGGGTGAACGAGCCGGCCAGGATGATCTCGCCCGCCTCGAGCCGCGCGCCGTGCTGGTGGAACTTGTTCGCGAGCCACGCGACGCCGGTCGCAGGGTGGCCGAGCACACCGGCGGCGACCCCCGTCTCCTCGATCTCGCCGTTGCGGCTGAGCACGCCGGGGACCCAGCGCAGATCGATCTCGTCGGGGCGCTTGCGGACATCGCCGAGCACCATCGCACCGTAGGCGGCGTTGTCGGAGATCGTGTCGACGATGGTGCGCCCTTCGAGCTCGATGTGCGAGTTCAGCACCTCGAGGGCGGGCACCGCGTAGTCGATCGCGGCCAGGGCGTCATCGAGGGTGCAGTCGGGACCCTCGAGCGGTTGCTTCAACACGAACGCGAGCTCGACCTCGATGCGCACGTTCGAGAACAGGTCGACGGGGATCTCGGCGCCCGAGCGGTACACGGTGTCGTCGAACATCACTCCGTAGTCGGGCTCGGTGATGCCGGTGGCCTGCTGCATCGCCTTCGACGTGAGCCCGATCTTGCGGCCGACGAGCGTGCGTCCGGCGGCGATGCTCTGGTCGCGCCACACGCCCTGGATCGCGTACGAGTCCTCGACCGTCGCGTCGGGGTACCGCGCCGTGATGCGCGGGATCACCGAGTGCGTGCGGTCGGCCTCTGCCAGGTCGGCCGCGATCTGGGCGATGTCGTCGGGGTGCAGCATCCGTGTCCCCTTACAGCTGGTGGCCGAGCTTGTACTCGCCCTGCTTGTACTCGGGCATCGAGTCCTCGCCGGGGCGCGTGTACGAGAAGCCGTCGGCGCCGATCGTGACCGCCATCTCGGAGCTGTCGGTGCGGGCGACGACAGGCTGCGGGTTGCCATCGAGGTCGAGCACGAGCGAGGCCTCGGTGTACCAGGACGGCACGACGGGGTTGCCCCACCAGTCGCGGCGCTGGTTGTCGTGCACGTCCCACGTGACGACGGGGTTGTCGGGGTCGCCGGTGTAGTAGTCCTGCGTGTAGATCTCGACGCGGTGCCCGTCGGGGTCGCGCAGGTACAGGTAGAACGCGTTCGAGACGCCGTGGCGGCCGGGTCCGCGCTCGATCGCGTCGGAGCGGCGGAGCGCGCCGAGCTTGTCGCAGATCGCGAGGATGTTGTGCTTCTCGTGGGTGGCGAACGCGACGTGGTGCATGCGGGGTCCGTCGCCGCCGGTCATCGCGGTGTCGTGCACGGTGGGCTTGCGGCGCATCCACGCCGCGTAGACCGTGCCCTCCTCGTCCTGGATGTCCTCGGTGACGCGGAACCCCAGCGACTGCATGAAGTTGACGGCGCGGGGCACGTCGGGCGTGACCTGGTTGAAGTGGTCCAGGCGCACCAGCTCGCCCGGCGTGTGCAGGTCGTAGCGCCACGACAGGCGCTCGACGTGCTCGGTGGCGTGGAAGAACTCGTACGGGAAGCCGAGCGGATCGGTCACGCGCACCGAGTCGCCGATGCCCTTGGTGAACCCGTCGTGGCGGCGCTCGATGCGGCAGCCCAGCTCCTCGTAGAAGGCGACGGCCTTGTCGAGGTCTTCCGGGGTGCGCACGCGGTACGAGAACGCGGCGACCGCGGCGACGGGGCCCTGACGGAGCACCAGGTTGTGGTGGATGAACTCCTCCGTCGAGCGGAGGTAGATCGTGTTCTCGTCCTCTTCCGTGACGTAGAGCCCGAGCACGTCGACGTAGAACTCGCGGGACGCGAGCAGGTCGGTGACCACGAGCTCCATGTACGCGCAGCGCAGGATGTCGGGTGCGGGCACGCTCGGCGTCGGGATCGGGTCGTCGGAGAGGATCGGCGCCTCCTGGCTCACGTAGAAGCCGGAGGAGGTGCGGGTCATCTGATCACGGTGGGTCATGTCGCGTCCTTGCGTGGGGTCGAAGGGGGATCGGATGCCTGCGGCCTCAGTGGGCGGCGGCATCCGCCTTTCCGAAGGTGGGGTTGTGGGCGGGGCCGAGCGTGATGTGCACGGCCTGCTGGTCGGTGTAGAAGTCGATGGAGCGGTAGCCGCCCTCGTGTCCAAGACCGGAGGCCTTGACGCCGCCGAACGGGGTGCGGAGGTCCCGCACGTTGTTCGAGTTGAGCCAGACCATGCCGGCCTCGATGGCCTGAGAGAAGTTGTGCGCGCGCTTGAGGTCGTTGGTCCACACGTACGCGGCGAGGCCGTAGCGCACGCCGTTGGCGAGCTCGAGGGCCTCCTCGTCGGTATCGAACGGCGTGATCGCGACGACCGGGCCGAAGATCTCCTCCTGGAAGATCCGGGCGTCCGGCGCCACATCGGCGAACACCGTGGGGCGCACGAAGTTGCCGGTCTCGAACCCTTCCGGGCGGTCACCGCCGGCGACCAGGCGCGCCTCCGACTTGCCGATCTCGATGTACGAGACGACCTTTTCGTAGTGCTCGGGGTGCACGAGCGCTCCGACCTCGGTCTTCGGGTCGTGCGGGTAGCCGACCACGACGCGGTCGGCCTGCGCGGCGTAGCGCCTCACGAACTCGTCGTAGATCGGGCGCTCCACGAGGATGCGGGAGCCGGCGGTGCAGCGCTCGCCGTTGAGCGAGAAGACGCCGAAGATCGTGGCGTCGATGGCGGCGTCGAGGTCGGCGTCGGCGAAGACCACGGCGGGCGACTTGCCGCCGAGCTCCATCGACAGGCCCTTCAGGAACGGGGCCGCGTTGCCGAAGATGAGCTGCCCGGTGCGCGACTCTCCGGTGAACGAGATGAGCGGCACGTCGGGGTGCTTGACCAGTGCGTCGCCGGCGTCCTCGCCCAGCCCGTTGACGAGGTTGAACACGCCCTTCGGGAGGCCTGCCTCCTCGAAGATGCCGGCCCACAGCGACGCCGACAGCGGCGTGAACTCGGCGGGCTTGAGCACCACCGTGTTGCCGGTGGCGAGTGCCGGGCCGAGCTTCCACGACTCGAGCATGAACGGGGTGTTCCACGGCGTGATGAGCCCGGCGACGCCGATCGGCTTGCGGTTGACGTAGTTCATCTGCCGCCCCGGCACCTTGTAGGCGTCGTCGGCCTGCGCCACGATCAGGTCCGCGAAGAACCGGAAGTTCTCCGCCGCCCGCCGCGCCTGGCCGAGTGCCTGCGTGATCGGCAGGCCGGAGTCGAACGACTCCAGTTGGGCCAGACGCGCGTCGCGGGACTCCACGATGTCCGCGATGCGGTGCAGCACACGCGAACGCTCGCGCGGCAGCATCCGCGGCCACGGCCCCTCGGCGAACGCGCGCCGGGCGGCGGCGACGGCGCGGTCGATGTCGGCCTTCTTGCCGGCGGCGGCCAGCACGTACGTCTCGTTCGTCACCGGGTCGAGCACGTCGAACGTGTCGCCGTCGGCCGAGTCGACGAACTCGCCGTCGATGTAGTGCTGGATGCGGCTCGGCAGGCCCTCGGGCACATGCCGCGTCGCCCCGGCGCTCTGCGCTTCGCGGGTGGTGCCGGCTGTCGTGGTGTCGGTCATTGCTGCTCCTTCGTCGGAGGTCGGGGACGGATGCCGCTGCCCGCGGCATCCGCGAGTCAGAACGCTGGAAGGCCCAGAGCCTCGTCAGGGTGCTCGTGGATCATGTAGGCGTCGAGGGTGGCCGAGCGGTGGCGCCGGGCGGCCTTCTCGATCTCGCCGAGAGGGGCCCCGGTCTCGATGAGCACGAGGATGTTCTCGTGCTCGCGCACCGACTCCTGGGCACGGCCGGGCACGAAGCTGAAGGTCGAGTCGCGCAGGTGCCCGAGGCGCGCCCACTCGGCGTGCACGAGGTCGAGCATCCGCGGGTTCGCGCACTTCTCGAACAGCGCTGCGTGGAACTCCTGGTTGAGCGCCGTGAAGGCGCGCGGGTCGAAGTGCTCGAGCGTCTCGATCATGAGCTCATTGATGCGGCGGGCGTTGCGGATGTCGTCGGCCGTGAGCCGGCGCGCGGCCAGCGCCGTGGCGGTGCCCTCGAGGATCGACAGCGCCTGCATGCTGTACCGGTACTGCGAGTCGTCGACCATCGACACCCGCGCCCCGACGTTGCGCTCGAACGTGACGAGCCCCTCGGCCTCGAGCTGGCGGATCGCCTCGCGCACCGGCACCACGCTCATGTCGAGCTCGCCCGCGATGCTGCCCAGCACCAGGCGGTAGCCCGGCGTGAACTCCTGGTTCGCGATGCGCTCCTTGATCCAGCGGTACGCCTGCTGCGACTTGCTGAGCGTGTCGGCTTCGGTCGGGCTCATGCGCGGTCTCCTTCGCGGGCGTCGTACTTCGCGCGCCACTCGGCGTTCATCGGGAAGAGTCCGTCGACGGGATGCCCCTCCGCGACGCGGTCGGCGATCCAGGCGTCCTCGTCCTCCTGGGCGAGTGCCGCGTCGACGATCTCCTCGACGATCCCCGGCGGGATCACCACGACCCCGTCCGCGTCGCCGACGATGACGTCCCCGGGCTGGACCGTGGTGCCGCCGCACGCGATCGTCACGTCGGCGTCCCACGGCACGTGCTTGCGGCCCAGCACCGCAGGGTGGGCGCCGGCGGAGTAGACGGGGATGCCGACCGCGGCGACGGCCGCGGCATCCCTCACCCCTCCGTCGGTGACGATGCCGGCGGCGCCGCGGGCGTGCGCGCGGATCGCGAGGATGTCGCCGAGCGTGCCCGACCCGGCCTCGCCCCGCGCCTCGATCACGACCACTTCGCCCTCGCCGACGGCGTCGAACACGCGCTTCTGCGCGTTGTAGCCACCGCCGTGCGACGCGAACAGGTCCTCGCGGTTCGGCACGAAGCGCAGCGTGCGGGCGATGCCGACGAGTTTGGCCTCGGGATGCAGCGGCCGCACGCCGTCGACGTGCACGTTGTTCAGCCCGCGCTTGCGCAGCTGCGCCGAGAGCCCGGCGACCGGGACGGCCTCGAGCTTCGCGCGCAGCGCGTCTGCCAGAACAGGAGATGTGGCGGAGACAGGGGACTGCGCTTCAAAACGTCCTGCCTCGGCCAGATCTCCTGATTCCGCAGACGAGCCCGCCGCAAGCCCGGCCGCCTCCCGCGAGCCCCAGGCCTCGGTGCGCTGCAGGTCGTCGACCGCGGGCAGGGAGCCCAGCTCGGCGTCGAAGGCCGCCGAGCCCTGCGACACCGTCGTCACGAGTCGTCCCGACGACGGGCCGCCGGGAACATCGACCTCGACCTCGACGACATCGCCGGGCTTCGCGACCGATGAGCCGGCGGGCGTGCCGGTGAGGATCACGTCGCCGGTCTCGAGCGTGAAGTGCTGCGACAGATCGGCCACGAGCTGCGCGAGCGGGAAGATCATGCCGGCGGCCGTGTCGTCCTGCGCGATCTCGCCGTTGAGCCACGTGCGCACGCGCAGCGCGTCGGGATGGATGGTGCGGGCGTCGATGAGCGTCGGGCCGACGGGCGTGTAGCCGTCGCCGCCCTTGGAGCGCACGTTCGAGCCCTTGTCGCTCTGGCGCAGGTCGTAGAGGCCGAAATCGTTGGCCGCGGTCACCCAGGCGACGTGGTCCCACGCGTCTGCGAGGCCGACGCGACGCGCCGGGGTGCCGATCACGAGCGCGATCTCGCCCTCGAAAGCGAGCAGCTCGGTGCCTTCCGGGCGTTCGATGGTGTCGCCCGACGCGGCGACGGAGCTCGACGGCTTGAAGAAGTACGACGGATGCTGCGGCCGCCGCCCGCGCTGATCCGCACGCGAGGCGTAGCTGAGGTGGATGGCGATGATCTTGCCCGGGCGGCCGGGAAGCGCCGAGAAACGGCGGTCTGCGGTTGGGCCCACGCGCCCGGAGGCTCCGCGCGACGCGCCAGCGGCGTGTGGAGAAGGCGTGGGGACCGTGATCTCGTCCATGAGCTCCCTTACTCGAAGCGACCTGTTGCGTCGTATTCGAAATCGTATATGATCGTCCAGCATCCGGCAACCATTCCCCAAGGGTTCGCCGACGACGACGCCGTCAGCCCCCGACACAGGAGTCACCATGAGCAGCGCATCAGGACCCACAGCAGGGTTCACCCCCACCGGAACCATCGCGTCCACCACGGACCGACGTCGCGTCGTGTTCGCGACGGTGGTCGGCACCACCGTCGAGTGGTACGACTTCTTCATCTACGCGACCGCGGTCGGACTGGTCTTCGGCCAGCTGTTCTTCGCGCCGCTCGGCGCCAACAGCGCGATCGTCGCCTTCGCCACCGTCGGCGTGAGCTTCCTGTTCCGCCCGCTCGGCGCGTTCCTCGCCGGTCACTTCGGCGACAAGTACGGTCGCAAGGTCGTGCTGATGTGGACGCTGATCCTCATGGGTGCGGCGACCGCGCTCATCGGCGTGCTGCCGACGTATGAGGCGATCGGCGTCGCGGCGCCCATCCTCCTCGTGCTCCTGCGCATCATCCAGGGCATCTCCGCCGGCGGCGAATGGGGCGGCGCGGTCCTGATGGCCGTCGAGCACGCGCCGAAGCAGCGCCGTGGCGCGTTCGGCGCCTCGCCGCAGATCGGCGTGCCGCTGGGCCTGCTGCTCGCCTCGGGAGTCATGGCGCTGATGGCGATGATCGCCCCCGGGGATGCGTTCCTCGTGTGGGGCTGGCGCGTGCCGTTCCTGCTCAGCGTCGTGCTGATCCTCGTGGGCTACTACGTCCGCCGCCGTGTCGAGGAGAGCCCGGTCTTCGCCGAGCTCGCCGAGCGCAAGGAGAAGGCGCGGATGCCGATCATCACGCTCTTCCGCAAGCACCTGCTCCTCGTGTTCATCGCGGCGCTGGTGTTCGCCGGCAACAACGCCGTCGGCTACATGACCACGGGCGGCTACATCCAGGGTTACTCGACCAACCCCGAGGGTCCGCTCGCGCTCGAGCGCGGACCGGTGCTGTGGGCGGTCGCTGGTTCGGCGGTCACGTGGCTGCTGTCGACGCTGGCCGCCGGGTTCATCTCCGACCGCATCGGCCGCCGCACGACGTACATCATCGGCTGGATCCTGCAGCTGGCGGGTGTGTTCCTGCTCTTCCCGCTCGTCAACACCGGGAGCATCTGGCTGCTCTTCCTCGGTCTCGCCATCCTCACGATCGGCCTCGGCTTCACGTACGGCCCCCAGGCTGCGCTGTACTCCGAGCTGTTCCCGGCATCGATCCGCTTCTCGGGCGTCTCGATCTCGTACGCGATCGGCGCGATCCTCGGCGGCGCGTTCGCCCCGACCATCGCGACGGCCCTCGTGCAGGCGACCGGCTCGACCCTGTCCGTCACGTGGTACCTCGCCGGCATGACCGTCGTGGGCCTGATCGCGACGCTGCTCCTGCGCGACCGCTCCGGCATCCCGCTCGGTCCGGACCACGAGGCCGAGCAGTCCGTCAGTCCGATCTACGGCCTCTCCAAGGCCTGACCTTCCGGAAACGGATGCCGCGCCCCGAGCCCCTGTGCAGGCTCGGGCCGCGGCATCCGTCCGTTTCAGCGGGTGCGCATGCCGTCGAGGGCGACGGCGACCACGTCGTGCGCGAGGCGCTCGCGGTCGACCGGACCGCCGGGGCGGTACCACTCGACGATCGAGTTGACCATTCCGAACACCAGGCGGGTGGCGACGGCGCCGTCGACATCGGCGCGGATCTGACCCGCGCGCTGCGCCTCCGCGACGAGCGCCGTCACGCGGTGGTTGAAGGCGCGCCGGCGCTCGAGGGCCGCGCGCTCGACATCGCTGTTGCCGCGCACGCGCAGCAGGAGGGTGACGTAGGGGAGCTTGTCGACGAGCACCCGCACCGCTCCGCGCAGCACCGCGCCGAGCCGCTCGGCCGGGTCGCCGGCGGAGCCCTCCGGCTCGTCGAGCACGCCCTCGAGGCTGTCGAGCGCCTCGGCGAGGGCGAGGGCGAGCAGCTGCTCCTTCGAGTCGAAGTGGTGGTACAGCGCCGACTTCGTGAGGCCGAGGCGGGAGGCGAGATCGGCGACGGATGTCGCGTCGTACCCCTGCTCGTTGAAGAGGCCGACGGCGACGGCGAGCACCTGGCCGCGGTCGTAACCCGGCCGCCCGCGTCGCGCGGGGGAGGCGTCGGTGCTCGCGGACATGCGCCCAGTCTCGCACCGGTCCACTTCGACACCGCGCACCACGTGGCAATACTGAACGATCGATCAGATATTATGGGCGCGTGACCGCGACGGAGCGGACCGAGAGGATGCCGATGCCTGAGCCGCTCAAGATCCAGCGCCGCGAGGACCGCATCGTCGCGACGCTGTCGCGGCCGGAGGTGCGCAACGCCATCGACCAGGACACCATCGACCGGCTGCACGAGCTGTGCGGCGAGCTCGAGCGCGAGCCGCGCACGCTCATCCTCACGGGCTCCGACGGTGTGTTCGCTTCGGGCGCCGACATCGCGCAGCTGCGCGAGCGTCGGGCGGCCGACGCGCGCCGGGGCATCAACACCCGCGCGTTCACCCGGGTGCGCAACCTGCCGATGCCGGTCATCGCGGCGATCGACGGCTACGCCCTCGGCGGGGGCGCCGAACTCGCCTACGCGGCCGACATCCGCATCGGCTCTCCGAGCCTCAAGATCGGCAACCCCGAGACCGGACTCGGCATCATCGCGGCCGCGGGTGCGACGTGGCGCCTGCCCGAGATCGTCGGCGAGGCGCGGGCCGCAGAGCTGCTGCTGACAGGACGGATCCTGGATGCCGACACCGCGGTCGAATGGGGCCTCGTGTCGTCGCTGTTCGAGCCGGGCGACCTCCTCCCCGCGGCCCACGCGATCGCCGACCGCATCTCACGCAACGATCCGCTCGCGACCCGCCACACGAAGACGGCGCTCCTCGCCCCGCGCGCCGCGCACCCCGAGATCGAACTGGAGCTGCAGGCGCAGCTCTTCGAGAGCCCGGAGAAGGACCGCCGCATGACCGCGTTCCTGGAGAGGAAGCGGTGATGAGCACGGCGGACGGCGGCCCCCGGTCGTCGAGCGAGCGACGTACGACGGATCGCGCTGAGTCCTCGGGAGTGCCTGAGCGGGTGGGGGTGATCGGCGGCGGGCGCATGGGTGCGGGCATCGCACACGCGTTCGTGCTCGCCGGTGCCGACGTGGTCGTCGTCGAGCGCGACGCAGACGCGGCGGGGGCGGCATCCGCTCGCGTTCTCGAGAGCGTGCGCCGCAGTGTCGCGCGCGGCGGCACCGACCGCGGGTTCGACGCGCTCGCCGCGGCGATCGAGACGGCGACGGATGCTGCGGCTCTGGCGGACTGCGGCCTCGTGGTGGAGGCGGTCCCGGAGGATCTGGAGCTCAAGCTCGAGGCCCTCGGCCGCGCCGAGCGCGTGCTCGCGCCGGAGGCGGCGCTCGCCACCAACACCTCGTCGATCTCGATCGATGGCCTCGCGTCCGGCTTGGACCGCCCGGAGCGCTTCCTGGGCCTGCACTTCTTCAACCCCGTGCCGGCGTCGCAGCTCGTCGAGGTCGTCACCGGCACCGCCACCGACCCCGCGCTCGTGGACGACGCGGAGGTGTGGATCGCGTCACTGGGCAAGACGCCCATCGTCGTGCGCGACAGCCCGGGCTTCGCGTCGAGCCGGCTCGGTGTCGCGCTGGGGCTCGAGGCGATCCGCATGCTCGAGGAGGGCGTCGCGTCGGCCGCCGACATCGACGCGGCGATGGAGCTCGGGTACCGGCATCCGGTCGGCCCGCTGCGCACGACAGACCTCGTCGGCCTCGACGTGCGACTCGGCATCGCCGAGGAGCTGCACCGCCGGCTGGGGGAGCGTTTCGCGCCCCCGGAACTGCTCCGGCGCCTCGTCGCCGACGGGCATCTCGGCCGCAAGACCGGCCGCGGCTTCTACGAATGGAGTGAACAGTGATGATCGAGCGGACAGCGACGGGCATCCTCCCCAGCTACCTGCGCGGCGCGTGGTGGACGCCGGCTTCGGCGACGGGTGCGACGCAAGTGCGCGACGCGTCGACCGGCGACGTCGTGACGCTCGTCAGCACCGACGGCATCGATCTCGCCGGCGCGATCGCCCACGCGCGGACCGTCGGCCAGGCGAGCCTCGGCGCCCTCACCTTCCACCAGCGCGCGCTGCTGCTGAAGGAGTTCGCCATCGCGCTCACCGCGCGCAAGGCGGAGCTGTACGAGCTGTCCAAGCGCGCCGGCGCGACCACGCGCGATTCGCTGAGCGACGTGGACGGCGGCATCGGCGTGCTCTTCACCTACTCGTCGAAGGGGCGGCGCGAGCTGCCCAACGCCCAGGTGTACCTCGACGGCCCGGTCGAGCCGCTGTCGAAGGACGGCTCGTTCCTCGGGCGCCACGTGTACACGCGGCTGCCCGGCGTGGCCGTGCAGATCAACGCCTTCAACTTCCCCACATGGGGGGCGCTCGAGAAGTTCGCGCCGGCGTTCCTCGCGGGCGTGCCGACGATCGTGAAGCCGGCCACACCCACCGCCTACGTCGCCGAGGCATGGGTGCGGATCCTCGTCGAGACCGGTCAGCTGCCGGCAGGCTCGCTGCAGCTGGTGAGCGGCGCCGTTCCCGGGCTGTTCGACCATCTCGGGCTCGGCGACCTCGTCGGCTTCACCGGCAGTGCCTCGACCGCATCCCGACTCCGGGAGCAGGCTGCGCCGGGCGTCCGGTTCACGAGCGAGACCGACTCGATCAACGCGTCGGTGCTCGGACCCGACGCGGTGCCTGGCACGCCCGAATTCGACGCGTACGTCAGGCAGCTCATGGTCGAGCTCACGACGAAGGCGGGCCAGAAGTGCACCGCGATCCGGCGCGCCATCGTGCCGGCGGGCGCCGTCGAGCCGCTCGTCTCCGCCCTCCGCGACAGGATCGCCGAGCGCGTCGTCGTGGGCGACCCTCACGCCGAGGGCGTCACGATGGGCCCGCTCGTCTCGCTCGCGCAGCGCGATGAGGTGCTGCGCGCCGTCGGTGCGCTCGAGGCCGCGGGCGGCCGGATCCTGCTCGGAACGACGGATGCCCCGGACGTGACGCTCGCCGACGGCTCGATGGGTCCGGCTCCCGAGGGAGCCTTCGTCACGCCCATCGTGATCGGTTTCGACGGCGCGGCCGACGCGCTTCCGGAGGCCGTGCACGACGTCGAGGCATTCGGTCCCGTGGCGAGCGTGCTCGCCTACCGCACCGTCGATGAAGCGGCCGATCTCGTCGGGCGCGGCGGCGGATCGCTCGTGACGAGCGTCGCGACTGCCGACCCCGCGGTCGCCGCGACGCTGCTGGCCCGCACCGCCTCCTACAACGGACGCATGCTGTTCCTCGATCGCGACGACGCGCGCACGTCGACGGGTCACGGCTCGCCCGTGCCGCACCTCGTGCACGGCGGGCCCGGCCGCGCCGGCGGTGGCGAGGAGCTCGGCGGCATCCGCGCGGTGCTGCACCATATGCAGCGGACCGCGGTGCAGGGCTCGCCCGCGATGCTCACGGCTCTGACCGGCGTGTGGCATCAGGGCGCAGCATCCCGTTCCGATCGTCACCCGTTCCGCAAGTCGCTCGCGGAACTCGCGATCGGCGACCAGATCGCGTCGCCCCTGCGCCGGGTGACGCTCGACGACATCGAGACGTTCGCGAACTTCACCGGCGACCTGTTCTACGCACACATGGACGAAGAGGCGGCCGCCGCGAACCCGTTCTTCCCGGGCCGCGTGGCGCACGGCTACCTGCTCGTCTCGTGGGCCGCGGGGCTCTTCGTCGACCCGGAACCCGGGCCGGTGCTCGCCAACTACGGCCTCGAGAACCTGCGGTTCATGACGCCCGTCTCGCCCGGCGACGAGATCCGCGTGGTGCTCACGGCGAAGCAGATCACCCCGCGCGAGACCGACGAGTACGGCGAGGTGCGGTGGGACGCGGTCATCCTCAACCAGCGCGAGGAGATCGTCGCGATCTACGACGTCCTCACCCTGGTCGCGAAGACGCTGGAGCAGCCGGATGCTGTGGCTGCGGCATCCGTGACCGTCGAGTCTGCGGAGGTGGGCGCGTGAGCGATCCCGCCGCGCACTTCGTCGGGCAGCGCCGCATGCTGCAGCGCGACCGTGCGTCGGCCGCGCTCGGCATGGTCGTCGAGCGCGACGAGCCCGGCGACGCCGTCGTGTCGATGCCGGTGCGCGACGACATGACGAACGGGTTCGCCATCACGCACGGCGGGATGGTGTTCGCGCTCGCCGACACGGCGTTCGCGATGGCCTGCAACGAGGACGACGACGTGACGGTTGCCGCCGGCGCGGACATCTCGTTCCTCAAGGCCACCCACGCCGGCCAGACCCTCACCGCGCATGCGCGGCGCCGCATCCTCTCGGGCCGCAACGGCCTCTACGACGTCACGGTGACCGACGAGACCGGCGACGTGGTCGCCGAGTTCCGCGGCCGGTCCGTCATCACGCGCCGCACCCACCCCGACGATGCGGGCGGCCGCGGTGCCGAAGCATCCGTCACCGGGTAGACTTTACTGAACGAACGGTCTGTAAATAAGGAGTCGATGATGACGACCGAGGTGCTGATCGACGAGGCCGCCGAGCAGGCGGCGTTCGGCGCGATCATCGAGGCCGACTCGCGCATCGAGCCGCGGGACTGGATGCCGGCGGCGTATCGCAAGACGCTGATCCGCCAGATCTCGCAGCACGCGCATTCCGAGATCATCGGGATGCAGCCCGAGGGCAACTGGATCTCTCGCGCACCCAGCCTCAAGCGCAAGGCGATCCTGATGGCGAAGGTGCAGGATGAAGCCGGCCACGGCCTGTACCTGTACTCCGCTGCGCAGACCCTCGGCATCACGCGCGACGAGATGACCGAGCAGCTCATCGAGGGCCGTGCGCGGTACTCGTCGATCTTCAACTACCCGACGCCGACGTGGGCCGACATGGGCGCGATCGGCTGGCTCGTCGACGGCGCCGCGATCTGCAACCAGGTGCCGCTGTGCCGGGCGTCGTACGGTCCGTACGGTCGGGCGATGGTGCGCGTCTGCAAAGAGGAGTCGTTCCACCAGCGGCAGGGGTTCGAGATCCTGCTGACCCTCATGCAGGGCTCGCCCGCGCAGCGCGAGATGGCTCAGGATGCGGTGAACCGCTGGTACTGGCCGTCGCTCATGATGTTCGGGCCTCCTGACGACGAGTCGCCGAACTCGGCGCAGTCGATGGCGTGGAAGATCAAGCGCTTCTCCAACGACGACCTCCGGCAGCGGTTCATCGGGATGCTGGTGCCCCAGGCCGAGGTGCTGGGCGTGACCCTTCCCGACCCCGAGCTGCGGTGGGACGACGAGGCGCAGCGGTGGCACACGAGCGAGATCGACTGGACGGAGTTCCACGAGGTGCTCGCCGGCCGCGGGCCGATGAACGTCGAGCGCATCCGCAACCGCCGCAATGCCCACGACGACGGCGCCTGGGTGCGTGAGGCCGCCGCGGAGTACGCCCGCAAGCAGAACGAGAAGGCGGTGGCGGCATGACCACTCCCGGCGCATCCGAGCGCGAGACCTGGCCGCTGTGGGAGGTGTTCGTGCGCGCGAACCGCGGGCTCAGCCATGTGCACGCCGGCTCACTCCACGCGCCGGATGCCGAGCTCGCGCTGCGAAACGCCCGTGACCTGTACACCCGCCGAGGGGAGGGCACGTCGATCTGGGTCGTCCCCGCCGACGCGATCACGACGAGCGACCCCGACTCGAAGGGGGCGTTCTTCGAGAGCCCCGCCGGCAAGAACTACCGACACGCCACGTACTACACGGCGTCGGAGGGGGTGCCTCACCTGTGAGCACCATCGGCCACACGGATTTGGGGCGCGATTCCTCCGTCGGGGCGGAGAATGTCCGCCCCGACGGAGAGAACGCGCCCCAAACCGGGGAAGAACCCACGCACGGTGACGTGACCGTCGAGCAGCTCGAGCTGTCGGCCGAACTGGCCGGGGGTGGAGGCCGCGCGGCGACGGCCGACGTCGCCGAATACGCGTTGTGGCTCGGCGACGACGCGCTCGTGCTGTCGCAGCAGCTCGGCTGGTGGATCGCCCGCGCGCCCGAGCTCGAGGAGGATGTCGCGCTCGCCAACATCGCGCTCGATCTGCTCGGGCACGCGCGCTCGTTCCTCCGCTACGCCGCAACGTACGACGACCGCACCGAAGACGACCTCGCATACTGGCGCGACGAGCCGGGGTTCCGCAGCGCATGGCTGTTCGAGCAGCCGAACGGAGACTTCGCGCAGACGATCGCGCGCCAGCTCGCGGCATCCGTGTATCTCTTCCAGCTGTACGCGGCGCTCAGCGAGTCGTCCGACGAGACGTTGGCCGCGATCGCCGCGAAGGCGGTCAAGGAGGTCGAGTACCACCGCGACCATGCCGTGCAATGGACGCTGCGCCTCGCGGGCGGCACCGAGGAGTCGCGTCGGCGCATGATCCGGGCCATCGGGGATGTGTGGCCGTACGTGGGCGAGCTGTTCCGTGACGAGCCGCTGACCGACCGACTCGACGGCGTCGCCGTGTGGCCGTCGACGCTGCGGCCGGCGTTCGACGCCGTCATCGCCGCCGTGTTCAGGGAGGCCGAGCTCGAGGTGCCGACCACGCCGATGTCGTCGGCCGGCGGACGCCGCGGCTCGCATTTCCCGACGATGGGCTACCTGCTCGCCGAGATGCAGGTGCTCGCCCGACAGCACCCGGGGGCGACATGGTGACGCTTCGACAGGTTCAGCGACCGGTGGGCGAGGCCGAGCGCGCGTGGGAGGTGGCGGCGTCCGTTCTCGATCCCGAGGTTCCCGTCCTCACGATCGAGGATCTCGGCGTGCTGCGCGACGTCGCGGTCGACGCCGGGCGCGTGACGGTCACGATCACGCCCACGTACTCGGGCTGCCCCGCGATGGACGCGATCCGCGACGACGTCGTGCTCGCCCTCACCTCGGCGGGCTTCGACGACGTCGACGTGCGACTGGTGCTCGCCCCCGCATGGACCACCGACTGGATGACGGATGCCGGCAAGCACAAGCTCGTCGAGTACGGCATCGCTCCGCCCACCGGGCGCGCCGCGATGAGCGGGCCGATCCGGCTGCAGCTCTCGGTGCGCTGCCCTCGCTGCGGGTCGCTCGACACGCGCGAGCTCGCGCGATTCGGGTCGACGTCGTGCAAGGCGCTGTACGAGTGCCGCGCGTGCCTCGAGCCCTTCGACCACTTCAAGGTGCACTGATGCGGCCCGACGCCGTTCGACAGGCTCAGGGACCGGGGACGCCGAGCGAGAACGAGCGGATCGCCGAGACGCTGCTCACGACCGCGGTCGGCGGCCCGCGCGGCGCCAAGCATCGCGCACGGTTCCACACGCTGCGGGTCGCCGCGGTGCGGCCGCTCACAGACGCCTCGGTGGAGGTGACCTTCGCGATCCCCGAGGAGTCGCGGGACGCGTTCGACTACCTCGCGGGTCAGCACGTCGCGCTGCGGAAGGTCCTCGACGGCCACGAGGTGCGTCGCTCGTACTCGCTGTGCCGCGCCGAGGACGCGGGCGGCGGGGGCGATGGCCCGCGCACCATCAGTGTCGCGATCAAGCGAGACTCGGGCGGTCGGTTCTCGACCTGGGCGCAGACCGAGCTGAAGGTCGGCGACGAGATCGACGTGATGAGCCCGCAGGGCACCTTCACCTCCAAGCTCGCCGACCTCGACGACGCGCACGTGGCGGGGATCGCCGCGGGGTCGGGCATCACGCCGCTGATGGCGCTCGCCGCGACCGTGCTGGCGCGGTCGCGCACCTCGCGGTTCACGCTCGTGTACACGAACCGCTCGAGCCTCGACGTCATGTTCCTCGACGAGCTCTCCGACCTCAAGGACCGCTACCCGACGCGGCTCGCGCTGCACCACGTGCTCTCGCGCGAACAGCGCACCGCGCCGCTGCTGTCGGGCCGCATCGACGAGCCGCGGCTGCGGCGGATCCTCGGCGATCTCGTGCTCCCCGACACCGTCGACGAGTGGTTCCTGTGCGGACCGTTCGAACTCGTGCAGCTGTGCCGCGACACCCTCGCCGACATCGGGGTCGACCCCGCCCACGTGCGTTACGAGCTCTTCACGACGGGCGAGGGGGAGCGGGCCGAGCCGTCGGCCGGGCGCCCGGTGGTCGTCGCGGAGGACGAGCCGGTGCGTCGCATCGAGTTCACACTCGACGGGCAGTCGCAGTCCGTCGACACCCCGGTCGCCGCGCACGAGTCGATCCTCAACGCCGCGCTGCGCGTGCGCCCCGATGCGCCGTTCGCGTGTGCCGGCGGTGTGTGCGGCACCTGTCGTGCGCGCCTGCTGCAGGGGTCGGTCACCATGACGGAGAACTACGCGCTCGAGCCCGACGAGCTCGAGCGCGGCTACGTGCTCACCTGTCAGTCGCATCCGACCACCGATACCGTCGTCATCGACTACGACGTCTAGGAGGAACGAATGATCGAGCTGTCCATCACCGGCGACGTCGCCGAAGTCGTCCTCAACGCACCGGCGAAGCTCAATGCGCTGTCGCTGCGCGAACTGGGGGAGATGGATGCCGCCTACCGCAGCGCCGAGGAGTCCGGGGTGCGTGCGCTCGTGCTGCGCGCCGAGGGCCGGGCGTTCTGTGCCGGTCGCGACATCGCCGGCGTGGATCCGGTGACCGACGACGTGCCCGAGTACCTCGCGGGCGTGGAGACGCTGATGCGGCGGATCGCCGCGTTCCCGGCGCCCACCTTCGCGGCCGTCCACGGCGCGTGCCTGGGCGTGGGGCTCGGCCTCGCCATCGCGACCGACGTCGTCTACGTCGCCGACGACGCGAAGATCGGCTCGCCGTTCGCGAGCCTGGGCGCGATGCTCGACTCGGGCGGCCACGCCCTGCTGTACGAGAGGCTGGGTGCGCACCGGGCGCTCGACCTCATCTACACCGGCGCGATGATGTCGGGTGCCGAGGCTGTGGCGGCCGGCCTGTTCAGCCGCGCGATGCCCGTCGAGGAGGTCTTCGACTTCACGATGCAGCGCGCAGCGCTCGCCGCGGCCGGACCGACTGCTGCCTTCGTCGCCTCGAAGCGACTGATCGCTCGCCTGCGCGGCGAGCGATTGTGGGACGCTCTGGCCGAAGAGGCGCGCGGCCAGGAAGCGCTGCGCAGCACTGCCGACTACCGCGAGGGCTTCGCCGCGTTCCAGCAGAAGCGCAAGCCCGACTTCACGGGGGAGTGAGCCCCCGCAGCCTGTCCCGGTGAGGGGTGGCGTCGCGTACGATCGCGGCGCAGGACGCCGATCCGGAGTTCGGAGAAACTTCGTGTTTCCGCAGGTATGGCCCGCTCTCGATCCGGAAACGGCGCGAGTCTGCGAACTCCGGATCCGCGACGAGTCCGCCGGGGCTAGGAGTTCACGCGGATGATCTCGCGCTGATAGGGCGCGATCACCTCGCCCGAGATGCGGCAGTCGAGCACGAGGAAGGGACGGGATGCTGCGGGCTCGGCCGCCCAGTCCGCGAGCCGGTCCAGGTCCGCCAGGGTGCGCACGACGACGCCCTCGGCGCCGACGCCGGCCGCGAGGGCGGCGAAGTCGACCTCGGGGATGAGCATGGGCTCCCTCGCGAGCCCCTTGAGGCCGTAGAGGTTGATCTCGGCGCCGTACGCCGCGTCGTTCCACACCACCGCGATCCCGCGGCCGCCGGCGACCCGGACGGCTGTCTCGAGGTCGGCGAGGGCCATGAGCCCGCCGCCGTCGCCCGTCGTCAGCACGACGGTCGCCGAGGGCTTCGCGAGCGCAGCGCCGGGCACCGACGGCCAGCCGAGCCCGATCGACTGGAACGCCGTGCCCACCATGGTCATGCGATCGGGGGAGGCGACCGGCCAGTACATGTTGGCCCAGCCGATGAAATGGCCGCCGTCGGACACGACGACCCGGTCCTCCGGCAGCAGCGCGCCGATGCGCGCGGCGACGGTCCGCGGGTCGAGGCGACCGTCGGGCGCGACGCCGTGTCCTTGCTCATATGCCCGCAACGGCATGAGGTCGACGGACTCGCGCCAGCCGCTCGGCGCGCCGCCTCGTGCCTGCAGACCGTCGGCGAGGGCGCGGGCCACCACCGCGGCATCGCCGCGCACGTAGCCGCCCACGTGCGGGTGGGTCGCGGCGGGCGCGACGTCGACCTGGAACACGCGGGTGCCCGGTGCGAACAGCTCGCCGAAGCGCATCGTGAACTGGTTGAGCGACGCCCCGAAGACGACGGCGACGTCGGCCTGGCGCACCAGCTCCATGGCGCCCTCGGCGCCGAAACCACCGGTCACGCCGAGGTCGAACTCGCCGCGGGGGAAGACTCCGCGGCCGAGCGCGGTGGTGGCGGTGATGGCGCCGACCGCGTCGGCGACGTCGCCGAGGGCCTCGCCGGCACCCGAGATCCAGGCTCCGCGACCGGCGAGGAGGAACGGCCGCTCCGCCGAAGCCAGCGCTTCGACGAGTCCCTCGACCGCGCCCTCGGCGAAGGGCCCCGCGGGCACGAGAGGAGCGGGAAGTCGCGGCTCCGGAGCCTCGGGAAGCGGGCCGGCGTCACGCGCGGCGACGTCGTAGGGGATCGCCAGCACCGTCGGCACCCGGTAGGTGAGCGCGTGCTCGATGGCGATGATCGTGGTCGCCGCAGCATCCGCTCGCCCGACGGTGTACGTGCGCGCGCCGACGGCCGATGCGAGGGCGATTTGGTCCACGTCCCAGGGGCGCGGGCCGGACGTCGGCTCGTCGCCGACGACGAGCACGAGGGGCACGTGCGCCTGCACGGCCTCGGCGAGGGCGGTGATCGTGTTCGTGAAGCCGGCGCCGTAGGTCGCAGTCGCGGCGGCCAGCCGGCCGGAGGCCCGGTGGTACGCGTCGGCGGCCACGACGCCGCCGGCCTCGTGGCGCACGGCGGTGAAGTGCACGTCGGTGGAGCGCTTGAGCGCGTCGAGGAAGTACGCGTTGCCGTTGCCCATCACGCCGAAGACGTGATCGATGTGGCGGGCGAGCGTGAGGGCGACGTGGGCCGAGACGGTGCTCATGGCGGGAGACATGGCGATGCCTTTCGAGACGGAACGGATCGAGAGCCGTATGTGTCTCGCGCGTGCGCGCTGCGTGCCCATTTTTCGAGCACCGGCGGGCGACGGTGCCACCGGACGTGACGAGTATAGGTCTTCGGGCAGGATGGGAGTCATGAAGACGACTCAGCTCCGCCGGTACACGCTCGTCGACGGGGAGTACGACGCCTTCGTCGCGTGGTGGAACGAGTGGATGCCGCGGGTACGGCCCGCCGCCGGCTTCACCATCGAGTTCGCCTACGGCCTTCCCGAGACGAACGAGTTCGTGTGGGCCGTGAGCGCCCCCGGCGACGAAGATGCGTTCGTCGCCCTCGAGAAGGAGTACCTGGCGTCCGAGGCGCGCGCAGAGGCGTTCGCCGGCGTGCCGCAGCGCGTCGCGGAATACAACATCCGTCTCGTGACCGACTACCCGACCACCGCCTGACGAACCGGCCCCGGGGTCAGCCGCCCAGCGCGTCGCGGATCGCGCTCGCCGACCGGGTGAGGCGCGCGGCGATCTCCTCGTCCGAGTGCGCGCTCGCGACGAACACGACCGCGATCGCCGCGGGCCCGCGCCCGCGCACGACGAGCGGCACGGCGACCGCCCGCAGGCTCGGGATGACCTCGTCGTGGCTCGTCGCGAAGCCGCGGGTGGCGGCATCCGCGACCTCCGTCGCCAGCTCCGGTGACACGCCGGCCGGCCACGACGACGTCGGCAGCAGTGACAGGATCGCCTTGCCCGGTGCGCCGCGCGTGATCGGATGCCGCGTGCCCGGCCGCTGCGCGACGGGGTTCACGGCGTGGCGCGGCTCGACGCTCGACAGCGTGACGCACTCCTCGTGGTCGAGCACCGCGAGGAAGCAGGTGACCCCGAGGTCGCCTGCCACCGCGGTGAGCTCGGGGAGCGCCTCTGCCTGGAGGTCGTGCGCGATGCCCGCAGCGAGGGCCGCGAGGCGCGCGCCCAGCTCGATGCGGCCGGCGGCGTCGCGCTCGACGAGTCCGTGGTCTTCGAGCGTGCGCAGGAGCCGGTAGGCCACCGACCGATGCACCGCGAGCCTGGCCGCGATCTCGTCGATGGAGAGGGGACCACGTGCGTCGGCGAGCACCTCGAGGATCCGGATGCCGCGGCTCAGCGTCTGCGACGCGGGCGCCGTCGTGGCGTCGGACCTTGTCATGCCGCATCCCTTCGTATACGATCTGTTCAATAGTAGAACGGTGTGTTCGAATATAGAACACGCCCAGCTCGTCAGCAAGCCCCAGGCCGCGAGCCCTCGACACCGTCGTCCGAGGAGGACACCGATGCAGTTCCACCACCACGGCTACGTCTCGGCAGACCCGCGCGTGCAGGACGCCGCCGGCACCGGCATCGACAGGCCTGCCGAACTGCCCGACGAGATGGACATCCTGATCGTGGGCTCGGGGCCGGCGGGCATGCTCCTGGCTGCCCAGATGTCGCAGTTCCCCAGCCTGACCACGCGCATGATCGAGCGGCGCGACGGGCGCCTCGTGCTGGGCCAGGCCGACGGGATCCAGCCGCGGAGCGTCGAGACGTTCCAGGCGTTCGGGTTCGCCGAGCGCATCGTCGCCGAGGCCTACAACATCGCCTGGATGAACTTCTGGGGTCCCGACCCCGAGAACCCCGACAACATCATCCGCACGGCCCGCACCGAGGACTACGCCCTCAAGATCAGCGAGTTCCCGCACCTCATCGTGAACCAGGCGCGCGTGCTCGACTACTTCGCCGAGGCCGCCGCCCATGGCCCGGGCCGCATCCTGCCCGACTACGGGATCGAGTTCGTCGGCCTCACGGTGCACGACGACGGCGAGTTCCCGGTCGAGGTCCGCGTGCGGCATGTCGCGGGGGAGCGCGCCGGTGAGGAGCGAACCGTCCGCGCGAAGTACGTCGTCGGCTGCGACGGCGCGCGCAGCGGCGTGCGCGAGGCCATCGGCCGCAAGCACGTCGGCGCGTTCTCGGCCCACGCCTGGGGTGTGATGGACGTGCTCGTCAACACCGACTTCCCCGACTGGCGCACCAAGTGCGCGATCAACTCCGAGGCCGGCAACATCCTCCTGATCCCGCGCGAGGGCGGCTACCTCTGCCGCGTCTACGTCGACCTCGGCGAGGTCGCGAAGGACGACGACCACCGCGTACGTCGGACGCCGATCGAGGCGGTCATCGCCAAGGCGAACGACATCCTCCACCCGTACTCGCTCGACGTGAAGCAGGTCGCCTGGCACAGCGTCTACGAGGTCGGCCATCGTGTCACCGACAAGTTCGACGACGTCGACGTCGACCAGGGTCACGACCCGCGCGTCTTCCTCACCGGCGATGCGTGCCACACGCACAGCGCGAAGGCGGGTCAGGGCATGAACGTCTCGATGCAGGACGGCTTCAACCTCGGGTGGAAGCTCGGGCAGGTCCTCACCGGGCTCAGCCCCGCCTCCCTCCTCTCGACGTACTCCGCCGAGCGCCAGCCCGTCGCCCAGCAGCTCATCGACTTCGACCGGGAGTGGTCGGCCCTCATGGCCCGCAAGCCCGAGGAGATCTCCGACCCGCAGGAGCTCGCCACTTTCTACCTCGGCACGGCCGAGTTCCCGTCGGGATTCATGACGCAGTACGGCGCGTCGATGATCGTGACGGATGCTGCGCACCAGGCGCTCGCCGAGGGGTTCCCGCTGGGCAAGCGGTTCAAGTCCGCGGAGGTCGTCCGCGTGTGCGACGGCAACCCGGTCCACCTCGGCCATCACGCGAAGGCCGACGGCCGCTGGCGGATCTACGCCTTCGCCGACGCGCCTGCGGCGGGGGAGGAATCCGTCCTCGCCGACTGGGCCGCGTTCATCGCCTCGCCCGAGTCCCCGGTGCAGCGCTTCACTCCGGAAGGCGCCGACGTCGACGCCGTGTTCGACGTCAAGGTGATCTACCAGCAGCCGCACGAGGACGTCGACATCGCCCGCGTGCCCGAGCCGTTCCTGCCGAAGACCGGACCCCTCGGGCTCACCGACTGGGAGAAGGTCTACGCGGCCGCGCCGAGCGCGTGGACGAGCGCCGACATCTTCGAGGAGCGCAGCCTGTCGCGCGACGGCGTGGTCGTCGTCGTGCGCCCCGACCAGTACGTCGCGGCCGTGCTCCCGCTCGACGCGACCGACGAGCTCGCGGCGTTCCTCGCCGGCGCATTCGTCGACCAGCACGCTCCGGCGCTCGCGCACGCCCTCAATTGAGGAGCAGAGCCGAGTTGAGGAGCAGCGGCCCGAGTCCTCTCCTCATCTCGGCCCTCGACCTCGAATGAGGAAGCAGGTGATCGGTTCACCCGTTGTGCAGGCGGGCGAATCATGACAGCGAACTGTACAAGATGTACATCGGCCGGCAAGAGCGGCCGCGGGCAGAATAGCCCCAGACCAACGACCGAAGCGGGTGCCGCGGCATCCGTCCACCGACAAGGGAGTCCCCGTGACCACGACGATCACCGAAACCCGTGAGTCCGAGCTGCTGGCGTCCGTGCCCGATGGGCTGTTCATCGGCGGGCAGTGGCGTGAGGCATCCGGCGGCAAGACGCTGAAGGTCTACGACCCGTCCAACGGCGAGGTCGTCAAGGAGATCGCGAACGCGTCGCCGGAGGACGGCAAGGCCGCTCTCGACGCGGCGGTCGACGCGTTCCCGGCGTGGGCGGCGACGCCGGCGCGTGAGCGGGCGGAGATCCTGCGGCGCGCGTTCGATCTGCTGCAGGAGCGCAAGGAGGACTTCGCGCTGCTGATGACGATCGAGATGGGCAAGCCCCTGGCCGAGGCGCGCGGCGAGGTCGCGTACGGCGGCGAGTTCCTGCGGTGGTTCAGCGAGGAGACCTCCCGCGTGCAGGGCCGCTACGGCGCGAACCCCGAGGGCACCGGCCGGATGATCGTGTCGCAGCACCCGGTGGGTCCCTGCTTCCTCATCACGCCGTGGAACTTCCCGCTCGCGATGGCGACCCGCAAGATCGCTCCGGCGCTGGCCGCCGGCTGCACCGTGGTGATCAAGCCCGCCGAGCTGACGCCGCTGACCACCCTCGCGTTCGCGCAGCTGCTGGAGGACGCGGGCGTGCCGGCCGGTGTCGTCAACGTGTTCACGACCTCGACGTCGGGCGCGGTGTCCGAGCCGATCATCCGCGACCCGCGGCTGCGGAAGCTGTCGTTCACCGGGTCGACGCAGGTCGGGCAGCGGCTGCTGGAGCAGGCCGCGCAGGGGGTGCTGCGCACCTCGATGGAGCTCGGCGGCAACGCGCCGTTCGTGGTGTTCGACGACGCCGACCTCGACAAGGCGGTCGACGGGGCGATCGCGGCCAAGTTCCGCAACATCGGCCAGGCCTGCACCGCCGCGAACCGGTTCATCGTGCACCGCTCGGTCGCCGACGAGTTCGCGCGCCGGGTCACCGAGCGCGTCAACGGCTTCACCATCGGCCGCGGCACCGAGGAGGGCGTGAACATCGGTCCGCTCATCGACGACCGTGCCGTCGCGAAGGCGTCGCAGCTGGTGCAGGATGCCGTGAACCGCGGCGCGAAGGTCACCACCGGCGGCAACGAGGTCGACGGCCCCGGCACGTTCTACGAGCCCACCGTCGTCACCGACGTGCAGCCGGGCTCTGAGATCCTTCGTGAGGAGATCTTCGGACCGGTGCTCGCGATCATCCCGTTCGACACCGAGGACGACGCCGTGCGCCTCGCCAACGACACCGAGTACGGGCTCGTCTCGTACGTGTTCACCGAGAGCCTCGCCCGCGGGCAGCGCATGATCGAGCGCCTCGAGACCGGCATGATGGGCCTGAACATGGGGGTCGTCTCCAACGCGGCGGCCCCGTTCGGCGGCTGGAAGATGTCGGGCCTGGGCCGCGAGGGCGGCGCCGAGGGCATCCACGAATACCTTCAGACCAAGTACACCCTCACCCCGAACCCGTTCTGACCGACGGGGAGGCGCTCGCGCACCCCCTTCCCAACGAGCGGGAGCGCGATCACTATGGTCGTGTCGGCATCGAGCGATGTGGGGTTGAGATGAGCGTTTACCGAGTGATCGACGTCATCGGCACGAGTGCCTCGTCCTGGGAGGAGGCCGCTCGAGAAGCCATCGACACCGCCGCGGGATCGCTGCATGATCTGCGCATCGCCGAAGTGACGAAGCAGGACGTCGTCGTCGGCGACGACGGCGCGCTGCTGTTCCGTGCGCGGATCCAGCTGTCGTTCAAGTACGCGCCGGAGTGACCCGTCGCAACGCCTCTGGTGGCGTCGCGCCGGGCTCTCTATGTTGGGTGTCAGCGCGTGCGGACCGAAGCGGAGGAGTCGTCGATGGAGTCACCGGTCGAGAGTCTGACGAAGTCCGCGCCGTCATGGGGCGCGAAGATGGCGTTCGGCGAGACGATCGATGTCGGCGGGCGACAGGTGACCCCGGCGGCCCTGGTCGTCTTCGGGTTCGGCGGCGGCGGCGGTTCCGGCAAGTGGCCCGCGCGCGGCGGGCTGCCCGAGGGTGAGGGCGAAGGAAGCGGCGGGGGTGGCGGCGGCTACGTGCTGCCCATCGGCGCGTATGTGAACGGTCCGAACGGGCCGAAGTTCCAGCCGAACCCGGTGGCCATGATCGTGGTGAGCGTCCCGCTCGTGTCCGCCGCCGGCTGGGCGCTGGCGCGGATCATCACCGCGGTGAGGTCGGGTCGGAGGTAGGACGTGGTCCTTGCGACGTCGCACGTGATCAAGCCGCTCACTCCCGAGACGTTTCCCGCGTGGCTGGCGCTCGCGCAGAAGCACAACGGGGTGTGGGGCGGGTGCTACTGCTCGTACTTCCACGGTGACACCGAGCACACCGTGAAGAGCGAGTACGACCGCGCGACGTTCAAACAGCGGCTTGTGGATGAGGGCGTCGCGCACGCCGCGCTCGTCTTCGACGGCGACGACGCGATCGCGTGGTGCGAGTTCGGCAGTCCGGCCGAGCTGCCGGGCATCTACCACCGCAAGGAGTACGACGCGGGCGAGACGAACCCGGCGCCCTGGCGCATCACCTGCTTCTTCGTCGACCGCGACCACCGGCGTTCTGGCGTCGCGCGGGAGGCACTGGACGGTGCGCTGGAACTGATCGCGCAGGCGGGCGGCGGCGAGGTGATCTCGTTCCCCAACGAGCTCCCGCCCGGCAAGAAGACGTCGTCGTCTTTCCTCCACAACGGCACGAGGGCCATGTTCGAGAAGGCCGGGTTCACGTTCGAGCGTCACATCGGCAAGAACAAGACCGTGGTGCGCAAGACGGTCCCGCCGGCCGGCGCCTGACGCAGGTTCGCGCGGGCGGAGTCGGCGAGAGGACGCCGCGCGGGCGGACTACTGGATCGGATGCTCGAGCCGCGCGCGTGCTTCGCGCTCGACCAGCACGGGGACGAAGTCGCGCACCTTCGCGCGCGCGAAGTGCGAGCGCGCGTCGGCGACGGCGCGCTCGATCTCGGAACGATCTCTCGAGGGGAACCGCCCTTCCAGCCGGTCCACGACGTCGGAGAGGGCCTGATCCTCATCCGCGAGCTCACGGGTCATGTGCTCAGGGTGCTCTTCGCCCTCCGCTCTCGTCAAGCAGACGAGGACCGAGGTGTCGGCGACGCGGATCAGTCGTAGGTATCGGTCCACGACGCGATGTCCACGCCGTGGTTGTCGGGCGAGGCGAGCGACCACCACGCCGGAGCGTGCGAGTCGTCGGCGAGTCGGCCGCCGGCCGCGAGTGCGGCGTCGACGCGGGCCCGGGCCTGGTCGGCCGGCACGAAGACGTCGAAGTGCGTCCGGCCCCTCGACGGCGAGTCCCCGGTGATCGGGTTGAAGGCGAGCTGCGGTCCGCAGCGCATCGGATCCGCGGCATCCGTGTCGCCCACGTCCTCATAGCCGAGCGCCGCGGTGAAGAAGGGGCGCACGTCGGCCCCGGAATGCTGAGCGACGTAGATGCCGATCGACTGTGCGCGCGAGGGGTCGGGGATCAGGCGCTGCGCGGCGGCGGCCACCGACACGGCGGCGGCGAAGTCCACGGCTGCGGCGGGGATGCCCTCCGGGCCGGCGTACGGGACGCGCACGACGACTCCCTCGGGACGCACGTCGATGTCCGGCCGGAGGCCGAATCGCTCGGCGGCCGCGACGATCGGGGCGACGAGCCCAGCGGCATGGGAGAGGGAGGTCGCAGTGAAGACGGCCTGCGGTCCCGTGCCGGTGACCCGCCAATCGGAGACGCCAGACGCCTGATGGAACCCCGCCGCCGAGATCGCGTCCGAGCCGTTCGCCGTTTCATCCATCGAGGTCTCCTACACCGGTTCGGTCGTGCGGATCAGACCGCAGTTCACGCACGACCAGGCGACCAGGAAGCGCTCATCGTCGAGGATCTCGAAGGTCAGAGCGTCTCCGCATGTAGGGCAGATCCGCGGATCCGCGTCGTTCACCCTCATGCCGTCAGCTTAGGGAACCGGCTCGTGTGCCGGGAGTCCTGAGGAGAGCGGATGCCTGAGTGCGTGGGGAACATCCGCTCTCGTCCGGGGTCCGTGGGGTCAGAGCACGACCAGGAAGCCGACCACGGCGCTCACCGCGGACAGCACGGCGAGCACGATCGACGGGGTCGCGTTCTCCTTGCGGCGCACGTGCACGGCGACAGCGCCGATCATGACGACGGTCAGGGCGGCAGCGGCGATCGGGGTGAGGATCGGCGCGATGCCGGTCAGGAGCGGCAGGATCAGGCCGATACCGCCGATCACCTCGGCGGCGCCGATGAGCTTCACGGTCGGGTCGGCGAAGTCGTCGGCCCAGCCCATGCCGCTCGCGACGAGAGCGGACTTGGGACGGGCGACCTTCATGGCGCCGGCCGCGACGAAGGCGAGGGCGAGCAGGCCGTTGAGGATCCAGAGGGCGATGGTCATGCGAGTACTCCAGGGAGAGGTCGTGGGGTCTGTTACTGTTTGTAAGCAACCCCATGATGCGTCACCTCGAAGACGCGTTCAAAAGGCACACGGATGTAAGTAGGTGACACGCGATGGCGACCACCCTCACGATCGAGCTCCCCGGCGAGCCCACGCCGACCGGCTACGAGCGCTCGTGCGAGGAGGCCTCTCCCGGCTCCGACCACGGCCGCGCCATCCGCGACGTGCTCGACCGCATCGGCGACAAGTGGTCGCTGCTCGTGGTCGGCACGCTGCGGCGGGAGCGGCTGCGCTTCACCGAACTGCAGCGTCACATCCCGGGGATCTCGCAGCGCATGCTGACGCTGACGCTCCGCCAGCTCGAGCGCGACGGGCTCATCACCCGGACCGTCCACGCCGAGGTGCCGCCGCGCGTCGAGTACGAGCTGACACCCCTCGGCGGCACGCTCATCCAGCTGGCGATGGCCCTCGCCGACTGGGCGATCGAGAACCACCCGCGCATCGAGGACTCGCGCGCCGCCTACGACGCCGCACACCAGCGCTGACGATCGCGGACACCGGGCGTCCGCAGCCTGGGCCATGATGGGCGGGTGGTCCCCACTCCTTCTTCAGACGCCGCTGGCGCGTCGCCCGGAGCCTCCGGGCGCGTGGGCCCAGCCTCGACCATTCGGTCCGAGCGGCTCCGGTCGCACCGCTTGAGCGCCCCCGCGGCGACGGTCGCCGACGCCGCGCGGCACATGCTCGCGACGCAGAGCCAGGAGTTCTGGGGCGGGCGCTGGGCGCTTGCGACGCGCGTGCGCGGCCGAACGACGGTGCGCGACGTGGACGCCGCCTACGGCCGCGGCGAGATCGTGCGCACCTGGACCATGCGCGGGACGATCCACACGATCCCCACCGCCGACATGGAGTGGGTGCTGTCGCTGACCGCAGAGCGCCAGCGCCGCCAGGCGGCGGCCGTGCACCGCAACGAAGGGATCGACGCCGACGAGGCCGACCGCGCCGAGCGCCTCGCGCGGGCAGCGCTCGGCGGGGGCAACCGCCTCACGCGCAAGGAGCTGTTCGAGGTGTGGGAACAGGGAGGGGTGTCGACGTTCCGGCAACGGGGCTACCACCTGCTCGTCGCCCTGTCGCTGCGCGCCGTGCTGTGCCAGGGCCCGGTCGTGCCACGGGAGAAGGGGCCGACCCGCGAGCAGTTCTTCGTGCTCGCCGACGAGTGGATCACGGATGCCGTGACCCCGGCCGATCCGATGGCCGAGTTCTTCGTCCGCTACATCGCCTCGCACGGTCCCGCCGGCGCGCGGGACTTCGCGTGGTGGAGCGGGCTCCCGCTCGGGGTCTCGCGTGCGGCGGCGGAGGCGGCATCCGATCGCCTGCGTCCCGTCGCCGACGAACCCGAGCCGCAGTACGTGGTCGCCGGTGCCGCACCTCGGCGCAGCGCCGGGGCGCCCGAAGTGGTGGCGCTGCCGCCGTTCGAGGAGTACTACCTGTCGTACGCCGACCGCACCGTGCCCTGCGCGCCGGAGTTCCTGAGTGCGATCGGCCCGAGCATGAACGGCATCGTCCGTCCTATCCTCGTCGCGCGCGGCGAGGCGGTCGGCGTGTGGACGCACTCGCTGGCCGTGGGCCGCCACGCGGAATCCCCGGTGCCCGAGCTGTTCACCCCTGGGGCGGCGACCGACGAGGAGATCGCCGCCGCGCTCGACCGCTACCGCGACTTCATCACGGCATAGCCCCGGGTCTGGCCGCCGAAGCCCGCGCACACCTGCCGAAACACGGGTTCGTCACCGAACACGCCGGGGCGCACCATCCGTTCCCGGCGTGTCGGCGTTACCGACCCGTGTTTCGGCAGCAGACGCCCCGCGCCGAGTGGCACGGGCTCAGGCGTGGCGGTCGAGGAAGTCGTACACCTCGTTGTCGTCGACGCCGGGGAAAGCGCCGCGGGGGAGCGGCGAGAACATCTGCATGTGCACACGCGCGCTCGGCCAGGCCTTTCCCGCCCAGCGCTCCGAGACTCCGGAGGCGACGCGGCGGCAGCACGACTCGTCAGGGCACGTCGAGGTCGCGCGCTTCTGCGTCTCGCGTCCGCGGAACCACCGCGCGTCGTCGAAGGGCACGCCCACCGTGATCGAGAACTCGCCCTCCGCGGTGGTGCCGGTCTGCGTCGAGCACCAGTAGGTGCCGGCCGGGGTGTCCGTGTACTGATAGTGCTCGGTGGTGCGGTTCTGCTCGGAGAAGGCGGCGCGCGCCGAGAACTTGCGGCACGCGATCTGGCCGTCGACGGCGCCGGTGACGTCCATCGGGAGCGGCAGGTCATCGTTCTCGTAGACACGCGAGATCGCCCCTGAGCCGTCGACGCGCAGGAAGTGCAGCTTGATCCCCAGGTGGTGCGTCGCGAGATTGGTGAGCCGCATGCCGGCCGCCTCGTGCGTCACGCCGAACGCGTCGCGGAAGTCCTCGACGGCGAGGTTGCGGTCCTTCTTCGCCTGCTGCAGGAACGCGACCGACGCCGTCTCGGGCATCAGACAGCACGCGGCGTAGTAGTTGATCTCGAGCCGCTGCTGCAGGAAGTCGGCGTAGTCGGTCGGCCTCTTGTGGCCGAGCAGGCGGTGCGCCATCGCCTGCAGCGCCATCGACCGCAGGCCGTGGCCGCCGGGGATGGAGGCGGGTGGCAGGTAGATGCGCCCGTGCTCGAGGTCGGTCACCGAGCGCGTCGAGTGCGGCAGGTCGTTCACGTAGATCAGCTCGAAGCCGAGCTTCTCGGCCATGATGCTCACGGTGCGGTGCGTGAGGGCGCCTGACACGTGCCCCGCTGCCTTGAGCTGCTTCTCGGCGAGCTTCTCGATGTCGGGGAGGTAGTTGTCGCGCTCGCGCATCATGAGGCGCAGCTCGGTGTTGGCGCGGCGCGCCTCCTCGGGCGTCGCGATGGCCTCGCGCTCGCGACGCTGCAGCTCGCGGTGCAGGCCCAGGATCGATTCGATCGTGTCGTCGGACATGCCCTTGGTCACCTTGATCGGCGTGACGCCGAGCTGGCGGAAGACCGATCCCGACTGCGCGCGTTCGAGCTCGATCTCGAGCGCCGCGCGCCGGTTCGGCGGCTCAGCCGAGAGGAGGTCGCCGACATCGACACCCGTCGTCGAGGCGATCGCCTGCAGCAGCGACAGCTTCGGCTCGCGCTTGCCGTTCTCGATGAGGCTGAGCTGGCTTCCGGCGACCCCGACCAGTGCGCCCAGCTCGTCGAGCGTGTACCCGTGGGCGAGACGCTGATGACGGATGCGGTGGCCCAGGGTCGACAGTTCGAGTGACGTGGGGGGCATTCCTTGATGCTAGCGAAAGAATCGCAACTCTTGACACCAGATTTCGCCGGAAGAGCGGCCCGTTACGCCCGAAAGTAGAGGAAGAGCACGAATCTGCATCGTCGAAACCATCTGACGGTTGAATCAACGAGGAGCGACACCATGGCCCTTGCCGACATCTTCCCCCGAACCGAAGGCTCCGCCGCCGCCCGTCCCACCCTCACCCGGACGTATGGCGAACTGCCGACCGTTCAGGGCGAAGGCATGGTCGCTCTGCGCGCATGGGTCGACGAGATCGCCGCCCTCACCCGGCCGGCGCGCATCCACTGGGTCGACGGCTCCCGCGCCGAGAACGACATGCTCCTTCGCGAGATGGTCGACGAGGGCAAGCTCATCAAGCTCAACCCCGAGTGGCGCCCGGGCTCCTACCTCGCCCGCTCCCACCCGAGCGACGTGGCGCGCACCGAGGCGCGCACATTCATCGCCTCGGAGCGCGAGGAGGACGCCGGTCCGACCAACAACTGGGCCGCGCCCGAGGAGATCCGCGCCACCATCACTCCGCTGTTCGCGGGCTCGATGAAGGGCCGCACGATGTACGTCGTGCCGTTCTCGATGGGTCCGGTCGGCGGCCCCCTGTCGCACATCGGCGTGCAGGTGACCGACAGCGCGTACGCCGTCACCTCGATCGGCATCATGACGCGCGTCGGCACCGACGTGCTGCGCGAGATCGCTGGCGGCGCGCACTGGGTCAAGACCGTGCACTCCGTCGGCGCCCCGCTGCAGCCGGGCCAGGCCGATGTCGCGTGGCCGTGCAACGACGAGAAGTACATCGTCCACTTCCCCGACACCCTCGAGGTCTGGTCGTACGGCTCGGGCTACGGCGGCAACGCGATCCTCGCCAAGAAGTGCTTCGCGCTGCGGATCGCCTCGGTGATCGGCCGCGACGAGGGCTGGCTCGCCGAGCACATGCTGCTCATCCGCGTCATCGACCCCGCGGGTCGCGCCTACCACATCGCCGCCGCGTTCCCGTCGGCGTGCGGCAAGACCAACCTCGCGATGCTCCGCCCGACGATTCCGGGCTGGCGGGTCGAGACCCTCGGCGACGACATCGCGTGGCTGCGCCCCGGTGAGGACGGCCGCCTCTGGGCCATCAACCCCGAGGCCGGCTTCTTCGGCGTCGCGCCCGGCACCGGCCAGTCCACCAACGTCACAGCGGTCGAGACGCTGTGGGGCAACACGATCTTCACGAACGTCGCGCTGCGCCCCGACGGCGACGTGTGGTGGGAGGGCCTCACCGACGAGCCGCCGGCACAGCTCACCGACTGGGAGGGCAAACCGTGGACGCCGGACTCCGGTCGTCCCGCCGCCCACCCGAATTCTCGCTTCACCGTCGCCGCGGCCCAGTGCCCGCAGATCGCCGACGACTGGGACGCCCCGCAGGGCGTGCCGATCGACGCGATCCTGTTCGGCGGCCGTCGCGCCACCAACGTGCCGCTCGTCGTCGAGGCGACGGACTGGACGCACGGCGTGTTCATGGGCTCGAACATCTCGTCGGAGAAGACCGCGGCCCAGGAGGGCACCGTCGGAGAGCTGCGGCGCGACCCGTTCGCGATGCTCCCGTTCTGCGGCTACAACATGGCCGACTACTTCGGGCACTGGCTCAAGGTCGGGCAGCAGCTGCGCTTCGATCGCGCACCGCGGGTGTTCCAGGTGAACTGGTTCCGCAAGGGCACGGACGGACGCTTCCTGTGGCCGGGCTTCGGCGACAACTCGCGCGTCATCGACTGGATCATCCGTCGCATCGAGGGCGAGGTCGGTGCCGTCGAGAGCCCGATCGGCCGCCTGCCGCACAGCGCCGACCTCGACCTCGACGGCATCGAGGTGTCGCAGGCCGACCTCGACGAGCTGTTCGCGGTCGACGCGCAGCTGTGGCTGCGCGAGGCCGACCTGACCGAGGAGTTCTACCGAACCTTCGACGGCCGCGTCCCCGCTCCGCTCTGGGCCGAGCTCGCCGCGCTCCGCTACCGCCTGCAGCGCGCCTGACCCGGTTCCGAAGCCTCGGCCCTGCCTGTGCGAGGGGTCGAGGCTTCGGTCTCGGTTGCGACCGGCGACAGTCGCACACAGACCGGCGCCCGGCCCTCTTCTTGGCAGAGGGGCCGGGCGCCTATTCCTTCTCCGACTCGGGCTGTTCCGCAGTCGCTTCCGGCGGGTGCGCGGCCCCGCCGAGCGCACAACGCGACTGCGGAACAGTGGGGATTCGGTCGGGCGGGGGCGAGGAGGATCAGACCAGCAGCTGGTGCTTCGCGAGGTCGCGGTACAGCGGCGTGGTCTGCACGAGCTCGGAGTGCGTGCCCTGGCCGACGACGCGGCCGTGCTCCATGACCACGATGTGGTCGCTGTCGACGACGGTCGACAGGCGGTGCGCGATCACGATGAGCGTGCGGCCGGCCGCGACGGCGTCGATCGCCTCGCGCATGCGCTGCTCGTTGAGCCCGTCGAGCGATGATGTCGACTCGTCGAGCAGCAGGATCGGGGGAGCGGCCAGCAGGGCCCGCGCGATCGCGAGCCGCTGGCGCTCGCCGCCCGAGAGCATCACGCCCGACTCGCCCACGGGCGCGTCGATGCCGAGGGGGTTGCGGTCGAGCACTTCGCCGAGGTTCACCGCGCGCAGCACGGCCTCGCACTCGGAATCGGATGCCTCGGGCGAGGCGAGTCGGAGGTTGTCGCCGATCGTCCCGGCCAGCGTCGGTGCGTCCTGCTCGACGTAGCCGAGCTGCGCGCGCAGTGCGTCGCGATCGAGCGTGCGAACGTCCGTGCCGTCGAGGAGGATCGCACCGTCGGTCGGGTCGTAGAAGCGCTCGATCAGCGCGAGGGTCGTGCTCTTGCCGGCGCCCGACGGGCCCACGAGGGCGACGCGCGCCCCCCGCGGGACCGAGAACGACACGCCCCGCAGCACCTCGGTGTCGGCGGAGACGGATGCCGCGGCATCCGCCGGCCCCTCGAGGCCGGAGTCGCCGGACCCGTCGCCGAGCACGATCGTCGACGTGTCGACGTGGGCGCTCTCGAGCACCGCCAGCGCCTCGGACTCAGCCTTGCGGCGCGCCTCGACGACGTTCTCGGGGTAGCGGAAGCGCACGTCTCGGAACTCGATCGCGGCCGCCTCGCGCGGCGCCGCGGCCGGTGCCGAGGCCGCGACGGCCCGCGCGGCGACCTCGGCGTCGTCCTGCGACTCGGTCGGGAGATCGAGCACCTCCTGGATGCGGCCCAGGGCGCCGAGAGCCTGGCTCACCGAGGTGATCGCGCCGAAGAAGGATCCCAGCGGTGCGATGAGCATGAACAGGAACATGATGAAGGTCACCAGGCTCGCGATCGACAGCGCGCCGGTGGCGACGCGGAAGCCGCCGAGCCCGATGACCACCAGCAGCGACACCTGCAGCGCGACGTTCGCGATCGGCACCACGAGCGCCGACACCTTCGCGATGCGCACGCCGACGTTGTAGGCATCCGTCGCCTGCGCCGTGACGGCGTCGACCTCGCGCTGGGTGGCGCCGGATGCGCGGACCGTGCGGATCGAGCCGGCCGCGCGCTCGACGCCCGACGCGAGCGCTCCCACCTTCTCCTGCTGCTCGGTGGACGCGGTGCGGATGCGGCCGCTCAGCAGCACCACGCCGAGCACCGAGACCCCGATCACGAGCACGATGATCGTGAGCAGCACCGGGTCGATGATCGCCATGGCGATGAGCGCGCCGGCGAACAGGAGCCCGTTGCCGATGGAGTCGGCGAGGCCCTGGGTGAGCGCGGCGTAGAGGAGCGTGGTGTCGCTGCCGACGCGAGAGACGATGTCGCCGGTGCGGCGTGCGTCGAACTCGCTGATGGGCAGGTGCAGGATGCGGGCGATGAGGCGGCGTCGGCTCGAGTACACGACGGCGGTGCCGGTGCGCTGCAGCAGGTAGTGCTGCCAGCCCGAGATGAGCGACGCGAGCAGCACGAAGCCGACGAGCGCCCAGATGAGCATGCCCAGGTCGAGGTTCTCCTGCACGCGTGTGATGACCTGGCCGACCAGCAGCGGCTGGATGAGCGACGCGCCCGCGCTCAGGATGCTCAGCACCACGACGACGGCGAGCGTGCGCTTGTGCTCGAAGAGATAGGGGAGCAGCTGCGAGAAGGTCGCGCGCGGCCCGTCTTCGGGCTTGCCGCGCCGAGATCGTCCGCGCCGGACGCGGGGCGACTCCGCAGGCGCGGGGATGGCGGGGGCTTCGTCGAGATCGGCGGAGGGCATGGGTGTACCTCGTTCGTGAAGGGGGCTTACCTTCGACCGTACTTCTTGTGGACGGCCTGCCGGCTCACGCCGAGGGCGCCGGCGATCGCCTGCCACGAGAAGCCGAGGTTGCGCGCCTTGCGCACCTGCACCTCCTCGGCACGTGCGAGCTCGCGGCGGACCTCGGCGAGACGGTGCAGCTCCGCGATCGGCTCGCGACCGCCTGCCGCCCCGATCAGGGTGGTCAGTTCGTCGCCGCTCATGGGGCAGCCTCTCACTCGGCAGACACGGATGCTGCGGACCGCGGCATCGTGTCAACCGTAGTTGACAGCGGGGCAGGCGTCAACTCATGTTGACGGCGGGTCGTCCAGCCCGGCACTGGGCGGTGTCGGAGCGGGGCGTTAGGGTAGTCCGGTGCCTGCCCCCGTGATCACCGCTGACAACCTCGTCAAGGCCTACAAGGTCAAAGGCAAGCCCGACTTCCTCGCCGTCGACGGACTGTCGTTCGAGGTCGCGCCGGGCGAGTCGTTCGGCCTGCTCGGCCCGAACGGTGCGGGCAAGTCCACGACGATGAAGATGGTGGGCGCGGTATCGACGCGCACCAGCGGAGACCTGTCGATCCTCGGGCTCGATCCCGACCGCTACGGCCCCGAGATCCGATCGCGCCTGGGCGTCGTGCCCCAGCAGGACAACCTCGACGGCGAGCTCAACGCGCGTGAGAACCTCTACATCTACGGCCGCTACTTCGGATTGCCGGGCAAGGTCTGCCACCAGAAGGCCGACGAGCTGCTCGCGTTCGCGCAGCTCGAAGACAAGGCGAAGAGCAAGGTCGAGCAGCTCTCGGGCGGCATGAAGCGGCGGCTCACGATCGCGCGCGGCCTCATCAACGACCCGCGCATCCTGCTGCTCGACGAGCCGACGACGGGTCTCGACCCGCAGGCGCGCCACGTGCTGTGGGACCGCTTGTTCCGCCTCAAGGAGCGCGGCACCACCCTCGTGCTGACCACGCACTACATGGACGAGGCCGAGCAGCTCTGCGACCGGCTCATCGTCGTCGACAAGGGCCGCATCATGGCCGAGGGCACGCCGGCCTCGCTCATCCGCGAGCACTCCAGCCGCGAGGTGCTCGAGGTGCGCTTCGGGTCCGACCGCAACGAGCAGGTGGCTCCGCAGCTCGAGGGCATCGGCGACCGCGTCGAGGTGCTGCCCGACCGCATCCTCGTCTACGCGAACGACGGCGAGGCGGCGCTCGAGACGGTGACGCACCGGGGGCTCACCCCGATCACATCGCTCGTGCGTCGCTCCAGCCTCGAGGACGTCTTCCTCCGGCTCACCGGAAGGTCGCTGATCGAATGAGCCTTCCTTCCGAAGACGCCACGACTCGCGTGCAGCCCACGCTCGACGAGCTGCGCGCCGAGGCGATGCAGTGGGGTCGCAAGCCCCGGGCACTGGGCACCTGGTACGTCACCGAGCACATGGTGCGCGCGATGCGCGCGTACGGCTGGACCATCATCGTCGGCGCGCTCGGCCAGCCCATCCTCTACCTGCTGGGGCTCGCCGTCGGCCTCGCCGCGCTCATCGACGCCCCGATCACGCAGAACGGCGTCGAGGTCTCGTACCTCGTGTTCGTCGCGCCGGCGCTTCTGATGACGGCCGCGATCTCGGTCGCGTCGGAGGAGTTCTCCTATCCGGTCATGGCCGGCTTCAAGTGGCGGCGCTACTTCTTCGGGTTCAGCGCGACAGGGCTGTCGCCGGGTCAGATCGCCGGTGGCGTCATCGCCGGCGCATCAGCGCGCATCATCGTCGTCGTGGTCGCGTACTACCTGTTCCTATGGCTGTTCCAGGCTGTGCCGAACCCCGAGACCGGGTGGCTCACCATTCCGATCGGCCTGCTCGCGGGCCTCGCGTTCGGCATCCCGTACATGGCGTACGCCGCGTCGATCACCGACGACAAAGGCCAGGTCGCGCTGGTGCAGCGCTTCATCTTCATGCCGATGTTCCTCTTCTCGGGCACGTTCTACCCGCTGGCCACGCTGCCGCTCTGGCTGCAGTGGATCGGCTGGGTGTCACCGCTGTGGCACGCGACCGAGCTCGGCCGCGTCGCCACCTACGGCCTGCCCATGGACCCGTTCGCGATCGTCGTGCACGTGGGCTACCTGCTCCTGCTGTCGATCGGCGGCTACGTGATCGGCCGCCGCATCTTCCAGAGGAGGCTCGGCGCATGACCGTCGCGACCGGAACCGAGACCGGCGCGATCCGTGCCGGCGGAGTGCGCGCGCTGTGGGCGGGCAACCCGCAGTCGGTCGTGCAGCGCGGCCTCATCGCCGCGCGCTCGTCGAGCTGGGCCGTCGTGCTGTCGGGCTTCTTCGAGCCGGTGTTCTATCTCGCCTCGATGGGCATCGGCCTCGGCTCGCTCATCGGCGACGTGCAGACCTCCAGCGGCGTCGAGGTGCCTTACGCCGCGTTCATCGCCCCCGCGCTGCTCGCCGTCTCGGCGATGAACGGCGCGATCTACGACTCGACGTGGAACGTCTTCTTCAAGCTCAACTACGGCAAGCTCTACGAGGGCATGCTCGCGACGTCGCTCGGGCCGCTCGACGTCGCGCTGGGCGAGATCCTCTACGCGCTGCTGCGCGGCCTGCTGTACGCGACCGGCTTCATGATCATCATGCAGATCCTCGGCCTCAACCTGGCGTGGACCGCGATCCTGGCGCTGCCGGCGGTGCTGCTCATCGCCTTCGGGTTCGCGAGCCTCGGCATGGCCGTCACGAGCTACATGAAGACGTTCCAGCAGATGGACTGGATCAATTTCGTGCTGCTGCCGATGTTCCTGTTCTCGGCGACGCTGTACCCGATCACGATCTATCCCGAGTGGATCCAGCACATCATCATGGCGTTCCCGCTGTGGCACGGCGTCGAGCTCGTTCGCGGACTCACCACCGGCATCCTCACACCCGAGATGTGGTGGCACGTCCTCTACTACGTCGTCATGATCGCCATCGGTCTGGTGTTCACGACGAAGCGTCTGCGCGCGCTGTTCCTCGACTGATTCCCGGCTGACGCGGATGCGGCAGCCCACGCGGGCTGCGGCATCCGCGTCTTCGCATCTCGGCGTGTCTGCGATGCGCCTCGTCGGCGAGTCACTCTTGAACATGTTCAGAAATGGCGATACGTTTCTGAACATGTCCAGTTCCATGGTGGCAGCAACCAAGAGCGAGCGCACGCGGGCGCTCATCCGCGACATCGCACTGCGTTCGTTCCGGGAGCGCGGGTACGACCAGACCACGATCAGGCTCATCGCGGCCGAAGCCGGCGTCTCGGTGGGCACGACCAATTACCACTTCGCGTCGAAGAACGACCTGGTCCAGGAGCTGTACCTCGACGTCCAGCAGCAGCACCGTGCGGCCGCGCAGCCACTGCTGGCGACGAGTGCCGATCTCATCGAGCGGCTCGGCATCGTGTTCCGCACGGGCCTCGCGCAGCTGGAGCCGTACCACCGCTTCGCCCCGGAGTTCCTCTCCGCGGCGGTCTCGCCACGCTCGTCGATCAACCCGCTGTCGAGCGACTCCTCGGAGTCGCGCGAGATCGTGGTCGGCCTCTTCCGCGAGGCGATCACCGGCGCCGCGGACAAGCTCCCGCCCGAGTTCGATGAGGGTCTGCCGTCGGCGCTGATGCTGGGCCACCTGCTCCTCGCTCTGTTCTGGGTCTACGACACCTCCGAGGGTCGCGAGCGCACGAGCAGGCTGCTCGAACGGGGCCTGCGGCTCCTCAGGCTCTCGCTCCCTCTGGTTCGGCTGCGCGTGCTCCGCAAGCCGCTGCGCGAACTGCTCGACCTCATCGCCGAGGTGCAGGCGTGACGAACCACGGCGAAGCCGCGTCGACCGCATCCGAGGAGTCCCCGGCCCCCGCGGACGTGGGGCTCTGGAGTGAGCGGTGGTTCCGCGTTCTCACGCTGGTGAACGTCGCCATCGTCATCGCGTCGGCGTGCGTCTGGGCTGCGTCACTGAGTGGCGCGCTGCCCATGGCGGCGTCGTGGCTGATGTTCGCGGTGCCTGTCGTTCCTGCCACCGTCGCGATGCCGGCCGTCTCGGTGGTCATCGTCGGGTCGGCTGCGGCCCTGTCCGCGCTGAACATGTTCGGCGAGAGGCAGAAGGGCCGGCGCTTCCTCCGCGCCATGACGGTGTGGGGCACCATCGCCCTCGGCGCGCCGGTGGCGTTCGCGGCGGTGTGGATCTTCGTCGCGGCGATCGGCTCGCTGCGGTGAGCGGGCGTGCGATCTACGTCAGCATCCGCATCGTTGCGCCGATGGAGCGGGTGTGGCGGCTCACCCAGGACCCCGCTCTGCATGAGCGCTGGGACGTGCGCTTCAGCCGCATCATTCCGACCGAACCCCTGGCCGGCGGCGGCACGCGCTTCGCGTACGAACGCCGCCTGCCCGGATGCACGATCACGGGCAACGGCACGACGATCGGCGAACGCGCGCGTCCCGATGGAACGCGCACCTCTGTGCTCCGCTTCGACAGCGACAGCCGGCTCTCACCGCTCGGCACCGGTCGAGGCTACTGGCGCTACCGCCCGGACGGTGACGACGTCGTCTTCACGACCGGGTACGACTACAGCCCGCAGTGGGGCCGCGCGCTGGATCTCATCGTTCGACCGCTGATGGGATGGGCGACCGCCTGGAGCTTCGATCGGCTGCGGATCTGGGCCGAGACCGGCATCCCGCCCGAGCGGTGGCCGCTCTGGTCGGTGCTGCGTTTCTGGCGATCGCAGCGGCCTCGGGCCGCGCGGTGTGAGCGCCGTCCCGCGAACCGCCGCGTCATGGAGGACGCCCCGACGACCCTGCACTCGCTGGTGCACCCGTGAGGGCCGAGACCGCGATCGCGACGTCCGTCTTCGCGCGGGCCATGGGCGATGACTTCGCCCGTCTCCACCCGATGCTGCAACGGCGTTTCGGTGTCGGCCTCGCGCCCGGCTACGCGTGCGTCGGCCGCGGCACCATGACCACGATTCGCCGAGGCCCCTGGTGGACGATCCCGTTCCTTCAGATCGGGCGCTTCCGCAACATCCTCATCCCCGAGACGGGCCGCGACATCGCGTTCACGATCGAGAACTATCCCTACCGCGACCCGTTCGGACGCGAGACGGTCACCTTCGTGCGCCACTTCCGGATGCCTCGTGCCGTGCGCCGCTTCGACGCCACGATGATCCTCGGCGACGACGGCCGCGTCATCGACTACCTCGGCAGCCATCAGCACCTCGCGGTCGACCTCCAGCTGACAGCGGAGCCCGACGGCAGCCTCCTGCTGCGATCCGACCGGCAGCGCTTCTACGAGGGCCCGTTCGGCTTCCGTTTTCCCATGCTCTTCAGCGGCCGTGCCGAGCTCCGCGAGAGCTACGACGACCGCGCACAGGTCTTCCGCATCCGCCTCGAGGTGCGCAACCGGCTCTTCGGATTCCTCTTCGGATACCAGGGCGAGTTCCGGTGCGAGTTCCCGCACGCGACCGACGCGCCCCTGCATGCGAAACCCGTCAGGCACGAGCGTCGGACGTGAGTGAAGACGATGGGATGCCTCGACCCGGCCGGGTCGAGGCATCCCATCGTCCTGCAGAACCAGGGCTAGAGCGAGCCGGTGGCTCCGACGCCCAGGTCGGCGTCGTAGTCGACGTCCTTCGTCTCGGGGGACAGGAGAAGCGCGATGAAGGTCAGCACTCCCATCGCCGAGAGGTACACGCCGACGAGCCAGGGGCTGCCGTCCGCCGAGGCCCACAGCGCCACCGCCACGATCGGGGCGAGCGCGGCGCCCAGGATCGACGACACGTTGTACGAGATGGCAGAGCCCGAGTAGCGGACATTCGTCGGGAAGAGCTCCGGCAGGACGGCGCCCATCGGTCCGAACGTCGAGCCCATCAGCATGAAGCCGAAGATGAGGAACGCCTGCGTCAGCGCACCCGTGAACTTCGGGTCGAGCTGCGGCGACAGGAACAGGTTGAACGTGAGGCCGAACACGATGATCAGACCCGTCACCCACAGCAGCAGGCGGCGGCGTCCGATCGTGTCGGCGATCGGGCCCGACAGCAGCGTGAAGATGCCGAAGAACACGACGCCGATGATCTGCATCACGACGAAGTCGGTGTAGCCGAAGCCGAGGCCCGGGTAGAACTGCGCGGCGAAGGCCGCCGGGTCGAACGCGGTGCCCGCGGCCTCGGCCGCCTTCTGCGCGGCCGCGGACGCGACCTCCAGGTCGGCGGCCTTCGTGCCGTACGAGAGCGTGAAGTTCGTCATCAGGTAGAACAGCACGTAGGTCGCCAGCATGATGAACGTGCCGAGGATCAGGTGCCACCAATGGTGACGCAGGACCGTGGCGAGCGGGAACTTGCGGATCGCACCCTTCTCCTCGGCCTTGACGAACGTGTCGGACTCGACGAGACGCAGACGCACCCAGAGGCCGATGATCACCATGACGGCGGAGAACAGGAACGGCACGCGCCAGCCCCACGCGAGGAAGTCGGCCGAGCGCTGGCCCGCGCCGTCGGGGTGGGGGAGCAGGAAGTTGATCGCGAGGAACACCGAGTTCGCGATGATGAAGCCGAGCGGCGCGCCGAGCTGCGGGAACGTGCCGTACCAGGCGCGCTTGCCCTTCGGGGCGTTCTCGGTCGCGACGAGCGCGGCGCCCGACCACTCGCCGCCGAGCGCGAAGCCCTGGGCGAGGCGCAGCACGAGCAGCAGCACGGCCGCCCACACGCCGATCTCGTTGAATGTCGGCAGGCACCCGATGAGGAACGTCGCGATGCCCATCGTGAGCAGGGACGCGACGAGCGTCGCCTTGCGGCCGAACCGATCGCCGAAGTGCCCGAACACGATCGCGCCCAGCGGACGCGCGATCATCGCGGCGCCGAAGACGCTGAACGACAGCAGGAGCGATGTGGTGTCGTTGCCGGTCGGGAAGAAGAGGATGGGGAAGACGAGGACGGCGGCGGTCGCGTAGACGTAGAAGTCGTAGAACTCGATCGTGGTGCCGACGAGGCTCGCGAGGATGACACGGGAGCGGGGGTTTGCGGGTGCCGCGGGGGTCGCGGCGGTCGTGCTGGGGGAGGACATATTCACCTGGGGCATACGCGGAGCGAGTCATCCGGATGGGATGCTGCGGTGGGCGGACGCCGGGCGCAGGGTGACGCGTCGGGCGGCACTGCACTGGATCACCGTGGGTGCGGGCGTTGTCGCCCGGTACGAAGGACCAGCCTACTCCCGGGATTCCGCCCCGGCCGCAGAGGCGGAGAACGGATGCCGCGGCCCAGGGCCCGCGGCATCCGTTCCGTGTGTCAGTCGGTCAGCGCCAGAGCACGGCGATCGCGGCGTTGGCGAAGGTGAGGACGCCGATCGACCAGAAGATGGCGCCGGGCACCGAGCCGGTCTTGCGCTGTCGGCCGGCGCCGATGCCCAGGAGTGCGCCGATGATGACGAGGATGACCAGCTTCACGCCGATCTTGGCGTAGTTGAGGTCGTAGTCGATGCCCCACGGGGCGGCGAGGATGAGGCCGGCGAGACCGGCGATCGCGAGGCCCCAGTTCATGAGGCGCGTGATCTGGTGCTTTCCGTTCACCGCTTCGACGACCCAGGCGCCGAAGAGGATGGCGAAGCCCACGAGGTGGACGAGCACGACGACGTGACGGAGGATTTCCATGCCATCAGTCTAGCTGAAGGTTGTCGTCGTGACCCGTCCGATTCGTCCCGCGCTCGCGCCGTTCAGGCGCGCAGGTCGCGGAGCACCACGGCGGTGCGGATGGCCGCGTCGGCCGCCTCGAACCCCTTGTCTTCGACGGAGCCCTCGAGGCCGGCGCGGGCGATGCCCTGGGCCTCGTCGTCGAGCGTCAGCACGCCGAAGCCGACAGGCTTGCCGGTGTCGAGCGCGACGCGGGTCAGGCCGTCGGTCGCCGCGTTCGAGACGAACTCGAAGTGGGGAGTGCCGCCGCGGATGATGACGCCCAGCGCCACGACCGCGTCGGCTCCGGCCTCCAGAGCCGCCTTCGCCACGACGGGGAGCTCGAACGAGCCGGGCACGCGAACGAGCCGGTGCGAGGCGCCCGCGGCATCGGCGGCGCGTGCGGCGCCCGCGATGAGGCCGTCGGTGATCGTCTCGTGCCACGTGCCCGCGACGACGACCAGGTCGAGTCCGCTGCCGTCGACAGGTGCCGTGGCCTCGGGTGCGCCCTTGCCGCTCATCGTTCTGCTCCTTCGTGCATGTGTGCGATGGCGTCCGCGAGGTCCGCCTCGTTGATGATGTGACCCATGCGATCGCGCTTGGTCTCCAGGTACTGGTGGTTGTTCGGGCCGACGCCGACCAGCAGCGGCACCTGCTCGACGATGTCGAGGCCGAGCTCGCGCAGCTGCTTCACCTTGTCGGTGTTGTTGGTCAGCAGGCGCACCTTCTCGATACCCAGGTCGGTGAGGATGCCCGCGGCCGCCGCGTAGTCGCGGGCGTCGGCCGGCAGGCCCAGCGCGAGGTTGGCGTCGACGGTGTCGAGGCCGCGCTCCTGCAGCGAGTAGGCGCGCAGCTTGTTGATGAGGCCGATGCCGCGACCCTCGTGGCCGCGCATGTAGATGACCACGCCGCCGTCCTGTTCGATGGCGTCGAGGGCGGCCTCGAGCTGCGGGCCGCACTCGCACTTGAGCGATCCGAACGCCTCGCCCGTCAGGCACTCCGAGTGCACGCGCACGAGAGGCGCGTCCGAGAGCTCGCCCGAGACGACCGCTATGTGGTCGGTGCCGGTGACGCGGTCCTTGTACGCGAGGAAGCGGAACTCGCCGTGCCCGGTGGGCACGTGCGCCTCCGCGCGCAGGCTCACGCGGCGCTTGTGGGCGTTGCGGATCGCGGGATCGCACGGGAAGTTCTCATCGAGGTGGGCGGCGAGCTGCTCGATCGTGATGACCGGGATGCCGTACTCGGCGCCCAGCTCCTGCAGCCCGGGCAGGCGCATCATGCTGCCGTCCTCCGCGACCACCTCGCCGATGACACCGACCGGTGCGAGTCCGGCGAGCTTCATGAGCTCGACGGCGGCTTCGGTGTGGCCGGCGCGCTCGCGCACGCCGCCGTCGACGGCGCGCAGCGGCAGGATGTGGCCGGGGCGGATCACGCTGGTGGGCGTCGATTCGGGGTTCGCGAGCACGTTGAGCGTGTGCGCGCGGTCCGCGGCGCTGATGCCGGTCGACACACGGTCGGCGGCGTCCACGCTCACCGTGTACGCGGTGCCGCGGGCGTCCTCGTTGTTCTCGACCATCGGCGGAAGGTCGAGGCGGTCGGCCCAGTCCGCGGGCATCGGCGCGCACAGGAAGCCGCTCGTCCAGCGGACCGTCCACGCGACCCACTCGGGAGTGGCGAGCTGGGCCGACAGGATGACGTCGCCCTCGTTCTCGCGGTTCTCATCGTCCGCGACGATGACCGGCCGGCCGGCGCGCAGCGCCTCCAGGGCCTCGGGGATCGTGGCAAGGCTCATTTCGAGCCTCCTTCCGTGGAAAAAGCCAGCAGGCGTTGCACGTGGCGCGCCAGGATGTCGGTCTCGAGGTTGACGCGATCGCCCGGCACGCGAGCGCCGAGCGTGGTCGCGGCGAGGGTCTCGGGGATGAGCGAGACCTCGAACCACCCCTCCCCGGGGGCGGCGGCGCTTGCACCGCTCACGGTGAGCGAGACGCCGTCGACGGCGATCGAGCCCTTGTCGACCACGAGCGGGGCGAGCTCGCCGGGGACCGAGATGCGCAGCACCTGCCACTGTTCGCCGGGTCGCACCTCGAGCACCTCGCCGGTGCCGTCGATGTGGCCCTGCACGATGTGCCCGCCGAGGCGGCCGTGCGCAGCCGTCGCGCGCTCGAGGTTGACCACGCGACCGGCGGAGACGCCCTCGAGGGTCGACATGTCGAGCGTCTGCTTCATCACGTCGGCGGTGAACCAGTCGGAGCCCTGGTCGACGACCGTGAGGCACACGCCGCTGACGGAGATGGAGTCGCCGTGCGCGGCATCCGACACCGCCTTCGGCCCTCGCACCGTGACGCGCACGCCGTCTCCCGACGGCTCGACAGCGGTGACCTCGCCGATCTCCTCGATGATTCCGGTGAACATCACTCGTCTCCTTCCGAAGCGGGGTGGGCGACGAACAGCAGATCGTCGCCGAGAGGGGTGACGGATGCCACGGCCAGGCGCCGCGCCTCGCCGATGGTGGTCACCCCGATGTCCTGCACCGCGAGCCGGTCACCGCCGAGCAGCACCGGAGCGACGTACACGAGCAGCTCGTCGGCGAGGCGCTCGCGCAGGAACGACGCCGCGACGGCGGGCCCGCCCTCGACGAACACGCGCTGCACGCCTCGGGTGCGCAGATCTTCGAGCAGTGCTCGCAGACCGCCCGAGGCCTCGTCGCCGGGGTACTGGAGGAACGCGTGCGGATGCTGCCGTACGCGCGCCGCCTCGGGCACGGCACGCGCGCCCACGACGACCGGGACCGGCTGGTGGGGCAGCAGCGAGCCGTCGTCGGCGCGGGCGGTGAGCGCCGGGTCGTCGGCGAGCACCGTGCCGGTGCCGGCGACGATCGCGTCGGCTTCGGCGCGGCGGCGGTGGACGTCGGCGCGAGCCTGCGGCCCGGTGATCCACGTGCTGGTGCCGTCGGATGCCGCGGCCCGGCCGTCGAGGCTCTGGGCCCACTTCACCGTCACGTGCGGCCGGCGCAGGCGCTGGACCGTCAGCCACGAGTCGAGGAGCGCGGTCGCCTCGTCGGCGAGCAGGCCGGCCTCGACCTCGACGCCGGCTGCGCGCAGCCGCGTGCCGCCGCCGGAGGAGTGGTCGCCGGGATCCGCGATCGCGTAGACGACCCGGGCGACGCCCGCGGCGATGAGGGCCTCGGAGCATGGTCCGGTGCGACCGGTGTGGTTGCAGGGCTCGAGGGTCACGATCGCGGTCGCGCCGCGCGCGGCGCCGGGCGCGAGCCTCGACAGCGCGTCCACCTCGGCGTGCGGGGTGCCCGCACCGCGGTGCCAGCCCTCGGCGATCACGTCGCCGTCCGGCGACAGCAGGAGCGCGCCCACCTGAGGGTTCACTCCGCGCGGACCTCGTCGGGCGATCGTCAGCGCCCGACGCATCGCGTCGTGTTCCACTGTGCTCGCCATCCGGCCCCTCGTCTCGTCGTTCTCGACGCCCCGGGGCATAGGAAGCGGAGGCGCGCATGGCGACGCCTCTGTGCTGCCTCCCATCCGGACTAGCGACCTGCTCCCTGAGGGGACCTGTCGCATCACCGTCGGTTCCGGAATTCCACCGGATCGGCCGTGGCGGCATCCGAAACGGATGCTGATGCCTAGGCTCGCGGACTGTCACCGCCGGTTCGGATTCTCACCGACCCCGGAGCACGTTGATGCTCTCGAGTGTAGTCAACGCGGCATCCGTGCATTCATTCCATGTCTTCGAATGAAGTCCGCACCCGACTCCTGCCGCTGCGGCTCACTCCAGGAGCGCCCGCGCGGTGGCCTCGTCGACGATGAGGTCCGTCGCGATGCCCGCGGCGAGGGCGCCACGGAGGCTCGCGAGCTTGGAGACTCCCGACACGATGCAGAGGCGCCGTGGGATGCCTCGCAGGAGGCCCAGGCTCGGGCCGGTGGCACGGTCGTTGAGGGCGATCCCGTCGCTCGAGCCGTCCGCGCGGTAGAAGACCGTGGCCACGTCGCCAACGACCCCCTCGTCGGCGAGCTGATCGAGTTCAGCCGGCTCGAGGTAGCCGCCGCTGTAGACGTGGCTCGGTACGCGCGATCCCGCGGAGCCGGTGCTGAAGAGCACGAGGTCCATCGCGGGGAGCATGTCGAGGATGCGCCGCGTGCTGCGCTCGCGCCACATCGCGTCCTTCGTGGCCGGGTCGTCGAAGAACGCCGGCACGGGGAACTGCTGCGCGCTCCCGTCGTAGGCGGCGGCGAACCGGCTGAGGATCTCGCTCGCGTAGAGGAGACCCGTCGAGTGGGTGTTGCCCGAGCCGTTCAGCTGCACGAATGTCGCGCCGTGCACTGACTTGGGCACGAGATGACGGCTCACGGCAGCGGTCGTCGATCCCCAGGCGACGCCCACGATCATGTCGTCCTGGACGAGGTCGAGGAGCGCGTGCGCGGCGGCGACGGCGACGCGCTGCAGCCGGTCGACCTCGGTGGTCTCGTCGGGAACGGGAACGACTTGGGTGAGGACGCCGAAGCGCTCGGCCAGTCGCTCCTCGAGCCGTTGCGGCGCGGCGAAGGGCGACCGGATGCGGATGTCGACGATGCCCGTCGCCCGGGCGTGCGTGAGCAGCCGCGACACCGTCGAACGCGACGTGCCGAGCTCCTGCGCGATCGCATCCATGGTGCGGTCCTGCACGTAGTAGAGGTGCGCGGCCGTGAGCGCGCGCTGCATCGTGCGGGCGTCGCCGATCTGGTCCATCGATCCATCGTGCACGTATGTGCATATCGTCTGCAAGGACGTCCGCCGGTGTCATGATGGGACGACACCACGACGATGGGGGATGCGATGGCGGTGCGGGCAGCGGAACGAGGATGGGCGACTCTCGCCGCGCGGCCGTACGCCGATGTGCTGATCATCGGCGGCGGCATCAACGGTCTCGCGACGTTCCGCGACCTCGCGATGCAGGGCGTGGACGTCGCCCTCGTCGAGCGCGACGACTTCATCAGCGGCGCGTCGGCAGCGTCGTCGCACATGATCCACGGCGGCATCCGCTACCTCGAGAACGGCGAGTTCCGGCTGGTGCACGAGGCCGTGACCGAGCGCAACGCGCTGCTGCGCACCGCCCCGCACTACGTCAGGCCGCTGCAGACGACCATCCCGATCTTCTCGACGTTCTCGGGAGTCCTTTCGGCGCCGCTGCGGTTCCTGCGACACGGCGGCGGGAAGCACCATGAGCGCGGGGCCGCGCTCATCAAGATCGGGCTCGTCATCTACGACTCCTTCTCCCGCGGGGGCGGCGTGTTCGGCAAGGGCACCGTCCCTCGTCACACCTTTCACGGGCGCAAGCGCTCGCTCGCGCAGCTGCCTCAGCTGAACCCCGACGTGAAGTACACCGCGACCTACTGGGACGCGTCCCTCCACGACCCGGAGCGCCTCGCCATCGACGTGCTGCGCGACGGCCGCGCCGCGGGCGGCGATCGGGCGCGAGCGGCCAACTACACCGCGGCGGTCGGGGTCGACGACGGGCGGGTCGTGCTGCGCGACACGCTGACCGGCGAGGAGACGCGGTTCTCGGCATCCGTCGTCGTGAACGCCAGTGGTCCGTGGACGGACCTCACCAATCTCGTCCTCGGCGACCCGACCCGGTACATGGGCGGAACGAAGGGCTCGCACGTCGTGCTCGACCACCCCGGGCTGCTCGCCGCGACCGGCGGGCGGGAGCTGTTCTTCGAGAACGAGGACGGGCGCATCGTTCTCATCTACCCCCTGAAGGGCCGCGTTCTCGTCGGCACCACCGACCTCGAGCACGACATGGCCGACCCGATCGTGTGCACCGAGGCGGAGGTCGACTACTTCATCGAGCTCATCAGCCAGGTGCTGCCGACGATCCCGGTCGAGCGTTCTCAGATCGTCTACCGGTTCGCCGGCGTGCGGCCGCTGCCCGGCCACGACGATGTCTCGCCCGGGTTCGTCTCGCGTGACTATCGCATCGAATCCGCACCGCTGACCGGTGGGGATGCGACGGTCCTGAGCCTCATCGGCGGAAAGTGGACCACCTTCCGTGCGTCGGCCGAGCATCTCGCCGACCGCGCCCTCGAGCTGCTGGCCCGCCCGCGCCGCGGCTCGACCCGTGGAGTGCCGATCGGCGGGGGCCGCGGATACCCGATGACCGAGCGCGCTCGCCGGCAGTGGATCGCGGCTCATGCCGCCCACGTGCCGGCCGGCCGCGTCGCGGTGCTGCTCGACCGCTACGGCACCATCGCCGCCGCCGTCGTGGACGCGATCGCCGCGGATGCCGACGACGCCCTGCTCGAGCACCTGCCGGACTACAGCTCGGGCGAACTGCGCCACCTCGCCGCGACGGAGGACGTCACGCATCTCGACGACCTGCTGCTGCGGCGCACCAGCGTCGCGTTCGTCGGCGAGGCGAGCGCGGCGGCGGTCGCCGAGGCGGCCGACGCGGTCGCCCCCGTGCTCGACTGGGACCCCGCACGCACCGCGCTCGAGGTCGGACGTGCGCTGGAGCGGATCCACGCCGCCGACCCGTCCTGGATCCCCGCCGCCGCGCGATAGCCTGACCGCACGCGCGCCCGGCGCGCGGCCGACCGCGCGGGCGATGTCGCCCGCCGAGCAAGGAGACGACGTTGCCCGACCACGTGCTGTCCATCGACCAGGGCACGACCTCGACGCGTGCCATCGTGTTCGACGCCGCCGGTGCCGTGGTCTCTGTATCGCAGCGTGAGCACGAGCAGATCTTTCCCCGTGCCGGTCGAGTGGAGCACGACCCGGTCGAGATCTGGACCAACACCGAATGGGTCATCGCGTCGTGTCTGTCGCGCGCCGGGCTCGCGGCATCCGCGGTCGCCGCGATCGGCGTGACGAATCAGCGCGAGACGGCGATCGTGTGGGAGAAGCGCACCGGGCGTCCGGTTCACAACGCGCTCGTGTGGCAGGACACCCGCACCCAGCCCCGTATCGACGAGATGGCGGCCGAGGGGGGTGCGGATCGGTTCGCCGAGGCCACCGGGCTGCCGCTCGCCACGTACTTCTCCGCGTCGAAGGTCGCGTGGATCCTCGACAATGTGGACGGAGCGCGGGCCGCCGCCGAAGCGGGGGAGCTCCTGTTCGGCACACCCGACACCTGGGTGGTGTGGAACCTCACCGGCGGCGCGCGCGGCGGCATCCACGTCACGGATGTCACCAACGCGTCCCGCACGCTGCTCATGGACCTGCGCACGCTCGACTGGGCGGACGACCTGCTCGCCGTGTGGGGCATCCCGCGCGCGATGATGCCCGAGATCCGCTCGTCATCCGAGGTGGTCGGACACTCCTCGCTGCCCTCGGTGCTCGACGGCGTCCCGATCGCCGGGATCCTCGGCGATCAGCAGGCGGCGACCTTCGGGCAGGCGGCCTTCGACGCGGGGGAGTCGAAGAACACCTATGGCACCGGCAACTTCCTGCTCGTGAACACCGGCACCGAGATCGTGCGATCAGGCAGTGGCCTCATCACCACGGTCGGCTACCGGATCGGCGACGAGCCCGCCCGCTACGCGCTCGAGGGATCCATCGCGGTGACCGGCTCGCTCGTGCAATGGCTGCGCGACAACCTGGGCATCATCCAGCGTTCGGAGGACGTCGAGACTCTCGCCGCGAGCGTCGACGACAACGGCGGCGCCTACTTCGTGCCGGCGTTCTCCGGGCTCTTCGCGCCGTACTGGCGCCCCGACGCGCGCGGCGCGCTCGTCGGACTCACGCGCTACGTCAACAAGGCGCACATCGCGCGCGCGGCCCTCGAGTCGACGGCGTTCCAGACGCGCGACGTGATCGACGCCGTCGTCGCCGACACCGGCCGCACGCTCGACGAGCTGCGCGTCGACGGCGGCATGACGCGCGACGACCTCCTGATGCAATTCCAGGCCGACATCCTCGGCATCCCCGTCGTCCGCCCGAAGGTCGTCGAGACGACCGCCCTCGGCGCCGCGTACGCCGCTGGTCTCGCGACCGGCGTATGGAGCGACCTCGACGAGCTCCGATCGCACTGGCGGGAGGACGTCCGCTTCGAGCCGCGGATGCGCGAGGACGAGCGCGAGCGCCGCTACCGTCAGTGGCGCAAAGCGGTGTCGAAGTCGCTCGACTGGGTCGACGAGGACGCCCGCGTGCTCATGGGCACGACCGGCGACTGAGGCTACTTCAGAAGGCGCGAGAGGCGGCGGTCGGCGAGGATCTTGCCGCCGGTCTGGCAGGTGGGACAGTACTCGAGCGAGTTGTCGGCGAAGAAGACGCTGCGCACCTCATCGCCGCAGACAGGGCACGTCTCACCGCGGCGCCCGTGGACCTGCATACCCCGGCGTTTCGCGTCCTTCAGCTCGGCCGGTGGCTTTCCGGATGCCTCGGCGACAGCATCCGTCAACGTCTCGGTCATCGCGTCGAACAGGCGCGTGACGTCGTCGTCGGACAGTGAGGAGGCCAGCGCGTACGGCGACATCTTGGCCGCGTGCAGGATCTCGTCGGAGTAGGCGTTGCCGACCCCCGCGATGATCATCTGGTCGCGCAGCACCCCCTTGATCTGGGTGCGGCGGCCGGCGAGCAGCTCGGCGAAGGTGTCGCGCGAGAAGGAGGGGTCGAGGGGATCGGGGCCGAGCCGTGCGACACCGGGGACGTCCGACGGTTCGCGCACGACGTAGACCGCGAGGGACTTCTTCGTGCCCGCCTCGGTGAGATCGAACCCGGCGCCGTCGGAGAGCGCGACGCGCAGCGCGATCGGCGTCTTGCCCGGGCGGATGATCGTCTTGGGCAGCTCGTCGTACCAGCGCAGCCACCCGGCCTTGGCGAGGTGGAACACCAGGTGCGGGCCGGTCGTGGCGAGGTCGATGAACTTGCCGTGGCGCGAGGCCCCCGTGATCTCCTGCCCCTGGAGCGCGTCGATCGGCGGGTCGTACGTCTTCAGCGCCGCGATGTTCGCGACGGTCGCCCGCGTGATCTGCACGCCGGTGAGCCGCTCGCGGAGGAAGTCGACGAGTCCCTGCACCTCGGGCATCTCGGGCATGCGCTCATCCTGCCATGCCGCGGCGACACGCGGGCCGGCCGTGAGAGGTCGGGAGGACGCGGCCACGCGACTCGGTCGGGCCGGTCGTCAGTCGTCGAGGACGGGCCAGGGCTGAGGCATCCGCTCGTCCGTCTTCAGGAGTCCCGCGATCCAGCCGTCGTCGCGATGCTTCGCGCTCACGAGCGCCTGGCGCAGAGTGCCCTCGAAGCGGAAGCCCAGCGCGCGGGCGACGCGCGCCGACGGCTCGTTGCCGACGACGGCGCGCCACTCGATGCGGGTGAGGCCTGCGCCGTCGGTCGAGAAGGCCCAGTCGATCACCGCGTTCGCGGCTTCGCGCAGGCGTCCGCCGCCGCGCTGGTCCGGGGCGATCCAGTACCCGATCTCACCGTTGCCCTGCCCGTCGAGGCGGTAGAAGCCGATGGTTCCGACGAGCGTCGCGCCGTCGCGGATCACCCACGTGCGATGCAGCTCGCCCGCCCACTGCTCGGCGACCGCGTCGATGAACTTCTCGGCGTCCTCGCGCGCGTACGGCGAGGGCACCCGCGTGTACCGCTGGATACCGGGGTCCTGGCACGCCACGTAGACGGCGTCGACGTCCTCCACACGCGGCGCGGACAGCTCCAGGCGCGTGGTGCGCAGGGTCACGGGCTCCATCCGCCCACCCTATGGGGTGCTCGCAGCAAGCCTGCCCGCGTCCCGTGCGTCCAGCGGCCAACGTGCATGTCGCGCATCTGCGACACAGGTCCGAGAACCGGCGCCCCAGTTCCGAGAACCCGGAGCCCCAGTTCCGAGAACCCGGCGCCCCAGTTCCGAATTCAGGATTGGAAGTGCTTGGGGGGACCAGGATCGTGTCATTCCGCGGTCCCCCCGCAGATCTGCGTACGCCCATCCTGAGTTGGGAACATGGCCCGGGGCGACTCTCCACCATCACCTCCCCGAATTCCACGGGCGTCAGCTCGCCGTGCGCTCGGCTGAGATCCCGCCCGGTTCCCTACTCAGGATGGTCTGCGGGATGCCGGCCCGTGAGGGCCGAGAATCCAGGGGCACCGGCCGTCTGGCGCCTGCGGATCCTGAGTTCGGAACAGAGCCGGGCGAGGAAGCGGTGCGGGCGGCGGCTCCTCCACAGGCGGCGGCGGACATCGGTCCTCCCCAGAACCGGAAGAATGCCCGAACGCGCCGTCCCCCTGCGCGAGCCTCGGTCGAATGTGGGAGACGCACAGAACACGCGCGGAGATGTTCCACGCTGGCATGACGCGGCGGCAGATCACGGCGCTCGTCCGCGCCGGGGAGCTCATACGCGCCCGTCGAGACCACTACTTGCCCGCCGATGCCCCGGATGCCGTTGTGCGCGCCGTGCGAGTCGGAGGCCGTCTGACGTGCCTGTCGTTGCTGGAGATGCTCGGGGTCTTCGTGCTGGAGAATTCCCGGCTGCATGTGCACCTCACGCCGAGCTCCAGCCGTATGCGCTCGCCGCACAACCGCAAGAAACGTCTGGACCTGTCGAAGCCGCATGGCACACGACTCCACTGGGAGGTGCTGCCTGAGGATCCGGGCAATGCGACCTGCGTCGACATCGTCGTCGCCCTCGCGCAGGCCATGATCTGCCAGAGTCCCCGTGCAGCGGTTGCTTCGCTCGACAGCGCGCTCAATAAGAAGCTGCTCACCGAGGCGCAGGTGCCCGAGGTCTTCGCACTGGTTCCCGCGCGGTACTCGGCGCTTCGCCCGCTCATCGACGGTCGCTCGCAGTCGGGACCCGAGACCTTCGTCCGCCTCATTCTGAGGGCTCTCGGCTGCACCTTCGACCTACAGGTCGAGTTCGACGACGTCGGGTTCGTGGACCTCGTGGTCGACGGATGGCTCGTCATCGAATGCGACAGCAGGCAACACCACAGCGACTGGGCGCAGCAACTCAAGGACTACCGCCGCGACCTCGCGCTCGCGCGCCGGGGATACGCGGTGCTGCGGCTGACGGCGCAGGACATCATGCACCGGCCGGACGAGGTCATGCAGGCGATCGCGGGGCTGACTGCCCGCAACGGTCGCTGACCAGCACACCGCCCTGTCTGCGGTCTCCAGCTCAGAACGTTCCGTGTTCAGGAGATGCGCGCACCATGTCCGGGCGTGGGGCCGAGAACTCGGGCGGCAACGAAGAGCGAAGGGATGCCGATCCTGAATCGGGAACAGGAGAGAACGGATGCTGTGGCCCGAGACCCCGACACCCGGCCGGGGGCCGCGACACCCGGCCGGGGCCGCGACACCCGGCCGGGGCCGCGACACCCGGCCGGGCGACACTCGGCCGGGGGCCGCAGCATCCGGTCCGGTCAGCGGGAGCGGCGGAGGAGGCCGACCTTGTCGTAGACGTCGGTGAGGGTGCGGTTGGCGACCTCTTCGGCCCTGCCGGCGTTGACGGCGAGGACGCGGTCGAGCTCCGCGGTGTCGTCGAGCATCTGCAGCGCGCGCTCGCGCACCGGGCCGAACTCGTTGACGACGACCTCGGCGAGGCCCTTCTTGAAGTCGCCGTAGCCGCGGCCCGCGTACTCGTCCTCGATCGAGGGGATCTGGCGACCGGTCAGGGCCGCGTAGATCACGAGCAGGTTCGAGACGCCGGGCTTCGCCTCGCGGTCGTAGCGGACGGAGCCCTCGGAGTCGGTGACGGCGCGCATGATCTTCTTCGCCGAGACTGCCGGGTCGTCGAGCAGCCACAGCACGCCGGCATCGGACTCCGCCGACTTCGACATCTTCGCGGTGGGGTTCTGCAGATCGTAGATGCGGGCCGTCTCCTGCTGGATGACCGGCATCGGCACCGTGAACGTCTCGCCGAAGCGGCTGTTGAAGCGCTCCGCCAGATCGCGGGTCAGCTCGACGTGCTGCTTCTGGTCGTCGCCGACGGGCACGATGTCGGTCCGGTACAGCAGGATGTCGGCGGCCATCAGCACGGGATAGGTGAAGAGCCCGACCGACGTGGCATCGGAGCCGTAGCGCGAGGACTTGTCCTTGAACTGCGTCATGCGCCCGGCCTCGCCGAAGCCGGTGATCGTCGACAGGATCCATGCCAGCTCGGCGTGCGCGGGCACGTGCGACTGCACGTACAGCGTCGACTTCGAGGGCTCGATGCCCGCGGCGATGTACTGGGCGGCGGTGCGGCGCGTCTTCTCACGCAGGTGCTCGGGGTCCTGCGCGACGGTGATCGCGTGCAGGTCGACCACCGAGAAGAACGCGTCGTACGACTCCTGCAGCTCGCGCCACTGCATGAGGGCCCCGATGTAGTTGCCGATCTGGAGCGAGTCGGCGGAGGGCTGCATGCCGGAGTACAGGCGCGATCTACTCATCCGACAAGTCTATAAAGCGGATGCTGCGCCTCAGCGCCCGATCGAGTAGTCGGCGACGACGGGGGAGTGGTCGCTCCAGCGCGTGTCCCACGAGGGCGCTCGCACCACGCGGTAGTCGGCGACCCGGGCACCGAGCTCGGGCGTCGCGAGGTGGTAGTCGATGCGCCACCCGGTGTCGTTGTCGAACGCGCGTCCGCGCATGGACCACCAGGTGTAGGGGCCGTCGACGTCGCCGTGGAAGCGGCGGCCGATGTCGACCCAGCCGAGGCCGGGGCCGGCCGAGCCGTCGGCGCCGGTGACCTCCGCCCCTTGCTCGCCGAAGAACCGGTCGAAGTACGCGCGTTCGCGAGGGAGGAACCCGGCCTTCTTGACGTTGCCCTTCCAGTTGCGGATGTCGAACTCGCGGTGACCGACATTGAGGTCGCCCATGACGAGCGCGAGCGGGGATGCGGCCTTGAGCTCCGGCATCCGCTTCTCCATCGCGTCGAGGAAGGCCCACTTCGCGTCCTGCTTGGGAGTGTCGGCCTCGCCCGTGTGCACGTACGCGCTGACGACGATGAGGCGCTCGCCGTCGATGTCGAAGTCGGCCTCGATCCAGCGGCCGGCGCTGTCGAGCACCTCGGCCGCATCCTCGGCGGCGGGGCCGAGCACACGGCGCACCTCGACCGACGGAATGCGGCTGGCCACGGCCACGCCGGCGCGGCCCTTCGCGAGAGCCTCGTCGTTGACGATCTCCCAGCCCGGGAGCGCCGCGCGCAGCTCGTCTTCGGTGGCGCGGACCTCCTGGAGGGCCATCACGTCGATGTCGGCGGCGTCGAGCCACTCGAGCATGCCCTTGCGCGTCGCCGCGCGGATTCCGTTGACGTTGACAGAGGCGATGCGAACACGGCGAGACACGACGGCAAGACTATCCGGGGCCACCGACACCGGAGGACCCGTCAGCCGGTGCCGTCGCCGTTGCGCGCTGTGGCCCTCGACGACCTGGAGCGCTTCCGCCTCGGCGCCGCCGCTTTCGTCTCGGGTCCCTGGTCCTCGGCCGCAGTCGGACCCGCCGCCCGCGGCATCGCAGCCTGCGACGCCGCGGGCTTCGACGGACCGGCCTTCGGCGCCGAGGTCGGTCCCGACGCGTTCGCATCCGGTCTCGCCGTCACCGCGGACGCGTGCGGGCGCCCCGGCGTGGCGGCCTCGACCTGGCTCAGCTCCTCCTCGGCGTCGCGCACCGCGCGGTCCGCGATCCATACGCGATACCACGGCGCCTGGTCACGGGCGTCCTGGGCCGTGCGCAGGCGCACGCGCGCTGCCAGCAGGAGGGCGGCATGCTCCGCGGCGACACGCTCGGCATCGGTCTGCGGCAGCAGCACGACATCGCGGTCCTTCGCCGCGACGGCGATCCAGGCGGCCGCGACGAGCATGACGATCCCGAGCAGCCGGAACCACAGCAGCATCCCGATGAAGATCGCGAAGGTCGCCAGCAGCGGGTTGGAAGGGGTGTAGCTGAGCAGCAGACCCGCGCCGAGCTGGAGCACGGAGATCCCGAGTCCGCCGAGCATGGCTCCGGGCCAGATGCGCCGCCACGGCAGCTTCGTGCCGGTGAGGAAGCGGAAGAAGCCGACCAGCGCAGTAGAGGTCACCGCGAAGCCGATCAGCAGGGAGCCGATGCTCACGCTGATCGTGGTGAGCGCGCTGGTGTCCTTCCACCCGATCAGTGAGAAGATCCAGTTCATCGCCAGCGTTCCCACCGTGCTCAGAGCGGCGCCCAGAATGAGCGCAGCGCCGAAGATGAGCGCCGCGAGGAAGTCGCGCGCCTTGAGCAGGAAGTAGCTGCGTCGATCCGGGGGGATGGCGAACAGCTCGCGCACGGCGCGGCGGGAGTAGGTGACCCAGTCGATCGCCGTCCAGATGAGGGCGCCCAGGGCGATGATCCCCGTCCAGCCCAGGACGCCGGAGTTCTGCGACGCGATCTCCTGCACCTGCTCGTTGGTGAACAGGCCTCCGGACGGCGCGATCAGCCCCGGGATATAGACGTTGATCAGCTCGATGAGGGCGTTGACGGCGTCCGGGCTTCCGCCCAGCCAGATCCCGGCGATCGCGAACACGAGGTAGATCGCGGCGAAGCAGGCGAAGAGCGCGACGTAGCTGACGCCCGCCGCGAGCAGGAACCCGTTCTCGATGAGGAAGTGCCGCCACACCCGCACGGGGAACCACGCCATCGTCGCCTGCGTGAGTCGCGTGGCCCGGCTGATCGGCGTGTCGAACCGCTGCCTGAGGCTGTGCTCCGTCGCCTCCCAGCGCTCCCGGAGGGATTCCTCCTCGCGCTGCGCGGCGTCCGCCGCCGCACGGGCGTCGGGCGGGGGAGTGTGCGTCACGGTGTTCAGATTAGCGACAGACGGATGCCGCATCGCTCAGCGATGCGGCATCCGTCTGTCTGAAGGAGAAACGGGGTTACGGGCGCCCGCGGAGGACCGCCTGCTTGACCTCGGCGATCGCCTTGGTCACCTCGATGCCGCGAGGGCACGCCTCGGTGCAGTTGAAGGTCGTGCGGCAGCGCCAGACGCCCTCCTTGTCGTTGAGGATGTCGAGGCGCACATCGCCCGCGTCGTCGCGCGAGTCGAAGATGAAGCGGTGCGCGTTGACGATGGCCGCGGGGCCGAAGTACTGTCCGTCGGTCCAGAAGACGGGGCACGACGACGTGCAGGCGGCGCAGAGGATGCACTTGGTGGTGTCGTCGAAGACCTCGCGGTCGACGATCGACTGGATGCGCTCCTTGCCCTTCTCGGGGGTCGAGTTCGCGATGAGGAACGGCTGAACCTCGCGGTACGACGCGAAGAAGGGCTCCATGTCGACGACGAGGTCCTTCTCCAGCGGCAGGCCCTTGATGGCCTCGACGTAGATCGGCTGCGAGATGTCGAGGTCCTTGATGAGCGTCTTGCACGCGAGCCGGTTGCGGCCGTTGATGCGCATCGCGTCGGAGCCGCAGATGCCGTGGGCGCACGAGCGGCGGAAGGTCAGCGAGCCGTCGACCTCCCACTTGATCTTGTGCAGGGCGTCGAGCACGCGGTCCGTCGAGTAGAGCTCGACGTCGTAGTCGACCCAGCGCGGCTCCTCGTCGACCTCGGGGTCGAAGCGCCGGATGATGAAGGTGACGAGGAACGACTGGATGCCGGTGTCGTTCGCGGACTCCTCTGCGCGGACGGGCGCGTCGGCGTCGGTGCGCTCGATGACGTCGGTGACCGAGGTCGCCATCAGTACTTCCTCTCCATCGGCGGGTAGTTCAATTCGCCCTTTTCGTTCTTCGTGAAGACGACCGGCTTCCAGCCCAGGCGGATGTGGTCTTCGGCGTTCGACGAGTGCGGGTCGCCCGACAGGTACGCCATCGTGTGCTGCATGTAGTTCTCATCGTCGCGCTTCGGGAAGTCGTCGCGCATGTGGCCGCCGCGGCTCTCCTGACGGTTCTTCGCGGTGACGACGACGACCTCGGCGATGTCGAGGAGGAAGCCGAGCTCGACGGCCTCGAGCAGGTCGGTGTTGAACCGCTTGCCCTTGTCGTCGACGTGCACGTTCTTGTACCGCTCGCGCAGCTCTTCGATCGTGAGGAGCACCTCGCCCAGCGACTCGTCGGTGCGGAACACCTGGGCCTTGCGGTCCATCTCGTCCTGCAGCGTCTTGCGCAGGACCGCGATGCGCTCGGTGCCCGGGTTGTTGCGCAGGCCCTCGATGAGGTTGCGCACCTCGGCCGCGGGGTCTTCGGGGAGCGGCACGAAGTCGGCGGTCTGCACGTACTCGACGGCGTTGCGGCCGGCGCGCTTGCCGAAGACGTTGATGTCGAGCAGCGAGTTGGTGCCGAGGCGGTTCGAGCCGTGCACCGAGACGCACGCGCACTCGCCCGCGGCGTAGAGGCCGGGCACGACCGTCGTGTTGTCGCTCAGCACCTGCGCGTCGTTGTTCGTCGGGATGCCGCCCATCGCGTAGTGCGCGGTGGGCATGACGGGCACCGGCTCGACCACGGGGTCGACGCCCAGGTAGGTGCGGGCGAACTCGGTGATGTCGGGGAGCTTCGTCTCGAGGACCTCGGCGCCCAGGTGCGTGCAGTCCAGCAGCACGTAGTCGCGGTGGGGTCCGGCGCCGCGGCCCTCTGCGACCTCCTGCACCATGCATCGGCTGACGATGTCGCGCGGGGCGAGGTCCTTGATGGTCGGGGCGTACCGCTCCATGAACCGCTCGCCGCTCACGTTGCGCAGGATCGCGCCTTCGCCGCGGGCGCCTTCGGTGAGGAGGATGCCGAGCCCGGCGAGGCCGGTCGGGTGGAACTGGAAGAACTCCATGTCCTCCAGCGGCAGGCCCTTGCGCCAGATGATGCCGACGCCGTCACCGGTGAGGGTGTGCGCGTTCGAGGTCGTCTTGAAGATCTTGCCGAAGCCGCCCGTCGCGAAGATGACGGCCTTCGACTGGAAGACGTGCAGGTCGCCCGTGGCGAGCTCGTAGGCGACGACGCCTGCGATCTGCTTGTCCGTGCCCTCGCCGACCGTGATCAGGTCGAGCACGTAGAACTCGTTGAAGAAGTTGATGCCGAGCTTGACGCAGTTCTGGAACAGCGTCTGCAGGATCATGTGGCCGGTGCGGTCGGCCGCGTAGCAGGCGCGGCGCACGGGGGTCTTGCCGTGGTCGGCGGTGTGGCCGCCGAAGCGACGCTGGTCGATCTTGCCCTCGGGCGTGCGGTTGAACGGCAGACCCATGTTCTCGAGGTCGATGACCGCGTCGATGGCCTCCTTCGCCAGGATCTCGGCCGCGTCCTGGTCGACGAGGTAGTCGCCGCCCTTGACGGTGTCGAAGGTGTGCCACTCCCACGAGTCCTCTTCGACGTTGGCCAGGGCCGCCGCCATGCCGCCCTGCGCCGCGCCGGTGTGCGATCGGGTGGGGTACAGCTTCGAGATGACGGCCGTCTTCGCCCCGGGGCCGGCCTCGATCGCGGCGCGCATGCCGGCGCCGCCGGCGCCCACGATGACGATGTCGAACTGGTGGTAGTGGACGCCGTCCTTGACGTAGCTGTCGGTGGTCTCAGTGCTCACGCTGGGTGCTTTCGATGGTCGATGCTCGGGGGTCGCCCGAATGCTTAGCCGCAGATGCTGATGATGGTGTCGGACGCGGTCTCGGCGTCGAAGCCGATGCACGGGTCGAACGTGAAGACGACGAGCGTGCCGAGCACGATCAGGAACGCGGCAGCCAGGCCGAGCGCCCAGACCAGCACGCGGCGGGTGCCGGCGTGGGTCACGTAGTCGTTGACGATCGTGCGCATGCCGTTCGCGCCGTGGATCAGCGCGAGCCACAGCATGAGGACGTCCCACCACTGCCAGAACGGCGTGGCGTACTTGCCGGCGACGAACGCGAAGTCGATGCCGTGGATGCCCTCGCCCACCATCAGGTTCACGAAGAGGTGGCCGAAGATGAGGACCACGAGCAGCACGCCCGAGGCGCGCATGTAGACCCAGCCCCACTTCTCGAGGTTGGCGCCCCGACGGCGGACGGCGGCGCGCGGAGCGCGCGGTTCGGCGATGGCGGTCATCAGTGGCCCCCTCCCGGAGCGAAGGCGAGCATGAGGTGACGCGGCACGAAGCCCAGCATCGTCACGGCCCACAGGCCCAGCACGCCCCACCACAGCTGGCGCTGGTGGCGTGTGGCCCACGACCACATGTCGACCAGGATGATGCGCAGGCCGTTGTACGCGTGGTACGCGATGGCGCCGACGAGGGCGACCTCGCCGAGGGCCATCACCGGGTTCTTGTAGGTGCCGATCACCGCGTCGTACGCCTCGGGCGACACCCGGATGAGCGCCGTGTCGAGGATGTGGACGAGCAGGAAGAAGAAGATGGCGACGCCGGTGATGCGGTGCAGCACCCACGACCACATGCCTTCGTTCCCGCGGTAGAGCGTGCCGCGGGGAACTCGGGAGGTGGTCTCGGATACCGACGGTGTGACGCGTGCTGGTGCAGACACGTCCGTCCTCCTTGGATCGAAACACGATGGGGCTGGCCTCGGACTGCGAGGACGGCCCCCGAAGAGGGCCCGGAACCGTGGGCTTCGGGCCGTCGGCGTCACGCGGGCGCTGCGACCATCCTATTCCCGCATTTCGCGGACAGGCGACGAAGGCGACCCTTACGCCCCCTCCATCCGGAGGGATCTTCACGACGGGAAAGAACCCCGGTTGTTTCGCCGATCCCGCTAGCCTGGTGCCATGCCCGGACCCATCGACGATTTCTACGCCGTGATCCCCGCCGGCGGCATCGGCAGCAGGCTGTGGCCGCTGTCGCGCGCCGATGCGCCGAAGTTCCTCCACGACCTCACCGGCTCTGGCCGCACGCTGCTGCGCGATACATGGGACCGCCTCGAGCCGCTCGCCGGGCCCGATCGCATCGCCGTCGTGACCGGCCGAGCACACCGTGCCGCCGTGGAGAGGGAGCTCCCCGGGATCCCGGACAAGAACGTCTTCCTCGAGTCGGAGCCTCGCGACTCGACGGCCGCCATCGGCCTGGCCGCCGCGATCCTCTCGCGCCGCGAGCCCGACGTGATCATCGGCTCCTTCGCCGCCGACCACGTCATCCGCGTGCCGCAGCTGTTCGAGTGGGCGGTGAACCAGGCGGTCGCCACCGCGCGCGAGGGCTACATCTGCACCATCGGCATCCAGCCCTCCGAGCCGTCCGTCGGCTTCGGCTACATCAAGAAGAGCACCGCGCTGAAGGTCGAGGGGGCGCCCGAGGCAGCCCTGGTCGAGAGCTTCGTCGAGAAGCCCGACCTCGAGACGGCGAAGGAGTACTTCGCGGACCGCAACTACCTGTGGAACGCCGGCATGTTCATCTCGCGGGCCGACGTGCTGCTCGGCGAGATCGCCGAGAATGAGCCTCACCTCTATGCGGGACTCATGGATCTCGCCGAGGCCTGGGACGACCGGGATGAGCGCGGACCGGTGGTCGACCGGGTCTGGCCGACGCTCAAGAAGGTCGCGATCGACTACACCGTCGCCGAGCCCGCCGCCGCGAAGGGGCGCCTCGCCGTCATCCCCGGCCACTTCGACTGGGACGACGTGGGTGACTTCGCGAGTCTCGCCAAGCTCAACTCACACGGCCGCAAGAACGACCTCGCCATCCTCGGCGAGAACGCCCGCATCCTGTCGGATGCCGCCAGCGGCATCGTCGTGAGCCAGACCCGGCGGGTCATCAGCCTCATCGGGGTCCGGGACATCGTCGTGGTCGACACCGAGGATGCGCTGCTGGTCACCACGAGCGAGCACGCGCAGCGCGTGAAGGGCGTCGTGGACGCGCTCAAGCTCAGCGGTCGCGGCGAAGTGCTGTGAAATCGGATGCCGCGGCCCGCGGCATCCGTTTTCCCCGATCCTCTGCTCATCTGAGCGGGATATTGCGTCTTTGTAACCTTTCGCGAACGACGCCTCACGATGCATGCAACCGCGCCGTCACAGTGGGTAACTTTGTGCAGTCCCCGTGAAGGACGCGGGGGAACGTAGTGGAGGCTGAGTTGACCATCTCACGCACCAAGAAGCTCGTCGGCGTCACCGTCGCCGCGGGCATGCTGATCGCCCTCGCCGGCTGCGGCTCCGCCCCTGAGGAGACCGAATCCACGGGAGACGCCGGAAACGTCGTCGAGGGCTTCACCCCCTGCCTCGTGTCGGACGACGGCGGCTTCAACGACAAGTCGTTCAACCAGTCCGCGAAGGAAGGCATGGACCGCGCCGCAGAGGAGCTCGGCGTCAAGCCCATCGAGGTCGAGTCCAGCTCGGCCAACGACTACGCCCCGAACCTCGAGAACCTCATCGCCGAGGGCTGCACGTTCATCATCTCGGTCGGCTTCAAGCTCTCGGCCGACACGGTCGCCTCCGCGCTCGCGAACCCCGACGTGAACTACGCGATCATCGACGACCGGGCCGACAACAGCGGCAAGACGGGTGACGACGGCAAGGAGACCGGCGACGGCACCACCGACGCGCCGAACATCAAGCCGCTCCTGTTCGACACGGTCCAGGCTGCGTACCTCGGCGGCTACGCCGCGGCCGCGTGGTCGGCGCAGGCCGGCGTCAACAAGGTCGGCACGTTCGGCGGTATCCCGATCCCGCCCGTCACCATCTTCATGGACGGCTTCATCGACGGCGTCGAGAAGTACAACGAGGACAAGGGCGCCGCGGTCGAGACCTACGGCTGGGACGTCGACGCGCAGGAAGGCTCGATGACCGGCGGCTTCGCCGCGAACGACACCGCCAAGCAGACCGCGCAGGGCATCCTCGACCAGGGCGTCGACGTGATCCTCCCGGTCGGCGGCCCGATCTACCAGAGCGCGCGCGACGCCATCACCGACGCGGGCAGCGGCACCGTCATGCTCGGTGTCGACTCCGACCTCGCCAAGGCCGACCCCTCGGTCGCCGACATGGTGCTCGTCTCGATCATGAAGCGCATCGACGAGGCCGTCTACCAGGCGACGATGGAGGCCTCGTCCGGTGACTTCGACCCCGCGACCTACATCGGCACGCTCGAGAACGAGGGCGTGGGCCTGTCGGGCTTCGGCTCGTTCGAGTCGCAGCTGCCGGAGGGCCTGCTCGATGAGCTCGCCGCCCTCCAGGAGCAGATCATCTCGGGCGACCTCGAGGTGACCTCGCCCAGCTCGCCGTAAGGCAGCAGGAACAGCGGAACGCGGCCGGGTGGACGATTCCACCCGGCCGCGTTCTTCCCGCCGCCGTCAGATGGATGGCGCCGCGGCCGACAGCATATATAGGGTGCACATATGAAGCTCGAGCTCCGTGGGATCACGAAGCGTTTCGGGTCCCTCGTCGCGAACGACCACATCGATCTCGTGGTCCAGCCGGGAGAGATCCATGCCCTTCTCGGCGAGAACGGCGCCGGCAAATCGACACTCATGAACGTGCTCTACGGCCTCTACCAGGCCGATGAGGGCGAGATCCTGCTGGACGACGTCGTCCAGCACTTCCGGGGCCCCGGCGACGCGATGAACTCGGGCATCGGCATGGTGCACCAGCACTTCATGCTCATCCCGGTCTTCACCGTCGCCGAGAACGTGATGCTGGGGCACGAGAACACGAAGGCGCTCGGCGCCCTCGACCTCGCCAAGGCCCGCCAGCACGTGCGCGCGGTCGCCGACCGCTTCGGGTTCGAGGTCGATCCGGACGCCATCGTCGGCGATCTCCCCGTCGGCGTGCAGCAGCGGGTCGAGATCATCAAAGCGTTGTCGCGCGACGCGAAGGTGCTCGTGTTCGACGAGCCGACCGCCGTGCTCACGCCGCAGGAGACCGACGAGCTGATGACGATCATGAAGCAGCTGCGCGATGAGGGCACCTCGATCGTCTTCATCACCCACAAGCTGCGCGAGGTGCGCGCGGTCGCCGATCGCATCACCGTCATCCGCCTCGGCAAGGTCGTCGGCGAGGCCTCACCGACCGCGTCCAACGCGGAGCTCGCTTCTCTCATGGTCGGCCGCGCGGTCGAGCTCACCGTCCACAAGGGCCCGCCCCAGCCCGGCGAGGGCGGACTCGAGGTGCGCGATCTCCGCGTCGTCACCGCGAACGGCACCGTCGTCGTCGACGACGTGAGCTTCGACGTCCGCCCCGGCGAGATCCTCGCTGTCGCGGGCGTTCAGGGCAACGGCCAGACCGAGCTCATCGAGGCCATGGTGGGCCTCGGGGAGCGCGTGAGCGGGTCGATCGAGCTCAGCGGCGTCGAGCTGGTGGGCAAGAGCGTGCGCGGCATCCTCGACGAGGGTGTCGGGTTCGTGCCCGAGGATCGCACCGAGGACGGCCTCGTGGGCACCTTCACGGTCGCCGAGAACCTCATCCTCGACCGGTCCGGCGACAAGGCCTTCGTATCGGGCGGCACGATCCGCCGCGGCGTGCTCGACGACTTCGCCAAGGCGCGCATCACCGAGTACGACATCCGCACGCAGGGCCCTTACGTCCCCGCCGGGACACTGTCCGGCGGAAACCAGCAGAAGGTCGTGATCGCGCGCGAGATGAGCCGCGAGCTGAAGCTGCTCGTCGCGGCGCAGCCGACGCGCGGCGTCGACGTCGGCTCGATCGAGTTCATCCACAAGCGCATCGTCGAGACGCGGGACGCCGGCATCCCGGTCGTGGTCGTCTCGACCGAGCTCGACGAGGTCGCGGCCCTCGCCGACCGCATCGCGGTGATGTACCGCGGAGCGATCGTCGGCATCGTGCCCGGCGACACCCCCCGAGACGTTCTCGGCCTCATGATGGCCGGCGAGAAGCCCGAGGAGGCCGTCGCGTGAACGACCAGAACCCCGCTGCGAGCGGCGACCCGCTCAAGGGGCTGCCGGCAGATCAGCTCCCGCCCGTTTCGGGCCCGCTCACAGGTTCGCCGGACCTCCCGGGACCCACGCCCGACGCGCCCGGCGCCGTCGACGGCGAGGTGCCCGCGCCGCCGCGTCAGAACGTCTTCATCAAGGAGCTGCTGCGCAGCAACTGGGTGACCACCGTGCTCGCGATCGTCGTGGCGATGGTCGTGGGCGGCATCCTGATGGCGATCACGAACGAGGAGGTCCAGGCGGCGTCCGGCTACTTCTTCGCGCGACCCGGCGACACCCTCGGCGCCGTCTGGAACGCCGTGTACGGCGGGTACGAGGCGCTCTTCCGCGGGGCGATCTACAACCCCCGGGCGAACGACTTCGCGACGCAGATCCGGCCGCTCACCAACACGCTCGGCTTCGCCGCCCCGCTGATCGCCGCGGGCCTCGGTGTGGCGCTGGCGTTCCGCGTGGGCCTGTTCAACATCGGTGGCCGCGGCCAGATCCTCATCGCATGTGCGACGGCGGCGCTGTTCACCTTCAACCTGAACCTGCCGATGTTCCTCCAGCTGCCTCTGACCCTCGCGGCGGGCATCGCCGGCGGTGCGATCTGGGGTGGCATCGTCGGTGTGCTGAAGGCGCGCACCGGCGCCCACGAGGTGATCCTCACCATCATGCTCAACTACGTCGCGTTCTATCTCGTGACGTGGATGGTGCGCACGCCCGGCATCCTGCAGCGCCCGGCGGGCGACCAGCCGATCTCGTCGGCCACGCCGTCGAACGCGCAGTTCCCCGACCTCCTCGGACCTCGCTTCCCCCTGCTCGACTGGGGCTTCGTGATCGTCATCGCGGCCACCGTGTTCGTGTGGTGGCTGGTCGAGCGCTCGAGCCTCGGATTCCGGCTCCGCGCCGTCGGCGAGAACCCGCACGCGGCCCGGGCGTCCGGCATCTCCGTGCAGCGGATGTACATCTACGCGATGCTCTTCGCCGGTGGCCTCGCGGGTCTGGCCGGCATGAACCAGATCCAGGGCTCGGTGACCACCGGCTTCGACGGGTACATCGACGCGGGCATCGGCTTCGACGCCATCACCGTCGCCCTCCTCGGTCGCAGCCGGGCATGGGGCGTGTTCGCCGCCGGCATCCTGTTCGGCGCGCTGAAGGCCGGTTCGTTCACGATGCAGGCCTCGCAGGGCATCCCCGTCGACATCGTGCTCGTGGTGCAGTCGCTCATCGTCCTGTTCATCGCGGCGCCGCCGCTCATCCGCACGATCTTCTTCCTGCCGAAGACCGATGCCGAGAAGGCCGCCAAGGCGAGAGCCAAGGCTGCGAAGAAGGCGGTGTCCGCATGACCGCGCTCGCTCCTGCTCCCGACGGGACGATCCAGCTGGCCACCGTGAAGGTGCGCCACCTGAAGCTGCCGGTGACCCTCGCGATCGCGACGGTTCTGCTGGCGCTCCTGTTCCTGTTCGTCCCCCGCAACGGCATCAGCACGTTCCGGCTGAGCGATCCGAGCTCGTCGATCGGCCTGCCGAACGTGAGCTTCCCGACCGCGGTGACCTGCTGGGTCCTCATCGGCCTCCTCGTGCTCCTGACGCTCTGGGCGTTCTGGGACTCGGCGAGCTACCGCCGCACCGGCCTCTGGCTGCCGATCGTGTTCAGCCTCCTCGCCGTGTTCGCGTTCCTCGTGTGGGCCGCCGCCGGCGGGCTCGTGCCTGTCACCGGTCTGCTGTTCGGTGCGCTGTCGCTGTCGGTCCCGCTGATCTTCGGTGCGCTCGGAGGCGTGATCGGCGAGCGGGTCGGCGTCGTCAACGTGGCGATCGAGGGCCAGTTCCTGTTCGGCGCGTTCAGCGCCGCGCTGCTTGCGAGCATCACCCACAACCCCTTCGTCGGACTCGTCGGGGCGATGGTGGGCGGCGTGCTCGTGGCGTTCGTCCTGGCGGCGTTCTCCATCAAATACCTCGTCGACCAGGTGATCGTCGGCGTCGTGCTCAACGTCCTCGTGACCGGCCTGACGGGCTTCCTCTACGGCGCGCTCCTCGTGCCCAACGAGGCGGACCTCAACCGCCCGGTGCGCTTCACGCGGTGGGAGATCCCGCTGCTCAGCGACATCCCGATCATCGGACCCGTGCTGTTCAACCAGACGTTCATCGTCTACCTCATGTACATCACGGTCGCGCTCGTCGCCTGGGGCCTCTACCGCACCCGCTGGGGCCTGCGGCTGCGCGCGGTCGGCGAGCACCCGCAGGCGGCCGACACGGTGGGCATCAAGGTGAACACCAGCCGGTTCTGGAACGTCTCGCTCGCCGGAGCGATCGCCGGTATCGGCGGCGCGTACTTCACGCTCGTCTCGGTGGGCCAGTTCACCAAGGAGATGACGGCGGGCCTCGGCTTCATCGCCCTGGCGGCGGTCATCTTCGGCCGCTGGGACCCGATCCGCGCAACCCTCGCGGCGCTGCTGTTCGGGTTCGCGACGAACCTGCAGAACCTGCTGACCGTGCTGCGTACGCCGATCCCCAGCGAGTTCATGTTGATGCTGCCGTACCTCGTGACGATCATCGCCGTCGCCGGCTTCGCGGGTCAGATCCGCGGCCCCGCCGCCGCCGGCAAGCCATACATCAAGGGATGACGCGGTGCCTGCCGCGCGTGTGAAGGGCGACGGATGCCGGGCCGCGGCATCCGTCGACCCTCCTGATACCCGACCCGACGCGAACGGAGCGCGCGCATGACCGATATCGACTGGGATGAGCTGCGCGCCGCGGCGACCGACGCGATGCGGCGGGCGTACGCCCCCTACTCGCGCTACAAGGTCGGCGCCGCCGCCCTCGTGACCGACGGGCGCATCGTGACCGGCTGCAACGTCGAGAACGCGTCGTACGGCATCACCCTCTGCGCCGAGTGCGGTCTCGTCAGTGAACTCGCGAACTCGGGCGGAGGGAGCCTCGTCGCCTTCGTCTGCGTCAACGGCCATGGCGACACGATCATGCCGTGCGGCCGCTGCCGGCAGCTGCTCTTCGAATTCGCGATCCCCGGCATGCTGCTCGAGACGGTGTCCGGCATCAGAACCATCGACGAGGTGCTGCCCGACGCGTTCGGACCCCGCGACCTCGAGGAGGCGACGCGATGAGCGACGCGACGGGCGTCGAGCCGTTCGACGCGGTCGACGTGATCCGCGCCAAGCGCGACGGCGGTGCGGTGCCGGAGCAGGCGCTGCGCTGGATGGTGGACGCGTACACCCGCGGCTACGTCGCCGACTCGCAGATGGCCGCCTTCGCGATGGCGGTCCTTCTCAACGGGATGACGCGCGACGAGATCCGCGTCATGACCGACGCGATGATCGCGTCGGGGGAGCGGATGAGCTTCTCGGGGCTCGGCAAGTCCACGGTCGACAAGCACTCGACCGGCGGCGTCGGCGACAAGATCACCCTGCCGCTGGCCCCGCTCGTCGCCTCGTTCGGTGTCGCGGTGCCGCAGCTGTCGGGCCGCGGGCTCGGCCACACCGGCGGCACGCTCGACAAGCTCGAGTCGATCCCGGGTTGGCGCGCCGCGCTGTCGAACGACGAGATGTTCGCGCAGCTGCAGGGTGTCGGCGCGGTCATCTGCGCCGCCGGCTCCGGCCTCGCACCGGCCGACAAGAAGCTGTACGCGCTGCGTGACGTCACCGGCACCGTCGAGGCCATTCCGCTCATCGCGTCGAGCATCATGTCGAAGAAGATCGCGGAAGGCACCGACGCGCTCGTGCTCGACGTGAAGTTCGGCTCGGGCGCCTTCATGCGAGACGTCGACCGGGCGCGCGAGCTCGCCCGCACGATGGTCGCCCTCGGCACCGACTCGGGCGTCTCGACGACGGCGCTCCTCACCGACATGAACACCCCGCTCGGCCTCGCCATCGGCAACGCCAACGAGGTGCGCGAGTCGGTGGAGGTGCTCGCCGGCGGCGGTCCCGCCGACGTCGTCGAGCTGACGATCGCCCTGGCCCGCGAGATGCTCGCGCTTGCGGGCCGGCCGGACGCCGACGTCGAAGCGGCGCTGCAGGACGGCCGCGCGATGGACGCGTGGCGCGCGATGATCCTCGCGCAGGACGGCGATCCGGATGCTGCGCTGCCCGCGCCCAACGAGACGCACACCGTCACCGCGACCGAGGGCGGCTACGTCACCGGCATGGAGGCGCTCCCGTTCGGCGTCGCCGCGTGGCGCCTGGGTGCGGGACGCGCCCGCGCGCAGGACCCGGTGCTGCACGCGGCGGGGATCGATCTTCACGTGAAGCCCGGCGATCAGGTGACCGCCGGCCAGCCGCTGTTCACCCTTCTCGGCGAGGATGCCTCCCGGTTCGACCGCGCCCTCGACGCCCTCGACGGGGCGTGGGAGATCGGCCCGGACGCACCGCAGCGCCGTCCTCTCGTCCTGGAACGCATCACCGCCTAGGCTGAGTCAGTCCCGCGGCGGGCCCGACGCGGCGCCCGGGCCGCAGCATCCGTCCGCACCCCCGACTCGCGATCGCAACCGAGGAGAACCCCCAATGCCCATCGACCAGCACGGCGACGCCATCCTCGACGGAGTTTCGCTCCGGAGCCTCCCCAAGGTCTCGCTGCACGATCACCTCGACGGCGGCGTGCGCCCCGCGACGATCATCGAACTGGCCGACGCGATCGGGTTCGAGGTCCCCGAGTCCGACCCGGACGACCTCGCGGACTGGTTCGCCGAGAAGAGCGACTCGGGCTCGCTCGTCGAGTACCTCAAGACCTTCGACCTGACGATCGGCGTCATGCAGACGCGCGAGGGCCTCACGCGGGTCGCCCGCGAGTTCGTCGAGGACCTCGCCGCGGACGGCGTCATCTACGGCGAGGTGCGCTGGGCGCCCGAGCAGCACCTGGGCGGCGGGCTGTCGCTCGACGAGGTCGTCGCGGCGGTGCAGGAGGGCATCGAGGAGGGTGAGGACGCGGCGGAGAGCCGCGGCCACGACATCCGTGTCGGCCAGCTGATCTCGGCCATGCGCCACAGCGACCGCTCGCTCGAGATCGCACGGCTGGCCGTGGACTGGCGCAACCGGGGCGCGGTCGGGTTCGACATCGCCGGTCCCGAGGACGGGTTCCCGCCCTCGCGCCTGCGGGAGGCGTTCGACTATCTGGCGTCGGAGTTCTTCCCCGCCACCGTGCACGCGGGTGAGGCCGCCGGCCTGGACTCGATCCGCTCGGCGCTGATCGACGGCCGCGCGCTGCGTCTCGGCCACGGCGTGCGCCTCGCCGAAGACCTCGAGGTCGTCTCGCGCGCCGGTGAAGAGGTGCTCGTCCAGTTCGGCGACCTGGCGCGCTGGGTGCGCGACCGCGAGATCCCGCTCGAGCTGTCGCCGTCGTCGAACCTGCAGACCGGCGCCATCGAGCGCTGGGGCACGACGATCGAGGACCACCCCTTCGACCTGCTCTACCAGCTCGGCTTCGCGGTCACCGTGAACGTCGACAACCGCACCATGAGCCGCACGTCGCTCACGCGCGAGCTCGCGCTGCTCGCCGAGACGTTCGAGTACGGCCTCGACGATCTCGAGGCCTTCCAGCTGAACGCCGCGGCCGGCGCCTTCCTCCCGGTGGAGGAGCGCGAGGAACTCATCGACCTCATCGCCGACGGCTTCGACGCGTAGCCCGCAGGCTGCTGGGGAGAGCGGATGCCGCGGCCCGCGGCATCTGCTCTCTTCGTGCGTCGTCTGCAGAACTCCACGGATCACCGACTTTCGACGGGCTATGAGGCCTTGCGGTCCCTCAACCGAGTCTGTGTTGTGGAGTTCTGCGGATCCTGGCGCCTGGCGTGGGCGCCGAGGATCGCCTTCATCGCCGTGAGGGTCTCTTCCGAACGGTAGTAGATATCCTCTGCCACGGGTCGGATCGTGGTGTAGCCCAGCCCTGCCGCGGCGATATCACGTCGGCGGTCACGCAGCTGCGACTTCCAGTCTTCGTGGTGAGCCTTGCTGTCGCACTCGACGACGAGCCACCCGTCGATGATCAGGTCGACGCGCCCGACGCCGGGAAGCTCGACCTGAACGTCGACATGGCACCCCAGCGCCCGGAAGAGCAGGCGCATGAGCGTCTCTGCCCCCGATTCGCAGCGAGGGTCAAGCAGGTCCCGCAGTATTCGATAGCGCCGCGGCAGACGGCGGAAGATTTCGGCGATTTCCGCCTCGTCCACGAGCCCGGAGTGCCAGGCGCTGTCCAGGGTGGCCACCGCATCACGCGGAGGCTGACACCGACACGCCTGAACGAGTGCGCTGACCAGGTCGACCGCCAGAGCTGTTCTCTCGCATTCGGAGTCGCGCCAATGGGCGACGACCTGCTCGGGCCGCACGGGTAGACGTGTGGTTGCGGGCGTGAACTGCAGATGCAGGGGGTGCCGGTCCCTCACGAACACACCGATCTCCGCAAGAAGAGAGACACAGTCGAGCCGACCACCGAGGCGGCTCGCCTCCAGCAGTCGCGGACGGGCGTCGGCGCGGAGGTAGCGGCCGTTCCGGGTGCGGACGAGGCGCCCGTCGGCTACGAGACATGCGATGCGGTGCCGGCTCATGCCGTGCTCGGCGAGCGCCTGGGGACTGAGGAACGTCGCCGAGAGTATGCGGTGCGCGGCGGCGCGCTACTCGAGTTCGGACACGTCACCCAGCGAATCGGTCGCGCGCCGAGCGGGGTGGTCGGCCCGAGGGATCCGGGGACAATCTCCGCGGATCGCGGGCTGGGGAGAAGCCGCGGGTGGCAGAACTCCACGGATCCGCGTGCGTCTCGGCCCGTTCGAGTCCTTCGAGGGCGCAGCCGGCGCAATTCCGTGGAGTTTCGCAGAGCGACCGGAGAGCTGCCGCGGTCAGCGGCGGGCTACGCCGGGATGTGACGCCAGGTACGCCTCGAAGGCCTCGGACGACGTCTTGGCGGGGGTGAAGCCGAACTCGTCCTTCAGGCGTGCGTTGGCCAGGACGGGGCGATAGCGGAGGAAGCCCACCTGTTCCGGGCCGTGGACGGTGAGGTGCAGTCTCCGACCCACCCGCAGGCCGAAGCCCAGCAACCCGGCGGGCACGGTCAGGACGGGCTTGCCGAGGCGTCGGGCGATCTCGGGCACGGTCACGCGGCCGTCGCCGGCGACGTTGTAGATGCCGGGCGGGCCGTCGGTGGCGGCGCGTGCCATCGCGGCGGCGACGTCGTCCACCCACACGAAGACGAAGGGTGCCTCCGAACCGCGCACCTTGAGGAGTGCGGGGCCGTCCCAGAGCGCCGTGATCTGGTTCTCCACGGTCGGCCCCAGGATCGTGCCGATGCGGAACACGACCTGCTCGAGCTCGGGGTGCGCCTCGCGGTATCCGGCGAGCAGCTGCTCGACGAGGCGCTTGTGCTTCGAATACGGGAACTCGTCGTTGCCCCGCACGGGGTCGCTCTCGCGAAGCCACTCGGGGTTGTCGGCGTGGTAGCCGTAGGCGGCTCCCGAGGACGACACCACGATCCGCTTCACGCCGGCCTCGACGCACGCCTCGAGCACGTGCCGCGAGCCGTCCACATCCACCCGGTACTCGAGACCGTGGTCGCGGCCGGGGTTGACGATGGCGGCGAGGTGCACGACGACATCGATCCGGTGGCGGCGCAGCAGCGGCACGAGGCCGTCGGGACGGGTGACGTCGCAGTCGTCGTAGACGACGCCGTCGACGGGATGCTGCGGCCGCCGCACGTCGCCCGCCACGACCAGTTCGACGTCGGGGCGGCCCGCGAGAGCCGCGGCCACGTGGGATCCGAGGAAACCGGCGCCGCCGGTGACGAGGACGCGGCGGCTCATGCGACCGGCTCCGAAGGACCGGACGCGCCCGTCGCCGGTGATCCCGTTCCGCCGTCCGATGCCGCCCGCAGCGCGTGGCGCGACGCGTCGCCCTTGACAGATCCCGTGCGCCTCTTCGTGTGCCGCGCCCAGAGCGCGGCGACCAGGAGCCCGGCGATGATGTCCCAGACGCCCCACCAGCCGGCGACGATCGCCATGCCGCCGAGGCCGCCGAAGAAGGCGAACACCAGTCCGAGGCCGAGCCCGGCGTTGCGGATGCCGACCTCGAACGTCATCGCCTTGCGCTCGCGGGTGCCGAGGCCCCCGACGACCGCGGTGCTGTAGCCGATCGCCAATGCGACGGCGTCGTGGATCGTGACGACCAGGATGATGATGCCGAGGAACGCGACGAAGTAGGCCCAGTTGCCCGCGAGCGCGGCGACGATGAAGCCGACGAGCGCCAGCAGCGAGAACCACTTGACGAACGGCTGCACGCGCTTCGCGAACGCGGGGAAGCGGTGGCGGATGAACAGACCCAAGGCGAACGGCAGACCGATGATCAGAAGGATGTCGCCGAGCATCGCCCAGGCGTCGAGCGACACCGCCTCGAGCAGGGTGCGTGCGGTCGGGTGCAGCGACCCCCAGAATGCGATCGACAGCGGCAGCACGAAGATGTAGATGATGTTCGAGACCGCGGTCATCGACACCGAGAGCGCCACATTGCCGCCGGAGCGATGCGTGAGCACCTGCGAGATGTTGCCCGGCGGGCAGCAGGCCACGAGGATCATCCCCAGCGCCATGGACGGCGTCACCGGCAGGATGAGGGTCAGCGCGAACGTCACGGCGGGCAGCACGACGAGCTGCGCGAGGATCGCGATGACGAAGGGCTTCGGCTTGCGCGCGACGACCTTGAAGTCCTCCACCGTCGTGTCGAGCGCGATGCCGAACATGATCAGCCCGAGGACGACATTGAGGATCACGAGCGTGCCCGGGTTGAAGTTGAGCACGACGTCGTCGGGGTTCACGCCGTCACCTCCCGCCGGGCGGCACCGCGCGCCCGTCGCGGGCCACCGGATGCGGCATCCGTCCTGAGGGCCTGCGTGGCGGTGCGGACAGCGCCGCGGTACGCGTCCTTGTTCACGTAGTACGACATGCGCTCGAGGCCGAGGTAGTTGTAGCCGCCCGTCAGATCCGGCCACGGCTCGCCCGTCACCCGCGCGCGGAACGCGGCCGCGCGATCGGGGTGGCGCTCGATCGCCGCGAGGTACGCGGCGATCAGCTCGGCCTGCTCGTAGCGTCCCTGCCAGCCGATTCCGGATGCCTCGATCATGCCCATCACGTAGAGCCCGTTGAAGGACGGGGTGAAGGTGTTGAGGAACAGGCGTGGGGCCATGCCCGACCAGTCCAGCGCGGCGCGGTCGACGAACGGGTAGTCGAGCTTGTAGCCGGTGGCGAGGAGCACGGTGTCGTACTCGGCCGACGACCCGTCGCGGAAGTGCACGGTGCGTCCGTCGAAACGGTCGATATCGGGCACGATCCGCAGGTCGCCCTGGCCCAGGTGGTTCAGGATGAGCGTGTTGACGATGGGGTGCGACTCGTAGATCTTGTAGTCGGGCTTGGGGAACCCGAACCGCACGGGGTCCCCGGTGAAGGCGCGCAGCACCCGCGTGTCGACGAACTGCTTGATGCGCGCCGGGAGCGGCTTGCCCTGGTTGAGGGTGTCGGAGGGTCTGCCGAACAGGTACCGCGGCACGAAGTAGTAGCCGCGGCGCACGCTCATGTCCACGGCTGCCGCGTGGTGCACGGCGTCGACCGCGATGTCGCAGCCGGAGTTGCCGGCGCCGATGATGAGCACCCGCTTGCCGGTGAGCTGCGTCGCGGACTTGTAGGCGTTGGTGTGGAGGAGCTCACCCGTGAACTCGCCGCGGAACGCCGGGACGTTCGGCTCGGCGAGGGTGCCGTTCGCGAGGATCACCCCGTCATAGCGCTGCTCGACCGACGCGTTCCCCGAGCCTGCCGAAGGGCCTTCGGCGCGCAGCATCCAACCGCCGTCGTCCGTGGGCTCGAGCGAGGTGACCTTCGTGTCGAATCGGAATCGGCCGGTCAGCCCGAAGTGGTCGGCGAAGTCGCGGAAGTACGCGATGAGCTCGCGGTGGCTCGGGTAGTCGGCCTTGGTGCGCATCGGGAACTCGGTGAACTCGGTGGTCGTGCGCGATGAGATGAGGTGCGCCGACTCGTACATCGTGGAGCGCGGGTTCTCGATGTCCCAGAGGCCGCCGACCCCCCGTGACGCCTCGAAGCCGTCGAACTCGATCCCGGTCTTCTGCAGCGCCCGAGCGGCGGAGAGGCCCGATGGCCCGGCGCCGATGATGGCATAGCGATGCGCGCTCATGCGTCCTTCATTCCGTCTCCACACGTCGTCGTGTCGTCGGCGCGACGGTGCCGACCCCAGGTTCGAGAGCAACCCTAAGCGTTAGTCGGAATTAACCGAAATCCCCGTCGCCTCACACGAAGACTGCCAGGATGCCCCGCACGAGCACCACTGTCGCACCGGCCCACGCGATGGCGAGCATCGCCGCCCGGGCGATCCGCGGCGACACGTTGCGCGACAGGATCGTGCCGATCGCGATGCCCGCGATCGTGGCGACCACGAGGGTGCCCACATCTGCGGCGGGGCTGGTCGGCAGTCCGCGCAGGACAACCGATGCGATGCCGAAGGCCAGGAAGATCACCTGCACGCTCGCCGCGAAACGGCGCTGCGGCCACTTGTCGCCGACCGCGTACGCGGCCAGTGCGGGGCCGGACAGACCGCTCGCGGCATTCATGAAACCGGCGGCCGACCCGGCGACGATCGCACCGGTACGACCTGACAGCGACGCCGAGAGCGCGGGGATGTGACTCGCCACGAGTGCGAAGTACGCCATCGCCGCGATCAGCAGCAACAGGGCGGCCTCGGGCAGCAGGTGCACCAGCAGCACGCCGAACGGCGAGGCGACGAGGCCCGGCCAGATGAGCCACCAGGTGCGCCGCCACTCGACGTGCTTCCAGACGAAGGGGACCGCGGTGCAGGCAGCCACGAGGGCGAGGAGCACCGCGATCGTGACCCCTTCGACCGGTCCGTAGAGCACGACGATCGGCCCCACGAGCACCAGCACGAACCCGAGTCCGGTGATGCGCTGGATCACCGCCGCGACGAAGGCCGCGATCGCCGCCAGGACCAGGGTGAGGGCCACCGTCTCAGCCCTGCGCGAGCGCGAAGGCTCCGACGAGCTCGGTGAGCTGGTCGCGCATGTCCTCGTCGGAGATCGTCGGGGTGTTGTCGCCGGCCTGCAGGCCGTAGTCGCCGAACGAGGAGTGGCTCGCGCCCTCGATCTCGTGCATCTCGGCGTCCTCGGGCAGCAGATGGCGGGCGTCCGCGATCTTCTCCGGCGTCGAGAGCCCGTCTTCGCTGCCGGAGACGCTGATCACCGGCAGACCCGACTCCGACAGGTCGTTCGAGCAGTAGGAGCCGAACAGGGCCAGGCCGTCGGCATCCGTCGCGAGCTGGCACGCCCGTACGCCGCCGAGCGAGTGCCCGCCCACCAGCCACGTGTCGACGTCGGGCGCGAGGCCGGTGAACGTCGACAGCGGCCTCACGTCGAAGAACGCGAGGTTGAGCCACGGCTTGGTGATGACGACGGTGACGCCGTCCTCGGCGACGAGGCCCGAGACCTTGTAGGCGTATGCCCACGGGTCGACCTTCGCGCCCGGGATGTACACCAGTCCCACGTCGGCGGACTCGCCGGTGGGGGAGAGCACGATGCCCGCGTCGGTGTCGGTGATCTCGATGCCCGGGTTCGCCTTCACGTCCGCGAGCGGATCCGCCTCGGCGCCCATCACGCCGACCTGGCTCCAGATCAGGATGCCGACGACGGCGAGCACGATGAGCGCCCCGATCGAGCCGAGGATCCACCACAGGGCTCGCGGCCCGCGCCGGCGGGGCTCGGCCGCGGGCTCGGGAGTGGTTTCGGGCGAAGTCTCGGATTCGGGGCCGGGCTGGTTCACCGAATCAGCGTACGTGCTCGCCGCGGTTCACCGCGGGTTCGGGGCGCACGAGGCCCGTTCGGGGCGATCGCAGCGCGCCCCGAACGATCGCGGCGCGCCCCGAACCCGGAAAGTCACCCGAGTTCCGCCTGCCGGGCCGCCACGATCGCCTCGACCTTCGGGAAGAGCGGATGCTGCGGCTCGAGGCCCGTGACCGACTCGGTGAAGGACGCGGCATCCTGTTCCCGCAGCATCCGCTGCAGGTCCACCGACTGGGCGTCCTCGGTGTCGTCGAACGCGAGCGCCGCACTCATCGCCGCGACCAGGGCGTCGACGCCGAGCCCGCGCTCGGCGGCCTCGGCGGCGGGGCCGACGAACCGCTCGTGGCGCGAGAGCTTGCGCAGCGGCTGCCGCCCGACGCGCCATACCGTGTCGGGAAGCGCCTTGTTGCGGAAGCGGCCGAGGATCGTCGCGCGGTAGTCCGCCAGCGACGCGGCGTCGAGCCCGTGCTTGGCCTCGAGGAGCGCCGAGGTCTCTTCGAGCGCAGCTTCGACACGCGACGCGATGCCGGGGTCCGCCAGCGCGCCGGCGATCGCCTCGACGCCGGCCTGGGCACCGAAGTAGGCGGTGGCGGCGTGCCCGGTGTTGACCGTGAACAGCTTGCGCTCGATGTAGGGCGCCAGGTCGTCGACGAAGTGCGCGCCGGGGATGTCAGGCGGGTCGTCGCCGAACGGCGGCCGCTCGATCGCCCATTCGAAGAACGGCTCGACCGTGACGTCGACGCCGGCGCCCTCCGGCTGGGCCGGCACGATGCGGTCGACGGCGGTGTTGGCGAACACCGCTCGCGACGAGAGCGCGTCCCACGCGTCGCCGGCGAGGGCCTTGACCTCGTCGCGGAGCAGGTCGGTGGCGTTGATCGCGTTCTCGCACGCCATGATCTGCAGCGGCGGACTCGATGGGTCCCGCAGTGCGAGCCCGGCGACGATGTGCGGCGCGACGAACTTCAGGATCGTCGGTCCCACCGCCGTCGTGACGACGTTGGCTCCGGCGATCTCGTCGATGACCTTGTCGGGGTGCTCCGCGCTGTTGATGGCGGTGAAGCCTGTCACCACGGTGTCGCGACCGCCCTCGCCCACCTCGTGCACCGTGTAGCGGGACACGCGGTTGATCGCGTCGACGAGCGGGGCGGCGACATCCGAGAAGACGAGTTCATACCCGCCCTCGTGCAGCAGCAGCCCGACGAACCCCCGCCCGATGTTGCCGGCCCCGAAGTGGACGGCCTTCATCACACGCCCGCCGCCGACACCAGGCCGAACAGCTCCTCCGGCGTCTGGGCGGTCTTGAGCCGGGCAACTTCGTCCTCGTCCGAGAACAGGATCGCGATCTGCGACAGGATCTCGAGATGCTCATCGCCCTTGCCGGCGATGCCGACCACGAACGTCACCGGGTTGCCGTCCCAGTCCACGCCGCCGTCGTAGCGCACGACCGACAGCGCCGAGTCGAGGATCTCGCCCTTGGTCTCGTTGGTGCCGTGCGGGATCGCGAGCTCATTGCCCATGTACGTCGACACGGTCTGCTCGCGCTGGAGCATCGCGTCGTAGTAGGCGCCGGTGACCGCGCCTGCCGACTGGAGGATGTCGGCCGCCTCCCGCATCGCCTCGTCGCGCGTCGCGCTCCCGGAGTGGATGCGCACCTGCCCGATGCTCAGAACCTCGCGTGCCATGTTGTCGCCTTTCTCGTCATTCGCCTGTGGTGTCGTCGGAGGAGATACGGATGCCGCGACCCGCCGCCCGTTCCGAGCAGCGGGGCGCGGCCGTGCCGAGGGCGATGGGGCCGGGGGCTTCTCGCCCGCCCGGCCCCACCGCGGTCTCAGCTACGCACCATCCTCGTGCTGGGCGCGGACCAGGTCCACGACCTCGTCGTAGCGCGGCGAGTTCATGAAGTTGTCGACCGACACGTGCACCGAGTTCGGCGTCTTCTGCCGCGCCCGGTCGGTGAGCTGGTTCTGCGTGATCACCAGATCCGCCGACGCGTCCAGGGCCGCGATCGCCTTGTTGGTGACCGTGACGTTCTCGATGCCCGCCTTCTTGATCTTGTTGCGCAGCACGCTCGCACCCATGGCCGACGAGCCCATGCCCGCGTCGCACGCGAACACGATGTTCTTGATCTCGCGCTCGGTCATGGTGGCCGGCTCGATGCCGCCGTCGGCGCTCGTGGCGGCGCCGCTGCGCAGGCCGTCCAGCGCAGCCGACGACTTGCCCTTGGCCGCCGCCGTCTGCGTGATCGCCGCGCCGAACGCGTCGTCGGTCGCCGCCATCGCCTCCAGGTCGCGCTTGCGCGAGGCGCGCAGGATGACCCACGAGATGAGGAACGTCACGGTGGCGGCGAGCACCACCGAGAGCAGCACCGCGACATACGAGTTGTTCGCGACTTGCGCGATCACCGCGAAGATGCTGCCTGGTGCGGCCGGCGCCCTCAGGGCGCCCCCGAGGAGCATGTTCGTCGTGACGCCGGTCATGCCGCCTGCGATCAATGCGAGGATCAGCATCGGCTTCATCAGCGCGTACGGGAAGTACACCTCGTGGATGCCACCGAAGAACTGGATCACCGCGGCGCCCGGCGCGGAGGCGCGTGCGGCGCCGATGCCGAAGAACGTGAACGCGAGGAGCAGGCCCACACCGGGACCGGGGTTGGCCTCGAGCAGGAACAGGATCGACGAGCCGGTCTCGGCGGACTGCTGGATGCCGAGCGGCGTCAGCACGCCGTGGTTGATGGCGTTGTTGAGGAAGAACACCTTCGCCGGCTCGATGATGATGCTCGTGAGCGGCAGCAGGTTCATCGAGACGAGCCAGTCGACCGCGTTGCTGAGCACCTGCATGATGCCGTTGACGACCCACGCGATCGGGTAGAAGCCGATGATCGCGAGCACGAAGCCCCAGATGCCGGCCGAGAACATGTTCACGAGCATCTCGAAGCCGGCGCGGATCTTGCCCTCCCAGAGGCTGTCCAGCCACCTCATGGAGTAGGCGCAGATCGGGGCCATGATCATCGCGCCGATGAACATGTGGACCTGGCCGAGCTGGTTGTCGGCGGGCAGGTCGGCGTTGATCTGCGCGATCAGGTAGTCCGACCCCGCGATCGCGCCGAACGTGCCGATCGAGGCCACCACGCCGCCGCGCACGCCGTAGATGATGTTGCCGCCGGTGTACGCGATCAGGATCGGCAGGAGGTAGTGGATGAAGGGACCCACCAGCGTCGCGAGCGCCGGGACCGGGGTCCAGCCGACCGCGATGAAGAACGCGGTGAAGATGCCCCACGCGATGAGCGCGGGGATGTTCGGCATGATCATGCCGGACAGGAACGTGCCGAAGCGCTGGACTCCGACCCGCGCCTTGCTGGTGCCCGCGGCGGGCACTGACGCCGTTGTCATTTTGCTGTCTCCCTTTGTATGTGGGTGTCCGGGCCGCCGGGGCGACCTATCGGGTGGCCGCCTGCTGGGCTGCGGACCGGGCGGATGCCGCGCTGTTCGCGGCGAGGGCTGCCGTGGCGATGTCGCGTGCCTCGGCGATGGTGTGCTGGAGAAGTGTGGCGCGCACGTCGGCGAGAGCCGTGGGTGCCATGGACAGACTCGTGGCGCCCAGGCCGACGAGCACGACGGCCAGCAGCGGATCTGCGGCCGCCTCGCCGCAGATGCCGACCGGCTTGCCGTTCGCGCGGCCGGCGTCGCCGACCTCGCGGATCAGGCGCAGCACCGCCGGGTGCCACGGATCCTGGAACGACGCGACCGATCCGAGGAGCCGGTCTGCGGCGAGCGTGTACTGCGTGAGGTCGTTGGTGCCGATGGAGGCGAAGTCCGCGTCCACCAGGATGCGGTCGGCGAGAAGCGCCGACGAGGGCACTTCCACCATGACGCCGGCGGTCTTGATGCCGTAGTCGCGGGCGAGGGCGGTGAAGTAGTTCGTCTCCTCGACGGTGGCGACCATCGGCGCCATGACCCACAGGTCGGCATCGGTGGCGGCATCCGCTTCGGCGAGGGCCGTGAGCTGCTCGCGCAGGATGTCCTCGCTGGCGCGGAGGGCACGGATGCCTCGGAGCCCGAGCGCCGGGTTCTCCTCGTGCGCGTCGTTCAGGAACGCGAGCGGCTTGTCGGCACCGGCGTCGAGCACTCGCACGACGACCTTCTTGCCCGGGAACGCGGCGAGCAGCTTCGTGTACGCCTCGCGCTGCTGCTCGACGGTGGGCGCCTGGTTGGAGCTCAGGAACAGGAACTCGGTGCGGAACAGCCCCACGCCCTCGGCCCCCAGCGCGACAGCATCGGCGGCGCCCTCCGGGTTGCCGAGGTTCGCCAGCAGCGGGATCGAGGTGCCGTCCGCGAGGGCTCCGTCGGTGATGGGAGCGGATGCTGCGGACGCACGCGCGTCCGCGCGGTTCTGCGCCCGCTCGAGCTCGTCGGCGGTCGGGTCGGTCGTCACGACGCCGGCGGCGGCATCCACGATCACCGTCTCGCCGTCGCGCAGTGCCGTCGCCGAGGTGGCGCCCACGATCGCGACGATCGACTTCTCGCGCGCGAGGATCGCCGTGTGCGAGGTGGGTCCGCCCTCGGTGGTCACGAGGGCCAGCACCTTGGTCAGGTCGAGCAGCGCCGTGTCCGCCGGTGCGAGATCCTTCGCGACGAGGACGAACGGGTGCCCGGGGTCCGGCACACCCGGTGCCGCGACGCCGCGCAGGCGCGCGATCACGCGCTGCGCGACGTCGTCCAGGTCGGCGGCGCGCTCACCGAGGTAGCCGCCCATCGCCGCGAGCTGGTCGCGGAACGACGCGAAGGCGTCGAACACGGCGAACTCGCCGGTCTTGCCCTGCGCGAGCCTCGTGCCGATCTCGTCCGCGAGGGTCGGGTCCTCGGCCATCATGGCCTGCGCCTCGAGCACCTCCTGCGCGGCTCCGCCCGCCTGCGCGCCACGGGCCTCGAGCTCGCGTGCGACGGCGGCGACGGCATCCGTCACCCGCGCCTTCTCCTCGTCGGCGCTGATCTCGCTCGGCGCGTCCGAGGGAGCCGGTGCGGGCTCCGCCATGCGTGCGACGGGCCCCTGGGCGACGCCGAGTCCGATTCCCACCCCGCGGAGTTCGGTCATGGTTCAGGCCTCCGCGTCGTGGTCGGTGGTGAGCAGCTCCGCGAGGGTGTCGAGGGTCGACTCCGCCCCGTCGCCGTCCGCGGTGAGGGTCACGTAGTCGCCCTGCTCGATGCCGAGCGCGATCACGCCGAGGATGCTCGCCGCGTTGACCGGACTCCCCGCGTCCTTCGCGATGGTGATCGGGATGCCGGCATCCTTCGCGGCCTGCGCGAACAGCTTCGCCGGACGCGCGTGCAGACCGTGCGCCGATCCGATCCGGACGGTGCGGGAGATGGGTGGCATGTCGTGACCTCTCTGTCTGTTCCTGGTTCGTCGCGGTGTTGTTCAGTCCTGAGGTGGCGGGGCCGCATCCGCGGCCGGGAGCGGCCCCCCGGGGCTCCCGATCGCGGCGCGGACCAGTGCGAGTGTCCGCGTGCCGTCCCGGTCTCCGAAGATGTCGGGCGGCAGCAGCACCACCGTCGTGCCTCGCGCGGCGGCATCCCGTTCTATCCGCTCGAGCGCATGGAGCAGGTGCGGTCCCACGAGGACGACGTCGGCGGCATCGAGATCGATCGGAAGCGACTGCTCGGTGCCGGCGAAGGCGGAATACTCGAGTCCCTCTGCGTGGGCCGCGTGACGCACGCGCTGAGCGACGAAGGTGCTCGACGCACCCGCTCCGCAGACCACCAGGATCCTCATCGACCCGCCTCCTCTTGTGGCCATTCTTGTGAGAACGCTGGGAGGGGACAACCACTCCTTCTTCCGCGGGGGCGGAAACGCCGCGGCCCTGCTGTCCGGTGCGCGTGGTTGACTGGGCGTGTGACCCGAGCCCGGCAAGATCGTGTGCTCGGACTGCTCCTGCGCGACGGCGACTGGGTCACCGCATCCGCTCTCGCCGACGCGCTGGGCGTGACCCCCCGCAGCATCCGCTCCTACGTCACCGCCGCGAACGCGCGGGTGGCGCCGGGCGTCGCTGTCGAGTCCGGGCCGCAGGGCTACCGCGCCGGATCCGATGGCGCGGCGGCTCTTCGTGCGGGCGGCGACACGGGCACGCCCCGCGACCGGCTGCACACGCTCGTGCGGGCGCTTCTCGACGCCCCCGACGGCATCGACGTGTTCGAGACCGCCGACGCGCTCCATGTCTCGCCGGCCACCCTCGACGCCGACCTCGCACGCGTCCGCGGGCTGCTCGGCGGAACCGAGCTCACCCTCGAGCGCTCCGCGTCCCGCGCCCGGTTGCGCGGCACCGAGGCCGCGCAGCGGCGGCTGCTGAGCAAGCTCGCCCACGACGAGATGGATGCGGGATCCTTCGATCTCGCCGCCCTCCGCCGCACGCTCGGCGAGGGATCGGTCGGTGCGCAGGCCTTCGGCCCGTTCAAGGCCGAGCTCGTCGCGCGCCTCGGCGAGCTGGGCTGGTTCGTCAACGAGTTCGGCATCGCCGACGTCGTCATGCACATCGCGATCGCGGCCGACCGCACCTCGCGCGACCGCCCGCTCGATGCGGCCGGCTCCACCCAGCGGGAGCGGCCGACCCAGAGCCAGGTCGCCGAGATCATCGCCGAACTGTCCGAACGGCACCTCGGTGTGCGGCTCGGCGGCGCCGATCTGCAGCACCTCGCGACGCTGGTGCTCACCCGCGTCGTCGCGCCCGACGGGCACGAGGACGCCGCATCCGGGGCCGTGACGTCCTCGCTCGATCCCGAGATCGAGGCCGTGGTGCGCGAGGTCGTGACCGCGGCCGCGGACGAGTTCCTCGTCGACATCGCGCACGAGGACTTCGTGGCGCGGCTCGCCCTCCACGTGCAGAACCTGCTGCACCGCGCCCGCGAGCAGGCGTGGTCGCGCAACCCGCTGACGCGGTCGCTCAAGTCGACATACCCGATGATCTTCGAGGTCGCGGTGTTCATCGCGAGCCGGCTGCAGCAGAGGCTCGGCATCCCGCTCCCCGACGACGAGATCGCCTACATCGCGATGCACGTCGGGGGCCGGCTCGAGCGCAGCCGCCGCGCGGACCAGCTCCTCACCGCGACGATCGTGTGCCCGGGCTACTACGACCTGCACGAGCTGCTGCGCTCCAGCGTCGACCGCTCGCTCGGGCAGGCGATCGAGGTGGTGGGCGTCGAGACCCGCGCCGATCCCGACTGGGCCTCGATCGACACCGACCTCGTCCTGACGACCATCGACCCGCCCACGACGAACGACCGGATCGTGCGCATCCAGCCGTTCCTCACCGACAGCGACGTCGAGCGCGTGCAGGCCGCGGCCGGGCGGATCCGGCGCTCGCGCCGCCTCGCGCGGCTGCGCGCCGAGCTGGAGCGCTACTTCGAGCCGTCCGCCTTCCTCCGCGGCCTCGATGAGGCCGCCGGCGAAGAGGGCGTGATCCGAGGGCTGGGCGCCCTGCTGCAGGCCCGCGAGGTCATCGATGCCGAGTACGTCGAGCGCACCATCGAGCGCGAGCGTCTGTCCTCGACCGCGTTCACCGACGCGCTGGCGGTGCCGCACGCGCTCGAGATGACGGCATCCCGCACCGCCATCGCCATCGGCATCGCCGACCCGTCGATCCCCTGGGGCGACGGGCGCGTGCAGGTGGTGGCGCTGGTCGCGTTCTCCGAGACGGACCGCGAGGCGTTCCAGACGGTGTTCGAGCAGTTCGTCGAGGTGTTCAGCGAGCGCGACAGCGTGCAGCGCCTCGTCCGCCGGGGCACAGACTTCAACGCCTTCCTCGACGAGCTCGTCGCTGTGATCGACGGCTGAGCCGCAGCATCCGTCTCCGGTGCCCGCCGTCTGTCACGGGTTCGGGGCGCGTATTGTCCGTCGGGGCGCGGATTCTGCGCCCCAACGGAGCGTTCACGCCCCAAGACCCTTCATCCGTGCGTCATCGCGGAGGCCGGATGCCGAACGCCTCGAGACATGCACCGAGCTCGGACGCTGTCGCCAGGTGCGGCCAGCCCCATCGTGCGTACCGGCGCTGGGTCGTGCCGCGGATCCAATCCTCGCGTTGCTTCTCCTCGTCGAGCGTCTGGGAGGAGGTCCGGCCGTCGAGGAGCTTTCCGTCGACGTACTTGATTGCTCCGTCGAACTCGCCGAACGCGGCGATCTCCTCGATTCCGAAGTCCACGTAGTAGGGCTGTCCGCGCGGTCCAGGAACGGCCAACTGAAGCTCGAGGATGCGGAACCCGAGCTCTCGCAGCCGGATCCGGCTGATGCTCTCACCAGGCAGTTGCGCTCGACCGTCGGCGAAATCCAGGACTCGTCGTGCGCGCGTCTGACCGTGCGCAGATCGCCTGACGATCTCGGCGACCCTGTCGCGAAAGGCTTGGGCTCCCTCCACGTCGTACTCGCCTGGTCCCGCCACGAACTGCTTGCGCAGTGCCGCATCGGCGATCGTCACCGCCTGCTCGAACGTCGCGGTGCGCGCGACATCCGCGACCGTGCGTGCGAGCGAGGTGAACCGCAGGCCGTCGGCTTCCACGACGTCCTCGTCGGACAATTCACCGCGATGACGGACGACGCCGAAGGCGGCGCCAGGGCGCTGCGCCGCCGCGATGATGTGGATGCGCTCGCGATCGGCGCGATAGAGGGGCAGCCCATGCGCGGCTGCCGCGGTTTCGTGCGACACGACCGGCGAGCTCGCCGACACTTCGGTCAGGGCCTGCGCGCGGGCGATGGCCCGAGCTTCGGGTTTCGCCGCGGTCCACGCGTCGCCTCGAACGAAGACACCCGGTCGGATCTTCACGAGCTGTCCCGCGCGCAGTGCCTGAGCGAGACGCCGTGGGCTCACCCCTCGCAGGAGCAGGTCGTCGTGCCGAAGGAGGCTCAAGACGGTCACACGTCGAGTCTTCGCAACGACGACAGGAGCGTGGTCGCCGGTGACCAACCCGTGGACAACACGGCGGTGCGGCGCGGTGTGGACCGGCTGGGGAGGAACCGGCCGCCGATCCCACTTTCGTCAGCGGGGACTGGGCCATCCCGCACGTGGTTTGGGGCGCAGCTTCTCCGTTGGGGCGGAGGATCTGCGCCCCAAGGGAGAGATCGCGCCCCAAACCCGGAAGTGGCTGGATGCAGCGGGCCGGGCCGGCAAACGACGAGGGCGAACGGATGCTGCGCCCCGGCGTCAGCCGCGGGCGAGGCGCTCGGTGAGGTCGAGGCGAACCGCGGGCCACTCGGTCGGGAGGATCGAGAAGACCACGGTGTCGCGGAGGGTGCCGTCGGGGCCGAGGCGGTGATTGCGCAGGACGCCGTCCTGCTTGGCGCCGAGGCGGGCGATGGCGGCGCGGGACTGACGGTTGTGCCAGTGCGTGCGGAACTCGACCGCGATGGCGTCGCACTGCTCGAACGCGTGGGTGAGCAGCAGCAGCTTCGCGGCGGTGTTGACGGCGGTGCGCTGAGCCTCGAGCCCGATCCAGGTGTGCCCGATCTCGACGTGCCGGTTGGCCTGATCGATGTTGCAGAACGTGGTCGTGCCGATCACCCGCCCGGTGTCGAGCCGGCGCACCGCCCACGGATTCATGTGGCCCTCGTCGCGCCACGCGAGTCGCTGCGCGATGTCGGCGGCGATGCCCTCCGGGCGCGGCACCGATGTGTACCAGGTGTGCTCCAGGCCTGCGGCCGCGGCGGCCAGGTCGGCCTCGTGCACGGGGGAGAGGGGTTCCAGGCGCACGTGCGCGTTCTCGAGGGTGACCGGCGAGGTGAGGAGCATGTCTCGAGCGTAGGCCGCGGGTGCTTCGAACCCTGCCGGATGGGCAACGTGCGAAGCATCCATATCGCGTTGACGTCCACATGCGCGCCCGCGCGTCGTCATACTTCGCAATTGTTCTCCCCGCCCGGCCCTCGCCTCCGAAGCCCCGCCTAGGCTCGAACGGTGCGTCCATTCCGGCGCATGCACAGCGAAGAGGACTCGAAACAGATGAAGACGAAGAGGCGAGTGATCGCCCCCATCGCACTGGCACTGGCGGCGACCATCGGTCTGGCCGCCTGCGCGCAGGGCGATGCCCCACCCGAGACGTCCGGTGCCGAGGCCACCGGCCAGCTCACCTACGCGATCGCGAGCGACCCGTCGTCGCTCAACCCCATCAACGTCAGCGACCGCTGGGGCCTGACCGTCACGAACATCGTCTACTCGCCGCTCGCGCGGGTCGAGGGCGACGGCACCGTCGTCAACGAGCTGGCCGAGTCCATCGAGCCCGCAGACGACGGCCTCTCGGTCACCGTCACGCTGAAGGACGGCCTGAAGTGGTCCGACGGCGAGCCTCTCACCGCCGACGACGTCGTCTTCACCTACACGAACAAGGCGGTCCGCGAGAACGGCAACGCCGACCTGCTGTACGTCGGCGACCAGCCCATCACCGCCGAGGCGACCGACGAGCGCACCGTGGTCTTCCACCTGCCGAGCGTCAGCGCCGCGGCCCTCAGCAACATCGCGACCGAGACGTACATCATCCCCGAGCACGTGTACGGCGACGTGACCGACTTCTCGGTGACCGAGCTCGACCCGCTCGCGGTCGGTTCGGGCCCGTACACGCTCACCGAGTACGAGCGCGGCCAGTACCTCACGTTCGAGGCGAACGAGAACTACTACGGTGAGGCGCCGCAGATCCCGGAGCTGACGCTGCGCATCGTCTCGGACTCGAACACGACCAAGACGGCGCTGCAGACCGGTGAGGTCGACGCGTCGTTCGCCACGCCCGACCAGATCACCGAGCTCGAGGGCGCGGGCCTGAACGTCTACCCGTACGCCGAGGGGCGCGTGGCCTACCTGGGCCTCAACGCCGCGAAGCTCACCGACCCGAAGGTCCGCCAGGCGATCTTCTTCGCCCTGAGCCGCGACGACATCAACACGGCCGCGTTCCTCAGCGACGACTACTACGAGAACGCGTACACGATCCTTCCGCCGAGCAACGCGTTCGCGACCGAGGACGTCGAGAAGTACGAGCAGGACACGGATGCCTCGGCAGCCCTCCTCGAGGAGGCCGGCGTCTCCGACCTCTCGTTCACGCTCGCGTACGCCGGGGCCGACCCCGCGCAGAAGACCGAGGCGACCCTGATCCAGCAGCAGCTGAAGGACGCCGGCATCACGGTGGAGCTCGCGGGCATCGAGCCCGCCGCGGTCTTCGAGGAGATCCAGAAGGGCGCCGACTCGCAGTACGACGCGTTCCTGGGCGGCTACATCATGGGCCAGGATCCCGACGCGTACAGCCTGCTGTACCGCACGGGCGCCTCGGCGAACTACTTCTCGTACTCGAACCCGGCCACGGACGCGCTGTTCGACCAGGGCGCGGTCGAGCTCGACCCCGAGGCCCGCAAGGCGATCTACGCCGACCTGCAGGCGCAGATCGCCGAGGACGCGGTGGTCTTCCCGCTGGCCGACAACCTCAAGATCCTCGCCGTGAACCCGCGGATCGGCGGCGTCGAGGACGCCAAGCTGGTCCCGATCTATACGTTCGAGAACTTCGGGCTCCTCACCGAGCAGTGAGTCACCGACGTCACGGGTCCCGGCGACGGGGCCCGTGACGTCGTCGTGTGTCCGGCGGGCGCTGCGCGGCAGCATCCGCCGAACACAGCCCGTGAAAGGAGAACGATGGCGGTCTACATCCTCCGCCGCCTGCTGCAGGTCGTGCCGATGCTGCTGCTCGTGACGTTCGTCGTCTTCGCGCTGCTGCACGCGGCGCCTTACGACGTCGTCGACACCATCACGACACCGCAGATGTCGGAGGAGACCAAGGCCGCCATGCGCGAGCGGTACGGCCTCGACCAGCCCATCGTGGTGCAGTACGGACTGTGGCTCGCCAACGTGCTGCAGGGCGACTTCGGCTACTCGCTCGCGAGCCGGCACTCGATCGCCGAGGAGCTGGCCGCGCGCATCCCCAACACGATCATGCTCGTGGCTCCCGCATACCTCGCGGCGCTGCTGCTCGCGGTGGTGCTCGGCCTCATCGCCGGTTCGCGCCGCGGCACCGTCGTCGACAAGGCCATCGACGGCCTGGCGGGGATCGGCATCGCGACGCCGTCATTCTGGTTCGCACTGCTCGTGATCTACGTCTTCGGGTACCAGCTGCGCTGGTTCCCGATCATCGGCATGCACTCGGTCGGCAAGCAGGGCGACCCCGTCGACTTCCTCATGCACTTCGTCATGCCGTTCCTGGTGCTCGTGGTCGCGTTCTTCCCCGAGCTCGCGCGGTACGTGCGCTCGGCGACGATCAGCCAGTTCTCGCAGGACTACGTGCTCGTGCAGCGCGGGTTCGGCGCCTCGCGTCGCCAGGTGCTGACGCGCCACGTCGGCCGCAACGTGATGCTGCCGATCATCACGCAGCTGGGCCTCGCCCTTCCCATCCTCGTCACCGGTGCGATCGTGACCGAGTCGATCTTCGGCTGGCCCGGGATCGGCCCCTACTTCCTCACCGCCACGCGGAGCCTCGACTACCCCGTCGTGCTCGCGGTCCTGCTGCTGTCGGCGGTGCTCGTGATCGTCGGAAACCTCATCGCCGACGTGCTGTACGTCGTCGTCGACCCGCGCATCCGGATCGGAGCGGGCTCGTGACCACCACCCCCACCACCACCCCGAACGTCGCAGCGGTCGTCGACGCCACCACGCTCGTGCACCGCACGCGCTCGTTCCGCTCGGTCTCGGCCCTGCTTGCGATCGCGTTCCTGGCCGTCGTGGGCCTGACCGCGCTCCTCGCGCCGCTGCTGCCGCTGGACCCGTCGACCACCGACCTCGCCATCCGGTGGCAGCCCCCGAGCGCCGCGCACTGGTTCGGCACCGACGAGCTCGGCCGCGACTACTTCTCACGGGTCGTCTACGGCGCGCGCATCTCGCTGACCGTGGGCATCCTCGCGATGGCCGCCGCGACCGCCATCGGCGTCATGGTCGGGCTCATCGCCGGCTACGCCGGCGGACGCGTCGACGACGCCCTCATGCGGTTCGTCGACTTCCTCTCCTCCATCCCGTGGATGGTGCTCGTGATCGTCGCGAGCGTCTTCCTCAAGCCGGGCCTGTGGACGATCATCTTCGTGATCGGCGTCTTCTCGTGGATGGCGACCGCACGCCTCGTGCGCGCCGAGACCCTCACCCTCCGCGAGCGGGCGTTCGTCCGCTACGCCCGCTACATCGGCGTGCGGCGCGAGCTCGTGATGTGGCGCCACGTCGTGCCCGATGCGGCGCCGACGATCATCGTCGCCGCGACGGCGAGCATCTCGACCGCGATCCTCACCGAGTCGGCGCTCAGCTTCCTCGGGCTGGGGATCCAGCCGCCGATGGCGTCGTGGGGGAGCCTGCTCGAGAGCGCACAGGGAAGCCTCCAGACCGCGCCGTACCTCGCGCTCATCCCCGGTGTGCTGATCCTGCTCACCGTGCTGTCGTTCAACGTGCTGGGCGACGCGCTGCGTCAGTCGGTCAGCGAAGGAGGAGCGTCATGACATCGGCGAGCGACGTGCTGCTCAGCGTCGACGGGCTCGACGTCGACCTGCCCGGGCGCACCGGCGGCCGCGTGACAGTGCTCGACGACGTCTCGTTCGACGTCCCGCGCGGGCGCGTGGTGGGCATCGTCGGCGAGTCGGGCTCAGGCAAGACGATGCTGCTGCGGGCGCTCATGGGGATCCTCCCCGACGGCGCGGACCGTGAGTGGCGCCGCGTGCTCCTCGACGGGGAGGACGTCACGTCTTCGAGCCGGCGCCTGCCGGCGGCCATGGTCTTCCAGGACCCGATGACCTCGTTCAACCCGCTCGTGCGGATCGGCGCGCATCTGACCGAGGTGGCGCGGCGCTTCCAGAAGGTGGGAAGGCGCCAGGCGACCGCGCTCGCACGCGAGGCGCTCGCCGCGGTGCGCATCCCCGACCCCGGTCGCGTGCTGTCGCGGTATCCGCACGAGCTCTCGGGTGGCATGCGCCAGCGGGCCTTGATCGCGATGGCCCTGCTCGCGCAGCCCGAGCTGCTCCTCGCCGACGAGCCGACGACGGCGCTCGACGCCACGATCCAGGCGCAGATCCTGGCGCTGCTGCGCACCCTCCAGGCCGAGCGGTCGCTCACCGTGCTCATCGTGACGCACGACCTCGGAGTGGTCGCCGCGGTCTGCGACGACGTGCTCGTGATGAAGGACGGCCGCTTCGTCGAATCGGGCGAGGTGGATCGCGTCTTCCGCGAGCCGCGGCATCCGTACACGAAGGAATTGCTGGATGCTGCGCCCGACGCTCCCGCCGAGCTCGGCGCGGCCGCGACCGGCGACGAGGGAGGAACGCACGCATGAGCGACCTGACCCCGACCCGCACGGCCGATCTCGTCGACGTGCGCGGGCTCGTCAAGACCTTCCCGCAGCGAAACGCGTGGGGGCGCACGACCGGCACGACTCGCGCCGTCGACGGGATCGACCTGACCATCCGCCGCGGCGAGACGCTGGCGCTCGTGGGGGAGTCCGGCAGCGGCAAGTCGACGCTCGGGCGCTGCATCCTCCAGATGGACGAGCCCACGAGCGGCACCGTCACGTACGAGGGCGTCGACCTCACGGCGCTGCCCCGCGCGAAGCGCGCGCCGTACCACCGCTCGATGCAGGTGATCTTCCAGGACCCGTTCTCGTCCCTCAACCCGCACCGGACCGCACTCCAGAACGTGATGGAGCCGCTGACCGTGCTCGCTCCTGACTCCGATCCGCGGCCCCGCGCCATCGAGGCGCTCGCCGCCGTGGGGATCGACGGCGACGCCGTCAACCGCCGGCCGCGCGCGTTCTCGGGCGGTCAGCGCCAGCGCATCGTGATCGCCCGCGCGATCGCCGTGCGGCCTGGCTTCGTCGTCTGCGACGAGCCGCTGTCGGCGCTCGACATGTCGATCCAAGCGCAGGTGACCGACCTCCTGCTGCGGCTGCAGCGCGAGCTGGAGCTCACCTACCTGTTCATCTCCCACGACCTGTCCGTGGTACGAGAGATCGCGACGCGCACCGCCGTCATGAACCGCGGGCGCATCGTCGAGCTCGGTCCCACCGCGGAGGTCTTCGCCTCACCGCACCACCCGTACACGCGGCACCTGCTCGACGCGGCGCTGTCGACCGACCCGGCGCAGGCGCGCCGCCGCCTCGAGCGCATCTCCGCGCGCCCCGAGCCGGTCGGCCTCGAGCCCGACGGCACCGCGCTCGCCGAGGTCACGCCCGGCCACTTCGTGCTCCGCTGACCGAGGAGGGGACGGATGCTGCGGCCCGCAGCATCCGTCCCCTTCCGTCGTCGTTGCTGCCCGGTGTCGCCCCGGGTTCGGGGCGCAGATTCTCCGTCGGGGCGCAGAACGTGCGCCCCGACGGAGGAATTGGGCCCCAAACGCGAGGAGACGGGGACCGAGGTCAGCCGCCGTACTCGCCCAGCAGAGCGCGCGCGCCGTCGGCAAGCGCGGCGATGCGCGCGGCGGCGTCCTCGCGGGACTCGCCGCGCACGTCGAGGTACAGCTTGAGTTTGGGCTCGGTGCCGCTCGGGCGCACGATGACGCGCGAGCCGTCGGCGAGCCACAGGCGCAGCACGTCGCCGGGCGGCAGGTCGTCGACGCCGTCGAGCAGGTCGTCGATGCGGTCGACCGCGACGTCGCCGACGGATGACGGGTGCCGCTCCCGCAGCGCCGCCATGATCCGGGCGATCTGCGACACGTCCTCGACGCGGATCGAGACCTGGTCGCTCGCGAACGCGCCGAACTGCTCGTCGAACTCGGTCAGCAGATCGGCCAGCGTCGCGCCCCGGCCGCGGGCCTCCGCCACCATGCCCAGCATCGCGACGGCCGCCGAGATGCCGTCCTTGTCGCGCACGGTCCCGGGGTTCACGAGGTAGCCGAGCGCCTCCTCGAATCCGAAGACGATGCCCGGTGCGCGCGAGATCCACTTGAACCCGGTGAGCGTCGCGTGGAAGTCGAGACCGTAGTGCTGGGCGACCGCTTCGAGGCCGGGCGACGACACCAGCGAACACGCGAGCGAGGCACCTTCGGCGGCTCCGTCGGCAGTCGCGAGCCGGCCGGCGCGCCAGCCGAGCAGCAGGCCGATCTCGTTGCCCGTGAGGCGGCGCCAGCCGCCCTCGGCGGACTCGTCCGGCAGGGCGACGGCCAGGCGGTCGGCGTCGGGGTCGTTCGCGATGACGAGCTCCGCACCCGCCTCGCGCGCGGCCTCGAACGCGAGGTCCATCGCGCCGGGCTCCTCGGGGTTCGGGAACGCGACGGTCGGGAAGGCGCCGTCGGGCTCGAGCTGGGCCGCGACCGGCACGGGCGCGGGGTAGCCCGCGGTCTCGAGGATGCGCGAGAGCGTCTCCCAGCCGACCCCGTGCATCGCCGTGTACACCCACGTGAGGCCCTCGGCGCCGGCGGGCGCGGGCGCGACGGCCGCGGTCGCGGCGACGTACTCGTCGACGACGCTCTCGGTGGCCAGCTCGAACCCGAGCGACCGCGGAACCGTGCTGATGTCGCCGGCCTCCGCCACGCGCGCGATGTGCGCGGCGATCTCGGCATCGGCGGGCGACACGATCTGCGATCCGTCGTCGGCGCCACCCAGGTACACCTTGTAGCCGTTGTCGTCGGGCGGGTTGTGGCTCGCCGTCACCATGACGCCCGCCGCGGCGCCGAAATGGCGCACGGCGAACGCCAGCACCGGCGTCGGCAGCAGCCGCGGCATGAGGATCGCTCGAAGCCCCGCCCCGGCGAAGATCTCGGCCGAGTCGCGCGCGAACACGTCGGAGTTGCGGCGCCCGTCGTAGCCGATCACGACGATCGGGGCGTCATCGAGGATTCCGGGCACCTCGGGCCCCTCGGCCTCCAGCGCGTCGGCCGACGGCGCGTGGGTCAATTCGGGCGCCGACGGCTCCGCGAGTTCAGCTGCACCGGATGCTTCGCCTTCAACGTCCTGCGCGGCGTCCGAGGTCGCGCCGGCATCGTCGCTGCGATCTCCGGCCTCGACGTCGGCGGCATCGGCATCGGCCTCGGCCTCGGCATCGGCCCCGGTGTCGGTCGGCGCCTCCGCGCCGTCGAGTACCCGGCTCGCGGGCTCGTCGCCAGGATCCGCGGGGGCGTCATCTCCCGATGCACCATCGCCCGATCCCGCAGGCGCGACCGCGACCGCGTCGTCCGCTGCGCCGTCGTGGGCGGCGGTCGCGGCATCCGTGCCCGCATGCGACCCGGCCTCCGCGCCCACCGGCGGGAGTCCCGCCTGCTCGCGCACGTACGCCGCCAGTCCTGCGGCGGCCTGCGCGACGAGCACACGGTTCATGCGGTTGCTGCCGGCGCCGAGGGCGCCGCGCAGTCCTGCGGTCCCGAAGGCGAGGCGGGCCGAGAAGCGGTCCTCGAGGTCCTCGATCGCGGCGGGGTTGCCCGATTCGGCGGCCTCGATCAGCGCGCGCAGCTCGGCGCGCGTCTCGCCGTCGGGGTCCTGTGCGAGCCACGCGTGCGCGCGCGCGAGGACGCCGGTGGCGGCACCCGTCTCCGTCGACACCTCGTCGGGAGCCGGCTCCTGCACTTCCCCGCCGTTCACAGCGCCCCGATCACGCGGGCCAGCAGCGACGAGATGACGGGCTCGGCGTTGCGGCCGGCCTCGAGCACCTCCTCGTGGCTGAGCGGGTGCTTCTGGATGCCCGCGGCCATGTTCGTGATGAGCGAGAAGCCGAGGATCTCCATGCCGGCCTGGCGCGCGGCGATAGCCTCGAGCGCGGTCGACATGCCGACGATGTGCCCGCCGAACGACTTGACCATCTGCACTTCGGCCGGCGTCTCGTACTGCGGTCCGCGGAACTGCGTGTACACGCCCTCGTCGAGGCTCGCGTCGATGGATCGCGCGAGGTCGCGAAGTCGCCGCGAATACAGGTCGGTGAGATCGATGAAGGTCGCGCCCTCGAGCGGGGTGTCGCCCGTCAGGTTGATGTGGTCGCTGATCAGAACCGGGCGCCCCGGGTGCCAGGTGTTCTTGATGCCGCCGGCGCCGTTCGTGAGCACCATCGTCTGCACGCCGGCGGCGGCGGCGGTGCGCACACTGTGCACCACGCGGCGGACGCCGTACCCCTCGTAGTAGTGGGTGCGGGCGCCGATCACGAGCACGCGGCGGCCCTTCGGCGTGACGACGCTGCGAAGGGTTCCGACATGGCCGGTGAGAGCCGGGGCGCTGAAGCCGGTCACCGCGGTGGCGGGGAACGTCGAGGTCGTCTCTCCGAGGAGCTCCGCGGCCTTTCCCCAGCCGCTGCCGAGCGTGAGCGCGATGTCGTGACGCTCGACGCCGGTGATGCGGGCGATGTCCTCCGCGGCGGCGGCGGCGACCGCGAACGGGTCGGCCGTGGGGTCGTCGAGAGGATTGCCGGTGGTGTCTGACATGGGACCACTTTAGGAACGGACGGCGACGAGGGCCAGCGAAGCCGCATCCGGGCGCATCCGGGAGTGTCGCAGTGTCGTCCGCGAGGCGCGCGGCAGGGGAGAATGGAATTCATGTCGATCAGCTTCGAGACCACCCAGACCGTCGCCATCCTCGGCGGCGGACCCGGAGGCTACGAAGCGGCGCTGGCCGCCGCCCAGCTCGGAGCCGAGGTGACGGTGGTCGAGCGCGCCGGCATCGGCGGCTCGGCGGTCATCACCGACGTCGTCCCGTCGAAGTCGCTCATCGCGACCGCCGACGCGGCTGTCGCGATCGCGGGCGCCGGCGACCTCGGTGTGCAGCTGTTCGCCAAGGGCAAGGACGGCAAGCCGCTCAAGCCCGAGATCGCGATCAACCTCTCCGCCGTCAACAAGCGCCTGCTGACCCTCGCCCGCCAGCAGTCCGACGACATGCGCGCCTCGCTCGCAGAGGCGGGCGTCCGCATCATCTCGGGCCACGGTCGCCTGGAGGGTGACAACGCCGTCGTCGTGTCGACCGGCCCCGGCGGCACGGACTTCGACCGCATCGAGGCCGACACCCTCGTCGTCTCGGTGGGGGCGTCTCCCCGCGAGCTCGCCAGCGCGAAGCCCGACGGCGAGCGCATCCTCACGTGGACCCAGCTCTACAACATGACCGCGCTTCCCGAGCACCTCATCGTTGTCGGCTCCGGCGTCACCGGCGCCGAGTTCGCCGGTGCCTACATGAACCTCGGCGCGAAGGTCACCCTGGTGTCGAGCCGCGACCAGGTGCTTCCCGGCGAGGACAAGGATGCCGCCGCCGTGCTAGAGCGCGTCTTCAAGCGCGGTGGCATGAAGCTGCTGTCGAAGTCGCGGGCCGACAAGGTCGAGAACACCGGCGACGGCGTGGTGGTGACGCTCTCGGACGGCCGCACCGTCGAGGGCAGCCACTGCCTCATGGCGGTCGGCTCGATCCCGAACACGAAGGGCATCGGTCTCGAGCAGGCCGGCGTCCAGATGACCGAGTCCGGCCACATCCAGGTCAACCGCGTCGCGCGCACCTCGGTGCCGAACATCTACGCCGCGGGCGACTGCACCACGTTCGTGCCGCTCGCCTCCGTCGCTTCCATGCAGGGCCGCACCGCGGTCTTCCACGCGCTCGGCGATGTCGTCATCCCGCTCGAGCGCCGACGCATCACGTCGAACATCTTCACCGCGCCCGAGATCGCCACCGTCGGCTGGCAGGAGAACGACATCGAGGACGGCCACATCAACGGCGTCGTCCACAAGCTGCCCCTGGCGGCCAACCCGCGCGCCAAGATGATGGGCATCAAGGACGGCTTCGTCAAGATCATCGCCCGCGAGGGCAGCGGTACGGTCATCGGCGGCGTCATCGTCGGCCCGCGCGCCTCCGAGCTGATCTACCCGATCGCCATCGCCGTCGAGCGCCGCCTGACGGTCGACCAGGTCTCCCGCGTCTTCGCGGTCTACCCGTCGCTGTCGGGCAGCATCACGGATGCCGCGCGCGCGATGCACGTCGTCGACCACAACGTCTACGGCGGCTGACGCCCTCGTCCGGATCGTGTGCTCTCACCGAGCGCACACGATGTTCGCGCGCATGTCGTGTGCGCTCGGCGAGATCACGTGATGTGAACGGGATGCCGCGGCCTGCAGCATCCATCATCCGGCGTCGGCGGCGCGTGGAGGGGCCGTGGACCGCGATCCCGGCGTCATCCGAGGCCGGTGTTGCTGCGCCAAGGTTCGCGGAGGCCGCGCCGAGGCATTCCTCACTCGCTCTTCCTTCCGTTCAACAGGTCGACCGGGACTCAGCACGACCTGCGAGGCGCTTCCTCTCCTGCGGAAGCCCGGTTGACCTGTGGAGGGCGGGGGGCGACGGATGCCTCGGCGCCAGCGTGCCGGACAAACCCGGGTCAGCCGAGACCGGTGTTGCCGCGCCAGAGGTCCGCGGCGCGGTTCGCGGCGGCGTCGACCAGCGCCCGCAGCTGCGGACGGTCGGGCATCGCGAAGGAGACGTAGGCGCCGCGTCCGCCCGCGACCGGGCGGCCGTAGGCCTTCACCGCGACCGAGAGGTCAGGCAGCAGGCGGACGGTCAGCGTCTGCAGTTCGAACTCCTCGCCGCGGCGGAAGTCCCGCCAACGCAGCTGCGGCGGGATCACGACGTTGATCGCGAGCGCCGACACCTCCGGAGCATCGCCGTCTGGAGCATTCATCCCGCCATCCTGACACCCTCGCCGCCGCCGCGGGCCGAGGCATCCGTTCGCCCGTTCCGTGATGCCGAGACACGGGTCGATCACGGCGACACGCCGGTGATGGATGCTGCGCGCGGGGTGTCGCGCGACGGACCCGTGTTTCGGTGCGCCCGACGACGCGAGACGACGGAACTGGGATCAGGAGATGGTGAGGAGCTGGTGCCCGGCCGACACGGTCGTGCCGGGGTCGGCGTTGATGGCGCCGATGACGCCGTCCTTGTGGGCCTGGATGGGCTGCTCCATCTTCATCGCCTCGAGGACGATGACGAGGTCGCCCTTGACGACCTGCTGACCCTCCTCGACGGCGACCTTCACGACGGTGGCCTGCATCGGCGACTTCACCGCGTCGCCTGAAGCGCCGGCGACGACCGAGGGGGCGTGCGAGCGGCGCGACGGCGGCACGGCCGCCGGGCGTCCGGCGACACCGACGGGCGCCACGACACGGTCGGGAAGGCTCACCTCGAGGCGCCTGCCGGCGACCTCGACGACGACCGTGTGGCGCGCCTCAGCGGGGGTCGGCTCGCTGAGCTCGCCGTCCCACGGGGCGATGTCGTTGACGAACTCGGTCTCGATCCACCGCGTGAAGACGCCGAAGCGGCCGTCCTCCGCGATGAACGCGGGGTCGCGGACGACGGCGCGGTGAAACGGCAGCACGGTCGGCAGGCCCGAGACCTCGAACTCGTCGAGCGCGCGGCGCGAGCGCTCCAGCGCCTCGGCGCGGTCGCGGCCGGTGACGATGATCTTCGCGAGCAGGGAGTCGAACGCACCCGACACGCTGTCGCCGGCGGTGACGCCGGAGTCGAGACGGATGCCGGGGCCGCCGAACGTCTTGAACACGTGGATCGGTCCGGGCTGGGGGAGGAAGCCGCGGCCGGGATCCTCGCCGTTGATGCGGAACTCGATCGAGTGGCCCTCGGGCTTCGGGTCGTCGTAGCCGAGCTCCTCGCCCTCCGCGAGGCGGAACTGCTCGCGCACGAGGTCGATGCCGGTGACCTCCTCGGAGACCGGGTGCTCGACCTGCAGGCGCGTGTTCACCTCGAGGAACGAGATCGTGCCGTCGGCGCCGATCAGGAACTCGCACGTGCCTGCGCCGACGTAGCCGACCTCCTTGAGGATGGCCTTCGACGACTCGTACAGAGTCTTGTTCTGCTCCTCGCTGAGGAACGGCGCGGGAGCCTCCTCGACGAGCTTCTGGTGCCGGCGCTGCAGCGAGCAGTCGCGCGTCGAGATGACGACGACGTTGCCGGCCGCATCGGCGAGGCACTGCGTCTCGACGTGACGCGGCTTGTCGAGGTACTTCTCGACGAAGCACTCGCCGCGGCCGAAGGCGGTGATCGCCTCACGGGTCGCCGACTCGAACAGCTCGGGCACCTCGTCGATCGTGCGGGCGACCTTGAGGCCGCGTCCGCCGCCGCCGTACGCGGCCTTGATCGCGATGGGCAGACCCACCTCTTCGGCGAACGCGACGACCTCGTCGGCGCCGGCCACGGGGCCGGGGGTGCCGGGGGCGAGCGGCGCGCCCACCTTCTCGGCGACCGCGCGGGCGGTGACCTTGTCGCCGAGGGCCTCGATCGCCTCGGGCGACGGGCCGATCCATACCAGTCCCGCCGCGATGACCGCACGGGCGAATTCGGCGTTCTCGGCGAGGAAGCCGTAGCCGGGGTGCACCGCATCGGCGCCGGAGCGGCGGGCGACGGAGAGGATCTTGTCGATCGACAGATACGTCTCGGCGCTCGTGGCCCCCTCGAGCGCATATGCCTCGTCGGCGAGGCGGGCGTGCATGGCGTCACGGTCCTGATCGGCATAGACGGCGACCGACGCCTTCCCGGCGTCGCGGGCGGCGCGGATGACGCGAACGGCGATCTCGCCGCGGTTGGCAATGAGAACCTTGGCGATCTGAGGCATGGATGCCAGCCTACCGACGGCATCCCGAGGGCTTTTGAGCGGTTCATACAAGAACCGACGAGAAACGTGGGATTCCTACTACAACGGTCACGCCCTCACTTCGCCCCGTGCTCCACAACGACGAGGGGCGCCGAGGCGCCGTCCGGCCGCGCCCTCTAGGGCGCTTCACCCTCCACGAGCCCCAGCGACGGGTCGGAGCTGTTCCACAGCGACGTCCACTCCACGTCCAGCTCGCGCACGAGCCGCCGCAGGGTCGACACCGACATGCCGACGACCGTCGACGGATCGCCCTCGACGCGCTCGATGAACGCACCGCCGAGGCTGTCGACCGTGAACGCGCCCGCCACGTGCAGGGGCTCGCCGGTCGCCACGTACGCGTCGATCTCGGCATCCGTCACATCCGCGACGAAGGAGACGGATGCCTCGGCCGTCCCGTGCACCTCGCGCGGGGGTTCGCCCGGCTCGATGCGGACCACGGCGTGGCCCGAGTGCAGCACTCCGGTGCGCCCGCGCATCGCACGCCAGCGCGCGGCCGCGTTCTCGGGCGTGTAGGGCTTGCCGAGCACCTCGCCGTCGAGCTCGAACATCGAGTCGCCGCCGATCACGATGCCGTCGAACTCCGGGATGTCGTCGCGCAGCCGCGCCGCGACGTCTGCCGCCTTGCGCCGCGCGAGCAGCAGGACGTGCTCGTCGGGCGCGAGCGTGCGGGCTTCGGCGGCCTCGACCGCCGCGATGACGGCCTCTTCGTCGACGTCCGGCGCGACGGTGAGCGGACGGATGCCGAACTGTCCGAGCAGCATGAGCCGGGCGGGCGAGGTCGAGGCGAGGCAGACGCGCATGGTCCCACCGTACGCGGCCGGCCCGTGCGCAATTCAGGATGGATGCCGTAACCCCCGGCCGCGCGCCGCGGATTCCCGCGGATGCGCACGCGGGCGGGGATCAACCATCCTGAGTCCTGGACCGCGGAGCGGCCTTAAGCTCGTCGGGTGAGTGAAACCGGCGACCTCCTCGATCTCGATATCACGGGCGTCGCCCATGGCGGCGTCTTCGTCGCGCGGCACGAAGGTCGCGTCGTGTTCGTGCCCGACACCATCCCGGGGGAGCGCGTGCGCGTGCGGCTCACCGACACGGCCAAGAAGTCGTTCTGGCGCGGCGAGACGCTCGAGGTGCTCGAGGCGTCGCCGCACCGGCAGCTTCACGTCTGGCGCCAAGCCGACGTCGACGTCCCGCCGGAGCAGCGGCCCGGCGGCGCCGACTTCGGCCACATCGCCCTCGAGCACCAGCGCGCTCTCAAGCTCGAGGTGCTGCTCGACGCGCTACACCGGTTCGGCGGCATCGCCGAGCCGGTCGCCACGATGAGCGGCGTCGCGGCGATCCCCTCACCGGACGGCGCCGAGGCCGACGGCGAGTCGGTCGACGGCACCGGGTGGCGCACGCGGGTGAGCCTGCACGTCGACGCGGACGGCAACGTCGGCCAGTACGCCGCCCGCAGTCACCGCGTAGTCCCGCTCGAGGACCTGCCCCTCGCCACGCCGTCGGTCGAGCGCGCCGCGCTCGCTCTCGCCGGCAGCGAGCCCGGACGCATCGATCTCGTCCAGCCCGCCGATGGTCGCGTTCGCGTCCTTCCACGGCCGGAGCGGAAGCCGCACGCCGCGGTCCGCCGCGGCCGCGGTGCCCGACAGGCCACCCCCGGCTCCCGCAAGGCGCCCTCTCCCGAAGTCGTCCTCGAGAGCGTCGGCGGCCGCGACTTCCGCGTCGATGCCGGCGGCTTCTGGCAGGTGCACCGCCTCGCGGCGCACACCCTCACCACCACCGTCGCCGCCGCGCTCGGCGCGCTGCCCGCCGCCGTCGACCCCGACGCCTGGCACCTGGACCTCTACGGCGGCGTCGGCCTCTTCGCCGCGACGCTCGGCGACCTGGGCGGGTCCTCGACCCGCGTGACGAGCATCGAATCCGATGCGCGCGCGACCGAACACGCGGGGGAGAACCTCGTCGAGTGGGTCGGCGCTCGCGCCGAGACCGGGCGCGTCGACCGGTGGCTCGCGCGGCTCGCGGCCGAGGCATCCGTCCCAGAACGCGAGCGGCTGTCGCGAGGCGTCGTGCTGCTCGACCCGCCCCGCTCGGGAGCCGGCCGCGATGTCGTCGACCACCTGACCTCCCTCGCCCCCTCCACGGTCGTCTACGTCGCGTGCGACCCGGTCGCCCTCGCGCGCGACATCGCGACCTTCCGTGCCGGCGGGTACGAGGTCGCAAGTGTCGATGGCCTGGATCTTTTTCCGAATTCGCATCACGTCGAAGCCGTGGCGGTGCTCACGCGCGGGTGACGCTCGTCGCTAGGCTGGCGGAATGACGCGGGTGGCCCTCATCGACGATCACGAATCGGTCCGGCTCGGACTCGAGGCCGCGTGCGCCCGCGCCGAGATGATGAGCGTCGCGTTCTCGGGCAGCACCGTCACGGAGTACGTCGACTGGCGCGCGCTCTCGCGGCAGGCTCCCGCCGACGTCGTCGTGCTCGATCTGACGCTCGGCGACGGCACCACCGTCACCGAGAACGTGCGGCGACTCGTGCTCGACGGTTCGAGCGTCATCATCCACAGCGTCGCCGACCGGCCGGCGGCCGTGCGAGAGGCGCTCTCCGCCGGTGCCGCCGGCGTCGTGAGCAAATCCTCGCCCATCGGCGACGTGATCGCGGCGGTGCGCACGGTCGCGCGCGGCGAGCCGCTCAACAACGTCGAGTGGGCCAGCGCCGTCGAGGGCGATCGCGCCTTCGCCGACGCGCAGCTGTCGGCGCGCGAGCGCGACGTGCTGCGACTGTACGCCGCGGGGCTGCCGCTCAAGGTCGTCGCCGATCGCCTCGGGGTCGCGTACTCGACGGCGAAGGAGAACATCACGCGCATCCGCGTCAAGTACGTCGAGGTCGGCCGGCCGGCACCGACGAAGATCGATCTGCTGCACCGCGCCGTCGAGGACGGGATCCTCGTCGAGCCTGCGGCGGATCCGGGAGACGCCACGCGTGGCCGCTGACGCACAGACCGGCGTGCTCGACACGGCGTGGGGGCAGATCGCGCACTCGCCGCAGTCGACCGCCGGGATCGGGTCGTTCACGCGGTCCCGCGTCGAGCGGATCATCTCCCTTGTCGCCGGCGGCTTCGGCTCGCTGATCCTCGGACTCCAGTCGTTCCTGAGCGCGCTGGGTCCTGCCCCGGAACGCCCGGGCTGGCACCTGCCGCTCATGGTCGTCGTGTTCGGCGCGCTCGGCGTGATGGTGCTCGCGTGCGTGGTCGGCCGCGGTGTGCGCCCGGCGGCGGGCGTGTTCGCGATCGTGTACGTCCTCGTCCTTCTCACATGGCCGATCGCCACGGCCGGTGTCGAACCTCCGACATCGGACGAGCCGTGGATCTGGTACCTGCTCAACCTCGCGACGCTGGCGGCCGTGCTCGCTTTCCCGTTCCCGCTGCAGATCGCGTTCACGATCGCACTGCCCCTGCTGTTCGGCGTCGTTCGGATGATCCAGGTCGGCTTCGAGCCCGTGTACTGGCCCGTCGTGATCCTCGATGTGAGCTTCGCGCTCATCCTGGGCGGCATCATCCTGACGCTGGGGTGGCTGTTCCGTTCGGTGGCGGTGAATGTGGACAAGACCCGCGCGCAGGCCGTCTCCTCGTACGCGAAGGCGGCCGCCGCAGACGCCGCTGAGCAGGAGCGCGTCGCGGTGGCGGCGCTCATGCATGACAGCGTGCTGGCCGCGCTGATCGCCGCGGAGCGGGCGACGACGCCCCGGGAGCGCACGCTCGCGGCGACCATGGCGCGCGAGGCCCTCACCAGGCTCGCCAACACCGAGCAGGACGAGCACGAGGGGCCCGACGAGCCGTGGGCGCCGGCGGTGCTGTCCGCGGAGATCGCCCAGGCCGCCCGCGAGCTGGGGGTCGACGTCGATGTGCAGACGGAGATCGACCCGGACGCCGCGTCCATCCCCGGACGCGTGGCTCGCGCCATCACCCTCGCGGCGACGCAGGCCATCGCCAACGCGATCCAGCACGCCGGCGGCGCTGGGCTGGGCGTCGTGCTGCGTGCTGCGTCCGGGACGGTCCGCGCCGAGGTCCACGACGCGGGCGAGGGCTTCGACCTGGATGCGGTACCCGATGACCGCCTGGGCATCCGCGCGTCGATCATCGCGCGAGTAGCCGCGGTGGGCGGCCGCGCCGAGCTGGAGTCCGGACCCCACGGCACCGTCGTGCGGCTCACCTGGCGGGAGCCGTCGTCATGATCAGCGTCAAGAACGTCCTCACCGTGCTCGGCGTCGCCTTCACCGCCTACTTCGCTGCACGAGGTCTGCTGTGGACCGGGCGGCCCATCCCGCAGCCGCTCATCATCGTCATCTCCGTCGGGATCTACCTCGCGGTGACCTGGCTGTGCATCTTCTGGCAGCCTGCATCGCAGCGCTCGAGTCCGGTCCCTCGCGCCGCCGGTTCGGCCGACAACGAGTCGCTCGAGAGTCTCGAGGCGCAGGCGGCGCCGCACGCCGCCGGGGAAGGCATCCGCGGCCCGCTGCCGTTGCCGGTGACAGCCCAGGTCCTCGCACTGGCCTGCGCGGTGATCGTGCCGAACGCCATCCCGATCGCGGTGGGCGAGACGGCTCGCACTGCCTCCTTCGCGACGTGGTACCTCGGGGGGATCGGCGCACTCATGACCATCGTCATGGTGCGGCGGCGTCCCTGGACGGCGTGGGCGGGGATCGTCCTGCTCACGATCGCGTCGTTCCTCTGGATGGGCCCGCTCAATGCGCTCGCCCTCGGGCTCGTCGGCTCGATCGTCTGGGTGACGTGCGCCCAGCTGCTGGTGTTCTCGATGGACCGTGCCGCGCGCGACACCTCGCGGCTCACGCGGCTGCAGCGCGCCGCGACGGGGTGGCAGACATCGCAGGTGGTCCGCCAGCGCGAGCGGCGCGTTCAGGTGCAGCGGGCGCTTGCCGTGGCGGGCCCCGTGCTCACGCGCACAGTCGCCCATGCGGGTGTGCTCACCGAGGACGATCGCCTCGAGGCGCGTATCGCCGAGGGCCGCCTGCGCGACGAGATGCGCGGTCCGCGGCTGCTCGACGACGAGGTGCGTGCGGAGCTCGAGCGGGCACGCCGCCGCGGCGCCAACGTCACCGTCCTCGACGAGGGCGGACTCGACGACGTCGACGACGAGACCCTCGGCATCATCCGCGCGCAGCTCGCCGAGACCCTGCGCTCGGCGAGCTCGGACCGCCTCTACATCCGCACGTCGCCGGACGAGCGCGTCGCGGTCACCGTCGTCGGCCGCTCGCCGTCCGTGGGCGGACCCAGCGACGAGGACTCCGTCGACCTGTGGCGCGAGATCCCGCACCCGGGCAGGGCCTGACCCTCACGTCTCGACAGGTGCGGTCCCCACGGCGCCTCCGCTCGGCGCTGGCGCGCCGGGCGGAGCCTCCGGCCACGGGGGCCGAGCTGCGCTCGGCGGCCCGGCGGGCACGCCGAGTCGGCGTCGCTTCCGTGGCAGACTCGCTCCCCGCCGGAAAGGGGGAGGGGATTCCTGGCGGAGAGCGGGAAATGAAGGAGGCGAGGGGCGGCGAAGCCGCCCGCCCCTCGCCTGCGCGGATGGTTACCCGAAAACCATCCGCATGGCCGGATCCGGGGCATCCGCTAAGCGGTGTCGGATCGACCGAACGCAGAAGCGTTCCAGCGAGTCAAGTATCTCGGGGTTGCAAGGGGTGTGTCTGTAGGTATTTCGGGGGACAACACTGCGCATTGGGATGTCGTCGCCCTGCGTCGTCTCCGCGCAGTCGAAACCGCGGTCAGCCGAAACGGCCCCAGCCGAGGTCGCGATCGAGCGGCTGCCGCAGCGCGCGCTGCGAGAGCTGCCAGCCGGTACGGGTCGCGCGGTCGTCGGCGACCGCCTCAGCGGCTTCACCGGTGTATGCCTCGCTCACGACGGCGATGAGCGCGGCGAGTTCCACCTCCGTCGGCGCGCCACGGCGGACCTCGATGGTCGGGCCCTGGGGTGCGGCCGGGCCCACGCCGCCGGAGGCTCCCCCCGGCGCGCCAGCGCCGAGGGGAGAAGCCGAGGGGACCGTCGCCCCGCCGTCTGCGATGCTCACAGCGGTATGTTCCCGTGCTTCTTGGGCGGCAGGCTCGCGCGCTTGCCGCGGAGGGCGCGCAGGGCCTTCGCGATCGAGACGCGCGTCGCAGCCGGCTCGATGATGCCGTCGAGCTCGCCGCGCTCGGCGGCGAGGAAGGGCGACGCCACGTTGTAGGTGTACTCGTTCGCGAGGCGCGTGCGCACGGCGGCGACATCCTCGCCGTTCTCCTCGGCCTTCTTGATCTCGCCGCGGTACAGGATGTTGACCGCGCCCTGGCCTCCCATGACGGCGATCTCGGCCGTCGGCCAGGCGAGGTTGATGTCGGCCCCGAGCTGCTTGGAGCCCATCACGATGTAGGCGCCGCCGTAGGCCTTGCGCAGGATCACCGTCACGAGCGGCACGGTCGCCTCGGCGTACGCGTAGAGCAGCTTCGCACCGCGGCGGATGACGCCGGTCCACTCCTGGTCGGTGCCGGGGAGGTACCCGGGCACGTCGACGAGCGTGACGATCGGAATCGAGAACGCGTCGCAGAACCGCACGAAGCGGCTGGCCTTCTCGCCGGCCTCGATGTTGAGCGTGCCCGCCATCTGCGACGGCTGGTTGGCGATGATGCCGACCGAGCGGCCCTCGATGCGACCGAAGCCGATGACGATGTTCGGGGCGAACAGGGGCTGCACCTCGAGGAAGTCCTCGGCGTCGACGATGCCGCGGATCACCTGGTGGATGTCGTACGGCTGGTTCGGCGAGTCGGGGATGACCGCGTTCAGCGCGCGGTCGGCATCCGTCGTCTCGAATTCGAAGCCCGTCTCGTAGACCGGCAGCTCCGCCATGTTGTTGTCGGGCAGGAAGCTCAGCATCGAGCGTACGTAGTCGATCGCGTCGTCCTCGTCCTCGGCGAGGTAGTGCGCGACGCCCGAGCGGGTGTTGTGCGTGTGCGCGCCGCCGAGCTCCTCCATGCCGACGTCCTCGCCGGTGACGGTCTTGATGACGTCGGGGCCGGTGACGAACATCTGGCTGGTCTTGTCGACCATGACGACGAAGTCGGTGAGGGCAGGGGAGTAGACCGCGCCACCCGCGGCCGGGCCCATGATGATCGAGATCTGGGGGATGACGCCCGATGCGCGGGTGTTGAGGCGGAAGATCTCGCCGTACTTGCCGAGGGCGACCACGCCCTCCTGGATGCGCGCGCCGCCCGAGTCCAGGATTCCCACGATGGGGATGCCGCTGCGCAGGGCGAACTCCATGACCTTGATGATCTTCTCGCCGGCGACCTCGCCCAGCGAACCGCCGAAGGTCGAGAAGTCCTGCGAGTACACCGCGACGGTGCGGCCGTGGATCGTGCCGACACCGGTGACGACCGAATCGCCGTAGGGGCGCGAGCGGTCCATGCCGAAGGCGGTGGTGCGGTGACGGACGTACTCGTCGAGCTCGACGAAGCTGCCGGTGTCGAGGAGCATGTCGATGCGCTCCCGCGCTGTGCCCTTGCCCTTCGCGTGCTGCTTCTCCTTCGCGACCTCCTCGGGATCGAGGACGGCCTCCTGGAAGCGTGCGCGGAGGTCGGCGATCTTGCCGGCGGTCGTCGACAGGTCGGGCTGATCTGGCGCTTGAGTCACGGATTCCACCCTATCGGCGGGCTCGGTCGATCTGTTGGAGGGTTCGCACAAGGGGTTGCGGCATCCGCTGTTCGTCCTCAGAAGGAACCGGCGGGCGCGAGTCCGGCGAGGGGCGTAGCGTGAGGCACATGACGTTCTCGTCCGAGGGGTTCCCGCTCACCGCCGCCCGCAGTCCCCGCGTCCAGGTCGTCGAGACCACGGACTCGACCAATGCCGACGTCATCCGGCACGTCATCGACGCGCCGGATGAATGGCCGCACCTGTCGCTGCTGCTCACGAACGATCAGCGCGCCGGTCGCGGACGCCTCGACCGCACATGGGTCACGCCGCCCGGATCGGCGCTCGCGGTGTCGGTGGCGGTCGACGCCTCGGCCCTTCCGGTCGCGGCCCGCGGGTGGATCCCGCTCATCGCGGGCGCGGCGATGACACGCGCGATCGCGGCCCAGCTGGTCGGCTCGGTGCACAGCGCCACGCTCAAGTGGCCGAACGACGTGCTCCTCGACGGATCGAAGATCTGCGGCATCCTCGCGGAGGTGGTGCCGGAGCATCCCGACGTCGTCGTGATCGGCTCCGGCGTGAACACGCGCATGGCGGCGGTCGACCTCCCCGTCGCGACGGCGACCTCCTTCGCCGCCGCCGGACTGGTGTGCGACGACGACCGCCTGCTCGCCGACTACCTCGGCGCGCTCGACGAGCAGCTGAAGGCTCTCGGCGCGGCCGGCGGCGACGCCGCTGCATCGGGCGTGCTCGGCGAAGTCGAGTCGCTCTGCAGCACGCTCGGAAGCGACGTCGCGGTGTCGCTGCCGAACGGCGAGACGCTGTGGGGCCGTGCGCAGCGGATCGATCCCGACGGGCGCCTGGTCGTCGTGCAGGATGCCGAGTTCGAGAGCGTCGTCTCGGCCGGAGACGTGGTGCACGTGCGGAGCCGCCCCGTCGCCGAATGACGGAAAACGGCGGGTGCGCACCGGACTGTCAGTCCCGCACCGCACAATGGGGACATGACGCAGCCGACGAGCTACGGCGGCAGGCCGCTGACGCCCGCCCCCGGTGCGCCGACACCGGAGCTGCTCGTCGCGCGCTTCCGCGCGCACGCCCGGCGGCTCGCCTGGTCGGCTCTCGTGCTGATCGCGGTGGCCGCCGTGTGCGGCTACTTCTACGGCAACCTGCCCGCTCCTTTCGAGAACTGGATGCTGCTCGCCGGCGCCGCGCTCGTGGTGCTGCTGCTCGTGGTGCTGCCGTATCTGGCGTGGGCGGGCCACGTGTACACGATCACCACGCGGCGCGTGATGGAGCGTCGCGGGGTCTTCGCTGTCAAGCGCCGTGAACTGGCGCACGTCCGCGGCTACACCCTCAAGGTGCACCGCGGCCTGCTGCAACGCGTGTGGGGTGCGGGCACGATCACCCTCACCAACGGCGTCGACGAGCCGCTGCGGCTCGCGAACATCCCGAGCGCCGAGCTCGTGCACGAGGCGCTCGTCGACCAGGTCGAGGTCAACCAGATCCTCGCGCACCGCGACGCCCAGCCGCTTCCGCCCGGGCCGCAGCCCACCGTCCCCCCGAGGCCTCCGCTGCCGCAGGTCTGACCTCGGCGCGTTCGTCGTCTCGCGGGTGCGGGATGATGGAGGGAGGCCTACGAGAGGGAATGGAATGGCGCTGCGAGTCGGAGTCGTCGGGGGTGGGCAGCTGGCCCGCATGATGATCGCGCCGGCGGTCGAGCTCGGGGTGGAGATCCGGGTGCTCGCCGAAGACGAGGGGATGTCGGCATCCCTCGCCGCCACGGCCGTGGGCGACTACCGCGACGCCGACACCGTGCTCGCCTTCGCCCGCGATGTCGATGTCGTCACCTTCGACCACGAGCACGTGCCCCAGGACGTGCTGGCGACCCTCGTCGGCGAGGGGATCGCGGTGCATCCGGGGCCTGATGCCCTCAAGTTCGCGCAGGACAAGCTCGTCATGCGCGCGCGCCTGGAGGAGCTCGGGATGCCGCAGCCCGACTGGGCGGCCGTCACGAACGCCGACGAGCTTCAGGCCTTCATCGACGACCACGGCGGCCGCGCCGTCGTCAAGACACCGCGCGGCGGCTACGACGGCAAGGGTGTGCGCGTCGTGTCGGCAGGGACCGAGGCCGACGACTGGTTCGCCACCCTCGCCGAGGACGCGCGTGGCGGTGCGCTTCTCGTCGAGGAGCTCGTCGACTTCACGCGCGAACTCGCGCAGCAGGTCGCTCGCCGGCCGTCGGGCGCGGTCCGCGCCTACCCGGTCGTCGAGACCGTGCAGCGCGACGGCGTGTGCGCCGAGGTGATCGCCCCCGCCCCGCACTCCAGCGACCGCCTGCAGCAGGTGGCCGCCGGGATCGGCGTCTCGATCGCCGAGGGCCTGGGCGTGACCGGGATGCTGGCCGTCGAACTCTTCGAGACGACCGACGAGCGTCTCCTCGTGAACGAGCTCGCCATGCGCCCGCACAACAGCGGCCACTGGAGCCAGGACGGTGCCGTCACGAGCCAGTTCGAACAGCACCTGCGCGCCGTGCTCGACTTGCCGCTCGGCGACACCGATCCGGTCGCCGGGTGGGCGGTGATGGTCAACATCCTGGGCGGGCCGGCCGAGGAATCGCTCGACGCGCGTTTCGCCGCGGCGATGGACGAGCACCCCCAGGCGAAGGTCCACACGTACGGCAAAGCGCCGCGCCCCGGTCGCAAGGTCGGGCACGTCAACGTCGTGGGCGACGAGCTCGATGACGTGGCGTACCAGGCCCGGGCCGCAGCATCCTTCTTCCTGGGCTGATGTCCACCGGTCGTTGAGCTTGTCGAAGGGCCCGCGCCGTTGCGGGGAGTTTCCAGCCTCGCCCCCTAGCCTTGACGAGTGACTGCGCCCCTTCATTCCTCCGAGGCGCCGCTCGTCGGCGTCGTCATGGGCTCCGACTCCGACTGGCGGGTCATGAGCGACGCCTCTCAAGCGCTCACCGACTTCGGCATCCCCCACGAGGTCGAGGTCGTCTCGGCGCATCGCACGGTCGACAAGCTCATCCGCTACGGGCGTGAGGCGCGCGCACGCGGCGTCCGGGTCATCGTCGCCGGCGCCGGCGGCGCGGCGCACCTGCCCGGGATGCTGGCATCCGTCACCGCGCTGCCGGTCATCGGCGTGCCGGTGCAGTTGGCGACCCTGGACGGACTGGACTCGCTCCTGAGCATCGTGCAGATGCCCGCCGGCATCCCCGTCGCCACCGTCTCGATCAACGGCGCGAAGAACGCCGGGCTTCTCGCCGCCCGCATCCTCGGCACCGCGGACGCCGGCATCGCCGACCGCGTCGAAGCCTACGCGCGCGATCTCGAAGCGCAGGTCGAGCAGAAGAACCGGCGGCTCAAGGAGTCGCTGTGAGTGTCGTGAGCGCCCCTCGCACCACCGCCCGTCCGCACGGACCGGGTGTCGTCGAGGAGCGCCCGATGAGAAACCCGGATGCCTCATCCCGCGGCGTGATGACGCGTCGCGGGTGGTGGCTGGTCGTGCTGAACTTCCTCATTCCGGGCTCCGCGCAGGTGCTGGCGGGCAATCGCCGGCTCGGCCGCTTCGGGATCGCCGCGACCCTGCTCATGTGGGTGCTGCTGGTGGTCGCGCTGCTGTTCGCCCTGCTCGCACCGACCGCCGGGCTGAGCCTGGTGACGAGCGCGTGGCTTCCCGACTGGCTCGGCCTGCTCCGCCCGCTGCCGCTGCTGATCGCGCAGGGACTCCTCCTCGCGTACGCGGTGCTGTGGATCGTGCTGACGATCGACACGCTGCGTCTCGTGCGCCTGGTCAAGACCGGACGCTGGGCGCGCTTCGCGATCGCTCTGGTCGCGGTGGGTCTCCTGGTCGTGGCGAGCGGCACGGCAGCGTACGCGGCGAACGCGGTGGGCACCGTGCGCAGCACCATCAGCACGATCTTCGGAGCGAGCGGCCCGACCGTGCCCCCCTCGGACGGCTACTACAACATCCTGCTTCTCGGCGCAGACAGCGGCGAAGGCCGCGACTCGATGAGGTTCGACAGCATCTCGGTCGTCTCGGTGAACGCGACGACCGGCGCGACCACGATCACCGGCATCCCTCGCGACATGCCGCACTTCCCGTTCGCGGAGGGGCCGATGCAGGACACGTACCCGAACGGGCACGAGGGGCATGCCGACCCGACCTGCGGGTGGGGGAGCGGCATCAACCAGCTTCGCACCGAGGTCGAGGTCTGCCAGGACGGCAATCAGCTGTACCCGGATGCCGAGGCGAATGGCTCCGAGCCGGGCATCGAGGCCACGAAGGACGCGGCCGAAGGCATCCTCGGGATCGAGATCCCGTACTTCGTGTTCGTGGACATGCACGGCTTCGCGTCGCTGGTGGACGCGCTCGGGGGCGTCGACATCAACGTCACAGAGCGCCTGCCGAAGGGCGGACCGCCCGAGGGCGTCGATCCGCACGACGTCGACAGCTGGGCGATCGGCTGGATCGAGCCCGGGCAGCAGCACATGGACGGCGACACCGCACAGTGGTACGCCCGTTCCCGGTACACGACCAGCGATTTCGACCGCATGAAGCGTCAGCGTGAGCTGCAGCAGGCGATCCTCGCCCAGTTCACACCGGACGTCGTGCTGACCCGCTTCCAGGACGTCGCCGCCGCCGGCGCCGATATCGTCAAGACGGATCTGCCGCAGTCGCTGATCCCGACCCTCGTCGACCTCGCCCTCAAGGCGAAGGACCAGCCCGTGCAGACGATCGAGCTGACCCCTGCCGGCGGGATCGACGAGTTCAACCCCGACTACGCCTATATCGCCCAGCTCGTGCAGACCACACTGCACCCGCCGACCCCGACCCCCGAGGGCTGAGCCGTGGTGGCCACGCTCCGCGTCGTGCTCGACCAGCTCGTTGCACCGTCCGAGCCCGAGCTCGGCGAGGCCTCGCGCGAACTCGCGCGGGCGCTGGTCATGGGTGCACCGTCCGGGTGCGAGGTAGAGGCGATCGCCCCGGCAGGAGGCGCCGAGGGCGCCCTGGACGCGGTGACGGGGCTCGCCGGGGTCCGCCGCACGGCCTTGCCGCGTCGAGAGCTCGCTGCCGCTCTGCAGCTCGGTGTGGGCACCGGCATCGGCGGCGGCATGATCCACTCGCCGTCGCTGTTCGCGCCGCTCGTTCGCCACGACCGCGTGCATGACCACGACCAGACCGTCGTGACGGTCTGGGACCTCCGTCCGTGGGAGTCTCCCGCCGAGCTGCCGCGGGCGGTGGTCGCCTGGCACAAGGCGATGCTCAAGCGCGCGGTCAAGCACGCGGATGCCGTGGTGGTGCCGACGCACTCGCTCGCGTCGCGGCTGCTCGAGATCGCCCCGTTCGGCGACCGCATACGCGTCATCGCCGGCGCCTCGCCGCTCGGGTTCTCCGTGCCGACGGACGAAGTGGGCCGTCGGCGCGAGCTGAGCCTGCCGGAGGGCTTCGTGCTCCTGGCGGGAGGGCCGATGGGCTCGGAGGGTCTGGATGCCGGGTTCTCGGCGGTGGCGGCATCCGGTGTCGATCTTCCCGTCGTCGTGATCGACGTCGAGGACGGCCACGAGCCGGCGGTCGCCGATCTCGCGTCCGCGGCAGGTCTTCCGGAGCGCGTGCTCCATGTCAGGGGCGTGCTCGACACGGCCGACCGCGCAGCGGTCTTCGGGGCGGCCGTCGCGTTCGTCGCCCCCTCACGGCGCGCGGCCTTCCCATGGCGGGTCGTCGACGCGCTGACCCTCGGGGTGCCGGTGATCGCGGCGGCTTCGACGGTGCACGACGAGGTCGTGTTCGACGGTGGTTCGCTCGTCTCGGCGTCGGGCACGGCCGAGCTGTCGGAGGGTCTGGGAGCGGCGCTGGCGTCGGCGCTGGGCTCGACCGCGGCGGCCGAGCGACTCGCGGTGCTCGCCGGAGACCGGGGCCGCGCCTTCTCGTGGCGCGAGGCCGCCGACAAGGTGTGGATGCTGCACGCCGAGCTCTAGCGCCCGCCGTCAGGCGCGCATCAGGGCTACGGCTTCCTTGCTCGGTCCATCGAACTCGACGCGGCCGTTGCGGAGAAGGATGCCGCGCTCGCAGAGGTCCGAAACCATGTTGAGGTCGTGGCTGACGACCACGAGGGTCTTCCCCGCAGCATGGAGTTCACGGATCCGTGCGAGGCACTTCTGCTGGAAGGGCTCGTCGCCGACCGAGAGGATCTCGTCGATCAACAGGATGTCGACCTCGGTGTGGATCGCGACGGAGAAGGCGAGCCGGAGGAACATCCCCGACGAGTAGTGCTTCACCTCGGTGTCGATGAACTGCTCGATCTCGCTGAAGGCGACGATGTCGTCGAAGCGCTGCTCGGTCTCCTTCTTGCTCATGCCGAGGATCGCCGCGTTGAGGAAGATGTTCTCGCGACCGGAGAGGTCGGGATGGAACCCGGCGCCGACCTCGATCAGTCCGGCGACGCGGCCCCGCGTCAGCACCTGTCCGCTGTCGGGGCGCAGCACGCCCGAGATCATCTTGAGGGTGGTCGACTTGCCCGAGCCGTTGAACCCGAGAAGTGCGACGGCTTCGCCCTCGCCGATGTCGAAGGACACGCCGTCGAGAGCATGGAAGCGCGTCGACAGCGGCCTGCGCCGCAGCGCAGCCACGAACGTCTCTTTGATCGAGTGGGTGTGACGAAGCGTGAAGTCCTTGTGGATGTCTTCCACGACGATGCGGGACGACGTGCGGACGGGATCAGAGGTCTTGAGCAAAACGACCCTCCAGACGGCGGAAGACCAACTGGCCGATGGTGAGCATCGCCACAGAGATGGCGAAGGCGATCGCCGTGAACAGCCACAGGTCGGGCAGCGGCTGCGCCCCCGTCGGCTGCAGCGGATACCACAATCCGTAGTGGAAGAGCTCGACGGCAGGCGTGAGCGGGTTCAGCCGGTACAGCGTGAAGACCCAGTCGGGCACTTCGGCTGCCACCATCTGCCACTGGTACATCACGGGCGACGCCCAGATCGACATCATCACGATGATCTCGACGAAGCTCTGGGCATCGCGGAACGTCACATTGATCGCGCCGAACAGGAGCCCGACCCCCGTTGCGAGGACCGCGATGATGATGAGCGCGACCAGAAGGGCGATCACCTGGAGTGCAGTCGGCGCCCATCCGAAGAAGAGGGCGATGGCGACGATCACGATGATCTGGGGAACCGTGTTCACCGCAGCAACCAGCACGCTCGCGATGGGGAACATCTCGCGCGGCAGGTAGATCTTCTTGATGAGCGGAGCGTTCTCGACGAGTGAACGCGTCCCGTTCGAGAACGCCTCATTGAAGAACGTGACGATCGTGATCCCCGAGAGGAGGTAGATCGGGTAGTACTCGATGCTCTTGTTCAGCCCGAGGAAGACGCCGAGCGCGACGAAGAAGACGACGAACTGGACGAGTGGCTTGACGTAGGACCACGCCCATCCGAAAATCGAGCCACGGTAGCGGATGCCCACTTCCTTTCGCACGATCAGCGAAAGGAGGTAGCGTCGGCGGAACACCTCCAGGAGTCCGGTGTCGGACCCGGGGCGGACGAACGTGCCCACGGACGCGGAGTTTGCCATACGTGCTGAGGTCCTTCATCGCTCGAGGCACTGCGCGTGCCTCGACGATTGTACAGAGGAGCGGCGATGGTCCCGCCTCGCGAAGGGCGCCCTGGGCGACGCACGCGTTCAATTCGAGGGATTTTCTCAGGTCCGGGGCAATATTGGAGCGTGCGTCGTCTCCTGAGTGCTCGCGGCCTGACATGGGTGGGCGTTGTCGTGCTGGTCGCCCTGCTGATCGTGCCGGCAGGAGGCGCGGCCACGGCATCTCCAAAGGCTTCGACGGCGGCGGACGCCGCGAGCCGCCCCGCTGCGGCGCTTGAGACCGCCTCGCAGGCAGCCGCGTCCATCCGGCCCGCGGCCGACCTCTCCCGGTTCCAGCCCGGCCACATCATCAGCGACGCGATCTTCTTCGATTCGAACGCGATGTCCGAGGGCGTCATCCAGTGGTTCCTCGAATCCCAGGTTCCGCGGTGCGAACCGGGCTACACGTGTCTGCGCGACTGGTACGACACATCGCGCGCGGTTCCGGCGGACGCCATGTGCGCCGCCTATCCGGGTGGCGCGCGCGAGAGGGCGTCGACGATCATCTACAAGGTCGCGAAGGCGTGCGGCATCAATCCGCAGGTGATCCTGGCCACCCTGCAGAAGGAGCAGGGTCTGGTCACGCACGTGTGGCCCAGCGACTGGCGCTACACGGCCGCCATGGGCCAGGGATGCCCCGACACCGCGGCCTGCGACGCGCGCTACTACGGATTCTTCAACCAGGTGTACGGCGCCGCATGGCAGCTGAAGCGGTACGCCAACCCGCCCGGGACCAGCCAGTACTTCACCTGGTATGCGCCGGGCAAGACGTGGAACGTCCGCTTCCACCCTGACGCGAGCTGCGGTTCGTCACCCGTGTACGTCCAGAATCAGGCGACGTCGGACCTCTACTACTACACGCCCTACCAGCCGAACGCCGCTTCACTGAGAGCAGGGTCAGGGACCGGCGATTCCTGCTCTTCGTACGGCAACCGGAACTTCTTCCGGTATTTCACCGACTGGTTCGGAGACCCCGCCATCGACGTCTTCGGCGCGATCCTGGGCACGTGGACCGCCAACGGTGGTGCGGGGGGTCTCATGGGGCGGCCGATGGCGCCCGAGGCGTGCGACTGGAACCCGGGCACGACCAACTGCAGTCAGACGTTCGCGAACGGGACCATCGTCTGGAGTCCGGCCGGTGGTTCTCAGTACATCGCCGGGGCCATCAATTCGGTGTGGACGAGCATGCGCTCGACATTCGGAGTCCCCCTTTCCGGCGAGAGCTGCCAGTGGACCGGAGCCGTGAACTGCACCCAGCGGTTCGCCAACGGAACCATCGTGTGGACGCCGCAGCGAGGCGTCATCTACATGCTCGGCGCGATCAACGCCACCTGGCAGCAGGCGCAGGGTGTGGTCGGACTGCCGATCGGTCCCGAGAGCTGCGTCTGGACCGGGGAGGTGAGCTGTGTTCAGGAGTTCGAGCGCGGCGGCATCGTGTGGGGCCCGAACTCCGGAGCGCAGTACATCGGCGCGGGCCTGTATGCGTACTGGAAGGAAGCGGCGCGGGGCACCGTCGGTCTGCCGATCGGCAGCGAGGTGTGTTCGTGGACGGGCGATGCGAACTGCGTGCAGGAGTTCCAGCGTGGAGCCCTGGTGTGGAGCGCTGTCGGCGGTCTCCGGTACATGGGTGCCGGCATCCACGCGTACTGGAAGGAATCGGCCCGAAACGTCGTCGGACTTCCGATCGGCAACGAGTCCTGCGTGTGGACCGGCGACGCGAACTGCGTGCAGGAATTCCAGCGCGGAGCGCTCGTGTGGAGCGCCGTCGGTGGCTTGAGATATCTGGGTGCAGGCATCCACGCCTTCTGGAAGGAGTCGGCCCGGAGCGTCGTCGGACTCCCCACGAGCAATGAGACCTGCGTCTGGGGAACCGGCGCCAACTGCGTTCAGCAGTTCCAGCGCGGCGCGATCGTGTGGAGCGCCGCCTACGGCCTCCACTACGTCGCGGGCGCGATTCACGCGGCGTGGACTGCTGCGTCCCCGCCGATCGGCGTGCCGGTCGGCGACGAGCAGTGCGTGTGGAGCGGCGATGTCCGCTGCGTCCAGAAGTTCGAGACAGGGTCGGTCACGTGGCGTCCCGCGACCGGGCCGATCGTCACCAGGCCGTAGTGCTCACGCCCGGCTGATGCGCTGAGCACACAGAGCGGGCCGCACGCGCTGCGTGCGGCCCGTCTCTCTGTGTTCGTGCTGGAGGGTGCGGACTGTTCAGGGGCGGGGGGTGGGGTCGATCCCGAAGGTCTGCTCCCATGCCTGCGGGGACGTCACGTCCGTGAGGGCGCGACGGTACTCCTTCGCCAGGTCATCCCAGCGGCGAACGAGTTCGAGGTGCAGCTGGCGGCTGCGGCGAAGCAGACGACGGTATTCACGGCGGTCACGCTTGTAGACGGTCGCGCCGGTGCCGTCCGCGGTGGAGACCAGGGCGGCGTCGAGCCCCGCGACCCGCCACCAGCGGACCTGATCGGACGCCACGCGCGCCTCGGGGCGATCCCATCGCCCGGACGGCTTGAGGTAGTTGCGCGCGGCCGAGACCGCGGCGCGCATCACCCAATTCACGCGCGAAGCCGGTGCGGAGGCGACGGTGCCCTTCCGGGTGGGCTTGCGGCGCAAGACCACCGGGTAGGCAGCGATGTCGCGTATCACCTGGCCATCCGAGTAGCTGGCGTGCAGGTGGCGCATCTCGGCGGCACGCTGCTCGAGCGTGTCGTGAAGGTGACCGGGACCGCTGAGCACGTCCTCCAGCGCTTGCACCCGCATCGCCACGGGAGAGTACTGCAGCGTGAGCAGGTGCTTCAGGTCCGACAGGAAGCTCTCGCGCGGAAGCGCACCTCCCGATCGATACGGTGAGTACAGGAGCCCGACCAGCCAGCGGTTGCGCTGGTGGTAGTACGCCTGCCAGTCCAGGCGGTCGTCCTTCTCCGTCCAGGGCATGTGCCACACCGCGGCGCCGGGAAGCGAGACGGTGGGGATGCCATGGGCTGAGGCCCTCAGCCCGTACTCCGCGTCATCCCACTTGATGAAGACCGGGAGCGAGAGTCCGATCCGCTCGATCGCAGCGCGCGGGATCAGACACATCCACCAGCCGTTGTAGGCCACGTCGACCCGCCGATGCAGCGTCGCGTCGGAGCGCAGCGCCTTCACGTTGAAGTCGAAGGACTCGAGCGACTCCTCGACGGGATGCCACATGGTGCGGTAGAGGTTGACGGACTCGCCGTAGCTGTGAAGCACCGACCGCTCGTACAGGTTGAGCATGTGTCCGCCGACGATCGTGTCGGTGCGGCAGAAGTCAGCGAACGTCACCGCCCGCACGATGCCCTCCGTCTCGACGACGACATCGTCATCGAGCAGCATGACGTAGTCCGCGTCCGTGCTCCGCGTTCCTTCGTACATCCCACGGGCGAAGCCGCCGGAGCCGCCGAGATTGGGCTGTCGCATGATCCGGAACTTGTCGCCCAGGGCCGCGGCCGCGTCGTCGTAGCCGGCGGCTTCGCTGACGAGCTGCGTCCCCTGGTCGACGATCATCAGGGTGTCGAGGACATCGAGCAGATCGGGCGAGCCCGCGAAGAGCCGCATCTGGGCGACGCAGTCGTCGGGTCGGTTGAACGTCGTGATCGAGACCGCCGCGGTGCCGCGACGTCGCGCCAGGCTCTCGTCGACCGACCAGACCGCGGAGAGGATCTCGGCTGGCGTGCTCCCGGTGTCGAGGTCGAACCACAGCCAGCCGCCGTCTCCGAACGACTTGAGCGAGATGTCGAACTCCGCTGTGCCGTCGACGTCGCGCTTGCTCGCCACTCGTCGGAACGACCCTCGGACGGTGGAGCGGAAGACGTTGACGTTCGCCGACCCCTTCACCTCGACGGTGAGGCGAACGGACTCCACCTCGGTCCACTGCCGCCAATAGGCCGCCGGGAACGCGTTGAAGTACGTGGCGAACGACACCGTGGATCGGGAAGCCACCGAGATCGCGTGCCGCTCGACCTTGGTGATCGACTTGCGGGCGGTCGCCAGCATCGTCGGCCCATGGGTCTGCTCGTCCTTCGACTTCTGCCCGATGCGCTCGCGATCGTCGCGGCCCGCCTCGTGCTTCGCCTGCGGATTCGAGACCGAGGTGCGCGTGTCGACGTAGAGCGGCAGCGCCATCGGATCCGCATCCGCAGGGAAGGTCAGTCGGTGGACGATTCGGCGATTCGCAGCCGCAGAGGTTTCAGACATGCACATGTACTTTCATCTTTTGCCGGGAGCGAGCCTCGACCACCCGGTCACGGGAGGAAGCCTCGGACATCCTATCGATGCACGCGGTGCGTGCGCCGTGACGGGCTATCCGCGGTCGCACCCGACGATCCGGAAGAGCTTCGCATCGCCGACCCGTTCGACGAGCTCGGCCGCGGAGGATCGACCGAGATTCTGGAAGCCCGGGTAGGGGTGCGATTCGCCGTTGATCTCCTGGGTGCCGAAGTCGAGTACGTAGTCGACACCCGTGCGCTCCAGGGCGTCGCACACCGCGCTGCCGGGTTCTGCATCGTTCGCCTCGTCGTCGATGAGCGTGATGTCATCCGTCATCTCGATCACCACACCGGGATGCAGAACCTTCACGCCGGTGAGCGCATACGCCATCGCCGTGCCCGTGCCCGGGTTGCCCGCGATGACCGCGTCGTCGGGCACGAGAGTCGGGAGCATGTCGATGAGGGCGCGCTCGTCGGGGGTCAAGAGCGGAGAGGCGTCCGTCGGGATGTACATCAACCTCGCCTTCTCGATCGCTGCCGGGATCGCGATGAGCTGGGTCGCGAGGATGAGCGCGATCGACGCGCCGGCCGCCAGGGAGATGTACGGCGCCGTGCCCGGGGTGGCGCGTCGTCCCGGGCCGCGGCCGACGAACCAGCGCCAGAGGGCCACGATCGCGACCGCCGCGAGCGGAATGGCGATGATCGGAATGAGAGCGGCGAGCCGCGGGGAGTTGACGTACCAGGCGCCGACGATGATCTTGCGCAGCCACAGCCATTGCATCGACGTCGCAGTGACGAACAGCGCCATGAGGAGCACGAGGAATCCCACGGCGAGACGACCGCGTGTGCTCCGCCCGCGCCAGGCGATGATCGCGCCCGCGAGGACGGCGATCGCGAGCACGATCGGGATCTGGCCGCGTTCCATCGACATCGTCAGCGCTTCGCCGATCGCCTGGCCGGGTGTCTGGGACGGGTACCAGATGTCCTCCGGGATGCCCGGGCGAAGAGCCCGCCACAGCAGCAGGCCGATGACGCCCGCCGCAGCCAAAGAACCGGACGCCAGCCACACCGTGCGGCGTCCGGGACGTCGGCGCAGCAGAAGCACGTAGGCGACGATCGCAGCGACGGCCGTGAGCAGCAGCCACGCCATGAACGCCGCAGGGTGGACCATCAGCAGGCCCGGCACCGTCGCAACCAGCACGACGAGCCAGGGTGCGACGCCGCGCGACGGCGACCGATCGATCAGACCGAGGGTCGCGAGGCTCGCGGCGATGGTCACCGGAAGAGCGCAGAGCGACAGGAAGTAGGGGAAGAGGACCCCGTAGTCGATCATGAGGATCGGGAAGGCCGGGGCAGCAGCCGAGAGGATCCCCACCGCCATCGTGAAGGCACGCGAGCGGCCGAAGAGCGCGATCCCCAGAAGCATCACGCCCGCGGGCCAGATCAGTGCGCCCGCGGCGATCATCACGGCGTTGGACGCGACGCCGACGCTCACCCCGGTCACCTCCGCGACGAGCGCGACCGCAGCGTGCCAGACCGCGGGGTAGAACGTGATGCCCGTCGACTGCGTGCGGGTCAGCTGCGACACGCTGAGCGGAGAGGCGTTCTGAGTGTCGAGGATGTAGCGCGCGGCGTTGAGGTGGAAGATGTTGTCGAAGGTCTGCGAGATGTTCTCAGGGTCGCCGACGATGAGCACGAACTGGACCGTGATCAGCGCACCGCCGATGGCCAGCGCGGCCGCGAGCACACCCCGCCCGATCGGCTGGAGGCCGAGCATCGCGAACCGCGAGCGCAAGGAGAACCTGAGGATCGCTGCGACCGCACAGGCCGCCACCGTGACCAGCGCCGGTCCGACGAGCGTCCACGGGAGGCCTATGAGAGGTGAGATCAGGGACGCCGCCGCGAGGATCGTCACCGAGACCGGCCCCGCGAACGCCCACGCGTGCAGGCCTCGGAAGCCGAGCACGCGTACGGCGGCGTAGCCGGGAACGATCAGTACCGCGGCGGCGACGAGGATCGGCGCGACCGCGGGTATCCAGTCGGTCACTCAGTGCCGCCCGTGGGCACCTGGAGGAGCGGTTGGCACGTAGCAGTCATCTGGGGGAGTCCTCGGGGCGCAAGGGGCAAAGTCGCAGCGATCGTATCAGCCCGATATCCGTGAACCCCGGGCGCCCAGACGGATCGCAGGTGACCCTCACGTATGCTTGTCTGCGCCCTCCCGTCAGCCGACGCACCTGCGTCGAGCACGTCGTCGCCTCGATGCACCACCCCTCGCTCCCACATGACTGCACCCACCTCCCTCTCCACGGCGCAGAGTCGGCGACCAGACCGGACGCAGCGATTCCGTCCCGACATCCAGGCGCTTCGCGCCCTGGCCATCGGGCTCGTCGTGGTCAATCACCTCTGGCCCACGCGGCTGACCGGTGGCTATGTGGGCGTCGACGTCTTCTTCGTGATCTCGGGCTTCCTCATCACGGGCCATCTCTTCGGCGAGTTCACGTCGAATGGACGGATCAGGCTCGGGCGCTTCTATGCGCGACGTATCCGGCGCCTCCTTCCGGCCGCTGTCCTGGTGCTTGCGGTGTCGGGGATCCTCGTGGCGGTCTTCCTGCCGTATCCGCAGTGGGAGCGCAATGCCGCCGAACTCGGTGCGAGCGTGCTCTACGTCGAGAACTGGCTGCTCGCGGGCCTCTCCGTCAACTACTCGGCGCTCAACGACGCGGCCAGCGTCGCGCAGCACTATTGGTCGCTGTCCGTCGAGGAGCAGTTCTACCTCGCGTGGCCGCTCGTCCTCCTCGGCGGGATCTGGCTGCTGGCTCGGCTGCGCGGCGACTGGCGTGGCCCGCGGGCGCGCGCCGTCAGCGTGCTCGGTGTCGTGGGCGTGCTGTCGTTCGCAGCGAGCGTCATCTTCACGATGACGGCGCCGCAGCAGGCCTACTTCGCGACCTTCACCCGGGCGTGGGAGTTCGCCGTCGGCGGTCTGATCGCTCTCGCTGCGCCGCGCCTGATGCCGGGTCGCTTCGGCGCGGCGACGCTCAGCGCGGGAGGATTCGCCGCGATCGCACTCGCAGCCGTATGGTTCGGCCCGAGCACGCCGTTCCCGGGCTCCGCCGCGCTCCTGCCGGTCCTGGGCACCGCGGCGATCATCGTGGCCGGAACACGGCCCGGCCCGACGTGGCATTCACCTGTCACGTCGAGCGTCCCGGTGCAATGGGTCGGCAACATCTCGTACTCGCTCTACCTCTGGCACTGGCCGCTCATCGTCATCGCGCCGTTCGCCCTTCGCGCGGAGCTCACGACGGTCGCCAAGATCGGCGTCCTCGCCTGCGCAGTCGCTCTCGCCGCGCTCACGAAGAGGCTCGTCGAGGATCCGGGCATCAAGGCGCCGGTATGGGCGAGCTCTGTGCGTCGGTCGCTGGTGGGGATGGGCGCCGGGATGCTGGTGGTCCTCGTCGTCGCGGGGGGACTCTGGGCGGGCTCCACCGTGCGCACTGCGGCCGATTCTCAGTTCGGTCCGCTGCCCACGGGTCCGTGCGCCGGCCCTGCCGCGCTCGAGCACGTCGCGTCGTGCCCGGATGCGTTCGGTCCGCCGGAGACGACGGTGATGAGCGCTCGGAACTCGCCGTTCATGTCGCCCGAGGAGTGCACAGCCGCGCCCGACATGACATTCGGCGGCCGCACCACCACGAGGGTGTGCGACTTCAGCGATCACCGGGACGGCGCGAGCGACGTGTGGGTCGTGGGCGACTCGCATGCCGAGCAGTGGCAGGGGGCGATCTTCGAGATCGCACGTGCGCAGGGCTGGCGAGTGACGATCAGCCTGTTCGGCGGGTGTCCTGCGGCTGACGTGGCTTTCGTCGGCTTCCGCACGCCGGCGGGACAGGCGGAGGTCTCCGACTGTCGGGCGTGGAGCCGCGAGGTCAGTCGGCGTATCGCCGACGATCGGCCGGCTCTCGTGGTGACGTCGATGGCATCGCGCCTGCAGCTCGTCGAAGACGGATCCGGTCGGCCGCCCGTCGATCAGTTCGTCGACGGACTGGCGCGTGATTGGCAGCGATGGACGGACGCCGGCACTCGCGTGGTGGCGATCGCCGACCCGCCCCTGAACGGTGAGGTGCGCAGCCCGGACTGCGTCGCGCTCAACCCGACGAACCCCGTCGACTGCGCGCGCCCACGCGCCCAGGCGCAGCCCGCGGATCCGCTCGTCCTCGCAGGAGAGCGCTTCGACAGCTCCGACGTCATGGTCGCCGACTTCACCTCCAGCTTCTGCGACGACGCGCTCTGTTACGCGGTGGTCGGCGGCGAACCGGTCTACTACGACGCGGACCATTTGAACCTCAGGTACGTGCGGATGCTCGCCCCGCAGCTCGAACGCATCGTGACCGAGGAATTGGCGGTGGCCGAGGGCTGAAACCCCGGTCGCGAACGAACGAAAGCATCGAATATGGACATTCTCATCGTCGGCTCCGGATTCTTCGGACTCACCATCGCCGAGAGGGCCGCGGCGTCGGGTCGCAAGGTCACGGTGATCGACCGCCGTCATCACATCGGCGGCAACGCCTACAGCGAGGACGAGCCGACCACCGGCATCGAGGTGCACCGCTACGGCGCGCACCTGTTCCACACCTCCAATCCGTCGGTGTGGGAGTACGTCAACCGCTTCACCACGTTCACGAACTACGTGCACCGCGTGTACACGAACCACAAGAACGTGGTCTACCCGCTCCCCATCAACCTCGGCACGATCAACCAGTTCTTCCAGGCTGCGTACTCACCCGCCGAGGCCCGCGCACTCGTGCATGAACTGGCCGGGGAGTTCGACTCGAAGGATGCCGCGAACCTCGAGGAGAAGGGCATCGCCCTCATCGGCCGTCCCCTCTACGAGGCGTTCATCCGCGACTACACCGGCAAGCAGTGGCAGACGGACCCGAAGGACCTGCCGGCCGAGGTGATCAGTCGCCTGCCTGTGCGCTACAACTACGACAACCGCTATTTCAATGACACGTGGGAAGGCCTGCCCACCCAGGGCTACACCGCCTGGCTCGAGCGCATGGCGGATCACCCCAACATCGACGTCAAGCTCGACACCGACTTCTTCGACGAATCGCAGCCGCTCAACAAGCGCGCCACGGTGGGCCAGCTGCCGATCGTCTACACCGGTCCGGTCGACCGCTACTTCGACTATGTCGAGGGCGCGCTGTCATGGCGCACCCTGGACTTCGAGCAGGAGGTGCTGCAGGTCGGGGACTACCAGGGAACGTCGGTGATGAACTACGCGGACGCGGATGTCCCGTACACCCGCATCCACGAGTTCAAGCACTTCCACCCCGAGCGCGCCGATCGCTACCCCACCGACAAGACGGTGATCATGCGGGAGTTCTCACGGTTCGCCACGCGTGAGGACGAGCCGTACTATCCCGTGAACACCCCCGAGGATCGTGCGGGTCTGCTCGCCTATCGCGAGCTCGCCGGCGGGGAGAAGGACGTCCTCTTCGGTGGACGCCTGGGCACCTATCAGTACCTCGACATGCACATGGCGATCGGCGCCGCGCTGTCGATGTGGAACAACCAGCTCGCGTGAGCGGGGCTGACCTGCCGCAGGTGCGGCCCGGGCCCCTGGCTAGAATCGAATCCATGTCGTCTTCACCCTCGCGTGTGCTCATCGTGATGCCGGCGTTCAACGAGGAAGAGGCGATCGGAGACGTCGTCAGGGAGGTGCAGTCGACTCTCCCAGACGTGCGGGTGGTGGTGGTCGACGACGGGTCGAAGGACGCGACGATCGCCGCCGCCGAGTCGGCCGGAGCCGATGTGCTGCGCCTTCCGTTCAACCTCGGCGTCGGCGGCGCGATGCGTCTCGGGTACCGGTTCGCGGTCGAGAACGGGTACGACACGGTGGTGCAGATCGACTCGGACGGCCAGCACGATCCGGCAGCCGTCCCTCGGCTCCTCGCCGAGCTCGACGAGGCGGACATCGTGATCGGCGCGCGTTTCGCCGGAGTCGGGGAGTATCGCGCCCACGGCGTGCGACGGCTCGCCATGCGGATGATCGCCGGCGTGCTCAGCCGGACGGCGAAGACCCCACTGACGGACACCACCTCGGGGTTCAAGGCGTGTGGTCCTCGCGCGGTCGCGCTGTTCGCCGACAACTACCCCGCCGAGTACCTGGGCGACACCATCGAAGCGCTGGTGATCGCCGCACGTGCGGGATGCCGGATCCGTCAGGTTCCCGTGGCGATGAGGGTTCGCGCCGGCGGCCGGCCCTCGCACAACCCTTTCAAAGCCGCGATCTACTTGATGCGCGCCTTCCTCGCACTCGGCTTCGCGTACCTGCGGCCCGCCCCATCCATGACCGAGCGCGGAGTCGCGACATGACGCCGACCAGCTACATTCTCGGAATCGCCGCGGCGATCATCACACTGATCGTCGTGATCGAGTTGCTGCGGCGCCGCCGCATGCGCGAGCGGCACGCGGTGTGGTGGCTGCTCGCATCGGGACTCGCGCTCATCGTCGGGATCTTCCCCGATCTGCTGGTGTGGGCGACCTCGATCGCCGGAGTCGTGCTGCCCACGAATCTCGTCTTCTTCGTGAGCATCGCCATCCTGGTCCTGGTCTGCATCCAGCACAGCGCCGAACTCACCGACCTCGAAGCCGAGACGCGCGTGCTCGCCGAACGCACAGCCCTGCTCGAGCTCCGTGTCCTCGAACTCGAGCGCGCCGCTTCAGAAGCAGCCGACGAAGAGCGGGCAGAAGGTTGAGGCCCGTCGGATGAGTTCCCCGCAGCCAGGGGCGAGAGCGCCGCGGCTCAGCGTCGTCATCCCGTCCTACAACTCCGCGCAATGGCTCCCGTCGACCCTCTCGGCGCTGGCCGACGCGGTCCGCGATGCCGACGTCGCCACCGAGGTGATCGTCGTCGACGACGGTTCGACGGACGACACACCCGCTGCGGTCACGCAGGCTGCGGCATCCTTCCCAGGAGACCTTCGGGTCATGACGCAGCCGAACCGAGGACGATTCCTCGCGCGGTGGGCGGGCATACAGGCGGCCGCCGCGGACCTCGTACTGCTGCTCGACTCTCGTGTGCTGGTCCACCGAGGAGCTCTTCGACACGTGCTCGCCGGTGTCGCCGCCGAGCCGTCGCGGACGGCTTGGAATGCCGTGGTCGTCACAGACCCGGCCGCACCTCTCGTCGGGCTCTTCTGGGAGGTGCCGACACATGTCTTCTGGGGGCGGTATCTGCGATCGCCCCGAGTGCTCGATCTGACGGGCGACAACTTCGACGAGGCCCCGAAGGGAACGACGATGTTCCTGGCTCGCAAGGATGTCTTGATCGATGCGTTCGAGTTCGCATGGCCCGACGGCGATACGAAGCTCGTCTCCGACGACACCAAGGTGCTGCGCCGGATCGCGCAGCTGGAGGGGATCCGCCTCGATCCGGGCTTCAGCGCCACATACCGCCCGCGGACCACGCTTCGCGGCTTCCTCGCCCATACGCTCGACCGCGGCACGCTCTTCGTCGACAGCTATGCGGGGACCACCTTGGCGCGATCGGTCATCCTCATCGCGCTCGCCCTGGCGCCGATCCTGCTGATCGCGCTCGTGGTCGTGCTGTTCGTCGTCGGAAGCCCCGCGATCGCGTGGGCCATCTGCATCGCGGTCGTGGCACTGGCGCTGCTTCCTGCGGTGATCGCCGCTTTCAACAGGTGCCGCGGGCGAGCGATTCTCGCCTTCGTCGTGGGCCTTCCGCTGTTCGTCTTCCCGTTCTGGCTCGGTCTGGTCCGGGGAATCTTCATCCACCGGGAGTCGTTCGTGCGCTCTCGACAGTCGACCGGGGCCATCGCGCCGAGAACGGAGCGCCGATGATCGTCTTCATCTACGGGACCACGGCCGAGGCCATCAAGATCGCTCCTGTCGCACGTCGCCTCGAAGCGGCCGGGGTGCCCTATCAGCACTGGATCACCCAGCAGCACACCGATGCGCTCCGCAAGGCCATTCCGGAGCTCGGTCTCACCCCGCCGGACCGCGTGATCGCGAACGGCTGGCGCGGCAAGCCGCTCAAGTCCCCCTTGCAGATGGTCGGGTGGGCGTTCGACGTCGTCGTCTGGGCGGCGCGCAACATGCGCTCTCTTCGGCGAGAGCTTCCGCAGGGGTCGGTCGTCGTCGTCCACGGCGACACGATGACGACAGTTCTGGGAACCTTCATCGGGCGTCGACTTCGCGTGCCGGTCGCGCACGTCGAAGCGGGACTGCGATCCGGCAACTGGCGCCACCCCTTTCCGGAGGAGCTCGATCGCAGGATCGTCGGTAGATTCGCCGACATCCACTACGTCCCCTCGCAGGAGGCTGCCGACAACCTCGCCGGCCGGCCGAACGTGGTGGTGACCCAGGGCAACACGGCGAAGGATGCCGTGCGCGACGCAGCTGCGGCAGTCGACGAGCTGCCTGCGGACGACCCGTTCGGACTGGTCCTGCTGCATCGCTACGAGTTCATCTCGAATCCCGCACTCGTACGCGAGACGCTTCAGACGCTCGACGCAGGGACACCCATCCCGCTTCGCCTCATCGTCGACCAGTACTCGCGCGGTGCGATCGAGCAGACGATCGACGAGCTGGGACTGACGAACTTCTCGATCATGACCAAGCTCGAGCATGGCCAGTTCGTGGCGCTGATGAAGTCCGCGCGGTTCATCGTCACCGACTCCGGCGGGATCCAGCAGGAGTCGGCGGCTCTCGGCGTGCCGACCCTGATCCATCGAGTCGTCACCGAAGGACGCGAGGGCTTCGGTGCCAGCGCCGTGCTGTCGGGGTGGGATCAGGACGTCGTCCGCGAATTCCTGACGTCCTACGAGACGTACCGGCGCAACGACGTCGACGCCGGAGACTCTCCGTCCGACATCATCGTCGCCGATCTCTTCGAGCGCGGCCTTGCGGTCCCCGTCGCCGGAGGAGCGGTACCCGAAGGCGCCGAGTGACGCTCGTCGTCAGTCGGCGCCTTCGGCCGTCATCTGGCGTCCAGAGTGACCCACGCGGGCTCGAGCAGGTCAGCCTTGGCCGTGCCCGTCTGAGTCCATGGACGAGGGGCGATCACCGGAACGCCCGGTCCGAGCCGGCCCCGCATGAGTTCGGCGCCCCACCAGCTGAAGCTCGAGTTGCTCATGATCATCGCGGTGCCGGCAGACATGGCCTTGAGCGTCGCCCAGGTGCCGAGCACGCCATCGTCCTCGACGAACTCGAAGTCGCCCTCCACGCCCCGAAGCTCATCCTTGACGAGGTCGACGGAGTCTGAGAACACCCGCACGGGGTGATCGAGCCCCATCGACCGGAGGTGGCGCACGCCCCTGACCGCATAGTCGACCGACGCGATGAACTGGCGGTCGGCCGAGACGGCGAGATAATCGCCGCGGCGCAGATGCAGGGTGATCGCCGGTGCGGCGAGCATGGACTCGATGCGTGCCGTCTCCTCCGCGGTCTCCTCGGTCTTCAGCATGGCCGAGGCGAGCTCGTCACGGACCGTGGGGAAGTACCGCGGCGACTGGAAGTAGCCGACGAGCGTCGTTCCGGGGCGGATGCCGTTGATCGCCGGCGAGTAGGTGTCGCCGTCGCGTTCGAGGTAGACGCGGCCCCACGGGCGCCGCGGAAGCGGGAGGACCCGCTCGCGGTTGATGCGGACGGAGCGCCACGGGCTTTCGGTGGGGGAGAGGACGTGGCCCGGGTTCGGCACGGCATCGAGTCCGTACGCGAAGGTGCCGCCGACGGCGAAGTGGGACCTGTCGAGATACAGCGGCACGTTCAGGCGGCGGGACTGCTCCCACGCGGCCGCAAGGATGAAGAGCTGGTTTCCGAGCCCGCCCATCACGTAGGCGCACACTCCGTCGCGAACTGTCATGAGGTCATCCCTTCTGCTGCGGCCAGACGCCGCGATCGGATTCCGTCCAGGAGCAGGAAGGCGCCGAGAGTGACGACACCGATTCCGGCGAACCAGCCGAGCATGGCGGTGATGTCCGGGACGACGAGTTGGAACGCGACCCACTGCACGAGGACGGCGCCGATCAGGACGGCCGCAGCTCCTCTCGAAGCGGTCGAGGTCATCTTGATGAGCATCCCCTGCGCCGCCATCCATGGCGTATACGCCAGGGCGACGGGCACGAGCAGGGCGGAGGCGCCGGCGTAGGCCGTCCCGTAGAGCAGGTGGATGATCCACGGCCCGGCGATCAGGAACAGCAGCACCATGGCCAGGCTCGTCGCGATCGACAGGCCGAGGGTGGCCAGGACCCCGATCCGTGCGAGCCGGGGATTGTCGCGAGCGCGCACGAACCGCGGAAGGAGGTAGAGCGACAGTGTCGACGGGACGAGGAAGCCCGCCTTCACCAGCACGGCGACGGCGGCGTAGGAGCCGGCGACGGACTCCTCGGCTCCCGCTCTCAGGAAGATCACGTCCGACGCGGTGAGCCAGGCGAAGGCGACCGTCAGCAGGACGATCGTCAGACCGTCGACGGTGAAGGCGCCGCCCGAGGGGCGCGCGACCCGCCGCGCCGACCAGACCGCGCCGACGACCGACAGGCCGGTGGCGACGACCACCGAACCGATGACACCGCCGATTCCGAACCCGAGCGCGATCGCCAGGACGAGCAGGAGGATGCGGCTGACCAGGGAGATCGTCGACCACCACACCGCTCGTGCGACATCGCCGGAACCCTGGAGCAGCCCCAGGGCGTCGGCGAAGATGAAGCTGAGCGGGATGCACGCTGCGGCCGCGAGCACGACCACCGCAGTCGTGTCGAGCGCACCGGCGATCAGGGGCGAGAGCGCCGCGAGCGCGGCGCCGCCGACCCCGCCCATGATGATCGCCTCCCACGGAACCTTGCGTCCTCGGGACGGCCGATCCGGATCGGCAGGCTGCGCCGGCGCGGCGCCGAGCGCGGCCGCGGTCTGCACCGTGACGATGTTCTGCAGCGAGGAACTGCCCACAGCGGCGACGCTGATGATGTTGAGGAAGGCGGCGAGCAGGCCGAACTCTGCGGGTGCGAGGTATCGGGCACTGACGATCTGGAAGACGAACGCGGCGATGACCCCGAGCACGCTGGCCATCGCCACCGCGGAGAGGCCGCGGGCGTGGGAGCGGATGTGTCCACGCAGCTCGCGGTTGGCGCGGCTCATGTGCCCTCGTTTCGTGTGGGGTTTGCGCGTCGACACGCGCCGCGGGCGAGTGGTGCCGACGGGGGATCGCGACCCGATCGTGCTCCCGTCCGGGACGCACGAAGCGGGGGCCCGACATGCCAGACTATCAACCCGCCTGCGTCCCCCGCGCGCGGCAGCGGCGACATGCATCAACTACACTCGGACGCGGCTCGACTCTCGTTGCGAGGTGTTCTGTCGCGCCAGGATCGAGTAGGGAAGCTGATGCGTGTACTTCTGACCGGCGGCAACGGCATGCTCGCCAGAGCGATCGGGCAGGCGTGGGAAGCGAGCGGCCGAAACGACGAGCTCGTTCCGGTCACCCGCGCTGATGCCGATCTGCGCGACCAGACGGCGGTCCGCGAGCTCATCGCCGACCGGCAGCCCGATCTCGTCATCCACGCTGCCGCGAAAGTCGGAGGCATCGCCGCGAACGTCGCCGACCCGGCGGGCTTCTTGATGGACAACCTCCGGATCGATACGAACCTGCTGTCGGCCTCGCTGGACGCCGGCGTCACGCGATTCCTCTACTTCGGCAGCTCATGCATGTATCCGAAGGACTACCGCCAGCCGCTCGTCGAGACAGACGTGCTCGCCGCCCCCTTGGAGCCGACCAACGAGGGCTACGCACTCTCGAAGATCGCATCGGCGAGATTCTGCGAGTACGTCGCGCAGCAGTTCGGACACGACTACCGCGTGATCATCCCCTCGAACCTCTACGGCCCGAACGACGACTTCTCCCTCGACCGCGGTCACCTCGTCGCCGCGACGATCGCGAAGGCGCATCGCGCCAAGGAGGAGCGCGCCGCAGCGATCGACGTGTGGGGCGACGGGACCGCGCGCCGCGAGTTCACCTATGTCGGCGACCTCGCCGACTGGATCGTCGGGCACCTCGACAGCATGCACGAGTGGCCGACGCTCATGAACGTCGGTCAGGGCGACGACCACAGCGTTCTCGACTACTACGAAGCGGCGCTCGCCGTGGTCGGCTACGAGTGCGACCTCGTCACCGATCCCACCAAGCCTGCCGGCATGAGGCAGAAGCTCATGGATTCATCGCTGGCCGCAGATTTCGGCTGGGCTGCGTCGACGACGCTTCGCGAAGGCATGCGGCGGTCCTACGAGGCCTACCTGCGAACGCTGGAGACTGCAAAGGAAGGTTCACTGACGTGAGTATCCGTTACCCGCTGGCCACGACCACGTGGGACGACGCCGAGTACGGGGCGCTGCAGGACGTCATCGCGAGCGGTCGCTTCACGATGGGACCGCAGGTGCGGGCCTTCGAGGAGGAGTTCGCCGCCGCGCTCGGGGCGAAGCACGCCGTCATGGTCAACTCCGGCAGCAGCGCGAACCTCATCGCGCTCGCGGCGGCGGTCGTCAACCCGGGCGTGGACCTGAACCCGGGCGACGAGGTCATCGTCCCCGCCGTCTCCTGGGCGACGACGTACTATCCCGTGCATCAGCTCGGGCTCACGCTGCGATTCGTCGACGTCGACCTCGACACGCTGAACATGGATCCTGAGCTGGTCGCTGCGGCGATCACTCCCAAGACGAAGGCGATTCTCGCCGTCAACCTGCTGGGCAATCCCGCGGACCTGGTGAGACTGTCCGACCTCGCCTCCGACAACGGGCTGATCCTGCTGGAGGACAACTGCGAGTCCCTCGGAGCGACGCTCGACGGGCGCAGCGCCGGCACCTTCGGCCTCGCCGGCACCTACAGCTCGTTCTTCTCTCACCACATCTCCACCATGGAGGGCGGGCTCGTCACGACCGACGACGAGTACACCTACCAGGCGGCGGTCTCGCTCCGGGCACACGGATGGACGCGGGAACTGCCTGCGGAGAACCTCATCCACCCCAAGACCGGGGATCTCTTCGACGACCTCTTCCGGTTCGTCCTCCCCGGATACAACGTGCGACCGCTGGAGATGTCCGGCGCCCTGGGCCGGCACCAGCTCGCGAAGCTGCCGGAGCTCGTCGCCGGTCGTCGTGCCAACGCGGCGCGGTTCGTCGAGATCTTCGGTGGCCGCTCCGACGTCCGGATCCAGCGTGAGAACGGCGCGAGCAGCTGGTTCGGCTTCTCGTTCATCCTCGAAGGACGTCTTTCCGGTCGTCGCGCGGATGTCGTCAAGGCCCTCGGCGAAGCGGGCATCGAGTCGCGTCCGATCGTCGCCGGCAACTTCGCTCGCAACCCCGTGATGGGTCACCTGCGGGCAGAGGTGCCCGAGTCGCTTCCCGCGGCCGACCGCATCCATGTCGACGGGCTCTTCGTCGGCAACCATCACTACCCGATCCCGGGCGAGCTCGAACTGCTCGCCACAGCGATCGACGGCGTCTGACGCCGAGAGACAGATAGGGCATACCTCCGCATGACCGATACGGCTCCCCGACGCGCGCTCATCACCGGGATCACCGGCCAGGACGGCAGCTACCTTGCAGAGCTCCTCCTCTCGAAGGGCTACGAGGTGCACGGCCTCATCCGCCGGGCCTCCACTTTCAACACCGTTCGCATCGACCACCTGTTCGAAGATCCGCACAGCCCCGGTCACCGCCTCACCCTGCACTACGGCGACCTCACCGACGGGTCTCGGCTGGTGACGCTGCTGAGTGCGATTCAGCCGCACGAGGTGTACAACCTCGCTGCGCAGTCGCACGTGCGGGTGAGCTTCGACGAGCCGGAGTACACCGCCGACACCACCGGACTCGGCAGCGTCCGACTGCTCGAGGCCGTCCGCGTCGCCGGCATCGACTGCCGCTTCTATCAGGCGAGCAGCTCCGAGATGTTCGGCGCGACGCCGCCGCCGCAGAACGAGTCCACGCCGTTCTACCCTCGATCGCCCTACGGCGCGGCGAAGGTGTACTCCTACTGGATCACGAAGAACTACCGCGAGGCGTTCGACCTGTTCGCGGTCAACGGCATCCTCTTCAACCACGAGTCGCCGCGTCGCGGTGAGACGTTCGTCACTCGCAAGATCACCCGGGCCGTCGCGCGGATCGCTGCAGGCGAGCAGAGCGAGCTCTTCATGGGAAATCTCGACTCCGTGCGCGACTGGGGCTATGCGCCCGAGTACGTCGAGGCCATGTGGCGGATGCTGCAGCACGACACCCCGCAGGACTACGTGGTGGCCACCAACACGGCCTACACCGTGCGTGACTTCCTGCAGTTCTCGTTCTCCCGCGTCGGTCTGGACTGGGAGAAGTACGTCCGGTTCGACGAGCGCTACCTGCGTCCGACCGAGGTCGACGCCCTCATCGGCGACTACGGACTGGCCGAAAGGGACCTGGGCTGGCGTCCGGAGGTCACCGCCCCTCGTCTGGCGGAGATCATGGTCGATCACGACCTGGCCGCGCTGGCGAGTGGCCGCGGCCACGCGCTGGACACCGTGGAATGGCGCGCGTGAACGCGGATCCGAACGCGCGCGCGGCGGGTGATGCGCCCGCCGCGTACCGAGTGGCGGAGTCCGCCGACGTCGCCGCCGACGCCGTGATCGGCGACGGTTCCTCCATCTGGCACCTCGCACAGCTTCGCGAGGGCGCGCACCTCGGCCGCAACTGCATCATCGGCAGGGGCGCGTACGTGGGCGCGGGCGTGCGTATGGGCGACAACTGCAAGGTTCAGAACTACGCGTTGGTCTACGAGCCGGCGACCCTCGGGGACGGCGTGTTCATCGGCCCGGCGGTCGTGCTCACCAACGACACCTACCCGCGCGCGATCGGACCCGACGGAACGCTCAAGGGGGCCGACGACTGGGAGGCCGTGGGTGTGACGATCGAGACGGGCGCCTCCATCGGCGCGCGCGCCGTCTGCGTCGCACCGGTCACGATCGGACGCTGGGCCACCGTGGCGGCCGGAGCCGTCGTGGTGCGCGACGTCCCGGCGTTCGCACTGGTCGCCGGCGTGCCCGCCCGGCGGATCGGCTGGGTCGGCGAAGCCGGTGTGCCGCTCACCGAGGACGCGCCCGGCCGATGGACCTGCCCCCGCACCGGCCGCCACTACACCGAGACCGAGGGCGTGCTCTCATTGGAGGACGAGTGACTGACTTCATCCCCGCAGCAAGACCGATCATCGGCGAGGAGGAGCGCGCAGCCGTCGATCGCGTCCTCCTGAGCGGCATGGTTGCTCAAGGCCCGGAGGTGGCCTCCTTCGAGTCGGAGTTCTCCGCCCACTTCGTCGACGGTCGTCCGACCGTCGCCGTGAACTCGGGGACCGCCGGCCTCCACCTCGGGCTGCTGGCGGCCGGTGTCGGACCCGGCGACGAGGTGATCGTTCCCTCATTCACTTTCGCTGCGACGGCGAACTCCGTGGCGCTGACGGGAGCCACACCCGTCTTCGCGGACATCGAGCCCGAGACGTTCACGCTCGACCCCGCCGCCGTGGAGGCTGCGATCACAGGCCGGACCCGGGGCATCCTCCCGGTGCATCTGTATGGCCACCCTGCGCGCATGGAAGAGCTCTCGGCTCTTGCGACGCGCCGTGGTGTCGAACTCTACGAGGACGCGGCGCAGGCCCACGGCGCCGCCATCGGTCAGCGTCCGGTCGGAACCTTCGGCGCGATGGCGATGTTCTCGCTGTACCCCACGAAGAACATGACGAGCGGTGAGGGCGGGATGGTCGTCCTGGCCGATGCCGAGACTGCGCGGCAGGTGCGCCTGCTGCGCAATCAGGGCATGGAGCGGCAGTACGAGAACGAGGTGATCGGTTTCAACGCGCGGATGACCGACATCCACGCGGCGATCGGCCGCGTCCAGCTGACCAAGGTCGACGCGTGGACGGCCGCGCGGCGCGCGAACGCCGCCTTCCTCGACGCGCACCTGCGCGGAGTCGTCGTGCCACACGTGGCCGCAGACGCCACGCACGTCTATCACCAGTACACGATCCGAGTACCCGAGGATCGCGACGGCCTGGTGCGCGCGCTCAAGGAGGAGTACAGCGTCGGCAGCGGCGTCTACTACCCCATTCCCAACCATCGGCTGCCGTCGCTGGCGTCCTTCGCCCCGGACCTCGAACTGCCGGAGACGGAGCGGGCGGCGCGCGAGGTGCTCTCGCTGCCGGTTCACCCTTCCCTCACGCAGGATCACCTCGACCGGATCGTCCACGCGGTCAACACGCTGGCAGCGGCGGGAAGCTGATGGCCAACCTGCGTGCCGGCCTCATCGGCGTCGGGATGATGGGCCGCCACCACGCCCGCATCCTGCGCGACCTCGACGGGGTCGACCTCGTCGCCGTCGCGGATCCGGGCGGCGACCCGCATCGTGTCGCGGGCGGCCTGCCGATCCTCGCGGACACGGAAGCCCTGATCCGCGAGCGGATCGACATCGCGGTCGTCGCGATCCCGACGCGGTTCCACGCCGCGGCCGCGTTCGCCCTCGCCGACGCGGGTGTGCACGCCCTGGTCGAGAAGCCGATCGCCGACGACAGCGGTCTGGGCCGCGAGGTGAGCGCCCGCTTCCGCGCTGCCGGACTGGTCGGGGCGGTAGGACACGTGGAGCGCTTCAACCCCGCCCTGCAGCAGCTGCGCCTCCGTCTGGACGCCGGCGACATCGGCGCCGTCTATCAGATCGCGACCCGACGGCAGAGCACCTTCCCCGCGCGGATCGGCGACGTCGGCGTCGCGAAGGACCTCGGCACCCACGATGTCGACCTGACCTCGTGGGTCGCGCGATCGGAGTACCGGAGCGTCTCGGCTCACACCGCCTTCAAGAGCGGTCGATCGTTCGAGGACATGATCGCCGTGACGGGTCGGCTCGGCAACGGGGTCATCGTCAATCACCTGGTCAACTGGCTGAGTCCCATGAAGGAACGCCTCACCGTGGTGACGGGGGAGCGCGGCACCTACATCGCCGACACGGCCGCGGGTGACCTGACCCTCCACGCCAATGGCACCGCCGCGCTCGAGTGGGAGTCCGCGTCCGTCTTCAGGGGGGTCTCCGAGGGCGACGTGACCCGGTTCGCCTTCCCCAAGAAGGAGCCTCTGCGGGCCGAGCTCGAAGCGTTCGTCGCCGCCGTCCACGGAGCCGATACGGAGCTGTCGACGATGGACGAGGCGGTGCATGTGCTGGAGGTCGTCGAAGCGATGCTCGCATCGGCGCACGAGAACGGTGCGCAGGTCCTGATCGAGCCCACGACCGCCTGACCCTCGCAGGCGCCGCTGTGCCGCGGGCTCTGCGCACCCGCGTGCGACGTCACGCGGCCGTGACGAAGTTCTCGCGATCGAGCGTGCGCATGGCCCGGGCCACGCGCTGAGACAGGCGATGCAGGGGGCGCTCGACGGCGAAGGCGAAGCCCACCGCGACCGCGATGCTCACCGCGATCTCGATCACCGCGGGGACGGCGCCGACGCCGAAGACGAACGCCAGCGCGATCATGATGGGGCGATGCACGAGGTAGAGGCTGAATGAGATCGTTCCCAGGAACAGCATCGGCCTGAGCGTGAGGAATCGGCTCAGCGGCGGCCAGTTGACGCCGATGATGATGAGAAGAACGATCGCCGCGACGACGAGCGGCAGTGTCATGACCCGCGCGGACAGGTCGAGTTGCTGGAGCCAGGGCCCGACGGTGAAGTAGGACGTCAGTCCCAGCACCGTCAGGACGAGGAGCGCGGATCCAGCGACGTGGGCGGTCCATCGGCGCGTGGCCAGGAAGCCGAATGCCTCGCACACCTGGTTCCAGTACTGCGCGAGCAGGGCGCCGAAGAAGAAGAGCGGCATGAACGACAGGACAGGATCGGTGAAGATCCAGCCGATGAGGCACCCCGCGACGGCGATCACGGTCGCCGACCGGGGGAATCGCCGGACCATCAGCACGTACACCGGCAGGGTCAGAGAGAAGATCACTTCCCACTGGAGCGACCAGAGCACGCCGACCGCGGTGCTCGTGCCGCCGAACAGCGTGGCGTCCCGCAGGATGTCGTTGATGGCGTAAGACGTGGGCAGCGTGGCGAGGACGGGCGAATCGCCCGGCTCCACGACGTGCGGGATGACCAGGTATGTGAGCGCGGCGAAGGCGATGGCGACCAAGACCGGCCCGTACAGGCGAACGAGTCTGCTCGGATAGTAGGCACCCCACGAGAAGTCGGGTCGCGTCGCTGCTTTCGTCAGGACGAAGGCGGACAACACGAAGAACAGCCAGACCGCCTCCAAGCCGAGCCATGCGATGTGCAGCGGGGAGAAGATGAGCAGATTCGCGATCGGATTCGCGGCTTCCTTCAGGTACACGCCGTCCTGCAGTGCAGGCGAGTTGAGTGCCACGACATGGTAGAAGAGCACGGAGACCGCGGCGAGGCCGCGGAGCGAGTCGAGTTCGCGCGTTCGCACTGAAGCACCCAATCCCAGGAGGTCTGCGGCTGCGGCCGCGTGGAGCGTTGTCTGCGCACGCGAGCGTCGTGGGCGACCCGGGGGGGGTGAGCGCCGACGGAACGATCGATCGGCGCCGGCACCGGGGGGAAGCAGGCATGGATCGACAACGGGTGAGCGCCTAGATCTTATCCGAACCGAGCGGCTCGGCCGAACACGACGCTCGCCGGGCTCCGTCCGTCCGACGACGGCATGAGCACCGTGCCCGCCCCGATGCGGTGAGGCGCTGCGCACGGTTCAGATGATCTCTGTGGATGCCGCCTAAGATCGACACCGTGACCACAGCCGCCGTCGGCGCCCCCGGATCCGCCCGGCGCTATCTCCACTCGTTGTGGCTCCTGTCGGCACGCGACCTCAAGGTTCGCTATGCCACCAGCGCACTCGGCTACCTCTGGTCGATCCTCGATCCGCTCGTCATGAGCGCGATCTACTGGTTCGTGTTCACCCAGGTGTTCCAGCGCACCGTCGGGCATGAGCCGTACATCGTCTTCCTCATCACGGCGCTTCTGCCGTGGGTGTGGTTCAACTCGTCAGTGTCGGACTTCACGCGAGCGTTCAACAAGGATGCCCGCCTCGTGCGTTCGACGGCGATCCCGCGCTCGATCTGGGTCAACCGCATCGTGCTCAGCAAGGGCATCGAGTTCCTCTGCTCGCTGCCCGTCCTCGCACTCTTCGTCGTCATCTCGCAGTTCTCCGACGCGCCTGCTCAACTCAATTGGGGATTGCTGTGGGTGCCGGTCGCCATCCTCCTGCAGACGGTCCTCCTCGTCGGACTGGGGCTGCTGGTGGCGCCACTGTGCGTGCTGTGGACCGACCTCGAGCGCACCACGAAGCTCATCCTTCGCGCCCTGTTCTACGCTTCGCCGGTGATCTACGGCGTCGAGGATCTGCCCGGCGCCTTCGAGACGCTCGCCGCCTTCAATCCGCTCTCGGGGATCTTCGCCCTCTACCGGGTCGGGTTCTTCGCCGACGAGTGGGATCCGTGGGTCATCGGCGTCGGTGCGGTCATGTCCTTCCTCTTCCTCGCCCTCGGCATCTTCGCCTTCGGGCGGCTCGAGCGTCCCGTGCTGAAGGAGCTGTGATGACGGCATCCGATCTCGCGATCGAGGTGCAGGGCCTCGGTGTGCGCTTCCGTCGCAATCGGCGCGGGCGGCGCAGCATCAAGGACCTGTTCTCGGACTCGACCCGGCGCTCGAAGCCCGGCGAGTTCTGGGCCTTGCGCGACGTCAGCTTCGACGTGAGGCCGGGTGAGTCCATCGGCGTGGTCGGCCGCAACGGGCAGGGCAAGTCGACGCTGCTGAAGCTCGTCGCAGGGGTGCTCCTCTCCGACGAGGGGACGGTGTCGGTCAACGGCGGTGTCGCCCCGCTCATCGAGATCACGGGCGGGTTCGTCGGGGATCTCACGGTGCGCGAGAACGTCCGGCTCACGTCCGGGCTTCATGGGATGTCGAAAGCCGAGGTCGCGCGCCGCTTCGACGGCATCATCGATTTCGCGGAACTCGAGGACTTCGTCGACACCCCGTACAAGCACCTCAGCAACGGCATGAAGGTGCGCTTGGCCTTCGCCGTCGTGTCGCAGCTCGAAGAGCCCATCCTCCTCGTCGACGAGGTGCTCGCGGTGGGCGACAAGGCGTTCCGCGAGAAGTGCTATCGGCGCATCGACGAGCTGCTCGCCGACGGGCGCACGTTGTTCTTCGTGTCGCACAGCGAACGCGACCTGCGCCGGTTCTGCACGCGCGGGCTCTACCTCGACAAGCATCGACTCGCGATGGATGCCCCCATCGACGAGGTGCTCGACCGCTACAACGCCGATTACCCCACCGGGGTCTGAGGCGCGGCTGTCGGCGCGCTGACGCTCAGGCTTCCGCCGTCGCAGCCAGAAGCGGCGGCATCGGCTGCCACGAGGCATCCTTGGCGATCTTCCGCCCGTCGCGGAGGCCGCGGAACAGGTTCGAGGTTCCGCGGAAGGTGCGCTCGACGAACACCAGGCGGATGAGCTCCTTGCCGAACGTCAAGCTGGTGCCGAGCCCGAACAGGAGCGGGTTGTAGACGTCGAGCGAGCGGTAGTACTTCTTGATGTACGCGCGGTTGCGCATGATGTAGTACCGGTATGCGTTGCTCGACGCGTTCATGTGGCGGATGCCCATGTCCCACTGCTTGATCTCGCGCGTGCGGCGCAGCACGAACTCGTCGACGATCACCGACTGCGTCTTGCGCGAGGCGAGCCAGCCGTACATCTGGTCGTCCCAGTAGATGAAGAAGCGTGGGTCGGGCAGGCCGATCTGCTGCACGATGTCGCGGTGGATGAACATGCCCTCGAAGCATCCGGAGTTCATCGGCTTGAAGCCCGACTCGTCGAACTCGGCCGGAGCGAACGGGATCGGGATGCCCAGCGGCTCGGCGACGCGGTACTGCCAGTAGAACGCGCTGCCGTCGTAGTCGTAACGACGCCCCTGGATGCTCTTGAAGCGCGGCGCCCACTTGCCCATCTTCGCGAGGCCGTCGGGGAGGACCTCGACGTCGTCGTCCATGAGCCAGATCCACTCGGAGCCGAGTTCGTAGGCGACGCGCATGCCTTCGCTGAAGCCGCCGGAACCGCCCGTGTTCGTGTCCAGCCGGCGGTATACGAGCGCGGAGGGCTCGAGGCTCTCGCGGAAGGACTCGACGACGTCGGTCGTGTCGTCGGTGGACGCATTGTCGATGATGACGATGTGGCCGGGCTTCGGATCCATCGTGGCGAGGCTCGTCAGCAGACGCGACAGGAGGCCGGACCGGTTGTAGGTCACAACGGCGATGGTCGCGGAAGCGGGGTCGAACTGCGCAGCGGACGGAACGTGGGTCACGGGGATGATCTCCGGAAAACGGTGGCTGGCGCCGAGACGTCGGGCCGGAGAGAAGCCTACCCTGCCGTCACATACACGTCCCTGGACGCAACCGCACCGTAACCGACATGTGGAACGATGGCCGCGTGAAGGGAATCGTTCTCGCCGGAGGCTCGGGCACGCGGCTGCACCCGATCACGCTCGGTGTCTCGAAGCAGCTGATCCCCGTCTACGACAAGCCGATGGTGTACTACCCGCTGTCGACCCTGATGCTGGCCGGCATCCGCGACATCCTGGTCATCACCACGCCGCACGATGCCGCGCATTTCGCCCGGCTCCTCGGCGACGGGTCCCAGTTCGGGATCTCGCTCACTTTCGCGCAGCAGCCTTCGCCCGACGGTCTGGCGCAGGCGTTCACCATCGGCGCCGACTTCATCGGCCATGACAAGGTCGCGCTCGTCCTCGGCGACAACCTGCTCTATGGTCCTGGACTCGGCACCCAGCTGGCGAGGTTCGCGGATATCGAGGGCGGCGCGGTCTTCGCCTACTGGGTAGCCGACCCCGGAGCGTACGGGGTGGTCGAGTTCGACAGTGCCGGCCGAGCCGTCTCGCTGGAGGAGAAGCCGGCGGCGCCCAAGAGCAACTACGCGGTGCCCGGCCTCTACTTCTACGACAACGACGTGGTCGACGTGGCGCGTTCCCTCCGCCCCAGCGCCCGTGGCGAGTACGAGATCACCGATGTCAATCGCTCGTATCTCGATCGCGGCGCTCTCGCGGTCGAGGTCCTGCCGCGGGGAACCGCGTGGCTCGACACCGGAACCTTCGATCAGATGACGGATGCCGCGGACTACGTCCGCACCATGGAGCGACGCACCGGGATGAAGATCGGCGTGCCCGAGGAGGTCGCCTGGCGTCAAGGGTTCCTCTCGGAGGATGAGCTCCGTGTGCGCGCCGAGGCGCTGGTGAAGTCCGGCTACGGTGCGTATCTCATCGAACTGTTGGAAAGAGGACGTTGATGCGCCGAATACTCGTCACCGGGGGTGCCGGTTTCATCGGCTCCAACTTCGTTCATCATGTCCTCGCGCACACGGACGATCACGTCACCGTCCTGGACAAGCTGACTTACGCCGGCAACCTGGCGTCCCTCGAGGGGCTCCCTGTCGATCGGCTCGACTTCGTCCACGGCGACATCGCCGACGCTGTCCTCGTTGACGATCTGTTCTCCCGCGTCGACGCGGTCGTGCACTATGCTGCCGAGTCGCACAACGACAACTCATTGCACGATCCCCGACCTTTCGTCGACACGAACATCGTTGGCACCTACACTCTGCTCGAGGCAGCGAGGAAGCACGATCGCCGCTTGCACCACATCTCGACCGACGAAGTGTACGGCGATCTCGAACTGGACGACCCGGCGCGATTCACGGAGCAGACTCCCTACAACCCGTCTTCGCCTTACTCTTCAACCAAAGCGGGCTCCGATCTACTTGTGCGGGCATGGGTGCGTTCGTTCGGTCTCCGCGCCACGATCTCCAATTGCTCGAACAACTACGGTCCCTACCAGCACATCGAGAAGTTCATCCCGCGGCAGATCACGAGCGTGATCCGCGGCATCCGTCCGAAGCTCTACGGCGCGGGCGAGAACGTGCGCGACTGGATCCATGCCGACGATCACTCGTCGGCGGTTCTCACCATCCTCGACCACGGCGTCGTCGGCGAGACCTATCTCATTGGTGCCGACGGCGAGCGGAGCAACAAGGACGTCGTCGAGCTCATCCTCGGCCTCATGGGCCGGCCGGCCGACGAATACGAACACGTCACCGACCGCGCTGGACATGACATGCGTTACGCGATCGACTCGACGAAGCTGCGAACGGAGCTCGACTGGGCGCCGTCGTTTGGGAACTTCGAGGAGGGGCTTGCATCGACGATCGCGTGGTATCGCGACCACGAGGCCTGGTGGGCTGCGTCCAAGGATGGCGTCGAGGCGTTCTACGCATCGAAGGGCCAGTGATGACCGTATTCGGCAGGCCATTGACGCTTACGTCGACCACGATTCCCGACCTCGTCGTCGTCGACCTTCCCGTGCACGGTGACTCGCGCGGCTGGTTCAAAGAGAACTGGCAGCGCGAAAAGATGACCGCGCTCGGGTTGCCGGACTTCGGTCCTGTGCAGAACAATATCTCGTTCAACGACGCGGTCGGTACAACGCGTGGGATCCATGCCGAGCCCTGGGACAAGTGGGTGTCGGTTGCCACCGGGCGCATCTTCGGCGCCTGGGTGGACCTGCGTGAAGGTCCCACATTCGGCACGGTCTATACGGCTGAACTCGACCCTTCGCGTGCGATCTTCGTCCCCCGGGGCGTGGGTAATTCGTATCAGACGCTAGAGCCCGACACCGCGTATACGTACCTCGTGAACGACCACTGGTCGCCCGAGGCCCGATACTCCTTCCTCAACCTCGCGGACGAGACCGTTGCGATCGACTGGCCGATCCCGCTCGAGGAGGCCGAGGTCTCCGCGAAGGACCTGGAGCACCCGAGAATGGCCGATGTCACACCCGTTCGGCCGCGAGGAGTGCTCGTCGTTGGAGCGGACGGCCAGCTCGGTCGGGCTCTGCGGGTTGCACTCGCCGATGTGAATCATGTCGAATTCGCCGCCCGCAGCAACCTCGATGTCACCGCGCCCGAGCTGGTCGGCGCACGCCGATGGCGCGACTATGGCGCGATCATCAACGCGGCCGCATACACAGCCGTAGATCGCGCAGAGACCGAGGAGGGCCGCCGCGACGCCTGGTCCGCCAACGTCACAGGAGTGGTGAACTTGGCCCGCGTCGCCGCAGCCAACGGAATCACCCTCGTACACGTGTCGAGCGACTACGTCTTCGACGGCACACTTGACCGCCCTTACCGCGAAGACGACCCGGTCTGCCCGCTCGGCGTCTACGGTCAGACCAAGGCGGCCGGCGACTCAGTCGTGAGTACGCTGGCGCGCCATTACATCGTACGGACGTCCTGGGTGATCGGCGCCGGCGGCAACTTCGTTCGCACGATGGCTTCACTTGCCGAGCGCGGCGTCGATCCGCGTGTCGTCGACGACCAGATCGGACGGCTCACCCCCGCGGTCGAACTGGCAAGAGGTATCCGCCATCTTCTGGACACGGAGGCCTCGTTTGGCACCTACAACCTCAGCGGGAGCGGCGAGCCCGTGAGTTGGGCTGAGGTCGCAAGGCGCGTGTTCGCGGCGGGCGGTCACGACCCGACGCGGGTGACCGGCGTCTCGAGCGAGGAGTACTTCGCCGGCTCGCCTGTGCCCGTCTCGCCGCGGCCGCGCAACAGCGTGCTGGATCTGAGCAAGATCGAAGCGACCGGCTTCCTGGCGGCCGACGCCCTGGCCGATCTGGAGCGATCTGCTGGCTGATCGCTGGCTCCGGGAGGCTCGACGGGCTTCGCGGATCAGGCGGTTTCTCCCTGGGCGTGCGGCAGCCCCGAACCCTCCGCGCTACCCACGGCCGGAGCATCCGTCCCGCGGTCCAGCGTCTCGCGCCACGAACGCGACTGGCCCGCGCGGACCGCGCACAGGACGAGCATGAGCCACCCGAGCCCGGTCAGGGTGAAGCTCTCGAACATCGAGTCCACGAGAAGTGCGACGAGCATCAACGGCGTCCACGCGTACACCACGGACCGCCGCTCACCCGCGACCAGCCACGACCGTCCCAGGGCAAGCGCCCCCAATGCGAGGAACAGCACCAGCCCGACCCAGCCGAGCTGCAGCGCCACGTCGAAGTAGGCGTTCAATCCCGTGGCGTGGTCCTTGTCGAGCCAGAAGTTGATGGCGTTGAAGGGGTACTCGCCTTGATCCCAGACGCCGAACCAGCCGAAGCCCTGCACGGGCCTCTGGCGAAGGATGTCGACCATGAAGTTCCACAGCTCGACGCGCATCGAGAAGTCGGTTCCGGCGCCGAGCAGCGCGATGATCGGATGCCGCGCCGTATAGCCCACGAACACCCCCACCACGACGAGGGCGCCGAGGCCGAGCTGCAGGCCCGCGCGGCGCTCGGGGCGGGCGTGACGCACGAGGGCGAGGGCGCCGACGGCGAGTCCGACGCCCAGGGCGAGCACGACGACGGTGGGGGAGTCGCTCAGGGCTGCGAGGCCGCCAGCGAGCACCACGGACGCCACCGAGACGCCGGGGGGCACCGACTGGGTGCGGTACTCGATGAGGAAGGTGATGAGCGCCATCACGGCGACGAAGCCGAGCAGGTTGCGCGTGCCGAAGATGCCCTGCACCGGCCCGAGCTCTGCGATGTTGCCCTGGATGCCGAGGAACGTGAACGGGATGTCGAGCAGGATGCCGGAGAGCACCTCGAGCGCGAGCGAGACGCCGAGGAGAACCCGCAGCACATCGCCGAGAGCGCGCACGGTCTGCAGCGTGTCACGGACGTGGCCGATGACCACCGCGAGGAACGCGAGCGCCGCCATCGACACCCAGTTCCAGAACGAGGTCGTCGCATCGCTCGACCAGAAGATGCTGGCGAACGCCCAGGCGATGAACGTCAGGACCGTCGTCGGCACGAGCCTCAGCAGCGAGATCTCGCGGCGGCGCGAGATCATCACGGCGAGGCCGAGCACGCAGAGGCCGGTGACGATGGTGACGTAGGTGACGCGGCCGGCGATCCGCTCGATCGCGTACGCGGAGAAGACGGCGGCGAAGACGACGAGGGTGAACGCGCGGGCGAAGGATGCCGAGGCGAGCAGCGTTCCCAGCCATCCGGGCGCTGCGGCATGCGGCGAGTCGGTCACGCGCCGCGCCCTGACGGCCGGTCGTCCGCCGTGGCCGCTGCAGTCCCCGGCTCGCGTCCACCGGGCTCATCACGCGCAACGGCCTCGCCGCGCTCGATCGCGACCGTCTGCTCGGCGGGCCCGACGCCGACATGGGGCGACTGCTTGATCTTGGAGCCGAGCATGACGAGGAAGAGCCAGCCCCACAGCAGCAGCGGGCTCGACTCGGCCAGTCCCTGAACCAGGAGGATGGCGCCCACCAGCGTGGGCAGCAGGGTCAGCGGCGAGTAGGGGCGATCGGCGCGGAGGTCCCACCGCGGCCGGTCGATCGCGAAGAACCATGCGCGCCACACGAACGCGAGGTAGAGGAGCGCGAGCAGCGCGACGCCGATGATGCCGAGCTGCATCGATACGTCGACCCACATGTTGTGGGCCTGCATGACCGTCTGGCCGTGGTCGATGATCCAGCCGTCGAACGCCGGGTCAGTCGGCACCCAGGGGGTCGCGAAGCCCCAGCCGGTCCACGGGCGCTCGGCGGCTCGCGCGAGCACCTTCTCCCAGATGCCCTCGCGGCCCGTCAGATCGGAGTTGCGGCCGAGCGCGGTGAAGATCGTGCCGCGCAGCAACCAGAGGGCCAGCAGCCCACCGAGGCCGACGACGACATAGGCGACGTAGTACTTGGTGCGCTCGCCGGGTCTGGTCGCGGTGCGCATCAGCAGCACCGTGACGAGCACGACGACGACGGCGGCGGCGGTGAGGTAGGCGGTCGCCGAGCCGGCGCGCACGAAGAGGAACGCTGAGAGCCCGATCCAGATCCAGAGGAATGTCCGCCGTGGCGCACCGGAGAACAGCCGGATGGCGAACACGATGATCGCGAGGAGGGCCACGGGGGCCAGGAGGTTGGCGTTGCCCATGATCCCCTGGATGCGCTTGTCCCACTCGAAGAGGTTGTTGCGCGACCAGTACTCGATCGGGTCGTCGGCCTGGTCGACGACGAAGCCCGGCAGGATCGGCGCGCGTACGAACACCCATACCCAGAGCTCGAACAGGAACGAGAGCGCCATGACCCACTTGAGCGCCGACGCCGCCGCACGCACGAGCTCGCGCCACGTGAGCACGCTCCCGATGAACAGCGCCTGGAGCGTGGTGATCCACAGCAGCAGCAGGGTGAGCGCGGTCGTCGCTGGCCAGGCCGACCACGTCAGCGACAGCGTCGCCCACGCGACGTAGGCGACGACGAACCAGGGGAGTCGTCGCCACTGCACCGGCGGACGGAGCACGATCCAGAGCACGGCCGACAGCACGCCGCCGGCGATGGTGATCACCGTCGTGGTGAGTTCGCCGAAGGCGTTCACCCACGCGGTGCCCGACAGTGACATGAAGAGCACGAGGATGCACCAGCCGCGCAGCATGAGGTGACCGGTCTTCTCGCGGACCGGCGGTTCCGGCGGCGCCGACGCCGGATGCTTCGAATGGACGGCCATCGCTCTCAGGGTACCCCGGGCGGCATATGCGATCAGCGAGCTCCTGGGTGGGATCCCGACCCCGCCTGGCTAGGCTGTTCGGGTGCTGATCCCGCTCGCGAACGACCCCCGCGATTACGCCTGGGGCTCGACCTCCCTGCTCGCCGATCTCGAAGGGCGCGAGGCGTCCGGCCGTCCCGAGGCGGAGGTGTGGTTCGGCGACCACCCCGGCGATCCGTCCGAGACCGCCGATGGCCGCACGCTCGACCGCTGGATCGCGGACGAGGGCGCGGCGTCGGGCGTCGGCGAGCCGCTGCCGTACCTGCTCAAGCTACTGGCCGCAGCATCCGCTCTGTCCATCCAGGCGCACCCGTCGAAGGCTCAGGCCGAGGAGGGCTTCGCGCGCGAGGAGGCTGCGGGGATCCCGCGCGACGCCCCCGACCGCACCTACCGCGACGCGAACCACAAGCCCGAGCTCATCGTCGCGCTGAGCGACACGTTCCGCGCGCTCGCGGGCCTCCGCGACCTCGACGCGACGCGCCGGCTCGTGGCCACGCTCGGACCGGGCGCGGCGCCGCTCGCCGATCGGCTGAAGGGCGCGGATGCTTCGCTCTCGGCCGTCATCGGCTGGCTGCTGTCCGACGGCGCCGCCGCCGCGCGCGACGTGATCGCCGCGGCCGTCACCGCCGAGTCCGACGAGTTCGCCGCCGAACTCGCGCTCGCGCGCACGCTGGAGGCCGCGTTCCCGGGCGACCCCGGAATCGTCGTCGCGCTCCTCATGAACCTCGTGACCCTGCAGCGCGGTGAGGGCCTCTTCGTGCCGGCGGGCGTCCTGCACGCCTACCTCGAGGGCCTCGGCGTCGAACTGATGGCGGCGAGCGACAACGTCCTGCGCGGCGGCCTCACCCCCAAGCACGTCGACGCTGCGGAGCTCGTGAGCGTGCTCGACCCGACGCCGGGCCTGCCGCCGGTGATCGTCCCCCGCGAGATCGCAGCGGGCGTGCGCCGGTACGACGTCCCGGTCGCAGACTTCGCGCTGCTCGCCGTCTCGCCGGACGAAGACGGCGTCGAGGTGGTACTCGAAGGTCCCGCGATCGCGGTCGCCACCGCAGGCTCTCCGGCGGTGCGGGCCCTCGCGAGCGAGGATGTCGCGACGCTCTCGCCGGGCGCCGCCGTACTCGTCACTGCGAACGAGGGCGGCCTGCGGGTGACGGGCGAGGGCGAGATCTTCGTCGCCCTGCCGGGGCACTGACGAGGGCCCCATCACCGCCTCATCGGTTTCTCATCGGACCGTTATGACAGAGCGACACGCCGTCGGCGCGTCGTGAAGGTTCAAGAGGCGGTTGAGCATTTACTATCTGCGACTTGACCTCGCCGAACTACACGGGTGTAATTAGCCGTACAACACGCACCAGCGTGGAGCAGGATCACGGGGGGTGAGAACGACATGACGGTTTCGCAATTCCGTTCCGGCGTTCCCGACGACTGGTTCGTCGATCCGGTTCAACTGGGGGTTCCGGGGGTACGCCGCAACATCGATGCGGAAGAAGACAACCCGCTCGCATGGCAGACCGACGCACTGTGTGCGCAGACCGATCCGGAGGCGTTCTTCCCCGAGAAGGGCGGCTCCACGCGTGATGCGAAGCGCATCTGCACGTCGTGCGACGTCCGGGGCGAATGCCTCGATTATGCACTGCAGAACGACGAGCGGTTCGGCATCTGGGGCGGTCTCAGCGAGCGCGAGCGTCGCAAGCTGAAGCGTCGAGCGGGCTGACGCGCACGCCGGGCGGCCGGTCGATCCGGCCGACCCGGCGCGTGCGCCCGGCGTGAGCTGCGAGCGCGACCTAGGCTGACCAGGACATGCCCACCGCCACGTCGAACACCGTCACCTCGAACCGCGTCCACGCCATCCTGGTGGTTCGTCCCGATGGTCGTACCCCGGCGGCATTCCATCTGAAGCGCACCCTCGCCGCACTTCGCGAGCAGACGCGCCCTGTCGACGTCCTCACGATCGTGGTGTGCGGCGGCGACGACCATCTCTTCGAGATCGCGGATGCCGCGGGCGCCGAGTTCGTCTTCCGGGCCGGCGCATCGACCGCCTACGCCGCGGCGACCGCGCTGGTCACGCCGCGTCTCGACGGCGACGCCGTGTGGCTTCTCGCGCAGGACACCGCGCCGGAGCCCGACGCGCTCGCCCGGCTTGCCGGCGCGCTCGAGCTCTCGCCGTCGGTCGCCTTCGTCGCGCCCAAGCTGGTGCGCTGGGACGACCGCACGGAGATCGCGTCGCTCGGGGTCGGGATGACGCGGTTCGGCCGCACGGTCGGGTTCGCGGACGATGAGCTCGACCAGGGTCAGCACGACGCGCGGGAGGACGTCCTCGGCGCCGACGTCCGCGGCATCCTGGTCCGCGCCGACGCCTGGAAACAGCTCGGCGGCCTCGATCGGGGACTCTCCGGCGCCGACGAGGGATTGGATCTCGGGGTGAGGGCGCGCCTCGCGGGCGGGCGCGTCTCGCTCGTGCCGAGTGCACTTGTCGCGACGGCGGGCGACGGCGTCGCGGGTCTGCCGACACCGCTCACCCCTCAGCGGCAGCGCCGTGCCGTGTATGCGGAGCGCGTCGCGCAGCTGCATCGGCGGCTCGTGTACGCGCCGGCGGTCGTCGCTCCGCTTCACTGGCTCACGATCCTTCCGCTCGCGCTGTGGCGCTCGATCGTGGATCTGGCCCGCAAGCAGCCCGGACGCATCGCCGCGGAGTGGGCGGCGGCCGCGGTCGCACTCGTGCGCCTCGTGCCGGTATGGCGCGGGCGCCGTCGCCTCGCACGCGCCCGCACCGCGTCCTGGGCGCAGATCGCGCCGCTGCGCACGACGCGGAGCGAATTGCGCGAACGGCTCGACGACGACCCTGAGGTCGCTCTCGGCGGCCACCGTCGGAGCGATCTGAAGTTCTTCGCGGGCGGCGGAGCATGGCTCGTCCTCGCAGCGCTCGCCGTCTCGGTCGCGACGTTCCCGGCCCTGCTGGCGTGGCCGGTCCTCGGTGGGGGAGCGCTCCAGCCGCTGGCCACCACGGTCGGCCAACTCTGGGACGACGCGATGTACGGCCAGCGGGCCCTCGGCATCGACACGATCGGTCCTGCCGATCCGTTCGCCGCCGTGGTCGCCCTGCTCGGCTCGCTCTGGGCCTGGGCGCCGTCTCGCGGGCTGGTGCTGCTCTGGGTGCTGGCGCTGCCCCTCGCCGCGCTCGGCGGATGGTTCGCGTCGACGCGGGTGACCGAACGGGCGAGCCTTCGACTTCTCGGCGGAGCGGTCTGGGCGTTGGCGCCCACGTTCCTCGTCGCCCTGACGCAGGGGCGACCGACCGGCGTGATCCTGCACCTGCTGCTGCCCTGGCTGTTCTACGCCGGCGCCGTCGCGCACCGCTCGTGGGCGGGCGCCGGTGCGGCGTCGATCCTCCTGGCGGGGGTGGTCGCCACCGCTCCTTCCCTCGCACCGGCGATGCTGGTCACATGGGTGGGCGCGGTGCTCGCCGCCGTCATCCTGCGCGCGGGCCGTGGTGTGGCCCGTCTGATCTGGACGCTCATCCCGTCTGCGGCGCTGGCGCTCCCGCTCGTCTGGAACGCGCTCGCGAACGGCCAGGCGTGGGGCCTCGTCGCCGACCCCGGCGTGCCGTGGGCAGGTCCGCAGGTGGCTGCGGACGCCGCCGGGCGCGCGCTGCTGGCGGCCGGCATCCCGACCCCCGATCTCGCCGGGTGGACGACGATCCTGCCCGACGGGCCGACGTGGTGGGTGCCGCTGCTCACCGTGCCGCTCGCGCTCCTCGCCCTCGCCGCACCCCTCACCCAGCGCTGGGCGGCCGGGATCGTGCTGCTCGTCGTCACGGCGCTCGGCCTCGGTACGGCGTTCGCCGCCGTGGGGATCTCGGTCGCGTTCGCGCAGTCGATCACCGTGCCGCTCTGGCCGGGCGCTGGGCTGAGCCTCGCGTGGCTCGGCGGCCTCGGCGGTGCGCTCGTGGCGCTCGACGCCGGGCTGGCCCCCCGCGTCGCCCTGATGCGAGGTGTGGCGGCGGCCCTCGTGTTCGCGGCCACGGTGGTGCTCGCGGTTCCCTCGCTCACCGCGTTCACGCGGGGAACAGCGACCGTCGCCGACGGGCCGGCGAGCACGCTTCCCGCCTTCGTCGCCGCGGAGGGGCGCGACGACCCCGATGTCGGGACGATCGTGCTCACTCCACAGGCGGACGCCGGTGTCGCCGCACAGGTGGTGTGGGGCGCGAGCGAGACCATCGGTGGGCAGACGACCCTGCTGTCGACGCGCACGGAGCCGACCCCGCAGGACACAGAGCTCGCAGGGCTCGCCGCCGACCTCGTCACTCCTTCATCGGAGGACGTCGTGGGGCAGCTTGCGGCCAGAGGCATCGGTTTCATCCTGCTCGCACCGAGCACGCAGCCGGAGACGGATGCCGCGCGCACGATGCGGCTCTCGGCCATGACGGCGCTCGGCCAGCGCGACACGCTCGTCGTGGTGGGCGACACCGCCAAGGGCGAGCTGTGGCGGGTCGTCGACGAGATCGCGCCGCGACCGGAGGAGGCGGCATCCGTGTCGATTCTGGGCCGTTGGGTCGCGTTCGGACAGCTCGCGATCTTCGGCATCGCACTCCTGCTCGCCGTGCCGACTGCCGCTTCGATCCGCGAGGCGCGGCGCACCCCGCGCGTCGTGGGACCCCACTGGCAGGAGGGCCGATGAGCGACCGACGCGTGTTCCGCTGGGCGACGACGAGCGCCCGCCTGCTGATCGGCACGGCTGTCTCGGTCGCAGCGGTGGTCGCGGTGGTGACCGCGGTCTCGGTGCCGTGGCCGACCGTCGTGCGCGAACCCCTCAGCATTCCCGCGACTCCGGCGCCGGCCGCTTCGGTGATCGCCTGCGACGGCGGGCTGCTGTCGATCGGGCGCAACCCCACCGCGGCGTCCACGGTGACCCTCGCGGCCCCGCAGTCCGTCATCGGCGGCACCGCCGACGGCGAAGGAGCCGCGGAACAGCAGCTGCAGACGACAGGTGTCGGGCCCGGCCCGCTCGCGTACACGGCTGAGCCGCGGGACGGCCACGCGGTCGACATCGCCGCGATCGGTGCGGCGACGGCGAACGCCGACGATCTCTCGGGGTTCGCGGTCTCCGCCTGCCGCCCGCCGCTGCTCGACTCGTGGCTGGTCGGCGGCTCGGGCGCCACCGGCGCGGCGGATCTGGTGCTTCTCGCCAACCCGGGCGCGGTCCCCGCCACCGTGCAGCTGACGGTCTACGGCGTGGACGGACCGGCGACGCCGCCGGGCGGCGCCGACCTCGTGATCGCGCCGGGAACGCAGCGCGTGGTGCCGCTCGCCGGCCTCGCGCTCGGCGAAGAGACGCCGGTCGTGCGCGTGTCGGCGGTCGGGGCACCCATCCACGCGTCGCTCCAGGCGAGCATCACCCGCACCCTGACCCCCGGTGGGGTCGATCAGGTCGGGCCCATCGCCCACACCGAGAACACGCAGGTGATGACGGGGATCACGGTCACGCGTCCGACCGACGCGGACGGCGCGACGAACGAGACGACGGTGCTGCGGATGCTGTCGCCCACGCTTCCCGCGACGGCACGGGTGTCGGTCAACTCCGCCGGCCGCACCGAGCCGGTCGGTGAGCCGCAGGAGCTGGCCCTCGAGGCCGGCAAGCCGCTCGAGCTCGCCTTGAACGCACTGCCCCCCGGTGCCTACACGGTCACGGTCGAGGCGGACGCCCCCGTGGTCGCAGCCGTGTGGCAGGCGACCGGCATCTCGGCCGGCGACGACTTCGCCTGGTACACGCCGGCGCCCGAGGTGACGGTGCCGTCGCTGCTCGCGACGCCCGGAGGCCCGACACCCTCGCTCACGGTGGTGAACCCTTCCGGCGACCCGGTGACGGTCGACGTGACCCCGGTCGACGGCGGGTCGGCCATCAATCTGACCGTTCCGGCGAACGGGTCGGTCGCGATACGCCTGGCGACGCGAACGCTGTACCTGTTCGATCCTGCGGCTCCGGTCCGCGCAGGGCTGTCGTTCGCGGGCGACGGTGCGCTCGCGGGCGTGCCCGTGTGGCCCGCGGACGTCGCGACACCGGAGATCGTCGTCTACCCCTGACCCCGACCGGGGGTGTCAGAAGTATCTGAAGCGCTCCGGGCCGAGGTCCCACGGGTCGCGATCGAGATACTCCGCCGCCGCACGGAACACGGCGCCCTCCACGAGCATGCGCCGGTGCAGATCGTCGTCGCGATGCATGTGGCTGAGGCGCTCGATCGGCAGGCGGTAGAGGATGATGCGGCCCGCGTCCGGCAGCACCGTCCAGCGCGGGATCCCGTCGTCGTCGGTCGCGGCGGGCATGTCGGCGACCTCGAAGCGGACGTCGCGCAGTTCCGGCCAGGCCGACCGCAGGAACTCCGCCGCGGTGCCGACCGCCAGGTCGAACCGGTCGACCCGGGTGTCGAGCGGTGGCAGGGGCGGGCGGACGACGGAACTCCGCCCCTCGCGCCCGTGGCGTCCGTGACGGGACGCGCGCCGCGGCGCGCGCTCGCTGGTCTTGCCCCGACGCCACGCCATGTTCCCATCCTAGGTCTGCGAGGGGCGTCCTCAGCCGAGGGTCAGAGCCGAAATGAGGGGCGACCGCCGCGATCGGCTCCTCAGCTCGGCTCTCGTCCTCAGCTGAGGATCCGGCGACGTAGAACGCCCGCGACGTCGTGCGGCGCGGCATCCGTTCCCATGTCGGCCGCGCGCGATAGCGTCTACCCGATGCGCGAGAGAGTCTGCTCCAAGGTCGGATGCGCCCGCGAGGCGGTGTCCACGCTCACCTACGACTACGGCGACCAGATGGCGGCTCTCGGTCCGCTCGGCGCCGCCGGCGATCCGCACGCCCACGATCTCTGCGCGATCCATACCGACCGCCTGTCCGTGCCCAAGGGCTGGGTCGTCGTCAGGCACGAGACCCTCCGCGCCTGATCCTCCTCTTCTCGTGGGCCCGCGGCGGGCGTGGGAGAATGGGCGGATGCCGACCCACACGCCCGTCGCCACGCCTGCTGCCACCGAGGTCACCGAGTCCCGCGAGGGCTTCGAGTACGAGGTCGCCGACCTCTCGCTCGCGGAAGCGGGGCGCCATCAGCTGCGCCTCGCCGAGAACGAGATGCCGGGGCTCATGGCGCTGCGCGAGGAGTTCGGCGCGTCGCAGCCGCTGAAGGGCGCACGCATCGCGGGGTCGCTCCACATGACGGTGCAGACCGCCGTGCTCATCGAGACTCTGGTTGCCCTGGGCGCGCAGGTGCGCTGGGCGAGCTGCAACATCTTCTCCACGCAGGACGAAGCAGCCGCCGCCGTCGTGGTCGGCCCGACCGGCACCGTCGACGCCCCCGCCGGAGTCCCCGTCTTCGCCTGGAAGGGCGAGACCCTCGAGGAGTACTGGCGTCTCGCCGACCGCATCTTCGACTGGACCGCCGAGGGCTTCGACGGCCCCAACATGATCCTCGACGACGGCGGCGATGCGACCCTCCTCGTCCACAAGGGCGTCGAGTTCGAGAAGGAGGGTTCGGTTCCGGATGCTGCGGCCGACGACTCCGCCGAGTACCGCATCGTGCTCGAGACCCTGCGCGCCAGCCTCGCGCGCGACCCGCAGCGCTTCACGCGCATGGCCGAAGGTCTCCTCGGCGTCACCGAGGAGACCACCACGGGCGTCCACCGTCTGTATGAGCTCGCGGCATCCGGCGATCTGCTGTTCCCCGCGATCAACGTCAACGACTCGGTGACGAAGTCGAAGTTCGACAACAAGTACGGCATCCGCCACTCGCTGCCCGACGGCATCAACCGCGCCACCGATGTGCTGATGGGCGGCAAGGTCGCGTTCGTGTGCGGCTACGGCGACGTGGGCAAGGGGGCCGCCGAGGCGCTGCGCGGGCAGGGCGCGCGCGTCATCGTCAGCGAGGTCGACCCGATCTGCGCGCTGCAGGCAGCGATGGACGGCTACCAGGTGGCGCGGCTCGCCGACGTGGCAGGGCAGGTCGACATCGTCATCACCGGCACAGGCAACAAGGACGTCGTCACCGCCGACGACCTGCTGAAGCTCAAGCACCTCGCGATCGTCGGCAACGTGGGTCACTTCGACAACGAGATCGACATGGCGGCCCTGGAGGCGATCGACGGCGTCGAGAAGGTCGAGATCAAGCCCCAGGTGCACGAGTGGCGCCTGCCGAACGGGCGCAGCGTGCTGGTGCTCAGCGAAGGCCGGCTGCTCAATCTGGGCAATGCCACGGGGCATCCGTCGTTCGTCATGAGCGCATCCTTCACGAATCAGGTGCTCGCGCAGCTCGAGCTGTTCACGAAGCGCGAGGAGTACCCGACGGCCGTCTACGTGCTGCCCAAGCACCTCGACGAGAAGGTTGCGCGCCTGCACCTCGACGCGCTCGGCGTGCAGCTCACTGAGCTCACCCCCGAGCAGGCGTCGTACATCGGCGTGCCGGTCGAGGGCCCCTACAAGCTGGAGCACTACCGCTACTGACCGCGGCGCCCCGGGCTCAGCGCTCGGGAAAGCCGCGCGGCGGCGCCGACACCGGACCCGCGAGCGAGTCCGCGCGTGCGGTCTCGAGCCGCAGCGCCCGCAGTTCGCGCTCGCGGCGGACGGCGACGACCCCGATGAGGAACGTCTCGGGGTCGGCGGACGGTACCGGTGAGACGTGCTCGGCGGCTTCACGGGCGAGGGATGCTGCAACCCGCGCGCGTGCGGACGGCTCCATGCTCGCCGCCGACCGGGCGAACTGCGCCAAGCGCCGCGAGAGGCGTTCGGGCAGTCGTGCGACGTCCGCGACGGCGGCCCACTCCGCGAGCTGCGGCGGGATCCCCAGCTGCGGGTCGGGCAGGCGCGGTGTGCGCGTGCGCTCCGAGTAGGTCCCGGCGAGCAGGTCCCCGAGACGCTGCGACCGGGGAGTGAAGGCGCCCACGAGCGCGGCGACGGCGCCCACCGTGAACCACAGCTCGAACACGCCGACGAGGGCGCGGATGAAGGCGTGACGGAAGCCCGAGGCGCCGCCGTCGGCCCGCACGATGCGGCCGCCGACGGCCAGCTTGCCGAGGCTGCGCCCATGGTTGGTGGTCTCGACGACGGTCGGGATCACCACCATGACGAGCACGAGCAGGACGATCGTGAGGATCGGCATCACCGCCTCGTCCACGACACCGATCCCCGCGAGCCAGGTGATGCCCCACGCCAGCAGCAGGAACACCACGACGCCGAGGATCATGTCGATGATCACCCCGAGTGCGCGCATGAAGAAGCCGAGCGGCTGCACGTCGAGCGCGACGGCCTCGCCGGTGAGCACCTCGTCCTGGTGGATGTCGACGATCGCGGGCTGGTCGGCGGGCATGGCTACAGTAAAGCGCATGGACCTCGACGCGCTGACGGCGGCTCGGCGCGAGGAATGGGCGCGCCTCGACGAGCTCAGCCGCGCCCGTCGCCTGTCGGGCGCCGAGGTGGACGAGCTCGTCACCCGGTATCGCGCGGCCTCCGCCGACCTGGCCGATGCGAAGACGTCGGCGGGCCGCAGTGTCCAGGGCGATCACATCTCGACCATGCTGGGCCGCGCACGGCTGCGACTGACCGGGGCGCCCGAGAATGTCATGCGCCAGATCCCGCGCTTCTTCGCGCTGCAGCTGCCCGCCGCGCTCTACCGCGTGCGCTGGCCCACGCTCGCGATCGCTGTCGGCTTCGTCATCGTGATGGTCGTCGTCGCGCTGTGGGTCTCCGGTGACCCTGCGCTGATCGCGAGCCTCGGCAGTCAGGCCGAGCTCGAGAAGTACGCCGAGAACCAGTTCACGGACTACTACAGCGAGAATCCCGCGGCGGTCTTCGCCGGCACCGTGTGGACCAACAACGCCTGGATCGCCGCGCAGTGCGTGCTGTTCGGCATCACCGGCATCTGGCCGATCATGGTGCTCGTGCAGAACGCGGTCGGCGTGGGCACCGCAGCGGCGATCATGGCGGCGTTCGACCGTGGCGACGTGTTCGTGCTGTACATCCTCCCCCACGGCCTGCTGGAGCTCACGTGCATCTTCGTGGCCGGGGCGGCGGGGCTGCGGATCTTCTGGGCCTGGGTCGCTCCCGGACCGCGCTCGCGCGGCGAAGCCCTCGCCGAGGCGGGCCGTTCCCTCGCGACGATCGCTATAGGCCTCGTGATCGCGCTGGGCGTCTCGGGCGTCATCGAGGGCTTCGTGACGGCACAGCCCTGGCCATGGCCGGTCAAGATCGGCATCGGCGCGGCCGCGCTCGCCCTGTTCCTCGTCTACATGCTCGTGGTCGGCCGGCGTGCGCACCGGCTGGGGGAGACCGGCGATCTCACCGAGTACGAGGCAGGCACGCCGACGCTCGTCGCGGGCTGATTCCCGAGACGGATGCCGCATACCACTGTTTTGAACAACTCAAAACAACGCTAAGCTCAGGGTATGGCCCCGCACACCGACGTCGAAGCGCGGGCCGTCGACACGGCGGCCCGACTGCGTGCCGCTGGACTGCGGGTCACCGATTCGCGGCGCGCCGTCGTCGATGCGCTCATCGAGCGTCCTCACGCGAGCGCCGACGAGCTGTTCGCCGTCGTCGCCCGTACGCTCCCGGCCACGAGCCTGCAGTCGGTCTACAACGCCCTCGGCGACTTCGTCGATGCCGGCCTCGCGCGCCGCATCGAGCCTGCGGGCCGCCCCGGCCTGTTCGAGCTGCGCGTCGACGACAACCATCACCACCTGATCTGCTCGCGGTGCGGCGCCGTAGAAGACGTCGACTGCGTCGTCGGCGAGGCACCGTGCCTGACGCCCTCCGACGCGCACGGCTACGCCGTGCAAGTGGCCGAGGTGACCTTCTGGGGCGTGTGCCCGGCATGCGCGCAGGCGGCACCGGGCGACGGCGAGCCTGCCGTCGCGGGGCTCGCGCGCTTCTGACGTCCAGTCCGACTTCGATAGCCCATCCCGATTGGAAGGAAGCCATGACCGACACCAACGACACGATCCCGGAGATCGGTGAGAACCCGACCGACGCCGATCAGGCGGTCACCCCGATCGACACCCCGGTCGACGAGCGCGAGGACGGCGAGACCCGCCCGCGCCCGAACGAGACGGAGGGCTGCCCGGTCATCCACGGCGGTCAGCCGCACCCGACCACCGGAAACGCCAACAGCGTCTGGTGGCCGAACCAGCTGAACCTCAAGATCCTCGCCAAGAACCCGGCGGTCGCCAACCCGCTCGGCGAGGACTTCGACTACAAGGCGGCCTTCGAGTCGCTCGACCTGGCCGCGGTCAAGGCCGACATCGCCGAGACGCTCACCACGTCGCAGGACTGGTGGCCCGCCGACTTCGGCAACTACGGCCCGCTCATGATCCGCATGGCGTGGCACAGCGCGGGCACGTACCGTGTGACCGACGGCCGCGGCGGCGGCGGTGCCGGCCAGCAGCGCTTCGCGCCGCTGAACAGCTGGCCCGACAACGTCAACCTCGACAAGGCGCGCCGCCTGCTCTGGCCGGTGAAGAAGAAGTACGGTCAGTCGCTGTCGTGGGCCGACCTCATGATCCTCGCCGGCAACGTGGCGCTCGAGTCGATGGGCTTCGAGACCTTCGGCTACGCGGGTGGCCGCGCCGACGTGTGGGAGCCGGACGCCGACGTGTACTGGGGTCCCGAGACCACGTGGCTCGCCGATGAGCGCTACTCGGGCGACCGTGACCTCGAGCGGCCGCTCGCGGCTGTGCAGATGGGGCTCATCTACGTGAACCCGGAGGGCCCGAACGGCGAGCCCGACCCCCTGAAGTCCGCGCGCGACATCCGTGAGACGTTCGGCCGCATGGCGATGGACGACGAGGAGACCGTAGCGCTGATCGCGGGTGGCCACACCTTCGGCAAGACACACGGCGCGGCACCCGACACGAACGTCGGTGACAACCCCGAGGCCGCCGGCCTCGAGGAGCAGGGCCTCGGCTGGAAGAACGGCTACGGCACCGGCCACGGCGACGACACCATCACGTCGGGCCTCGAGGTGACGTGGACGTACCACCCCACGCGCTGGGACAACGAGTTCTTCCACATCCTCTACGCCTACGAGTGGGAGCTCATGCGCAGTCCGGGCGGCGGCCACCAGTGGCGCCCGATCAACGGCGGCGGCGCCGACATGGTGCCCATGGCGCACTCGAACGGCCGTCGCGAGCCCCGCATGCTCACGAGCGACCTCGCCCTGCGCACCGACCCCGCGTACGACGCGATCTCGCGGAAGTTCAAGGACGACCCCGAGGCCTTCGCCGATGCGTTCGCGCGCGCCTGGTTCAAGCTCACGCACCGCGACATGGGTCCGATCGAGCGCTACCTCGGCTCCGAGGTCCCGTCGGAGGAGCTCCTCTGGCAGGACCGCGTCCCCGCGGTCGACCACGCGCTCATCGACGCGGCGGACGCGGCGGCGCTCAAGGCGCAGATCCTCGACAGCGGTCTGAGCGTGACCGAGCTCGTCGAGACGACGTGGGCGGCAGCATCCTCGTTCCGCGGCAGCGACAAGCGCGGCGGCGTCAACGGCGCCCGCATCCGCCTCGCTCCGCAGAAGGACTGGGAGGTCAACAAGCCCGCCCAGCTCGCCACGGTGCTCGCGAAGCTCGAGCAGATCCAGGCCTCCTTCAACGACGGCCGCACCGACGGCAAGAAGGTGTCGCTGGCCGACCTCATCGTGCTCGCGGGCAACGCGGCGGTCGAGAAGGCGGCGAAGGACGCCGGCGTCGACGCCGAGGTCGTCTTCCACCCGGGCCGCACCGACGCCACGCAGGAGCAGACCGATGTGACGTCGTTCGCGTTCCTCGAGCCGACCACCGACGGATTCCGCAACTACTACGGCCCGCAGGCGTTCATGCCCGAAGAGCACCACCTCATCGACCGCGCCAACCTGCTCACGCTGAGCGCGCCGGAGCTGACGGTGCTCGTCGGCGGCCTGCGCGTCCTCGGGGCGAACTGGGACGGCTCGGAGTACGGCGTGTTCACCGACCGCAAGGGCGTGCTCACGAACGACTTCTTCGTGAACCTGCTCGACCTGGGCACCACCTGGAAGCCGCTCGACCCGGGCGCCCACGCTTTCGCGGGCGTCAAGGACGGGTCGGGCGCGCCGGTGGGCATCGGCACGCGCGTCGACCTGCTGTTCTCGTCGAACTCCGAGCTGCGTGCCGTCGCCGAGGTGTACGCCTCGGACGACGCGAACGAGAAGTTCGTGCGCGACTTCGTGAAGGCATGGGGCAAGGTCACCGAGCTCGACCGGTTCGACCTCGTCTGACCTGCGCAGACGCAGAAGAGCGGCCCGTCCCCGGAAGGGGGCGGGCCGCTCGTCGTGGTGCGTGCGGTGACTACTTGACGCGTGCCTCGGCCTGGACCGGGGGCAGCGTGCCCTTGGGCTCGAAGAGCGCGCGGTGCAGGACGCCGGCGATGAGGCCGCCGACGATCGGGAACACGATGAACACCCACAGCTGCGACAGCGGCCCGGGGCCGCCGTAGATGGCCGCGGCGATCGAACGGGCGGGGTTCACCGACGTGTTGTCGATCGGGATCGAGATCAGGTGGATGAGGGTCAGCGTGAGGCCGATCGCGAGCGGTGCGAGCGCCGCCGTGCCTCGGGTCGAGTGCGTGACGCCGAGGATGATGAGCACGAAGATCGCCGTCAGCAGCACCTCGGCGATGATGGCGGCGCCGAGCTCGAAGCCGCCGGGCGAGCCGAAGTCGCCGGTGCCGTAGCCGTTGGACGCGAAACCGCTGTCCTGTGCGTTGGCGAGCCAGTTGTCGGTGCCGAAGATGCCGATCAGGACGATGAGCGTCGTGCCCAGGGCGCCGCCGATCACCTGGGCGATGATGTAGCCGATCGTGTTCTTCCACTCGAAGCGGCCCGCCGCCGCGAGTCCGAGCGTGATGGCGGGGTTGAAGTGGCCGCCCGAGATCGGTCCCCATGCGTAGGCGCCCGCGACGACGGTCAGTCCGAACGCCAGCGAGACGCCGACGAAGGCGATGCCGAGCGGGTTGCCCTCGTCTCCGGCCGGGAAGTTGGCTGCGAACAGCGCCGCGCCGACACCGCCGAAGACGAGCAGAAACGTTCCCAGAGCCTCCGCGACGAGCCTGTTCACCGTGGTGGGCGGGATGGTGGTATCCGACATGGCGGACTCCTTTCCTCGCCGCGAGGCTAGCGGCATTTTCAGCGGTTTCCCAGGAACCGCACGCGGAGTGTCTGCGTATAACGCCTGATCTCCGCAAGTTTCCCCCGTGGTTCAGGCGATGGTTGCCACCCGTTTGCGGTGTCGAATGCTGTCGCCCGCGGCATCCGTCCCCTCCGCTGGTCCGCTCTGCGTGGCGTCGCCCGCGGTTTGGGGCGCACAGGCTGCGCTCGGGGCGCATCCGGTGCGCCCCGAACGCGCGGGGCGCGCCCCAAACCCGGAGACGCGGCTCAGGTGTGGCGAGTGCGGGGCCTCACAGGCGACCGGCCGCCTTCAGCGCGAGGTAGCGATCTGCGATGCGCGGCGGAAGGTCCTCGGGCGTCGCCGCGATCGCCTCGCCGCCGGCCCGGCCGATGGCGGCGGCGACGACCGCGGCGTCATGGCTGCTCTGCTCGACCGCGGCGGCACGGTAGACGTCAGCGGCATCCGGGCGCTCGGGGAGGGGTTCCTGCTCGTCGGTGACGGCGCCGACCAGCACGTGCGCGCCCCGCGCGAGCGCCGGGAGCGACCCGAGGAACCCTCGCGCCGCCTCGGCGGCGTCCTGCGCCGTCAGCAGCACGACCAGCGACGGGCGGGAGGTGAGAGCGCGCACCTGCGCGAAGGCGGCGTCCCAGTCGGTGTCGATCAGCTGCGGCTCGACCGGGGCCATCGCGTCGACCAGCGCGGGCAGCAGTCCGGGTCCGTCCACGCGCGTGACGCGGGCGCGGATCGTCCGGTCGAACATCAGGAGGTGGACGTGGTCGCCCGCCCGTGACGCGAGTGCCGCGAGCAGCAGCGCCGCCTCCATCGCGGCATCCATCCGCACGCCGTCGCCGACGCGTGCGGCGGCCGTGCGTCCGGTGTCGATCACGATCACGACGTGCCGGTCGCGCTCGGGGCGCCACGTGCGCAGCATCGTCGTGCTCGCGCGCGCCGTGGCGCGCCAGTCGATCGAGCGAACGTCGTCACCGCGCACGTATTCGCGCAGGCTGTCGAACTCCGTGCCCTGACCGCGCACCTGCACGCTGGTGTTGCCGTCGAGCTCGCGCAGCCGGGCGAGCCTCGAGGGCAGGTGACGTCGGGCGGTGAACGGCGGCAGCACGCGAAGCGCGCCGGGTTCGTCGAGACGAGCCTGGCGTCCGGCGAGACGAAGCGGTCCGTCGGCGCGCACGACGATGAAGCGTGAGCGCAGTTCGCCGCGGCGGCGGGGGAGCAGTGGGACGCCGACGGTCCGGGCCTCGCCGGGTGGGATGACGACGGCCGGCCGCTCCGGCGGAGCCCCCGCCGTCGGCTGCCACGCGTCGCGGATCCGGCCCCGCAGCGTGCGCTCGCCGAGGTTGCGCAGCACCAGTTCGGCGACCACGCGCTGGCCGAGGAGCACGCGCCCCGGAATCCTCCGCGTCACCGCGATCCTGCGGGGGTCCGGTGCCGCCGCGGCGTCGCCGAGCATCGCGGCGAGGCAGAGCAGCACCCACCCCGCGGCCGCGATCCACGCGTCGACGCCCGCCGCGGAGAGCAGCACGACGGGCAGCGCTCCGACGGCGAGCAGCAGCGGCAGACGACCGGTGACGTACATGCGGCTCAGATCGGGACGCGGGTCTGCTGCAGCACCGAGCCCAGCACGGCGTCGACGGACACGCCCTCGAGCTCCGCGTCGGGACGCAGCCGGATCCGATGGCGCCACGCGGGCAGCAGCATCGTCTGCACGTGGTCGGGCGTGATCGCGGGGTACCCGCCGAGCCACGCCCACGCCTTCGATGCCGCCAGCAGGGCGGTCGCCGCGCGCGGGCTGACGCCGAGCTGCACCGAAGGGCTCCGGCGCGTGGCCTGCGCGAGATCGACCACGTAGCCGAGCACGTCGTCAGAGACGGTGACGGATGCCGCGGCCCGCTGCGCCGCGCGGATCTCGTCGGCGCTCGCGGCACGGCGCAGGCCTGCACCCGCGAGGTCGCGCGGGTCGAAGCCGCTCGCGTGTCGGCGCAGCACGGCCAGTTCGGCATCCCGTGCCGGTATCTCGACGATGAGCTTCAGCAGGAACCGGTCGAGTTGGGCCTCGGGCAGCGTGTAGGTGCCCTCGTGCTCGATGGGGTTCTGGGTGGCCGCGACGAGGAACGGGTCGGGCAGAGGCCGTGTCACGCCGTCGGTCGAGACCTGGCGCTCCTCCATCGCCTCGAGCAGAGCCGCTTGCGTCTTGGGCGGCGTGCGGTTGATCTCGTCGGCGAGCACGACGTTCGTGAAGACCGGGCCCTCACGGAACTCGAACTCGCCCGTCTTCGCGTCGTACACGAGCGACCCCGATACATCGCCGGGCATCAGGTCGGGCGTGAACTGGATCCGCTTCGTGTCGAGACCCAGCGCCGTCGAGAACGCCCGCACGAGGAGGGTCTTCGCGACGCCGGGAACCCCCTCGAGGAGCACGTGGCCGCGAGACAGCAAGGCGATCAGCAGGCCCGTCACCGTGCCGTCCTGCCCGACCACCGCCTTGCCCACCTCCAGGCGCACGCGGTTCATCGCCTCGCGCAGCGTGGCGTCGTCGAGGGGTGGGCGATCCGTCGCGGCGGGCGCCTCGGTGCTCGCGGTGGCGGGGGTGTCCGTCATCGGGGACTCCTTTCGGGGCGGACGGCCGTGCGAACGGCGTCCTCGAGGTCTCTCAAGCGGGTGCTCAGGGCGACAAGGTCCGCATCGCTGCGCGGGACGTCGTCGATCAGGATGCCGCGCACGGCCCTCCGGTCGAGCCCTGTGCGGCCGGCGGCGGCATCGGCGATGTCGGGAGCGGCCGCGTTCGCGGCGAGGCCGAGAAGCGCGGCGATGCGCCGCAGTGCGCCGATCCGGAGCCGGTCCGCGGCGTGCAGCGGATCGCCGGCGCGCGCGTAGAGGCGGGCGCGACCCTCGGTCGTCTCGGAGGCGCGCACCGTCACGGGCAGGCGCTCCGCGACGAGCGGACCGAACCTGCGGCCCCGCCAGACGCCCGCTGCGATGCCGGCGACAAGGAGGAGGACGATGACCGCGCTCACCCAGGGCGGTGTGAGGTCGCCGAGCGACGGGTTCGCGTTCGCGAGGTCGGTGTCGCCGGGGTTCGGCATGTACCAGACGACGAGCGGATGCCGCCCCAGCAGGTTCACCGCGAGCGCCGCGTTGCCGTTCTCGGCGAGGTGCTCGTTGGCGAAGAGCGGCCGGGCGTCGACCGCGGCGATGCGGCCGCCATCGGCGGAACGGACGAGGAGACCGTACCCGGCGTCCGCCGGGTAGCACGCCTCGGCATCACCTGCGCTGTAGACGGCCCCCGGGGCGAGGGCGCCGGCGCGGAGTGCGGCGTCGAGGTCGCAGTCGGGCCCGATCGCCGCGTCGGGGGCGACCCCGGCGGGGGCGGAGCCCGGGAGCAGCAGGTCGAGCGTGCGGGCGCGGGGCTCGACGAGCACGACGTCGGTCGCCCCGGAGGCGAGGTCGGCGATCGCGTCGTCCGAGAGCGCCGGCGCGTCCGGGAGGACGAGGGTTGCGGGCGCTGTGCCCAGAATCTCTGCGGCGGCCGCACGATCACGCACCACCCGCACATCGACGCCGTGGCCCCGCAGGATCTCGGCCAGCGCGCGGGTGCCGCCGGGGCCGGTCGAGTCCGGGTCGAGCGCGTCGCGCTGGGCCCACTGGTTCGCCGCCGACACCGCACCGCCGATCCCGCCGATCACGAGCAGGGCGAGGCCGATCGAGACCCACGCCGCCCACCGGCGGCCGCGCCGGGGACCAGCTGGACCCACGCGTCCGGAGGATCCGCCCGACCCGCCGGCGCCGAGCGGAGGGGACGCGGGGACCGGAGTCGACGTGTCGAGCGCCGCCGCCGTCATGCGGTGCCTCGGCAGCTGGTGGCGGGTGCACAGAATCGGAGGCATTCGGCGACGCGCCGCCCGGTGGTCGCGCCACACGGGGTGTCGACCAGAATCTCCGATTCTGTGTGCGGGAGTCTCATGCGGGGACCTGCTCCCAGGCGACCGGGCGGGCGGCGGCGACGGAGTCGTCAGCGGACTCGACGAGACGGTAGAGGTCTTCGCTCCCTGGACGGCGCAGGTAGCGGACGTCGTCGAACGCGGTGGCCGCCGCCTCGAGCCGAGGCTCGAGCGCGGGGAAGGCCGCGCCCGCGGCTCGAGCGAACGCATGCACGGTCGCGCCCGGCGGGGGGTCGACGACACCGCGTTCGAGGCAGCCGCGGGCGAGGGCGCGGAAGCGCAGCACGATCGCTGCGTCCCAGTCCGACGCGCGGGCGCGCTCGGCGGCGGCCGCGCGCAGTTCGGCGGCCGAGCGGTGCTCGGCCTCGCCGAACAGCAGCGGAGTCCGCGGCGCGGCACGCCGGGTCACCCGCGGCACGCCCCACAGCAGGAACGCCGCGATGATGACGACGGCGACGACGATCGCGGCGACGAGCGCGAACGTCGAGCCCCATCCGCCGGAGAGGTCGGGGTTCAGGAGCGTCGCGATGAAGTCGCCGACGGCGCGGGCGATGCGGTCGAACGGCGTCGGTTCGGCCACGTCGTACGCCGGGTCCGACAGTTCCTGCTCCGCCCACCGCCGTGCTTCGTCACCGTCCGGCGTGAGCGGCGGGACGGCGTCGGACGCGCGCGCGAGCGCGCGCACAGCGGCGCGGATCAGGCCCACGGCGACTCGCGGTCGGCGCCGTCGGGTGCGGCGCCGGGGGCGGTCCAGCGGGTGGGGGAGGGCTCGTGCGCGGCGACGTCGACGGTGAGATCGCCGATCCGCAGCGAGTCGTTCGCCGGCTGGCTCGCCGGGCGCAGCCG